>NZ_JBIAQZ010000001.1:952189-1160578 GCF_042889485.1 Streptomyces sp. NPDC002580 | reverse complement strand
ACCCGGTCGCCCTCGATCTCGATCCGCACGCCGGTGAGCACGGGGAGCGTGTCGTGGGGGGCGGCCGCCCGGGCGCCCCGGGCGGGGGCGGGGCCCCCCTTCCGTGAAGCCCGGGTGGGTCAGGCGTCGGCGCCGACGGTCTCGCGCGTCGTGTGCGCGAGCGCGGGAGAGGTCTTCGGCTGGCCCAGTCCCATGCTCCGCATGACCATGCCCACGACGCCGCCGAGGACGACGACGACCATGCCGGCCCAGAAGCCCAGCGGTTCGGCCATCACCATGTAGGCGCCCGCGATGCAGAAACCGATGAAGGCGATTGTGACACCGGTCCAGGCGGCCGGGGTGTGACCGTGGCTGCTGCCCGCCATGACTTGCTCCTCGTTGCTGTATGCGTGTGTGAGTCGGACGCTCACCGTCCATTGTCCCGTACGCGCGGGCCCGCCGTGTGCGGGGGTCGGTCCTCGGGCGTCCGTCCGGCCCGGTGACGAGCACGGGCCCTGGGCGCGGCCCGAGGACGGCCCCCGGGGCACGACGGCGTGGGACCCGCGGGGCCTAGGTCCCCGCCGGGCCGGGACCCGTCGGGTCCTCGCCGCGGTCGAGTGCCTTCCAGATGTCCTCGGGGCGGTCCGGGTCGACCGGCTTGGCCTTGCGGGGCCGGGGCCTGCCGTCGCGTTCGTAGCGGCCGGACATGACGGGCCACAGCCGTCCGTAGCGCAGCGCGAGCAGTCCGGCGAGCAGGATGAGCGCCCCGCCCGCGGCGGCCACGTACGGCCAGCCGGTGTGACCGATCCCGGCCGCGGTGGCGGCGGTGTTGCCGGAGGCGGCGGCGGCCCGCTCGTCGAGGGCGGAGCTGTCGCTCGCGCCGAGGACGGCGGCGACGACCGCGCCGGCGCCGGAGAGCGCGAGCAGCGCGGAGACCAGCAGGCGGCCCGAGCGGCGTACGGCGAAGACGGCGACGAGGGCGGCGAGGCCCACTATCGCCAGTGCCGCGGGCACACCCGTGACATCGCTGCCCCGGGCGGTCAGCGGGAAGGCGCCGCCGGCCACGGTCGCGGTCCCCTCCATCCAGTTCTGCCGGGTGGACAGCAGGGTCACGGCCGCGCCGAGCGCGCCGCTCAGCAGGGTCACGGCGAGGGTGCGGCGGCCGGACCGGGCGGGTCCCGCGGCTTCGGATCGGGGGTGAGGTACGGCAGTCACGTCGTCCACTATCGCCTGAACCCCGGGCGAACCGTCACCCGGGGTTCACGTGAGCCTCGTCCTATCGGCCGGGTCACACCGCCCGGACGGGAGGACCGGACCGCCTGTCGTCCTACCGCCGCCCGAGCCGGTTCGCCGTGTGGACCGCGCGCAGGACCGCCGCGGCCTTGTTGCGGCATTCGTCGTCCTCCGCGGCGGGCACGGAGTCGGCGACGATGCCGGCGCCGGCCTGGACGTACGCCGTGCCGTCGCGCAGCAGGGCCGTACGGATGGCGATGGCGGTGTCGGAGTCGCCGGCGAAGTCGAGATAGCCGACGCAGCCGCCGTACAACCCGCGCCGGGAGGGCTCCAGTTCGTCGATGATCTGCATCGCGCGCGGCTTGGGCGCCCCGGAGAGGGTGCCGGCGGGGAAGCAGGCGGTGAGCACGTCGAAGGCCGTGCGGCCCGCGGCGACCCGTCCGGTCACCGTGGAGACGATGTGCATCACGTGCGAGTACCGCTCGATGGACATGAAGTCGACGACCTCGACGGAGCCGGGCTCGCAGACCCGTCCCAGGTCGTTGCGTCCCAGGTCGACGAGCATGAGGTGCTCGGCGCGCTCCTTGGGGTCGGCGAGCAGTTCGTCGGCGAGGGCCTGGTCGTCCTGGACGGTCGCGCCGCGCGGCCGGGTGCCCGCGATGGGGTGCACCATCGCCTGCCCGCCCTCGACCTTGACCAGGGCCTCCGGGGAGGATCCGACGACGTCGAAGCCGTCGAACCGGAACAGGTACATGTACGGCGAGGGGTTGGTCGCCCGCAGGACCCGGTAGACGTCCAACGCGCTGGCCGTGCAGGGGGTTTCGAAGCGCTGGGAGGGGACGACCTGGAAGGCCTCGCCGGCCCGGATGCGCTCCTTGATGTCCTCGACGGCGTCCTGGAAGTCGGGGCCGCCCCAGAGCGCGGTGTACTCGGGGAGTTCGGAGGGCGGGAGCGCCGCGGGCGGCTGGGACACCGGGCGCGAGAGGTCGGCCTCCATGGCGTCGAGGCGGGCGACGGCGTCCGCGTAGGCCTCGTCGACGCCGGTGTCGAGGTCGTTGTGGTTGATCGCGTTGGCGATCAGCTGGACCGAGCCGTCCCAGTGGTCGAGGACGGCGAGGTCGCTGGTGAGCAGCATGGTCAGCTCGGGCAGCTTCAGGTCGTCCCGCTCGCCGGGGCCGATCTTCTCCAGGCGGCGGACGATGTCGTAGCCCAGATAGCCGACCATGCCGCCGGTGAACGGGGGCAGACCCTCGCCCTGCGGGGTGTGCAGCGCCTCGATGGTGGCGCGCAGGGCCGCGAGGGGGTCGCCGTCCACGGGCACGCCGACCGGCGGGGTGCCGTGCCAGTGCGCCTGTCCGTCCCGCTCGGTGAGGGTCGCGGCGGAGCGGACGCCCACGAAGGAGTAGCGGGACCAGGACAGGGAGGTGCGGCCGTTCTCGGCGGATTCGAGCAGGAAGGTGCCGGGGCGTTCGGCGGCCAGCTTGCGGTAGAGCGCGACCGGCGTGTCGCCGTCCGCGAGCAGTTTGCGGCTGACGGGGATGACACGGCGGTCGGTGGCCAGCTTGCGGAACGTCTCGAGATCCATGGCTGCTGACCCTACTGATTCCGGGCCGGTGCGCCGGAATCGGCGTCCTCGGGGCGGTGGTCGGCGTCCTTCAGCAGGACGTCGGCGTCGAAGCAGGTGCGGTCCCCGGTGTGGCAGGCGGCGCCCACCTGGTCGACGCGCACCAGGAGCGTGTCGGCGTCGCAGTCCAGGGCCACGGACCTGACGTGCTGGAAGTGGCCGGAGGTGTCGCCCTTGACCCAGTACTCCTGGCGGCTGCGCGACCAGTAGGTGCAGCGGCCCGTGGTGAGCGTGCGGTGCAGGGCCTCGTCGTCCATCCAGCCGAGCATCAGCACCTCACCGGTGTCGTACTGCTGGGCGATGGCGGGGACGAGTCCGTCGGCGCCGCGCTTGAGGCGGGCGGCGATCGCGGGGTCCAGGCTGCTGGGCGACGGCGTGCTGGTCATGGTCGCCATTCTGCCGCCCCGGACCGTCACGTCCGGCCGTTGTCCACAGGCCGGACCCCACGGTCGTCCACGTTCCGGGTCCCGTGGTCGTCCCGGGGCGTGACCACGCGGTCACCCGGGGGCGTGGCCACGCGGCCGTCCACCTGCGGGCCGGACGGCCGTCCGGTCGGCGGACCCGCCGCGACCGGCCCGCGCTCCACTGGGCGCGGTGGCAGCCGGGTCGTAGGCTTGCCGCATGTCGACCCATGCGAAGCGTGAACGACTTCTCCTCGCCGATCTGTTGGAGGCCGTGGGCCCGGACGCCCCGACCCTGTGCGAGGGTTGGACCAGCCGGGACCTCGCCGCGCACGTGGTGGTCCGTGAGCGCCGCCCCGACGCGGCCGGGGGGCTCCTCGTCAAACAGCTGGGCCCCCGTCTGGAGCGGGTGATGACGGAGTTCGCCGGGAAGCCGTACGAGGAGCTGATCGAGCTGCTCCGGACCGGGCCGCCCCGCTTCTCGCCGTTCTCCCTGAAGCAGATCGACGAGGCGTCGAACGTGGTCGAGTTCTACGTCCACACCGAGGACGTGCGGCGCGCCGAGCCGGACTGGACGCCGCGCGAGCTGGACGCGGTGTTCCAGGAGGCCCTCTGGTCGCGCCTGGACCGCACGGCCAAGCTGATGGGCCGCCACGCCCCGACGGGTGTCGTCCTGCGCCGCCCGAACGGCCAGACGACGGTGCTGAACAAGGGCACGCCGGTCGTGACGGTGACCGGCGAGCCCTCGGAACTGCTGCTGTTCGCGTTCGGCCGCCAGGGCGTGGCGGACGTCGCTCTGGACGGCGACAAGGAAGCGGTCGCCAAGCTCCACGAGGCGAAACAACTGGGGCTCTGAGGGGACGCAGGGGCCTGGCGGGGGCACCGGAGCGGGGCACGAGGGGCCTCTGCGCGGGACACCGGAGCCGGGCACGCGAGGCTCCGGCACGGGCACCGGAGCGGGGCACGAAGGGCCCCGGCGCGGGACGCCGCAGCGCGGGGCCGCCGGACCACGCGGAGCGGCGCGCGCGGCGGGAGCGCCGGACCGTTGGAGCGGCGGCCTGGCCAGGGCGGACGGAGCGGACGGACGGCAGGACCGGGGCGACCGGATCGGCGGGCCTCCGCACCCCGCCGGCCGCTCCCCGTCAGCGGGGCAGTTCCGCGCGCCGCAGGTCCCGCACGCACAGGGCGAGGACGCCGCCGAGGCCGCACACCACGGCACTGGTGACGAAGACGGGCCCGGTGCCCCACCGGCCGATCGCGACGGCGGTCAGCGGCATGCTGAGCGGCGCGAGGCCGAGACTGACGATGCCGACGACGGCGGTGACCCGGCCCAGGTAGGCGGGGTCGGCCTGGGTCTGGAGCAGGGCACCGCACAGGGCGCCGCTGAGCCCGGCGAGCAGTCCGACGGCCAGAGCGGCGCCGACGGCCCCCGCGACGCTCGGCACGAAGGCGATCGCACCGATCGCGACGGAGCCGCCCAGGACGGCCACGGCGGCGACGCCGCCCGCGCGCGGCAGCCGTCCGCGCAGGGTCAGCAGCAGTGCGGCGGCTCCCGCGCCGAGCCCGAACCCGGCGATCACCCAGCCCATCCCGGAGGCGCCCCAGCCACGCCGGTCGGCGAGCAGGGTCAGTCCCACGTTCAGCGGTCCCACGAAGCCGAGGTCGCCGAGCGCGATGGCGGCGATGAGGGGGGCGAGGACGCGGTGGCCGCGGATGTAGCGCAGACCGTCGCCGAGGTCACGCCAGGCGGTGCGGTCCGCCGGGCCCGCCGCGTCGTCCGGCGGCAGGTCCCGCACGCGTACGCGGACCAGCAGCGGCACCGACACGGCTATGAGCGCGCCCGCCAGCGCGAACGCCGCCGCCGAACCGCCGAGGGCCACGCCCAGTCCGCCGAGCGGGGCGCCCACCACGTTGGCGAAACGGATCGCGAGACCCCGCATGCCCTGCACCCGGGCCAGCTGGTCCCGGCCGGTGATCCGGGCGGGGAGGGCCCCCACGGCCGGCATGAACACGGCGTCGACGATGCCGAAGACGACCGCGAGCAGTGCCAGCAGCCACAGTCCGGGAGAGGCCGCGAAGAGCAGTGCGGCGACCGTCAGTACCGCCACGCAGCGCACCGCGTCGCTGCCGATGACGACCTTCCTCGGCCCGTACCGGTCGGCGACCACCCCTCCGCCCAGCATCAGCAGGGCCCGCGGCACGGCGCTGACGGCCATCACCAGCCCCGCCTGGGAGGGCGTGCCGGCCTGGACGGCGGCCCAGGACAGAGCGAGGTAGAAGACGTTGTCGCCGATCATCGACGAGGTGTAGGCACCGAGCCAGCGCAGGACGTTGCCGTCGCGATGGGCGGGTGCGCCGGAGGCCCGGGCGGAGGCCTGACCGGGGGTCGGTACGACGGTCGCGGTCACGGAGCCGGTCCTCCCGGGTCAGACGCGGAACGGGAAGGCGTACAGGTGCAGCGCGACGTGCTCGCGCCCCTCGGTGTCGCCGGCCGCTTCGTCCGCGCGGCCCTTCTCGCCGTACTTCTCGATGACGGCGCGCAAGGCCTCCTGCAACTCGCCCAGTTGAGCCGCCGTCAGCCGCAGGACGTGCTCCTCGTCGGCCGCGCTGTCGTTCCACTCAGCCGGCCAGGTGGCCCGTTCGTCGAGGTAGCGCCGGTACAGCTCCGCGCGCTGGTCGTGGTGGAGCCGGGTGAAGGCGAGATGGGCGGCCTCCTTCTCCGGCGCGCCCCGGAAGTCGACGTCACGGACGCTGAGACCGCGCGACGTCGGCTGCCACCACCGCTCGCGGCCGTCCCCGCTGCGCGGCTCGGCCTCCTCGATCAGCCCGTGCTCGGCGAGCTTGCGCAGGTGGTAGCTGACCAGCGAAGGCGCCTCGTCGACCTGCTCGCCCAACTGCGAGGCGGTGGCGGCACCGGCGACGAACAAGGCCCGGTACAAGGCCATCCGCAACGGGTGCCCCAGGGCCTTGAGCGTGCCCACGTCCGTGATCCGGCGGTTCTCGTCGCCCGCCGTGTCTCGACTCACCATGACGCTCACGCTAGACGCGAAAGAAAAGTTGCGCAATAAAAATTGCGCAACTTCTCTTTCACGTATGGAGGCGTGAGGCCCGCCGGCACGACGGGCCGGGCCTCACGGCCGAAGGCTGACACTCACGGCGTGAGCAGGGAGTGGGCCGCCAGGGCGAGGGACAGTTCCACGACGTCCGCGGGACGGGTCAGGGAGCGGCCGGTGAGCTGTTCGCAGCGGCGCAGGCGGTTCAGGACCGTGTTGCGGTGGCAGTAGAGCCGGCCGGCGGCCCGCTGGGCGGAACCGTCGCAGGCGAGCCAGGCCGTCAGCGTGTCCAGCATGATGTCCCGGTCGGACAGGTCCAGCCGCAGCAGCGGCCCGAGCACCCGCTCGGAGAGCGCCGCCCCGAGCACCGGCGCGGAGACGACCAGCGCCGCGGGCAGGTGTTCC
The DNA here is from genome assembly GCF_042889485.1 of Streptomyces sp. NPDC002580. Classification (NCBI taxonomy): domain Bacteria; kingdom Bacillati; phylum Actinomycetota; class Actinomycetes; order Kitasatosporales; family Streptomycetaceae; genus Streptomyces; species Streptomyces sp. NPDC002580. The sequence continues at coordinate 1,153,883 of NZ_JBIAQZ010000001.1, read as the reverse complement.
TCCAGGACGACGGTTCCCCCGGATCGCGGGCAGGCCCGCAGCGCCGTGTCCGCCAGGCGGCGGGCGTCGCCGACCGCGGCGAGACCGTCCACCACGGGGCTCACCCCGACCCGGGCCGTCGGCGGGGCGGTCAGCCGGCGGGCGATCTCCCCCGCGTCGAGGTCGAGCCCGTGCGTCCGCGGGCACTGGCCGCCACGGCCGTCCCCGCCGAAGCCCTCCCCTCCGCACGGACCGCCACCGCCCGGACCGCCGTCGGCGGCGGAGCCGGGCCGCGGCCCGGGCGCGGCGCCGAGGAGACCGCTGTCGTGGCCGTGGCCGGGCTCGTCGCCGTCGCAGGGGTGCTCGGCGCCGCAGGGGTGGTCGCCGAGCAGGACGATGCCGTAGCTGCCCCCGTCGTCGCGGCCCTGGTCGCGGTACCAGAGGACCCGCAGGCCCGAGAGGCGCACCTGGCTCCCGGCCTCCGCCGACGCCCGGCCGGCGGGCAGACGGGCCAGCACGACCGCGTAACGGCCCTGCTCGGGAAGCCCCAGGGCGGCCGCGGTGGCCGGCAGATCGGCGATCCGCGCGGTGCCGTCGAGCAGCGCGGCCGTCATCAGCCGCAGCCGGTTCTCCCTGCGCCACATCAGCTCGCGTTCCGTCTGACGGTAGGCGTCGGTGACGACGGCGCAGTGGTCGTCGACGAAGTTCCAGACGTCGGAGGCCACGTGGACGAGCAGTCGCGCGTCGGAGGGGCGGCGGCGAGTCGTCTCGTCGACCAGCTCCTGCCAGATCATGCCGCCGCCGAGCCGGAACGCGCGCAGCAGGGCGTCCAGCGGCAGGCCGCGTTCGGCGCGGGCCCTGCCGATGGCCCAGGAGCAGCGGTGGGCGGCCTCGCGCAGTTCGCCGGGCCGGATGAGGGATCCGACGTTGAGCCGCAGGGACCGCTGCACCTCGTCGCGCACGCTGTCGGCGTCGGCCTCCATGGCCGCGCGGTACGCGGGTTCGCGCTCCCGCAGCAGGACCATCAGGCGTTCCGTGAGTTCGGGCAGCCCCGCCATCAGCGCCCGGGCGGCGCGGTGCAGTACCGCGAGCGCCTCCGCGTCGACGACCGGACGGGCGGCCGCCACCGGGGGCCGCGGTCCGGGCAGGGCCCGGACATGGGCGGGTACGAGGTGCTGCATATCGCTGTCCTCCACCGGGGTCGGCTCGCTCCGGGGCGCCCGGTCGGCCGACGCGCGGCACACGGGTGCTCCGGACCTCCTGATCCCGCAGGATGGCATACCGCCCGGTCGGTACCTAGGGTTGTGCGGTGGTCTTCTCGGCCCGGTCCACCCATCGGGACAGCTCGACGCGGGAACGGACCCCCAGTGCGGCGAAGACATTGCGCAGGTGGTGGTCCACGGTGCGGGGGCTCACGGACAGCCGCAGCGCGACCTCCCGGTTGGTCGCCCCCTCGGCCACACAGCGGGCGATCCGCAGTTGCTGGGGTGTCAGGAGTCCGAGCGGACCGGCCGCCTCGCACGGTCCGGCGTCGCCGGTGGCCCGCAGTTCGGCCCTCGCCTGGGTGGCCCAGCCGAGGGCCCCGCCCCGCTCGAAGGACACCAGGGCGTCCCGCAGCCGGACCCGGGCCTCACCCGGTCTGCGCCGACGCCGCAGCCACGCGCCGTAGAGGAGTTGGGTCCGGCCGCGCTCGAAGTCCCCCGCCACGTCGTCGTGGTGGGCGAGCGCGGCGGTGAACAGCGCCTCGCACTCGTCGGGGCCGCTCAACAACGCACGGCAGCGGGCCAGTTGGGCCGGCGCCTGGGCGTCGGCGCCCTGCGCGGCCCAGCGGGTGAACTCGGCCGTCGCGACGCGGGCGGCGTCCGTCCGGCCGGTGCGGGCCGCCGCCTCCACGAAGCAGGGGACGGCGAGCATCCGTACCGCGAAGTGACCTCGGCGTGGGCCGGCGCCCACCAGGGGGCCGAGCCGCGCGGCGGCTTCGGGGAGCCGCCCGCGCGCGAGGTCGGCGCGGGCCCGCGCCCACTGGGACAGGGTGGCCGCCTGTGCGAGGCCGTGGGCGGCGGCGACGCGCTCGGCGGCCGCGGCGTGCTCCGCGACGGCCTCGGCGGACCCCTCGACCGACGCCACCAGCGCGAGGATCGCGTGGTGGTGCGCCGCGAGGTTGTCCTGACCGGCGCCGAGGGCCGTGCGCAGGCCGTCCTCGGCGTGCGCGCGGGCGCGGGCGTGCCGGCCGGCGCGCAGCTCTCCGTAGGCCAGGCGTTCCAGTGCCTGGGCGATCAGGGTGTACGGGCCCCGCGCCCTGGCGACGGCGAGCGCACGGGAGTGGACGCGGGCCGCGGCGGGGAGGTCACCGACGACGAGGGCGGCGCCCCCGGCCCGCAGGAGGACCTCCGGGCCGTCCAGGAACGCGGCCGCGCCCGCCCCGGCCATCGCCTCCCGCAACGGCGGCCGCCCGGTGTCCGGACGGCCGCGCAGCACGGCGGACAGCCCCGTCCGGTACGCCGCGAGCCGCCGGTCGGCCTCCGGGCGCGCCGGAACGATGTCCAGGGCTTCCCGGCACGCGGCCGCGTCGCCCATCGCCCAGGCCGCCTCCACGGCGGCGAACCGGGCGGTCAGGGCGCGGGGCCCGTCGGTGGGGGCCAGCAACTCGGCGGCCAGCAGCAGCGCTTCCCGCGCGTCGGCGACCGGACGGTCCTGGAGGGCCAGCTGTCCGCTCACCAGTTGGGCCGCGCCGCGCACGGCGTCGTGCGGGCTCTCGGCACCGACCTGCGCGAGCAACTCCCGTGCGCGGTGCGGAAGTCCCGCCAGCCGGGCCTGATCGGCGGCGTTGACCAGCCGTACGGCGCGCGGTCCCTCGTCGGCGGCGAGTTCGGCGGACCGGGCCCAGGCCGCCGACCGCTCCGCGTGAGCCGGTCCACCGTCCGGCTGTGCCGCCGCGGCGGCGAGCGCGTCGCCGAGGCCGGGCGCGGGCGCGGTGGCCGCCGCGGCCCGGTGGAAGAGGACGGGCAGGGCGCCCGGCCCTCCGGTGTGGGCGTCGGCCAGCAGCCGGTGGGCCGCGCGGCGGCGGGCGGGCGGGGCCGCCGCGTAGACGGTGCGGGCCAGGCCCGGATCGACGAGGTGGATACGGCCCCCGGCGAACTGGAGGAGTCCGGCGGCCTCGGCGGTGTCGAGCGCCGCCGCGCCGGCCCCGCCCGCCCCCGCCGCGCGGAGGACCACCGCCGCGTCCGCCCCGGCGGCCCGGGCGTCACGCTCCCGCTCGGCCGCCACCAGCAGCGGCAGCAGCCCCTCCGGGGCCCAGCCCGAGCCGCCCGGGCACGTGTCACCGCCCGAGCCGGCCGGGCACGTGTCACCGCCCGGCACTGCGGAAGCGGCGGGACCCGCTTGCCCGGTGCGTTCGGCGACCGACCGCCCGGAGGGACCGAGCGGTTCGACGGGCTCGGCGGTCCCGGCCTGCCCGGCAGGGTCCACGGCGAACCGCCCCGCGGGACCGGGGTGCGCCTGGCGTCGGGGCGTGGTGGGCGGTGGGGGCGGGAGATCCGGACCGGGGGGTGGTTCCGGCTCCCGCCCCGGAGCCGGAGGCCGGCCGGGACCGCGGACCCGGCCGGGCTCGTCCGGCACTCCCCGGACGCCCGGCGGTAACGTGCTCCGGCCCGCCGCCGCCCTTGGACTTCGCGCTGTCACGTTTCCCGTCACGACCAGCACGTTACTTCTGCGTAAACGAAGGCGGAAGACCCTCGTTCACTTGCCCCATCGGGCCCCGAAAACCCCTGTGAACTGGGCGGACAGGCTCTTCGCGGGACCGATGGCTGGGCGCGCTCCCAGGCTCGGCGGGCAAGGCTTGTGCACCCGCACAAGCGCCGAGGCCCTCCCCCGGGAGGCCCTCGGCGCCGCCGGGCGGCTCGTCGGCACGTCCCGCCGCGCCGGTGGGGCGGCGAGCGTCCGCGGGTGGTGCGGGGCCCCGGACACACGCGGGTGACGGCCACCGGAGGGGCGGCCGTCACCTGGGTACGGTCGGAGCGCGGAGCGTGATCGGACCGTACCGGGGGTCAGGAGGTGTGCGGGCAGTTGCCCCGGTACTCGGCGATCGTCAGCGAGGCGGCGGGCAGCGGGCAGAGGAACTGCTCGTAGCGGGTGTCATTGTCGATGAACCGCTTCAGCCACGAGATGCTGTACTTCGCGATCGTCGTGTTCGAGCTGTTGGGCGTGAAGTGGGTGGCTCCCCGGAGCTCCAGGTACGCCTTGTCGAGCGTGCTCGGAAGAGTCGCGTAGAAGGGCTTGGAGTGTGTGGCCACCGGCGCGATCGTGTCGCCGTCGGCGCCCACGATCAGGGTCGGCGTCTTGATCTCCGGCCAGGTGGTGTCCAGGTTCCAGCCGGTGAGGGGGATCGCCGCCTGGAGCGAGGGGCGGCTCTTCGCGGCCTCCAGGGTGCCGCCGCCGCCCATCGAGTGGCCCATGACACCGAGTCGGCTGCTGTCGATCCTGGTCCGCACGGAACTGCTCTGGGTCAGGTAGTCGAGCGCGGCCAGCAGTTGCCGGCCCCGGCTGTCGGGCTGGTCGAGGGTGGTGTTGGTGTCGATGGTGAACACCACGAAGCCCTGGGAGGCGAGCCGGGGCCCGAGCCAGGAGATGGACGACTGGTAGGCCGTGTACCCGGGTGAGATGACGACCGCGCCGAAGGTACCGTCCGCGGTCGAGCTCGGGTAGTAGACCGTGCCGCCGCCGAATCCGCTGACGGACAGCGAGGAGACGGTGGTCTGGGAGACGGCGTACGACCCGCGGGTGGCCTCGATGCTGGCGTTCGAGGGGGCGGGGCCACGCTCGTACGGGTTCGCGGCGGCCTGGACCGGGACGGCCTGCGTGCCGGCGGCCTGGGCTCCGCCGGCCTGCGCGGCGACGAGGCCGCCCGCGGCCAGGAGCACCGCGAGACCGGCCCGCGCGAGACGGCCCGTGAGCCGGTTCGGGCGGTGGGGGGACGGGTCGGGGCCGACGGGTGCGGCCGGGAAGGGGCGGTTCGGCTGCTGCACGGTGGGTGCGTCCTCTCGGTGAGGGAGGACGGACCCGCGCCGCGGTCGGAGCACCGCCCTGGCGTGGGTGACGAAGGCGCTCCGCGGAACGACGGGGTCCGTCTCGATGGTTGCGGTGGCAACTGTCCGCCCTGGATCCGGCCCGTACATCGGCAGAACCACCGGTCTCGGCCCGCCGGCGCCCCGCATGTGCCCCCGCCGTCCGCGCGCGACGGCCCGGCCCGGGCGCTCCGCGGGTCCTCGCGAGCGCACCGCGCCTCCGCCGGCGCGAGCGCGCCGCGGAGGCGCCCGACGCCCGCACGGACCCGGCCCCCGATGGCGTACGAACCTGCCCACGGCTCCGTGCGGACATGTCGGTGCCGTGCTGCCCCCGGGGACCCGCCCGCGTGCCGCCCACCCGTCGAGCGGCGTCCCGTCCGTCACGGTCCGCGGCGCCCGTCCCCGCCGCCCGGAGCGCCGAACCCGAACGCCCGGAACGCGGCACGGCCCGCGCCCGGCAGCGGATCGCCGCCCGGGTGCGGGCCGTGGACGGCGCGCGGGATCGTCAGCGGACGGGGTGTCCCGCCTCGCGCAGGGTCTCCTTGACCTCGCCGATCCGCAGGTCGCCGAAGTGGAAGACGGACGCGGCCAGCACCGCGTCGGCGCCCGCCCCGACGGCCGGCGGGAAGTGGTCGAGCCGGCCCGCGCCGCCGCTCGCGATCAGCGGAACGGTGACGTGCTTGCGGACGGCCTCGATCATCTCGAGGTCGTAGCCGTCCTTCGTGCCGTCCGCGTCCATCGAGTTGAGCAGGATCTCGCCCGCGCCCAGCTCGGCGGCCCGGTGGGCCCACTCGACGGCGTCGATGCCGGTGCCCTTGCGGCCGCCGTGGGTGGTCACCTCGAAGGAACCGCCCTCGGTCCTGCGCGCGTCCACCGACAGCACGAGCACCTGCCGGCCGAACCGCTCCGCGATCTCCCGGATGAGGTCCGGCCGGGCGATGGCGGCCGTGTTGACGCCGACCTTGTCGGCGCCTGCCCGCAGCAGCCTGTCGACGTCCTCGGCGGTGCGGACACCGCCGCCGACCGTCAGCGGGATGAAGACCTGCTCGGCCGTGCGCCGCACCACGTCGTACGTGGTCTCGCGGTTGCCCGAGGACGCGGTGATGTCCAGGAAGGTGAGCTCGTCGGCGCCCTCGGCGTCGTACACCTTGGCCATCTCGACGGGGTCGCCCGCGTCCCGCAGGTTCTGGAAGTTGACGCCCTTGACGACCCGGCCGTTGTCCACGTCCAGGCAGGGAATCACTCGGACCGCAAGGGTCATGACCGCTCCTCCACGGGTTCGGGGGTGTCCTCGCCGGAACGGAACGCCTCCACCTCGACCTCGACCACCAGCCGCGAGTCCACCAGACCCGCGACGATGATCATGGACGCGGCGGGACGGACGGCGTCGAACAGCATCTTGTGGGCGCGGCCGACGGCCTCCACGTCCCGGGCATGGGTGATGTACATCCGCGTGCGGACGACGTCGTCGCGGCCGAGGCCGAGCTGCTCCAGCGCGTCGAACGCGACGCGGAAGGAGTTGAGCGCCTGCTCGTAGGGGTCGCCCTCGGCGATCTGGCCGTCGACCACGGACGTGCAGCCGGACACCAGAACCAGGCCGTTCGGCAGTTCCACCGCGCGGGAGTAACCGAAGGTGTCCTCCCAGGGCGCGCCGGTCGAGACGCGGCGTACTGCGCTCACCGGGATACCGCCGCCAGCGCCTCTTCGAGGGTGAACGCCTTGGCGTACAGGGCCTTGCCGACGATGGAGCCCTCCACGCCGAGCGGCACGAGTTCGGCGATGGCGCGCAGGTCGTCCAGCGAGGACACCCCGCCGGAGGCGACCACCGGGCGGTCGGTCCGCGCGCACACGTCGCGCAGCAGCTCCAGGTTCGGGCCCTGGAGCGTGCCGTCCTTGGCGATGTCCGTCACCACGTAGCGCGCGCAGCCCTCGGAGTCGAGGCGTGCCAGCGTCTCGTAGAGGTCGCCGCCGTCGCGGGTCCAGCCGCGGCCGCGCAGGGTCGTGCCGCGGACGTCGAGACCGACCGCGATCTTGTCGCCGTGCTCAGTGATGACCTTGGCGACCCACTCGGGGGTCTCCAGGGCGGCGGTGCCGAGGTTCACCCGGGTGCAGCCGGTGGCGAGCGCGGCGGCGAGGGTGTCGTCGTCGCGGATGCCGCCGGACAGCTCGACCTTGATGTCCATCGCCCCGGTCACCTCGGCGATCAGCGCGCGGTTGTCGCCGGTGCCGAACGCGGCGTCCAGGTCGACGAGGTGCAGCCACTCGGCGCCCGCGCTCTGCCAGGCCAGGGCGGCCTCCAGCGGGGAGCCGTAGGAGGTCTCGGTCCCGGACTCGCCGTGCACGAGACGGACGGCCCGGCCGTCGCGGACATCGACGGCGGGGAGGAGTTCGAGCTTGCTCACAGTGTTCCGATCCAGTTGGTGAGGAGCTGGGCTCCGGCGTCGCCGGACTTCTCGGGGTGGAACTGGGTGGCCCACAGGGCGCCGTTCTCGACGGCCGCCACGAAGGGCTTGCCGTGCGTGGACCAGGTCACCAGGGGTGCGCGCAGCAGCGGGTTGCCGACTTCCAGCGACCAGTCGTGGACGGCGTAGGAGTGGACGAAGTAGAACCGCGCGTCGGCGTCGAGGCCGGCGAAGGCCTCGGAGCCAGCCGGGGTGTCGACGGTGTTCCAGCCCATGTGGGGGACGACGTCGGCCTCCAGCGGCCCGACCGTGCCGGGCCACTCGTCCAGGCCCTCCGTCTCCACACCGTGCTCGATGCCGCGGGTGAAGAGGATCTGCATGCCGACGCAGATGCCCATGACGGGGCGTCCGCCGGACAGCCGGCGGCCGATGATCCAGTCGCCGCGCGCCTCCTTGAGCCCGCGCATGCAGGCGGCGAAGGCACCGACGCCCGGAACCAGCAGCCCGTCCGCGTTCATCGCGGTGTCGAAGTCGCGGGTGATCTCGACCTCGGCGCCCGCGCGCGCGAGGGCGCGCTCGGCGGAGCGGACGTTCCCGAATCCGTAGTCGAAGACGACGACCTTCTTGGACGCGCCGCTCAACTCCACACCTCCAGCCGCATGACGCCCGCGACGAGACACATCGCGGCGCCGATGGAGAGCAGCACGACCAGACTCCTGGGCATGTCCTGCTTGACGAACGAGTAGATCCCGCCGGCGAGGAAGAGGCCGACGACGATCAGGATGCTGGAGAGGCCTGTCACAGCGCGCCCTTCGTGGAGGGGAGGATGCCGGCGGCGCGCGGGTCGCGCTCGGAGGCGTAACGCAGGGCACGGGCCAGCGCCTTGAACTGGCACTCCACGATGTGGTGCGCGTTGCGCCCGTAGGGGACGTGCACGTGCAGCGCGATCTGGGCCTGGGCGACGAAGGACTCCAGGATGTGCCGGGTCATCGTCGTGTCGTACTCGCCGATCATCGGCGCCATCTTCTCGGGCTCGGTGTGCACGAGGTAGGGGCGGCCGGACAGGTCGACGGTCACCTGGGCGAGCGACTCGTCCAGCGGGACGGTGCAGTTGCCGAAGCGGTAGATGCCGACCTTGTCGCCGAGCGCCTGCTTGAACGCCGCCCCGAGCGCGAGGGCGGTGTCCTCGATCGTGTGGTGCGAGTCGATGTGCAGGTCGCCCTCGGTCTTCACGGTCAGGTCGAACAGACCGTGCCGGCCGAGCTGGTCGAGCATGTGGTCGTAGAAGCCGACGCCGGTGGCCACGTCGACCTTGCCGGAGCCGTCGAGATCGATCTCGACGAGGACCGACGTCTCCTTCGTCACCCGCTCCACGCGTCCTACGCGGTTCATGCGCTCTGCTCCTTCGGGGGTGTGGGGAGGTCCCGCACACAGTTCGTCAGTTCACGTGCCGCGTCGAGGAACGCGTCGTTCTCCTTGGGGGTTCCGGCGGAGACCCGCAGCCACCCCGGTACGCCGTTGTCCCGGACCAGGACGCCCCGGTCGAGGATCTTCCGCCAGACGGCGTGGGCGTCGGCGAACCGCCCGAACTGCACGAAGTTCGCGTCCGAGTCGGTCACCTCGTAGCCGAGCGCGCGCAGTTCGGCGACCAGCCGGTCCCGTTCGGCCTTCAGCTGCTCCACGTACCCGAGGAGGGTGTCGGTGTGCTCCAGGGCGGCCAGCGCGGTCGCCTGGGTCACGGCCGACAGGTGGTACGGCAGTCGTACGAGCTGCACGGCGTCGACCACCGCGGGGTGCGCGGCGAGATAGCCGAGGCGCAGCCCCGCCGCGCCGAAGGCCTTCGACATCGTCCGGGAGACGACGAGATTCGGCCGTCCTTCCAGCAGCGGGAGCAGCGAGTCGCCGTGGCTGAACTCGACGTACGCCTCGTCGACGACGACCATCGACGGCTTCGCCGCCTGCGCGGCCTCGTAGAGCGCGAGGACCGTCTCGCGCGGAACCGCGTTGCCCGTGGGGTTGTTGGGGGTGGTGATGAAGACGACGTCCGGCCGGTTCTCGGCGACGGCCCGCTCGGCGGCGGCGAGGTCGATGGTGAAGTCCTCGCCCCGGGGGCCCGAGATCCAGCCCGTTCCCGTGCCGCGCGCGATGAGCGCGTGCATCGAGTACGACGGCTCGAAACCGATCGCGGTGCGGCCGGGTCCGCCGAAGGTCTGGAGCAGTTGCTGGATGACCTCGTTGGAGCCGTTGGCCGCCCACACGTTCTCGGTGGTGACCAGGTGCCTGCCGGTCTTCGTCAGGTAGGCGGCCAGCTCGGTGCGCAGCTCCACCGCGTCCCGGTCGGGGTAGCGGTTGAGCCCGCGGGCGGCCTCGCGGACCCGCTCGGCGATCCGCTCGACGAGCGGCTCGGGCAGCGGGTAGGGGTTCTCGTTGGTGTTCAGCCGTACGGGGACGTCCAGTTGGGGCGCCCCGTAAGGCGTCTTGCCGCGCAGTTCGTCCCGTACGGGGAGATCGTCGATGCCGGTCACTTGCCCTCAGGTACCTTCCAGCCGCGCGACACGTGTTCGTCTCCGACGAATCTGGCCTTGATGGCCGCGCCGTGCGCGGGCAGGTCCTCCGCCTCCGCCAGCGTCACCACGTGGTGGGCGACGTCGGCGAGCGCGTCCTTCGTGTAGTCGACGATGTGGACGCCGCGCAGGAAGGACTGGACGGACAGGCCCGAGGAGTGGCAGGCGCAGCCGCCGGTGGGCAGGACGTGGTTGGAGCCCGCCGCGTAGTCGCCGAGGGAGACCGGGGCCCAGGGGCCGACGAAGATCGCTCCGGCGTTCCTGACCCGGTCGGCGACCGCCGCCGCGTCCGCGGTCTGGATCTCCAGGTGCTCGGCGCCGTACGCGTCGACGACCCGCAGGCCCTCGTCGATGCCGTCGACGAGGACGATCGCGGACTGCCTGCCGCGCAGGGCGGGGACGATCCGGTCCTCGATGTGCTTGGTGGCCGCGATCTGCGGCTCCAGCTCCTTCTCCACGGCGTCCGCGAGGGCCGGCGAGTCGGTGACCAGGACGGCGGCGGCCAGCGGGTCGTGCTCGGCCTGGCTGATCAGGTCGGCGGCGACGTGCGCCGGGTCGGCGGTGTCGTCGGCGAGGACCGCGATCTCGGTCGGTCCGGCCTCGGCGTCGATGCCGATCCGGCCGGTGAAGTAGCGCTTGGCGGCGGCGACCCAGATGTTGCCGGGGCCGGTGACCATGTTCGCGGCCGGGCAGGACTCGGTGCCGTAGGCGAACATCGCGACCGCTGTGGCACCGCCGGCCGCGTACACCTCGTCGACGCCGAGCAGGGCGCAGGCGGCGAGGATCGTGGGGTGGGGCAGGCCGCCGAAGCCGGCCTGGGCCGGGGAGGCGAGCGCGATGGACCCGACCCCGGCCTCCTGGGCGGGGACCACGTTCATGATCACGGACGAGGGGTAGACGGACCGGCCGCCGGGCGCGTACAGCCCGACCCGGTCGACGGGCACCCACTTCTCGGTGACCGAGCCGCCGGGGACGACCTGGGTGGTGTGGGCGGTCCGGCGCTGTGCGCGGTGGACGAGACGGGCGCGGCGGATGGACTCCTCCAGGGCCGCGCGGACGGCCGGGTCGAGTCCCTCCAGGGCCTCGGCGACGGCCCCGGCCGGAACCCGTACGGACTCCAGCCGCACTCCGTCGAACTTCTCCGCGTAGTCGATCAGCGCCGCGTCGCCCCGATGATGCACTGCCTCGCAGATCGGTCGCACCTTCTCCAGGGCGGCCGAGACGTCGAATTCGGCTCGAGGCAGCAGGTCGCGCAGGGCGGGGCCCTCGGGGAGGGCGTCACCGCGCAGATCGATTCGGGAGATCACGGACTCAATTCTCTCAGACGGCGCAGGGGCGCCGGACGCCCGTATCAATGGCTGATACAAGACACCTTCGGTTCCGCGGAAGATCCTCGTCACCAGTAGCGTTCGGGCCGTCACTGAGCGGGCATTGCACGAATGTACGAAACCCGCGAGTAGCTGGGGAGGAAGGGACGTGACGTGACCGAGGGTGCCGGCCTCCGTACCGGGGACCTGCCGGACGAACTGACCGCCGCCGAGGCCGGGATGTGGCAGGCCTTCCGCAACGGCAGCGTGTACGACCTGCGCGGCGGGGACACCACCGTCGACGATCCGCACGGCGGCCATCCCTGGGGGCCCGAGCGGAGCGTCCGGGCCCGGATAGTGGCCTGGCTGCTGCTCGACGGGCCGCCCGCCCTCCAGGGCCGGGTCGCCTCCCTGAAACTGACCGGCGTACGGATCACCGATGTGCTCGATCTCTCGGGCGGCACGGTCGTGCCGTACGTGGAGCTGAAGGGGTGCCGCTTCGAGAAGGAGGTCCTGCTGCCGGAGGCGCGGTTCAAGACCGTGCGGCTGGTGGACTGCGCGGTGCCGCGTCTGGAGGCGGCCCGGCTGCACACCGAGGGCGATCTGCATCTGCCGCGCTGCCGCTTCCACAACGGGGTCCGGCTGACCGACGCGCACATCGGCACGGATCTGCTGCTCAACCAGGCCGTGGTCTACCGGGACCGGCGGGGGCGTTCGATCACCGGCGACGGCATGACCATCGGGCAGGACCTCCAGGCCGAGATGCTCGAGTCGCACGGTGAGCTGAGTCTGCGCGGCGCCACGGTGGGAGTCTCGCTGAGCCTGCGCGGCAGCAGGCTCAGCAACCCGTACACCCGGCTCGCCCTCAACGCCCCCCAGCTGACCGTCAACCGCACGCTGTACATGACCCCCGCGGGTCTCGGCAATCCGCTGACGACCGGCGGCACCACCCCGGCGCGCGGCACGCTGGTGCAACGGTTCGAGTGCCAGGGCGGCATCCGCCTGGACGACGGGCGGTTCGGTGACGCGGTCGACTTCGACCGGGCCCGCTTCACCTTCGACGACGACCAGGAGCTGTCGCTGCTCCGGGTCCAGACACCCGAGCTGCGCTTCCTCGGCGAGCGGCCCGAGCGCGGCAAGGTCGTGCTGTCCGGCGCGCGGATCGTCAACCTCGTCGACCGGGCGTCCAGCTGGCCCGCGCCCGGCAGCCTGCACATGGGCGGCTTCACGTACGAGAACCTGGTCCCGCAGGGCGCCTTCCCGCTGGCCCGGCGCGTGGAGTGGGTGGCGGCGGCGACCGCCGAGTACAACCCGGAGCCGTACGAGCGCCTCGCGACCGTGCTGCGCAACTCCGGTGAGGACGAGGACGCCCGTGAGGTGCTGCTCGCCAAGCAGCGCCGCCGCCGCGAGACCCTGCCGCCGGCCGCGAAGCTCTGGGGCTACGCGCAGGACCTGACGGTGGCCTACGGGTACCGGCCCGGCCGGGCCGCCCTCTGGATGGCCGTGCTGTGGGCGGCGACCACGATCGCCTTCTCGCACGCCGGCCACACCCCGGTCAACGGCGACGGGGATCCCCCGTGGAACGCCTCGCTCTTCGCCCTGGACCTGCTGCTGCCGGTCATCGACCTGGGCCAGGCCGGTGTCTGGCAGCTGCACGGCGGCTGGCAGTGGCTGGCCGCGGTGGTGGTCCTCCTGGGCTGGGTCCTGGCGACGACGGTGGCGGCGGGCGCCACCCGGCTGCTGCGGCGCGGCTGACCCGGGGCACCCGGAACGGCGGGCGCCGGGGAGCGCGGCGAGGGCGAGCGCCGGGAGCGGGACGGCGGGGTACGGCGCCCGGTGCGGCCGCCGCCCGGCCCGCCCGGCCCGCTCACCGCCGCCGCGAGCCGCAGCACGACCACCGCACACAGGATCTCCACGAGCACTTTACCTTTCCTTGACCGCGAGCCGCGCAACCAATCCATGGTTACGAAAGCGTCACCATGCGCCTCTGGTACTGCTCCGACCTGCGGTTTTCAATGGTCGACACCATGGCTTTGCTGCGCGCTCTCCTCCGTACGGCCCGGATGGCACGGAACACCTCACTGCTCGCCGCCGGACTGCCGGCCGACGACGAGATACTGCTCGACGCGCCCGACGGCCGACTGGGCCCCGCCCTCGTCGCGGCGGCCCGGGGCGAGTACGCCCCGGTGGCCGAGCTGCTGGCCGCCACGCGCGAGTCCGCCGAGTGGGAGAACCGCGACCGGTACGTCATGCGCCTCGCCGCCTTCGCGCGCCACCGCGACACCTGGCTCAAGGAGTGGCGGGCCGCCGACCCGCACGATCCCGACGGCCTGCTCGTCCGGGCCGAGCTGACGATCCGCCGCGGCTGGGAGTCGCCCGCCCGGATCGAACTGCTGCGCGAGGCCGGCCCGATGATCACGTCCGCCGCCGAGGGCGACCCGCGCGACCCGGTGCCGTGGCGGATCGCGCTCGACCACGCCCGCGGCACGAACGCCGGGCACACCTGGTTCGAACGGCTGTGGGCCCAGGCCGTCCGGCGCTCCCCGCACCACTACGGCTGCCACGTGGCCGCCCTCCAGTACCTCTCGGCCGCCTGGTACGGCTCGCACAGGGAGTGCTTCGACTTCGCCGAGCCGGCCGCGCAGGACGCGCTGCCCGGCTCCCTGGTGCAGGCCCTGCCGGTGCGCGCGGCCTTCGCCTACCTGACCGAGGGCGGCGGTCCCGGGGTGCCGCGCGAACGCCTGGACGCCGCGGCCGACCTCGCGATAGCGCTCTCCGCGTCGTACGCCGCCGCCGATCCGTGGCCCGCCGAGGTGCGCAACCTGCTGACGTACGTCCTGGTCCGGCTGGAGCGCTGGCAGGACGCCCTGGAGCAACTGCGCCTCATCGGCCCCTACGCGACCTCGTTCCCCTGGGACCGGGTCTCCGACGACCCGCTCGGCCAGTTCCTGGAACTGCGCGACGGCGTCCGTCTGGAGGTCGCCTCGGGGCTTCCGCTGGGAGCTCCGGGCGCCGGTCCGCATCCGCGGAGTGGGCACGGCGGACGCGCCCGCTCCGGCGACCATTAGGCTTTCGCGTCGTGACCACCGTCCGGCTCCCGCTCTTCCCCCTGAACTCGGTGTTGTTCCCCGGGCTCGTGCTTCCTCTGAACGTGTTCGAGGAGCGCTATCGCGCGATGATGCGCGATCTGCTCAAGACCCCCGAGGACGAACCGCGCCGCTTCGCCGTCGTGGCCATCCGCGACGGCCATGAGGTCTCGCCCACCGCGCCCGGCATGCCGGACCAGACGGCCGTGCCCGAGCGCGGGCCCGCCGCCGGCTTCGGCGACGATCCGCTCAAGGCCTTCCACGAGGTGGGCTGCGTCGCGGACGCGGCGACCGTCCGCGAGCGCGCCGACGGCAGCTTCGAGGTGCTGGCGACGGGCACGACCCGGGTCCGGCTCCTGTCGGTCGACACCTCCGGCGCCTTCCTGACGGCCGAGCTGGAGGAACTCCCGGAGGATCCCGGCGACGAGGCCGGCGCGCTCGCCGAGGGCGTCCTGCGCGCCTTCCGCCAGTACCAGAAGCGGCTCGCCGGGGCGCGGGAACGCTCGCTGTCGACCGGAGCGGACCTGCCGGACGAACCGGCGGTCGTGTCCTACCTGGTCGCGGCCGCCGTGATGCTGGACGTACCGGCCAGACAACGGCTGCTGCAGGCCTCCGACACGGCGACCCGGCTGCGCGAGGAGCTGAAACTGCTGCGCGCGGAGACGGCCATCATCCGTAATCTGCCGTCGTTGCCGGCGTCGGACCTGACGCGCGGCCCGACGAGCCTGAACTGACGCATGCGAGAAGGTCGATGGCCAAGAAGCCCAAGAAGCAGCAGTCCGGCGGCACCCCGGCGACGGTGGCGCTGACGGAGGCGGGCGTCCCGTACACCGTGCACGCCTACGAGCACGACCCGTCCCACCCCTCGTACGGCGAGGAGGCCGCCGAGGCGATGGGCGTGTCGCCGGAGCGGGTCTTCAAGACGCTGGTGGCGGACGTGGACGGCGCGCTCGTGGTCGCGGTCGTCCCGGTGGCGGGCTCCCTGGACCTCAAGGCCCTCGCCACGGCGGTGGGCGGCAAGCGCGCCGCGATGGCCGACCCGGCGGCGGCCGAGCGGACGACGGGGTACGTCCGCGGGGGCATCTCGCCGCTCGGCCAGCGCCGCAGGCTCCGCACGGTGCTGGACTCCTCGGCGGCCGGCCACGCCACGATCTGTGTCTCGGCGGGCCGCCGCGGCCTGGAGGTCGAACTCTCCCCCGCCGATCTGGCGAAGCTCACGGAGGCGGTGTCCGCTCCCGTCGGGCGCGCGTGACCACTCGACGGACGCCCCGTCCTCGGTTAAGTACGAGGGACATGTCGAAGAAAACGCGGAAACGCAAGTGGCGTGTCAGGAAGGGCCGCTCGAACCACGGTCGCCGTCCGGCGTGATCCACCCCGCCCCCGCGCAGGCCGGGCGGCCGCTCCCGCGGTGCCCGGCCGGTCAGGCCCTACGCGGCGGGCGGCTCCGGCGACTTGGCCGGGTAGGCGTACTGCTCGTACGGGTCGGGGTCCCGGGGGCCGAACAGCGCCATGAGGCCGAGGTGGACCACCAGGGCGCTCAAGGACCACGCGAGCAGCGCGCCCTTGGCCCCGAGCTTCAGCGGCGCGGAGAACGTGACGCCCTTGCCCACGGCCTTGGCGTGCGCGATCACGTCCTGTGTGGGCCCGAGCCATATCCCGAGGCGCCAGGCCAGGAGCGATCCCAGCAGGCCGCCGACGGCGAGCCCGATCACCAGGGGAACACCGCCGCGCCTGCGGACGAGGAACACGACGAGGGCGCTCAGCGCCCCGAAGCCCAGCGCGAGCAGAGTGAACGTTCCATCGACACCGATGGCCTGCTCCCCCTCGGTGTCCTTGAGGTACACGGCGCTGTCGTCCGCGATCAGCGGCACGTGCGGGGCCAGCCACCACCAGAGCACCCCGAGCAGCGCCCCCGCGAGCGCGACCGCGACCGTGATCACGGCGGCCTCCCGCAGTTCGGCCTTCATCCCGGGTCCGTCCTGTGCGTAGGAGGCCTCGTACGCGGCCGGGTACACGGGGTACCCCGGTTGCCCGGAGCCGGGAGCGGGCGGAGCCGGCCGGCCGGGGTGCGGTTCCCGCCGGTCCTGCGGGGACTGTTCGTGCGGCGGCGGAGGTGGAGTCAGCGGAGCGGTCACCCTGACATCGTGCCAGGCCCCGCCGTCGGCCGCGTCACCGGACGGCCGCCCGGCGGTAGGCCCAGGCCGCGAGGGCCAGGGAGGCCACCCCGACGCCGGCGCAGACGGCCAGATCACCGAGGACGGCCATCCAGTCGGGATGCGCGCCGAAGGTGCGCGCGAAGGCCTCGACACCGTAGGTCGACGGCAGCAGGTCCCGGGCGTACCGCACCACGGCCGGCATCCGGTCGGCCGGAAGGACGCCCAGCAGCAGGGCCGCGGACATGCCCAGCTGACCGAGCAGGGTGGCGAGCTCGGGCCGCGGCGCGAGCAGCCCGAAGGCCGCCCCGAGCCCGGCGAGCGCGACGCCCGCGAGCGGGACGACCGCCGCCAGCACCCACAGATGGGCCAGCGGCAGCCCGAAGAGCAGACACCCGAACACGGCGGTCACGACGGTGCCGGGCACGGTGAAGGACGCGTACGCCGCCGCCGCGCCGAGCACGACGGCCGCCGGCGGCACCGGCAGCGTCGCGTAGTGGTCGAGCCCGCCGCTCGCCCGCAGCTGCCCGAAGTACTGCGCGAGCAGGTTGAGGGCGACGAAGGCCACGACCAGGACGGTCGACCCGGCCACCACGGCCCGTGCCTCGGCGCCGCCGTCCACCACCCCGCGCATCATGATCATGATGCCGATGGACTGGAAGGTGGCCACGAACAGCAGCGGGATGCGCGCGACACGGGCCCGGGAGAGCTGGGCCCGGTACACGGCGGCCAGCGACGGCCACAGCCGCGCCCGCGGCCCCAGCTCCGCGGCACCGCCGGCGCTCTCGGGGCCTTCGAGGCCCTCGACGTGCTCGGCCGGCGGCAGCACGCTGCCCGCCAGCATCTCAGCGGGTACGACACTCACGTCGAACTGCTCCCCTTCGGTCCGGCAGCCGTCCTGATTCCGCACACGTACGACGCCCTTCTCCCGTACGGATTCCACGCCCCGGACGCTCACGCCTTCACCAGTCCCTGCGTCGCGTGGCCGCCGAGTGCCAGGTAGACGTCCTCCAGGCTCGGCGTGGCCAGCGTGAAGTCGTCGAGCGCGGCGAAGGCGGCCCCGCCGGTGACCGTGGCCACGGCCGCGCGGGCCTCCTCGGGCGCGAGCCGCAGCGTCCAGCGGCGGCCCGCCTCGACGGCCCGGTCCCGCAGCGCGGCCACCTCGGGGACGTGCAGCGGGGCGCTCTCGCGCCAGACGAGTTCGACCCGCACCTCGCCCGCGACGCGCTCCTTGAGCCCGGCCGGGGTGTCGCAGGCGATGACCCGTCCTCGATCGAGGACGGCGACCCGGTCCAGGACCGTCTCGGCCTCGATGACGTTGTGGGTGACGAGCAGCACCGTGGCGCCGTGCTGCGCGCGGCGCCGGTCGACCGCGGCCCAGACGGCACGCCGGGCCACGGGGTCCATGCCGGTGGTGGGCTCGTCGAGGACCAGCAGCGGGCGCCGGCCGACGAGCGCGGCGGCGAGGCAGGCGAGCCTGCGCTGCCCGCCGGAGAGCTTCTTCAGGGGCCGGGAGGCGAACTGGGCCAGACCCAGCTCGTCGAGGACGGCGTCCCGCTCGGCGCGCGCCGAGCGCAGGTCGAGCCCGCGCAGCCGCCCGGTCGTCTCGGCGGCGAGGGACACGGTCAGCTCGTCCAGCGCCGTGGACTCCTGCCCGAGGTAGGCGAGGATCCGGGCCGCCCGCTCGGGATGGCGGACGATGTCGTGCCCGAGGATCTCGACAGCGCCGCCGTCGGGCCGCATCAGCCCGGTCAGCTGGCGTACGAGGGTGGACTTGCCGGCGCCGTTCGGTCCGAGGAGGCCGAAGATCTCGCCCCGGCGGATGTCCAGATCCACCGCGTCGGTGGCCCTGACCTCGGGTGTCGCCGGGGTGCCCCGGCGGCCGCGGACCGCCGGATAGGTCTTGGTGAGACCTCGCACGGCGCACACGACATCGCCCCTGTGCCCGTTCGAGACTGCCTGTGCCGTGCGCGTACTCACGAAGGACGAGAGTACGGGGTCCGATGCCCCGTTATGCGCTCGGGGCGGCGGCGGGCCCCGGGCGAAGGTCTGTGCGCGCCTTCACCGACGGCCTCGGATCAGTCCCCCACGGGGGCGTGCTCCGCCGCCGTGCGCACATCGATCTCCCGCCAGAAACCGGCCCGGATCGCGTACCGGTCGTGCTCGTCGATCTGGTCGTCCTTGTGCGCGAGCAGGCCGAAACGGGCCGCGTAGCGGAGCAGTTCGCCGTCCACCCGGTGCGGGACCCGCGGGTACATCGCCGACAGCTTCTGGATGTGGCCCGGGTCGGTGAGGCGCCCCATCCAGCGGCGTGCGAAGACCTGCCCGACCTCGAAGGGATCACCCCCGACCGTGGTGATGTCCTCCTCGCGGTCCGCCCAGCGCTGCTCCGCGGAGGTGAGCTGGGCGAGGGTGGGCAGGGCGGCGGCCTCCGGGGACTCCATGGCGCCGCCGGGCCGGTCGACCCAGCCCTTGTCCGAGGACCAGCGCAGCGTCGCGTTAGCGGGGTGCTGGGCGGCGTGGGTGCCCGGTCCGCGCAGCGCGGCCAGGTCCTTGGGGGTCGGGACACCCTTGGCGGCGGGCAGCCGCTCCTGGGTGCCGTTCTGCGATTCCGCCGCCTGGTGGTGTTCGGCCTCCTGGGCGGAGCGTTCGGCGGCCGCCGCGAGCGCGGACTCGGGCAGCGGCGCGGAGAGGATGGCGGCGATCTCCGGGCGCGGCACCGGCGAGGGCGCGCAGATCCCGCCGAGGTCCTTGGCGCGGACCGCCTTGGTGATCCAGGTCCGGTCGAGCACCCGTCGCTCGTCGGCCTCGGCCACCAGGTCCTCGGACTGGTTGTAGTCACCGTCCGCGGCCTGCACCGCCCACAGGTGTACGGCGACGCCGTGCTCCTTGGCGGCCATCATGCCCGGCAGCAGATCACCGTCCCCGGTCACGAGGACCACGTCGGAGCAGGCCCGGTTGCGCGCCAGTTCGGTCAGCTCGGCGTGCATGGCGGCGTCCACGCCCTTCTGCGCCCACCGCCCGTCGCTGCGGGTCAGCGCGCCCAGGCGCACCGTCACCCGCGGCATCACGCGCAGCCTGCGGTGCTCGGGCTGCGGGACGCGGTCGGGGGCGCCGTCGAACCAGTAGATGCGCAGCAGGGGCTGTTCCGTGTCGGACTCGGCGCGCTCGCGCAGGCCCTGGATGAGGGCCGCGTGGTCGACGGTGATCCGGGATCGCGAGGGTTCCCCGGCGAGGAGGCTCGCGGCGGCCCCGAGCAGATACCCGGCGTCCACCAGGACGATGCAGCGGTCCACGCGATCCACCCTCTTTCCGGGAGGTTTGCTTCGGGCTTCCTTGGAGTCTGCCCGACCGCACGGAGGTTAACGGCCGGAACTCGATCTTCGGCGTGGCGGATCGGGGGAACACCTGCCGACAGGTCTTGTTACGCACGGTAATTCTACGAAATGCGCCGCTTGCCAGCCTATGTGAATCTGGTCGCGGCCCTGGCCCCTAGATCCCCCTCAGGAGGCAGATCACCATGGCCAAGAACAAGAATCGCAAGCAGGGCGGCCAGCAGGACCGCTCCTCGCAGGCCGAGCGTGCGCAGGAGCAGGCACAGCGGTCGTCGGCGCAGGCACAGCAGTCGACGATGTCGCAGGCCCAGGGCAGCCCCGCTGATGTTGCCCGTAAGCACCAGAAGCGCTTCGGCCACAACTGAGGTCACGGCGCGGGCTGTTGAGCCCTTGAGAAAACCGAGGGGCGCATCCGGTACCGGATGCGCCCCTCGGTGCTGTGTGCCGTCGCCCGGCCTTCGCGGGGCCGTGCCGGTGCTGCGGGTACTGCGGGTGTGCGGCTGCTGCGGGTGTCAGCCGGCCAGGCAGGACGGGCCGAGCAGCACCTTCAGGTCGCCGAAGAGCGCCGGGTCCGGCTTCACCCGGTGCCGGTCGAGCCGCAGCACGGTGGTCCGGCTCGGGCCCTGGAGCCGGATGCGGACCTCGCTCTCGCCCTTGTGGTGGCTGAGGATCTCGCCGAGCCGGCTGACCATGGGCGGGGTGACCTTCAGGGCCGGGATGGTGAGGATCACGGGCGCGTTGGTGCCCGCGTTCGACAGGTCCGGGACCTGGAGCTCCATCGCGACCAGCCGCGGCACGTCCTCGCGCTTGTCGAGGCGCCCCTTGACGAAGACGACCGCGTCCTCGACGAGCTGGGTCGACACCAGCTGGTACGTCGCCGGGAAGAACATGCACTCGATGGAGCCCGCGAGGTCCTCCACGGTGGCGATCGCCCAGGCGTTGCCCTGCTTGGTCATCTTGCGCTGCAGGCCCGAGATGATGCCGCCGATGGTCACGACCGCGCCGTCCGCGTGCTCGCCGCCGGTGAGCTGGGAGATGCCCGCGTCCGCCTTGTCGGACAGGACGTGCTCCAGTCCGAAGAGCGGGTGGTCGGAGACGTACAGGCCGAGCATCTCGCGCTCCTGGGCGAGCAGGTAGACCTTGTCCCACTCGTCGGTGGTGAACTCCACGTCGAGTCCGAAGCCGGGCTCGCTGGTGTCCTCGTCCCCCATGCCCCCGAAGAGGTCGAACTGGCCCTCGGCCTCCTTGCGCTTGACCGCCACCACGTTGTCGATCATCGGCTCGAAGTGCGCGGTGAGGCCCTTGCGGGTGTGCCCCATCGTGTCGAAGGCGCCCGCCTTGATCAGCGATTCCGTCGTGCGCTTGTTGCAGGCGACCGCCTCGACCTTGTCGAGGTAGTCGGGGAACGAGGCGTACTTCCCCTTGGCCTTGCGGCTGCGGATGATCGACTCCACGACGTTCGTACCGACGTTGCGGACGGCCGAGAGGCCGAAGAGGATCACGTCGTCGCCCTGGGCGGCGAAGTTCTGCTCGGACTCGTTCACGTTCGGCGGCAGCACCTTGATGCCCATGCGCCGGCACTCGTTCAGGTAGACGGCCGACTTGTCCTTGTCGTCCTTGACCGAGGTGAGCAGCGCGGCCATGTACTCGGCCGGGTAGTTCGCCTTCAGGTAGCCGGTCCAGTACGAGACCAGTCCGTACGCGGCGGAGTGGGCCTTGTTGAAGGCGTAGCCGGCGAAGGGGACCAGGACGTCCCACAGGGCCTTGATCGCCTCGTCGCTGTACCCGTTCTTCTTGGCTCCGGCCTGGAAGATGGTGAAGTTCTTCGCCAGTTCCTCGGGCTTCTTCTTGCCCATCACGCGGCGCAGGATGTCGGCCTCGCCGAGCGAGTACCCGGCGATGATCTGGGCGGCCTTCTGGACCTGCTCCTGGTAGACGATCAGGCCGTAGGTGACGGCCAGCACCTCTTCGAGCGGCTTCTCCAGCTCGGGGTGGATCGGCGTGATCTCCTGGCGCTTGTTCTTGCGCTCCGCGTAGTTGATGTGCGAGTTCATGCCCATCGGGCCCGGCCGGTAGAGGGCCGAGACGGCGGAGATGTCCTCGAAGTTGTCGGGCTGCATCTGGCGGAGCAGCGAGCGCATCGGCCCGCCGTCGAACTGGAAGACGCCGAGGGTTTCACCGCGGCAGAGGAGTTCGAAGGTCTTGGGGTCGTCCAGCGGGAGGGCGAGCATCTCCAGGTCGACGCCCTTGTTGGCCTTCACCATCTTGATGGCGTCGTCCATGATCGTGAGGTTGCGCAGGCCCAGGAAGTCCATCTTCAGCAGGCCCAGCGACTCGCACTGGGGGTAGTCCCACTGGGTGATGGTCACGCCGTCGGTGTGCCGCACCCAGATGGGAGCGTGGTCGACGATGGGCTCGCTGGACATGATCACGCCCGCGGCGTGGACGCCCATCTGCCGGACCAGGCCCTCGACGCCCTTGGCGGTGTCGATGACCTTCTTCACGTCCGGCTCGTTCTCGTACATCCCGCGGATCTCGCCCGCCTCGCCGTAGCGGGGGTGCTTGGGATCGGTGATGCCGTTCAGGTCGATGCCCTTGCCGAGGACGTCGGCGGGCATCGCCTTGGTGAGCCGGTCGCCCATCGCGTACGGGTAGCCCAGTACGCGCGCGGAGTCCTTGATGGCGTTCTTCGCCTTGATCTTGCCGTACGTGCCGATCATGGCGACCTTGTCGGCGCCGTACTTCTCGGTCACGTACCTGATCACCTCGACGCGCCGACGCTCGTCGAAGTCGATGTCGACGTCGGGCATGGAGACGCGCTCGGGGTTGAGGAACCGCTCGAAGATCAGACCGTGCGGGATCGGGTCGAGGTCGGTGATGCCCATGGCGTACGCGACGATCGAGCCGGCCGCCGAGCCGCGGCCCGGGCCCACCGCGATGCCCTGGTTCTTGGCCCACATGATGAAGTCGGCGACGACGAGGAAGTACCCCGGGAACCCCATCTGGATGATGACGTCCATCTCGTACTCGACCTGCTTCTGGCGGTCTTCGGGGACGCCGCCGGGGAAGCGGCGCTCCATGCCGAGCCGGACTTCCTCCTTGAACCAGGTGACCTCGGTGAAGCCGTCGGGGATGTCGAACTTCGGCATGAGGTTCTTCGCCTCGAACATGCCGGTCGTGTCGATCTGCTCGGCCACCAGGAGGGTGTTGGCGCAGCCCTCCTGCCAGGCGTCCGAGGAGTCGACCGCGTACATCTCGTCCGTCGACTTCAGGTAGTAGCCGGTGCCGTCGAAGCGGAAGCGGTCCGGGTCGGAGAGGTTCTTGCCGGTCTGGATGCACAGCAGGGCGTCGTGGGCCGTCGCCTCGTGCGCGTACGTGTAGTGCGAGTCGTTCGTCACCAGGGGCGGGATGCCGAGCTTCTTGCCGACCCGGAGCAGGTCCTCGCGGACCCGGCGCTCGATGTCGATGCCGTGGTCCATCAGCTCCAGGAAGTACCGGTCCTTGCCGAAGATGTCCTGGTACTCCGAGGCCGCCTTCACGGCTTCGTCGAACTGGCCGAGGCGCAGCCGGGTCTGGAGCTCGCCGGAGGGGCAGCCGGTGGAGGCGATGAGCCCCTCCGACCACTGGGAGATGGTCTCCTTGTCCATCCGGGGCCACTTCTGGAGCCAGCCCTCGGCGTAGGCGTCCGAGGAGAGCTTGAAGAGGTTGTGCAGGCCCGTCCGGTTCGCCGCCCAGATCGTCTTGTGCGTGTAGCCGCCCGAACCGGACACGTCGTCGCGCTTCTGGTGCGGCTGTCCCCAGCGGATCTTGCGCTTGTTGCGACGGGACTCCGGGGCGACGTACGCCTCGATGCCGATGATCGGGGTGACCCCCGCCTTCTTCGCCGTGTGGAAGAAGTCGTAGGCCCCGTGGAGGTTGCCGTGGTCGCTCATCGCGATGTGGGACATGCCCATCTCGTTGCACGCGTCGAACATGTCCTTGAGCCGCGCGGCACCGTCCAGCATCGAGTACTGGGTGTGGACGTGCAGGTGCGTGAACGGCGGCTTCGACACGGTTTCGGCCTCCAGGAAGAACCATCGGTGACAGGCTGCGGACAGTCTGGGGGGTCAGCGTCGAAGTCTATGACGAGGGACTGACACTCGGCGGAGGATCACCCGTACCTTCGTGTGGGGGCAGGGTCCCGGGGCGACGTCCGCCGCCGGAACCCGGGCACTCCCGCGTATCTTCGTCCGTTGGAAGTGGACGGACCCCTAAGTCCCGGGGCGGCGCGCCCGTCCCGTTCATGTCACGCACCACCTGCACCAGGAGGCACCCAGCGATGTCGGTCCCGCAGCTCAGCGCCGAGCAACGCGGCGAGCAGATCCTCGCCGTCTTCGACACCGCCTTCGGCGAGCTCCTGGCCGCCGACCCGGCCGCGTTCCGTGTGAAGTTCCGCAAGATGGCGGCCTCCGCCTTCGCGTTCTACCGCGGCACCGCGGCGCTCTTCTACCACGACCTCGCCCAGGAGAGGCGGGGCGGCCCGTACCTGGACGAGCGCACCTCGCGCGTGTGGATCCACGGCGACCTGCACGCCGAGAACTTCGGCACGTACATGGACGCCCAGGGCCGCCTGATCTTCAACGTGAACGACTTCGACGAGGCCTACGTCGGCCCCTTCACCTGGGACCTCAAGCGCTTCGCCGCCTCCGTGGCCCTCATCGGCTACGCGAAGGCGCTCAGCGACGAGCAGATCACCGAGCTGGTGCGGGTGTACGCGGCCGCCTACCGCGAGCGCATCCGCGCCCTGGCCACCGGCGCCAAGAGCGACGAGGTGCCGCCCTTCACCCTGGAGACCGCCGAGGGCCCGCTCCTGGACGCGCTGCGCGACGCCCGCTCGCTGACCCGCTTCGGGCTCCTCGACTCGATGACCGAGATCCGCGACTTCGAGCGCCGCTTCGCGCCGGGCGGCGGCTCCATCGAGCTGGACGCCGCCACCCGGTACAAGGTCCTCGCGGCCTTCGACGGCTACCTGGAGACACTCCCGGAGTCCTCGCTGAGCCGCCCGGACTCGTACCGCGTGAAGGACGTCGTGGGGCGCCGCGGCATCGGCATCGGCTCGGCCGGTCTGCCGTCGTACAACATCCTTCTGGAGGGCAACAGCGACGCCCTGGAGAACGATGTCGTGATCTACATCAAGCAGGCCCAGACCCCGGCCGTCTCCCGGCACGTCACGGACTCCGCGATCCGCGGGTACTTCCAGCACGAGGGCCACCGCACGGTGATCTCGCAGCGCGCCCTCCAGGCGCACGCCGACCCGTGGCTCGGCTGGACCGAGCTGGACGGCGCCGGCCAGCTGGTCGCCGAGGTCTCGCCGTACGCGGTGGACCTGGACTGGGGAGACATCGACGACCCCGAGGAGATCGCCTCGGTCGTCGCGGACCTCGGCCGGTCCACCGCCACCATGCACGCGGCGGCGGACGACGAGAGCGGCCACTCGGAGCTCGTGCCGTTCTCCACCGAGCGGGCCATCGACGCGGCCATCGCGGCCGACGAGGACGGCTTCGCCGACCTCCTGGTGGACTTCGCGCACGAGTACGGCACCCGAGCGCGCGGCGACCACCAGATCTTCGTGGACCTGTTCCGCAACGGCCGTATCCCGGGTCTGTAGGGCCCCGCGCGACCACGCTCCTCACGACGCTCCCGTACCGCACAGGAACCCTTTAGGGGACGCTTACGGGAGCGCGTGGGAGACTCGCCTCCGCCATGGACATATCCGGGACCCAGCTCAGAGCCGTTCGCGCGGCGGTGTTCACGGCTGTCGTCGTGACCCTCTCCGCCGCGTCGCACGTGCTGCTGTCCCGGGTGCCCCTGCCGCTCTCCACGGTGGCCGCGATCGCCGCCGCCGTCTTCGCCCTCGCCTTCGCGCTGGCGGGCCGCGAGCGGGGCTTCGGCCGGATCGCGGCCCTGCTGATCCCGCTGGAACTGGCCGCCGACACCGTGTTCACCACGGGCCAGCAGGTCTGTTACGGCCGGGCCGGCGGCCCGGTCGCGGGCCCGCTGCACTCGGTCGGCCTCGACGTGCTGTGCGGCGGCGGTGTGGGCACCCCGCTGTCCCGGGTGACCGGCGGCACGCCCGACCGCGCGGCCGCCCTGCTCGCGCACGCCGGTCCGGGCGCCGCCTGGCTGCTGCTCGGCGCGCACGTCGCCGTCGGCCTGCTCGCCGCCTTCTGGCTGCGCCGCGGGGAGCGCGCCCTGGACCAGCTGCTGCGCGCCGTGGCCGCCTCGACCTTCCGGCCGCTGCTGCTCGCGGTCGCCTCGGTGACGGTGCGGCTCGCCCCGGCCCGTCCGCTGCCGCGCACCGCGCGCCGGTCGGCCGCCGCCCGCACCCACCTGTTCGTGCACTCCCTGGGACGACGCGGACCGCCCCGCCCGGCCGTTACGGCCTGAGCCGCCGCTCCCGGACCGGCTCCCGGGCGAGGACCCAGGAGCCGCGGGCGACCGGGCGCGGACACCGCGCTCGGACACGGTCCTGGGCCCAGCGCTGAGCACCGACAGTCCCCCATACGTATTCCGCGTACGACCACGTGCGCGTCCCTGATGGAGATCACCACCATGAGCAAGCGGAACAGCCAGTCGTCGAAGACGGCGGCGCGCGAGAGGCTGCGCGTCGAGCGCGAGCGGCAGGCCAAGCGCGACAAGATCAGGCGCCAGGCGATCGTGGCCGGTTCCCTCGTCGCGGTCCTCGCGATAGCGGGCGGCATCGGCTACGCCGTCGTGCAGAACAACAAGCCCACCTACTGGGAGGGCATGAAGGACGCCAAGGTCGTCGCCCCGGCGAACACCACGGGCACGAAGGGCACCACGGTCGTCATCGGCAAGGACACCGCCAAGAAGACCCTGAAGCTCTACGAGGACCCGCGCTGCCCGGTCTGCGCCCAGTTCGAGCAGACCGTCGGCCCGACCGTCAAGAAGGACCTCGACGCCGGCAAGTTCAAGATCCAGTACATCGGCGCCACGTTCATCGACAACAACGGCAGCGGCGAGGGCTCCAAGAACGCGCTCAGCGCCCTCGGCGCCGCGCTGAACGTCAGCCCGGAGGCCTTCCTCGAGTACAAGACCGCCCTGTACTCGGCGAAGTGGCACCCGGAGGAGACGAAGGACACGTTCAAGGACGACGCCTACCTGATCAAGGTCGCGAACACCGTCTCCGCCCTGAAGAGCAACGCGAAGTTCCAGGACGCGGTCAAGAAGGGCACCTACGACGCCTGGGCCATGGCCATGTCGAAGACCTTCGACGACAACAAGGACGAGGTCACCGGCACGCCGAGCCTGGTGATGGACGGCAAGAAGCTCACCGGCCCGGACGGCAACGTGACGATGACGGTCGCCGACTTCACCACGGCGATCGACGCGGCCGTCAAGGCCTGACCGGCGTCGCGGGCGCTCTCCCGGCCGTCCGGCGCGACGGTCGAGGGACCTGAGCGACCCGAGTGGTCCGAGTGACCCGAGCGGCGAAAAGCCGAAGAGCGGGCGAACTTTTCCAGTTCGCCCGCTCTTGGCTTGTACTGCTCGGTAACCTCATCGCCCGTGACCAGTCGACAGAGATCAACCGATTCCACGGGAACCCTCAACTCCCGTGCCCCCCGCCGCCGTACGGTCGTCAAGGCCGCGGCCGCCACCGTCGCCCTCGCCGGTCCGCTGACGGCCGCCCTGCCCGCCCGCGCCGCCGAGGCCCCCGCCTTCCTGCACGGCGTCGCCTCCGGCGACCCGCTGCCCGACGGCATTCTGCTGTGGACCCGGGTGACCCCCGACTCCCGGGCGATACCGGGCTCCGGGCTCGGCCCGGACACCGAGGTGAGCTGGACCGTCGCCAGGGACAAGGCGTTCACCACGATCGTCGCCAAGGGCTCCACCGTCGCGACGGCCGCCTCCGACCACACCGTCAAGGCCGACATCCGCGGCCTCCAGCCGGCCACCGACTACTGGTTCCGCTTCTCCGCCGGCGGTACCGACTCGCCCGTCGCCCGCACCCGCACCACCCCGGCCGCCGACGCCTCCGTGGCCGGCCTGCGCTTCGGCGTGGTCTCCTGCGCCAACTGGGAGGCCGGCTACTTCTCCGCGTACCGCCACCTCGCCGCGCGGAACGACCTGGACGCCTGGCTGCACCTCGGCGACTACATCTACGAGTACAAGTCCGGCGAGTACGGCACCCGCGGCACGGTCGTCCGGCCGCACGCCCCCGCGAACGAGATCCTCACCCTGGCCGACTACCGCACCCGGCACGGCCGTTACAAGACCGACCCCGACCTCCAGGCCCTGCACCACAAGGCGCCGGTCGTCGCGATCTGGGACGACCACGAGTTCGCCGACAACTCCTGGTCGGGCGGCGCGGTCAACCACACCGAGGGTGCCGAGGGCGCCTGGCCGGACCGTCAGACCGCCGCGAAGCAGGCCTACTTCGAGTGGATGCCGGTCCGCCCGGCGATCGCCGGCACCACGTACCGCAGGCTGCGCTTCGGCAGGCTCGCCGACCTCTCGCTGCTCGACCTGCGCTCCTTCAGGTCGCAGCAGGCGTCCACGGCCAGCGGCTCGGTCGACGACCCGGACCGTACGCTCACCGGCCGCGCCCAGCTCGACTGGCTCAAGTCCGGGCTCGCGTCCTCGGACACCACCTGGCGTCTGGTCGGCAACTCGGTGATGATCTCGCCGTTCGCGGTGGGCTCCCTCTCCGCCGACCTGCTCAAGCCGCTCGCCAAACTGCTCGGCCTGCCGCAGGAGGGCATCGCCCTCAACACCGACCAGTGGGACGGCTACACCGACGACCGCCGCGAACTGCTGGCGCACCTGCGCTCCAACGCCATCGGCAACACGGTGTTCCTGACCGGTGACATCCACATGGCCTGGGCCAACGACGTGCCGGTGGACGCCGGGACGTACCCGTTGTCCGCGTCCGCCGCCACGGAGTTCGTGGTCACCTCGATGACCTCCGACAACCTCGACGACATCGTCAAGGTTCCCGAGGGCGTCGTATCGGCCGTCGCCGCCCCGGTCATCCGCGCGGCCAACCGCCATGTCCACTGGGTCGACACGGACCGGCACGGCTACGGCGTCCTGGACATCACCGCCGGCCGCGCGCAGATGGACTACTACGTCCTGTCCGACCGCGCGGACGCGAACGCGACGTCGTCCTGGGCGCGTTCGTACCGCACCCGCAGCGGCACCCAGAAGGTCGAGCGGACCTACGACCCGGTGTAGCCACGAGCCCCCAGGACCCTGACCACGGGCTACGGGCTACGGGCTACGGCTGAAGACTGTCGAGGAAGCCGAGTGCCACCTTCCAGGTGGCCTCGGCCGCCTCCGCGTCGTAGTCGGGCAGGTCGGGGTCCGTGTAGACGTGCCCCGCGCCCCCGTACCGGTAGATCTCCACCTCGGCCCCGGTTCTGCGCATCTGGAGGTACCAGGCGCTCAGCCAGTCGTCCGTCTCGAACGGGTCGGGCTCGGCGACGTGCAGCTGGACCGGCAGTTCGTCCACCGACGCGCTCTCGGCGATGTCCGACGTACCGTGCAGCAGGAGCAGGCCGACGGCCTTCTCGTCGCCGAGGGCCAGGGTCTGCGCGACCGAGGCGCCGAGGGAGAATCCCGCGTAGACCAGACCGCGCTCGGAATAGGGCGCCGCCGCCAGGACCGCCCTCTTGAGCAGCTCGTCCTTGCCGATCTCGTCGTTGAAGGCCATGCCCTCCTCGACGGTCTCGAAGGTGCGCCCCTCGAAGAGGTCGGGCGTCCACACCTCGTGTCCCGCGGACCGCAGCCGGTCCGCGGCCGCGCGCACCGCCGGCCGGAGACCGTAGGTCGAGTGAAAGAGCATGATGTTCATGGATCCCATGGTGCCAGCCGGCACCGACAGCGCCGGGCCGCGACCCCACCCCGTGCAGGGCGCCAGGGATACCCAGTTCGCTCCGGAGAACACATGTTCATGACCGCCCATGGCCGGTTACGTTCTCAGGCATGGAGAACGTACTGCGTCCGGTGATCGTCGTCGGCGGCTCGGTCGTGCTCACGCTGCTCATCGAGTGGTTCGTGGACCGCCTGTTGCGGCGGGCCGCCGACCGGCACACGGAGACCTCCCTGTGGGGACTGCTCCGCCGCGGCCGCGTCCCCTTCCAGCTGGTCCTGTTCGCGGCTCTGCTCAGAGGCTCGTACGACCAGGCGGAGCTGCTGGTGGAACACCGGACCGGCATCGGCCGGACCCTGACCCTGATCCTCATCGGGGCCGCCGCGTGGCTCGTGGTGAGCATCGCGACGGCGGTCGTCGAGACCTCGTACAGCCGCTATGCGAACGCCCACCGCGATCCGGCACGGGTCCGCCGGGTCCGTACCCAGGTCACGCTGATCCAGCGGGTGGTCACCGCGGTCGTCGGGGTGGTCGCGATCGCCGCGATGCTGCTCACCTTCCCGGCGATGCGCGCGGCCGGCGCGTCACTGCTGGCCTCGGCCGGAATCCTCGGCATCGTCGCCGGTGTCGCCGCCCAGTCGACGCTCGCGAACCTCTTCGCCGGACTGCAGATCGCCTTCGGCGACATGGTGCGGCTCGGCGACACCGTGGTGGTCGACGGCGAGTGGGGCACGGTCGAGGAGATCACCCTGACGTTCCTGACCGTACGGACGTGGGACGAGCGCCGGATCACCATGCCGGTCTCGTACTTCACGTCCAAGCCGTTCGAGAACTGGTCGCGCGGCACCCCCCAGATGACCGGCATCGTCTTCCTGCACGTCGACCACTCCGCTCCGGTGGAGGCGATGCGCGAGAAACTGCGCGACATCCTGCGCGAGTGCCCCGCCTGGGACGGCCGCGACTACGGCCTCGCCGTCACCGACTCCACACCGAACACCATGCAGGTGCGCGCCCTGGTCACGGCGAAGGACGCGGACGACATCTGGACGGTACGGGTCACGGTCCGCGAGCAGCTGATCCGCTGGCTGACGGAGCGGCACCCCTACGCGCTCCCCCGCGTCAACACCGCCGAGGCCGTCCTGCCTCCCGGACGGACACGGCTCCCGGGGCAGGCGGACCCGGACGGCGCGGACGGGGTGGCGGCCCACGCGCACCACCGCCACCACCTCCACGAACCGCCCCGGACGGGCCCCGGCCGGGGCTGATCCCCGGCTGCCCCGGCCTCCTGCGCTCGCTGGCCCCCACCCTCCCCAGGCCCCGGCGGCCCCGCCTCACGGAACACCCCGAGCCGCGCGAGTCACCCGAGGCCGTCGGGACCGGGCGGGACGGCCGAGGCGGGACGACCGGGGCGAGACGGTCCGGACGGGGGATCAGCGCAGGCTGCGTACGTCGAGGTGTCTGAGGACCCGGTCCACGATCTCCGGATCGGCCCCGGGCTCGCTCCGCGCGGCCAGCACCTCGTGCCGGGCCGCGCTCATCATCTCCGCCTGGATCCGCCGCATCCGCCGGAGCCGTCGCACCCGCTGCTCGTGCGCCTCGCGCCGCTCCTCGTCCCCCATGTCGGGGCTGATCCTCACCCCGATCTCGAAGGCCCGGCGCAGCAACTGCTCGGAGAGCTCCTCCGGCAGCTCCTCCACGTCCTCGATCTCCCGCAGGCGCCGCTTCGCGGCCTTCGCGGCCCGCACCGCCAGCTCCTTCTCGAAGGCCTTCTCGACGTCCTCGTCGGCCCGTACCCCGAGCCGTCTGACCAGCCACGGCAGGGTGAGTCCCTGGAGCACCAGGGTCGCCATGATCACTCCGAAGGCGATGAACACGATCTCGTCCCGGTCCGGGAACGGCGACCCGTCGTCCATCTCCAGCGGGATCGCGAGCGCCAGGGCCACCGAGGCGACCCCGCGCATCCCGGCCCACCACATGACCACGGTCTCCCGCCACGACGTCGGGATCTCCTCGTCGTAGTCCCGCTTGGCGTGCAGCCGCTTGGTCAGCCAGGTCGCGGGCAGCAGCCACGCCAGGCGTACGAACACGACCACGACCACGATCGTGGCGGCCCAGCCGAGCATCTCGCCCCACCGCCCCTCCGCCGTACGGATCGCGTTGTGGAGTTCCAGTCCGATGAGCCCGAAGGCGACACCGGTCACGAGGGTGTCCACCACGTCCCAGACGGTCGACCCGGCGAGACGGGTCATCACGTCGTCGGCGTCGGTGGCGTACTCCGCGAGGAACAGGGCGGCGACGAGCACGGCGAGCACCCCCGAGCCGTGCAGTTCCTCGGCCATCACGTACGCGGCGTACGGCACGAGCAGGGTCAGCCCGATCTGGAGCGTGGTGTCGCCGAGCATCGTCATCAGCTTGTTCGCGGCCCAGCCGAGGGCGACGCCGACGACGAGGGCGACGACGGCGGAGAGCACGAGGTCGAGTCCGGCCCGCCAGGGCGAGAAGCTCCCGCTGACGGCGGCGGCGATCGCGACGTGGTACAGCACGATGGCCGTCACGTCGTTGAAGAGCCCCTCCCCCTCCAGGATCGAGACCAGCCGGCGCGGCAGCCCGAGCTGTCCGGCGACGGCGGTCGCCGCGACCGGGTCGGGGGGTGCCACCAGCGCGCCGAGCGCCAGGGCGGCCGCGAGCGGCAGGCCGGGCACGATCGAACTCGCGACGGCCGCCACGGCCAGGGTGGTGACGAACACCAGGGCCACCGCGAGCAGGAAGATCGGCCGTTTGTTGGCGGTGAACTGTCTCCACGAGGTGCGCCGTACCGCCGCGTAGAGCAGCGGCGGCAGCAGCGCGGGCAGGATCAGATCCGGTGGGATGTCCACGTTGGGGACGAACCGCAGCACGGCCAGCACCATGCCGAGCAAGGTCATCAGGACCGGTGCGGGAAGCCCGAACCGCTCTCCCACCGGGACACTGATCACGGCCCCGAGCAACAACACGAACAGCAGGGCCAACTGATCCACGGTCAGCGCTCCGGCGGGGTCTAGACGATCAGGGCGATCCAGACCTCAAGCGTGCCACGCCGCTGTGACGATCCCCGCTCACAGGGCCTTGCGCATCGCGCGGTGCGGCATTCCGGCGTCCGGGAACTCCGGCCCGTACGGCACGTATCCGAGCCGTTCGTAGAACCCCAGCGCGTGGGTCTGCGCGTGCAGGTCCACGGCGGCCAGACCACGTGTGCGTGCCGCGTCCTCGATGGCGCGGACGAGCGCGGCGCCGACGCCGAGCCCGCGGGCCGCGCGCGTCACGGCGAGCCGCCCGAGCGAGCCCACGGCCGGATCCCCGCCGACCTTCGCCGCGGCCGCCTCGCCCTCCAGGAGGCGTCCGGTGCCGAGCGGCACGCCGTCCTCGCGGACGGCGAGCACGTGCAGGGCACCGGGGTCGTACGCGTCGTACTCGATGTCCTCCGGGACACCCTGCTCGGCGACGAAGACGTCCTTGCGCACCGAGAAGCAGGCCTCACGGTCCGCGGTGTCCTCCGCGATCCGGACCTCGTAGGCGACGTCCCGCGCCACCGGGGAGGTGTTCGCCGCCCCGTCGCCCGGGCCGCCGCTCACGCGTTGCTCTCCTCACGGACCTTGTCGAGCGCCCGCTGGAGGTCCTCGGGGTAGTCGCTCGCCAGTTCAACCCAGCGCCCGTCCGCGGGGTGCTCGAAACCGAGCCGCACGGCGTGCAGCCACTGACGGGTGAGACCGAGGCGCTTGGAGAGCGTGGGGTCGGCACCGTAGGTCAGGTCACCGACGCAGGGGTGGCGGTGGGCGGCCATGTGGACGCGGATCTGGTGGGTGCGCCCGGTCTCCAGCTTGATGTCGAGCAGGGAGGCGGCGCGGAACGCCTCGATCAGGTCGTAGTGCGTGACGGAGGGCTTGCCCTCGGCCGTGACCGCCCACTTGTAGTCGTGGTTCGGGTGGCGTCCGATGGGCGCGTCGATGGTGCCGCTGGTCGGGTCCGGGTGGCCCTGCACGAGCGCGTGGTAGCGCTTGTCGACCGTGCGCTCCTTGAACTGGCGCTTGAGCGAGGTGTACGCGTGCTCGGACTTGGCGACCGCCATCAGACCCGAGGTGCCCACGTCGAGGCGGTGCACGATGCCCTGGCGCTCGGCGGCGCCGGAGGTCGAGATCCGGTAGCCGGCGGCCGCGAGACCGCCGATGACGGTCGGGCCGGACCAGCCGGGGCTGGGGTGCGCGGCCACGCCGACGGGCTTGACGATCACGAGCACGTCGTCGTCGTCGTACACGATCTCCATGCCCTCGACGGGCTCGGCGACGATCTGCACGGGCGCGGGGGCCTGCGGCATCTCGACCTCGAGCCAGGCGCCGCCGTGCACGCGCTCGGACTTGCCGACCACCGAGCCGTCGACCGTGACCTTCCCCGCCGCGGCGAGCTCTGCGGCCTTGGTGCGGGAGAAGCCCAACATGCGGGAGATGGCGGCGTCGACGCGCTCGCCCTCCAGGCCGTCGGGTACGGGCAGGGTGCGGATCTCGGGAACGGTGCTCACCCGTCGAGTATGCCGGACGGCTCGGACACCGCCGGACCACCGCCCGAACGCCCGTGCCCGTGGAGGGCCTCCCGGCGGGCTCCCGCACGGGTCCTGGCCGCCCGTGGGGCGACCCGCGCTACGGCCCCGAGGGCCGTCCTCAGTCCTTGTGGATCGTGCCGTCCGGGTCGAGGCCCCGGAAGGACAGCAGCACGATCAGGATGCCGCCGCAGACGATCGCCGAGTCGGCGAGGTTGAAGACGGCGAAGTGCTTGGGCGCGATGAAGTCCACGACCGCGCCCTCGAAGACGCCGGGCGAGCGGAAGATCCGGTCGGTGAGGTTGCCGAGCGCGCCACCCAGCAGCAGGCCCAGGGCGATGGCCCACGGCACGCTGTAGAGCTTGCGGGCGAGCCGGGCGATGACGACGATCACAGCAGCCGCGATCACCGTGAAGATGATCGTGAACGCCTCGCCGAATCCGAAGGCGGCGCCCGCGTTGCGGATCGCCTCGAACTTCAGCCAGTCCCCGACGATCTCGATCGAGTCGTGGTGCTCCAGCTTCGCCACCACGATCATCTTGCTGACGAGATCGAGGGCGTACGCCAGCACGGCCACCGTGAAGAGCACGGCGATCCTGCGCCTGCCCCTGGGCCGCTCGGCCCGGTCCGGCCCGTCGGCGCCGGACCGGTCGCCCGGCACCGCCGCGTTCCCGTCGGACTGCTCCGGTTCGGCCCCCGCCGCCCCCGGGATGTCCGGCGTACCGATGATGCGCTCCGCCTCTGCCACGTGAGTGAGTCCCTCGACCTAGGTTCCTGACTGAGGACGAGGGTACGGCACGCCCTCCCGGGCCCCGGTGCTCAGGAGCGCTCCGGCACCGCGGGGCGGCGCCGCTCCCGCCCCGCGCCCGCCCCCGGTGTCCGCGCTCCCGCCCGCCGCCCTCGGCTCAGTGCCTGCGTTCCTGCTTCTGCTTGCACTCGACGCACAGGGTGGCGCGGGGGAAGGCCTGCATACGTGCCTTGCCGATGGGGTCTCCGCAGTTCTCGCAGAGCCCGTAGGTGCCCGTTCCCAGGCCGTCCAGGGCGCGCTCGGTCTGCTCCAGCATCTCGCGCGCGTTGGAGTTGAGCGCCATCTCGTGCTCGCGCGTGATGTTCTTCGTGCCGGTGTCCGCCTCGTCGTCGCCGGCCCCGTCGCCGGAGTCCCGCATCAGGCCCGCGAGGGCCTCCTCGGACGACGAGATCTCGGCGCGCAGCCGCAACGCCTCGGACTGGAGTTCGGCCCGCGCCTCCCCGACCTCTTCCGGGGTCCAGGGGGCCTCTCCCGGGCGCACGGCGAGCTCACCCGGCTCCAGCGCCGCGAGCCTCGCCTTGGGGACCGCGGTGGCCTTCTTCGCGGCCGTGGCCGTGCCAGGAGTCTTCTTCGCAACCACCGTCGTGGCTCCCGTCGTCTTCGCGGCCTCGGCCGCTCCCTGGGCCGCGGAGGCGGCCGCCTTCTTGGCCGCGCCGGTGCTCTTCCCCGACGCCGACCTCCCGGACGCCGCCTTCCTGGCCGTCGCCGACTTCCCGGCGGTGGCCTTCTTGGCGGTGGTCTTCTTGGCAGCCGCCTTCGTGGCCGCCGTCCTCGTGGCCGCGGATTTCGCGGACGGGGTGCTCTCGGACGTCGTTCTCGCCGCGGCCGTCTTCGAGGACTCCGCCTCCGAAGCGGTGCCCTCCGCCGGGGCGTCCTCCGAGGCGGTGTCCTCGGCCCTCAGGGCCTTCGCGGCCTTCGAGCCGGCCGAGGTCCCGTCGGCGGTCCCCTGCGCCGCCTTCTTGTCCGCCGCCTTGGCCGGCGGTGACTTCCCGGCCGGCGCCGCGGTCCTGGACGCCGTCCTCACCGGCTTGGCCTCGCCCGTCGCGGGGGCTGCCTGCGCGTTCTTCTTCCCACCCACGTCCTTGGCCGCCGCGCTCGTGGATCTGCCGGACACCGACTGCTGTACGGCGGTCTTCTTCGCCACCATGGCCGCGGCCCCTTCACATATTGTGATCTCGCTCGCGAATCGTGCTGGGACGATAAATCGACTTCTGACCCGCGGCAACGGGGCACGCCCACGATTCGCCCGCCGCGCCGGCCCCGCGCGGCCGGTCTGCATGCGTTGTGCCCAACTCCCCGCCGGGTAATCCGCCGGGCCGGGCGTCCCGGGATCCGGACGCGCGCCCCTCGCCATTCGGGTCACCGCGCGGGCCGCGCCGGAGCCCGGGAAAACCGGTCGGCCGGCGTCCCCGTGCCGCCGTACACTGGGCGGAGCGAGAAGCGTGGATGGGGACGAGTAGCGGCGTACGCGGCCAGGA
Source organism: Streptomyces sp. NPDC002580 (assembly GCF_042889485.1). NCBI lineage: Bacteria > Bacillati > Actinomycetota > Actinomycetes > Kitasatosporales > Streptomycetaceae > Streptomyces > Streptomyces sp. NPDC002580. The sequence continues at coordinate 1,117,267 of NZ_JBIAQZ010000001.1, read as the reverse complement.
GCGACCCGGGGACGGTGGAAGCCCGGGGGCGAGCGCGACGCGAAGATCACCCCGGAGCCGCCGGCAGAACACCCCTCTGGGGCCAGTAGACCCGGTATCGCGACCCCAATGAGGGGGCTCACTGATGCGAACGGCGCATCGGGGGGCCAAGGAGGGTGGTACCGCGGGAGCGCGCCGCACATGGCGTCCGTAGCAACGAGGCTCTCGTCCCTCCGACGGAAGGCAGAAAGTCCGTTGGAGGAAGCTCGCCGATGACAGCGCCGTCGTACCGCCAGGTACCCGCCCAGGTCGACCTGCCCGCCCTCGAGCACGCCGTGCTCGACTTCTGGGACGAGCAGAAGATCTTCGCCAAGAGCCTCGAGCAGTCCGAGGGCCGCCCGGAGTGGGTGTTCTACGAGGGCCCGCCCACCGCCAATGGCATGCCGGGCGCCCACCACATCGAGGCGCGCGTCTTCAAGGACGTCTTCCCGCGCTTTCGCACCATGCGCGGCTATCACGTGGCCCGCAAGGCCGGCTGGGACTGCCACGGCCTCCCGGTGGAGCTGGCGGTCGAGAAGGAGCTCGGCTTCACCGGCAAGCAGGACATCGAGGCGTTCGGCATCGCCGAGTTCAACGACCGGTGCCGCGAGTCCGTGACCCGCCACACCGACGCGTTCACCGAGCTGACGAACCGCATGGGCTACTGGGTCGACCTCGACGACGCCTACCGGACCATGGACCCCGAGTACATCGAGTCCGTGTGGTGGTCGCTCAAGCAGATCTTCGACAAGGGCCTGCTGGTCCAGGACTACCGCGTGGCGCCCTGGTGCCCACGCGACGAGACGGGCCTGTCGGACCACGAGCTGGCCCAGGGCTACGAGACGATCGTCGACCCCTCCGTGTACGTCCGTTTCCCTCTCACCTCCGGTCCGCTGGCCGGCCGGGCCTCGCTCCTGGTGTGGACGACCACGCCGTGGACGCTGGTCTCCAACACCGCGGTCGCCGCCCACCCGGACGTCACCTACGTCGTCGTGACGAACGGCGAGGAGCAGCTCGTCGTCGCGCGGCCGCTCGTCGAGAAGTCGCTCGGCGAGGGCTGGGAGGCCACCGGCGAGTCCTTCACGGGTGCCGAGATGGAGCGCTGGACGTATCAACGTCCGTTCGAGCTCGTCGAGTTCCCGGAGGCCGCCCATTTCGTGGTCAACGCCGAGTACGTGACGACCGAGGACGGTACGGGTCTGGTCCACCAGTCCCCCGCCTTCGGCGAGGACGACCTCAAGGTCTGCCGCGCGTACGGCCTCCCGGTCGTGAACCCGGTCCGCACCGACGGCACCTTCCAGGAGGACGTCCCGCTGGTGGGCGGTGTCTTCTTCAAGAAGGCGGACGAAAAGCTCACCGAGGACCTCCAGGAACGCGGCCTGCTCTTCAAGCACGTGCCGTACGAGCACAGTTACCCGCACTGCTGGCGCTGCCACACCGCGCTCCTGTACTACGCGCAGCCGTCCTGGTACATCCGTACGACCGCCGTCAAGGACCGCCTCCTGGAGGAGAACGAGGGGACCAACTGGTTCCCCGAGTCGGTCAAGCACGGCCGCTTCGGCGACTGGCTGAACAACAACATCGACTGGGCGCTCTCGCGCAGCCGCTACTGGGGCACCCCGCTCCCGCTGTGGACCTGCGAGGAGGGCCACCTCACCTGTGTCGGCTCGCGCGCGGAACTGTCCGAGCTGACCGGCACCGACCAGTCCGAACTCGACCCGCACCGCCCGTACATCGACGCGGTCACCTTCGCGTGCCCGCAGGACGGCTGCGGCCTGAAGGCGACCCGCGTCCCCGAGGTCATCGACGCCTGGTACGACTCGGGCTCGATGCCGTTCGCGCAGTGGGGCTACCCGTACAAGAACAAGGAGATCTTCGAGAGCCGCTACCCGGCGCAGTTCATCTCCGAGGCCATCGACCAGACCCGCGGCTGGTTCTACACGCTGATGGCCGTCGGCACCCTGGTCTTCGACAAGTCCTCGTACGAGAACGTCGTGTGCCTCGGCCACATCCTCGCCGAGGACGGCCGCAAGATGTCCAAGCACCTGGGCAACATCCTCCAGCCGATCCCGCTGATGGACCAGCACGGTGCCGACGCGGTGCGGTGGTTCATGGCGGCCGGCGGTTCCCCGTGGTCGGCCCGGCGCGTGGGCCACGGCACGATCCAGGAGGTCGTCCGCAAGACGCTCCTCACCTACTGGAACACCGTCGCCTTCCAGGCGCTGTACGCCCGCACCACCAACTGGGCGCCGAGCGAGGCCGATCCGGCCCCGGCGGAGCGCCCGGTCCTGGACCGCTGGCTGCTCTCCGAACTCCACGCGCTCACCGACCAGGTGACGCAGGCTCTGGAGGCGTACGACACCCAGCGCGCCGGAAAGCTCCTGTCGGCGTTCGTCGACGACCTGTCCAACTGGTACGTCCGGCGCTCCCGCCGCCGCTTCTGGCAGGGCGACAAGGCCGCGCTGCGCACCCTGCACGAGGTCGTGGAGACGGTCACCCGGCTGATGGCCCCGCTGACCCCGTTCATCACCGAGCGGGTCTGGCAGGACCTGGTCGTCCCGGTCTCCCCGGACGCCCCCGAGTCCGTGCACCTGTCGACCTGGCCGGAGGCCGACCTCTCGGCCATCGACCCGGAGCTGTCGAAGCAGATGGTGCTCGTACGACGTCTCGTCGAGCTCGGCCGGGCCACGCGCGCGGAGTCGGGCGTCAAGACCCGTCAGCCGCTGTCCCGCGCGCTGATCGCCGCGACCGGCTTCGCGACGCTCGACCCCGAGCTGTACGCGCAGATCACCGAGGAGCTGAATGTGAGCTCGCTCGCCTCACTCTCCGAGGTCGGCGGCTCACTGGTCGACACGACGGCGAAGGCGAACTTCCGCGCGCTGGGCAAGCGCTTCGGCAAGGGCGTCCAGAGTGTGGCGAAGGCCATTGCCGAGACCGACGCCGCAGCGCTGTCCCTCGCCCTGCGCGAGGGCACCGCGTCGGTCGAGGTGGACGGCGAGACCGTGACCCTGGCCCCGGACGAGGTCATCATCACAGAGACCCCGCGCGAGGGCTGGTCGGTGGCCTCCGACTCCGGCGCGACGGTCGCCCTCGACCTGGAGATCACCGAGGAGCTGCGCCGCGCGGGCCTCGCCCGTGACGCGATCCGGCTGATCCAGGAGGCCCGCAAGAACAGCGGCCTCGACGTCGCCGACCGCATCGCGCTCCGCTGGACGTCCACCGACCCGGCGGTCGTCTCGGCGCTGGCGGAGCACGCGGCCCTCATCGCCGACGAGGTCCTCGCCACCGACTTCGCCCAGGGCGAGGCCGACGGCACCTACAGGGAGCCCTTCACCGACGAGGGCCTGTCCCTCGTGTTCCGCCTCCGCAAGGCGTAACGAGGAGCAGGAACCCGCACCGAAGGCCCGTGGCCACCAGGAGATCCTGGTGGCCACGGGCCTTCGTCGTCGGGTGGCGCGCCACCCGCCGTGCGCCGGACCCGCATGGACGACGCAAAAGGGCGGGGCCCCCGGAATCCGGGGGCCCCGCCCTGAACGCTGCCGACGCCTAAGGCGTTCCAGCGGCCGTCAGTTGTCGTCCTCGTCGATGAGGAACCCGCGCATCGGCGAGGGCGCCTGCTGCATCGGCGACGGGCCCTGGGGCCGCACCGGAGCCATCGGCTGGGTCATCGCGGGCGACATCTGCTGCTGCCCGCCGTAGGACGGCGGCGCCTGCGTCGGGCCGCCCATGCCCTGGTTTCCGTAGGACGGCGCACCGGCACCCGCGGGTGCCATGGAGGGCGCCGAGGACGACGGCAGGGACGCGGCGGCCGGGGTGCGCGGCGGGGCGAGCGAGTCGTCCGCCTGCGTCTCCAGCTGGCGCAGCTGCGACTCCAGGTAGGACTTCAGACGCGTGCGGTACTCGCGCTCGAAGCCGCGCAGGTCCTCGACCTTGCGCTCCAGCGTGGCGCGGGCGGACTCCAGGGAGCCCATCGCGACGCGGTGCTTCTCCTGCGCGTCCCGCTCCAGGGCGTCGGCCTTGGCACGGGCGTCGCGCTCCAGACCCTCGGCGCGGCTCCGGGCCTCGCCCACGATCTTGTTGGCCTCGGAGCGTGCCTCGGCGATCGCCTGGTCAGCGGTCTGCTGGGCCAGCGAGAGAACACGAGCGGCGCTGTCGCCGCCGGGACCCTGCTGGGGCATCTGCTGGCCGTGACCCATGGGACCGCCCATCGGGCCACCCATGGGACCGCCCATCGGGCCGCCCATCTGCTGCATCTGCTGCATCTGACCGCCGGGACCCTGGCCCATCGGACCCTGACCCATGGGGCCCTGGCCCATCGGACCCTGACCCATCGGGCCCTGACCCATGGGGCCGCCCTGGCCCATCGGACCCTGGCCCATGGGGCCGCCCTGGCCCATCGGACCCTGGCCCATCGGGCCGCCCTGGCCCATCGGACCCTGACCCATCGGACCGCCCTGGCCCATCTGACCCTGCGGGCCGCCCTGGCCACTGGGGCCCGCGGGCAGCGCGGGAGCACCGCTGGGCAGCTGGGGCGGACCACCCATGGGGCCACCCATGCCCTGCGGCGGACCCGATATGCCGGCGGGCACGGGAGCGCCGGGCCCACGCATACCCTGCGGCGGGCCCTGCTGGTCCTGCTCCGGCGGCTTGCGCATGCCCTGCTGCTGCTGGTTCTGCGCGGCCGCGCGCGTGGCAGCGGCCAGCTTGGCGCGCAGGTCCTCGTTCTCGCGCAGCAGGCGAGTCAGTTCGGCTTCGACCTCGTCGAGGAAGGCATCGACCTCGTCCTCGTCATAGCCTTCTCGGAGGCGGACGGTCGTGAACTGTTTGTTCCGCACGTCCTCGGGGGTCAACGGCATCTCTTCACCTCAACGTAGTCGTCGGCATTCGGCAAGACCGCATCTCTCACATCGCTCACATCATCTTCTGCGAAAGTGTGATCAAGATGTAGACGATGATCATCAGCACGAAGAAGGACAGGTCAAGCGCCACGCCCCCGAGACGCAGCGGCGGAATGAACCGCCGCAGAAGCTTGAGCGGTGGATCGGTGACAGTGTAGGTGGCCTCCAGAACGACCACCATCGGCTTGCCGGGTTGCCATGAGCGGGCGAACTGGAAGACGTAGTCCATGACCAACCGGAAAATCAGCACGATGAGGAAGCACATCAGCGCGATGTAGAAGACCTGCCCGACCACGCTCATGATCCGTGCGTCCCTCTCCCCTGTTTCCCATGCGGTGTTCCCGGTCCTGCGTCTCAGCTCTGGTTGAAGAACCCGCCCTCTGCGATGCGGGCCTTGTCCTCCGCCGTGACATCGACGTTAGCAGGCGACAACAGGAACACCTTCTGCGTCACCCGCTCGATGCTGCCGTGCAGACCGAACACCAAACCCGCCGCGAAGTCGACAAGTCGCTTCGCGTCGGTGTCATCCATCTCCGTCAGGTTCATGATCACCGGAGTGCCCTCACGGAAGTGTTCCCCGATGGTACGGGCCTCATTGTAGGTGCGGGGGTGCAGCGTGGTGATCCGGTACGGCTCTCGTTCCGACACGACCTTGGGCATGATCACCGGGGCGTTCTTCTCCATGCTTTGACGTTCTTGTGTGATGGACGCCACGGGGGCGATGCGCGCCGGACGGCCGGACTCCGCGGCGAGCGAAGCGGAATGCGGCACGGGATCGCGCGGCGCGGAGGGCTGCACCACTCGCACCGATTCGTCCCGTTGAGGCTGGTGCGTCTGATGTGCCTGGTGGGACGGCTCGTGCCGTCGCCGGTCCCGCTCGGGCTCAGGGTCGAGTTCGGGCTCGAAGTCGTCATCGGGGTCGAATCCCCTGCCGTCGTACCCATCGTCCTCCACGAGGCCGAGGTAGACCGCCATCTTGCGCATCGCGCCGGCCATGCTCTGAGTCCTCCGCTCTGTGGTGGATCGGCTGACGAACTGCCAAGTGCCCGCGATCCACGAGGTCGTTATGCCCGCCTTTGGCGGAAATGACCATATTTTCTGCTGTGGTCCGACTTCTTGGCGACGTTACCCGAGGCCGGGTCGGACTCCGAGTACCGCAGTACCGACGCGTACATGTGTCGCCCCGGCCGCCACAGCCTGTTCGAGGTCCGAGCTCATCCCTGCCGAGACCATGTTCGCAGCCGGATGAGCCCGGCGCACGGCAGTCGACAAATCCATCAGCCGCTCGAACGCGTCCCGTTGGCGCCCGGCGTACTCACCCGTGAGCGGGGCGACGGTCATCAGTCCGTCGAGCCTGAGACCCGGGGCCCCCGCGACGAGGTCGGCCAACTCCTCGATTCCGCCTACCCCCACACCGCCCCGCTCACCCCGGCCGTCCTCCTGCGCGTCCAGCGCGACCTGGACGAGGCACCCCACCTCGCGCTCCACGCGCACCGCCTCCTTCGAGAGGGCGGTGACGAGCCGGGAACGGTCGACGGACTGCACGACATCCGCGTAACCGACGACGGAGCGCACCTTATTGGTCTGCAACTGTCCGACGAAGTGCCACGACAGGGGCAGATCCGAACACTCCGCCGCCTTGGGCGCCGCGTCCTGGTCCCGGTTCTCGGCGACATGGCGCACACCGAGTTCCGACAGGATCCTCACATCGCCCGCCGGATAGGTCTTGGTGACCACGATCAAGGTCACCTCTTCGCGCTTGCGTCCGGCGGCCGCACAGGCCGCCGCGATGCGCTGTTCCACATTCGCCAGATTTGCGGCGATTTGAGCCTTATGGTCCGTCATGCCCCATCAGTCCAGCCAGACATAGCCCGCGAGCCGCCCGGTGGTGCGGTCCCGTCGGTACGAGAAGTGGTCCCCCGACTCGATCGTGCACACCGGCGACTGCTCCCGGTCCCGCACTCCGAGCCGTTCCAACTGCGCGTGCACCCCGGCGGTCACATCGACCGCGGGCGTCCCCCACCTGGTCTCGGCGTGGGCGGCGGGCTCGACGGCGGCCACTTCGGCGCGCATCGCGTCCGGCACCTCGTAGCAGCGTCCGCAGACCGCCGGCCCGGTGCGGGCGACGATCCTCGCCGGATCGGCGCCGAGCTCCACCATGGCCCGTACGGTCGCGGGCACCACCCCGGCGACCATGCCGGGCCGGCCCGCGTGGGCTGCGGCCACCACACCGGCGACGGGGTCGGCCAGCAGGACCGGCGTGCAGTCGGCGGTGAGCACGGCCAGCGCGAGTCCCCGCCGTACCGTGACGACGGCGTCGACGGACGGGGGCTCCGAGGCGCCCCACGGCCCCTCGACGACCGCCACGTCCGGCCCGTGCACCTGGTTCATCCAGACGACCCGGGCCGGGTCGAGCCCGAGCGACTTGGCGGCCAGTTCCCGGTTCGCGCGGACGGCGTCGGGGTCGTCGCCGACCGCTCCGCCGAGATTGAGCTCCTCGTACGGAACGGCGCTCACCCCGCCCCACCTGTCGGTGAAGGCGAAGTGGGCGCCGCCCGCGGTGCTCGTTTCGGAGCGCTGTCCTATCACTTCAGGAAGTCCGGCACGTCCAGTTCCTCGGCCGCGCTGTCCGAGTAGGAGCGGGACGGCGGGACCGGCGGGGAGACCGGCAGTTCGCTGACCGGTTCCGGAGCGGGCTCCGGGGCGGCCTCCTTCGGCGTGACGCTGCCGAGCGAACCGAAGGACGGACGGCTCTCGGCGGGGCGCGCCGGAGCGGGCTCCTCGCGGCGGGCCGAGGCCGAACCGAGGACGTTGTCCCGCTTGGCCGGCGGCTGGCCGCCGTCGAACCCGGCGGCGATGACGGTGACCCGCACCTCGTCGCCGAGGGCGTCGTCGATGACCGCGCCGAAGATGATGTTGGCCTCGGGGTGCGCGGCCTCGCTGACCAGCTGGGCGGCTTCGTTGATCTCGAACAGGCCGAGGTCGGAACCGCCGGAGATGGAGAGCAGGACGCCTCGGGCGCCGTCGATGGAGGCCTCGAGGAGCGGCGAGGAGATCGCCATCTCGGCCGCCGCCACCGCGCGGTCGTCGCCGCGGGCCGAACCGATGCCCATGAGCGCCGAACCGGCCTCGGACATCACGGACTTGACGTCGGCGAAGTCGAGGTTGATCAGACCGGGCGTGGTGATGAGGTCGGTGATGCCCTGGACACCGGAGAGCAGGACCTGGTCCGCCGACTTGAAGGCGTCGAGGACCGAGACCTGGCGGTCCGAGATGGACAGCAGCCGGTCGTTCGGGATGACGATGAGGGTGTCGACCTCTTCGCGGAGTTCCGCGATGCCGTCCTCGGCCTGGTTGGCGCGGCGCCGGCCCTCGAAGGTGAACGGGCGGGTGACCACGCCGATGGTGAGGGCGCCCAGCGAGCGGGCGATGTTGGCCACGACGGGCGCGCCGCCGGTGCCGGTGCCGCCTCCCTCTCCGGCCGTCACGAAGACCATGTCGGCCCCCTTGAGGACCTCCTCGATCTCCTCTCGGTGATCCTCGGCGGCCTTGCGGCCGACTGCCGGGTTGGCTCCGGCCCCGAGGCCGCGCGTGAGTTCCCGGCCGACGTCGAGCTTGACGTCGGCGTCGCTCATCAACAGCGCCTGAGCGTCGGTGTTGATGGCGATGAACTCGACGCCCTTGAGACCGACCTCGATCATCCGGTTGATGGCATTGACACCACCGCCGCCGACACCGATGACTTTGATGACTGCGAGGTAGTTCTGCGGTGCTGCCACGTCGAAGGCCTCTCGCCTCGAGTTACGTGTCGTCGCCTCGCAGGTTCGCGATCCGACGACTGATGCCGAATGGGACGGTCCGAACGCCGACCCGAACCCTAACGCTGAAGTTTAGGGTTACCAGTGTGTCTGTTCCTTGGACTCTTCCGAACAGGACACTAAGTCGACAAGTGGCGCGCGTTCAACGAACACGCCGAACCTCCCGTTTTTCTTTTCACCCTATGTGATCAGGCGCGACACTGCCCAACCAGGGTGCTGGCCTGCGCCGATACGGGTCAACTCCTCGATGAGGCGGGCGCCGTGGGGGCACTTACGTCGAAGTGCCGGGCCCCGGGATCGGCTTTCATGAGAGCAAGGAGCGTCCTGGCCTTCGCCCGGCCCTTCTCGTCGCTGCCCCACGCGACGGTCCGGCCGCCCCTCAACTCCAGTGAGACGTCGTCGTAGGAACGGACCTTGACGGTACGGGTGTCGCGGGCGACGGCGTCCGGGATGTCCCGGGCGATCCGTACCGCCTCGCGCACCAGCCGGTCGGCCGGGAAGCGGCGCAGTACGGCGGGTCGCGACACCGCCAGTTCCAGTGCGGGCACGCCTTTCGGGGCTTTCGGGACGGTGGCGAACCGTACGCCGTGGGCGTCCACTTCGATGAAGTTCGCACCCTTTTCGACAACCAGGACCGGAGTTCGTTCGGTCACCTCGAGACCGATTCCGTCCGGCCAGGACCGGACGGCCTCGACCGAGTCGATCCGGGGCAGTTCACGGCGCAGTCGCGCCGCGATCACGTCCGTGTCGACGGACACCAGCGGGGATCCGACCGGGACATCGGCCGCCTCCCGCACCTGCGCGGCCGTCAGTACGCGCGTCCCGGACACCGACACCCGCTCGACGCGCAGCCACGAGGAGCCGTAGAGGACCCACACCGCGGCGGCCCCGGCCAACACCGCGACGGCCAGGAGGACCACGAGCCCGCGAGGGCGGCGGAGCCGCCCCAGCAGGGGCGGCCGGGGCGGGCCGGACTCCAGCTTCTGCCGTTCACCGCGCTCGGCGGTCGTCGGTCCGGCCACGCTCCCTGCCTTCCCTCGTGCGGTCCTAGTGGTGGCGCGAGGCGATCGCCTCGTACACCATCCCGACGAGCAGGTCGTCGGCGTCCCGGCGGCCGAATTCACTGGCGGCACGCGACATCTCGTACAACCGGTGCGGGTCGGCGAGCACGGGCAGCACATTCTGCTGCACCCACTGCGGGGTCAGCTCCGCGTCGTCGACCAGCAGTCCGCCGCCGGCCTTGACCAGCGGCTGGGCGTTCAGCCGCTGTTCGCCGTTGCCGATGGGCAGCGGGACGTAGGCGGCGGGCAGTCCGACGGCGGAGAGTTCTGCGACGGTCATCGCGCCCGCGCGGCAGAGCATCATGTCGGCCGCGGCGTACGCGAGATCCATCCGGTCCACGTACGGTACCGGGATGTACGGGGGCATCCCCGGCATCTGGTGCACCTGCGGCAGTTCGTTCTTCGGGCCGACCGCGTGCAGGATCTGGATCCCGGCCTGCTGGAGGTACGGAGCGGCCTGCTGGACCACCTCGTTGAGGCGGCGGGCACCCTGCGAGCCGCCCGACACCAGGAGGGTCGGCAGGTTCGGGTCGAGCCCGAACGCGGCGCGCGCCTCGGGCCGTACGGCGGCCCGGTCGAGGGTGGCGATGGAGCGGCGCAGCGGGATACCGATGTAACGGGCCCCGCGGAGCTTGCTGTCGGGCGTGGAGACGGCGACCTGGGCCGCGTACCGCGATCCGATCTTGTTGGCCAGGCCCGGGCGGGCGTTGGCCTCGTGGACGATGATCGGCACGCCGAGGCGCTTGGCGGCCAGGTAGCCGGGCAGGGCCACGTAGCCGCCGAAGCCGACGACCGCGTCCGCCTTGGTGCGCTCCATGATCTGCTCGACGGCCTTGATCGTGCCGCGCAGCCGTCCCGGGACGGTGATCAGCTCGGGCGTGGGCTTGCGCGGCAGCGGAACCGCGGGGATCAGCGCGAGTTCGTAGCCGCGCTCGGGTACGAGCCGGGTCTCGAGTCCGCGTTCCGTGCCCAGGGCCGTGATTCCCACGGTCGGGTCCTGCCTGCGCAGGGCATCCGCGAGGGCGAGCGCGGGCTCGATGTGGCCGGCGGTCCCCCCGCCGGCGAGTACGACATGCACCGAAATTCACCGCTCTCCGGACGAACGCGCCGCCGAGGCACGCCGTCGCATCGTGTTCCATCTCCGGGGCCCCGCGGCCCTTGCGGACTCTCTCACCGCACCCCGCTTCTTGCCAAAGCGGGGTTGCCGCATCGCGAGTGCCGCCCGCGCAGCGGGGTCGTCACGCGCGAAGGCGATCAGCAACCCGATGGCGAACATGGCAGGCAGCAGGGCGGAACCCCCGTAGGAGAACAGCGGGAGCGGGACACCGGCGATCGGCAGCAGACCGAGCACCGCACCGATGTTGATCACGGCCTGGGCCGTGATCCAGGTGGTCACGCCTCCCGCGGCATACCTCACGAAGGGGTCCTCCGTACGTCCGGCCACGCGGATACCCGCATAGCCTAGAGCCGCGAAGAGGGCGAGCACCGACAGCGTCCCCGCGAGGCCCAGTTCCTCCCCGGTGATGGCGAAGATGAAGTCGGTGTGCGCTTCGGGCAGTTGACCCCATTTCTCCACACTCGCGCCGAGGCCCGAACCGAACAGCCCACCGGAGGCCAGGGCGTAGATGCCGTGCACGGCCTGCCAGCAGGTGTCGTGCGGTCCCGGCTCGGTGGCGCCGATGCAGGCGAGCCTGGACATCCGGTTGGGGCTCGTCTTGATGAGGGTGAAGCCGATCGCCAGGGCGACGGACAGGACGCCCACGAACAGCCGTGTGGGCGCTCCCGCCAGCCACAGCAGCCCGAACAGGATCGCCGTGAGGATGATGGCCGTGCCCATGTCGCCGCCGAGCATGATCAGGCCGAGCAGCATGAACGCGACGGGCACGAGCGGCACCAGCATGTGCTTCCACTGGGTCAGCAGCCGCTTGTCCTGTTTGCGGGCCATCAGATCGGCGCCCCACAGCACGAGGGCCAGCTTGCCGAACTCGCTGGGCTGGATCTGGAACGAGCCGCCCAGCGGGATCCAGTTCTGGTTGCCGTTGACCGCGACCCCTATCCCGGGCACCTGGACCAGGGCCATCAGGAAGACGGCGCCCGCCAGCATCGGGTAGGCCAGCGCCCGGTGCAGCTTCACCGGCATCCGGGAGGCGACCAGCATCAGCACACCGCCGATCACGGCGGCGAGGAACTGCTTGCGGAAGAAGTACGAGCCGGGCAGCGACAGCTGGAGGGCCGTGATCTGCGAGGCCGAGTAGACCATCACGAGGCCCAGCACGGTGATCAGCAGGCTGCCGCCCAGGATCAGGTAGTAGGCGGTCAGCGGCCGGTCCCAGGCCTTGCGGGCACGGGTGAGGAGGTGGCGCACGGGATTGTCGCGCGACACCCGGGCGGCGGGCCGTCGGCCGGCCCGTTGCACGGCCGGCCGGCCGGTACGGCTAGGGGGCATCGGCGTCTCCGGGCCACAGCGATGTCACGCGTCCGTCCCTCCCAGGGTCGCCCGGCCAGGCAACCGGGTCAGGCGCCGAGTTCGCGAACCGCCTCCGCGAACGCGTCACCGCGCTTGTTGTAGTTGGCGAACATGTCCATGGACGCGCAGGCCGGGGCCAACAGCACCGTGTCCCCGGGCTCCGCGAGCCGCTCGGCCTCCCGGACGGCCGCGAGCATCGCCCCAGTGTCGGTCCGGTCGAGGTCGACGACCGGTACCTCCGGGGCGTGTCGCGCCAGGGCTTCGCGGATCAGCGCGCGGTCCGCGCCGATCAGGACGACGCCCCTGAGCCTCTTCGCGGACTTGGCGACCAGCTCGTCGAAGGTCGCGCCCTTGGCGAGCCCGCCCGCGATCCACACGATGGACTCGTAGGCGGCCAAGGACGCTTCCGCGGCATGCGTGTTGGTGGCCTTGGAGTCGTCGACGTAGGCGACCCGGTCCACATCGGCGACGTGCGCGATGCGGTGCGCGTCGGGGGTGAAGTCCCGCAGCCCGTCGCGTACGGCCCGCGCGGGTACGCCGAAGGCGCGCGCCAGGGCCGCCGCGGCAAGGGCGTTGGCGATGTTGTGCGGGGCGGGCGGGCGGACGTCGGAGACCTCCGCCAGCTCCTGGGCGTTCTTCTGCCGGTTCTCGACGAAGGCGCGGTCGACCAGGATGCCGTCCACGACGCCGAGTTGGGACGGGCCGGGAGCCCCGAGGGTGAAGCCGACCGCCCGGCAGCCCTCCTCGACGTCCGCCGCGCGCACCAGGTCCTCGGTGGCGCCGTCGGCCACGTTGTAGACGCAGGCGACCCGATTGCCTTCGTAGATACGGCCCTTGTCGGCGGCGTACGCCTCCATGGAGCCGTGCCAGTCGAGGTGGTCGGGCGCGAGGTTCAGCACGGCGGCGGAGTGGGCGCGCAGCGAGGGCGCCCAGTGCAGCTGGTAGCTGGAGAGTTCGACCGCGAGGACGTCGTACTCCTCCTCGCCGAGGACCGCGTCGAGCAGGGAGACGCCGATGTTGCCGACGGCCGCCGTGCGCAGGCCCGCCGCCCTCAGGATGGAGGCGAGCATCTGGACGGTCGTGGTCTTGCCGTTGGTGCCGGTGACCGCGAGCCAGGGCGCGGCCTTCCTGCCGTCCAGTTCCCGCAGCCGCCAGGCGAGTTCGACGTCGCCCCAGACCGGGACGCCCGCCGCGGCGGCCGCGGCGAACAGCGGCTTGTCCGGCTGCCAGCCGGGCGCGGTCACGATGAGTTCGGTGCCCTCGGGCAGGGTCGCGCCGTCGCCGAGGCGCACGGTGACACCGAGCGCCTCCAGATCCGCGGCCTGCGCACGGGACCGTTCGTCGTCGCCGTCGTTGACGACCGTGACGAGCGCGCCGAGGCCGTGCAGGACCTTGGCCGCCGGAATTCCCGAGACGCCGAGACCGGCGACGGTGACGTGCTTCCCCTGCCAGTCGGTCACTTCTTGGCTGCCCATCCTGCGTAGAAGAGGCCGAGTCCGACGATCACGCAGATGCCCTGGATGATCCAGAATCGGACCACCACGAGGACCTCGGACCAGCCCTTGAGTTCGAAGTGGTGCTGCAGCGGGGCCATTCGGAAGACGCGCTTCCCGGTCAGCTTGAAGGAGCCGACCTGGATGACCACCGACATGGTGATGAGGACGAACAGGCCGCCCATGATGGCCACCAGCAGCTCCGTGCGGGAGAGGATGGCCAGGCCGGTGAGGACACCGCCGAGGGCGAGCGAACCGGTGTCGCCCATGAAGATCTTCGCGGGCGAGGTGTTCCACCACAGGAAGCCGAGGCAGGCGCCCATCAGGGCGGAGGCCACCACGGCCAGGTCGAGCGGATCGCGCACCTCGTAGCAGGCGCCCGGGTTGGTCAGGGTCGTCGCGTTGGCGCAGGACTCCTGGAACTGCCAGACGCCGATGAACGTGTAGGCGCCGAAGACGAGGACGGAGGCGCCGGTGGCGAGGCCGTCCAGACCGTCGGTCAGGTTCACGCCGTTCGACATCGCGAGGATCATGAACAGCGCCCAGAGCACGAAGAGCACCGGGCCGATCTTCCAGCCGAAGTCGGTGATGAACGACAGCTTCGTGGAGGCCGGGGTGTTGCCCCGGTTGTCGGGGAACATCAGGGCCAGCACCGCGAAGCCGATGCCGACGATCAGCTGGCCGGCCATCTTCGCCTTGGCCCGCAGACCGAGCGAACGCCTCTTGACGATCTTGATGTAGTCGTCGAGGAAGCCGACCACGCCCATGCCGAACATGAGGCCGAGGACCAGCAGACCCGAGTAGGTCGGCGGGTAGCCGGTGATGAGCTTGCTCAGGAAGTACGCGGCGATCGTCGCCAGGATGAAGGCGATACCACCCATGGTGGGCGTACCGCGCTTGCTGGCGTGCTCCCGCGGGCCGTCGTCGCGGATGTACTGGCCGTAGCCCTTGCGGGCCAGCAGCTTGATCAGCAGCGGAGTGCCGGCCAGGGTCAGGAACAGACCGAGGACTCCCGAGAAGAGGATCTGCTTCATCATCGGCCGGAAACCTCACCCTCGGTACCGTCGGCGAGCAGCGCGAGCGCCACCCGTTCCAGCCCGACGGACCTGGACGCCTTCACGAGCACGACGTCCCCTGGGCGCAGCTCACTGCGCAACAGGTCGACAGCCGCCTGTGCGTCGGACACGTGCACCGACTCCTCACCCCACGAACCCTCGTTATATGCGCCCAGTTGCAGCCAGGACGCTTCCCTGCCCCCGACCGCGACGAGCTTGCCGACATTGAGCCGGACGGCAAGCCGTCCGACCGCGTCGTGCTCGGCGAGCGCCTCGTCCCCGAGCTCGGCCATCTGACCGAGCACCGCCCACGTACGACGCCCCTTGCCCATCGACACGAGCGCGCGCAGAGCGGCTCGCATGGACTCGGGGTTCGCGTTGTAGGCGTCGTTGACGACCGTCACGCCGTCCGGACGCTCGGTGACCTCCATGCGCCAGCGGGAGAGGGTGCCCGCCTCGGAGAGCGCGCGGGCGATCTCGTCTGCGGACATGCCCAGCTCATGGGCGACGGCGGCCGCGGCGAGCGCGTTCGACACGTGGTGCTCACCGTACAGGCGCATGGTCACATCGCTGCACCCGGAGGGTGTGCGAAGGCTGAAGGCGGGCTGTCCGCCGTCCGTGAGCCGGACGTTCTCGGCCCGTACGTCCGCTTCGTCGGACTCTCCGAAGAGGATCACGCGTGCCTTGGTACGGGACGCCATCGCGCGTACGAGGGGATCGTCGGCGTTGAGGATCGCGGCGCCGTCCTCGGGGAGACTCTCCACGAGCTCGCCCTTTGCTTGCGCGATCTGCTCGCGGCCGCCGAACTCGCCGATGTGGGCGGTGCCGACGTTGAGGACGAGACCGATCCTCGGCGGGGTGAGGCCGGTGAGGTAGCGGATGTGGCCGACGCCGCGGGCGCCCATCTCCAGCACGAGGAACTTCGTCTCCTCGGTGGCGCTGAGCGCGGTGAGCGGCAGCCCGATCTCGTTGTTGAGGGAGCCGGGTGTGAAGACGGTCGGCGCCTTGCTCCGCAGCACCTGGGCGATCAGGTCCTTGGTGCTGGTCTTGCCGGCGGAACCGGTGAGCGCCACCAGGGTCGCGCCGAGCCGTTCGACGACGTGGCGGGCGAGGGCGCCGAGAGCGGTCTGCACGTCGTCGACGACGATGGCGGGCACGCCGACGGGGCGGGACGCCAGGAGGGCGGCCGCACCGGCCTCGATCACCGCCTCGGCGTAGTCGTGGCCGTCCACGCGTTCGCCGACGAAGGCGACGAAGAGGCTGCCGGGCTCCACTTCACGGGAGTCCCTGACGACCGGTCCGGTGACCTGCGCCGCCGGATCCGGTATGTCGTACGTCTGCCCGCCGACGACTGCTGCGATCTCGGCGAGGGAGAGGGCGATCACAAGTTCATCCCTGGGTCTGCTGGATAGCTTCGCGAAGCACTTGGCGGTCGTCGAAGGGACGCACCACCCCGGCGATGTCCTGCCCCTGCTCGTGGCCCTTGCCCGCGACCAGCACGGTGTCGCCCGGCTTTGCGCGAGCGACGGCGGCGGCGATCGCGGCGGCCCGGTCCTCGAAGACCTGGACCTCACCGCGCTCGTGCGCCGGCACCTCGGCGGCGCCCGCGAGCATGGTGGCGAGGATCGCCAGCGGGTCCTCGGAACGGGGGTTGTCGGAGGTGAGGACGGCGGTGTCGGCGAGCCGGGCCGCGGCCGCGCCCATCGGCATCCGCTTGGTCCTGTCACGGTCGCCGCCGCAGCCGAGCACCACGTGCAGCCGGCCCTCCGTCACCTTGCGCAGGGCGCGCAGGACGGATTCGACGGCGTCCGTCTTGTGGGCGTAGTCGACGACGGCGAGGTACGGCTGGCCCTCGTCGACCCGCTCCAGCCGGCCCGGGACCCCGGGGACGGCGGCGATACCGTCCGCGGCGGCCTGGGGGTCGATCCCGGCGACCGCGAGGGCGACGATCGCGGCGAGGGTGTTCGCCACGTTGAAGGGGCCCGCGAGCGGCGAGCGGGCGGTGATCCGCTCGCCCTTGGGACCGACCGCGGTGAACGTCGAGTCCATCGGGCCGACTTCGACGTCCGTGGCGCGCCAGTCCGCGTCCGGGTGACCCTCGGCGGAGAAGGTGACGACCGGGACGGTGGCCTCCGCCGCGAGCCGACGGCCGTACTCGTCGTCGAGGTTGACGACGCCGAGCCGGCTGCGCCTGGCCGTGAACAGCTGCGCCTTGGCCTGGAAGTAGTCCTCCATGCCGGTGTGGAACTCCATGTGTTCCGGGCTGAGGTTGTTGAAGACGGCGACGTCGAAGACGCAGCCGTCGACGCGGCCGAGGACCAGCGCGTGGCTGGAGACCTCCATCGCGACGGAGTCGACCCCGCGTTCGCGCATGACGGCGAACAGGGCCTGGAGGTCGGTGGCCTCGGGCGTGGTGCGCTCCGACTTGATGCGCTCGTCGCCGATGCGCATCTCGACCGTGCCGATCAGGCCGGTGGAGCGGATCGTTCTCAGACCGCCCTCGACGAGGTAGGCCGTCGTGGTCTTGCCGGAGGTGCCCGTGATGCCGATCTGGAGGAGATCGCGCCCCGGGTGGCCGTAGATGGTGGCCGCCAGCTCGCCCATCGATCCGCGCGGGTCCTCGACGACGAGGACCGGCAGACCGGTGGCCGCGGCGCGCTCGGCGCCGGTCGGGTCGGTGAGCACGGCGACGGCACCGAGGCCGGCCGCCTGGGTCACGAAGTCGGCGCCGTGCAGACGGGCGCCGGGCAGGGCGGCGTACACGTCACCGGGTCGCACGGCGCGGGAGTCATGGGTGATGCCCGTGACCCCGGCGTCGCCCGCCGGACTCTCGGCGCCCAGCTGATCGGCCAGCTCCGCGAGCGGGGTGGCGGAGACGTGAACCGGACGCGGCGGCCCCGGATATGTCACAGGAGCGCCCTTCTGGGTGGTTTGGGACTGATCAGCTTGTGGCACGGCGGTGAGCGTACCGGGCGCACCCCCGCCGGGGCGAAGCGAGGGCGCGGGCGGGGTGTGCGAGGAGGGACGGTTCCCGGGGTCCGGGGGGATCGTTGTCACGAGTGGTTCCTGGTCCGTTGTGCGTGGGGGCTGATCAGGGCGTACGGTCGGCGGCGGTCACGGCTTGTACTCGACGGGAAGCCGGGCGGCGCCGGCGCCGGTGGGCGGGACCTGGAGGGTCTTCAGGGCGAACTCCATCACCTGTTTGTAGACGGGTCCGCAGATCTGGCCGCCGAAGTAGTTGCCCTTCGTGGCGTTCTGGATCGCGCAGTAGACGGTGATCCGCGGTTTGTCGGCGGGGGCGAACCCGGCGAACGACGAGGTGTAGCCGTGGTACTTGCCGGTGGCCGGATCCACGCGGTTGGCCGTACCCGTCTTGCCCGCGACCCGGTAGCCGGGGATGCGCGCCTTGGCGCCGGTGCCCTGCTCGTCGTCCACCACGGACTCCAGCATCTGGGCGAGCGTCTTCGCCGTCTTCGCGCTCACGACCCGGGTCTTCCGTGGTTCGGCGGCGGGGGTGAAGCGGCCGTCGGGCCCCTTCGTGCCGCGCACCAGGGTCGGCTCGATCCGGACGCCCCCGTTGGCGATCGTCGAGTAGACGGAGGCCGCCTGCATCGCGTTGATGGACACGCCCTGGCCGAAGGGAATCGTGTACTGCTGCGAGGTCGACCATTTGTCCGGGGGCGCGAGGATGCCCGCGGTCTCCCCGGGGAAGCCCAGCCCGGTGTGACTGCCGATGCCGAACTTGCGCAGGTACGAGTAGAGGACCCGGTTCGCCTGCTTCTGGGTCTTGCCGAGCTGGCCGGTCGCCAGGATGGTGCCGATGTTGCTGGACTTGGCGAGCACCCCGTTGAGGGTGAGGTACCAGGTCTTGTGGTCGATGTCGTCCTGGAAGAGCCGGTCGCCGCGGTGCAGCCGGTTCGGCACGACGACGTGGGTGCCGGCCGTGGCCACGTTCTCCTGGAGCACCGCGGCCATGGACATCAGCTTGGCGGTGGAGCCGGGCTCGTACGCGTCCTGGAGGGCCGCGTTGCCCATGGCCGCCGCGTTGGCCTGGGTGAGGTCGTTGGGGTCGAAGCCGGGCGAGTTGGCCATGGCGAGGACCTGGCCGGTCCGGGTGTCCTGCACTATCACGTAGCCGCGGTCGGCCCTGGACTTCTCCACCTGCTCGGTGATGGCGTCCTGGGCGGCCCACTGGATGTCCCGGTCGATGGTCAGCTCGACGTCGGAGCCGGGCACGGCCGGGGTCTCGGTGGAGCCCACGGTCGGCACCTGACGGCCGCCGGACTGGGCGTAGCGGATCTTGCCGTCCTTGCCGGTGAGCTGCTTGTCCAGCTGCTGCTCGACGCCGCCGCCGCCCTTGCCGTCGGCGTTGACCCAGCCCAGTATCCCGGCGGCGAGATCGCCGTTCGGATACACGCGTTTGCTGGCCGGGACGGCGAGGACGCCCGCGAGGACGTTGACCGTGCCGCTGTCGGTCTCCGACTTGGTCGCGAGCGTGCGCTTCAGGTCCTTGATCTGCTGCCAGACCTGGGGGGTGCGGCGGTGCGCGAGGAGCGTGTAGCGGGTGCCCTCGGTCCGCAGCTTCTTGGCGACGGTGTCCACGTCCTGGCCGATGATCGGGCCGAGGAGCGCCGCGGCCTGTTCGGGAGCGTCCCCCACCTCGGTGGCCTTGCGCGTGAACATCGTCGGGTCCGCGGTGATGTCGTACGCGTCCACGCTCGTCGCGAGTTCGACGCCGTCGCGGTCGGTGATCCCGCCGCGCTCGGCGGCCAGGGTGCGTCCGACGTACCGGTTCTGCTCGGCCTTCGCCGCGTAGGTGCTCGCGTCCACGGCCTGCACCTGGAGCAGCCGTACGACGAACGCGAGCATCACCAGCGTCAGCGCGAGGCTGACCATGCGCAGGCGGGGGCGCGGACTGCCGAGCCGGATGACGCGCGGGCCCTGGGAGCGGGCGGCGGCCGGGCGGCGCACGGGCCGGCCGCCCGGGCCCGGGCGGGGCCCGCCTCCGGGGCGTGCGGGCCGGGCGGGGCCGGGCACCCTGCGGCGCGGCGGTTCCCTGTCGGACACTTCCGTCACCTGCCGGGAGTCGTGGAGGGCTGCGTGGAGGGGGCCGGGGTCCCGGTGGCGGGCGTGCCACCGGACGGCTGCCGCAGGGTCGCGGCCGCTGTCGGGGTCGCGGCCGGGGACCTGGGCGGGGCCGGGGCGAGGACTTCCGGCGGGCGGATCGCCGGGGTCCGCGCGGCGGTCCGCCCGGCGGTTCCGGGGACGCCCTTGACCGTGCCGTCGGGATCGAGGAAGGCCGGGTCGCCGCCGGGGACCATGCCGAGTTCACGGGCGCGGCGCTGGAGGGCGTCGGGCGCGGAGTAGGCGTCCACGTCCCGCTGGAGCGCCTGTTCCTCGTCGGTCAGGCTCTTGGTGTCCTTCTGGAGGTCGTCGAGGCGGAACGCCCCTTCGCTGAGCGCCGAGTTCAGCACGAGGAGCCCGATGAGGCCGCCGCCGAGGAGGAGGACGACCAGGAGGACGAAGGGGGTGCGGGCGGCCTGTCCGGCCCCGGGAAGGAGCCGCGCGAGCCGGGCGGCCCGCCCGCTGAGTTCGGGTCGGCGGCTCACGCGCCCTCCTCCTCCCCGCGCCTCACTCGGCGACGTCCTCACGGATGCGCTGCGCCCCCCGCAGCCGGGCGGGGGCCGCTCGCCGGTTCTCGGCGACCTCTTCCTCCGTGGGAAGTTCGGCACCACGGGTGAGGAGCTTGAGCCGGGGCTGGTAGCGCTCGGGCACGACCGGCAGTCCGGGGGGCGCGGTGGTGGCGGCGCCGGCCGCGAACACCTGCTTGACCAGCCGGTCCTCCAGCGAGTGATAGGACAGCACGGCGACACGGCCGCCGACGGCGAGGGTCTTCACCGCCGCGGGTACCGCCCGTTCCAGGACGCTCAGTTCACCGTTGACCTCGATGCGCAGCGCCTGGAAGGTGCGCTTGGCGGGGTTGCCGCCGGTGCGCTTGGCCGCCTGGGGCAGCGCGTCGCGGATGAGTTCGACGAGCCGCGCGCTGTTGGTGAAGGGTTCCCTGTCCCGCTCGCGCACGACCGCGGAGACGATGCGCTTGGCCTGCTTCTCCTCGCCGTACGCCCGCAGGATCCGCACCAGTTCGCCCGGCGGGTAGGTGTTGAGCACCTCGGCCGCGCTCATGCCGGTGCTCTGGTCCATGCGCATGTCGAGGGGGGCGTCCTGCGCGTACGCGAACCCCCGGTCCGCCTCGTCGAGCTGCATGGAGGAGACGCCGAGGTCGAACAGGACGCCCTGGACGCGCGGGATGTCCAGGCGGTCGAGCACGTCGGGGAGTTCGTCGTAGACGGCGTGCACGAGGGTGGCGCGGTCGCCGAAGGGGGCGAGCCGCTCCCCGGAGAGGCGCAGCGCCTCCTTGTCCCGGTCCAGGGCGACAAGGCGTGCTTCGGGGAACCGGGTGAGCAGTGCCTCGCTGTGACCGCCGAGCCCGAGCGTGCAGTCGACGACGACGGCTCCCGGCTCGGCGAGGGCGGGGGCGAGCATGTCCAGGCACCGGTGGAGCATGACGGGGACGTGCCGGTCCCGGCCTTCCGGTCGCCCGCTGCCGGCCTCGTCAGGAAGCGCTTCGCGCCCTTGCATTCCGGGCCCTCTCAGGTCCGGCGCGGCCGAACGCACCGCCGGGTCCCCACCCGCTCGGGAAGGGGAGGCCTGCTGGCGCCGGATGAGTGGCGTCAGCCGACCGGGAGCGGGAGGAGGCCGAGCCGTACGTACGCGCCGCGCACGCGGGGAAACTCCGGAAAGTCGCCGGGGCTCCAGGTGGAAAAAATTCAGCGGGGGGAGCCTCGCCTCCCGCTTCGCGTCACTTTAGTCCACGGTGTCTCGCGGTCAATCAACCGGCATGCGCGTCGCGGACACCGCTCGGAGCGAAGCCGCGGATCCGAAAGAATCACCCGAAGGGGCACGTCGTCACCGCCCGTGTGGATTAGCTCACAACAAGCCGCGATGCCGTTTTTTGTCCCTTCTCACAGCAGGACCACTTGATACGTGACCAGTAACGTCATGGCTATGACGACTTCCGCATCCGTTCCCACCGAACCCGAAGGCGCCATAGCGGCGGAGCAGACGGTCACGGACCGTCTCGTCGACGCGAACCGGAAATACGCCGCCGTCTTCGCCGACCCCGGGATGGACGCCCGCCCCGTGCTCCAGGTCGCGGTGGTCGCGTGCATGGACGCCCGGCTCGACCTGCACGCCGCGCTCGGCCTCGAACTGGGTGACTGCCACACCATCCGCAACGCGGGCGGCGTCGTCACCGACGACGTGATCCGTTCCCTCACCATCAGCCAGCGGGCGCTCGGCACCCGCAGCGTGGTCCTCATCCACCACACCGGCTGCGGCCTGGAGTCCCTCACCGAGGACTTCCGGCACGACCTGGAGATGGAGGTCGGCCAGCGCCCGGCCTGGGCGGTCGAGGCCTTCCGGGACGTCGAACAGGACGTACGGCAGTCGATGCAGCGCGTGCGCACCTCCCCCTTCCTGGTGCACACCGACGACATCCGCGGCTTCGTCTTCGACGTCACGACCGGCCTGCTGCGGGAGATCGACCCCTCCTGACCGGCGGCTCCGAACCCCCCGGTCGCCGAGCCTCGCGGGCTCGTGGGACGCTCTCCTCACCAAAAAGCCCCGGCCGCCCGCTGCCCAAAAGGCCGTAAAACCTGACATGTCGCGGCCAGTTATCCACAGGCGAGTGACACGAACCGGTAACGGCAACAAGAATGCGGGGGTGGCGTCACGCGGAACCTTTCGCGCGTGGTGCCCGTGTTTCGGGGTGGGCCGGTCCGCACAGGGCGTCGGCCCGAACGGGCCGAGGAGGGCCGGGTGACGACCTATGACGATCGAGCGAGCCTTACAGATCTGACCGCCACTGCGGAGCGTGTCCGCAGTTCGGTGGAAGGAGTGATCGAGGGCAAGCCTGAGGTCGTACGGCTTTCGCTGACCGTGCTGCTCGCCGAGGGGCATCTTCTGATCGAGGATGTCCCGGGCGTCGGCAAGACCATGCTGGCCAAGGCGCTGGCACGGTCCATCGACTGTTCGGTGCGGCGTATCCAGTTCACGCCCGACCTGCTGCCCTCGGACATCACCGGTGTCTCCATCTGGGACCAGCAGCGCCGGGACTTCGAGTTCAAGCCGGGCGCGATCTTCGCGCAGATCGTGATCGGCGACGAGATCAACCGCGCCTCGCCGAAGACGCAGTCCGCGCTCCTGGAGTCGATGGAGGAGCGGCAGGTCACCATCGACGGGCAGACCTACGAGCTGCCCAGCCCGTTCATGGTGGTGGCCACCCAGAACCCGGTCGAGATGGAGGGCACCTACCCGCTGCCGGAGGCCCAGCGCGACCGGTTCATGGCCCGCGTCTCCATCGGCTACCCCAGCGCGGAGGCCGAACTGCAGATGCTGGACGTCCACGGCGGGGTGAACCCGCTGGACGACCTCCAGCCGGTCGCCCACGCCCACGACATCGTGAAGCTGATCGACGCGGTCCGCACGGTCCACGTCGCCGACCCGGTACGGCGTTACGCGGTGGAACTGGTGGCGGCCACGCGCACCCACCCCGACCTCAGACTCGGCGCCTCGCCGCGTGCCACGCTGCACCTGCTGCGCGCGGCGAAGGCGTCCGCCGCTCTCAGCGGCCGGGACTTCGCGCTGCCGGACGACGTGCAGGAGCTCGCCGTCGCGGTCCTGGCCCACCGCCTGCTGCCCACCGCCCAGGCCCAGTTGAACCGCCGCACGGCCGAGCAGGTCGTCCAGGAGATCCTCCAGCGCACCCCGGTGCCGGCCGCTCCCCAGCAGCAGCCCGGCTTCTCCATGGGCCGGGGCGCGCCCGCGTACGGTCAGCAGCCGCCCCGGAGGCTGTGATGACGCAAGCGGGCACGGAGCACACCGCCGAGCAGGACAAGGGCGGGCTGCGCACCGCGCTCGCCGGGCTCACCACGCGCGGCCGCTCCTTCCTGGCCGCCGGGGTGGCCGCCACGATCTGCGCGTACGTCCTGGGGCAGAGCGATCTGCGCCGGGTCGGACTGCTCCTCGCGGTCCTGCCCCTGGTCTGCGCGACCGTGCTGTACCGCACCCGCTACCGGGTCGCGGGCAGCCGCCGGCTCTCCCCGGGGCGCGTGCCGGCCGGCTCCGAGGCCCGCGTCCATCTGCGCATGGACAACATCTCGCGGCTGCCCACCGGTCTGCTGATGCTCCAGGACCGGGTGCCGTACGTGCTCGGCCCGCGCCCCCGGTTCGTCCTGAACCGGGTCGAGGCGGGCGGGCGCCGCGAGGTGTCCTACCGGGTGCGTTCGGACCTGCGCGGCCGTTACCCGCTGGGCCCCCTCCAGCTGCGGCTGACCGACCCGTTCGGCATGTGCGAGCTGACCCGGTCCTTCTCCACGTACGACACCCTGACGGTCATCCCGCGTGTGGAGGCCCTGCCTCCGGTGCGGCTGACCGGCGAGGCGAAGGGGTACGGCGACGGGCGGCACCGCTCGCTGGCCCTGGCCGGCGAGGACGACATCATTCCGCGCGGCTACCGCCACGGCGACGACCTGCGGCGCGTGCACTGGCGGCTGACCGCCCGCTACGGCGAGCTGATGGTCCGCCGCGAGGAGCAGCCGCAGCGTTCCCGCTGCACGGTGCTGCTGGACACCCGGGGCGTCGCGTTCCAGGGCGCCGGCCCCGACTCGGCCTTCGAGTGGGCCGTCTCGGGCACGGCGTCGGTCCTGGTGCACATGCTCGAACGGGGCTTCTCGGTCCGCCTCCTGACGGACACCGGCAACTCGGTGCCCGGCGAGGGCGCCGACGGGTTCGCGGGCGCCAGCCAGGAGTCGGCGGACGCCGCCGGGATGATGATGGACACGCTCGCCGTCATCGACCACTCGGACGGCACGGGCCTGTCCCCGGCGTACGACGTGCTCCGCGGCGGCAACGAAGGACTGCTGATCGCCTTCCTCGGCGATCTCGACGAGGAGCAGGCGACGGTGCTCGGCAAGATGCGCCAGCGCAGCGGCGGGGCCATCGCCTTTCTGCTGGACAGCGAGTCCTGGGTGCGGGAACCGACCGAGGTCCCCGGCCCGTTGGACAGGAGCACGGACCGGCTGCGGATGCTGCGCGAGGCGGGCTGGACGGCCGTGACGGTGCCGCGGGGGGCGTCGGTCGCCGAGCTGTGGCGTGAGGCCGACCGTCAGCGCACGCACGTGGCGTCGACAGGAACCACCGCGGGGGGCGGCGTATGAGCGGGCGGGCCCGACTGACACTGTGCGCGACGGCGGCCACGCTGCTCACGTCCTTCGCCATGTTCTCACTGGTGAGCCCGGCGACCTGGATCCTCCAGTCGACGCTCCTGCTGGCCGTGCAGGCCGGTGTGGGCGCGCTGACCCGGCGGGTTCCGCTGGCCCGGCCGCTGACCGTGGCATCACAGGCGCTGGTGACGCTGATGCTGCTGACGCTGCTCTTCGCCCGGCAGCAGGCCGTCGCCGGAATCGTCCCCGGCCCGGAGGCCTTCCAGCACTTCGCGACACTGCTCCAGGCGGGCGCCGACGACGTCGGCAGGTACTCGATCCCGGCCCCGCTGTCGGACGGGATCCGGCTGATGATGGTCGGCGGCGTCCTGGTGATCGGACTCGCGGTGGACGCGCTCGCGGTGACCTACCGCAACGCCGCCCCCGCCGGCCTTCCGCTGCTCGCGCTGTACTCGGTCGCCGCGGGACTCTCCGAGGACGCGGTGACCTGGCCGTGGTTCCTGCTCGCGGCCGTCGGCTATCTGGGGCTGCTGCTGGCCGAGGGCCGGGACCGGCTCTCCCAGTGGGGCCGCGTCTTCGGCGGGGCACCCCGTCCGAGCGGCTCCGATCTCACGGGCGGCAACGCCACGTCCATCCGGACCGGCCCCACCATCGGCGCGATCGTGCTGAGCGTCGCCGTGCTGGTCCCGTACGTCCTGCCCGCGCTCGACGGCGGCCTGCTGGACAGCGCGGGACGAGGCGTGGGCAACGGCTCCGGGGACGGCGGCACGATCGCCGCGATCAATCCGGTGGTCGCCCTCCGTTCGAGTCTGAACGTGGACGAGGACCGCACGGTCATCACGTACCGCACCAACACCGCCCAGACGCAGGACCTGTATCTGCGGATCGTCTCGCTGGACAACTTCGACGGCACGGCCTGGACGCCGGCCCAGCGCCGCATCGAGGACGTCCCGCCGTCGTTCCCGGCGCCGATCGGTCTCGGAGCCCAGGTCAAGCGCGCCTCGATCCAGACCCGCATCTCGGCCGCCGACTGGTACAAGCAGAACTGGCTGCCGATGCCGTACCCGGCCAGCGAGGTCGACGTCAACGGCAACTGGCGGTACGAGCCCGTGGGGCGCAGCCTCGTCGGGGACCACGGCCAGACCACCCGCGGGGTGCGGTACCAGGTCACGAGCCTGATGCTGCAGCCGACGGCGGAACAGCTGGCGGAGGCCCCGGAGGCCTCGCCCGCGATGAAGCGGGAGTTCACCAGGATTCCGGACTCGCTGCCCGCGCTGGTGGAGAACACGGCCCGCAAGGTCACCGCGGGCGCGGCCAACCACTACGAGCAGGCCGTCAAGCTCCAGGACTACTTCGCCACCAGCGGCAGATTCCGCTACGACACCCAGGTGCAGACCGGCAGCGGCTCGGCGGCGATCGCGAACTTCCTGAGGGAGAAGGAGGGCTTCTGCGTCCACTTCGCCTTCGCGATGGCCTCGATGGCGCGGACGCTGGGCATACCGGCCCGCGTGGCGGTCGGTTTCACGCCCGGGACGCTGCGGGCGGACGGTTCGATGGCGGTGGGGCTGCGGGACGCGCACGCCTGGCCCGAGCTGTACTTCGAGGGCGTGGGCTGGACCCGCTTCGAGCCCACCCCGAGCCGGGGCACGGCGCCGGCCTACACCCGGACGGTCACGCCGGGCGACGCCGTCCCCGCCGTACCGAAGCCGACGGTCTCGACGTCCACGGCGCCCTCCGCCGAGCCGTCCGCGAGCACGAGCTGCACGCCGCAGATGCGGAAGCTGGAGGCGTGCCCGAGCGAGTCCTCGGAGATCGCCGCCGGCGGGGGCGGCGGGCCCGGGTTCTGGGACTTCTTCCTCGGGTTCTGGCTGGTGCTGGCCGGGCTCCTGCTCCTGCTCCTGCCGCTGACGCCCATGCTGTGGCGGCTACGGACGCGAAAGGTCCGGCTCGGTGGCCACGGCCGCACCGAGGCGGATGTGGCGGCGTACACGCTGGGGGCCTGGCAGGAGGTGACCGACTCGGCGTGGGACTTCGGGATCACGCCGGAGAAGTCCCAGACACCGCGGAAGGCCGCCGAGCGGATCGTGAGGATCGGGGAGCTCGGTCCGGAGGCCACGGCCTCCGTGCACCGGCTGGCGGCAGCCGTGGAGCAGGTTCTCTACGCTCCGCGCCCCCTGCCGATGGCGGGCCTCGCGAACGACGCGCGCCGGATCGAGGAGGCGCTCCGGGCCTCCGCGAGCCGTCCCGCCCGACTGCGTGCGCTCCTCGCCCCCCGTTCGGCCGTCCGGGTGATGTGGGCGGCCTCGGCGGCCTGGACCACCCTCGGCACGCGTGTTTCGGCCCGCTGGGAGATCCTGCTCCACCGCCCGTCGAACCAGAACAGCTGACCGACACCGGCCGCCTCGCCGGACCGCGGAACGGTACGACCGCCGCGGTCCGGGGGCGGCCGGGGCGGGGACGAGGTCCACCCGCCCACGGCAGGCGCCCCGCCGACAGTCGCCGACGGGGGCTACGGCGGACTGAGGCCGGCGGCTGGTTCACGGCCGTCCAATGCCGACGGCGGGTCTACGGCCGTCCGATCCCAGAGCGGCAGCGGCAGCGGCAGCGGCAGCGGGGCCACGGTCGACGAGGGTGGGTCTGTCGGCGGCGGCCGAGAATTCCCCGGCGCTGATCACGTCTCCGGGCGGGCACCCCGTCGGTGTCCTTCCAGGGCCCGGGCCCACGACGGGAATCGTCGGCCGCCCGTACGTACATACGCGTGAGGGGCGTCCACCCGGACCCGGGTGGACGCCCCTCACGCGTATGTCTGCGGCTGCGACGCCGGAGGCTCAGTTGCCGCCTTGTTCGTCGCGGCGACGCTGCCAGCGCTGTTCGATCCGGTCCATCACGGAACGGTGTTGTCGGCCCTGCTGCCTGCGGCCGGCGGGTGAGCCGGAAGCGGCCGGCTGTTCACCCGGCTTGGGAGCCTTGCGCCAACCGGTCACGGCGAGCACCGCACAGCTCAGCATGACCAGGAAGCCCACCACGCTCAGCCAGATCTGAACTGCGACCATTCCAGCCATGAGGAGCGCGATACCCACCAGGAAGCCCGCGACCGCCTGGTAAACCCGTCGCCGGGTGTACGTACGCAGCCCGCTTCCCTCAAGCGCTGTCGCGAACTTGGGATCTTCGGCGTACAGCGCTCGCTCCATCTGCTCGAGCATTCGCTGCTCGTGCTCCGAGAGCGGCACGGAGTCCTCCTCATCGTGCAGTCGCCGGGGCGACCGGGGGTCCCTTCAGGATAGGCAGGGAATCGCCCCCGTGAAACCCGCCCCTCTACGCCAATTCGCCAACCGGAACCCGCCATGGCACCCCGATGCGCTGAGGCGTGCATTCCCCAGCGAACGGTCCGTCATGCCGGACGGTCTGCATCGATCATACGGCGCCGAGCACTCGATCGGGTGGTCTGTGGCGTACTCCATCCGCCGCCAAGCCCCTGATCAGCGCCGCACCGCAGGGGCAGCTCAGCTCTCGGCGGCCCCCGGAGCCTCACCCAGCACATGGAGCTGCGTGGCCACGGAGTGGAACGCGGCGAGTTCGGCCACCGCCGCCTCCAGCTTCAGCAGGGCGTCCAGGGCGCCCGGCTCGGTGTCGACCAGGACCCCCGGCACCAGGTCCGCGAAGACCCGCACTCCGTGCACCGCGCCGACACTCAGGCCCGCTCCCGCGACCAGGGAGGTGAGCTGCTCCGCAGTGAACCGGTGCGGAACGGGATCACCCTCACCCCAGCGTCCGTCCGGGTCGTCGAGCGCGTGCCGGGCCTCCGTGAAGTGCCCGGCCAGCGCGCGGGCCAGCACGGCTCCGCCCAGCCCGGCCGCGAGGAGGCTGAGCACCCCCTCGGGGCGCAGCGCGTCCACCACGTTGCGGACGCCCTCGGCCGGGTCGTCGACGTACTCCAGGACGCCGTGGCACAGCACGGCGTCGTAGCCGCCGCGCTCGACCACGTCGAAGAGACCGTGCGCGTCACCCTGGACACCCTGCACGCGGTCGGCGACGCCGGCCTCGGCGGCGCGACGCTCCAGCGCGAACAGCGCGTTCGGGCTGGGGTCGACGACGGTGACCCGGTGGCCGAGGCGGGCGACGGGCACGGCGAAGTTGCCGCTGCCGCCACCCGTGTCCAGTACGTCGAGCGACTCCCGGCCGGCGGCCTTGACCCGGCGGTCCAGGGCGTCCTTGAGGACCTCCCAGACCACGGCGGTACGGAGAGAAGCGCGGGGGCGCATCGGGTCCGACACGGCAGTTGACTCCTCGGCGCGGCACCGCCTCTGGTACGGCGGAGCGATCTTCGCCGCCTTCCGGCGGGGAGGCGGCGGGCGCTTCCACCCTATTGCCTCCACCGCCGTGGACGATCCCCCGTCTCACGTGCGCCGGGCGGGACGGGACCCCGGCCCGGACACGGACCGCCGTGGTCACCCCGCGTCCGGAATCCCCCTGTCCGTCAGGTCGCGGTCACCGCCCCGGTCGCGGTCAGCGCTCCGGTCCCGCGCCTCGTCCCGGCCGCCGCCGTCGTCCTGGTGCGGCTGAGGAAGCACGGGTTGGAGCACCAGCATCCGCTCGACGAGGCGCAGGAACATGGCGACGTCGCGGATGAGGTCGTCGGCGTCGCGGATGGTGGCCGCACCCTGGATGCCCGCCTCCGCGCGGGCACGCCGGGTGGCCCCGGAGGCGAACAACGCGCTCCACTCGGTCAGTTCGGGCGCTATCTCCGGCAGCACCTCCCAGGCGCTGCGGATGCGGGCCCGGCGTCGGGTGGTGGGCTCCGGGCGGCCGCGTGCGGCGAGGACGGCGGCGGCGGTGCGCAGTGCGGCCAAGTGGGCCGTCGCGTAACGCTCGTTGGAGGTTTCCAGCACCGTCGCCTCGTCGAGTCCGGCGCGGGCCTGGGAGAGCAGGTCGAGGGCGGCGGGTGGGGCCGTGGCGCGACGGAGCACGGGGTGGACGTCGCCCGCCGGGCCGGTCAGTGAGGGGGCAGGGCCGGTGGCGCGGCGCCGACGGGCGGCGGCTGCGGACGAGTTGGCCATGACGAACCTCCTGTCGTCGTGTGACGGCACTGTGGCCGTATGTGCCCATCGTGCGGTATGCCACTGACAATCCGTTCCGACCTGGGCTTTTGCTTCAAACGAAGGTTCGAGATAGTTTTTGCACTGACCAGTCAGTTCAAAAACAGTGCGATGTCATGCGATGTGTCAGGGGATGGGGAATCAGTGGACGGTCCACACGGACTGGGCGTCACGGCCGAGGACTTCGGGCTCAGGGGGCCCCGTGGCTGGGCGTTCCGGGGGATCAGCCTCGACGCGGAGCCCGGATCGCTCATCGCGATCGAGGGGCCTTCGGGGTCGGGCCGCACCTGCCTGCTGCTCGCGCTCACGGGCCGGATGAAGGCCACCGAGGGGACGGCGGCCGTGGGTCCGTCGAGGCTGCCGAAGCGGATGGCCGCGGTGCGCCGGGTGAGCGCTCTCGCCCACGTGCCCGGCGTCACGGACCTCGACCCCGCCCTGACCGTCGGGGAGCACCTGCGGGAACGGGCGCTGCTGCAGCGGCGGTTCGGTGGTTCGCTGCGCGAGCTGCTGCGACCGCGAGGCGAACGGACGAGCGCGACCGAGGCGCGGATCGGCTCCGCGCTGGCGGCCGCCGGGCTCGACCCGAAGACGCTGCCCAAGGGGCTGCGGACCTCCGTACGCGATCTGGAGCGGCTCGAAGCGCTGCGGCTGTCCCTCGCGCTGGCCCTGACCGGGCGTCCGAAGCTGCTCGGCGTCGACGACACCGACCTCAAGCTGTCGGACGTCGAACGGGCCGACGTATGGGCGCTGTTGGCCTCTCTCGCCGAATCCGGCACCACCGTCTTGGCGGTGTGCGGCGACGCTCCCGAGGGCGCCGTCGTCGTATCGACGGCGCCGGGCGACACCACGGGGACCGCCGAGGGACAGGACACCGACGACGCGCGGACCGGTACCTCCGGTCCCGGGTCCGAGACCCGAGCCGAGTCCGGGGCCGAGATCGGGACCGAGATCAGGGCCGGGCAGGCAACCGCCACGGACACCGGCACCGACGCGGACACCGCCCCGGGGACAGCCCCCGTCACCGTGCACGTAGCCGCCGGAGCCGACCCCGACACCACGGCCACCGCAGCCGCCACCACCGCGGCGTCGGTGGCCGGGACGGCCCTCGACGCGGACTCCGACCCGGACGCGGACGCGGACCCGGACGCGGACGCGGACCCGGACGCGGACGCGGACACCGCCCCCGACACCGACACCGACACCGACGACAAGGAGACGGCTGATGCGCTCGCCTGAATTGGCCGCCCTCGAACTCCGCCGCTTCGCCCGGGGCCGGCTCCCGCGCGCCGCGCTGGTGGCGCTCCTGCTGCTGCCGCTGCTGTACGGCGCCCTCTACCTGTGGTCGTTCTGGGACCCGTACGGCCGTCTCGACCGGATCCCGGTGGCGCTGGTGAACGAGGACGCGGGGGCGACGGCCGGCGGCAAGAAGGTCGACGTGGGGGACGACATCACCGAGGGGCTGCGCGACAGCGACACCTTCGAGTGGCACGAGGTGACCTCCGCCGAGGCCCGCCGGGGCGTGGAGGACGGCACCTACTACCTGTCGCTGACCATGCCGGGCGACTTCAGCAAGCGGATCGCGTCCAGTTCCGGGGGCTCCCCCGAGACGAGCGCGCTCCAGGTGCGGACCAACGACGCGAACAACTACATCGTCGGGCAGATCTCCCGCACGGTGTTCAGCGAGGTGCGGACGGCCGCGTCCACGAAGGCCTCGCGTTCCTTCCTCGACAAGATCTTCATCTCCTTCTCGGACATCCACGGGGCGACCGTGCGCGCGGCCGAGGGTGCCGACCGGCTCAACGGCGGCATCGGCAGGGCGAAGAAGGGCTCCAAGAACCTCGCGAACGGCCTCCAGAAGGCCAAGAAGGGCAGTGGAGACCTCTCCGGGGGCCTGAAGAAGCTCGACAAGGGCGCCGGTGACGTGGAGGACGGGTCGCGCCGGGTCGCGGACGGCACCCAGGCGCTGGCCGACAAGGTCAACGGGATCGCGGGCAAGGTGGGCCCCTTCTTCAAGGACAACGAGAAGTCGATCGGCGACACGGCCCGGCTGGTCGCCGACTCGGCCGCCGGGATCCGCCACAACCTCGACACCCTGGTGGAGACGGCGCCGGGCGCCGCCGAGGGCGCGCGCACGGCGTCCGGCGCGCTGGACACGCTCTACGGCGCGCGGTGCGAGACCCCGCCGGTCCCCGACACCGCGTGCCCCGAGCTGAAGAAGGCGAAGGAGGCGGCCGCGGACGTCGTCGAGGTCGCCGACGACGTGAACACCCTGATCGACGACCAGGACGGCGATCTCGACAGGCTCGACAAGAACCTCGCGACGCTGGAGAAGCAGGCACAGGCCCTCGCCGAACGCTCACCGCGTCTCTCCGAGGACCTCGACGACAGCGTCTCCAGGATCAACGCGCTCAACGACGGAGCCTCCGCGGTCGCCAAGGGGGCGAAGCGGCTGCACTCCGGTCTCGGCACGGCCAGGACCGGCGCGGCGGACCTCGACACGGGTGTCGGCCTCCTGAAGACGGGCGCCAGCGACCTCGACGGCGGCCTGTACAAGCTCGTCGGCGGCTCCGGGAAGCTGGCCGGCGGACTGCACGACGGTGCCGGCCAGATCCCCGACTACGACAAGCCCGACCGCGACCAGCGCACCGAGGTCATGGCCGACCCGGTGCAACTGGCCTCCAGGGACCTGCACAAGGCACCCAACTACGGCACGGGCTTCGCCCCGTACTTCATCCCGCTGTCCCTGTGGGTCGGCGCGATGGTGGCGTACATGCTGATCCAGCCGCTGAACCGGCGCGCGCTCGCCGCGGGTGCCTCGGCCTGGCGCATCGCACTGGCGGGCTGGCTGCCGGTCGCCGCCGTGGGCGTGCTCCAGACGGCCGCGCTGATGGCGGTGCTCCACTGGGCGATCGGACTCCAGATGGTGCGGGCGGCCGGGACGGTGGGCTTCCTGTTCCTGGTGTCGGCCTGCTTCGCAGCGATCGTGCAGTGGCTGAACGCGCGCTTCGGAGCGGCGGGGCGGATCCTCGTCCTCGCGTTCCTGATGCTCCAGCTCACTTCGGCGGGCGGAACCTACCCCGTCCAGACCAGCCCGGGCTTCTTCAACGCGATCCACCCGTTCCTGCCGATGAGTTACGTCGTCGACGCCCTCCGCAGGCTCATCAGCGGCGGCGGCCTCGAACCGGTCAGGACGGCGTGCCTGGTCCTGGTGGCGTTCACCGTGGGCGCCCTCGCGCTCACCGCCCTGTCGGCGCGCCGCAAGCAGGTGTGGACCCTCGACCGGCTGCACCCGGAGCTGAGCCTGTGACGAAGCCGCAGGGCCCGCCTGTGACAATCATGACCATGGACAGCAGCAGCACGGCCGGCGGCGGCCGACGCGAGGCGACCCGGCAGAAGCTCTACGAGGCGGCCGTCACCCTGATCGCCGAGCAGGGCTTCTCCGCCACCACGGTGGACGAGATCGCCGAGCGCGCCGGGGTCGCGAAGGGCACGGTCTACTACAACTTCGCGAGCAAGTCGGTCCTCTTCGAAGAGCTGCTGCGGCACGGGGTGGGACTCCTCACCGCCTCGCTGCGGGAGGCCGCGGAGCGGACCGCCCAGGAGGGCGGCAGCAAGGTCGACGCGCTGGACGCGATGATCCGGGCGGGACTCGTCTTCATCAACCGCTATCCGGCCTTCACCCAGTTGTACGTGGCGGAGCTCTGGCGCACCAACCGCGCCTGGCAGTCCACCCTGATGGTGGTGCGGCAGCAGGCGGTCGCGGTCGTCGAGGACGTCCTGCGCGACGCGGTGGCGGGCGGGGAGCTCAGCGACGAGATCGACATCCCGCTGACGGCGGCGGCCCTGGTCGGGATGGTCCTGGTGGCCGCCCTGGACTGGCAGGCCTTCCAGTCCGAGCGCTCCCTGGACGACGTCCACGCGGCGCTGTCCCGGCTCCTCCAGGGGCGGGTGAGCGGCCACCGCTGAGCCCGGCCGTTCCCACCGCCGGCCGGGCACCCACCGGGGTGCGGGTCCGGCAGGGGACGGAGTTCCGCGGAGCGCGCGCACGCACCCGCGCGGTCACCCCGTGCGAAGGCGCCGGTCCGGACGGCCGCGTCCCCCGCGGGCCGTCCGGACCGGCGCCTTCGTCGTACTCCCCCGTGCGTTCCCCCGTACCCCGTCGGGCCACCGTTCGGTCGTCCCCCGGGTTCCCCCGTGCCTCGCTCCCGCCGAACGGGCCGGCGGAAGGAGCGGCAAAGGGCGCGAGTTCCGTTCCGCCGCCCCGTGTCGGCGGTGCCGGAGCCGCGCCCCTCTCCGTGGCCCCACTCTGCCGTTCGCGCAGGTGGCGCCCCATCCGTGCGCCTACTCATCTCATGTCGTAGGTACGGATACTCAGGCCTGCGCGCTCATGCCCAGGACGCGCCGTCGCCGACTGGCTACGATCGCGTCCGTGTCCGTACTCCCCCTGGTCTTCACCAGCGGCTGGGCCAGCGGCGTCAACGCCTACGCGGTGGTGCTGCTCCTCGGTCTCTTCGGCGCGACCGGGCTGAGCGACGACGTCCCCGAGTCCCTGCAGCGTCCTGAGATCCTGATCACAGCCGGGGTGCTCTTCCTCTGCGAGGCGGTCGCCGACAAGATCCCGTACGTGGACTCCCTGTGGGACTCCGCGCACACCGTGATCCGGCCGGCGGCGGGCGCGTGGGTCGGGGCGCTGCTCGCCGGGCAGAGCGGCTCAATCCCGGATCTGACGGCGGGTCTGATCGGCGGTTCGACGGCGCTGGCGAGCCACACGGTCAAGGCCGGGACGCGGATGGCTGTCAACACCTCGCCGGAGCCGTTCAGCAACTTCGCGATGAGCGCCGCCGAGGACCTCGGGGTCGCGGGCCTCCTCACCTTCGCGATGTTCCATCCGGGGGCCGCCGCGGTCATCGCCGGTGTCCTGCTGGCCGCCGGGCTCGTGGTGCTCTGCTTCCTGGTGTCGCGGATCAGACGCTTCCTGCGCCGCAGGGCGCAACGCCGCGAGGAGCGGCGGACGGCCGGGCGCGTGGGGCGGCCGCCCGACCGGGTGTCACGGGCGGACCGCGACTGACGGCGGCGGAGCTACGGGCGCGCGGGATACGGGCGCGGCGGGGCCGAGGCCGGGCCGGACGGCCTCCGGGACGGGACTGTCGGCGGGGGCCGATAAAGTCGCCGGCATGGGACGGATCGCGGTGATCGGCGCCGGCATGGGCGCGATGGCGGCCGCCGCCCGGCTGGCCGTGGCGGGCCACCGGGTGGTGGTGTACGAGCGGACGCAGACGTACGGCGGAGCGGTGCGCCGCTTCGAGCGGGACGGCTTCGTCTTCGACACCGGACCGGGACTGCTTCCGGTGCCCGCCGTCTACCGCGACCTGTTCGTCAAGACCGGCAAGCGGCCCCTGGAGGAGTGCGTCGAGCTGGTGCAGGTCGACCCGTCGGCCTGCCACGTCTTCGCCGACGGCACCCGGGTGTCCCTGCCGAACGCGTCCCGCGCGGGCGTGCTCACCGCGCTGGACGAGGCGCTCGGGGCGGGCGCGGGGGCGCGGTGGGGAGATTTCCTGGTGCGGGCCCGCGAGGCGTGGGACCGGGCGCGCAGACCGCTCCTGGAGGAGCCGCTGTGGCCCAACTGGCCGATGCTGGCGGAGCGCGACCCCTACCCCTCGATGCCGCACAAGAGGCTGCTGCGCACCCGCCGGGCGGGCACCCTCGCCGAGGTCGCCGCCTGGGAGCTGCGCGACGCGCGCCTCACGGCCCTCCTGGAGAGCCACGCCCTGGCGTACGGACTCGATCCGCGCGTCACTCCGGCGAGCGCCGCCGTACTGCCGTACGTGGAGCACGCCTTCGGCACCTGGTACGTGCGCGGCGGTGTCCGGGAGCTGGCCCGCGCGGTGTACGAGCGGTGTCTGGACCGCAGGGTCGAGTTCCGTCTCGGGACGTCCGTCGAGCGGATCGTCGAGAAGGACGGCCGGGTCGTCGGCGTGGAGCTCGCCGGGGGCGCCTCCCGGCCTTCCGACTCCGCGGCGGACACGTTCGAGGAGGCCGACTTCGTGGTCGCGGGCGTGGCGCCCGGCATCCTGGAGGGCCTGCTTCCCGGAGCCGCGGTCCGGGGTGGTGACGAGGTTCCGCCGCAGCCCGGCGCGGCCAGCCGGCTGACCGTGCTGCTCGCGCTGCGCGGTGGGCGGCCCGCCGGGGCGGCGCATCGGACGGTGGTCCACACGACCGACCGCGAGGGCGAGCTGGACCGGCTCTTCGGCGAGCGTCCCGGACTGCCCGAGGCGCCCACCGTCGTGGTGTCCCGCCCCGACGACCCCGCGCTCGTACCGGACCCGGAGCACGAGGCCGTCACGCTGACCGTCACGGTGCCGTCGGGCGCCGAGGTGTCCGGGGCGGACGTGGAACGGGTCCTGGACGCCGCCGGGCGGGCCCTGCCCGGTCTGCGCGACCGGCTCCTGTGGCACGAGGTCCGCACCCCGGCCGACATCGCGGAGGCGACCGGCGCCGAGGGGGGCGCGGTGCCCGCCCCCGCGCTCGCGGCGGGGGGCGGCAGGCTGCTGCACCCGTCGAACAGCACGCGGGTGGCCGGACTCTTCGCGGCCGGTGGCTGGGCGCACCCCGGCGGCGGTCTGCCGCACGCGGGCATGTCGGGCGCGCTGGTGGCCGGGCTGATCGTGGAGGGACCGGAGTTCCGGGGCTCGCAGTGAGCCGGCCGTCGGACAGGGGCGGCGGGAGACCGCCGGCCGCTGTCCGGACGGTCAGTAGCGGTACTGCTCGTCGAACCCGGCGTTGTCGGTGCCGTTGCCCTGGTACGGGTACTGCTGCTGCTCGGGCGGGAGTTCCCCGCCGTACTGCTGTTCGTCGGTGCGCTGCTGCGGCACCCAGACACCGCCGGCCGGGGTCTCCCCGCCGTACGTTCCGGTGGCGTACTGGTCCTGGCCGTAGCCCTGCTGCTGTTGCTGCGCGTACTGCTGGTCGCCGCCGTTGTAGGCGCTCTGGTCGTACGTGGCGCCCGTGTAGGTCTGCTGGCCGGTGTACGGGTCCGTGTAGGTGGCGTACTGCTGCTGGTCGTAGCCGTACTGCTGCTGTTGCTGTTGCTGTTGCTGCTGGTCGTAGCCCGTGTAGCCGTCGTACGCGTAGGCCTGCTGGTTCTGGCCCGTGTCGTACGCCTGCTGGTTCTGGCCCGTCGCGTAGGCCTGCTGGTCCTGGGAGGCGGACGCGCCGGCGTAGGACTGGTCGGTGGCGGCGGCGTACGCGCCGGAGTCGTACACACCGTAGGACCCGGTGTCCTCGGGCAGCGGCTGCGGCTCGTACACCGAGGTGGACTCGGCGGCCGTGGGCTCGGCCGGCGCCGGGGGCGTGAACCGGTCGGACGGGGCGGGCGTGAAGACGTCGTCCTCGTCCGCGTACTGGTCCTCGCGCCGGTAGGCGGCGACCTCGACCTCTTCGAGGTCGGCGTTCTCCTCCGGCGGATCCGCGTCGTCCGGCTCGCCACGGCGGCGCTTGCTGGGCTTGCCGGGCTTCTCCTCCGCGCCGGGGCCCTTGATGGCCCAGCCCTGCGCGAAGCCCTGGCGGAACGACAGCGTCACGTAGGTCTGACCGACGGTGAAGGCCGCCGCGCCCAGGCCGATGACCACGACCGAGTGCATCAGGACGCCGAGGACCACGCCGAGGAAGCCGACGAACGCGAGCAGCCGGAACCGCAGTCGCGCCTTGTACTGCAACAGCACTTCGCCGAGCAGCCACAGCGCGACGATGCCGAATGCCAGATAGAGGACCGTCAAGCCCATGTACGCCCCTCTCCCAGTGGCCGCTACGCAGTGTGTCGTACGTGGGTGCGACCGGTCTAGGCCTGCTGCGGGTGATGCAGGCCCAGATTCTCGTAGATTTCCAGCGTCGCCGTGGAGTTGTTCAGCGTGATGAAGTGCAGCCCGGGGACTCCCTCGGCCAACAGCCTCGCGCAGAACTCCGTCGCGAACTCGATCCCCATGGAGCGTACAGCCGCCGGATCGTCTTCGACTGTGAGGATCCGCTCTTTCAGGACGTCCGGGAACGAAGCGTTCGAGAGTTTGGGCAGCCGTTCCAACATCTTCACACTTGTCACAGGCATGACCTCCGGGATGACCGGCGTCGCGCAGCCCGCCGCTTCGACACGGTCGCGCAGGCGGAGGTAGGACTCCGGCTGGAAGAACATCTGCGTGATCGCGTAGTCGGCGCCGGCCCGGCACTTGTCCACGAAGTGAGACACGTCCTGGTCCCAGGTGGTGGATCGCGGATGCATCTCGGGGAAGGCCGCGACCCCGACGCAGAAGTCGCCCGACTCCTTGATGAGGCGCACGAGTTCGGCCGCGTAGGTCAGGCCCTTGGGGTGCGGGACCCACTCGCCCATGGGGTCGCCGGGCGGGTCGCCGCGCACGGCGAGCATGTTCCGGATGCCCGCGTCCGCGTACTGCCCGATGATGTTGCGCAGTTCCGCGACGGAGTGGTCGACGGCGGTGAGGTGCGCGACCGGCGTGAGGGTGGTGTCGAGGACGATCTGCTCGGTCTCCTTGACCGTGCCGGCCCGGGTGGAGCCGCCGGCCCCGTAGGTCACCGAGACGAAATCGGGCGCGACGGCCTCGACCCGCCGCAGGGCGTTCCACAGGTTCCGCTCGCCCTTGGGGGTCTTCGGCGCCGAGAACTCGAACGAACAGGTCTGTTTGCCGGTCGCGAGCATGTCGCGCACGGTGCGTGCGCGATCAGTCCTGGTGGAAGCAGATCCGAGGGCCATGTCCGCAGGTTAGCCAGCGGGCGGCGGTCCCCCAACCGAACCGCTGGGATTTGTCCCATCTGTCGATTTCTTGTCCACCCCTCGGACAGCGGCCTCGCCGGCGGGCGCTCAGGCGTCGCGCAGCCGCTTGGCGAACTCCGCCGCCGCCGCGCCCGGATCGTCCGCCTCGGTGATGGCCCGGACGACGACGACCCGGCGGGCGCCCGCTTCGAGCACCTCGTCGAGCCGGCCGAGGTCGATGCCGCCGATCGCGAACCAGGGACGGTCGGTGCCGAGGGCGGCCGTGGCGCGGACCAGGTCGAGGCCGGGGGCGTGGCGGCCGGGCTTGGTGGGGGTGGGCCAGCAGGGGCCGGTGCAGAAGTAGTCCACGCCCTCCTGGACCGCCGCGGCGGCGGCCTCGGGTCCGGAGTGCGTGGAGCGGCCGATGATCACCTGGTCCCCGAGGATCGCCCGGGCCGCGGGAACCGGGAGGTCCCCCTGGCCCAGGTGCAGGACGTCGGCCCGGGCGGCGTGGGCCACGTCCGCCCGGTCGTTGACCGCGAGGAGCTTGCCGTGGCGGGCGCAGGCGTCCGCGAGGACCTGGAGGTGTTCCAGTTCCTCGCCCGCCTCCATGCCCTTGTCCCGCAGTTGCACGATGTCGACGCCGCCCGCCAGGACCGCGTCGAGGAACTCGGCGAGGTCGCCCTGACGCCTGCGGGCGTCCGTGCACAGGTAGACGCGGGCGTCGGCGAGCCGGGCCCTCGCGGTGGCGGCGGCGTTCTCAGGCATGCGGGTGTCCCCCCTTGTCGGTGCGCGGGGAGCGCGGCGGGCGGGATGGTCCCGCCCGCCGCGCTCCCCGCGCCGGACGGTCTCGTTCAGGTCAGACGGCGAGCGCCTGGGCGCGGCGCTTCACCTCCGTGCCGCGATTCTCGCTCAGCGCCTGCGCGGGGGTGCCGGGCAGGCTCGGGTCGGGGGTGAAGAGCCACTCGAGGGCCTCTTCGTCGGAGAAGCCGTCGTCCCTCAGGAGCGTCAGGGTGCCGGCCAGGCCCTTGACGACCTTCTGTTCGTCCGCGTCGATGAAGTCGGCGGGGACGTGCAGCGCGCGGTTCTCACCACGGCGTACGGCGATCAGCTGGCCGTCCTTGACCAGCTGCCGGACGCGCGTCACCTCGACGCCGAACTGTTCGGCGATGTCGGGGAGGGTGAGCCAGGCGGGGACGAGAGCATCGATCTTTGCGTCAATCTCGGTCACGGGACAAGCCTGCCATCCCGGACCGACAGTCGGAAGCCGAGGGCGTCCGACCAGGGTGACGGATCAGGCGGTGGCGGCCTTGAGCGGCCTCGACGGGTCCTCGAGAAGCTCCGGATCCATCGGCGCACCCGCCTCGATGAGCCGGCGGCCCTGGGCGAGATCCCTGGGCCGGCCGACCGCCAGGAGGGCGACCAGACGTGTCTCGCGGAGCCAGCACACCGACCAGGAGGCGCCCGAGGGGTCACCGCGCCACACCAGGGAGTCGGCGGGCGCGTGGTGGCCGACGTACTGCACGAAGCGGCCGAACTGCTCGGACCAGAAGTACGGCACCGGGTCGTAGGCGGCGGGCGACTCTCCGATGATGTTCGCGGCGACCGTGCGCGGGCCCTGGAGGGCGTTGTCCCAGTGGTGGACGAGGAGACGGTCCTCGTAGCGTCCCGACGGGAAGGAGGCGCAGTCGCCGACCGCGTACACGTCGGGCAGGGAGGTGCGCAGGTGCTCGTCGGCGACGATCTCGCGGTGGGCGCCGAGCTCGATGCCCGAACCGGCGATCCAGGCGGTCGCGGGCCGCGCCCCGATCCCGACCACGACGGCGCCCGCGGGCAGCCGGGAGCCGTCGTCCAGGACCACCGCGCCGGGCTCGACGCGCTCCACGCGCGCGTGGGTGCGCAGCAAGGCCCCGCTGTCCGCGTACCAGGCGGTCATCGGCGCGGCCACCTCGGCGGGCAGGGCGTCGGCGAGCGGCCGGTCGGCGGCCTCCACGACGGTGACCTCGCACCCCGCCTCACGCGCGGCCGTGGCGAACTCGGCGCCGATCCAGCCCGCGCCGACGACCACGATGTCGTGCTGCCGGGCGAGGACGGGACGCAGCCGGTCGGCGTCGTCCAGGGTGCGCAGGAGATGCACTCCGGGCACGCCCTCCGCGCCGGGCAGCTGGATCGGTTCCGCGCCGGTGGCCACGACCAGGACGTCGTACGGGACGGGCCCGCCCGCCGTGTCCAGCTCGTGGTCCGCGGGGCGCACGCCGAGCGCCTCGCGGCCCAGCCTGAGATCGATGTCCAGGGCCTCGAAGTCGATGTCGAAGGCGGAGCCCTCGGCCTTGCCCAGCAGGACCGCCTTGGACAGCGGCGGCCGGTCGTACGGCTGGTGAGGCTCCGCGCCGATCAGCGTGACGGTGCCCGTGAAGCCCTGCTCGCGCAGGGCGACCGCGGTCTGCACCCCGGCCATGCCCGCGCCCACCACGACGACCCGCCGTGCCGTGGACCCCCGCGCCGGGGACTGTGCCTGCGTCTGCTCGCTCACCTGATCACCTTAGACACCTGACAGTTCATCAGTCAGCGGACGTGCTCAGTGACCTGTTCCACACGGCCGGTCCCGCGCACCTCTTCCACCACGCTCGTCCCTGTGCCCTCCCGCGACTCCCACTCCCAGGTCTCCTCCAGCCGCACCCGGCCGTCGGGCAGTTCCACCACGAGGGACACGCAGTGGCCCGACGCGGTGGTCCCGTCGTGCTTCAGCTGCACGTACCGGAAGTCGAGGCGGTCACCCTCACGGGTACCCACAAGATGGCCGCGGACCACGTCGCCGCCCGCGTAGCCGGCCCAGACCACGCCGTTCTCCTCGCGGTA
Organism: Streptomyces sp. NPDC002580; assembly: GCF_042889485.1. Classification (NCBI taxonomy): domain Bacteria; kingdom Bacillati; phylum Actinomycetota; class Actinomycetes; order Kitasatosporales; family Streptomycetaceae; genus Streptomyces; species Streptomyces sp. NPDC002580. Next base: position 1,075,458 of record NZ_JBIAQZ010000001.1, on the reverse strand, counting down.
CGCGAACCGGGTGCGGGTCCCCACCTGCCCGGGAGCCTGGTCGGCTACGGGGGCGAGGACGAGGCCGTCGAGCGATCGGGCCATGGGCGGAGGCTCCCTTACTGGGGCGGGCGGCGGCGGGCTAGGCTGGCCAACGTAAAGCACTCGCGGGAGCCCGGACGCACCGGGCTGAGAGGGAGGCTGGAGCGGCCTCCGACCGTACGAACCTGATCCGGATCATGCCGGCGAAGGGAGGGGCTGGACGCCCATGTCGCCTGCACGTTCGTCAGACGTCCTCGTCATCGGGGGCGGAATCATCGGTCTCGTGACGGCCTGGCGGTCCGCGCAGCGCGGGTTCACCACCGCGCTCGTGGACCCCGAGCCGGGTGGCGGGGCCGCGCAGGTGGCGGCCGGGATGCTGGCCGCCGTGACCGAGCTGCACTACGGCGAGGAGACCCTGCTGGGTCTCAACCTCGCCTCCGCGCGCCGCTATCCGGACTTCGCCGCCGAGCTCACCGAGGCGACCGGCCAGGACCTCGGCTACCTCCGGTCCGGCACGCTGGCCGTCGCGCTGGACGCCGACGACCGCGCCCACCTGCGGGAACTGCACGCCCTGCAGATCCGGTCGGGGCTGGAGTCGCAGTGGCTGAGCGGCCGGGAGTGCCGCCGTCTCGAACCGATGCTGGCGCCCGGCGTACGCGGCGGCCTGCGGGTCGACGGCGACCACCAGATCGACCCGCGGCGCCTGGCGGCAGCCCTGGTCACGGCCTGCGAGCGGGCCGGGGTCGTCCTGCACCGGACGTGGGCGCAGCGGCTGACGGTCGTACGGGAGCGGGCCGCCGGGGTCGTCACCACGGACGGCACCGAGCTCGCCGCGGGCCGGGTGGTCCTCGCCGGGGGCAGCCTCAGCGGGCGCCTGGAGGGCGTCCCCGAGGACGTCCTGCCGCCCGTGCGCCCGGTGAAGGGCCAGGTGCTGAGGCTCTCCGTGCCCCAGCGGTGCGCGCCCTTCCTGAACCGCACCGTGCGCGCCGTGGTGCGTGGCAGCCACGTCTATCTGGTGCCGCGCGAGAACGGCGAGCTCGTGGTGGGCGCGACCAGCGAGGAGCTGGGCTGGGACACCACGGTGACGGCGGGAGGTGTCTACGAACTGCTGCGGGACGCCCACGAGTTGGTGCCCGGCATCACCGAACTGCCGCTGGTCGAGACCCGCGCGGGGCTGCGTCCGGGTTCGCCCGACAACGCGCCGCTGCTCGGCCCGACCGCGCTGGACGGACTGCTGCTGGCCACCGGGCACTTCCGCAACGGCGTGCTCCTGACGCCTGTCACCGGCGACGCCATGGCCCACGTCCTGACCACCGGCGAACTCCCCGCCGAGGCCCGCCCCTTCACTCCCCTGCGTTTCGGCGCCGACGCCCTCCCCACTCTCACGGAGCTGCCCGTATGAACATCGTCGTCAACGGGGAGCGGCGGCGGATCGCCGCGGGCACCGCGCTCGACACGCTCGTCGCGACCCTCACCCCCGCGCCGTCCGGAGTGGCCGCCGCCCTGAACGAGACCGTCGTCCCGCGCGCGCAGTGGCCGTCCACCTCCCTCACCGACGGCGACCGCGTGGAAGTCCTCACCGCCGTCCAGGGAGGCTGACCCATGGCCGACGACCCCTTCGTCCTCGGCGGTACGACCTACGGGTCCCGGCTGATCATGGGCACGGGCGGCGCGCCCAGCCTCGACGTCCTGGAGCGCTCCCTGGTGGCGTCCGGCACGGAGCTGACGACGGTCGCGATGCGCCGGGTGGACGCCTCCGTGCACGGTTCGGTCCTGTCGGTGCTCGACCGGCTGGGCATCCGGGTCCTGCCGAACACGGCCGGCTGCTACACCGCCGGCGAGGCCGTGCTGACCGCCCGTCTGGCGCGCGAGGCGCTGGGCACCGATCTGGTCAAGCTGGAGGTCATCGCCGACGAGCGGACCCTGCTGCCCGATCCGATCGAGCTGCTCGACGCGGCGGAGACGCTGGTGGACGACGGCTTCACCGTGCTGCCGTACACGAACGACGATCCGGTGCTGGCGCGGAAGCTGGAGGACGTCGGCTGCGCGGCGGTCATGCCGCTCGGCTCGCCCATCGGGTCCGGGCTCGGGATCCGCAACCCGCACAACTTCCAGCTGATCGTCGAGCAGGCGCGGGTGCCGGTGATCCTGGACGCGGGGGCGGGGACGGCCTCGGACGCCGCGCTCGCGATGGAACTGGGCTGCGCCGGCGTGATGCTCGCCTCGGCGGTGACCCGGGCGCAGGAGCCGGTGCTGATGGCGGAGGCCATGCGGCACGCGGTGGAGGCGGGACGCCTGGCGCGGCGGGCGGGGCGCATTCCCCGGCGGCACTTCGCCACGGCGTCCTCCCCGGCCGGGGGCATGGCGGCGCTCGACCCGGAGCGCCCGGCGTTCTGATCGACCGTCCGCGCCGTGCGTCGCCGGTCCGCCCAGCGGACGTTTCCGGCCACGCAGGTTGTCGCGTTGCGGTCTTGCGGCGACGGGACGACGCCCGATCGGACATTTGTACGAGGTCAGCGCTTTCCCGCCCCCGGTGTGCGTCACAGGTCGGCTGCAGTCGGACCCGGGAATGGGCCGAACGGGGCGGCGTGACGGTGACGGATCGTAGACTCACCTGCGTGGATACGACCCTTCAGGACCCGCTTGTCGGACACGTGCTCGACGGCCGCTACCGCGTCGAGGCACGGATCGCGGTCGGCGGCATGGCCACGGTCTACCGGGCCGTGGACACCCGCCTCGACCGCGTGCTCGCCCTCAAGGTGATGCACCCGACGCTGGCCGCCGACAGTTCGTTCGTCGAGCGGTTCATCCGCGAGGCCAAGTCGGTGGCCCGGCTCGCGCACCCCAATGTGGTGCAGGTCTTCGACCAGGGCGCGGACGGGTCGTACGTCTACCTGGCCATGGAGTACATCGCCGGGTGCACCCTGCGTGACGTGCTCCGCGAGCGCGGCGCCCTCCAGCCGCGCGCCGCGCTCGACATCCTGGAGCCGGTGCTCGCCGCCCTCGGCGCCGCGCACCGCGCCGGGTTCGTGCACCGCGACATGAAGCCGGAGAACGTCCTGATAGGGGACGACGGCCGGGTCAAGGTGGCGGATTTCGGGCTCGTCCGCGCGGTGGACACGGTGACGAGCACGACGGGCGCCGTCCTCGGCACGGTGTCGTACCTCGCCCCCGAGCAGATCGAGCACGGCACCGCCGACACCCGGGTCGACGTGTACGCCTGCGGGGTCGTCCTCTACGAGATGCTCACCGGCGCCAAGCCGTACACCGGGGACTCCCCCGCGCAGGTCCTCTACCAGCACCTCCACGAGGACGTGCCGCCTCCGTCGGCCGCCGTGCCGGGCATGGCGTACCCGCTGGACGAGCTGGTCACCACGGCCACCGCGCGCAATCCCGAGATCCGCCCGGCCGACGCGGTGGCGCTGCTCGGCCAGGTGCTCGAGGCCCGGGCCGGTCTCACCGCGGAGCAGCTCGACGCCGTCCCGCCGGGAGCCCTCTCCGTCGGCCACGACAACGCCGACGACCGTACGAGCGTGATCCCGCGGTCGCTGTCCGTCCCCCGCCCACTGCCCGTGAACGAGGACGAGGGGGACGGCCTGAACCGGACCAGCCGGTTCGAGCAGGCCAGCCCCTTCGGCGCCGTCGCGGACCCGGCGGTACGGCACCCGGGCACGCGTCCGCGGCGCGGGATGCTCATGGTCGTCGCCGCGATCGTGCTGGCGTTCGGCCTCGGCGCCGGTGTCTGGTACATCAACTCCGGCCAGTTCACCAAGGTCCCACCGGTCCTGCAGAAGACCGAGGCGCAGGCCAAGGACCGGCTCCAGGACGCCGGGCTCGAGGTCAAGCAGGTGAAGCACGCCTACAGCGACACCGTGAAGCGCGGCGCGGTCATCAGCACCGATCCCGGTGTCGGCGAGCGGATCCGCGACAACGACTCCGTGACGCTGACCGTCTCGAACGGCCCGCGGACGGTGAAGGTGCCCGACCTGGAGGGCTTCGCGCTGTTCAAGGCGAAGGACGCCCTCAAGGGCGACGGCCTCGCCCCGGGCATGGTCACCCGGGAGTACAGCGACGACGTGGCCAAGGGCTTCGTGATCGGTACCGACCCGGAGGCGGGTACACCCCGGCGCTCGGGTTCGGCGATCGCGATCATCGTCAGCAAGGGCAGCCGGGTGGAGGTTCCCGAGGTGACGGGCTCGTCCGTCGAGGACGCCACCTCGGAACTGGAGGACGCCGGCCTGAAGGTGAAGATCGCCACGACCCGGGTCACCTCGGACTTCGACAAGGGCCAGGTGGCCGAGCAGACGCCGATCGCGGGCCGTGACGCCGCGAAGGGCGACACGGTGACGCTGACGGTCTCCAAGGGCCCCCCGCTGGTCGAGGTCCCGGACGTCGTGGGCGACAGCGTGGACGACGCCAAGCAGGCTCTCGAGGGCGCCGGGTTCGAGGTCGACGAGGACCGCGGACTGCTCGGGCTGTTCGGCGACACGGTCAAGAAGCAGTCGGTGAAGGGCGGCGACACCGCGCCCAAGGGCTCGACGATCACGATCCAGATCCGCTGAGCCGGGAGGACGCACGGCCCCCGCGGAGCGACCGCCGGGGGCCACCGCCCTCCCGGGGCCGGCTCACGAGGACCGCTCTCGGGGGAGCCGGCGCCGCGTGACACCCTGACGGGTGTGACCAGCAAGCAGCTCCGCAACCCCGTCGGCGGCCATGTCCCCGTGGCCGGCGGCCTCAACTCCGTCGGCCTGGCCTACGCCCGCGACCTCGCGGCCGAGACCGTCCAGGTCTTCGTCGCCAACCCGCGCGGCTGGGCGACTCCCGCCGGCAACCCGAAGCAGGACGAGGACTTCCGCGCCGCCTGCGCCGACGCGTCGATCCCCGCGTACGTCCATGCCCCGTATCTGATCAACTTCGGTTCGCACACCGAGGCGACGGTCGAGAGATCGGTGGAGTCGCTGCGGCACTCGCTGCGGCGCGGGCGGGAGATCGGCGCCCTGGGGGTGGTCGTGCACACCGGGAGCGCGACGGGCGGACGGGACCGGTCCGTCGCCCTGAAGCAGGTGCGCGATCACCTGCTGCCACTGCTGGACGAACTGACCCATGACGACGACCCGTTCCTCCTCCTGGAGTCGACGGCCGGCCAGGGCTCCTCCCTCTGCTCCCGCACCTGGGACTTCGGCCCGTACTTCGAGGCCCTCGACGCCCACCCCAGACTGGGCGTCTGCCTCGACACCTGCCACATCTTCGCGGCGGGCCACGACCTGACCGGGCCGAGCGGCATGCACCAGACCCTCGATCTGCTGGTCGGCACCGTCGGCGAGGGGCGGCTCAAGCTGATCCACGCCAACGACTCCAAGGACGTCGTCGGCGCGCACAAGGACCGTCACGAGAACATCGGCTCCGGGCACATCGGCGAGGACCCCTTCCGCGCCCTGATGACGCATCCGGCCACCGAGGGCGTCCCCCTGATCATCGAGACGCCCGGCGGGAAGGAGGGGCACTCCGCCGACGTGGAGCGGCTGAAGAAGCTCCGCGACGCCTGAGACCGGCAACCGCCCGACCCGCCGAGGAATACCCCCGTGGGGTATATGGTTCCCGCTACGCGAAGGAACCGTCACCTGTCATCGGGGGCAACTCATGGAGCACGAGGCACACACGCACCACGGGGCACACACGGCCGCGCCGGCCGGGGCGACCTGGCCGACGGCCGCCCGGGCGACCCTGCACTGCCTCACCGGCTGCGCCATCGGCGAGGTGCTCGGCATGGTGATCGGCACGGCGCTCGGCTGGGGGAACGTGCCGACGACGGTCCTCGCGATCGCGCTGGCCTTCTTCTTCGGCTACTCGCTCACGCTGCGCGGCGTACTGAAGGCGGGGCTCGGGCTCCGGGCGGCGATCCGCGTGGCACTGGCCGCGGACACCCTGTCGATCGCCGTGATGGAACTGATCGACAACGGGGTGATCGTGCTGTGGCCGGACGCGATGGACGCCGAACTGGCCGACGCGCTGTTCTGGGTCTCGCTGGCCATCTCGCTGGTGATCGCCTTCGTGGTCACGACGCCCGTCAACAAGTGGATGATCGGCCGCGGCAAGGGGCACGCGGTGGTCCACCGGTATCACCACTGACGCGTCCGCACGACGGCGCCGGGATCAGAGCTCGGGACCGTCCCCGGGCTCCTCCTGGTAGGAGTAGCGCTGCTCCCGCCAGGGGTCACCGACGTTGTGGTAGCCGCGCTCCTCCCAGAAGCCGCGGCGGTCGGTGGTCATGTACTCGATGCCGCGCACCCACTTGGGCCCCTTCCACGCGTACAGGTGCGGGACGACCAGGCGCAGCGGGAAGCCGTGCTCCGCCGTCAGCAGCTCGCCGTCCTTGTGGGTGGCGAAGACGGTGCGCTCGGAGGCGAAGTCCGCGAGGCGCAGGTTCGAGCTGAAGCCGTACTCCGCCCAGACCATCACGTGGGTCACGGAGGGTGCGGGCGGGGCCAGCTCCAGGATCGTACGAGCCCGGACCCCGCCCCATTCGGCCCCGAGCATGCTGAACTTCGTGACGCAGTGCAGGTCGGCGACGACGGAGGCGTACGGCAGCGCGGTGAACTCCTCGTGGGCCCAGCACCGCTTCTCGCCGTCGGCGGTGGCGCCGAAGACCCTGAACTCCCAGCGTTCCGGGCGGAACTTGGGTACGGGTCCGTAGTGCGTGACGGGCCAGCCACGCTGGAGTCGCTGTCCCGGCGGAAGCTCCGGCTGTGCCGTTTCTCCAGATTCCCGCTCCACCGGCTGACCCATGACTCCATCCTGACAGACCCGGAACAGTGCCCATGACCAGCCTGGACGCGATTCGGGCAACTCCTACTAAGCATGCACTTACTGGACGGTCCCCGGTGCCGGTGCAAAGATGCGGCGCAACCTGCCCAGTCCCCCGCTTGGAAGGAGCCTCTGCGATGCAGGGCGACCCCGAGGTCATCGAATTCCTCAACGAGCAGCTGACCGGTGAGCTGACCGCGATCAACCAGTACTTCCTGCACGCGAAGATGCAGGAGAACTTCGGCTGGACGAAGCTCGCGAAGTACACCCGGCACGAGTCGTTCGACGAGATGAAGCACGCGGAGGTGCTCACCGACCGGATCCTCTTCCTGGACGGGCTGCCGAACTACCAACGGCTCTTCCACGTCCGGATCGGACAGACGGTCACCGAGATGTTCCAGGCGGACCGGCAGGTGGAGGTCGAGGCTATCGACCGCCTCAAGCGTGGGATCGAGGTGATGCGGGCGAAGGGCGACATCACGTCCGCGAACATCTTCGAGTCGATCCTCGAGGACGAGGAACACCACATCGACTACCTGGACACCCAGCTCGAACTGGTGGAGAAGCTCGGCGAGCCGCTCTACCTGGCGCAGCTCATCGAGCAGCCCGAGAGCTAGGCGGCCTCGCGCCGGACGGCGGCCTCGGCGGGTCCACCGATTCCGGAGAGCACCGGTTCACCCTGGTCGGCCGGCTCACGGCGTGGACACGAGCCCCTGCCCAGCAGTGCCTGGATGCTGCGGACGCACGAACCGCAGTCCGTGCCAGCCTTGGAGGCGGAGGCTATCTGCCGAGGAGTGCAGGCCCCGTCCGCCGCGTGCTTCTTCACCTGCTGTTCGGTGATCCCGAAGCAACTGCAGACGTACACGCGGTTCACCTCCCGCCGGAATGATGGTCGTGCCGTCCCGTTAATCGGTGAGGCTAACCTAACCTTACCCGCCGTTCAGGAACCACAAAAGTGGCGGGGGCGCGGATCGTATGTGATCCGCGCCCCACGCCACTCTGCGGCGGACACGGCCGGTGACGGCCGCGGCACCTGTCGGTCTCCTACTGGTCGCGGTACATCTCGGCGACGAGGAACGCCAGGTCGAGGGACTGGCTGCGGTTCAGACGGGGGTCGCAGGCCGTCTCGTAGCGCTGGTGCAGGTCGTCGACGAAGATCTCGTCGCCGCCGCCCACGCACTCGGTGACGTCGTCACCGGTGAGCTCGACGTGGATGCCGCCGGGGTGGGTGCCGAGACCCTTGTGGACCTCGAAGAAGCCCTTGACCTCGTCGAGCACGTCGTCGAAGCGGCGGGTCTTGTGGCCCGAGGCCGCCTCGAAGGTGTTGCCGTGCATCGGGTCGGTCACCCAGGCCACGGTCGCGCCGGAGGCGGTGACCTTCTCGACCAGCTCGGGCAGCTTGTCGCGGACCTTGTCCGCGCCCATCCGCACGATGAAGGTGAGACGGCCCGGCTCGCGGTCCGGGTCCAGGCGCTCGATGTACTGCAGCGCCTCCTCGGCCGTCGTCGTCGGACCCAGCTTGATCCCGATCGGGTTGCGGATCTTCGAGGCGAACTCGATGTGCGCGCCGTCCAGCTGACGGGTGCGCTCACCGATCCACACCATGTGGCCCGAGACGTCGTACAGGTGGCCCGTGCGCGAGTCGACGCGGGTCAGCGCCGACTCGTAGTCGAGGAGCAGCGCCTCGTGGGAGGCGTAGAACTCGACGGTCTTGAACTCCTCGGGGTCGGTCCCGCAGGCCCGCATGAAGTTCATCGCGTTGTCGATCTCGCGCGCCAGCTGCTCGTAGCGCTGGCCGGACGGGGACGACTTCACGAAGTCCTGGTTCCAGGCGTGCACCTGGCGCAGGTCGGCGTACCCGCCGGTGGCGAAGGCGCGCACCAGGTTGAGCGTGGAGGCGGAGGCGTTGTACATCCGCTTCAGGCGCTCGGGGTCCGGGACGCGGGACTTCTCGTCGAAGGCGAAGCCGTTGACCGAGTCGCCCCGGTACGTCGGCAGGGTCACGCCGTCGCGGGTCTCGGTGCCCTTGGAGCGCGGCTTCGAGTACTGGCCGGCGATCCGGCCGACCTTCACCACCGGCACCGAGGCGGCGTACGTGAGGACGGCGCCCATCTGGAGCAGGGTCTTGAGCTTGTTGCGGATCTGGTCGGCCGACACGGCATCGAAGGCCTCGGCGCAGTCGCCGCCCTGGAGAAGGAACGCCTCTCCCTTGGCGACGGACGCCATCCGGGCGCGCAGCTGGTCGCACTCGCCCGCGAAGACGAGCGGCGGATACGACGCGAGCTCCGCGACCACATCGCGCAGAGCCTCGGCATCGGGGTACTCGGGCTGCTGCGCCGCGGGAAGGTCTCGCCAGGTGTTGCCAGCGCTCGCGCTGGACTTAGCGTTCACGGTCACCTCCCCCACATTACGGGGTCGTGTCGGACGTCCCTTCACATGCTCATCAATTGAGACGAACCCCGCTCGATCGGCACCGCTCCGGGCGGCCGTACGGCACGGCGCCCGGCCGTCCGGAGCGGAGAAGGGGCCGGGACCCGCCCTAGTCCACGTCGAGCCGGTCGCGGTCGATGGAGATCTTCACGCCGCCGTGCGTCTCGGTCGTGTCGCCCACGTACTGGTGGATGCGCTTGTGCTTGGACCACATCGTCGAGGGGATCGACGCGTCGGACGTGCTCGACACCCGGTTCCAGCGGGCGAAGTGGAGCACGTCGGGCAGGGTGACCTCGTTCCGGTTGGCGACCAGGTCGGCGACCAGGGACGAGGTGTTGCCGTACGCGCCGGAGCGGTAGCCCAGCGCGTGCAGGCGCTCGGTGTAGGCGTCGACGTAGGTGAGGACCTGGTCGGTGACCTTTCCGCCGGACTCGTAGTGCTCCAGGTCGTCGTAGATGACCGTGCCCTTGCCGAAGCCGAGCGCGGCGGCCTGCTTGACGGCGTCGTCGGCGGCCGCGATGCCCTGCGAGACCGGGCTGGTGATCGCCGCGCAGCCGCCTCCGCAGCTGCCCCCGTCGGAGGACGGCTGCCGGCCGACGTAGAGCGGGAAGAACCGCCAGCCGCGCGCGTACTGGGTGCGGACCCAGCCGGCGGTGAGGTGCTGCTGGGCGCAGGCGCGGTTGATCCCGCCGATGTAGACACCGATGGCGCCGTAGACGGAGTGGTCGCGCCAGGCGTCCATCGCCGACTGGCTCGGGGCGGTGCAGGCGTCGAAGCCCTCCCCGCGGTAGGAGGTCGCGTCGGCGGGCAGCATGGCCGCCGCGGGCCGTTTCACGGGAGCCTCGACCCGTGCGGTGGCGACGGGCAGCCCGGCGCTGCGCAGGACGTCCTGGATGCGGCTCCGGTCGTATCCGTAGGCGGCGGTGACGACGATGCGGTCGCCGGTGGCCCGGTAGGTGCGGGCCGTCGGGTTCTCGGTGACGGCTTTGGGAGCGGTGGGAGCGGGCTGGATCAGGAGGGCCTCGGTCCGTCCGCTGGCGCGGGCCGGGCAGTTCTGGTGGACGCCCGGGCTGCCGAGGTAGACGGCGTGCCGGTCGAAGCGGACACAGGTGTCGGGATGTTTCTTGAGGTCGACGATCGGCCAGGAGTCGGGGACGGTGAAGACGTGGCCGCGGTAGTCGATGCGGGTCAGGTCCTCGGAGTCGGTGGTGAGGGGGGCGGAGCTCGCGGAGCCGAGCGGCCCCGCGGCGAGGGCGGCGGTCGTGAGGGCCGCGGTCGTGAGGAACGTGGTCAGGGCGCGGCCGGCGGTCCGGCGGGGCTGGGGCGAACGAACTGTGCGCATGGTTCTCGCTTCTCGGTGGGTTCGGTCCGTCTGGCCATCCATGGCCGGTGGCCGTGCGCTCGGAACGCCACGCGGGAACGGTTCACGCTGTTGCCCGCCCTTCGCCGTCGGGTAGGGTGCGGCGCATGCTCGCGCATTCGAACCAGAACTGTTGGTGGACCGCTCATCCGGCGGCCCACTGACTGCGCGTAGCCACGACTTCGCGAAGGCCGCCCGAGGGGCGGCCTTCGGTGTTCGCGGACCCGGGTCGTTCCTCTCCGAACTGCACGATTCGAGAGAAGGACCGCACCGATGAATCTGCTCGACCTGCTGGACGATCCCCGTCCCTTCGCCCTGCTGCGCCGCCGCACTCCGGGCCGCGACCACGAGGTGGTGGAGCTGCTGCGGGGGCCGGTGCGCGAGGTGGAACGCCTCGCCGACATCCCCGACGAGGCCCTCGCGCTGATCCCGTTCCGGCAGATCCGTGAGCGCGGTTTCGACGTCCGCGACGACGGCACCCCACTCTCGGTGCTCATCCCCGAGGAGCGTCACGAACTGCCGCTGGACCAGGCGCTGGCCCAGCTGCCGTCGCACGCGGTGCGGGTCGAGGGCGGCGGCTTCGACGTCGGCGACGAGGAGTACGCCGAGATCGTCGGGCGGGTGCTGCGCGAGGAGATCGGGCGCGGCGAGGGCGCCAACTTCGTGATCCGGCGGACGTACGAGGGCCGGATCCCGGGGTTCGGGCGGGCCGACGCGCTGGCGCTGTTCCGACGGCTGCTGACCGGCGAGCGGGGCGCGTACTGGACGTTCGTCGTGCACACCGGGGAGCGGACGCTGGTCGGGGCGAGTCCGGAGGTGCACGTCCGGATGTCCGCCGGGACGGTCGTCATGAACCCGATCAGCGGGACGTACCGCTATCCGGCCGGGGGGCCGACGCCGGAGGACCTGCTCGCGTTCCTCGCCGACGGCAAGGAGATCGAGGAGCTGTCGATGGTCGTCGACGAGGAGCTCAAGATGATGTGCACGGTCGGTGACATGGGCGGGGTGGTGATCGGGCCGCGGCTCAAGGAGATGGCCCATCTCGCGCACACCGAGTACGAGTTGCGGGGCCGCTCCTCGCTGGACGTGCGGGACGTGCTGCGGGAGACCATGTTCGCGGCGACCGTCACCGGCTCGCCCGTGCAGAACGCCTGCCGGGTCATCGAGCGCTACGAGCCCCTCGGGCGGGACGGCGTCGGGCGCGGCTATTACGCGGGTGCGCTGGCGCTGGTCGGGCGGCAGCGGGCGGACGGGCCGGACGGCGGGCCGGGGGCGCAGACACTCGACTCCCCGATCCTCATCCGTACCGCCGACATCGACGCGGACGGACGGCTGCGGGTGCCGGTCGGCGCCACCCTCGTGCGGGGATCGGATCCGGCGGGTGAGGTCGCCGAGACCCACGCCAAGGCGGCGGGTGTGCTGGCGGCGCTGGGGGCGCTTCCGGGTGCGCCGCGCCCGGACGGCGCCCGGCCCGGGCTGGGCGACGATCCGCGGGTGCGGGCGGCGCTGGACGGGCGGCGGGCCTCGCTGGCGCCGTTCTGGCTGCGGATGCAGGAGCGGTCCCCGGAGCTCACGGGCCACGCGCTGGTCGTGGACGCCGAGGACACCTTCACCGCGATGCTGGCGCACCTGCTGCGCTCGTCCGGGCTCGAGGTGAGCGTGCGCCGCTACGACGAGCCGGGGCTGCGGGAGGCGGTCCTCGCGCACGAGGGGCCGGTGGTCCTCGGCCCCGGTCCCGGTGACCCCTCCGATCCGGCGGACCCCAAGATGCGTTTCCTGCGGGCGCTGACCGGCGAGGTGCTCCGGGGACACCGGCACGGCGTCCTCGGTGTCTGCCTGGGGCACGAGCTGATCGCGGCCGAACTGGGGCTGGAGATCGTCCGCAAGGACGTGCCGTACCAGGGCGCGCAGACCCGGATCGACCTCTTCGGGCGGGCCGAGACCGTCGGGTTCTACAACAGCTTCGTGGCGCGCTGCGGCGAGGAGGAGCGGGTGGAGCTGTCGGCGCACGGCGTCGAGGTCAGCCGCTCGGCGGACGGCGAGGTGCACGCGCTGCGCGGTCCCGGTTTCGCGGGCGTGCAGTTCCACCCGGAGTCGGTGCTGACGCTGAACGGCACGGCGGTCGTGCGGGAGCTGACCGCTCAGCTGCGGGGCACGAGCACGTTCTCCGAGCGGCGGCCCTCGGTGTAGTCGAGGACGTTCCGGACCGTGGCGTCGACGATCTGGCCGACGGCGTCGGTCGTGTAGTACGCCTGGTGCGAGGTGACGAGGACGTTCGGGAAGGTGACCAGGCGGGCCAGGGTGTCGTCCTCGACGGTCTCCAGGGACTTGTCGAGGAAGAACAGCCCGGCCTCCGCCTCGTACACGTCGAGGCCCACGCCCGTGAAGCGGCCCTCGCGCAGCTGGTCGACGAGGGCCCGGCTGTCGATGAGGCCGCCGCGGCTGGAGTTCACCAGGATCGCGTCGTTCTTCATCGTGCGCAGGGCTTCGGCGTCGACGAGGTGCCGGGTCTCCGGCATCAGCGGGACGTGCAGGGTGACCAGGTCGGACTCGGCGAGGAGACGCTCCTTGGAGACGTACTCCATGCCGAGTTCGACGCAGGCGGGGTTCTCGGCGACGTCCCAGCCGAGCAGCCTCATGCCGAAGCCGTGGGCGATCCGGGTGAAGGCCTCACCGATCTTCCCGGTGCCGAGGACGCCCGCGGTGCGGCCGTGCATGTCGCGGCCCATCAGCCCGTCGAGGCGGAAGTCGAAGTCGCGGGTGCGGTTGGCGGCGCGCACGATACGGCGGTTGACGGCCATGCCGAGGGTCCAGGCGAACTCGGCGACCGAGTGGGGCGAGTAGGACGACACCCGGGCGACGGTCATGCCGAGGCGCTCGGCCACCTCGAGGTCGATGTTGTTGAACCCGGTGGAGCGCTGGACGACGAGCTGGGTTCCGCCGGCCGCCAGGGTCTGCAGGACGCGGTGTCCCAGTCCGCAGTTGACGCTGGTGGAGACGGCCTCGTGGCCGGCCGCGATGGCGGCGGTGTCCTCGGTGAGGAAGACGTCGAGGCAGCGGACCTCGTGCCGTCCGGCGAAGGCCTTCTCGATCAGGGGCTTCTCGTCGGACTGGACGCCGAACGCCAGGATCTCCACCGGTTTCTCCCGCTGTGGGGGGTACAGACCGCATCTTACGGCCCGTACCCCCGGGTCGCAGGGACGCCGCCGTCAGCCGAAGAAGACGCCGACCTCCTCGTAGAGCGACGGGTCGACCGTCTTCAGCCTGGCGGTGGCCTCGGAGATCGGGACGCGGACGATGTCCGTGCCGCGCAGGGCCACCATCTTCCCGAAGTCGCCGTCGCGGACGGCCTCGATGGCGTGCAGGCCGAAACGGGTGGCGAGCCAGCGGTCGAAGGCGCTGGGCGTGCCGCCGCGCTGGACGTGTCCGAGGACGGTGGTGCGCGCCTCCTTGCCGGTGCGCCGCTCGATCTCCTTGGCCAGCCACTCGCCGACACCGGAGAGCCGGACATGTCCGAAGGAGTCCAGCGTGCCGTCCTTGAGGACCATGTCGCCGTCCTTGGGCATGGCGCCCTCGGCGACGACCACGATCGGCGCGTACGACGCCTTGAAGCGCGAGGTCACCCAGGCGCAGACCTGGTCGACGTCGAAACGCTGCTCGGGGATGAGGATGACGTTCGCGCCGCCGGCCAGGCCCGAGTGGAGGGCGATCCAGCCCGCGTGGCGGCCCATCACCTCACAGACGAGGACGCGCATGTGGGACTCGGCGGTGGTGTGGAGGCGGTCGATCGCCTCGGTCGCGATGCCGACCGCCGTGTCGAATCCGAAGGTGTAGTCGGTGGCGGAGAGGTCGTTGTCGATGGTCTTCGGTACGCCGATGATGCTGATGCCGTACTCGTCGCCGAGCCGCGCGGCGACGCCCAGGGTGTCCTCGCCGCCGATCGCGATGAGCGCGTCGACCTCCTGCTTGGCGAGGTTCTCCTTGATCCGGCGGATGCCGTTCTCCTGCTTGAGGGGGTTGGTGCGCGAGGAACCGAGGATGGTGCCGCCGCGCGGCAGGATGCCGCGCACGGCGGGGATGTCGAGCCGGACGGTGTCGCCTTCCAGCGGACCCCGCCAGCCGTCCTTGTAACCGACGAAGTCATAGCCGTACTCCTGCACGCCCTTGCGGACGATGCCCCGGATGACGGCGTTGAGCCCGGGGCAGTCGCCGCCTCCGGTCAGTACTCCGACCCGCATGGAAAGTCCCTTCGCCACGGTTGGCTGTCGGACTCACGCTAATAGTGATCCAGGTCACTTCGGCATGGCGCGGAAGGTCTATTCCGGTGAATTGTCAGGCGGTTGACCGAACCGGTCACCCGAAGGGCGGCATCCGCGCCGGTCAGCCCTCGTCCAGTCCGCGCTCGATGGCGTAGCGGACCAGCTCGACCCGGTTGTGCAGCTGGAGTTTGCCCAGGGTGTTCTGCACGTGGTTCTGGACCGTGCGGTGGGAGATGACCAGACGCTCGGCGATCTGCTTGTAGCTGAGCCCCTTGGCGACCAGGCGGAGCACCTCGGTCTCGCGGTCGGTCAGCTGCGGGGCCCGCTGCTCGCCGGCGCCCGTGGCGGTGCCCGGCTCGGAGGCCAGCCGGCGGTACTCGCCGAGGACCAGGCCCGCGAGGCCCGGGGTGAACACCGGGTCGCCGACGGCCGTCCGGCGCACCGCGTCGGTCAGTTCCTCCGCGGACGCCGACTTCAGGAGGTAGCCGGTCGCGCCGGACTTCACCGCCTCCAGCACGTCGGCGTGCTCACCGCTGGCCGACAGGACCAGGACACGCGGGGCCCGGTCGGCGCCGACCAGCTCCTTGCAGACCTGGACACCGGGCTTGGCGGGCAGGTTCAGGTCGAGGACGAGGACGTCGGGCGACACCGCCAGGGCGCGGCGCACGGCCTGCTCGCCGTCGCCCGCGGTGGCGACCACGTCGAACCCGGCGGCCGCCAGGTCACGGGCCACGGCGTCGCGCCACATGGGGTGGTCGTCCACCACCATGACCCTGATGGGGCCCTCGCCCCTCCGGGGCTCCGCCACTGTCGTCCCGCCGTCCGTCATCGCCGTACCGTCTCCTTCGTCATCGCGCCTTCGCCTTCCCCCGTGCGTCCTTCGGCACCTTCAGCTCGACCTCCGTGCCCTGCCCGGGGACCGAGATCAGCTCGGCCGTGCCGCCCAGTTCGCGCAGCCTGCCACGGATCGACAGGGCGACTCCCAGCCGCCCCTCGCCCTCGGCCTGCGCCAGCCGCCCCTCGGGGATGCCGGGGCCGTCGTCGCGCACCGTCACGATCACCGCGTCCGGTTCGTCCTCCACGAGGATCCACGCGCGCGCGTCCGCGCCCACGTGCCTGCGGACATTGTCCAGGGCGGCGCCCACGGCCGCGGCCAGTTCCCGTGCCGCGGCCGGGGCCAGCGGCACCGGAGCGCCCGGCTCGGAGAGGGTCACCCGCGCGGTGGCGTACGGAGCGACCAGGGCGCGCAGATCGACGGCCTCGGCCGGGTCCTCGTCGTCGGGTTCGTCGACGGCCCGGACGAGGGCGCCCAGCGCGGCGTCCTCCGACACCCGCGAGACGGGTACGAGACCGCCCGACACCAGGCTGCGCAGCGCGACCTCCTGCTCTCCGGCGAGGCGGCCCAGCTCGGCCGCCTCGCCGCCGAGCGCGCTGCCGCGCCGCTGCACCATGGCGAGGACCTGGAGCACGCCGTCGTGGATGTCGCGGGCGAGCCGCTCGCGCTCACGGGTGGCGGCCTCGATCTCCAGGGCACGGGCGAGGGTGCGCTCGGAGGCGCGGGCCACCTCGACGACGTAGCCGATCGCGATGGAGGCGACCCAGACGAGGATCACGTTGTGCACGGTGTCGCGGGTCGGGGCGCCGCGCTCGACGAGGTTCGCCGCGGCGACGAGCGTGGAGGCGAAGGCCGCCCACCGCCAGCCTCCCTTGATGGCGAAGGCGAGGACGGCGCCCGCGGTCCATATCGACGGCAGCGTCGGACCGCCCGACTCGATGCGCGAACTCGCGTCGGCGACGCGGGTCAGCAGGATGCCGACCAGCGCCACGGTGAGGTCCGCGGCCAGGAACCGCTTGGTGCAGTGGACCGCTCCGGCGACCCGCGGGAGGGTCGCCAGCGTCCAGACGAACAGGAACGCGAAGTAGGCGACGGCCACCCACGGGCGCACGAACTCGTCGTACGTGGTGGCGAAGAGCCCGATCGCGTACAGCACGGTCAGGACGCGGTACCCGGACAGCGCGCGCCACAGCGGCTGCTCGACCGACATCCTCATGACTCTCTCGCGCCTGGCCATGTCCCCCACCCCAACCCTGCCGACGTCCTGAGGACGCTTCTAGGAGCCGGAACGTTCCCCGTCGGCCGGTGCTTCCCCGGCCGCCGCCCGCGCCGCCCGCGCCGCTTCCCGCTCGGCCTT
Source organism: Streptomyces sp. NPDC002580 (assembly GCF_042889485.1). Classification (NCBI taxonomy): domain Bacteria; kingdom Bacillati; phylum Actinomycetota; class Actinomycetes; order Kitasatosporales; family Streptomycetaceae; genus Streptomyces; species Streptomyces sp. NPDC002580. Next base: position 1,058,392 of record NZ_JBIAQZ010000001.1, on the reverse strand, counting down.
CTCCGCCTTCGCCGCGTCCGCGATCTGCCGCTTGGCGGCCGTCGCGTAGATGTCGACGTACTCCTGGCCGGAGAGCTTCATGATCTCGTACATGACCTCGTCGGTCACCGCGCGGAGCACGAACCGGTCGTGGTCCATCCCGCTGTAGCGGCTGAAGTCCAGCGGCTTGCCGATCCGGATGCCCGGACGCAGCAGCTTGGGCATCACCTTGCCCGGCGGCTGGATCTTCTCGGTGTCGATCATCGCCACGGGGATGACGGGCGCGCCGGTGGCGAGGGCCACGCGCGCGAGGCCACCGGGCTTGCCCCGGTACAGCCGGCCGTCGGGCGAACGGGTGCCCTCCGGGTAGATGCCGAACAGCTCACCGCGCTCGATCACGTCGATGCCGCTCTTGATGGCCGCCTCGCCCGCGCCGCGCGCGCCGGAACGGTCCACCGGGAGCTGCCCGACGCCCTTGAAGAAGGCGGCGGTCATCCGGCCCTTGACGCCGGGCGTCGTGAAGTACTCGGCCTTCGCGATGAAGGTCACCTTGCGGTCGAGCATCGTGGGAAGGAAGAACGAGTCCGAGAACGAGAGGTGATTGCTCGCCAGAATGGCCGGGCCCTCGGCGGGGATGTTCTCGAGGCCTTCCACCCAGGGCCTGAAGGCGAGCTTCAGTGGCCCTCCGATGGAAAACTTCATTGCGCCGTAGATCACCCGAGTGCCTCCTGAGTCGTGAATCAGACCTTAACCCGGAGCGCCGTCGAAGGAGCCGACGACCCTGGTCGGTGTCAGTACCGTCGCGTACGGTGAAAGACACCCGGAGTCGCTTCCGCCCATCTCATGAACAGGAGACCGAGGTGCCGGTCCTTCCTGGAGCCGAGCCGTTCCGCCACGAGGGCGGAGACGTCGGCGTCCTCCTCTGCCACGGTTTCACCGGCTCCCCGCAGTCGCTGCGCCCCTGGGCGGAGTACCTCGCCGAGCGCGGTCTCACCGTCGCGCTGCCCCTGCTACCGGGGCACGGCACCCGCTGGCAGGACATGCAGCTCACCGGCTGGCAGGACTGGTACGCGGAACTGGACCGCGAACTGCGCGCCCTGCGCGAGCGGTGTTCGCGGGTCTTCGTCCTCGGGCTCTCCATGGGCGGTGCGCTGGCCCTGCGGCTGGCCGCCAGGCACGGCGACGAGATCAGCGGCCTCGTGGTCGTCAATCCGCTGAACAAGGTGCACGGCCTCGCCGCGCACGCACTGCCGGTGCTCCGCCACCTCGTTCCGTCGACGAAGGGCATCGCGAGCGACATCGCGAAGGAGGGCTCCGAGGAGCTCGGCTACGCCCGGGTGCCCCTGCACGCCGCGCACTCGATGCGGAAGCTGTGCGGGGTCGTCGACGCGGAGCTGCCGCAGGTCACCCAGCCGCTCCTGCTGCTGCACAGCCTTCAGGACCATGTGGTCTCCCCCGCCGACTCGGCGCGCGTCCTCGCCCGGGTGTCGTCCACGGACGTGACGGAGATCGTGCTGGAACAGAGCTACCACGTCGCGACGTTGGACCACGACGCGGACCGGATCTTCGAGGAGAGCTACTCCTTCGTCACCCGGCTCGCGCCCGGCGCCGGCAAGGAGGCCGACGCGGGTCGGGTGGGTCGGCAGGAAGGGACGGCAGCCGGTGGCTGAGCACGACGCGGAACGCGGCGATTCCGAGGAGAAGGGCGTGCCCGTGGGCGAGCCGCTCGACGGGAGCCTCGGCAAGGGGCTCGGGGAGTCCCGTGCGGAGTCGCCGGCCGATGCCCGCGGGGAGCCGCTCGGCGACGAGCAGAGCGTGCCCTTCGACGAGGACGCCGCCTGGCAGTCGATCGTCGAGGGCTACGGCCAGGAACCGCCGGACCCGCCCGGCGCGAGGCCGTATCGGCCGGTGGAGGACCTGGAGCTCCCGGAGCCCGGGAGCGACGCGGGCCCCGGAACCGGTGGCAGGACCTCCGAGGACACCCGGAGCGTCCAGGAGGACGGCACGGACGGAGCGGGTGACGCCCCGGCTGCGACGGGCACCGTGCCCGACCCGGAGACCGCCGTCGACCGGCCCGCCGCCAAGCCCCTCGGCAGCTCGATCTCCTTCGCACCGGGTGTCGGCGGCCCGCGCGACTACCGGACGCCCGAGCCCGGGGACGACGACTTCGACGGGGACGACGAGGGCCACTTCGTCCCCCCGGAGCCTCCTCCGCTGCCCGCCGCGGACACGACCGCCAAGTTCGCCTGGCTCGGCGTTCTGGGCGGCCCCGCCCTGCTGCTGCTCGCCGTGCTGCTCGGCTGGGACATGACGTGGTGGCTCACCACCCTCGGCATCGGCGGCTTCCTCGGCGGCTTCGCCACCCTGGTGTCGCGCATGAAGGACGACGACGAGGACCTGGACGACCCGGGACGCGGCGCGGTGGTCTGACCGCCCGGCGCGCCAGGCCGCCGACGGCTGGGCCGTGCCGGGCGGCCCCGCCCCCGGGCCGCGGCCCCGGGCCGGAGGCGAGCACGCGCCGGTCCTCCCCCGGCCTCGCCGGTCCCGCCGTAGGGCCCGTCGGGCGCCCGCGGCGGCGCTGGGTCCTGTCGTCACCCTCCCGTCGTCGCCCGGAGGGCAGGCGGGAAGGTGACCACAGGGCCTAGGACGCGGGGACTCTGAGGGCCGCGAGCACGGGCAGGTGGTCCGTGGCCGCGCCCAGGTCCCCGTCGGTGACGCCGGGCAGGCCGAGCGGCACCCCGCAGCCCAGCACCTCGATGCCGGGCGTGGCGAAGATCGCGTCGATCCGCCGGGCGGGGCCCGTCCGCGTCCAGGTGTGCTCCGCGCCCCAGGGGCGGGTCGCCCAGCCGTCCTGGAGCGGGTCCGCGAGGCGTCGGAAGGTCGGTCCGGTCGGGTGTTCGTTGAGGTCGCCGCCCGCGACGGCGTACGGGGTGCCCATGCCGGCGAGCCGGTCGAGGAGCATGCCGCCCTGCTCGTAGCGCTCGTCCTTGTGGAGCGACAGATGGCAGCTCAGCACACCGAGCCGGGCACCCCCGAAGCGGACGACCGCCGTGGCGAAGCCGCGTCGGTGCCGGCCGGGGGTGAGCGGGAGCAGCACGTCCTCGGTGCGCTCCACGGTGGCCCGCAGGGTGCACAGCAGGGCGGGGCCGGAGGCGGTGGCGCCACCGGACAGGATCACCTGGCCGGAGGCGGCCGCGAGGCGCGCGAGCTTCTTGCGCCAGCGGAAGAAGCGCGGCGCCTCCTGGACGAGGACGAGGTCCGGTGCGCAGGCGCTGATGACCCGGGCGAGCGCGGTGGTGTCGTCGCGCATCGAGCGGATGTTGTAGCTCAGCACGCGGACGACGGCCGAACCGTCGGATTCGGTACGGGACGCGGGCAGCGGACTGGCGGAAGGGCTGGTCGGCATGGCGGTCAAGATACGCGTCGGCGGCCCCCGGGGCGGGGCAAAGACGCCCACGCGCTGAAGCCGGGTGGCCCGTGGGCCGGCGGCCACTCGATCGGGTGAGGCGGGATACGGCGGCGCCCGCCGTCCCCGTGGGGGTGCGGCGGGCGCTGCCGTGCGACAGGGCGCGTGCGCTACATGATCGGGTCGGGCTCCCTGGCGAGGTCCGCCGCTCCGACGAGACCCGCCTTGTTGCCCAGCTGCGCGGCGATCACATCGGCGACCGGACGCCAGTTGCCGCCCACCAGCCAGCGCTTGTACGACTTGCGGATCGGGTCGAGGACCAGCTCCCCCTCGTCCGAGAGACCGCCGCCGACGATGAAGGCGGACGGGTCGAAGAGCGAGGCGAGGTCGGCCAGACCCGCGCCGGCCCAGCGGGCCAGCTCGCGGTAGGAGTCCACCGCGACGTGGTCGCCCTGACGGGCGGCCATGGAGATGTGCTTGCCCTCGATGCCGTCCGGGGTGCCGTCACCGAGGCCCAGCAGGACCTCCGCGGCTTCCGGGGTCGCGTTGGCCCGCTGCTTGGCGTAGCGGACGAGGGCGCGCCCGGAGGCGTACTGCTCCCAGCAGCCCTGCGAGCCGCAGCCGCACAGCAGCCCGTCCGGCACCATCCGGATGTGGCCGAACTCGGCGGCCACGCCGAAGTGGCCGCGGCGCAGCTTGTTGCCGATGATGATGCCGCCGCCGAGGCCCGTGCCCAGGGTGATGCAGATGACGTTGCGGTGACCCTTGCCCGCGCCGAACTTGTATTCGCCCCAGGCGGCCGCGTTGGCGTCGTTCTCCACGACGACCGGCAGGCCGACACGCTGCTCGACCTCGGCCTTGAGCGGTTCGTTGCGCCAGTCGATGTTCGGCGCGAAGTAGACCGTCGAGCGCTGGCGGTTCACGTATCCGGCGGCACCGATGCCGACGCCCACGATGTCGTGACCGGCGCGCGCGCCCTCCACGGCCGAGGCGATGGCGTCGATGATCGCCTGCGACGTGGTCGGGGTCGGCACCTTGTGGGTCGAGAGGATGTTGCCTTCCTCGTCGACCACACCGGCCGCGATCTTCGTGCCGCCGATATCGACGCCGATGGTGAGTCCCATGAATCCCTCAGTTTCGGTGTAGCCCCGCTACGGCCAACCGTACCCGAGGGGCGATTAGTCCAAGTCGATGTGTTCGCCCGGACCGGATTCCTGTTCCGGGGAACCGGAGCCCCGCGCGGTCCAGCGGCTCTCCTGGTTCTCGACGGCCGAGCGGTAGGCGGCGAGCAGTTCGGAGCCCGCGGCCGCGAGGTGGTCGAAGACCTCCGGGTTGCGCTCCAGCACCGGCTCCACGGCGGCCTTGGCCTGCTGCACGACCTGGCTGACCACCTGCTGGGCGGCGCCGCCCGCGACCGCGCCGAACAGGGGCGACTGGAGGCCGGAGAGCTTGTCGGCGACGGCGTCGACGAGTTTGCGCAGTTCCTCGGCGGCCGAGCCCGGCGGCGGGGCGTTCCGGGAGCGGCGGCGGGCCTTCTCCTCCGCGAGGTCCTCCGCGCAGGCGGTCGCCCAGGCGTCGTCGTCGGTGGCGCGCTTCTCCTCGACGGGCACCTCGTCGGCCGTCTCCTCCTGAGCGGCGTCGGATGTGGGGCGCTCTTCGCTCATGGCGGACTCCTGCCTACGTTTTCGTGCCTTCGACGTTACCCGAACGGGGGAATGCTCTTCACCCCGTCAGGCGCCCCGAATCGTGACCCCGTCACCTGTCGCGCGGCCACAGGCCGGGGTCGGGCACGAAGCGGACGCGCAGTTCGCCCTCGCGCAGTGCGGCGCCCGCCACCGTGCAGCGGCGCAGCGCGGAGGGGAGCGGGACGATCCTGCGGAACTGCCCCACGGTGACGACGAGTTCGTCGCCGCGCCGGATGAGGTCGAGCTCGTCGCGTATCGCGCCGGGCAGCGGAATGTGCCAGACGAGCACACCGTCGTCGGCGAGGTGGTCGGTGACGGGCCACTCGACGGGGGTGGGCGCGGTGTTGACGCCGGGTACCGGGAGGGCTGCGAGGTCGTCGGTGCCGCGCGGGTCGTGGCCGCGGTGCGGGACCTCGTGCAGGTCGAACGATCCCTGCCATTCCTCCAGTGCCTTGCGCTGCTGGGCCGCGAGTCCCGCCAGCCAGGTGTCGTCGCCGGCGGCGGGCAGCACCCGGCTCGCGATCAGGCCGTCGACGGTCAGTCCGTGCAGGGCGAGGGCGAGTGCGGCGGTGCGGACGGCGTCGGTGCCGGCCGGTCCGGGCTCGGCGACCAGCCGTACGGTCGTGGCGCGGTCCTCGACGACGGCCTGCACGGCGGCGAGTTCCAGGTCCCAGCGCCCGGCCGTCTCGTACAGCCACTCCGCGGGCATGGGCACGCCCGCGAGCCGGCCGAGGACGGGGCGCAGGGCGCGGGCGGCCTGGCGTTCCGGCGGAAGCAGGCGGCGCAGGTAGCGGCGGAGCTCCTCGGGCAGGGCGAGCAGGGCCAGCGCCTGGGGCGCCGGCGGAAGGTCCACGACCAGCAGGCCGTACTTCTCGGAGAGCGCGGCGTCGCGCAGGGCTCGCAGCAGGGCGAGTTCCTCGGCGCCGGGCAGCGGGGTCACTTCCTCGGCGTCCAGACGGGAGGCGCCGAGCAGGTCGAGGGCGGTGGTGGCGCGCCGCTGGAACGCGGTGAGGTCGTCGCGGAAGCGGGCGGCCGCGTCGGGGCGCCAGGCGGTGAGGCCGGGGGCGGCCTCGACGGGGTCCGGGCCGGTGCGGACGCCGAGGACGGCGCCGAGGGTGTCCGTGCGGTCGGCGGTGAGCACCAGCGTGCGGGTGCCCTCGCGGGCCGCCTTCAGCGCGGTGGCCGCGGCGACGGTGGTACGGCCTGTGCCGCCTTGGCCGGTGATCAGGATGGTGCGCATGGGGGTGAACGCTACCGGTGCGGTGGCCTCGACGGTTTTCGGGTTCTGGTCCGGCTCGGGGTCGGCTCGGGGCTGGTGCGGGTCCGGCTCGGGGTCGGTGGGTGGGGAGGGGAGGTGCCGGTACATCCGCCCGTCGCCGTTGGCCGAGACGTGGCCGTCGGTGGCGACGGGCATGTGATGTACCGGCACCTCCCCTCCCGTGCGCCGCCGACCGCGGGTGTGATTCGGCTTTCGGCCTTCGCCCTGGGCAGGATTCAGCCCCTCCGGCGTTTGAGGAGCGGGGTCCGGGTCGGAGGGGCGGCGGGGGCGAGAAGGTGTTGTGCCCTGCGAGGAGTGGGAGGGGCTCCGGGGGCTCGACGGGGCGGGGCGCGCGCCCCCGGGGAGTGGTCGGGCCACGGGGTGAGGGGTGGGCGGCGCGGTGGAGGGGGCGAGGCCCGGGGTGCGGGGTGGGCTCCGGGGCTCGGTGGGGTGAGGTGGTACCCGGGTGCGGGATCGGCGGGGTGGGCCGGGGTCCGGGGAACGGCCGCGCCCCGGGGTGCGGGGGCGGGCGTCCGGGGGTGGCTAGACCGTTTCCTCGACGCGCTTCTTCAGGCCGGCCAGGGCCCGGTCGATGATGACCTTCTCGGCCTTGCGCTTGATCATGCCGAGCATGGGGATCTTGACGTCGACGGTCAGCCGGTAGGTGACCTCGGTGCCGCCGTCGCCCGCGGGCTCCAGGATGTAGGAGCCGTCCAGGGAGCGGAGCATCTGGGACTTGACCAGCGTCCAGGAGACCTCGAGGTCTCCGGTCCAGGTGTACCCGAGGGTCTGGTCGTCCTTGATGGCGCCGGCGTCCATGACGAGACGGACCTGCTCGGCACGGCCGAGCTCGTCCGCCTTCAGGACCTCGGCCTCCTTCACCTCACCCGTCCAGTCCGGGTAGCGGGCGAAGTCGGCGATCACCGCCATGACGTCAGCCGGTGCCGCCTCGATCGTGATGCTCGAACTGGTGTGTTCCGCCATCGCGGTGGCTCCTCCAGATGCGGTCCGGTGAGGGAGGTCGGTGCGCACGTGTGTGCAGCGTGAAGGCTACCGCGCACGACCGTGGGCGCTGTCACCCCACCTGGCGTCCGTCACCGCGACCCGTTCACCACTCCAGCACCCAGGGCCGGCCCGAGCTCGCGAAATGGCCCACGTTCACGCATTCCGTGGCCCCGACGCGCATCCGGCCGACGAGGGGCTGGTGAACGTGACCGAAAAGCGCGTACCGGGGGCGCGTGCGCCGGATCGCGTCCAGCAGCGCGCGCGAACCGCGCTCGAAGCGGCGCGCCACGGTGTCGTAGACCAGCTCCGGCACCTCCGGCGGAATGTGCGTGCACAGGACGTCGACCTCACCGACCGCCTCGATCTTGGCCGCGTACTCCTCGTCGCTGATCTCGTACGGCGTCCGCATCGGTGTGCGCAGTCCCCCGCCGACGAAGCCGAAGACGCGGCCGCCGATCTCGACCCGCTCGCCGTCCAGAACGGTGGTGCCGGGTCCGGCGTACTCCGGCCACAGGGCCGGCATGTCGACATTGCCGTAGGTCGCGTACGTCGGTGCGGGGAACGCGGCGAACATCTCGGCGTACTGCTTGCGCACCGCCTTCTCGATGGCGGCGGCCCGGTCGGTGCCGATGCCCGCCCACAGCCGGGCGCCGAACGCGCGCGCCTCCTCGAAGCGGCGGGCGGTGCGCAACTCGACGATGCGGTCGGCGTTCTCCACGCCGAACAGGTCCGGGAAGATGCCGCGCGCGTGGTCGGCGTAGTCGAGGAAGAGGACCAGGTCACCGAGGCAGACCAGCGCGTCGGCGCCGTCGCCGGCCCGGGCCAGGTCGCGCGCGTTGCCGTGCACGTCACTGACCACATGAACGCGCGTCCTCGGATGACCGACCGGTGTGGATGCCATGACGATCAAGCGTAGGCCTGTGCGCCAGACGTGAACAGAGGCGGCCGGACCTGCGGATACTGGCTAGTGCGGAAAGGCGTGGACTACTGTGCGCGAAGGAACGCCAACACGTGTGACGCATAGAACATCTCGCCGGGACCCCCTGTCGAAGAAGCCATACCGACGGGTAACGTCCGGGCAGTCCAGTCGTACTCATGATTTCAACAAGTGATCACTTGAGTACTGCCCGAGCCTTGGACCGCACCGTCGCATCACACAGAGTCGTGGCGCCGGCGCCCTATGAGGAGCAGCAGTCTTGCGCGAGTTCAGCCTTCCGGCTTTGTACGAGGTCCCTGCGGACGGAAATCTCACGGATATCGTCCGGAGAAACGCCGCGCAGCATCCCGACGTGGCCGTCATCGCTCGCAAGGTGGGCGGCACGTGGACGGACGTCAGCGCCACCACCTTCCTCGCCGAAGTGCGGTCGGCGGCCAAGGGCCTGATCGCCTCGGGCGTGCGGCCCGGTGACCGGGTCGCCCTGATGTCCCGTACCCGCTACGAGTGGACGCTGCTCGACTTCGCGATCTGGAGCGCCGGCGCCGTCACCGTGCCGGTGTACGAGACCAGCTCGCCCGAGCAGGTGCAGTGGATCCTCGGCGACTCCGGCGCGACCGCCTGCATCGTGGAACTGCCCGCGCACGCGGCCTCCGTCGAGTCGGTGCGCGACCGGCTGCCCGCTCTCGAGCACGTCTGGCAGATCGAGGCCGGCGGCGTCGAGGAACTGGGACGCCTGGGCCAGGACGTCAGCGACGCCGCCGTCGACGAGCGCAGCTCGCTCGCCAAGGCGGACGACCCGGCGACCATCGTCTACACGTCCGGGACGACGGGCCGCCCCAAGGGCTGTGTCCTGACCCACCGCGCCTTCTTCGCGGAGTGCGGCAACATCGTGGAGCGGCTGCGCCCGCTGTTCCGTACCGGCGAGTGTTCCGTCCTGCTGTTCCTCCCCCTCGCGCACGTCTTCGGGCGGCTCGTGCAGGTCGCGCCGATGATGGCGCCGATCAAGCTGGGCTGTGTCCCGGACATCAAGAACCTCACCGACGAGCTGGCCTCGTTCCGGCCGACGCTGATCCTCGGTGTGCCGCGCGTCTTCGAGAAGGTCTACAACTCGGCGCGTGCCAAGGCGCAGGCGGACGGCAAGGGCAAGATCTTCGACAAGGCCGCGGACACGGCGATCGCGTACAGCCGCGCGCTGGACACGCCCTCGGGCCCCTCGCTCGGCCTGAAGATCAAGTACAAGACGTTCGACAAGCTCGTCTACAGCAAGCTGCGCGCGGTACTCGGCGGTCGCGGCGAGTACGCGATCTCGGGCGGCGCCCCGCTGGGCGAACGGCTCGGCCACTTCTTCCGCGGCATCGGCTTCACGGTGCTGGAGGGCTACGGCCTCACCGAGTCCTGCGCGGCCACGGCCTTCAACCCGTGGGACCGGACGAAGATCGGCACGGTCGGCCAGCCGCTGCCCGGCTCCGTGATCCGCATCGCGGACGACGGCGAGGTGCTGCTGCACGGCGAGCACCTGTTCAAGGAGTACTGGAACAACGAGGCCGCGACCGCCGAGGCGCTGGCCGACGGCTGGTTCCACACCGGTGACATCGGCACCCTCGACGAGGACGGCTACCTCCGCATCACCGGCCGCAAGAAGGAGATCATCGTCACCGCGGGCGGCAAGAACGTCGCCCCGGCCGTGATCGAGGACCGCATCCGCGCGCACGCGCTGGTCGCGGAGTGCATGGTGGTCGGCGACGGGCGCCCCTTCGTCGGCGCGCTGGTCACCGTCGACGAGGAGTTCCTGGGCCGCTGGGCGGCGGAGCACGGGAAGCCGGCCGGCTCGACCGCGGTGTCGCTGCGCGAGGACGCCGACCTGCTCGCCGCCATCCAGGACGCGATCGACGACGGCAACGCGGCGGTGTCCAAGGCCGAGTCGGTGCGTAAGTTCCGCGTCCTCTCGCACCAGTTCACCGAGGAGTCGGGGCATCTCACGCCGTCCCTGAAGCTCAAGCGGAACGTGGTCGCGAAGGACTACGCCGACGAGATCGAGGCGCTTTATCGGGGCTGATGCCCGAGCGACCGGGTTCCACCCCGGCCGGGAACAACGGCTCGGCCCCCTCCGGTGGAGGGGGCCGAGCCGTTTCCGTCCCTGGGGACCGTCGCCCCGTTCCCGGGGTGGGGTTCCCGGCGCCCGCCCGGACCGGGCTCCGGTCCGGGCGGGCAGGCCCCGCCCCAGCGGCAGGCCCGGCTCCCGCCGTGGGAACCAGGCTTCGTCCCGGGCGGCAGACCCCGTCCCCGGTGGCAGGCCCGGCTCCCACCGTGGGAACCCGGCTTCGTCCCGGGCGGCAGACCCCGTCCCCGGTGGCAGGCCCGGCTTCCGCCGTGGGGGTGGGGGATCGTCCCGGGCGGGAGGTTCGTCGTGGTTGCTCGCGCCGTTCCCCGCGCCCGCCAGGGCGCGCCCTGGCGGGCGCGTCCGCCGAGCGCGGCGGACGGGCGGGCGTCGGGCGCGTCCGTCCGCGGGACGTGGGGAACCGGGCGGCCGGGCTCGGGCCGCGCGCAGGCGTCCGGGGACAGCGGGTGGCACCTCCGTGGGCGAACCCGGGGACGCTAGAGCAGCTCGCGCAGGCGTTCCGCGAGGAGGTCCCAGCGCCATTTCTGCTCGACCCAGGCCCGGCCCCGGTCGCCCATCCGTCGGCGCAGCTCGGGGTCGCCGAGCAGGGTGACGATGCGGTCGGCGGCGTCCTCGGGTGAGCCGCCGCGTACGACCCAGCCCGTCTCGCCGTCGAGCACCGCGTCGGGCGCGCCGCCCGAGTCGCCGGCCACCACCGGAAGGCCCGTCGCCGACGCCTCCAGGTACACGATGCCGAGCCCCTCGACGTCCAGCCCGCCCCTGCGGGTCCGGCAGGGCATGGCGAAGACGTCCCCGGCGCCGTAGTGCGCGGGCAGCTCCGACCAGGGCACCGCCCCGGTGAAGCGGACCGATCCTGCGACCCCGGTGTCGTGCGCGAGTCTCCGCAGCTCCTTCTCGTACGGGCCGCCGCCGACGATCAGCAGCACCGCCTCCGGCTCCTTGGCCAGGATCCGCGGCATCGCGAGCACGAGGGTGTCCTGGCCCTTGCGCGGCACCAGCCGGGACACGCAGACGACGACCGGCCGGTCGCTGAGACCGAGCCGGGCCCGGACCTCGGCGCCGCCCGAGCCCGGGTGGAAGGTGCCCTCGTCGACGCCGGGCGGCAGCTGGACCATGCGCGCGGCCGCCTCCGGGGTCAGCGCGGAGGCGATGCGCGAGCGCGTGTACTCCCCGAGATGGGTGATCGTGTCGGTGGACTCGCCGATCCTGCGCAAGAGCGTGCGGGCCGCGGGCAGTTGGGCCCAGCCGGCCTCGTGGCCGTGCGTGGTCGCCACGATGCGTCGCGCGCCCGCCCTGCGCAGCGCCGGTGCCATCAGGCCGAGCGGCGCCGCCGCCCCGAACCACACCGACGTACAGCCGTGTTCGCGCAGCAGCGCGACTGCCCGCCGGGTCGCGCCCGGGGTCGGCAGCAGCATCGTCGTGCGGTCCCGTACGACGGTGAAGGGCTGCTCGGCGTCGAACGCCGCGGTCGCCTCGGCGCCTTCTGCGCCGCGCTTCCACGTAGAGGCGTAGACGACGAGTTCCCCGGGGTCCAGGCGCAGCGCCATGTTGTGCAGAAAGGCCTGGATACCGCCGGGGCGGGGCGGGAAGTCGTTCGTCACGATCAGGGTCTTGTGCATCGTGTTCGACACTATCGAATCTATACTCACAGCTCCGCACGGCCGCGCTTGACGGCTCGCACACAGACCGGCGCGCCACCATGACTCCGCGAACAGCGCGGCGGCGACGCGCAGACATCCGGACGAAGAGGGCCAGGTGGGCATGACGGGGGCACGGAGTTCGAGGTTCCCGTTCGGCACGGTCGCACTGCTGGGGGTCTGGGGCCTGACCAGACTGGCACTGCTGCTCTTCGTGGCCAAGGTGTACGTCTTCCCCGGTCCGGACGTCACCAGTGACGTCGCCGTGATCTACCACGGCTGGTACGAGACCCTGCGGCACGGCAGCTTCCCGCAGAACGACGTGACCTGGCAGTATCCGCCGGCCGCGGCCCTCGCGATCCTCTCCCCCGGCCTGCTGCCGTTCCTCGACTACCCGCACGCCTTCTTCGTGTTGGCGTTCGTCGCCGACCTGGTGGTGCTGGCCCTGTTCCTGTACGCGGGCTCACGCTCCGGCATGACACGGCGGGGCACCTGGATGTGGGTGGTCGGGGTCCCGCTGCTGGGGCCGACCGTGTACGCCCGCTACGACCTGATGGTGACGGCCGTGGCGGTGGCCGCGCTGTTCGCCGGGGCCCGGCACCCCCGGGTGATGGGGGCGCTGGTGGGCTTCGGCGCGATGGTGAAGGTGTGGCCGGCGCTGCTGCTGGTCGCCGCCGTCCGGCGCCGCGCCTGGGTCTGGGCCTCGGTGGCGGCGGGCGGGATCGCGCTGCTGTTCTGGGTGACGATGCCGGGCGCGTTCACGTTCCTGACGGCGCAGCGCGACCGCGGCACCGAGGTGGAGTCGCTCGGCGCCCTCGTCTTCCACGTGGCCCGGCACCACGGCTGGAACGGGCGGGTGCTGCTCAACTACGGCTCGGTGGAGTTCCTCGGCCCGTACGTCGACGTGGTGAGCACGGTGGCCCTGGTGCTGACCGGGCTCGCCTTCGGCTGGCTGCTGCTGTGGCGGTTGTGCGCCAAGCGGTTCCTGACCCACACGCTCGCCGACGCCGCGTTCGTCGCCACCCTGATGTTCACGGCCACCAGCCGGGTCATCAGCCCGCAGTACCTGGTGTGGCTGGTCGGCCTCGCCGCGGTCTGCGTGTGCTTTCGCGCGAGCCGGATGACCGTGCCCGCCGGCCTGGTGCTGGTCGCGTGCTTCGTGACGGTGCTGGAGTTCCCGGTCTACTTCGGCAATGTGGTGGGCAGCGACTGGCTCGGCATCACCCTCCTGGCCGTCCGCAACGGTCTGCTGGTGATCGCCTCGCTGCTGGCCGCCCGGCAGCTGTGGCGGGGCACGGTGTCCGACCCGGCGCGGACCCTCCCGGCTCAGGCGGCCCGTGCCAAGGAGACCCTGGCCTCCTCCTGACGCGCGGCCCGCCCGGCCCACAGCCGCAGGGCGGCGCACTGCACCGTCATGGAGAGCGCCAGGGCGAGGCAGATCCCGGGCAGCCCGAGTCCGGACAGGACGTGGGCGAGCGGGAGCTGGACCGCCGTGCCGACCAGCGTCACCCGCAGCAGCACGGGCGCTCCGCCGCTGCCCTCGAAGGCTCCGCCGAGCGCGATGAAGCACGCCGCCAGCAGCAGGTGGGGACCGACGCAGCGCAGGAAGAGCACGCCCTCGTGACCGACCGCGGGACCGGCGCCGAAGGCCCGCATGATCCAGGGGGCCAGGGCGCCCAGGAGCACCGCGGCGAGCAGGCCGACGGTCCCCGAGACGAGGACGGCCTGCCGTCCGATCGCGCCGCGTTCGTCACGGCCCGCGCCCCGGGTGTGCGCGGTGTGGATCGCGGCCGCCTGCCGGACCGCGTAGAAGGCCATGGTGGCGACGTACATGACCTTGTAGGCGATCGCGTACGCGGCCACGGCCGTCGTGCCCAGCCGGGCCACGATCGCGACCAGGACCAGCGCGCCGCCCTGCCTCACCGTGAAGTCGGCGGACATGGGCAGACCGGTCGTGAGGGTGCGGCGCAGCGCGGCGCCGGTGCCGCGCGCGGGGACCGCGCCGGACGCCTCGGACAGCAGGGCGTTCCGTCCCAGGGCGCGCAGACCCGCGACGAGCGCCACCGACCGGCACAGCACGGTGGATACGGCGGCCCCCCGGACTCCGTACGCGTGGATCAGGAACGGGTCGAGGCCGAGGATCAGTCCGTTGGCCAGCAGGGCGAGGCGCATCGGGGTGCGGGTGTCGCCGGCGCCCTTCAGGATGCCGTCGACGAGGTTCTGCGCGAAGAAGACGGCGATGCCCGGCAGGGAGATCGCGAAGTACTGGACCGCGAGGGCCGGCGCGCGCCCGTCGCCGCCGAGCACCAGCCGGGCCAGCGGCTCGCGCAGCAGGTAGCCGCCGAGCGCGGTCACCGGGGCGACCACGGCGAACAGCGCCCACCCGCCGCGTACGGCCGCCCGGACCGCGCCCGGATCGCGGGCTCCTCGGGCGTGCGAGACGAGGACCGTCGTGCCGGAGGCGAAGACCAGGGCGACGCCGAGCAGCACGTTCTCGGTGTTGGTCGCGACGGCGACGGCCGCCACCGCGTCGCCGCCGAGCCGGGAGACCCAGAGCGTGTTGATGATTCCGGCGGCGACGGAGGCGAGGAGCGAGAGGTAGACGGGTCGGGCGAGCGCTATGAGCTGCCGGCGATGGGCGTTCACATGGGCTCCCTCTTATCGAGTTACCTCGTTTAGAGGTAACTCGATAAGAGGTACCATGGGTGAGCGGGGCCCGCAAGGACGAACCACGGGGATCAGTCGTGCGGACGATGCGCAGGGGACCGGCGGGCCCTGGGCGCACCCGAGGCCCACGGGCACCCGCGGGCGGCCGCGGGCAGGAAGGTTCGGAGTACCTGGAGCCCGGCGGCACGGAGCACGCGGACACGACGGACGGGAGGGCGGGCGGCGGTACGGCGGGCGCGCCGTACGGTGAGGTCCGCGAGGACCACGAGCTAGGAGCGGGCCGGATGCTGGAACTGTCGATCCTGGGCTTCCTGTACGAGGAGCCCCTGCACGGCTACGAACTGAAGGAGCGCATCACGGCCCTCAGCGGTCATGTGCGCCCGGTCAGCGACGGCGCCCTCTACCCGGCGATCACCCGCCTGACCACCGCGGGTCTGCTCGACCAGCACACCGAGCCCGGCAGCGGCGCGGCCCCGCGGCGCGTCCTGTCGCTCACCGGGAAGGGCCGCGAGGACCTCCTGGAGCGGCTGCGCCACCCCAAGCAGGCCGAGATCACCGATCAGGCGCGCTTCAACACCCTGCTGGCCTTCCTGCGCCACCTGGCCGACCCCCGCGAACAGGCGGCGGTGCTGCGCCGCCGCCTGGAGTTCCTGCGGACTCCGGCGAGCTTCTTCTACCGGGACGGCAGGCCCGTGCGCGCGGAGGAGGCGGGCGATCTGTTCCGGCAGGGCATGCTGCGGGTCGCGCGGGCGACGGGTGAGGCGGAGCGGACCTGGCTCGCGGAGGCCGTCGACCGGCTCGAAGGGTGAACGGCCCGGCGCGTCAGCCGAGTTGACCCTCGAGGTACTGCCGCCACAGCTCGGTGAACTCCTGGGGCGTGGTGTGCAGCACGTCCCGCAGCGCGCCCTCGACCGCCCCCGCGCGCTCCCGGTGCTCGCCCACCGCCCGGTAGAAGTCGTTCAGGCGGACCTCGCCCCAGTGGTCGGCGATCAGCCGGCAGGCCATCCAGCCTCCCTCGTAGGCCCGGGCCAGCCGGGCCGCGTCCGCCGAGAAGCCGAAGTCCGCGTCGTCGGGCAGCGCGGCCGGGACGTGCCCCCCGGACACGGCGCGCTCCAGTTCCGGCGCCACCCGGCGCGGCGCCCGCCCGCCGCTCCGGTAGCCGACCCAGTCCGCGTACCCCTCGGAGAGCCACAGCGGGGTGGCGCCCGTGGTGCGGGCACGGGTGGCGACGTGCGTGGTCTCGTGGGTGAGCACGACCTGCTTGCCGAAGTCCCCGAGGACGCCGTACGCGTCGGGGTTGACGATGATCCGGTCCGCGGGCGCCTTCGCGGACCCGCCGCCCGTCTCCGGCCGGGGGGACCCCGGGTTCGCCTCCCCCACCTCGCCGATGGTCACGGCCGCGATCCCCCGGTAGCCGGACGCCGGAGCCCCGAGCAGCCCGGCCATCGCCTCCAGCGACTTCGGTACGAGGACGACGACGTGCCGCGCCCAGCCCGTGTCCCAGGCGTCCGACACGGCGGGCACGGCGTGGTCGGCGAGATCGGCGAAGGAACGCAGCCGCTCGCGGGGCTGCCCGACCCCGAGGACGAGGCTGTGCTCGCCCCGTACGGCCGTCACGGGCCCCTGGTCCCACAGCTGGTCGGCCGCCTTGCCCGCGGGTTCGTCGGAGGCGATGTGCCAGGCCCCGGCGGCGCGGGTCAGCCGCAGGGCGCGGTCGGCCGAGACCGGCGCGGCGTCGTAGCCCTCGATGCGGTAGCGCAGTTCGGCGGTGGCGGTGGCGCTGTCGCCGGAGCGGTGCAGCCCGGTCAGGCGGTAGGACCAGGACGCCAGCGGCACGTCCCGCAGGTTCGCGAAGCCGGTCACGGCGGCGGCCGCGTCCCCGGTGGCCCTGAACCCCGCCTCGTCACGGTCGAGGACCGCGGTCGCGCGCCGCTGGAGCAGCTGCCGCACATCGGCGTCCGCGGTGTCCGGCGCCGCCCGGCCGCCGCAGCCGACGAGCGCGGCGAGCAGCAGCACCAGGGAGAGCCCCGCTCGCGACGCACTCCTTCGACCGGCCATCCTCCCGATCGTACGGGGCCCGTGGCCCTCCGCGATCCGGGTGTGGGCCGCCGCCGCGCCCGGCGGACCGTCAGACCCGGGTGACGGAGGAGATCGGCATCATCCCGACCGGGTCGTAGCGCACCGGGGCGCCCGGGTAGGGGGCGTGGATCACCTGGCCGTTGCCCACGTACATCCCGACATGGCTGGCGTCGGAGCGGTAGGTGACCAGGTCGCCGGGGCGGGCCTGGGACAGCGGCACCTGGTGTCCGGCGAACCGCTGGGCCTGCGAGGTGCGCGGCAGACCGACCCCGGCCCGCGCGTACGACCACTGCATGAGGCCCGAGCAGTCGAAGCCGCCCGGCCCGTTGGCGCCCCACACGTAGGGGCGGCCCAGCGCCGAGCGGGCCGCGGCGACGGCCGCGGCCGCGCGTCCGGAGGCCGGGAGGGCGCCGTCGAGGTCGGGCAGGCCGGGGCGCGCCGAGCGCGAGGCGCGGTCGTAGGCGGCGCGGTCGGCGTACGGCAGCTCGCCGAGCAGCTGCCGGGCCTTGGCCAGTTTGCCCTCGACGACGCGCTTGTTGCGGGCGACGGCCTTGCGGCTGCGCTCCAGCTCGGCGAGCTTCCCGTCGGCCGCCTCGCGCTTCTGGGCGATCTCCCGCACGGCGGCCTGGAGGTCCTTGAGTTCGCCGGCCTGCCGGACGGAGATGCGGTCGAGGGTCGCGGCCCTGTCCAGGTACTGGTCCGGGTCCTCGGAGAAGAGCAGCGCCAGCGAGGGGTCGAGGCCGCCGGAGCGGTACTGCGCCCCGGCCATCGAGCCGAGCGCGTCCCGCATCGTGTTGACGCGGTCCTGCTGCCGGGCGATCTCGTCCTGCGCGGTGCGGACCTGCTCGCGCAGCGCGTCGGCGCGCTCGTCGGCCTTGTTGTACGCCTCGGTGGCCTTCTCCGCCTGGGCGTAGAGGCGGTCCACCTCTGCCCGGGTGTCGTCCTGCGGTGCCGCGGAGGCGGGCAGGGTGCCGAGTGCGGCGGCGGCCGCGGACATCACGCAGGCGGCGATGCCGAAGGCGCCGGCGCCCCGGTCGAAGCCGGTCGGTTCAAGGCGGCGATGAGACCCCACGAGTAGCCGCACTCCCTTCCGCTGACGGTCCCCCGGTGTGGGGGAAACGCGCCAGACAGTAACCGCGCGACCACACCCCGGCCAAAGACCTCTGCGGGCACGCACAGTGACGCCCCGCCGGAGACGCAGGTCACCGACGGGGCGTGGGGTCAGCGGGAGTTGTCGCAATTCGCCCGTTTGGGCGGCGCGGCCAGGGGTCCCTGCGGGCGGCGGACGTCGCGTCCGCCCGCCCTCCGGATCAGATCCGGACGCCGAACTGGAAGGGCATGTTGCCGATCGCCTCGTAGCGGACGACCGTGCCGGTGCGCGGGGCGTGCAGCACCTGGCCGTTGCCCGCGTAGAAGCCGACGTGGTGCTGGTCGCTGTAGAAGATGACCAGGTCGCCGACCTGCAGATCGCTCTGCGAGTAGATGCGGGTGCCCGCGTTGGCCTGGGCCTGCGAGGTGCGGGGTATGGCCTGGCCGGCCTGGGCGTACGCCCACGAGGTCAGACCGGAGCAGTCGAAGGAGCTGGGGCCGGAGGCGCCGTAGACGTACGGCGATCCGATGACGCTCTGCGCCGCGGCGAACGCGGAGCTGGCGCGGCCGGAGGCCGGCTTGGCGGTGCCGAGGTCGACGCGCTCGCTGGCGCGGGTCGCCCGCTCCTTCTCCTTGGCGTCGAGTTCGGCCTTCTCCTGCGCCGTCAGGGTGTTCAGGATCTTCTGGGCGTCGCCCAGCTTGTCCTGGACTTCCTTCTTCTTCTTGGCGAGCTCGGTGCGGGTGTCGGCGAGGTCCTCGAGCTTCTCGGAGGCCTCGGAGCGCTGCTGGGCGAGCGCCCGCTGCTTCTCCTGGACCTTCTTGAGCGACTCGACCTGCTGGGCGCTCAGCGCGTCCATGGCGGACGCCTTGTCCAGGAAGTCGTCGGGGTCCGAGGAGAGGAAGAGCGCGACGGAGGGGTCGATGCCGCCCGTGCGGTACTGCGCGCTGGCCATCGAACCGAGGCCGTCACGGAGCTCGTTGAGCTCCTCCTGGCCGCGGGCGACGTTGTCCTGCAGGGAGCTGATCTCCTTCTGGAGCTTCTCCTGCTTCTCCTTGGCGCCGTTGAGCTTCTCCGTGGCCTGCTCGGCCTCGTCGTAGAGCTTGTCGACCTTGGACTTGACCTCGTCCTTGCTGAGCTTCTCGGACGGCGCGGCGTTGGCCGCGTTGGCGCTGAGCGCAACGGCGGCAGCGGCGGCTGCGGTGAGCACGGTCACACGGGTGCGGCTCGGCTGCTTGGGTCGACGGTGGGACGCCACGAAGGCGAGCTCCTTCTTCCTCCAGCCGCCTGCCGAACAATCCGACGGGCGGTGCCCCTCCACCGTCACTCCTCATGAGTGATCACCCTAGTTGGAGGTTCAGAGCATGACCTTAGTGACCCGCTTGTGATCAGTTCAAATCCAAACCTGAAAATTCTTTGTCACGGAGCGCATTCTTTGCCATCAACTCACGTGCAGTGATGTCCGCTTGACACTACGTCGCGTAACGACCCCATCAATTCGGGCATCAGGCCCAGAAGTTACGCAAGGGACGTAGGTGGCTCACGCGACTTAGGCCACGGATCGCCACCCGCCCCGGATCCGGCGCTCCGAGCGGGATCGAGCTCGCGAAGAAGTGGCAACAAGGAGACAGCGGAGGCGAAATGGGAAAGAGGAGGAAAGAGGCGGGCAAAAGGGAAGACGCACGGCAAAGCGCGGGCCCGGAGGCCCGCGGGGGAAACGTGCGGAGGAAGTCGCTCAGCCGCGCGAGAAGCGCTTGAGGAGCACCACGGACGCCACGGGCCGGGCGCCCGCCTTGGCGATGCCGTCGGCCACCTCACGGTCGGTCGACACGACGATGACCGGCCGCCCGGGCGGCTCGGCCCGCACCAGCTGACGGATCAGCTCGTCCGCCGTGACGCCGGGCTTGGAGAAGAGCACCCGTACCCCGCGCGGCGGCGCGAGCAGCACCGGCGCGGCCAGCTCGGCCCCGTCGAAGACACAGGTGACCTCGGCGCCGGTCTGCGCGGCCAGCTGCGAGAGCTGCCCGAGCAGCCGCAGCCGCTGCTTCTCCAGCGGCATCTGGGGATAGCCGGTCTTGGTGACGTTGTAGCCGTCCACGACCAGGTGCGCCTGGGGCAGCGCGAGCAACTGGTCCAGGATCGCGGGGTCGTTCTCGGACAGCGCGCGGGTGGCGATGTCCTTCGGCGTCATGCGTCCCGGTTCGACCGCTTCCACGGTCTCGGCGGGCCGGACCGAGACCGGGGGCAGCGCCAGTTCCCGGCGCAGTCCCTGGGCCGCGTCCAGCACGGTGTCGAGCAGCAGCCGCACCCGCATGTCCTCGACGCTGCGTCCCTCGCGCGCCGCCTTGCGCGTGGCCTCCAGGGCGGCCTCGGACTCGGCGAGGCGCGCCTTGAGGCGCCGCGTCTCGCTCTCCGCGGCGGACAGCTGGGTCTGGCCCTCCGCCTTCGCCGCGTCCGTCTCGACCTGGAGCTTGCGCAGGGCCGCCTCACCGCGCTTGACGTCGCTGAGGGCCCCGCGCAGCTTGCGGTGAAGCGATTCCGCTTCCTTCCTGGCCGATTCCAGGTCCCCACGCAGCCGTTCCGTCTCGGCCCTCGTCTGCCCGCGGGCCTGCGCGAGTTCCTCGCGCAGCCGCTCCAGCTCCGCGCGGTTCTCCTCGTCGACGCGCTCGGCGTCCGCCCGCAGGGCTTCCTCGCCCGCGGCGGTCACCAGCTTCACCCAGCCGGCGGGACGCACGACGTAGGCCGCGGCCGCCACGTCCAGCGGATCCGCGGCCGGGGGCGGCGCGCCCGAGTCGAGAGCGCCGACGAGCTCGGGCTGGGCGTCTCTCAGCTTCTCGGCGATGCGCTGTCTGAACAGCGGGTCCGTCTCCAGCGCGGCGGCCATGGCGTTGCCGGCGAACTTGGCCCGCCGGTTCGGGGCGAAGCGGGCGTACTGCCTCAGCTGGGCGGGCAGTTCGGCAACCGTCAGGCCGCCGAAACCGTCCGAGACGATCTGCACGACGCGTCGGCGCACGCCGTCGGGCAGCGGACGGTCGAGCACTTCGGCGGTGCCGTCGTCCGGCTCACCGCCTGTGGTCTCCACCATCCCTCACTCCAATATCCGTGCGGGGCCCGCTCCGTCAGGAGCCTGCGCCCGGCCTGTCCACGAGTTCGACCTGATCCACCGCGTTGCACCAACGACACCGCACCGACTCGATGGTCTCACTGACCACCTCGCGCTCCTCCACCTTGGGCTCACCGGCCAGGTCGAGGTGCACGTACTCAACGACCTTCGAGGACCGGGTCACGTCGAAACGCGTGAGGTTGCCGCAGAGGGCGCAGCGCCAGCGGGTCTTGGTGTCGGGCAGGGGAACCGTCATAGGGCAGTCG
Source organism: Streptomyces sp. NPDC002580 (assembly GCF_042889485.1). Taxonomy (NCBI): domain Bacteria; kingdom Bacillati; phylum Actinomycetota; class Actinomycetes; order Kitasatosporales; family Streptomycetaceae; genus Streptomyces; species Streptomyces sp. NPDC002580. The sequence goes on along the minus strand of NZ_JBIAQZ010000001.1, from coordinate 1,037,164 downwards.
CTCTTTCCTTCTCGTGTCCGTCCAACGCCGGTCTCCCGGTGCATGTGGCTCGTAACCCTACGGCCTGGCGGGTACTCGACGCTCGGCCGTCCACGGCGGCGAGGCGGTATGGGCGTACCCGTCCGGTTGCGTCATGCTCTGTACCATGATCGGCAATTGGAGTACGGCGGTCGGCAGGGCGCTGCGGAGTCCGTCGGCGCCGGTGACGTACGGGCTGATCGCCCTGTGCTGTCTGATCTTCGTGATCGGTCCCGCCTCGGGTCTGAATCCGTCGTACGGCACCGGGGACGAACTGCTGGTCGCCCAGCGGGCGTACTTCCGCCGCTGGGGCGTGGTGCCGGCCGACCTGTTCGGCGGGGCACCGTCCGAGGCGCTCACTCCCGCCACGGCGCTGTTCATCCACGGCAGCTGGCTCCACCTCCTCGGCAACATGCTCTTCTTCTACGTCTTCGGGGCGATGACCGAGGAGCGCATGGGCCGTGTGGAGTTCGCCCTGTTCTATCTGGGCTGTGGATACCTGGCCCTGCTCGGCTACGCCGCCGCCAACGCCGAGTCGCAGCAGTCCCTGGTCGGGGCCTCCGGGGCCATCTCCGCGGTGCTCGGCGCGTTCCTGTACCTGTTCCCCAAGGCCCGGGTCACCAGTCTCTTCCCCTTCCTGTTCTTCCTGCCGCTGCGCTTCCCGGCCTGGGTGGTGCTGCCGTTCTGGTTCGCGTTGCAGTGGCTGGCGGCCGGACGCAGCGACTCGGGCCCCGGAGTCGCCTATCTGGCCCACCTCGTGGGCTTCTCGCTGGGTTTCGGCTACGCGTGGGCCCGCTTCCGCCGCCGTACCCGCGCCACGCCCTCCCCTGGGGTGCTGCCGGGGCCCCAGGCGGAACAGCCGGGCCGGGTGGACCGCGAGTAGGGTGAGATCCCCAGCAGAGGCCCCCGAGGGAGAGAACCAGCCGTGATCACCGCGATCGTCCTCATCAAGACCAGCGTGGACCGGATCCCCGAGATCGCCGAGTCGATCGCGTCACTGGAGAGCGTCAGCGAGGTCTTCTCCGTCACCGGCACCTACGACCTGATCGCCATGGTCCGGGTCGCGGCCCATGATGACCTGGCCGACGTCATCCCCGGCAAGATCAGCAAGATCCCGGGCGTCGAGGCGACGGACACGCACGTGGCGTTCCGCACGTACTCCCAGCACGACCTGGAGGCGGCGTTCGCGATCGGTCTCGACTCCTGACCGACGCGGCACCGCCCCCGGGCGCCGCCGGCGCGGGCGTCAGACCGCCGGGACGCAGCGGCCGCCCTCGGTGCGGTACCGCCACCGCGCTCCGTCCCTGACCAGCTCGCGCACCGCGCGGACGAAACGCTCGACGTGCTCGTCGGGGGTGCCCGCGCCGAAGCTGACGCGGATGGCGTTGAGGGACTTCTCGCCGGGCGCCGCCTCGGGGGCGCCGCACTCCCCCTGGGTCCGAGGTTCGCTGCCGAGCAGGGTGCGGACCAGCGGGTGGGCGCAGAAGAGGCCGTCGCGGACCCCGATGCCGTACTCGGCGGAGAGCGCGGCCGCGAAGTGCGAACTGTTCCAGCCCTCGACGACGAAGGAGATGACGCCGACCCGCGGGGCGTCGTCGCCGAAGAGGGAGAGGACCCGGACCTCGGGAACCTCGGCGAGGCCCGCGCGGACGACGGCGATCAGATGCTGTTCACGGGCGACGAGGTTGTCGAAACCCTCCTCGGTGAGCGCCTTGCAGGCCGACGCGATCGAGTAGGCGCCGATGACGTTCGGGGAGCCCGCCTCGTGCCGGGCGGCGCTGTCGTGCCACTCCACGTCCAGGCCGCCGTCCGCGCGCCGGGAGACCTTGCGGCTGGCCCCGCCGCCCGCGAGGTACGGGTCGGCCGCGCGCAGCCAGTCGGAGCGGCCCGCGAGGACACCGGAGCCGAACGGCGCGTACAGCTTGTGTCCGGAGAAGGCGACCCAGTCGACGTCGAGGTCCTTCACCGACACCGGGTGGTGCGGGGCGAGCTGCGCGGCGTCGAGGACGATGCGGGCGCCGTGGGCGTGCGCGGCGGCGGTCAGCTCACGCACCGGCCACAGCTCCCCGGTGACGTTCGAGGCGCCGGTGACGCAGACCAGGGCCGGTCCGTGGCCCCCTTCGACGGACACGGGGCGGGCGGCGAGGGCGCGCTCCAGGGTGGTGACGGCCTCGGCCGGGGTGCGCGGGGCGTCCAGGTAGGTCACGTGGGCGTCGCGCCAGGGCAGCAGGGAGGCGTGGTGCTCGGTCTCGAAGACGAAGACCTCGCAGCCGGCCGGGAGCGCGGCGGCGAGCAGGTTGAGCGAGTCGGTGGTGGAGCGGGTGAAGACCAGCTGGTCGTCGGCGCGGCAGTCGAGGAACTCCTCCACCGTCCTGCGGGCGTTCTCGAAGAGGTCGGTGGACAGCTGCGAGAGGTAGCCGGCGCCCCGGTGGACGCTGCCGTAGTAGGGCGCGTACGCGGCCACGTCGTCCCACACGCGCTGGAGGGCGGGCGCGCTGGCGGCGTAGTCGAGGGCGGCGTAGGTGACCTCGCCCCCGGTGACGAGCGGGACGGTGACATCCCGCCCCAGAACGGCCAGAGGCGCACAAATGGTCGGGGCGGCGGCAGCGGTGGGGACAGACATGGCGAGCTCCTGTGAGAGGCAGGCGGGATCACCGCGCGAGCCGGCGGCCCGGAGGCAGCGCTCGGCGCGGGAAAGGGTGAAAGGGGTGTGCGGAGGTGGGGCTCGGCGCCCTAGCGCATTCGCTTGCTCACAGAAGGCTCCCTCGAACGACCAGGACCCCTGGTTGCATCCACCCGAAAGGGTGGGAGGGGTCCGCGCTTGCCGTAGACCTCGCTGCCTACGACCTGGTCTTCACCCGGGGCACCCCGCCACGGACGGAGGGTTGCCGGACAGCCGGCCGGGGCCTGATGGCTGTCACTCATGACCTGGTCAATCATCCTGCCAGAAGATCCCCGACGCGCAAGACGCAGTCCGGATCCTGGACTGCGCCTCGCGCCGGAGCGCTGGCGGTCAGGCGTTGCTGGCCGCCACCCAGCGGTCCAGGGTGCGCTTCGCGGCCCCGGAGTCGATCGCCTCGGCCGCCTTCTCCATGCCGGCGCGGAGCTGGTCCGCGAGCGGCGCGCCGGTCGGCGACAGGGCCACCAGGGCCGCCGCCGAGTTCAGCAGGACCGCGTCCCGCACGGGCCCCCGCTCGCCGTCCAGCAGACGCCGGGCGACCTCCGCGTTGTACGAGGCGTCGGCGCCGCGCAGGGCCTCCACCGGGACGAGGTCGAGCCCGACGTCGCGCGGGTCGAAGCGCTCCTCGGTGACCGAGCCGTCGCGGACCACCCAGACGTGGGAGCCCGCGGTGGTGGTCAGCTCGTCGAGACCGTCGTCGCCGCGGAAGACCAGCGAGGAGTTGCCCCGTTCGGCGAACACGCCCGCGACGATCGGCGCCATCCGCGGGTCGGCGACGCCGACCGCCTGGGCCTTGACCCGCGCCGGGTTGGTCAGCGGACCGAGCACGTTGAAGGTCGTCCGGATGCCCAACTGCCCGCGCGCCGCCGCCACATGACGCAGTGCCGGGTGGAACTTCACCGCGAAGCAGAAGGTGATCCCGGCCTCCTCGGCGACCTCGGCCACCCGCTTCACCGTCAGCTGGAGATTGACGCCGAGCTTCTCCAGGACGTCCGAGGAACCGGACGCGGAGGACGCGGCCCGGTTGCCGTGCTTGACGACCTTGGCGCCGGTGCCGGCCACGACGATCGAGGACATCGTGGAGATGTTGACGGTCTTCGCTCCGTCGCCGCCGGTACCGACGATGTCGACGGTGTGCCCGGGCACCTCGATGACGTTGGCGTGCTCGTACATCGCCCGGACGAGTCCGGAGATCTCCTGGACGGTCTCGCCCTTGGCCCGCAGGGCCACCACGAAGCCGGCGATCTGCGCGTCCGTCGCCTCGCCGCGCATGATGCGGTCCATCGCCCAGGCCGTGTCGTCCGCGCTCTGGTCGCGGCCCTCGAGCAGGCCGTTCAGTACCTGGGGCCAGGAACGGCCCGCCGCGGTGTCGCCTCCAGCGGGGTTCACAGCGCTCATGGTCGCTCCTGGTTCGTCGGTGACGCGAAGGGAGTCACCCGCACTCGGTGCGGGGTCGGGTCCACCCTATCCAGCCCGGGGAGACGGCAAAGAGCCCCGTCCATTGCCTGGACGGGGCTCCTGCCGTGGCGAACTGCCGGGGATCAGTGGTGGCCGTGGCCGCTCGCGATCTCCTTGTACTCCTCGACGGTGGGCTTGGGGATCTGGCCCTCTTCGCCGTAGAAGCCCTCGCTCATCTTGGCGCGCAGCTTCTGCGCGCCCGAGACCTTGCGCTCGACACCGTTCTCGTCGACCGTCGGGCCGATCTCGGCCGGCTTGTACTGCTCGTGCGCGGTGAGCGTGTGCAGCGCGTCCTGGCTGAGCGGCTCGTGCACCTCGATGAACTCACCGTGCGGCAGGCGCTTGATGATGCCCGACTCGCGGCCGTGCAGCACCTTGTCCCGGTCCCGGCGCTGGAGGCCGAGGCAGATCCGCTTGGTGGCCATGAAGGTGAGCACCGGCACGACGAAGAAGGCGATCCGCACGAACCAGGTGATCGAGTTGATCGCCAGGTGGAAGTGCGTGGCCCAGATGTCGTTGCCGCCGCCGATGAGCAGGACGAAGTACCAGCTGATCCAGGCGACACCGAACGCGGTCCGGGTCGGGACGTTGCGCGGGCGGTCCAGGATGTGGTGCTCGCGCTTGTCGCCGGTGACCCAGGACTCGATGAACGGGTAGACCGCGATCGCGACCAGGACCAACGGGAAGATCACCAGCGGGATGAACACGCCCAGGACGAGCGTGTGGCCCCAGAGGTTGATCTCCCAGCCCGGCATGACACGGATCAGGCCCTCGGAGAAGCCCATGTACCAGTCGGGCTGCGCACCGGTGGACACCTGGTCCGGACGGTAGGGGCCCATCGACCAGATCGGGTTGATCGAGGCGATCGCCGCGATGGCCGCGATGACACCGAAGACCAGGAAGAAGAAGCCTCCGGCCTTGGCCATGTAGACCGGCAGCAGCGGCATGCCGACGACGTTGTTGTTCGTCTTGCCGGGACCCGCGAACTGCGTGTGCTTGTGGTAGAAGACCAGGATCAGGTGGCCGACGACCAGGCCGAGCATGATGCCCGGGAGCAGCAGCACGTGCACCGAGTAGAAGCGGGCCACGAAGTCGCCGCCCGGGAACTCGCCGCCGAACAGGAAGAACGACAGGTACGTGCCCACGATCGGCACGGACAGGACCGCGCCCTCCATGAAGCGGACGCCGGTGCCGGAGAGCAGGTCGTCCGGGAGCGAGTAACCGGTGAAGCCGGTGAACATGCCGAGGACGAACAGCAGGAATCCGAAGACCCAGTTGACCTCACGGGGCTTGCGGAACGCACCCGTGAAGAACACGCGCATCATGTGCACGAACATGCCGGCGAGGAAGATCAGCGCCGCCCAGTGGTGGATCTGCCGGATCAGCAGGCCACCGCGCACATCGAAGGAGATGTGCATGGTCGAGTTGAACGCCTCGGACATCAGCTGTCCCTGCAGCGGGACGTAACTGCCGTGGTACTCCACCTCGTTCATCGACGGGTGGAAGAACAGGGTCAGGTACACACCCGTGAGGATGATGATGATGAAGCTGTACAGGCAGATCTCACCCAGCATGAACGACCAGTGGTCGGGGAAGATCTTGCGCATGTTGGACTTGGCCAGGGAGTAGATCCCCAGACGGCCGTCGGCCCAGTCGGCGACCCGCTCACCGGCGGGCGCCTTCTCGCGCGAGGGGCGCGAGTCGGAGGTGGTGGTAGTGCTCATCCGCGCTCCCAGAATGCAGGACCGACGGGCTCTTCGAAGTCGCTGAGCGCCTCGAGGTAGCCCTCGTCGTTCACACCGATGCGCAGCTGCGGCAGGGCGTGACCGGCCGGGCCGAAGATGACTCGGGCACCGTCGGAGAGGTCGAAGGTGGACTGGTGGCACGGGCACAGCGCGTGGTGCGTCTGCTGCTCGTACAGGGAGATCGGGCAGCCGACGTGGGTGCAGATCTTCGAGTACGCCACGATGCCCTGGTAGGACCACTCGAGTTCCTGCTTGTCCTTGATGTTCTCCGGCTGGAGCCGGATGATCATCAGGGCCGCCTTGGCGATCTCCTTCTGGAAGTCCTCGTCGTGCTCCTCCAGGCCCTCGGGCTTGGCGAAGGTGAGCGAACCGACGGCCACGTCCGAGGGGCGCAGCGGCTCGTTCGTGTTCATGTTGACGAGGAGCTTGCCCTTGGACCACAGGGTGTGGCGGAGCTTCGTGCCGGGCAGCGGACCGAGGTCGCGCAGCAGGATGACACCGGAGAGCGGGAACAGGGCCAGCGCGCCGAACATCGTGTTGCGGATCAGCTTGCGGCGGCCGAGCGCGGACTCCTTGGCGCCGTCCTTGAAGTCGGCCATGACCTTGGCCTTGACCTCGGGCGATGCCTCGATCGGGTGACGCTCGTCGGCGATCTCCACGTCGGACATCAGGGTGCGGGCCCAGTGGACCGCGCCCGCGCCGATCGCGAACAGCGCCACGCCGAGCGACATGCCCAGCGCGAAGTTCAGCGCGCTGATGTGCCCGATCGGGAAGACGAAGATCGACTTGTCGCTCGGGACCGCCACGTACGAGGCGATGAAGCCGACGGTGGCCAGCATCGACAGCGTGAACAGCATGGCGACCGTACGCTCGGACCGCCGGGCGGCCCGCTCGTCGATGTCCTGGATGCGGTGCTCGTGGGGCGGGAGCCCCGGGTCCGCGAACGGGTTCTGCTCGTCCGCGACGGCTACCGAGCCGTGACCGTGCTCGGCGTGCGCGTCGGTGGCCCGCTCTGCGGGCACGTTCTCTTCTGGAATGTCTTGGCTACTCATGACTTCTTGGCCTTTGCGGTCCGAGCGGCGACCCAGACGGCGACGGCGACCAGGGTTCCGAGACCGAAGACCCAGCCGAACAGGCCCTCGCTGACCGGCCCGAGGCCGCCCAGGTCGAGACCGCCGGGGCTCTCGGTGTCGTCACCGTTGACCGCGTCGAGGTACGCGATGATGTCCTGCTTGTTCTTCTCCGTCAGCGTGGTGTCGGGGAAGGACGGCATGTTCTGCGGGCCCGTCTGCATGGCCTCGTAGATGTGCTTGGGGTCGACACCCTCCAGGCTCGGCGCGTACTTGCCGTGTGTCAGCGCGCCGCCCTTGCCGGTGAAGTTGTGGCACTGGGCGCAGTTGGTGCGGAAGAGCTCGCCACCCTTGGCGATGTCCGCACCCTCGGGGCTGACCTGGCTCTTCGTGGGGATCGTGGGACCCGCGCCGAGCGAGGCGATGAAGGCCGCGAGCTGGTCGATCTCGGCCTGCGAGTAGATGACCTTCTTCTTCGGGATCTGGGCGCCCGGCTGCTGGGCCGGCATCCGGCCGGTGCCGACCTGGAAGTCGACCGCCGCGGCGCCCACACCCACCAGGCTCGGTCCGTCGGTGGTGCCCTGACCGCCGGTTCCGTGGCAGCTTGCGCAGCCCACGGAGTACAGCTTCTGGCCCTCGGTGATACCGAGGGACTGGGCGGTTTCGTCGGCCTGCGCCTTGCCCGCGGGTGCGAACGCGGCGTACAGCCCCCCGGTGGCCGCCAGCGCGAGGAGTAGGACGACGACCGCCGCCAGCGGATGGCGTCGTCGTGCGGAGAGCTTTTTCACGGATTACCCCGGTGTCAGGATCTTCTGCGTCGGTGCTTCTGGATGTTCGGGCGGTGCGCCCGATTACTTGATCAGGTAGATCGTGGCGAAAAGGCCGATCCAGACGACATCGACGAAGTGCCAGTAGTAGGACACGACGATGGCGGCGGTCGCCTGCTCGTGAGTGAACCGCCGAGCCGCATAGGTGCGACCCAGGACCAGCAGGAAGGCGATGAGTCCGCCCGTCACATGCAGTCCGTGGAAGCCGGTGGTCAGGTAGAACACCGAGCCGTACGGGTCGGAGGAGAGCGAGAGCCCGTCCTTCTTGACCAGTTCGGTGTACTCGAAGACCTGACCGCCGATGAAGATCGCACCCATGACGAAGGTGACGATGAACCACATCCGGAGCTTCTTCACGTCCCCGCGCTCGGCGGCGAACACGCCGAGCTGACAGGTCAGGGAGGAGAGCACCAGGATCGTGGTGTTCGTCGCCGAGAACGGAAGGTTCAGGCTGGACGCCATTTCCTTCCAGTGATCCGGCCCGGTCACCGATCGCAGGGTGAAGTACATCGCGAAGAGGGCCGCGAAGAACATCAGCTCGGAACTCAACCAGATGATGGTTCCGACGCTGACGAGGTTCGGCCGATTGACCGAGGGGTGCGCGTGCCCTGTTTCTACTGTCGTTGCTGTCGCCACGACCGACATTATGTCGGTCGCTTATCCCGCCCTCACGCCGGGGGGTGCCGTTCGGGGTGTTGATGGGGTGTGTCCAGCCCGTATGGCCCATCGAAGCCCTGTCCGAACCGGTACTGACGAGGCGTTCGAGGGAGTAGCATCCGCGCATCGGGCCGGGTTCGATCAGCCCGACGGCATGATGTCCGTACGACGCTGACGTCTCGGAGGAAGAATGCAGCCGACCGCCACGGTGCTGGTCTACAGCGACGACTCCAACACCCGCGCACAGGTGCGGCTCGCCACCGGGCGCAGGCCCGCCCCCGACGTCCCGCTCGTCGAGTTCGTCGAGTGCGCGACGCCGGCCGCCGTCATCAAGGAGCTCGACAAGGGCGGCATCGACGTCTGCGTCCTGGACGGCGAGGCGGCGCCCCTGGGCGGCATGGGCGTGTGCCGGCAGATCAAGGACGAGATCTTCGGCTGCCCGCCCGCGCTGGTCCTCATCGCCCGCCCGCAGGACGCCTGGCTGGCCACCTGGAGCCGCGCGGACGCCGCGGTGACCCTGCCGGTCGACCCGGTGGAGTTCGCCGCCTCGCTGGCCGCTCTGCTGCGTCGCAAGAACCTTCTGAGCGCCTGAGGACCCGCGCCCCGTGAGGGGCGCGGTCTCACACACTCTGGGGGCGCAGCCTCGCGCGCTGGGCCGGGCTCGGGGCGTCCGGGGAACCGGCCACCAGGGCACTGCCGGCGCGCCAGTTCTTCCAGCCCAGGTTCCAGTCTCCGAAGCCGTTGCCGAACGCGTCCATCGTCTTGCCGTCGGAGTTGACGACCTTGACGATGTCGCCCTCGTTGAAGGTGTCGAAGAACCACTCGGCGTTGCCCGTGCTCATGCCCGTGCAGCCGTGGCTGACGTTCGCGTACCCCTGGGAGCCGGTCGACCAGGGCGCGGCGTGCACGTACTCACCGCTCCAGGTGACCCTCGTCGCGTAGTACACGGGCAGGTCGTAGGAGTCCGAACTGCCTTCCGCGATACCGATGCTGGTGCCGCGCATCTGTACGAAGTACTCCTTGCCCAGCACGACCTTGACACCGTTGCGCGTGTCGAAGCCCGGTTTGCCGGTGGTGACCGGGATCTTCTTGATCTCCTGGCCGTTGCGGTAGACCGTCATGGAGTGCGTGGCGGCGTCGGTCAGCGCGATCAGGCGGTCGCCCGTGGTGATCTTCACCGTCTTGGCGTTGCCGCCCCACAGCCGCTCGCCGATCCTGACGCCGGCGAGGTTGCTGTGCGCCGTGATGGTGGCGTGGGTGGGCCAGTACTCCTTGGGGCGGTAGTGCAGCGTCTTGTCGTCGACCCAGTGCCACGTGCCGTCCACCGCGGGGGTGGAGTCGACCCTGAGGGAACGCTCGACGACCGCGCGGGCCGCCTTGTCCTTGACGGGAACGCTCAGTTCGGCGGTTATCGGCTGGCCGACTCCGTACTTGCCCGCTTTGGGGCCGAACTCGACGCTCAGCAGCTTCTTGGTCTTCGGCGTGCTGGTGTCGAAGCTGATGACCTTGCGGCCGGGCGTGCCGTCCTCGTCCTCGGTGCTCACGCGCACCGTGTAGTGGGCGCCCGCGGCGAGCGGCGACGTGCTGTGCCACCGGCTGCCGTCGGCGGCCAGTTCGCCCGCGACGTAGCGTCCTGAGGCGTCCGTGGCGGTCACGTCGGTGATGCGCCCGTCGTCACTCTCGGAGGTGATTTCCAGGGGCTTGTCGGGGTCGGCCTTGGCGGACTTCCCGCTGCCCTCGGCGGGACCCTTGAACGAGATCTGTCCCGCCGCGTCGTACGGCTTCGCCGAGAGCGGGTGGCCGTCGGAGCCACAGGCGGTGGCGCCCGCACCGAGGGCGACCACCAGCGTGGTGCAGCTGACGACCGTGCGGATTCGCGGTGAGTGGTTCATGAGTCCACGCTATGAAGGCTCGTCAAGCACGGCGCGCCGGGTGAGCCGACCGAGGGACAGAAGTCGCGGCGAACGAGGGAGCCCGGACACTCCTGACGGAGTGTCCGGGCTCCCTGGCGGTCAGCGCGTGCTACTGGGTGCGGTTCTCACCGTGGTAGTACTCGAAGACCCAGCCCCACAGGCCGAGCATGATGAGCGGGGCCGAGAAGTACAGCAGCCACCAGCCGAAGACGACCGCCGTGAAGGCGAGCGCGCCACCGACGCCGAGCGCGAGCGGCTGCCAGCTGTGCGGGCTGAAGAAGCCCACTTCGCCGGCCTCGTCCGCGACGTCGGCCTCCTTGTCGTCCTGCGCGAGCTGGTCGACCCGCCGGGCCGTGAAGGCCAGGTAGTAGCCGATCATCATGCTGAGGCCGAAGCCCATGAAGAGGGCCGTGGTACCGGCCGGCTCCTTGGACCACACGCCGTAGACGATCCCCATGACGAGGATGAAGACGGCCAGCCAGATGAACATCTTGCCTTGGACCTTCACTTGCCGGCCTCCTTGCCACCAGCCAGGGACGCCGACCCGTGACCGGCGGCCTCGAGCTGGTCGAGAGCTGCGATCTCCGGGTGGTGCAGGTCGAACGCCGGGGATTCACTGCGGATCCGCGGCAGCGTGAGGAAGTTGTGCCGCGGCGGCGGGCACGAGGTGGCCCACTCCAGCGAACGGCCGTAACCCCACGGGTCGTCGACCTCGACCTTCTTGCCGTACTTGGCCGTCTTCCACACGTTGTAGAGGAACGGCAGGATCGACAGGCCGAGCAGGAACGAGCTGATCGTCGAGATCGTGTTCAGCGCGGTGAAGCCGTCGGCGGCGAGGTAGTCCGCGTAGCGACGCGGCATGCCCTCGGCACCCAGCCAGTGCTGCACCAGGAACGTGCCGTGGAAGCCCACGAACAGCGTCCAGAAGGTGATCTTGCCGAGACGCTCGTCGAGCATCTTGCCGGTCATCTTCGGCCACCAGAAGTGGAAGCCGGAGAACATCGCGAACACCACGGTGCCGAACACCACGTAGTGGAAGTGCGCCACCACGAAGTACGAGTCGGACACGTGGAAGTCCATCGGCGGCGAGGCCAGGATGACGCCGGTCAGACCACCGAAGGTGAAGGTGATGAGGAAGCCGACGGCCCAGAGCATCGGTGTCTCGAAGGACAGCGAGCCCTTCCACATCGTTCCGATCCAGTTGAAGAACTTCACGCCGGTCGGTACGGCGATGAGGAACGTCATGAAGGAGAAGAACGGGAGCAGAACGCCACCGGTGACGTACATGTGGTGCGCCCACACGGTCACGGACAGACCGGCGATCGCGATGGTCGCGCCGATCAGGCCCATGTAGCCGAACATCGGCTTACGCGAGAACACCGGGATGACCTCGGAGATGATTCCGAAGAACGGCAGCGCGATGATGTACACCTCTGGATGGCCGAAGAACCAGAAGAGGTGTTGCCACAGCAGGGCCCCGCCGTTGGCTGGGTCGAACACGTGCGCACCGAATTTACGGTCCGCCTCCAGGGCGAACAGCGCCGCCGCGAGGACGGGGAAGGCCAGCAGCACCAGGACCGCGGTGAGCAGGACGTTCCAGACGAAGATCGGCATGCGGAACATCGTCATGCCGGGAGCGCGCATGCAGATGATCGTGGTGATGAAGTTGACCGCGCCGAGGATGGTGCCGAAGCCGGAGAAGGCCAGACCCATGATCCACATGTCGGCGCCGATGCCCGGCGAGCGGACCGCGTCCGACAGCGGGCTGTAGGCGAACCAGCCGAAGTCGGCCGCACCCTGCGGGGTGAGGAAGCCGCCGACGGCGAGCGTCGAGCCGAACAGGTAGAGCCAGTAGGCGAACATGTTCAGCCGCGGGAACGCCACGTCGGGCGCGCCGATCTGCAGCGGCATGATCCAGTTCGTGAAACCGGCGAACAGCGGCGTCGCGAACATCAGCAGCATGATCGTGCCGTGCATCGTGAACGCCTGGTTGAACTGCTCGTTCGACATGATCTGCAGCCCGGGACGCGCCAGCTCGGCGCGCATGAGCAGCGCCATGACGCCACCGATGCAGAAGAACGCGAACGACGTCACCAGATACAGCGTGCCGATCGTCTTGTGGTCCGTGGTGGTGAGCCACTTGATCACGACGCTGCCGGGCTGCTTGCGCCGGACCGGCAGCTCGTTCTCGTACGAGTCTTCGGCGGCGGCACCCTGGGGTTCGTTGAGGATGCTCACAGGTTGTTCGTCTCCCGGTTCTTCTCGTGGCCCGTCTGCTCAATGCCGGCCGGGACGTAACCGGTCTGCCCCTTCGCCGCGAGCTCCTTGAGGTGGGCCTCGTAGCGCTCGGGGGAGACGACCTTCACGTTGAAGAGCATCCGGGAGTGGTCGACGCCGCACAGCTCGGCGCACTTGCCCATGAAGGTGCCCTCGCGGTTCGGGGTCACCTGGAACGAGTTGGTGTGCCCCGGGATGACGTCCTGCTTCATGAGGAACGGCACCACCCAGAAGGAGTGGATGACGTCACGCGAAGTGAGGACGAAGCGGACCGTCTTGCCCTTGGGGAGCCAGAGGGTCGGACCGGGGTTGCCCGTCTGCGGGTTCTTCGTACCGGGGGTACCGACGTCGTAGACACCGCCGGCGTTCGCCGGGAAGTCGGCCTTGAACCGGTCCGGAATGGCGGCCAGGTTCGGGTCCGTCTTGGCGTTCCCGGAGGAACCGGGGACGTCCGCGACGTAGTTGAAGCCCCAGCTCCACTGGAAGCCCACCACGTTGACCGTGACGTCGGGCTTCGGCTTGAGGCTGAGGAGCTTCGTCTCGTCACGGGCGGTGAAGTAGAACAGCACCGAGACGATGATGAGCGGGACCACCGTGTACAGCGCCTCGATGGGCATGTTGTACCGGGTCTGCGGAGGAACTTCGACCTTGGTCTTGCTGCGCCGGTGGAAGAAGACGCTCCACAGGATCAGGCCCCAGACCAGCACGCCCGTGGCGAGCGCGGCCGCCCACGAGCCCTGCCAGAGGGAGAGGATCCGCGGAGCCTCCTCCGTGACCGGGGTGGGCATACCAAGGCGGGGGAAGTCTTCCCAGTTGTACGAGCAACCAGTGGCTGTCGCCAGGACCAGGCCCGCAGTCATTGCCTGCAGCAGCTTCCGCCGCATCGGGCGCCGCGGCGAGCGGTCGGAGCCGTTGGGACTCACGTAGCGCCTTCCCGAGAGTCTCGCCCGCGCTGTTGGCTGCGGCCTTCTCGCTGGTCGGTCGCCGCCCTGCGTCGGGCAGGGGTTTGGATGTTTATGCGGACCAAACCCTACTGGACGCTATTTGGGGTCGCGCGGGGAGGGTGCCCAACGCGCCGCCCTACTCCCCGAAGGAGTGCCGTTTCGCCTGGAAGGCACCCTAGGGACTCCTGGAATGCCCCGGTCCGGATGGCTTCTGACGCCCCCTTGGGAGCACGGACTAGCGTGGTGGCGTGTCCTACTTCGACGCCGCGTCCGCGGCTCCGCTGCACCCCGTCGCCCGACAGGCCCTCCAGGCCTCGCTCGATGAGGGGTGGGCCGATCCCGCCCGCCTCTACCGGGAGGGCCGGCGGGCCCGGTTGCTCCTCGACGCGGCGCGCGAGGCCGCGGCCGACGCGGTCGGCTGCCGCCCCGACGAGCTGGCCTTCACCACCTCCGGAACCCGCGCCGTCCACGCCGGGATCGAGGGCGCCCTGGCGGGCCGACGGCGCGTCGGACGCCACCTGATCGTGTCATCCGTCGAACACTCGTCGGTGCTCCATTCGGCGGACGCCCACGAGGCGGCGGGCGGCTCGGTGACCCTGATCGAGGTCGACCGCGGGGGCCGGGTGTCCCCTTCCTCTTACGCCGAGGCCCTGCGCCCCGACACCGCGCTGGCCTGCCTCCAGTCCGCCAACCACGAGGTGGGCACGGAACAGCCGGTGGCCGAGGTGGCACAGATGTGCCAGGAGTCGGAGGTTCCCCTCCTGGTGGACGCGGCGCAGTCGCTGGCCTGGGGGCGAGTGCCGGGCGGCTGGTCCCTGTTGACCGCAAGTGCCCACAAATGGGGCGGCCCTTCGGGCGTCGGGCTCCTCGCCGTACGCAAGGGGGTGCGGTTCGCTCCCCAAGGACCCGCGGACGAGCGGGAGTCGGGGCGCGCGCCGGGGTTCGAGAACATCCCGGCGATCGTGGCGGCGGCGGCGTCGCTGCGGGCCGTCCGCGCGGAGGCCGAGGAGGAGGCGGTACGGCTGCGCGGACTGACGGAGCGGATCCGCGCGCGGGTGCCCGCGATCGTGCCGGACGTCGAGGTGGTCGGCGACGCGGTCCACCGGCTTCCGGGGATCGTCACCTTCTCCTGTCTCTATGTCGACGGAGAGACCCTGCTGCACGAACTGGACCGGGCGGACTTCTCGGTCTCCTCGGGCTCGTCCTGCACGAGCAGCACCCTCACCCCCAGTCATGTCCTGAAGGCCATGGGCGTGCTGAGCGAGGGCAATGTGCGGGTGTCGCTGCCGCCCGGCACCGCGGCGGAGGACGTCGACCGCTTCCTGTCGGTCCTCCCGGGTGTGGTCTCCGGGGTCCGCGAGCGGCTGGGCGCGCCGGGCGCCGCGACGAGGGCGCCCGCCTCCGCCGACTCGCTGGTGGTCGACGCGCTGGGCAGGCGCTGCCCGATCCCGGTCATCGAGCTGGCCAAGGTCATCGGGGACGTGCCGGTCGGCGGCACCGTCCGGGTCCTGTCCGACGACGAGGCCGCCCGCCTCGACATCCCCGCGTGGTGCGAGATGCGGGGCCAGGAGTTCGTCGGTGAGGAACCGGCCGACCAGGGCTCGGCCTACGTGGTGCGCCGACTGTCCTAGAACCCGGCCGGGGATCCTGCCGGGGACCTGACCCGGTCCGACGGGCCCGGCTTCGGCTCGCGCCCGGGCGGAGGCGGGAGTCCGCCTCCGCCCGGGCGCGCCGGAGGGGTGTCAGGAGAGGTGGGCCCTGACCTCGGCGGCGGCGTCGTGGCCGTACGCCTTGGTGAAGCGGTCCATGAAGTGGGCGCGGCGCAACTGGTACTCCTGGGTGCCGACCGTCTCGATCACCAGGGTGGCGAGCATGCAGCCGACCTGGGCGGCGCGCTCGTGGGAGACGCCCCAGGCGAGACCGGAGAGGAAGCCGGCGCGGAACGCGTCGCCGACGCCCGTCGGGTCCGCCTTGAGCTCCTCCTCCGGGCAGCCGACCTCGATCGGGTCCTCGCCGGCCCGCTCGATGCGGACACCGCGCGAGCCGAGGGTGGTCACCCGGTGGCCGACCTTGGAGAGGATCTCCTCGTCGCTCCAGCCCGTCTTGGACTCGATGAGCCCCTTCTCGTACTCGTTGGAGAAGAGGTACGTCGCGCCGTCCAGCAGTATCCGGATCTCGTCGCCGTTCATGCGGGCGATCTGCTGGGAGAAGTCGGCGGCGAAGGGGATCGCCCGGGAGCGGCACTCCTCGGTGTGGCGGAGCATCCCCTCGGGGTCGTCCGCGCCGATGAGCACGAGGTCGAGGCCGCCGACCCGGTCGGCGACGGCCTTGAGCTCGATGAGGCGGGCCTCGCTCATCGCTCCCGTGTAGAAGGAGCCGATCTGGTTGTGGTCGGCGTCCGTGGTGCACACGAAACGCGCGGTGTGCAGCACCTCGGAGATGCGGACGGAGTGGGTGTCGACACCGTGCCGGTCGAGCCAGGCGCGGTAGTCCTCGAAGTCGGAGCCGGCGGCTCCGACCAGGATCGGACCGGTGCCGAGCTGGCCCATGCCGAACGCGATGTTCGCGCCGACCCCACCCCGGCGGACGTCGAGGTTGTCGACCAGGAAGGAGAGGGAGACCGTGTGCAGCTGATCGGCGACCAGCTGGTCGGCGAAACGGCCGGGGAAGGTCATGAGGTGGTCGGTGGCGATGGAGCCGGTGACTGCGATACGCACGGCTGGGACACGCTCCTGCGGGCGAGGGGGATTGACAGTTAACGCTACCGGGTCGGCCCCCGGCTCTGAAGCGCCCAAAACTACCCGATAGTAGATCTTTCTTCGTGGAGGCAACGGTGCATACGGTTCCGGTATGACGAACCTCAAGGTCCACGGCACCGCTCCGCTCGGCCCGGTCGGCGACCTGGAAGGCGACCTGGCGTCGCTGCGCGGCGACTGCGCCCGGATGTCCGGCCACTGGTCGGCTCCCGCACCGGTCTCCCCTCTCTCCGTCTCCCCCTCGCTCATCCACGGGGTGACCGTTCCGCCCGCCTCCGCGCGACTGCTGGACGCGATGTCCGACTACGGCGACTGACGGACCCCGGTCAGAGCGGTGCCGCCGTACGGGTGAGGGTCCGGCGGCGCCGAACGGGTGAGGAGGAAAGAGCGCCCGCGGGGAACCGTGCGCTCCCCCGCTGCGTCCCATCGCTGTCCCCCGTACAGGGGAGGCGCCGTACGACCCTGGAGGACCTGTTTATTGACAGGGCCGGGTCATGGGACAGCAGTGGAGCCGAAGGAGCGATGCGGTGAGCACCGAGCGACCCGACAACGACGCGCCCGAACCCGTCGAGGGTCATGCCGAGGGCCCCGTCGAGGGCGCGGCCGAGCGCGCCGGGGACGGCCCCGCCGGGGGTCCCGTCCCGGGTCCCGCCGAGGACGCGGGCGACGGGCGGGACGAGACCGCCGCCCCGGAGCGGTCCGAGGAGCCCGGTCCCGTCGGGAACGCGGCCGACGATCCCGCCCCAAGCCCGGGGCAGGAAACCGCCGAGGCGTCGGCCGGGATTCGGGCCGACGAGACGGCCGAGGCCGTTGCCGGAGGCGACGCCGAGGAATCCCCGGACGGCGCGGACGGGACCCGGTCCGAGGGTCCGGTCGATGCGGGGTCCGGGGGCTCGGCCGGGGAGACGGCCGCGGGCGAGGCCGCGGAACCCCTGGAAACAGCGGCCGGGACGCCGTCCGAAGGACCGTCCGAGGGGCCGCGCGGGGCACGGTCCGAGGGTCCGGGCGAGAGCCGGTCCCAGGATCCCGCCGGAACGCGGTCCGAGGGTCGCGCAACGGAACCCGTCGCGGCCACCGACGCGGTCACCGTCGACGAGCCCTTCGTGGAGCCCGACGCGGTCACCGTCCACGAGCCCGTCGTGGACTCCGCTCCCGGTGGGGTACGGCGGCGGGGTACCCCGGCGGTCGTCGCCTCGGTGGTCGCCGCGGTGCTGCTCGTCGGAGGCGGCGGGGCGTTCGTCGCGACGAACGCGTCCGGCGGCGGCCGTTCCGGTACGCCCGGCGCCGAAGGCACTCCCCCGGTGCTCGCCCTCGACGGCTACTCCGAGAGCACCGCGGGCGCGGGGTCCACCGGTGGCGCGGTCGGCATCGCGCCCGGCGAACCCGACCCCTACGGCACGACCTACCGGGCGGACGGCGAACTCCCCGCGGGACCGGACTCGGCGCACGTCCAGTGGGCCGAGGGCAGGGTGACCCGGGCCGAGGTGGCCCGGCTGGCGAAGGCCCTGCACCTGGCGGGCACCCCCCGACTGACCGGGGACGCCTGGACGGTCGGCGCCGTCAAGGACGGCTCCGAGCCCAACCTGCGGGTGAACGCGGACGCACCGGGGACCTGGACGTTCAGTGCCTCGGTCCCGGGGTCCGACAACTGCGTCAAGGGCAAGGCGTGCGGGGCGTCCGGCTTCAGCTTCTCGGGCGGGACACTCGCGGACCCGGTGAGCGAGGCGGCGGCCAGGAAGGCGGCGGCACCCGTGCTGAAGGCCGCCGGCCAGGACGACGCCAAGGTGGACGCGAGTCAGCTCATGAACGACGTGCGGGTGGTGAACGCCGACCCGGTGGTGGACGGACTGCCCACCTACGGGTGGACGACCGGCCTGCGGATCGGCGCCGACGGTCGTCTCCTGGGCGGCAGCGGGCAGTTGAAGGTCCCGGTGCGGGGGGAGACGTACCCCGTGATCGGCGCGCGGCAGACGCTGGACCGGATGAACGGGTCGGCGTCCGTCTCCGACGGCGGGCGCATGGGCATCGGCGGCTGCGCCAGCCCCGTACCGCTGAAGGACCGGGACGAGGCGCCGTGCGAGCACCCGACCACGGCGCCCGGACCCAAGGAGCCGTCGACCGTCGAGAAGGCCACCTTCGGCCTGGTGGCGCACCGCGCGGACGGGCGGCAGGCGCTCGTGCCGTCCTGGCTGTTCGAGGTACGGGAGCCGGGCGCGGACGACACCTACACCGTGACGCATCCCGCGGTCGACCCGAAGTTCCTGGCCTCGACGGCCCCTTCGGCGCAGCCGACCCCGACGCCGACCGCACCCGCGGTCGAGCCCTCCGGGTCCGGCGCCACCAAGGGCGTCCAGGTGATGACCTACACCGCCGACGGGAAGGACCTGAAGGTCTCCTTCGTCGGCGGGGTGTGCGCGGACTACTCGGCCTCGGCGAGCGAGAGCGCCGGGAAGGTGACCGTGACCATCACGACAAAGCCCTGGAAGCAGAAGGTCTGCATCCTGATGGCCAAGCTCTACGAGAGGACCGTGCACCTGGACCGTCCGCTCGACGGCCGGAAGGTCGTGGGGCAGGACGGTGAGGCGATCCAGGAGGGCCTGAGCGCCCTGACCGAGCTGACACCCGACGCGACGCCGGACGGGTCCCGCTAGGCCCTGTCGTCACCCTCCCGCCGTCGCCGCCCGCAGGAGGTGGCGGGGGGAAGGTGCCGTGACGACCGTGACGGCGCCCCCGGTCGCGGACACGCGAAGGCGGCGCCCCCTTCACAGGGGGCGCCGCCTTCGTGCGTACTCGGCGTGCGCGTTCAGCCGGAGCCGTGAGCCGCGGGCTCGGCTCAGTGGCAGTCGGGGCCGGCCGAAGCGGACCGGGCAGCGCCCGGCCCCGCCGGTCCCGGATCTAGCTGAAGGAGTCGCCGCAGGCGCAGGAGCCCGTCGCGTTCGGGTTGTCGATCGTGAAGCCCTGCTTCTCGATCGTGTCCACGAAGTCGATCGAGGCGCCGCCCAGGTACGGGGCGCTCATGCGGTCGGTGACAACCTTCACACCGTCGAAGTCCTTGACGACGTCGCCGTCGAGCGAACGCTCGTCGAAGAAGAGCTGGTAACGCAGGCCTGAGCAGCCGCCGGGCTGAACGGCGACGCGCAGCGCCAGGTCCTCGCGGCCTTCCTGGTCGAGCAGGGCCTTGACCTTGGCCGCGGCGGAGTCGGACAGCTGGATGCCGTCGTTCACGGTGGTGGTCTCGTCCGATACGGACATCTGCTTCTCTCCCGGGTTGTACGGAGACTGCTTGCCGACGGTTGCAACCGGCGGGGCCGCGGATTCATTCCGGGCCGAGCTCATGTCTTTGGCTTCTCTCTTCATGCTCGCACATGCGCCCGCGCACGAACACCGGCCTGTGGACAACCCCACGGTCACCCGGGTGTCACCTGCCGCAGAGGCGACCGGGATTCACGTCACATGGACGCTATGGCCATCGTCAACATGACGTGAAGCGGTTATGATAGATAACGTCAATTCGACGAAAAGGCATCGTTCCGCCGGACCCGTTACCCAGGGGTCCGGCGAGCCGCGGAACAGAAAGGGTGCGTGTCGTGACCACCGCCCAGACCCAGGAGCTCGACGTACAGCCGACGCCCCTCGCCCTCCTGCTGCTCGGCCGCCAGGCCGACCCGAGGAGCGAGCGGGGCGTCGAGTGCCCCGGCGACCTGCCCTCGCCGTCCGACCCGGACCTGGTCGAGCGCGCACGCGCGGCCAAGGAGAAGCTCGGCGACAAGGTCTTCGTGCTCGGCCACCACTACCAGCGCGACGAGGTCATCCAGTTCGCGGACGTCACGGGCGACTCCTTCAAGCTGGCCCGCGACGCGGCGGCCCGTCCGGAGGCCGAGTACATCGTCTTCTGCGGTGTGCACTTCATGGCGGAGTCCGCGGACATCCTCACCGGCGACGCCCAGAAGGTCGTCCTGCCGGACCTCGCCGCGGGCTGCTCGATGGCCGACATGGCCACCGCCGAGCAGGTCGCCGAGTGCTGGGACGTGCTGACCGAGGCCGGCGTGGCCGACCGGGTCGTGCCCGTCTCGTACATGAACTCCTCCGCCGACATCAAGGCGTTCACCGGCAAGCACGGCGGCACGATCTGCACGTCGTCGAACGCCCAGCGCGCCCTGGAGTGGGCCTTCGAGCAGGGCTCCCAGGTGCTGTTCCTGCCCGACCAGCACCTCGGCCGCAACACCGCCGTCCGCGACCTGGGCATGTCCCTGGACGACTGCGTGCTCTACAACCCGCACAAGCCCAACGGCGGGCTGACCGTGGAGGAGCTGCGCAACGCCAAGATGATCCTGTGGCGCGGCCACTGCTCGGTGCACGGCCGTTTCAGCGTGGACTCGGTGAACGACGTGCGCGAGCGCATCCCGGGCGTCAACGTCCTCGTGCACCCCGAGTGCAAGCACGAGGTCGTCGCCGCGGCGGACTACGTCGGCTCCACCGAGTACATCATCAAGGCCCTGGAGGCCGCCCCGGCCGGCTCCAAGTGGGCGATCGGCACGGAGCTGAACCTCGTACGGCGTCTCGCGAACCGCTTCGCGCCCGAGGGCAAGGAGATCGTCTTCCTCGACAAGACGGTCTGCTTCTGCTCGACGATGAACCGCATCGACCTGCCGCACCTGGTCTGGACCCTGGAGTCCCTGGCCGAGGGCAACCTCGTCAACCGCATCGAGGTCGACAAGGAGACCGAGGCGTTCGCCAAGCTCGCGCTGGAGCGGATGCTGGCGCTGCCGTAGCGCCCGGGTCCGGCCGTGGCTCCGGACCCCGGAGCCACGGACTCCGGAGCCACGGCCGGGACTTCGAGCCCGAGAACGAAGGGGCCCCCGTCCCGGCGTGTGAACGCCGGGACGGGGGCCCCTTTTCCGGAACCGGATCAGACTCCGGCCGGCTCCGGGGACTTGTCGCCGTCGTCCACGGCGCTCTCGCCGGATTCGGCCTCCCGCGCCGACCGCACCGCGTCCTGCTTCGCCGTGCGCTTCGCGGCCCGCTTCTTCGCCCGGCGCTCCTTGCCCAGCTCGACCATCGCGTAGAGCGTCGGAACGAGCAGCAGCGTGAGCAGCGTCGACGTGATGAGACCGCCGATCACGACCACCGCGAGCGGCTGCGCGATGAAGCCGCCCTCGCCGGTCACGCCCAGGGCCATCGGCAGCAGGGCGAAGATCGTCGCCAGTGCCGTCATCAGGATCGGGCGGAGCCGGTGACGGCCGCCCTCGACCACGGCCTCGACCACGCCGTAACCCTGCGCGCGGTACTGGTTGACGAGGTCGATCAGCACGATCGCGTTCGTCACCACGATGCCGATGAGCATCAGCATGCCGATCATCGCGGGGACACCCATCGGGGTGCCCGTGGCGACGAGCAGACCGATCGCGCCGGTCGCCGCGAACGGGATCGACACGAGCAGGATCAGCGGCTGGACCAGCGAACGGAAGGTCGCCACCAGCAGCAGGAAGACGATCGCGATCGCCGCCAGCATCGCGAGGGCCAGCGAGGAGTTCGCGTCGTCCTGGTCCTGCGAGACACCACCGATCGACGCCGTGGCGCCGGCCGGCAGCTTCAGCTCCTTGAGCTTCGCCGTGAGGGCGTTGCTGACCGCGCCGGTGTTGTCGCCGGTCGGCTTGGCCGTGATCGTGGCCGCCCGCTGGCCGTCGATCCGGGTCATCGCGACCGGACCGTCGACGACCTTCACGTCGGCGATGTCACCGAGCTTCACCGCGCCGAGCCGCAGCCCGCGCAGTTCCGCCAGCGTGGTGGCCGGCTCGGCGGACCTGATGACGATGTCCCGCTCGGTGTCACCCAGGATCGCCTTGCCGCTGGTCGTACCGCGTACCGCCTGGGCGACGGCCGCGCCGAGCGTGGCGTCGTTGAAACCGGCCGCCGCCGCCTTGGAGTTGGCCTTGACCGAGACGCGCGGAACGCTCTGGGACAGGTCGCTCGTGACGTCGGTGACGTCGTCGAGCTTCGCGACCTCCTCGCGGACCTCGCCCGCCGCCTTGCGCAGCACGTCCTCGTCGGCCGCCTTCACGACGACCTTGAGGTCCTGGCTGCCGAAGCCGTCTCCGGCCGCGACCGTGACGGTGCCGGCACCGGAGAGCTCGCCGAGCCCCTTCGCGATGCGGTCCTGGACGTCCTTGGAGGACGCGGAGTCCTCCAGCATGACCTGGTACGACGCCTGGTTGGTGTCCGTACCGCCGCCGAAGGCGGCCAGGAAACCGGAGGAGCCGATGGTGACCTGGTAGTCCTTGACGCCCTTGACGCCGTCGAGGAGCTTCTCGATCTTCTTCGCCTGCTCGTCGGTCGCCGCCAGGCTGGCGCCCGGCTTCAACGCCTGCTTGACGGTGAGGACTTCCTGCTCGCCCTGGTCGAAGAAGTTCGTCTTCAGCAGCGGGGCCATGCCGAACGTGCCGAAGAGCACCGCGACGGCGATCAGCACGCTGGTGAGCCGGCGACGGGTCGCGAAGCGCAGGACGGGAACGTAGAAGCGCTGAAGGCGGCTGTTCTCCTCCTTCTCCTCGGCCAGGCGGCGGGCCTCGGCGGCGTCCGCCGGGGTGCCCTTGGGGGCACGCAGGAACCAGAACGAGAGCACCGGGACGACCGTCAGCGAGACGAGCAGGGACGCGAGGAGCGCCGCCGTGACCGTCAGGCTGAAGGAGCCGAAGAGTTCGCCGACCATGCCGCCGGTCAGACCGATCGGCAGGAAGACGGCGACCGTGGTGAGGGTCGAGGAGGTGACCGCGCCGGCCACCTCGCGGACCGCGGTGAGGATCGCCTCCTCGCGCTCCTCGCCGTACCCGAGGTGCCGCTTGATGTTCTCCAGGACGACGATCGAGTCGTCGACGACCCGGCCGATCGCGATGGTGAGCGCGCCGAGGGTCAGCATGTTCAGCGACAGGTCGCGGGTCCAGAGCACGACCAGGGCCAGCACCACGGACAGCGGGATGGACACCGCGGTGACCAGCGTCGAACGGACCGACGCAAGGAAGACCAGGATGACCAGGACCGCGAAGAGCAGACCGAGGGCGCCTTCGACGGTCAGTCCGTGGATGGACTTCGAGACCGCCGGGCCCTGGTCGCTGACGACCGTGATCTCCGCGCCCGCGCCCAGGTCCTTGCGGAGCCCGGGCAGCTTGTCCTTGACGTCGTCGGAGATGGCGACGGCGCTGCCGTCGTGGTCCATGGTGACGGCCACGGCGAGGCTCGGGCGGCCGTCGGTGCGCGTGATCGAGTCGGCCTTGGCCTGCTGCTGCTCGACCGTGGCGACGGACGCGAGGCGCACCGGCTTCTTGCCGGGCTGCCCCGTGACCATGAGGTCCTTGATCTGGTCCAGCGAGGTGAAGCCGCCACCGACGCGGACGGTGCGGTTGCTGCCGTTCTCGTCGAAGGAGCCGGCCGGGACGGTCGCCCCGCCCGCCTGGAGCGCCTGGCCGAGGGCGGCCGTGGTGAGGCCGGCCTTCGCCAGCTTCTTGTCGTCGGGCGTGACGGTGACCTGGAGGTCCCGCACACCGGTGACCGTGACCCGGCCGACGCCGTCGACACTCTCGAGGGCGGGGACGACCGTGCGGTCGAGCCGGTCGGCCAGGGCCTGCTGGTCCTCACCGGAGGTGACGGCGAGCACCACGGTCGGGATGTCGTCGGTCGAACCGGCGATGACCTGCGGGTCGACGTCGTCCGGAAGCTGGGCACGGGCCCGGTTGACGGCCTGCTGGACGTCGGCGACGAGCTGCTTGGTGTCGTTGCCGTACTCGAAGGACGCCATGATCACGGCGTTGCCCTCGCTGGCGGTGGAGGTGACACCGGTGATGCCGTCGACGGCTTCGAGGTTGTCCTCGAGGGGCTCGACGACCTGCTTCTCGACCACATCGGGAGACGCACCCTGGTACGGCGCGAGCACGGACACCAAGGGAAGTTCGATGCTGGGCAGCAGCTGCTGCTTGAGCTGCGGAATCGCTATCGCCCCGAAGACGAGCGCGATGATCGACATCAGCCCTATGAGGGCCCGCTGCGCGAGGCTGAATTTTGACAGCCAGGACATGGGTGTGGGTTCTCTCTTCTGTGGTTCGAGCGGAAGGCCGGGGACCATGGGGACGCCCCACGTCACACCTTGGGCCATGAACGGGCACCGATCGGTAGCCCCTGGGTCCATTTCCCCACCGGGAACCTACTCCAGGCGCAGTACGCGCAAGTGACGCTCAGTCCACCCTCGGACGTACCAGGCCGGTCTCGTACGCGATGACCACCAGCTGGGCCCGGTCGCGGGCGCCGAGTTTGGCCATGGCCCGATTGACATGGGTCTTCACCGTGAGCGGGCTCACTTCGAGGCGTTCGGCGATATCGTCGTTGGAGTGGCCTCCGGCGACCTGGACGAGTACCTCGCGCTCGCGCCCGGTGAGCGCGCCCAGCCGGTCGGACCCTACGGGACCGGGCCCGCCGTCCGGGCCGTCGCCCTGGGCGAGGAACCTGGCGATCAGTCCCTTGGTCGCGGCCGGGGACAGCAGTGCCTCCCCGCCGGCGGCGATCCGGATGGCGCTCAGCAGTTCGTCGGGTTCGGCGCCCTTGCCGAGGAACCCGGAGGCGCCGGCCCGCAGCGACTGCACCACGTACTCGTCGACCTCGAAGGTCGTCAGCATCACGACCCGTACGTGCGCGAGGCCGGGGTCTGCGGTGATCAGCCGGGTGGCGGCGAGGCCGTCGGTCCCGGGCATCCGGATGTCCATGAGCACCACGTCGGCCCGCTCGTCCCGGGCGACGGCCACCGCCTCCGCGCCGTTGGACGCCTCCCCCACGACCTCCATGTCCGGCTCCGAGTCGACCAGCACACGGAACGCGCTGCGCAGCAGGGCCTGGTCGTCCGCGAGCACGACACGGATGGTCATACGGGGTCCCCCAGGGCAGGCGCGTGGTTCTTCGCCGGAAGGCGGTTCTTGACCGGAAGGATGGCATGGACGCGGAAGCCGCCTCCGTATCGGGGACCGGCCGTGCAGCTCCCGCCGATCGCGGTGACCCGCTCGCGCATGCCGAGCAGCCCGTGCCCGCCGCCCTCCTGGTGGACCGCTTCCTGGCCGGGCCCGCTGTCGAGGACGGTCACCTCCACGTTCGGCCCGACGCGGACCACGCTGACCTCGGCCTTGGCCCCGGCACCGGCGTGCTTGCGCACATTGGTGAGGGCCTCCTGGATCACGCGGTACGCGGCGAGGTCGACGGCCGCGGGCAGGACCGTACCGTGGTCGGAGCGGGCCACCTCCACGGGGAGTCCCGCGTTGCGGAAGGTGTCGGCGAGCTCGTCGAGCCTGGCCAGTCCGGGGGCCGGTTCGGTCGGGGCCTCGGGGTCGCCGGACTGGCGCAGCAGCCCCACGGTGGCGCGCAGTTCGTTCAGCGCGGACCGGCTGGCCTCCCGTACGTGGGCGAGCGCCTCCTTGGCCTGGTCGGGGCGCTTGTCCATCACGTGGGAGGCGACTCCGGCCTGGACGTTGACGAGGGCGATGTGGTGGGCGACGACGTCATGCAGGTCGCGGGCGATACGCAGCCGCTCCTCGGCGACCCGGCGGCGGGCCTCCTCCTCGCGGGTGCGTTCGGCCCGTTCCGCGCGTTCCCTGATCGCGTCCACGAAGGCCCGCCGACTGCGGACGGCGTCGCCCGCCGCCGCGGCCATGCCGGTCCAGGCGAAGACGCCGAGGTTCTCCTGGGCGTACCAGGGCAGCGGCCCGGCGAGCATCGCGACCGCCGTCAGGACGGTCATGGTGACGAGGCCGACCCGCCAGGTCGTGGGGCGGTCGGTGGACGAGGCCACGGTGTAGAGGGCGACGACGGCGGACATCGACACGGGGGCCCGGGGGTCGCCGGTCACCAGTTCCACCAGGGAGACGGCGACGGTCGCCGCGAGGACCGTCATCGGGGCGCGGCGGCGGAAGACCAGGGCCGTGGCGGCGAGGACCATCAGCGCGAGGCCGAGGACGTCCGGGGTGCGGACGCCCCAGGTCGTGCCGTCGGCGCCGTGCGGGTCGACGAAGGAGCCGGCCACCATGCAGACGAGGACGCCTGCGGCGAGGGCGGCGTCCAGGGCGAGGGGGTGGGCCCGCAGCCAGTCCCTCGTGCGCTCCAGGGTGCTCACCCGCACAACGGTACGGGTCCCTGCCGGGGGGAGACCCGCACGGTACGGGTCCGGGTACGGCTCGCCGCCGGGGCGGGAGCGACGAGGCCGGGGCCCGGCGGAGGCCGGGGCCGCGTACGCCGAGGTGGGGAGTGTGGGGCCCTGCGGTCCGGGCGGGCGGGGGTGTCGCCCTCGCCCGGTCGTGGGCCGGAGCCCGCGCCGGGGCGGGAGACCGTGGGCCGGGACGGAAGCCGTGGGCTGGGACGAAATCCTGGACCGGACCGGACCGGACCGGACACTGTGGGCCGGGTCGGAGAGTCGCGGATCCGCCGGGCGGGAGGTGGGCTCAGCCGGGGATCAGGCCGTCGTCGCTCAGCATCTCCCTGACCTCTTCGAGCGTGGCGTCCGGGGAGGGGAGGATGAGCTCGGACGGCTCCAGGGAGTCGTCCGGGAGAGGGGTCCCGGCGCGGCGCACCGCGTCCAGGAGGCCTCCCAGCGTGCGCCGGAAGCCGGACTCGTCGCCGCGTTCCATCTCGGCGAGCAGCTCGGCGTCCAGCTTGTTCAGCTCGGTGAGGTGGCCGTCGTCCAGCCTCACCTGTCCCTCCCCCATGATCCGTACGATCATGTCGCCCTCCTCAGGCGTGGACCCGGTCGATCACTGCTTGTCGAAGCGCGGTGTGTCCTGGGACTGCGTCCGGGACTGACCCGCGCCGCCCTCGAGCGCCTGCTGCTGCGACGAGGAGCCGCCGGCCAGCTCCGCCTTCATGCGCTGCAGCTCCAGCTCCACATCCGTACCACCGGAGAGCCGGTCCAGCTCGCTCTGGATGTCGTCCTTGGCCAGCCCGGACTGGTCGTCGAGCGCTCCGGAGGCGAGCAGCTCGTCGATCGCGCCGGCCCGTGCCTGGAGCTGCGCGGTCTTGTCCTCGGCACGCTGGATGGCAAGCCCCACATCGCCCATCTCCTCGGAGATGCCCGAGAAGGCCTCCCCGATCCGGGTCTGTGCCTGGGCCGCCGTGTAGGTCGCCTTGATCGTCTCCTTCTTCGTACGGAAGGCGTCGACCTTGGCCTGGAGGCGCTGCGCCGCGAGGGTGAGCTTCTCCTCCTCGCCCTGGAGGGTCCTGTGCTGCGTCTCCAGGTCGGTGACCTGCTGCTGGAGTGCCGCGCGGCGCGACAGCGCCTCACGGGCCAGGTCCTCACGGCCGAGCGCGAGGGCCTTGCGGCCCTGGTCCTCCAGCTTGGAGGACTGGTTCTGGAGCTGGTTCAGCTGCAGCTCGAGGCGCTTGCGGCTGGTCGCCACGTCGGCGACACCGCGGCGGACCTTCTGGAGCAGCTCCAGCTGCTTCTGGTACGAGTAATCGAGGGTTTCGCGCGGGTCCTCGGCCCGGTCAAGGGCCTTGTTCGCCTTCGCGCGGAAGATCATCCCCATACGCTTCATGACACCGCTCATGGGCTTCGCGCGCCCCCTTCTGACGGACTCCAGCTCCAGGTACTGCAACAGGACCCACAGTACGGGCCCCGCATCCATTACCGCACTGTTCGGGGACGGATGCGCTCATCCCCAAGGACGACTGCTGTCGTCACCGCTCCGGCGTAGGGAGTAGGTGACACCCGGGGTCCACCCGGCAGCCGAACCCCTGTGTCCCACTACAGACGCGCGGTGTTGCCGGATCGTTCCCCACTCGGCCGACGTCCATGCCCGCCGACCCCGTACCCTTGGGCTTTGTGTTCCGAAGCCGTGCGAAGGAAGAGAAGGCCCCCGCCGACAAGGCGCAGGTGACCCTCTCCAAAGAGACCCGTGATCCGCAGGCCCCCAAGGGCCGCCCCACGCCCAAGCGCAGTGAGGCCCAGAGCCAGCGTCGCAGCGTCGCCCAGACGCCGACGACGCGCAAGGAGGCGGCCAAGCGGCAGCGCGACGACCGCCGTGCCCAGATGGAGAAGCAGCGCCAGGCGCTGGCCAGCGGGGACGAGCGCTATCTGCCCGCCCGCGACAAGGGCCAGGTCCGCCGGTTCGCCCGCGACTTCGTCGACTCGCGATTCTGCGTCGCCGAGTTCTTCCTGCCCATGGCCGTGGTCATCCTCGTCCTGAGCATGGTGCGGGTCGGCTCGCTCCAGAACATCGCGCTGCTGCTGTGGCTGGTCGTCATCGTGATGATCGTGATCGACTCGATCCTCATCGCGATCCGCCTGAGGAAGCAGTTCGCCACCCGCTTCCCCGACCTGCCCAAGAAGGGCGCGGTCGCCTACGCACTGATGCGTACCCTCCAGATGCGTCGCCTCCGGCTGCCCAAGCCGCAGGTCAAGCGCGGAGAGCGGCCCTGAGCACGACATCTTTCTCCGGGGGCGCGGCGGATGCCTGGCTGAGCAAGGTCGGCGGGCTGCGTGATGTCGTACGACAGGAACTGGTGGCCCGGCAGCTCGACGAGCAGATAGTCGGCCGGTATCCGGTCGGGCAGCGCCTGCGGGTGCTGGACGTCGGGATGGGGCAGGGCACGCAGGCCCTGCGGCTGGCCCGGGCCGGGCATCAGGTGACCGGGCTCGAGCAGGACGAGACGATGCTGTCGGTGGCCCGCCGGGCGCTGGCCGCCGAGCCCGAGGGCATCCGCGGCCGGGTGCGCATCGTCGAGGGCGACGGGCGCGAGACCGGCGTGCACTTCCTGCCGGGCAGTTTCGACGTGGTGCTGTGCCACGGCGTGCTGATGTACGTCGAGGAGCCGGACGCACTGCTGGCGGGACTGGCGCGGATGCTGGCCCCGGGCGGGCTGCTCTCGCTGCTGGTGCGCAACGCGGACGCGCTGGCCATGCGGCCGGGGCTCGGCGGGGACTGGGCGACGACGCTGGCCTCGTTCGACACGACCGCCTACACGAACCGGCTCGGTCTCGACGTCCGCGCCGACCGGCTCACCACGCTGACCGACGCGCTCGCCGGTATCGGGGCTCCGCTGCACGCCTGGTACGGGGTGCGGGTCTTCACGGACACGGCCGGCGACGGGGCGCCGCTGCCCGCGGACGCGGAGACGATGCTGGCCGCCGAGGAGCGGGCCGGGCGTACGGATCCGTACCGCCAGGTGGCGGCGCTGCTGCACCTGTGCGGCGTGCGCGGCTGAGAACGACGTACCCGGCGTCCTGAGGCCGGGTGTCCTCACGCGGTGGTTCGACCCGCGTGAGGAGGACGGCGGACGGGTTGCCGGGGTGCGCCCCCGGCAACCCCGACCGGCCTACTCCGGCTCGGCGTGCAGGCTCATCGGGCCGTAGATCTGCGTGCTGTCCTCGAAGAGGAACACCTGGTCGGCGCCGCCCGCCACCAGGTCCTTCCACACCTCGCCGATCCAGGACTCGGCATCGCCCTGGGTGGTGAACTCCTCGGGCTGCACCGCGGGTTGGACCTCTGCCCCGTCGGACTTCTCGAACCGCCACGTCCATGCCGCCATGTACGCCTCCAAGGTGTGAGCTCACTGCACAGCGGGAGCCGGACAAGATCCGATCCCGTCCGAAGCCTAGCCGGACGCGCAAGACTTACGGGGACACGGAAAAATCGACGACGTGGAACTGACTCTGCTCGGCACCGGTGCCCCCGCGGGCCTGCCCCGCCCCGACTGTCCCTGCGCCGCCTGTGCGACGGCGCTCGGCGAGATGGCGCGGGCCGCCACCGCGCTGCTCGTGGACGGCACACTGCTCCTCGACCTCACCCCGGGCGCCGCCTTCGCGGCCGCCCGCTCCGGACACTCGCTGGGCGGCGTACGGCAGGTGCTGCTCTCGCATCCGCACGACGGGCCCGCCGTGGAGGTGGCGGCCGGGCTGCCGGCGCCCGGACGGGTGCCCGACGGACGGGAGTTGGCGCTGCTGACGGGACACCGGGTACGGGCGGTGCCGATGGACGCGCCGGGCACGGGGTACGCGGTGACCGGCCCGGACGGACGGCGGCTGCTGTACCTGCCGCCGGGCGCGGCGCCGGCCGGCCTGGACCAGAACGGCGACGCCTACCACATGGTGCTCCTCGACGTGGTGGGCCGTCCCGACGCCCTGGCGAAGCTGCGCGCGGTCGGCGCCGTCGACCCGACGACGGACGTGGTCGCGGTGCACCTCGACCACGACGTCCCCCCGGGCCCCGAACTGCGGCGGCGGCTCGCCGCGGCCGGCGCGCGGGCGGTGCCCGACGGAACGACGCTCGACGTGGGCGTCTACGAGGACGTGCCCGACGTGCCGCGCAGGACGCTGGTGCTCGGCGGAGCGCGTTCGGGCAAGTCCGTGGAGGCGGAACGCCGGCTGGAGGCGTTCCCCGACGTCC
Organism: Streptomyces sp. NPDC002580; assembly: GCF_042889485.1. Classification (NCBI taxonomy): domain Bacteria; kingdom Bacillati; phylum Actinomycetota; class Actinomycetes; order Kitasatosporales; family Streptomycetaceae; genus Streptomyces; species Streptomyces sp. NPDC002580. The sequence goes on along the minus strand of NZ_JBIAQZ010000001.1, from coordinate 1,006,411 downwards.
TGTACGTCGCCACCGGGGGGTCGCGCGACGGCGACCGCGAATGGGCCGCGCGGGTCGGCCTCCACCGTGAGCGGCGGCCCGGCTCCTGGCGGACGGTCGAGACCTGCGACCTGGTCCCGCTGCTCGCCGAGGACGGCCCTCCCCTGCTCGTCGACTGCCTCTCGCTGTGGCTGACGGACGCCATGGACGCGGTGAACGCCTGGGACGACGCCGAGTGGTCCGGCGGCGGCGAACGAGCCCTGCGCGCCCGTGCGGAGGAGCTCGTGGGCGCGGTCCGCGACACCCGCCGCACGATCGTCGCCGTCTCCAACGAGGTCGGCTCCGGCATCGTCCCCGCCACGGCCTCCGGCCGCCGCTACCGCGACGAACTCGGGCGCCTGAACGCGGGGTTCGCCGGGGAGTGCGAGCACGTGCTGCTGGTCGTGGCGGGGCAGGCGCTGAAGCTGCGGGGCTGATCGCGGCCGAAGTCCGTTCCGGCGGAGGCGAGTTCCCGGGCCTCCGCCGGACATCCGCCCGCCCCCGATCACCCCGGGCGGCGCGGTCCCGCCCTTCGCGCCCCTCGCCCCGGCGCGCCTTCCGCCTGCCCCGCCGGACCTCGCTCCCGCCTCCCTCGGACCCGTTCAGAGCGCCCTCAGGCGTCCCGGCGGGCGATGACGCGGTACGCGTTCGAGAAGCGGGTGCGGCTGAGCAGCGGGGCCATCAGCCGGTCCAGGGCCGCGGTCGAGGCGAGGAGCGGGACGGACGCCCGGGTCAGGGCCTGCCGGACCGTGCGCTGGACGGGGGTCGGGGGCGCCGGCCGCCAAGGGGCGTCGAGGCCGGGGAGCGCGCGGCCGAGCGCCAGGGCGAGGGCTCCGGAGAGGTCGTGGGGGATGTGCGGTTCCCGGCGGTCCGTCGCGACGATCAGGCAGCCGAGGGATTCGAGCTCGCCGAGCAGATTGGGCAGCGGCATGAGGTGCAGGTGGCTCGGCTGGCCGTGCGCCACCCACCACTTGCCGAGCAGTGCCCCGAACACGCAGTCGGGGTCCGGGACTTCGACGAGGAGATGTCCGCCGGGGCGCAACAGCGCCAGCGCGGCGCGCAGTTCCTCGCGCGGGTCGGGCGTGTGCTCCAGATGGTGGAACATGCTCACGACGTCGTAGCGGGCGCGCAGCCGCTCGATGACCGGCGGGTCGGTGAGCCGCCCCACGTGTGCCTCCTCCACCCGCCCCGCCGCCCGCGCCCGCTCGACGCGGCGCGTCGGGTCGAGTCCGTCGAAGGACGTGTAGGGGTGGACCTCCTTGGCCGCCTCCGGGAAGTGGCCGTGTCCGGTGCCGACGTCCAGCCAGCTCTCCGGCTCCGGGAAGGGCAGCATGGCGCGGGCCGCGGCGAGGTGGCGCCCGGTGGCGGCGCGGGCGCCGAGCAGCCGTTCGGCGAGGCTCTCGTGGGCGTTCTCGCCCAGGTCCCGGTGGTAGAAGGCCAGCCCCTCGGCGGTGAGCCGGGGGTTCTGGAAGGCGTGGGCACAGTCCCCGCACTCGTCGACGACGAACGTCCCCGGCCGGCGCCGGCGCAGGTCCGACGTCCGCAGCCGGGTGCGCAGGCGCTCCGAGCCGCACCAGGGGCAGTCGGAGCGGCGCGGTTCGTGGAACCGGTCGGTGCCCTGGGCGAGTTCCGCCGCGTAGGCGGCACGGCGTTCGGCGGTCGGCTGCGCGGTGGGTGACATGGACGCTCCTGTCGGGACGAGCCGTATGACAATCCGACACAAACCGTACGTATGCGATAGCCATCCGGAGCGCAACGACGTGGCGCGGACGTGTTCGATCGCTGCCGGTACTGTTCGGCGAATGAGCTCGCTTAATCTCGACGACTTCACCGATCTGATCGAGCGTCCCGACGGAGGCGTACGCCGTGACGCCGAGGCGTACCGGGAGCGCCGGATCGTGCCGCCCGGGGCACTGGGCCGCCTCGACGACCTCGGTGAGTGGCTGGCCGCGGCGCAGTCCGCGGTGCCGGTGCGGCCGATCGAGCACCCGCGTGCCGTGCTGTTCGCGGGTGACCACGGGATCGCCGCGCTCGGCGTGTCCGCGCGCCCGGCGGGCGGCGCCCATCACCTGGTGCGGGCGGTCCTGGAGGGCGCGAGCCCCGCGTCGGTGCTGGCCCGTCGGCTCGGGGTGCCGGTGCGCGTGATCGACATGTCGCTGGAGGCCGGTCCCGAGGGGCTGCCGGACGAGGTCGTACGGCATCGGATCCGGCGCGGTTCGGGCCGGATCGACGTCGAGGACGCGATGACCCTGGAGGAGGCGGAGGCCGCGTTCCGTGCCGGGGTCGCCATCGCGGACGAGGAGGCGGACTCCGGTACGGATCTGGTGGTGCTCGGCGACATCAGCGTGGGCGGGACCACGGCGGCGGCCGTACTGATCGCGGCGCTGTGCGGGACCGACGCGTCCGTCGTCACCGGGCGCGGCGGACAGGCCATCGACGACCTCGCGTGGATGCGCAAGTGCGCCGCGGTGCGCGACTCCCTGCGGCGGGCGCGGCCCGTGCTCGGGGATCAGCTGCAGTTGCTCGCGACGGTGGGCGGGGCCGACCTGGCGGCGATGACCGGGTTCCTGCTGCAGAGCGCGGTGCGCAAGGTGCCGGTGATCCTCGACGGGGTCGTGTCGGCGGCGTGCGCGCTCGTCGGGCAGCGGGTCGCCTTCCGGGCGCCGGACTGGTGGCTGGCCGGGCAGCTCAGCGGGGAACCGGCGCAGGCCAAGGCGCTGGACCGGATGGCTCTCGAGCCGCTGCTCGACCACGGGGTGACGGTCGGTGAGGGAGCGGGGGCGCTGCTCGCGCTGCCGCTGGTCCAGGCGGCGGCCGGCCTCGCGGCGGAGCTGGCGGAGGCGCCTTCTCCGGACGCGGACACGGAACCGGAGTCCGAGCCCGACCCGGAGCCGGTCCTCGACTCCGACTCCGACTCCGACTCCGGAGCCCCGTCCGGCTCCGGGGCCGAGCCTCAGCCTCAGTCCGCCTCCGGGGGCGAGGCCTAGCCCGGTCCAGGTACCGGCCGGAGCCCGAACCGGGATCGGGCTCCGGTCGGCATCACCACAACCTTCCCTCGCCACCTCCACCCCGGTCGGGCGGACCGCACCTGGGGCTCCACCCCAGACCCCGCTCCCCAAACGCCGGAGGGGCTGAATTCCGCCCCGCGTCACGACTCGATTGTCGGCTCGGACAGGGATGGACCTCGCCGCGTGGCCGACTGGCGGGCGGCGGGGGGTGCGCTTTCGCCGCGGTGAGCCGCTTGGGCCATATCATCCCGATTCATGGGAGATGCCCGTATTGCCGCTGCCGTTGCCGTTGTCCCCGGGCAGGGACGGGCGTCGGTCCGTCGGAGTGACGGGGGCCGGCGGTCCACGGCCGCCTCGCGGCGGTCCGCCGCCTTCGCCGTCTGGTATCTGCGCGCGGTCTCGTTCGTCAATTTCCTGAGCGCCGTGTGGGTGTCGCTCGGACAGGACGTACGACGGCACAACACCGAGAACTACTTCACGCCGTACCTGCTGACCGCGGGGTTCGCCTCCGGTGTGTTCACGATGTTCCTGGCCATCACGATGCGGCGGCGCAAGCGGGCCGCCTGGATCCTCAACTCCGTGCTCGGCGGGCTGTTCCTGCTGCTGTTCGCCGTCGCGATGGCGTTCCCCGAGATCCGCCGGTACGGGCAGAACTGGGTGTCGCTCGCGCTGACCGCGGGTTTCGTGGGCTCGCTGGCCGTCGGCCGCCGGGAGTTCTACGCCAAGGGCGACCGGTCGAACCCGAGGCTCGCCGCGGCCGTCGCGATCGGCGGGCTGCTGGTCGCCTCGCTGCTCGCCGCTCTGTTGGTCACGGTCACCAACACCGCGCACGACGCCCACCGTTCGACCTTCCTGGACCGCTGGCGCTACGGCACCCTGCGACTGGTCTCGGTCGCCGCCGACGACTCCCACTATCCCGGGATCACGACGCCCAACTGGGCCGACGTGGGCGTCAACGTGCTCAGCACCGTGCTGGTCCTCTCCGTCCTGTACGCGGCCTTCCGTTCCCGGCGCGCCGTCGACCCGCTCACCGAGGACGACGAGAAGCGGATGCGCGAGCTGCTCGACCGCAACGGCGACCGTGACTCGCTGGGCTATTTCGCGCTGCGCCGGGAGAAGAGCGTGGTCTGGTCGCCGACCGGCAAGGCGGCGGTGGCGTACCGCGTGGTGGGCGGGGTCTCCCTGGCCAGCGGCGATCCCATCGGCGACCCCGAGGCGTGGCCCGGCGCCATCGAGCCCTGGCTCGCCGAGGCCCGGCGGCACGGCTGGATCCCGGCGGTGATGGGAGCGAGCGAGGAGGCGGGCACCATCTACTCCCGGCACGGCCTGGACGCCCTGGAGCTGGGCGACGAAGCCCTCGTCGAGACCGCCGAGTTCACCCTGGAGGGACGGGCCATGCGGACCGTCCGGCAGGCCCACAACCGGGTCGCGCGGGCCGGGTACCGGGTGCGCATCCGACGGCACGAGGACATCCCGGCCGCCGAGATGGCGTATCTGCTCCAGCGGGCGGACGACTGGCGCGACGGCGCGACCGAGCGCGGTTTCAGCATGGCGCTCGGCCGGCTGGGCGACCCCGGGGACGGGCGCTGCGTGATGCTCGAATGCACGGATTCCGAGGGCGGGTTGAGGGCGGTGCTGTCCTTCGTGCCGTGGGGGCCGCAGGGGCTGTCCCTCGACCTGATGCGGCGCGACCGCGACGCGGAGAACGGGCTGATGGAGTTCATGGTCATCGAACTCCTGCGGCGCGCCGGGGAGATCGGGATCAGCCAGGTCTCGCTCAACTTCGCCATGTTCCGTTCCGTGTTCGAACGTGGCGCGCGCCTCGGCGCGGGACCCGTGCTGCGGCTCTGGCGGTCACTGCTCAGCTTCTTCTCCCGCTGGTGGCAGATCGAGTCGCTGTACCGGGCCAACGCCAAGTACCGGCCCATCTGGGAGCCGCGGTTCCTGCTCTTCGAGAAGAGCGCCGACCTGCTGCGCATCGGTGTCGCGTCCGCGCGCGCCGAGGGGTTCCTGGAGGCGCCGGGCCTGCCGAAGTGGCTGCACCGCAAGCACCTGGAGTCGCACCGATGAAGCCGACGGGCCCGGCACCACCGGCCAGGCCCGGGAGACCCGCGGGCGACGGCGTGAGGAGAGTCGTGGGGCCCGCCGGATGAACCGGCTCGTCCGCCGGGTCCGCGCCGAGTGGGGCCCGCTGTACGTCACGGTGCGCCGGGGCCTGGCGGCGAGAAGGTGGCGGGCGGTCCCGATGACCCTCGGCGCGGTGTGCCTGACGGCCGGTCTCCAGTTCGCCCAGAACCAGTCCTGGGGCTACCGGCCGGTGCAGGACACCGGCGCCGTCCGGGCCGGGGACCCGCTCCCGCTCGCCCTGCTGCGCACGCCGCTGTCCCTGTTCGTACCGGCCCTGGACCTGCCCGTGTGGGGCGCGCTCGCACAGATCCTGCTCGTCTTCGGGATCGCCGAGATCTGCCTGGGCTGGTGGCGCACGCTCGTCATCGCGTACGTCGCCACGCTGGCCGGGACGTTGTACGCCCGCGTCGGCATCGCGCTCGGCCCGCACCATCCGCTGGGGCTGCCCGGGACGGACGCGCAGGTCGTCGACACCGGCCCCTCGGCGGCCGTGGTGGGCCTCGCCGTGTTCCTCGGCTGGCGCTACCGGGCGTACGGGACGGCGGGCGTGGTGATCGCGGCCATGGTGGCCGAGGTGCTCGTCAAGGACAACCTCGCGGGCAAGGAGCACCTGGCGGCCATCGCGGCCGTGCTGGTGCTGTGCTGCGTCTCCGCGGCGCGTCACCGCTGGTCGGGCAGGGAGCGGGCGGGCTCGGGGTCGGGTTTGCCGCCGATCCACTCCTGAACCCTGCGGCTGGGGCCCGCCCAGCGGCGGTCGTGCCGGTAGGCGCGCAGCCGGGACTTGGCGCGGGCGCGCGGCCTGCGCCGGTAGAAGCGCTTGGCCCACGGCGAACCGGGCTTGGCCAGCCGGATCGTGCCGATCAGGGCGACGAAGGGAATGACCACGCCGAAGATCGCCGTGCGCGCCTTGCCCTTGCTCAGGGCGATCAGCGCGAAGGTGAAGTTCAGGACGACGGTCACGATCACGCTGGCGCGGTCCTGCAGCTCCTGGTCGGTGGTGTCGTTGACGCCGAGCGGAGAGAAGCCGCTGAGCATCAGCCCGACGAGGGCCGCCGTGACCACCACGACCTCGACGCTCTTGCGCCCGTCCTCGGTCCAGTAGACGTCGTCGAGGTGCAGGATCAGCGCGAACTCGTCGAGCACGAGGCCCGTTCCGATGCCGAACACCACGGCGCTGACACCCGCCCAGAACCCCCACCGGCTGCTGGCCACCGCGCCGAAGCCGCCGATCACCGTGAGCACGACACCGGGTACCACGTGGTGGATGTGCAGATCACCGGCCTTGACGTTGCCGAAGGGCCCTTTGCCTGCGCGGATGAGACGCACGATGACGCGGGTGACGACGAAGGTCACGACGAACGAGGCCAGCGCCAGCAACAGCGGGAGCTTCCCGGGCTCGACGACGTTCCGCTGCAACCAATGACCCATATGTGAACTTTATCCATGCCCGCTGTTTCCGCCCTCCGGGCGTCCGGGTAGCCTGCGCCGATGCCCAAGACCGCCTCCGGGGTCTCCCTCCCCGACAGCCTCCGCTTCGCCTTCGGCACACTCACCGTGCTCCCCGTGGAGGTGACCCGCTGGGACCGCGACGCGGCGCGCGGCGGCATGCTGTGCGCCCCCCTGGCCGGACTGGTGGTCGGGGCGGGCGCGGCCCTGGTGGGCGTGACCCTGCTGGCCATGGGCTCCGGACCCCTGCTCGCGGCCGTGGCCACCGCCGCCGTACCGGCCGCTCTCACCCGGGGCCTGCATCTCGACGGCCTGGCCGACACGGCGGACGGGCTGGGCAGCGGCAAGCCCGCCGAGGACGCGCTGCAGATCATGAAGCAGTCGGACATCGGCCCGTTCGGCGTGATCACCCTCCTGTTCGTCCTGCTCGCCCAGGTGGCCGCACTCGCCCAGGCGTACGACTCCTCGTGGGCCCGGGGCGTCCTGGCCGCCGTCGTGTCGGCGACCGCGGCCCGCCTCGCCCTGACCCTCGCCGCCCGCACCGGGGTGCCCGCGGCCCGCCCCGAGGGTCTGGGCGCGGCGGTCGCGGGCGCCGTGCCCCGGCGCGGCGCCCTCCTGGTGGCGGCGGCCGTGGCCGGCGCCGCGGCGGGCGGCGGCGCGCTCGTCGGCACGTACGACCTGGTGCGCGCCGCGGTGGCCGTCGCCGCCTCCTGCCTGACCGCCGAACTGCTGCTGCGGCACTGCGTCCGCCGCTTCGGCGGCGTCACCGGCGATGTGTTCGGGGGCCTCGCGGAGACGGCTGCGACGACCGCGCTCGTGGTTCTGTCGCTGGGCTGACCGGCGTCGCGCCCCCGCCCCCGGGACGATCGCCCCTGGGGCCCCCGCGGTTCACGGCGCGGGCTCCACGGTGTGCGGCAACGTGCCCCAGGGGTGATCGCCCGATCCGGGGACCGCGCAGTACAGGGCGGCCCCCCGCTCCCGCGCCAGCGCCTCGGCGTCGACACCGGCCGGCACCCCGTGGACGAGGTGGCACAGGTTCGTCCCCGGACCCGTCCACGGCGGCGGCGGTCTCCTGCGGTAGCCGGTCCAGGTGCCCTCGAAGGTGACGAGCACGTCGGCGATCCCGGCGTACGAGGGGTGCGGAGCGGTGCCGTGGTTGAGGACGAGACCACCGCCGCCGAGCTCCCGGGCCTCCGCCGCCAGCCGCCGGTAGTACCCCAGCCCGCCCTCCACCGCGGCGGCCTGGTCGAGGAACGCGCCGTCGGTGCCGTACCAGTCGCGATGCCGGGTCAGATCGACCACGACGTCCGCGACGGGTCTGCGTCCGTAGTCCGTGTCGGCGTACCCGAGCACCCGGACGCCCGCCGCGCGCAGCCGCCCGGCGATCGCGGCGAACCCCCGGTCGAGGTGGTCGCCGGGTCCGCTGGCCGGGTTCAGCACGACGGCGTACAGCCGGGGCGCGGCGGCGAGGAGCGCGTCCCACTCGGCCGGCCGGACGAAGGGGTGTTCGTAGTAGGGGACGAGCAGGTTCTTCGGCGTGCCCGCCGGGCCGGGAGCGGTCATCGGTGGGCCGTCGCCTTTCCCAGCAGGACGCGGACGAGCGCGGTCTGGGCGCCGGCCGCCGTGCCGTACACGATCAGACCGACCCAGTGGGAGTCGCCGGTGCGGGTCGCGAGCGCCGCGGTCTGGGCGAGCGCGGCGACGCAGACGACGGTGGAGGTGCCGGTGACGGCGCCGAAGGACTGGAGCAGCAGCCCGGTCCACATCACCACGCCCAGCAGCAGCAGTCCGGCGAGCCGGACCCCGTCCGCGACAGCGGGCGCGTGCGGCCACAGCGCGGAGGTGCCGAGGCCGAGCACGAGCAGCGCGGCGAGGTAGCCGGTGAGGCACCGGACGAGCGCTCCGGCGGTCGCCCGCCGGAAGCTCCTGGCCGTGGTGCTGGAGCGCTGCCCGGCGAGACTGCCGCTGCGGAACCGGAACAGCAGCCACTCGGCGGGACCCATGCTGAGCGTCAGCGCGACCGCGGCGGGTGCGGCGACCGCCGTGCGGGCTCCGGTCAGGACGTCCCCGAGCGCCGCGTAGAGCACGAGGACACCGCTGCCGAGGCCGAAGAGGGCGTACGGGAGGGTTCCGGCGTGCCCGCGCGGGGCGGACCGGCGGGCGCGCAACCGCGCGAGGACATTCGCGAGGCGGGCCGGGACGGCCTCGGGCGTCCCGGCGGGGGTCCGGCCGGTGGAGGCCGTCCGCGGTTCCCCGGTCCGTCCGGACGGCTCCGCGCCACCCTTCGAACTCCGGTACGGGAACAGCGCGAGCAGTCCCGCGCCCCAGCTCCCCTCCCCCAGGTCCCGCACGGCGGGGGCCACTTCGAGCAGACCGAGCAGGGCGACCGCCGCCAGCGAGCCCAGCAGCAGGACGACCCGCGCGAGGTCGGGGACCGGGTGGAACACGGTGAGGACCGCGCCCGCCGTCATCGGGGTCAGCGCGGCCAGCAGCGTACGCTCCCGGCCCATCACCAGCAGCACGGTGGCGGCGCCGAGGTAGCCGGACTGCCCGGCGGCGAAGGCTACGGCGCCCCCGCCGGCCGACCCGGCCGCCGCGAAGGCCACCAGGGAGCCGAGCAGGACCCCGACGGGCGTCCCGACGAGCAGCGCGCGACGCGCCGCCGTGCGGTCGCCGAGCCCCATCCAGGTGTACGCGCGGTGCGCGAGCCCCTGGTTCCAGGTCCAGCCGCACAGCGCCCCGGCGAGCATCGGAACGGTGCCGGCGGGAAGCCCGAACGCGCCCTCGGGGGCCGCGAGAAGCGGTGCGGCGAGGACGTAGCCGAGGCCGGGCAGGGCGAAGACGATGCCCCGCAGGAGGCAGCCGAGGAGACCGATCCGCCACGGGTCGTGGGCCGGTCCCTCCGGTTCGGGCCAGGCCCTGCCCACCCGGCCGTACAGCTCCTCCGCGAGGGCGAAGGAGTTCTTGACTCCGTAGCGTTCGCGGATCTGGTCGTCCGACAGGCCGTCGGACTCCAGGTGCGCGGCCACCTCGTCGGGGTGGACGGCGGCGGCCACGAACTCCCCGATTTCCTCGGCGAGTTCGTCGATCGGGTCGGGCCGCGCCCAGCTCGTGGAGCCGCGCTGGACCGGTACCTGGGCCCGGGTGCCCTCGTGCGCCCCGGACGGCGTGCGCAGGGAGCCGCTCACCAGCCGGTCCCGTCCGTGGCGACGGCCTGGTACCAGGGGTCGCGCAGTTCGGCGGTCCAGTCGTCGACGGTCTCCACGGCCGGCCGGTACACCTCGGGCCGCCCCGCCAGTTCCTGGTAGACCGTCCTGAAGGCGTCGACCGAACGGCGCAGCGTGAACCGGTCGATGACCCGCTGCCGGGACAACTCCCCCAGGTCCAGCCGCCGTTCGTCGTCACGCAGCAGGGTCAGGGCGGCGGCCGCCATCTTCTCCGGCTCGCGCGGCGGGACGACGATGCCGGTGTCGCCGACCGCCTCACGGACCCCGCCCACGTCCGTGGAGACCGTCGTGCGGCCGCAGGACATCGCCTCGATGATCGAGAACGGGAAGCCCTCGGAGATGGAGGACAGCATGACGACATGGCCGGCCGCGTAGGCGCGCCACACCTCGGTGATCCGGCCCTCGAAGGTCAGCCCGTCGGTGACGCCCAGTTCGGCGGCGAGCTTCTCCAGGCGGGTCCGGTACGCCTCCCCGCCCGGCGGCACGGGACCGAACAACCGCAGCCGGGTGTCGGGGAGTTCGGCGCGCACCATGGCGTAGGCGCGCAGCAGGGTCTCCAGGTCCTTGATGGGGTCGACCCGGCCGCACCAGGTGAGGGTGGGCACGGCGGGCTCGGGGCCCGCGTGCGGGAACGCGTGCGGGTCGACGCCGTTGTAGACCGTGCGGATCCGGTCGCCGTCGGCGCCGCCGCGCTCCTCCCAGCGCCGGTTGTACTGGTTGCAGGGGGTGATGAGGTCGGCGGCGCGGTAGCCCAGGGAGTTCAGTTCCCGGTAGAAGCCGAGCATGAACGCCTTGACGGGCCAGCGCTGTTGGAACGACCGGTACCCGAGGTAGCGCTCGCGCAGATAGATGCCGTGCTCGGTGAGCAGGAACGGGACCCCGTCCAGGTGGTGCGCGACGAGGGCGGGCAGCGTGGCGAGACCGCTGCTGACGGCGTGGGCGACGGAGTCCTCGGGGATGCGGACGCCGAGCGGTCGCAGCGCGTGCTCCAGCAGGTCCGTCGCCGTGAGCGCGTCGTGCACGGTGGGCCGGGCGGCGGCCGTCGGCAGATGCGGCATCGTCCAGATCCACATCAGTGAGCGCAGCGCCGACTCGCCGCGCAGGGCGGCCGAGAGGCGTCCGTCCCGGGCGAGTCCGGCGAGTTCGTACAGGGCGTCACCGAAGTCCTCGGACGTGTCGGGGTCGAGGAAGGCGGACAGGAAGCGCTCGTAGGTCTCGGTGAAGCGGCGCAGGGCGCGGCCCAGCGGCGGCCGCGCGCGGCCGGGCCGTGGCCCCCAGGTCGGCACGGCGGTGTGCCGGTAGACGTTGGGCGGCAGCTCCCAGGTCACGGGTTCGCGGCCGCTCCCGGTGAGTGAGACGACGTGGAAGTCGACCTCCGGCATGCCCTTGACCAGTTGGTCGCACCAGGTGCTGACCCCGCCGTGGACGTGTGGGTAGGTGCCTTCGGTGAGCATGGTGACATGACGGCCGGTGCGCATCATGTGGTGGTTCCCCCCTGGGACTGTTTTTCCGGAGAGCCCCCCGGCTCTCGGTGCACGGCTTCGACGCGCACCCCGGCCGGTCGGGCCGGGGTGCGCGTCGAACCGTGGAACTGCCCTGCTCAGGCAGGCAGGTTCAGCTTGAGCGCGGACTGAAGGAGCTCCGGCTTGGTCCAGTCGTTGAGCTGTCCGGCGTAGGCCGTTCCGAACGCGGCGGTGCCGATCACGAGTTGCTTCCTGGTCCCGGTGGGCACGGTCACCGGGATCTGGGTGCCCGACGGGGCGGTGACGGTGACGGTGTTGCCGACGCGGTAGCCGGTGACCTTGCCGTTCGCCACGGCCGCCTGCCACGCGGTGCGGCGCTGCATCTCGGTGCCGATGGCGCTCTGCCGCGGGTTCTGCAGCGGGGTGTTGTCGGCGTAGATGGCCTTGTAGTCGGCGAGCACCTTGTCCAGGACCGGGTAGAGGATGCGGTCCTCGGCCAGGTTCGCCTGGTGGACGTAGTGCGGGCGCGGGTCGTTGCCGATGGCGTGCCCGAGCGCGGTGCGCGCCTCCATCGGGACGATGTAGTCCGCGTAGCCGGTGGCCGTGTCCAGCGGGGCCGACAGGCAGGTGGACGTCGCGTTGCCCTCGCAGACGCCGCTGCCGCCGTCGGCCTTCGAGGTGTAGATCCAGTTGTACTCGTCGGCCATCTCCTCGTCCTTGGCCGCGTTGTAGTAGATGTTCATCGGGTAGCGGGGCACGGTCAGGGCGCTGCCGACCGCGCGCTGCTCGGGCTCACGGGAGTTGTCGGAGCCGGTCCACTTGACGCCGTTCGCGGACAGCGCGCCCGCGAGGTTCGGGTTGTCGACGGGCTGCTGGGGCAGCGTCTTGAGACCCGAGTGCTCGCCGGTCACCAGCTCGGTGCGGTCGATGGACAGGCCGTGGGAGGACGCCCAGTTGTTGTTCTTCGAGATCTCCGCGGAGATGTCGGCGCGGCTCATGTACTTCGTCGAGCCGTCGGCGTTCTTCGAGCAGGTCCAGGGCACGGTCGTGGTGTCCTGGACGCAGCCGAGGAACGGGTGCATGTACGTGTGGTTCATCCAGCGGAACTTGGCCTTGTCGGCGAGCAGCCGCGCGGTGAGGGCGTCGGTGCCTCCGTTCTCGGCCTTCCACTCCTCGCCGGCGCCCGCGTTGAAGACCATGTCGAGCGTGAACCCGTGGTCGGCCTCCCACTGGGCGGCGTAGGCGGCGTCGTCCGCGGTCATCCGGATCGGCGTGGTGGTGTCCTCGCCGTTGCCGCCCGCGCAGTCGATGTCGCCGGGCGTGCAGTTGCGGTCGGCGTCCCAGCGGGCGTCGGGCGCGAAGACGTCGTCGACGTGGACGGCGAAGTAGTTCCTGCTCTGTCCGAGGTGCACGCCCTGCGTGAGCCACTCGACGATGCCGCGCGCGAGGACCTTGAACTGCTTCTGGTACTGGTTGTACGCGAAGGTCAGCACGAGCTCGCGGCGCCCGTCGTGCTCGTACTGACCGAGCATCGAACCGCCCGAGGGCGCGTTCAGGTAGCTGGTGAACCCCTCCCTCGGGTGGGCCGCGTAGCCGTAGCTCTCCTGGACCGCCGGGTCGATGTCCTCGAAGGTCAGCGGTCCGTCGAGGTAGCGGAACGGGCCGGTCGTGCCCGCCGCGGTGATCTGTGTCTGCGCGCCGTCCAGAACGCCGGACCAGCCGCCGTTCGAGTCGGTGTAGTCGAGCCCGACCTCGGGGTGCGCCCAGGTGTAGGCGTCGACCTGCGGGATGCCGAACGTCTTCTCGTACGCCTCCAACGCGGCCTGTTCGGCCGAACCCGCGCCGAACGGCGCCTCGTTCGGCAGGACGACACCCTGGTACTTGGCGCGCGGAGCGCCGTTCACGGTGTCGCTCAGGAACGTCGCGTTGATGGTCGGGCGGCCCGCGTCACCGAGGTTGACGGTGGTGTACGGGATGCCGGAGTTCTTCAGCTCCGCGGTGATGGCCCCGACCTGTCCCGCGCCGTTGTCGACGACCAGGACCTTCAGGTCGATCCGCGACGCGGTGGCCGCGGATGCGCCGGGTGCCCCCACTCCCAGCGCGAGGAGTCCGGCCGCCCCCAGGACGGCGGCCGTTCCTCTCCATCGGTGCAGACTCTGTGCCATATGTAGCGCCTCCCCCTCGAAGACCCCCCACGGGTCGAAACTGTGGGGAATCTGTGGAAATCGTGCAAAGCAGTGAGCGCCGTGCCCACTGGAACACGACGAGTGTGTCTTAGGTCACCGGGAGTGAGGGGCGAGAATTCGACAGGCCGCCACTTGTGGGTGAACGCCCGGAGAAATGAGCGAAACCCGGCCCCGAGCGTAGGCTCGTCCCGGGTACTTCGCCCGCCCCGCCAGGGCCCCGGCAAGGACCGCCCCCGAGGACGGATCTAGGGTCAGCCGTCGGGCCCGGTCGACCCACCCCACTCGGCCACACCACATTTCACATGGAAGCGGAGATCTCACCACCGTGACTGCTCTCACTCTCAGCACCGCCGCAGCGTCCGGTCTGCGGGCCGACGCGATCGTCGTCGGTGTCGCGAAGGGCCCCAAGGGCCCGGTCGTCGCACCGGGCGCCGAGGCCGTGGACAAGGCGTACGACGGCGGACTCGCCGGAATCCTGGAGACCCTCGGCGCCTCCGGGTCCGAGGGCGAGGTGACCAAGCTGCCCGCCCCGTCCGGGTTCAAGGCCCCCGTCGTGGTGGCCGTCGGCCTGGGAGCGGTTCCCGAGCAGGACGCCGGCTTCGACGCCGAGGCGCTGCGCCGCGCGGCCGGAGTCGCCGCCCGCGCGCTCGCCGGTGCCAAGAAGGCCGCGTTCGCGCTGCCGATCACCGACGCCGCCGACGCCGGTGCCGTGGCCGAGGGCGCCCGCCTGGGCGCGTACGGCTTCGACGCCTACAAGGAGACCGGCCGGGGCGACGCCGCCAAGAACGGCAAGGGCCCGCTCGGCGAGGCCGCGCTGCTCGGCGGCAAGCCCCGGGACGCGGCGTACAAGGCGGCGATCGCGCGCGCCACCGCCGTGACCGAGGAGCTCAACCGCGCCCGCGACCTCGTCAACACCCCGCCGAACGACCTCAACCCGGAGTCCTTCGCCGCCGTCGCCACCGCGGCCGGCAAGGAGCACGGCGTCAAGGTGCAGGTGCTCGACGAGAAGGCCCTGGTCAAGGGCGGCTTCGGCGGCATCCTCGGCGTCGGCGCCGGTTCGGCCGCCGGTCCCCGCCTGGTGAAGCTGTCGTACACCTCCTCCAAGGCGACCAAGCACCTCGCGTTCGTCGGCAAGGGCATCACCTACGACTCGGGCGGCATCTCCCTCAAGCCCGCCGGGCACAACGAGACGATGAAGTGCGACATGGCGGGCGCCGCCGCGGTCTTCGCCGCCGTGGTCACCGCCGCGCGTCTCGGCCTGGAGGTCAACGTCACCGGCTGGCTCGCGCTGGCCGAGAACATGCCCTCGGGCTCCGCCACCCGCCCGGGTGACGTCCTGCGCATGTACAGCGGCAAGACCGTCGAGGTCCTCAACACCGACGCCGAGGGCCGGCTGGTCCTCGCGGACGCGCTGTGGAAGGCGTCCGAGGAGAAGCCGGACGCGATCGTCGACGTGGCGACGCTGACCGGCGCGATGGTCCTGGCGCTGGGCAACCGCACCTTCGGCGTGATGGCCAACGACGACTCCTTCCGCGCCTCGATCGTCGAGGCCGCCGAGGAGGTCGGCGAGGAGTCCTGGCCGATGCCGCTGCCCGAGCACCTGCGCAAGGGCATGGACTCCCCCACCGCCGACCTCGCCAACATGGGCGAGCGCATGGGCGGCGGCCTGGTGGCCGGTCTGTTCCTGCGCGAGTTCGTGGGCGAGGGCATCACCTGGGCGCACCTGGACATCGCGGGCCCCGCGTTCAACGAGGCCGGCCCGTTCGGCTACACCCCCAAGGGCGGCACCGGTTCCGCGGTCCGCACCCTGGTCCGCCTCGCCGAGCTGACGGCGGCCGGCGACCTGGGCTGAGCCTTCGTACGGCGGACGGCCCCGGGCGTTCTCCCGCCCGGGGCCGTCCGTATGGCCGTACGGAGGTTTCGCCCTCGACGAAATCCGCGGGTTCACCCGGCTCCGCACCCCGTCGACGTGATGGATCAGACGTCCCACACACCGGCCCGGCGTCTCGCTCGCCCTCGACAAGTGCGAAGATGGGTTCTCGGCAGGACAGGGCCCCCACCACAGGGCCGTAGAAAGAGCGGCCGGACACCAGCCGACCGACCGGTCAACCACCCGCGAGGGACAACGGTGCCCGGCGTTACGGCGCACATGCATGGAGGACGTGACGTGGCGAACGACGCCAGCACCGTTTTCGACCTAGTGATCCTCGGCGGCGGTAGCGGCGGTTACGCCGCGGCGCTGCGCGGAGCGCAGTTGGGCCTGGACGTCGCCCTGATCGAGAAGGACAAGGTCGGCGGTACCTGCCTGCACCGTGGGTGCATCCCCACGAAGGCCCTGCTGCACGCGGGCGAGATCGCCGACCAGGCCCGCGAGAGCGCGCAGTTCGGCGTCAAGGCCACCTTCGAGGGCATCGACGTACCCGCCGTCCACAAGTACAAGGACGGGGTCATCTCGGGCCTGTACAAGGGTCTGCAGGGTCTCATCGCGTCCCGCAAGGTGACGTACATCGAGGGTGAGGGCCGCCTGTCCTCCCCGACCTCCGTCGACGTGAACGGCTCGCGGATCCAGGGCCGTCACGTGCTCCTCGCGACCGGCTCCGTGCCGAAGTCGCTGCCGGGCCTGGAGATCGACGGCGACCGCATCATCTCGTCCGACCACGCGCTCGTCCTGGACCGCGTACCGCGGTCCGCGATCGTGCTCGGCGGCGGCGTGATCGGCGTCGAGTTCGCCTCGGCGTGGAAGTCCTTCGGCACCGAGGTGACGGTCATCGAGGGGCTCAAGCACCTCGTCCCCGTCGAGGACGAGAACTCCTCCAAGCTTCTTGAGCGCGCGTTCCGCAAGCGCGGCATCAAGTTCAACCTGGGCACCTTCTTCTCGAAGGCCGAGTACACCGACACCGGTGTCAAGGTCACCCTCGCCGACGGCAAGGAGTTCGAGGCCGAGGTCCTGCTCGTCGCCGTCGGCCGCGGACCGGTCTCCGCCGGTCTCGGCTACGAGGAGCAGGGCGTCGCGATGGACCGCGGTTACGTCCTGGTCGACGAGTACATGCGCACCAACGTCCCGACCATCTCCGCGGTCGGCGACCTCGTCCCGACGCTCCAGCTCGCGCACGTCGGCTTCGCCGAGGGCATGCTGGTCGCTGAGCGTCTGGCCGGCCAGAAGGTCGTCCCGATCGACTACGACGGTGTCCCCCGGGTGACGTACTGCCACCCCGAGGTCGCCTCCGTGGGCATCTCCGAGGCCAAGGCCAAGGAGATCTACGGTGCGGACAAGGTCGTCGCTCTCAAGTACAGCCTGGCGGGCAACGGCAAGAGCAAGATCCTGAACACCTCGGGCGAGATCAAGCTCGTCCAGGTGAAGGACGGTGCCGTGGTCGGCGTCCACATGGTCGGCGACCGCATGGGCGAGCAGGTCGGCGAGGCCCAGCTGATCTACAACTGGGAGGCGCTGCCCTCCGAGGTCGCTCAGCTCATCCACGCCCACCCGACGCAGAACGAGGCGCTCGGCGAGGCCCACCTCGCCCTCGCGGGCAAGCCGCTGCACGCGCACGACTGATCGGCTCCGGCCGGGGGACTCCCCCGGCCGCCGGCTGTCCCCAGTCACCGCGTCGAGCAGGGCGCGACGACGACCACAGACTTCCGCACCTTCCCCGGCTCTCGATCCCGATCGAGCCGGGGAGACCCGATAAGGAGCAACAGAAACCATGCCGGTTTCCGTAACCCTTCCGGCACTCGGTGAGAGCGTCACCGAGGGCACTGTCACCCGCTGGCTGAAGGCCGAGGGCGAGCGCGTCGAGGCCGACGAGCCGCTGCTGGAGGTGTCGACGGACAAGGTCGACACCGAGATCCCCTCTCCCGCCGCCGGCATCCTGGCGTCCATCAAGGTCGCCGAGGACGAGACCGTCGAGGTCGGCGCCGAGCTGGCCGTCATCGACGACGGCACGGGCGCGCCCGCCGCCGCTGCCGAGGCTCCCGCCGCCGAGGCCCCGGCCCCGGCCGCCGCTCCGGCCGCTCCCGCCCCGGTCGCCGAGGCTCCCGAAGCCCCGGCCCCGGAGGCGCCCGCCGCCGCCCCCGCCGCTCCGGCCGGTGGCGCCTCCGGTACCGACGTCGTGCTGCCCGCGCTGGGCGAGTCGGTCACCGAGGGCACCGTCACCCGCTGGCTGAAGGAGGTCGGCGAGGAGGTCGCGGAGGACGAGCCGCTGCTCGAGGTCTCCACGGACAAGGTCGACACCGAGATCCCCGCGCCGGTCGCCGGCGTGCTGCTGGAGATCGTGGTCGGCGAGGACGAGACCGCCGAGGTCGGCGCCAAGCTCGCCGTCATCGGCGCTCCGGGTGCCGCTCCGGCCGCCCCCGCGCCCGCCGCTCCGGCCGCCCCCGCGCCCGCCGCTCCGGCGGCCCCCGCCTCGGCTCCCGCGGCTCCTACGGCCCCCGCCGCTCCGGCTCCGGCCCCCGCGGCCCCGGCTCCGGCCGCTCCGGCCGCCGCCCCGGCCCCGGTCCAGCCCGCCGCGCCGGCTCCCGCGCCGGTGGCCGCTCCCGCCCCCGTCACCCCGGCCCCGACGCCCGCCGCGACCGCCGGTGACGACGGCGCGTACGTGACCCCGCTGGTGCGCAAGCTCGCCGCCGAGAACGGCGTCGACCTGGCCGCGGTCAAGGGCACCGGCGTCGGCGGCCGTATCCGCAAGCAGGACGTCATCGCCGCCGCCGAGGCCGCGAAGGCCGCCGCCAAGGCTCCGGCTCCGGTCGCCGCCCCGGCCGCCGCCGCGAAGAAGGCCCCGGTCCTGGAGGTCTCGCCGCTGCGCGGCCAGACCGTCAAGATGCCCCGCATCCGCAAGGTCATCGGCGACAACATGGTGAAGGCCCTGCGCGAGCAGGCGCAGCTGTCCTCGGTCGTCGAGGTCGACATCACCAAGCTGATGAGGCTCCGCGCGCAGGCGAAGGACTCCTTCGCGGCCCGTGAGGGCGTCAAGCTCTCCCCGATGCCGTTCTTCGTGAAGGCGGCGGCCCAGGCGCTGAAGGCCCACCCGGTCATCAACGCCCGGATCAACGAGGCCGAGGGCACGATCAGCTACTTCGACACCGAGAACATCGGTATCGCGGTGGACTCGGAGAAGGGCCTGATGACCCCGGTCATCAAGGGCGCGGGCGACCTGAACATCGCCGGCATCGCCAAGGCCACCGCCGACCTGGCGGGCAAGGTCCGGTCGAACAAGATCACCCCGGACGAGCTGTCCGGCGGTACCTTCACCATCTCCAACACCGGCTCGCGCGGCGCGCTCTTCGACACGATCATCGTGCCGCCGAACCAGGTCGCGATCCTCGGCATCGGTGCCACGGTCAAGCGTCCGGCCGTCATCGAGACGGAGGAGGGCACCGTGATCGGTGTCCGCGACATGACCTACCTGACGCTCTCCTACGACCACCGCCTGGTGGACGGCGCCGACGCGGCCCGTTACCTGAGCGCGGTCAAGGCGATCCTGGAGGCGGGCGAGTTCGAGGTCGAGCTCGGCCTGTAACCCGCACCGCTCGCACAGCGACTCGGCACCCCCGTCCGGACTTCCGGGCGGGGGTGCCGTGTTTCCCCGGGCCGGGTGCCCGCGGCCGCCGTTCTTCCGCCGCAGCCCGCGTCCGACGATCACAACGACGGCACGAATCCCGACTTCACCCGGTACGAGCCCGTACGGCCGGGAACACTCTGACTGCGTGTAAGTCTCGTCTCACCTGCGGGAAAGCGCCGCCATGCGCCTCTCACCGGCCGGGGCGCGGCCTTATTGTCTAAAGGTCAAACGCCCTCGGGGTCCCGCACCCCTGTCAAAGGAGCCTTCATGACCGCGCCCGTCGTCCACTCGCTGCGCGAACAGATCCGCGAGCACATCGTGGAGGGGATCGTCAGCGGGCGCTGGAAGCCGGGCGAGCGGATCGTGGAGCGGCGGATCGCCACCGAGCTGGAGGTCAGCCAGACCCCGGTGCGGGAGGCGCTGCGCGAGCTGGAGTCGCTGCGGCTGATCGAGTCGGCGCCGAACAAGGGCGTGCGCGTGCGGAACCTGACCGCCGCCGACCTGGAGGAGAGCTACCCCGTGCGGGCCGGTCTGGAGGCCATCGCCGCGGAGCTGGCGGCCGAACGGCTCGCCGTGGACTGCTCGGCCCTGGAACCGCACGTGACCGCGCTGTACGAGGCCGACCGGCTGGCCGACGGCACCGGTCAGGTGCGGCACACGGTGGGGTTCCACCGCGAGCTGGTCCGGGCGGCCGGGAACTCCGTGCTGCTGCACACCTGGGAGGGCCTGGGCATCGAGGTCTTCACCGCCCTGTCCATCCGGTGGCTGGGAACGGTGCAGCAGTCGTACGCGGAGGAGCACGAGGCCCTCGTGGACGCGTTCCGGCGGCGTGATCCGCTGATCGCCGACCTCGTGAAGGGCCATGTCCTCGGATGCGCCCCGCGCCCGTGAGGGCGTCCGGACAACGGCGGCGCAGGGGAGCACACGCGCGCTCAGACGTGCTCCCACCTGCGAGAATCGCCGTTTTCCACGGCACCCCGTGCCTGACTTCCAGGCACCCCGTGCCGACTTTTCCGATCTGAAGAGGTTTTCCCTCAGAACCTTTGATCGATCATCGATCAGGGAGTTACAGTCACCGACGGGCTCCTACAAGGGCCCTCCGCCCTGTCCTGCCATAGACCAAGGGCACCCCCGAACACCCCTTGCCGATGAGGGAACCCCCCTCCGCATCCGGAAGGCGGCGCAATGACCGACCCCACCGCAATCCAGCCGAGCGAGCTCGACCAGCTCCCGGACCGCGACCCCGAGGAGACCGCCGAATGGCAGGCCTCCCTGGACGCCGTCACCCAGGCGGCCGGGCCGCACCGTGCCGCGTACCTGATGCGCCGCACGCTGGAGCGCGCCGAGGGCAACGGTCTCGCGCTGCCCAAGCTGCTCGAGACCGACTACGTCAACACCATCCCCACCGCCGCCGAGCCCGTCGTCGACGGTGACGAGGCGATGGAGGCCAGGATCACCGCGTGGAACCGCTGGAACGCGGCCGCGATGGTGACCCGGGGCGCGAAGCACGGCGTCGGCGGCCACATCGCCACCTTCGCCTCCGCGGCCTGGCTCTACGAGACCGGCTTCAACCACTTCTTCAAGGGCAAGGAGGGTGACGGGTCCGGCGACCAGCTCTACATCCAGGGCCACGCCTCCCCCGGCATCTACGCCCGCGCGTTCCTCGACGGACGCCTGAACGAGGGGCACCTGGACAACTTCCGCCAGGAGTCGGCCGGCAACGGCCTCCCGTCGTACCCGCACCCGCGCCGGCTGCCCTGGCTCTGGGAGTTCCCGACCGTCTCCATGGGCCTCGGCCCGCTGTCGGCGATCTACCAGGCCCGCTTCAACCGCTACCTGACGAACCGCAACATCAAGGACGTCTCCGCGTCCCACGTGTGGGCGTTCCTCGGTGACGGCGAGATGGACGAGCCCGAGTCGACGGCCGCCCTCGCGCTCGCCGCCCGCGAGGGTCTCGACAACCTGACCTTCGTCATCAACTGCAACCTGCAGCGCCTCGACGGTCCGGTCCGCGCGAACTTCAAGATCGTGCAGGAGCTGGAGGCGCAGTTCCGCGGCGCCGGCTGGAACGTCGTGAAGTCGCTGTGGGGCAACGCCTGGGACGAGCTGTTCCAGCTCGACACCACGGGCGCGCTCGTCCGCCGCCTGCGCCAGGTTCCCGACGCGCAGGTGCAGACGTACCAGACCCGCGACGCGGCCTACATCCGCCAGGACTTCTTCGGCTCCGACCCGGCGCTCGTCGAGATGGCGAAGCTGCTGAGCGACGACAAGATCTTCGAGTGCTTCCACCTCTCCCGCGGCGGCCACGAGTCGCGCAAGGTGTACGCGGCCTACCGCGCCGCCCTCGCCCACAAGGGCGCGCCGACGGTGATCCTGGCCCAGACGGTCAAGGGCCACACCCTCGGTGCGGGCTTCGCGTCGAAGAACGCCAACCACCAGATGAAGAAGCTGTCGACGGACGAGTTCAAGCAGATGCGTGATCTGCTCGAACTGCCCATCTCCGAAAGCCAGTTCGTCGACGGCGTGGTCCCCTACGGCCACCCGGGCGCCGACTCCCCCGAGGTCCGTTACCTCCAGGAGCGCCGCGCGGCCCTCGGCGGTCCGGCCCCGGCCCGCCGCACGCACGCCCTGGCCCCGCTGCCGGCCCCCGCCGACAAGACGTTCGCGTCCTTCGACAAGGGCTCCGGCACGCAGAACCTGGCGACGACGATGGCGTTCGTCCGGCTGGTCAAGGACCTGGTCCGCGACAAGCAGACCGGCCGCCGCTGGGTACCGATCGTCCCGGACGAGGCCCGTACCTTCGGTATGGAGTCGCTCTTCCCGTCGCTGGGCATCTACTCGCCCAAGGGCCAGACGTACGAGCCGGTCGACCGCGACCAGCTGATGTACTACAAGGAGGCCAAGGACGGCCAGATCCTCAACGAGGGGATCACCGAGGCCGGTTCCATGGCGGACTTCATCGCCGCGTCCAGCGCGTACTCCACGCACGGCGAAGCGATGATCCCCTTCTACATCTTCTACTCGATGTTCGGCTGGCAGCGCACGGCCGACCAGATGTGGCAGCTCGGCGACCAGCTCGGCCGCGGCTTCCTGGTCGGCGCCACCGCGGGCCGTACGACCCTCACCGGTGAGGGCCTGCAGCACGCCGACGGCCACTCCCCGGTCATCGCGGCGACCAACCCCGCGGCGCTCTCCTACGACCCGGCGTTCGCGTACGAGATCGCGGCGATCGTCAAGGACGGTCTGCGCCGGATGTACGGCGAGGCGGCCCCGGGCGAGGACCAGGACGTCTTCTACTACCTGACCGTCTACAACGAGCCGATGCCGCAGCCCGCCAAGCCGGCCGGGGTCGACGAGGGCATCCTCAAGGGCCTGTACCGCTTCAACACGGTGGAGTCCGCCGGGCTGAACGTGGCCGCGGCGAACGCTCCGCGCATCCAGCTGATCGGCTCCGGCACGGCGATCCACTGGACGCTGGAGGCCCAGAAGCTGCTCGCCGAGGAGTGGGGCGTGGCCGCCGACGTGTGGTCCGCGACCTCCTGGACCGAGCTGCGCCGCGACGCGCTGGAGGCCGACGCGGCCCTGCTGCGCGGCGAGGAGCGGGTGCCGTTCGTCCGCCGCGCGCTCCAGGGCGCCGAGGGCCCGGTGCTCGCGGTCTCCGACTACATGCGCCAGGTCCCGGACCAGATCGCGCAGTGGGTCGAGCAGGACTGGTCCTCGCTCGGCGCCGACGGCTTCGGCCTCTCGGACACGCGTGCCGCGGCCCGCCGTCACTTCGGCGTGGACGCCCAGTCGATCGTCGTCGCGGCGCTGGCGCAGCTCGCCCGCCGCGGTGAGGTCAAGGCGTCCGCGGTGAAGGAGGCCCGGGAGCGCTACGGCCTGTAGCGCACGGGTGTGAGTCCTGAGAAGGGGTACGGCGACCGCCGTACCCCTTCTCGTTTCCCCGCCCCCTCCCCTCTCTCGCCTCCTCCCCTCTCCCTCTCCCTCTCCCTCTCCCTCTCCCTCCGTACTGTCGGTGGTGCCCGGCATGATGAAGGCATGCGTGCCGCTCGTCTGATCAAGATGGTGCTGCTGCTCCAGACCCGTGCGTCGATGACCGCCGCCGAGCTGGCGCGGGAGCTGGAGGTGTCCGAGCGCACGGTCGCGCGGGACGCACAGGCGCTGTCGGAGGCGGGCGTCCCGGTGTACGCGGACCGGGGACGGACCGGCGGTTACCGCCTGATCGGCGGGTACCGCACCCGGCTCACGGGCCTGGCGCGGAACGAGGCGGAGGCGCTGTTCCTCAGCGGGGTGCCGGGGGCGCTGCGCGAGATGGGTCTCCAGGACACGGCCTCGGCGGCCCGGCTGAAGGTGTCGGCGGCGCTGCTGCCCTCCGTGCGGGACGCGTCGCACACGGCGGCGCAGCGATTCCACCTGGACGCGCCCGCCTGGTTCAGCGAGCCGCGGACTCCGGAGCTGCTGCCCTCGGTCGCGGACGCGGTCTGGGACGACCGCCCGATCGCCGCGCGCTACCGGCGGGACGACTCCGAGGTGGAGCGGGCGCTCGAGCCGTACGGGCTCGTCCTCAAGGCGGGCGTCTGGTACCTGTGCGCCCGGGTGGCGGACACGGAGGACTTCCGGGTGTACCGGATCGACCGGTTCACCGCTGTCGGCCTCGGCTCCGCGCGGTTCCGGCGCGACGAGGGGTTCGACCTGCCGGCGTTCTGGCGGGAGCGGGCCGCGGAGTTCGCCCGGTCCGTCCTGCGGTCCGAGGTCGTGGTGCGGCTCTCCCCCGAAGGCGTACGACGCCTGCCGCACGTCCTCGATCCGGCCACCGCGAAGGAGGCGCTCGGCACGTCCGGCGCCCCCGACGGGCGGGGCTGGGTGACGCTCACGCTGCCGGTCGAGTCCGAGGACGTCGCCCACGAGCGGTTGTGGGGGCTCGGGCCCGAGGTGGAGGTGCTCGCTCCGGCGAGCCTGCGGGAGCGCTGCGCCCGGGACGCGGCGAGATCGGCGTCCCTCTACCGGTGATCCCGGGCCCGGCGGCGGCACTCCGCGCCGACCCCTTGAAATCCGTACGAACCCGGCGGTTTTACCTTCGGCATGTGCATGCATAACAATCTGCGCCACTCCGCGTGCGTCCCTCCCGCCCAGGCCCGATGCTGGAGCCGTGATGGACGAGACGGAGTTCTGGCAGCTGGTGGACGCGACCCGCGAGGCCGCCGAGGGCGACCCCGAGGAACAGGCGGACCTGCTCGTCGAGCGGCTCGTCCAGCTGGACCCGGTCTCGGTCCTGGACTTCGCCCGGCACTTCGAGTCCCGCTACAACCGCGCCTACCGCTGGGATCTGTGGGGCGCCGCCTGGGTGCTGCTCGACGGGGTCAGCGACGACGCCTTCGACTTCTTCCGGTGCTGGCTGATCGGCCAGGGCCGGGACGTCTTCGAGGGCGCGATGCACGACCCCGACACGCTCGCCGAACTCCTGGACGACTTCGACGAGGAGATCGACGGCGACGGCGAGGAGCTGGGGTACGCGGCGGACGAGGCCTACGAGCAGCTGACCGGCGCGGTGGCGCCCGCCCTGGGCATCCCGGCCGCGGCCGCCGAGCCCGAGGGCACCCCGCTCGACTTCGAGAACGAGCCCGTCGTCGCGGAGCGCTACCCGAAGCTGTGGGAGCGGTTCAGGGAGGACTGACGGAGCGGGCGTCCGGCCCGCTCAGGCAGCCGTCCCCCGGCGCGTGAGGCCCGGGGGCCCGTACACCCGTCCCGGTTCCGCCCGTCCCGGTTCCGCCCGCACCGGTTCCGCCCGTACGGTGCGGTGCGCCGGTTCCGCCCGTACGGTGCGGTGCGCCGGTGTGTGGCGCATCGGGGCCGCGTTGGCCCGGTCCAGCGCGGACGCCGTGACCGCGGCCGGG
This sequence comes from Streptomyces sp. NPDC002580, assembly GCF_042889485.1. Lineage (NCBI taxonomy): Bacteria > Bacillati > Actinomycetota > Actinomycetes > Kitasatosporales > Streptomycetaceae > Streptomyces > Streptomyces sp. NPDC002580. The sequence continues at coordinate 981,487 of NZ_JBIAQZ010000001.1, read as the reverse complement.
CCGAGCACGACCGTCACCACCGCGCCGATCACCGCCCACGGGCCCCGCGCGGCCGTCATCCGGCCGCCCGCCCGCCTGCCCGCCCGCCCCGCGGACTCCTTCCCGGTGCCTTCCCCGCTCGCGGTGTGCCCAGCGGTCTCCGTCCGGCCCGTCCTCATGTTCCCCACCTCCGGTCAGTGCGTACGGCGAAGGTAGGGCGCGCGGCTCCGAGGAGTCTGTGAGCGACCCCGGGCGTACCTGTGAGCCCGGGGTCGGCCGGTCCTCAGCGGCTCTGGTAGCGGGCGGCCAGCGCGCGGATCTCGGGGAGGCGGGCGCTGAGGGCCGCGCCGGGACAGCTGGTCATGAAGCCGTCGTTGTGGCCGGAGATGGTGGAGAACACGGCGGAGGTCCCCGACCGGTAGCGGCTGAGGCTGTTGCTGGAGACGAGACGGACCGTGCCCCGGGGGTCGGCCCCGGCGAGCCCGAGCTTCCAGGCGGCGAGGCGGGCGATCGCGTCGGTCATCGCCGTCGGCACCGCGGTTCCCGCCGTGAAGGTGCCGATCGCGGCGATCCCGGCGGTGCGGTGGTTGAAGCCCTGGGCGTGCGCCCCGGTGACGGGCCGGTCGATGCCGCCCGCGCGGCCCTCGTAGATCGTGCCGCAGCGGTCGACGAGGAAGTTGTAGCCGATGTCGTCCCAGTCCTTGGCTCCGGTCTGGCCCGCGTAGAGGTCGCGGATGATGCCGGGTACGTCGGCGCAGTCGTAGCCGTTCGGCGAGTCGGTGTGGTGGACGAAGACCGCGACGACACGGTCGTCGTAGCGGGGCGGCGGCTGCTCGCGCGTGCTCGCGGCGTCGAGCCACGTCGACCGGGGCACGATGGACGGCTGGACGGCCGAGTGGTCCACGACGGGCCTCGCCGCCACCGGGGGCGGCGTCGCGGCGCGGGCCGCGGTGCGGTCCACCCCGGCCGCGCACAGCACCAGCGCCAGGGCGGCGAGCAGGCCGGGCACGCATCCGAGGACGACGAGGAACCCTGCCGGCAGCCGCTCGGGCCCCGGCCACCCCGCACCGGGCGGGCCGGATGCCCAGGGCGCGCGCGGGTCGCGGGCCCGGTGTGCGGGACGTCCGTGACGTCCTTGGTGCGGGGAGCGGTGTACCCGCTCCCCGCTCCGTATTCGGGGCCCCCGCGTCTTCCGGAAGACACGCATGGAGCCACCCTGACCCGGATCCGAGCGGGCCGCGATGTGTGGTGTGCCACCTGGTGGAACCATCGGGCGTATCCGGGACGTTTCTACTGGTCCAGGGGTGTGTGACCGTTTCGGCGGCACCGAACGCGCGTGGCTGATCACTGGGCCTGCCCGACGCGTACTAAGGGGCCCTAGAGAAAGGCGGCTCCGTGGACGTGCTCGACCTCCTGCTCATGCTGGTGATCCTGGTCTACGCGGCGTCCGGATACCGCCGCGGCCTGGTCGCCGGCTGTGTCTCGCTGGCCGGTTTCGTGGGCGGCGCCGTGATCGGCGTATGGGTGCTGCCCTGGATGATGGAACTGGCCACGGCGGGGACACCCGCGGCGACGGTGACGGCGGTGCTCACGGTGCTGGTGCCCGCCGTGGTGGGGCACGAGCTGGCCGGGCGCCTCGCGCTCAAACTGCGTCGCGAGCTGGACCAGGGGCCGCTGCGGGTGGCCGACGGGATCGGCGGGGCCGCGGCGAACACGCTGGCCGTGCTGCTGGTGGCCTGGGTGGCGGCGAGCGTCCTCGGCGCGTCCTCCTCGACGGTGGTCACGCAGTCGATCCGCAACTCCGCGCTGCTGGGCGCCGTGCAGAAGACGATGCCGGAGACCACGCCGGCCTGGTTCTCGCGCGCGACCTCGGCGCTCACGGAGGCGGGCTTCCCCCAGGTCTTCAACCCGTTCGAGAACGAACCGACGGCCGGTGTCGCCAAGCCGTCCGGGGACAGCGTGACGCAGTCGGCGACGAACGCCGCCAAGCGGAGCACCGTGAAGGTCGAGGGCGTCTCGGGCAACCAGGGGCGCGAGGGCAGCGGCTTCGTCTACTCCCCCCGGCGCGTGATGACCAACGCGCACGTGGTGGCGGGCATCGACCGGCCGACCGTCCGGGTGGGCGGGGTCGGACGTCCCTACCCGGCGCGGGTGGTGCTCTTCGACCCGCAGAAGGACGTCGCCGTCCTGTACGTGCCGGGTCTGCGGGCCCCCGTGCTCCCGTTCGACGGCGTCGCCTCGCGCGGTGACTCCGCGGTGGTGGCGGGCTACCCGCAGGACGGCGGCCTCGACCTCCAGGCGGCCACGGTCGCGAACCGCATCAACGCGACGGGCCAGAACATCTACAACTCCGGCACGGTGACCCGGGAGATCTACTCGATCCGCTCGACCGTCCGCCCGGGCAACTCCGGCGGCCCGCTGCTGACCACCGAAGGCAAGGTGTACGGGGTGGTCTTCGCCCGGTCGACGTCGGACAGCGAGACGGGCTACGTCCTGACGGCGCACGAGGTCGCGCCCGACGCCCGGAAGGCGGCGCACGCCACGGCGCGCGTGGAGACGGGCGAGCTCGTCACCTCCTGATCCCGGTTCCGGGGACCCGGGCGGCCACGAGGGCCACGGCGGTGGCCGCCGGAGCCCCGGCACGCTCCCCGCCGGGCCGGCCGTCGGCCGGTCAGAGCGTCCGGCCCATGAGGACGTCGTCCACGTACTCGCCGTCGAGCAGGAACTCCCCGGGCATGATCCCCTCGACGACGAACCCCTCGGACTCGTACAGCCCGCGTGCCGGGGCGTTGTGGCCCAGCACCCGCAGCGTGATGCGCCGGGCTCCCTGGCGGACGGCCTCCTCCCGCGCCGCCCGCAGCAGCGCGCGGCCCACCCCCGCGCCGCGCGCCTCCTCGGCGACGACGAAGCCGAGGATCTGCCGGACGTGCGCGTTGCAGGCGAGCGGGGTCGGGAAGCCCAGCCGGAGGTATCCCACCAGCCGGCCGTCGAGTTCGGCGACGAGGTGGTCCCGGGGACCGAACCGCTCGCTGTAGAAGGGTTCGTACGGTGGCTGGGGGCGGGGCGCCACGGCGTGCAGCGTGGACCAGGTGTCGCGGTCGAGCCGACCGAGCGCGTCCTCGTCGGCGAGTGTGGCGGTGCGTATGCGCGGAGCGGCTGACATGCCGATCACTGTACGGCCGCCGCGCCATCCTGCCCGTTCCGTGAAGTCCGCCACGGCACGGGCAGGATGGACCCATGAGTGATTCACCGCTGCCCCCGGGTTCCCGCATCGTGATCGCCGGCGCGTCCGGCCTGATCGGCTCCGCGCTGGCGCGCTCCCTGAGCGCGGACGGACACCGGGTGGTCCGGCTCGTGCGCCGTGAGCCGCGCTCGCGGGACGAGGTCCGCTGGGATCCGCAGCGGCAGCGGATCGACGCGGTGGGGCTCCTCGGCTGTGCCGCGGTGGTCAATCTGGCGGGGGCGCCGGTGGCCGGGCGGCCCTGGACGGAGACGTACAAGCGAAAGATCCGCGACAGCCGGGTGCTCGGGACGGCGACGCTCGCGGAGGCGGTGGCCTCCCTGGAAGAACCGCCGCGGGTCTTCGTCAACGGGAGCGCGATCGGCTTCTACGGCGACACGGGCGACCGGGCGGTGGACGAGTCGGCGCCGCCCGGTGACGGGTTCCTGCCCTCCGTCTGCGTGGAGTGGGAGGAGGCGACCGCTCCCGCGCGGGAGGCGGGGGTGCGCACGGTGCTGCCCCGCACCGGACTGGTGGTGTCCCGCGAGGGCGGGGCCTGGGCCAGGCTGTTCCCGCTGTTCCGGGCGGGCGTCGGGGGACGGATGGGGGACGGGCGTCAGTACTGGAGCTATGTCGCCCTGCACGACGAGGTGGCCGCGATCCGGCATCTGATCGACACGGAGTCCCTCTCCGGGCCGGTGAACCTGACCGCGCCCGACCCGCTCACCAACCGCGAGATCACCGAGGCCATGGGCCGGGTCCTGCGCCGCCCGACCCTGCTCACCGCCCCCGCCCCGCTGCTGCGCCTCGCCCTCGGCGACATGGCCGAGGACATCCTGGGCAGTCAGCGCGTCCTGCCCACCCGGCTCCTCGCGTCGGGTTTCACGTTCGCGTTCCCCTCGATCGAGGGGACGCTGCGGGCGGCCCTGGGCTGAGACGGGGCGCGCACGGCGGGGTCTCCCGCCCCGCCGGGTGTGCGCCCCCACGGCGCCCACCGGGTGCGCCGGAGCGGACACATGCACCCCCCATGCCCCCGTGCACGGCCGCCGCGCGACTTCCCCCGTACGCCCGAACCTCGCACCCTCGATCCGAACTCGGGTATCCCAGAAGCGTGTTGGGGGCATGACGTCCCCACCGGCCGCGCAACCTCGAGGAGGGGCACGTGCTAGAGCCCGCACGCCAAGCCACGCACATGGCGGAGATCGCGGAAGACGTGGACGTCGTCGTCGTGGGAGCCGGTGTCGCCGGTCTCGCGGCCGCACGGCACCTGACCGGGGCGGGGCTGAGGACCGCCGTCCTGGAGGCCGCCCCGGACGTGGGCGGCCGTATGTCCACGGAGAAAGTCGACGGTTTCCGGCTGGACCGGCTCGGCCGGCTCCTGTCCACCGCGTACCCGGAACTGCGCCTCACCCCGGGCCTGGACGCCCTGGCGCTGCGCCCGTTCGCCCCGGGCGTCCTGCTGCACAGCGACGGACGGCACCACCACGTGGGCGCGCCCGGCACTCCCCGGAGCGCAAGGGGCGCACTCACTACGGCACGCGCCCTCGCGAGCGCCCCCCGGCTCCAGTTGGCCCGCCCCGCGCGCGGCGTCACGCGTCCCGGACCGCTCGGTGGCCCCCTCGACCAGTCCCGCCTCACCACGGCCCTCGCGCGTCTCGCGGCCACTCCCCCGGAGCGCCTTCTCGCCCGCCCGGACCTTCCGGCGGATCGGGCGCTGGCCTCCCGGGGTCTCCCGGCCCGTACGGTCGACGCCTTTCTGCGCCCCCTCCTCGCGGCCCTGCTGGGCGACCCGGAGCTGCGGACGTCGAGCCGCGTCGCCGATCTCGCGCTGCACTCGTTCGCGACGGGCCGGCTGTGCCTTCCGGAGGGCGGCGCGGACGCGCTCCCCGAACTGCTCGCGGCCGCCCTCCCGCCGGGCACCGTGCACACGGGCGTCGACGTCACCGCCGTCTCCACGACCCGGGTGACGACGAAGGACCACGGCGAACTCCGCTGCCGGGCCATCCTGTTGGCGACCGGGGCCCGGGAGGCCGCGCGGTTCCTGCCCGGACTGCACGTGCCCGCCTTCCATCCGGTGACCGTCCTGCACCACACCACGGACGAACCGCCGCTCACCGAGGCCGCGCTGCTCCTGGACGCCGACCGCGGCGGCCCGGTGGCGCACACGGCGGTCGTCAGCCAGGTCGACCCGGCGCGGGCCCCCGCGGGCCGCGCCCTGATCTCCTCGACCGTGCTCGGCACCCCGCCCGCCGCGACCCACCTGGACGCGATGGTCCGCGCCCAGCTGGCCCGTCTCTACGGCACGTCGACGGCCCGCTGGGAACTGCTGGCGGTCCATCACGAACCCGAGGCGGTACCGGCGATGCCGCCGCCGCACGACCCGCGGCGCCCGGTACGGCTGCTCGCGGGCCTGTACGTGTGCGGCGACCACCGGGACACCAGCACCGTGCAGGGCGCGCTGCACTCGGCCCGGCGGGCCGCCCACGCCCTCCTGGCGGACCTGGACGTCCGTCCGGCCCCGTCGGCGGAGCACCTGGAGTCCGCCGCCGCCTGACCCCGGTCCCCGGCCACGGGGACCCCACCCGGGCCGGAGACGAACCGGGCCTCGGGACGAACGGGCCGGACCCCGAGGACGCACCGAGCCTCCCGACGGGTTGGTCCTCCCGGCGGGCGGGCCGGCCCCTCGGGGACCGACCGGCCCCCGGAAGGGACCGGGGCCAGGTCTCCCGGTGGGTCGGGGACAGGCCCTGAGACGGGCTCGGCCGGGCCGCAATGGCTTCCCGGTCTTCGGCACCCCAGGCCGGAGACCGGGGACGGCCCCGGCCGCCGCTCAGTTCAGCGCGGCCACCTTGTCCCGGTAGCCCCGTACGGGCGCCGCGTCCCTGTACGGCTCCAGCCGCTTCTCGAAGTCCCGTACGTACTCCACGGCCCGCGCCGACCGCATCTCCGCCGCCTGGCCCGCGGCCTCCGCGCCCAGCAGGCAGGCCTGGTCCAGCTCACCGAGCCCGAGCCGCGCCGAGGCGAGCACCACCCGGCAGAACAGCCGGCTGCGCGCGTACCCGGGCGGCCGCAGCTGCAGCGAGCGTTCGGCGTGCTGCGCGGCGGCCCGGAACTGCTGGAGGTCCCGGTGGCAGTGCCCGAACTCGTCGGCGAGCTGCGCCTCGTCGAAGAACCGCGCCCAGTGCGGAACCTCGTCGCCGGTCCTGGAGGTCTCCAGCGCGCGCTCGGCCCGGACCAGGGAGGCCGTGCAGGCCCGTACCTCGCCGAGCACCCCGTGGCCGCGCGCCTCGACGGCGTGCAGCAGCGCCTGCACGACGTGCGGGCCCCCCGAGCCGAGGCCCTGCTGGGCGACCCGCGCGAGTTGCACGGCCTCGCGGCCGTGTCCGAGGTAGACGGCCTGCCTGCTCATCGTGATGAGCACGTAGGAGCCGTAGACCCGGTCGCCCGCGGCCTGCGCGAGGCGCAGCGCCTGGACGAAGTACCGCTGCGCGAGTCCGTGCGCGCCGATGTCGTACGACGTCCAGCCGGCGAGCCGGGTGAGGTCGGCGGCGGCGGCGAACAGGTGCCGGCCGGTCTGCTCGCCGTACGCGCCGCGCAGCATCGGCTCGGCCTCGTGCTCCAGGTAGCGGACCAGCGCCTGACGGGCGTGACCGCCGCCGTAGGCGTGGTCGAGCGCGCGGAAGAGTTCGCCGACCGAGCGGAGCGCGGCGATGTCCCCGCCGGTGACCCGCTGGCCGGGGCCGCGTTCCGTCCTCGGACGCTGCCGCGAGCCGGGTCCGCCCTGCTCGGGCGGTGCCGTGAGCTTGGGCGGCGCCGGGCGGCCCTGGGCGGGGATCCGGGAGGGCTGGTCACCGCGGGCGACCCGGTCGTCGGCCCGGCCGATCAGCCAGTCCCGGCTGGGCACGACGAGCCCGGCGGGGGTGAAGGCGATCTTGCGGAGTTCGGCGTGGCTCCCGGAGTCCTTGCGCCACAGGCCGCTGACGATGTCCACGGCCTCCTCGGGGGTCGCGGCGAACTCCAGCCCCGCGTACACGGGGGCGCAGGCGTCGAGCCCGAGGTCCTGCGCGCTCAGGCGCCTGCCGAGGCGGCGGGTGAAGACCTCGGCGATCAGCGCCGGAGTGGTCCCGCGGGGCTGCTGGCCCCGCAGCCACCGGGTCACGGACGTCTTGTCGTATCTCAGGTCCAGTCCGTGTTCCAGTCCGAGCTGGTCCACGCGGCGGGCGAGACCTGCGTTGGAGAACCCCGCTTCTGCGATGAGCGCGGCGAGCTGTCGATTGGGCGTGCGCTGCGCGGGTCGTTCCGTCATCTGCGGTGCGGTCTCCTGCCTTTCGGGTCACCGAGGGCCTCGGGGCAGCGTGGAACGTGCTTTCGCCTCCCCCAGGTCCCCTGGTGCCCGGATTGCCTGTGAGCAGCCCTTATGGCCTAGTGAACGGCGCGAATGTAGCGGAGCGTGAGCACGTCATCGCACACTTCGACCTTCATTCATCCGATCGTGTGAGGATTAGCCGTCGGGCTGACGTGGATCGGGCGGACGTACAGTTGCGTGGGCGCGTTACGGACCTGGCGAAAGGATCCTTCGCGTGCCCCGCACGGGGACCACCACGTGCCCGAGGTACTTCCAGGGAGGCGCTTGCCGTGAGTGAGCTGCAGTTCGTCCGCATGGGATTCGGCGCCGAGGCCGTCGAGTACCAGGAGGCGTGGGACGAGCAACGTCGCGTGCACGCGGCCCGGTTCCTGGACGAGGTCCCCGACACCTGCCTGCTCCTCGAGCACCCGCCGGTCTACACCGCGGGCCGGCGCACGGCGGACAGCGAGCGGCCCCTGGACGGCACGCCCGTGATCGACGTGGACCGCGGCGGCAAGATCACCTGGCACGGCCCGGGCCAGCTGGTCGGCTACCCCATCCAGAAGCTCCCGCGTCCGGTGGACGTCGTAGCACACGTACGCCGCCTGGAAGAGGCTCTTATCCGTACGTGTGCGGACTTCGGCCTGACGACGAGCCGTGTCGAGGGCCGCAGCGGTGTCTGGATCCTCGGGGACGCCAAGGACCCCGCCGAACAGCGGTCCGCGCTGGGCGGCCTCTCCCTCGACTTCGACCCGCGGCTGACGGACGAGGAGTTCGACCCGCGGCTCGACGGCCCGGAGTACGCCCCGTCCAACGCGGGCCAGCGCCGCGAGGACCGCAAGATCGCCGCGATCGGCATCCGCGTCGCCAAGGGCGTCACCATGCACGGCTTCGCGCTGAACGTGAACCCGGACAACGCCTGGTTCGACCGGATCATCCCCTGCGGCATCCGCGACGCGGGGGTCGCCTCCATCGCGGGCGAGCTGGGCCGTGACGTAACCATCGCCGAGGTCCTCCCGGTGGCCGAGAAGCACCTCGGGGACATCCTCGCGAACGCGGACCTGAAGCCGCGGGTCGTGGAACGCGCGCCGGCGTAGGACCCGCTCCCCCCGATCGGCGGCCCACGGGAATGCACCCCCGCTCCCGAAGGTTGCCCACATCGGGGACCGAGTACCGTACGGGCGTACTCTGGTGTACGCCGAAGAATCGAAGTTACAGGGAGCCGATGTGTCCGCAGTCGCACCCGACGGACGCAAGATGCTGCGCCTGGAGGTCCGGAACGCTCAGACCCCCATCGAGCGCAAGCCCGAGTGGATCAAGACCCGGGCGAAAATGGGTCCCGAGTACACGAAGATGCAGAGTCTCGTGAAGAGCGAGGGACTGCACACGGTCTGCCAGGAGGCGGGCTGTCCGAACATCTACGAGTGCTGGGAAGACCGCGAGGCCACCTTCCTCATCGGCGGTGACCAGTGCACGCGGCGCTGCGACTTCTGCCAGATCGACACCGGCAAGCCCGAGGCGCTGGACCGTGACGAGCCGCGCCGTGTCGGTGAGTCCGTCGTCACGATGGACCTGAACTACGCCACCATCACCGGCGTCGCCCGCGACGACCTGGAGGACGGCGGCGCCTGGCTGTACGCCGAGACGGTCCGCCAGATCCACGCCCAGACGGCGGGCCGCGAGGCCGGCCGCACCAAGGTCGAACTGCTCGCCCCGGACTTCAACGCCGAGCCCGAGCAGCTCGCCGAGGTGTTCTCCTCGCGCCCCGAGGTCTTCGCGCACAACGTCGAGACCGTCCCGCGGATCTTCAAGCGCATCCGCCCCGGCTTCCGCTACGAGCGCTCGCTCAAGGTCATCACCGAGGCCCGCGACTACGGTCTGGTCACGAAGTCGAACCTGATCCTCGGCATGGGCGAGACCCGCGAGGAGGTCAGCGAGGCGCTCCAGCAGCTGCACGACGCGGGTTGCGAGCTCATCACGATCACGCAGTACCTGCGCCCCTCCGTGCGCCACCACCCCGTGGAGCGCTGGGTCAAGCCGCACGAGTTCGTGGAGCTGAAGGAGGAGGCCGAGGAGATCGGCTTCTCCGGCGTCATGTCGGGCCCGCTGGTCCGCTCCTCGTACCGGGCCGGGCGGCTCTACCAGATGGCCGTGGAGAAGCGGGGGGCGTACGTCGCCTCCCAGGCGGTCTGATCGGCCCGACCGGTCGGATACGCCGAACGGCGCACGTTGCGAACGGAAAGCGGTGGCACCCGGTGCCACCGCTTTCGTGTGAATCGGGGCACAAGCGACTCGTCTTCACAACAGGCCGTTCACACCCCTCGCGCCATCCGTGCAGCTGAACGCGCCGTCAGAAGCGCGTCAAGGGCAGGACCCGCGGTATCAAGGCTTCATTGGTGTTTGACCGGTCGGTCACGCACTGGTAACACCAATCAGTGACCCTGGTTGCACGTCACCCACCACTCCGTCAGAGCCGCCGATCCCGAGGGGGGATCCTCATCATGCAGGCCGCGCCCGTACGCGCCACCGCGATTCCGTCGTTCACCGATGCACTCCGTGCCGTCGAGTCTTTGCTCATGAGCAGCGGGCAGCGCACCGCTCGCCGCAACGCCTGGACCTCCGTCCTGGAGGACCGCCGTCGCGCCAAGGACCGGGTCGAGGCGCAGCTCGTGCTGGAATCCGTCCCGACCCGCTCCTGAACCACCGGCCCCCCGGCAGCGCGTCCCAGATCACGCCGTACTGCCGTCGTCCGCGCTTCCCGGGCCACGTAGACTCGTGGGCATGGCGAGGAAGGAACCCGCAGCGGACGCTGCGAACCCCGGGCGACTCAAGCAGATCGCTCTGACGTACAAAATGACCCGCAAGGCCGATCCAAAGATCGGTCTTGTACTCGCGGCTGTCGGAATTCTCACCCTCGGTGTCTTCCTCGCGATCGGCTACTTGACCGGCCTCACGATCTATCTCGGGATTCTCGGGCTTCTGCTCGCCTTCCTCGCGACGGCGATCGTCTTCGGACGCAGGGCCGAGCGGGCCGCCTTCGGCCAGATGGAGGGTCAGCCCGGCGCGGCCGCGGCGGTGCTCGACAACATCGGCCGAGGCTGGACCACGACCCCGGCGGTGGCGATGAACCGCAGCCAGGACGTGGTGCACCGCGCGGTCGGCAAGGCCGGCATCGTGCTGGTGGCCGAGGGCAACCCGAACCGGGTGAAGACCCTGCTGGCCGCCGAGAAGAAGAAGATGGCGCGGATCGTCGCGGACGTCCCGGTGCACGACATTCTCGTCGGCACCGGCGAGGGCCAGGTGGAGCTGAAGAAGGTCCGCACGACGATGCTGAAGCTGCCGCGCGTGCTCGCCGGCCCTCAGGTCACCGCGACCAACGACCGGCTGCGCGCGATGGGCGACCTGATGAGCAACATGCCGCTGCCGAAGGGGCCGATGCCCAAGGGGATGCGGATGCCTCGGGGCGGCCCGAAGCGATGACGCTCGCGCTGGCTTGACCAGTTGCACGACGTGGGGCGGGCCGGAGATCTCCGGCCCGCCCCACGTCTTTGGCCTTCGCCCGCGGGCCGCGACGAGCCCGTGCCGGGCCTCCGCCCATGGCCGCCACGAGCCGTGCGCCTCGGCGCGGCCGACCGCCTTCGACCCGGCGGGCCGCCCCTGCCGGGCGCCGCGGCTCGCCTTCGGCATGGCCGCTCGCTCCCTCGGCTTCGCCGGGGCGGGGCGCCCGCGGGGTTGCCCCCGCACCGGCGCAGGTCACCTCCGGTGACGAATCGTCCCTTCGCCGGGACGGAACAGCGGAGCGGCCTCGCCTCAACGGGCCGGTACTGCTCCCCTGCGGCCCCGAGGGTCGCCTGGGGCCGGGGGTCCGGCGGGCCGGGGGTCCGGGGTCGGCCTGGCGGGGGTGGGGCGCTCGTTCGGCGGGGACCCGTGTGGGTCAGATGCGGACTTCGATCGTGCGGGCCAGGCGGTCGTGGAGGCCGCGGCCGTCGCGGTCCCAGATCAGCGCCGGGACGGCCACGCACAGCAGCGCGGTGCGCACCAGGGTGCGCAGCGGGTTCAGCCGGCCGCCGCCCTCGGGGACGATCCGCAGGCCGAGGAGCCGCTTACCCGGAGTGGATCCGACCGTACCGACCGTCAGCAGACCGAGGACGAAGAAGACGAGCAGGGCCCAGTTGCCCGTCGCCGCGTCGTAGCCGTCGGTGAGCAGGCCGTATGCGATCAGGAGGCACAGGCCCCAGTCGACCGCGACGGCGGCCAGCCGGCGTCCGGGGCGGGCGATCGAACCCGGTCCGTGCTCCGGGAGACCGAGCTGTTCCCCCCGGTATCCGAAGTCGACACCGGCCTCCTCCGCCGCCGCGCGGGGGCCGGAGAGCCACGATCCGATTGCTTGCCTGTTGTCCACCCGTCCAAGGTACTGCGCCCCTTTCGCCATACGGACAGGAGGGGCCTGGCGCGACAGGGTCGGTTAACTTGGGTGAAACAAACGGGTCACGCTGGAGAAATCCCCCATCCCTATGGTCGGCTCCAGCGTGTGCCACCGCACTGGCCGCACGAACGAACTACCACCCCGGTCCACAGTGGGCGGGAGTAGGAGGAGCTGGATGTTCCAGAACGCCGACGAGGCCAAGAAGTACATCGCGGACGAGGACGTCAAGTTCGTCGATGTCCGTTTCTGCGACCTGCCGGGTGTGATGCAGCACTTCACGATCCCGGCCGAGGCCTTCGACCCGGCCGAGGAGCTCGCGTTCGACGGCTCCTCCATCCGCGGCTTCCAGGCCATCCACGAGTCCGACATGGCGCTCCGCGCCGACCTGTCCACCGCGCGCGTCGACCCCTTCCGCCGCGACAAGACGGTCAACATCAACTTCTTCATCCACGACCCGATCACGGGCGAGCAGTACTCCCGTGACCCGCGCAACGTGGCCAAGAAGGCCGAGGCCTACCTCGCGTCGACCGGTATCGCCGACACCGCGTACTTCGGTCCCGAGGCGGAGTTCTACGTCTTCGACAGCGTGCGCTTCAAGACGGCCGAGAACGAGTCCTTCTACCACATCGACTCCGAGGCCGGCGCCTGGAACACCGGTGCGCTCGAGGACAACCGCGGCTACAAGGTCCGCTACAAGGGCGGCTACTTCCCGACCCCGCCGGTCGACCACTTCGCCGACCTGCGTGCGGAGATCTCCCTGGAGCTGGCCAAGTCCGGCCTCCAGGTCGAGCGCCAGCACCACGAGGTGGGCACCGCCGGCCAGGCCGAGATCAACTACAAGTTCAACACGCTGCTCGCCGCGGCCGACGACCTCCAGCTCTTCAAGTACATCGTGAAGAACGTCGCCTGGCGCAACGGCAAGACCGCGACCTTCATGCCGAAGCCGATCTTCGGCGACAACGGCTCGGGCATGCACGTCCACCAGTCGCTGTGGAGCAACGGCTCCCCGCTGTTCTACGACGAGGCCGGTTACGCGGGCCTGTCGGACATGGCCCGCTACTACATCGGCGGCATCCTCAAGCACGCCCCGTCGCTGCTGGCCTTCACCAACCCGACGGTGAACTCGTACCACCGTCTGGTCCCCGGCTTCGAGGCCCCGGTCAACCTGGTGTACTCGCAGCGCAACCGCTCCGCGGCCATGCGCATCCCGATCACCGGCTCCAACCCGAAGGCCAAGCGCGTCGAGTTCCGCGCGCCCGACTCCTCCGGCAACCCGTACCTGGCGTTCGCGGCCCTGCTGATGGCCGGCCTGGACGGCGTGAAGAACAAGATCGAGCCGGCCGAGCCGATCGACAAGGACCTGTACGAGCTGGCTCCCGAGGAGCACGCGGGCGTCGCCCAGGTCCCGACCTCGCTCCCGGCGGTCCTCGACCGCCTCGAGGCCGACCACGAGTTCCTGCTCGCGGGTGACGTCTTCACGTCCGACCTGATCGAGACGTGGATCGACTACAAGCGCACGAACGAGATCGCCCCGCTCCAGCTGCGCCCGCACCCGCACGAGTTCGAGCTGTACTTCGACGTGTGACATCGCCCCGGGTCGGAGCGGGTCTCCCGCTCCCCCGGGCCGTCTGTGGGTCGTAGGCCGTGCTCCCCCTCGCGGGGAGCACGGCCTACGGCCTTTTTCCGGCCCCGCACCGCAAAGCCTGGCCGGCGACGGACCTCAGAGGAGCAGGGACAGGACCGCGGCCGTGAACAGCGAGCCGATCCCGGCCCGGATGAAGTCGGCACCGTGTCGCAGCCGCCGGAACTTGTCCCTCACCAGGCGGGCCAGACCACGACTCTCTTGGCCGCGCCGAGGAAGGGCCAGCGGTTTCCCCGACTCGCAGTCGCTCCGCTACCTACGTCTGCTCCCGTGCGGAGATGAGTACTTGTGCTCATCTCCCGGCGCTCCCGCCGGGCCAGGGTTGGGCACACAGACCCGGAACCACTCGAAGGAACGCCGATGCCGAACACTTCCCGCCCGCGCCGCATCCTGGAACTCGCCACCGGCAACCAGGTCGCCCGGGGCTATCTGGCCGTTGTCGCCGCGTCCGTCCTGGTCATGGTCCTCTTTCCGGAGAGCGCGTTCGCCGCGGGTCCCTTTCTGCTCACGGCGCCCCTCTCCTTCCTCGGCATTCTCCTCCCCTTCGGTCCGGGCACCGAGGGCGGCGGGCCGGCGCAGGTGTCGGCCACCGGCTTCTGGATCGCCTGGCTCCTTCTGTGCGTCTTCCTGAACGCCGCCGTGCTCGGCGCGCTGGCCACGAGGTCCGCGCCGGCCGCGACGGAGCCCGCGCCGCGCAGCCCCGCCCCCTCCGCTCCGGAGGACACCGACGCGGCCCGTCCCCTGGGCGGCCGAGGGCGACGGCTCCGGACCCTGCTGACGCCCGCGGTGGACAACTGGCTCGCGCGCGGGTATCTCGCCCTGGTCGCGGCGGCGTTGGCGATCTTCCTGTGCGCCGATTACGTACTGCGGGATCCGGGGTTCGCCGCGATCTGGCCGCTCATCACGACCGCCCCGTTCGGCATCCTCGCCTTCGTGGTGACGATCCCCACGGAGTACTCGGCCCTCGACTGGCTGAACCCCCTGCTCTTCTCCGCCGGTACGGCTCTGGCCGGGCTGTTCAACGCCGTGCTGATCGGTCGGTTCGCCCACGCGGTACGGGCCCGGGAACAGCACCGGACCGCCTGAGGGTCCGTCGCCCACCCGTCGCCGACGGCATGATCACACCAGGTGCGATGAGCGTCGTCCTCGCGGGTTCTTCATGGAACCCCACAAGTCCGATGTCGCGAAGCCTCTGGGTCGGTGATCGAGCGGAGGGTGTGCGAACCGCCATAAGAGTGCGTCGTCGGTGGGGGTGGGTGCGGTCGCCGCGACTCCGGCGTGCGCGCTGTCGGCCCCGCGTGAGCAGGTGACTCTCCGCGGGGGAGTTCTTTGCCCGTCGTGGGGCCGATCGACACCTGTTCATGGGGAGGCCCGGGCGCACAATGGAGAGCGGGACGAGTGCCCGACTGCGGGGTGATGTCAGATGCAGAGCCGATTCCGGAGCGATCGACGCCTGACCGTGCGCATGGCGGTCACGCTGTTCCTGCTCGGATTGCTGTACGTGGCCTTCGTCGCCGCGTTGATCGTCCTGCTGAAGTCGTGGGTGCTGGTCGTGGTGATCGCGGCCGGGCTGCTCGTGGCGCAGTACTGGTTCTCGGACCGGATCGCGCTGTACGCCATGCACGGACGGATCGTGGAACGCGAGGAGTATCCCCAGCTGCACGGCGTCGTCGACCGGCTGTGTGCCGTGGCCGACCTGCCCAAGCCGCTGGTCGCGGTCTCCGACATCGACATGCCGAACGCGTTCGCCACGGGTCGCAACGCCGATCACGCGGTGCTGTGCGTGACCACCGGGCTGCTGCGCCGCCTGGAACCCGACGAACTCGAAGGCGTCCTCGCGCACGAACTGTCGCACGTCGCGCACAAGGACGTCGCCGTGATCACCGTGGCGTCGTTCCTCGGGGTCCTCGCCGGGCTGATCGTGCGGTTCGCGTTCTACTCGCAGCTGTTCGGCGGGCGGGGCCGCAAGGACCAGAACACCCTCGCGATCTTCATGGCGGTGATGGCCGTGTCCGCGGCCGTGTACGCCCTCAGCTTCCTGCTCATCAGGGCGCTCTCCCGGTACCGCGAACTGGCCGCCGACCGCGCCGCGGCGCTGCTCACCGGCCGCCCCTCGGCCCTGGCCTCCGCACTGACCAAGGTGACCGGGGACATCGGCCGCATCCCGACGAAGGACCTGCGGACCGCCCAGGCCTTCAACGCCTTCTACTTCACGCCCGCGCTCGGTGCCCAGCCGGGCCTCGCCAACCTCTTCTCCACCCACCCGAGCCTGGAGCAGCGGCTCGAACAACTGGCCCGCATCTCCGTCGAGCTGGGCGAGCCCGCGGTACCGGGAGCGATCGCCCCGTCCCCCGGAGAGGCCGGCTGACCGCATGGGGCTCCTGGACATCCTGCTCGGCCGCAGCAGGCCCGCGGTGCCGGACCTCGACCAGCTCTTCGGGCTTCCCTCGGCGGCCGTGACCCTCCAGGCGGCGGCCGGGTTCACCCCGACCGGCACGGGCACGGTGTGCTTCGCGTCCGTCGAGGGCGCGGCCTTCGCCGAGGCGCGCCGGGAGGCGCAGGCCCTGCTCGACGCGGACTCCGGGCGGACGGGCCCCCCGGTGGAGTCCAGCCGGGACGAGTACGGCTACTCATGGCTCGTCTCCCGCCGCGCCCCCGACGACCTGCCAGCGCTGGTGAGCGATCTGCACGCGGTCAACAGCGCCTTGGAGGGCACCGGCTTCGGGCCCCAGCTGCTCTGTTCCGTCGTGGGTTTCCGGGACGACGGGGGCAGCGAGGACGACGGGGGGCGCCGGCTCGGCCTGGTCTACCTCTACAAGCGCGGGACCTTCTATCCGCTGTGCCCGCGCCCCGGCCGGCACAGCCGCGACAACGCGCTGGAGCTGCAGGTGGCCGCGCTGCTGGAGAACGACCTGCGCGTCGAGAAGGACAAGACGCGCTGGTTCCCGCTCTGGGACGCGCCGGGGCTGTGACGCCCCGGCGCGTCGGGACTACTTGGCGCGCTCCTGGCGGCGCGACTCCAGCGGGCGTTCGCGCCGGTAGCGGCGTTCCCACTTCGCCTGACGGTCACGACGGTCCCGGTACGCCCGGTAGCTGGTGTCCGGACGGCCCGCGGATCCGCCGGCGGCCTGCGGGGCGGAGCCCTGCGGCGCGGAGCCCGGGGACCCCGCGGTGAACGCGCCTCCCTGGGCGCGGCCGTAGCGGACGTACAGGAAGAGGACGGCGATCGCCGCGAGCCAGAGTGTGTGGTTGGAGAATCCCATGACGACCAGGATCACGGTCGCGGAGAAGATCAAGGTGCCCATGACGGGACTCCTTGTGTGCGTGAGTGAAAAGGCCTTGACGGCTTCTGGATGAACCGGCGGGGCGCTGGGGGTGGCGGCCGTGCGTCGGTGCGTAGAGAGTAGCCCCGAGACCGCCAACTGATGCCTGTCCGGCGGAAAGCGGTGCTCTGCTGCTCCGGAACGCGCTTCCAGCGTAGAGAGTTCGCCGACCGGCACGCATCCGGTTTTCTCCCGGACCGCGTCCCTCCGGAGCGACGGTTTCCCGTCAAGTGCGCCTTCCTGTCACGGGAGTTCCGCGAGTTCGCGGTTGACCGGCGTGATCGGCATGAGTCAATGGGGGGATGCTCTCGCCCTTCACCCACGACCACGACGGAGAACGACTGAGCTGCGTCGGCAGCGGCGTCCGGGACGGGAGCGGGGGCGGCTCGGCCACCGCCGTCCTGCTGCACGGCGCGGGATCCGGCAGCAAGGAGCGACTGCTCCCGCTGCTCGACGACTTCGCCGCCCGAGGCCTCGCGGGGCTCGCCTTCGACTTCTCCGGACACGGCGGGAGCACCGGTGAACTGGGCGAGTCGAGCCTCCAACGGCGTTTCGAGCAGGCGGTGTCGGTCATCGACGCGACGGTCGCGCCGGGCGGCCCGCTGATCCTCGTCGGGTTCAGCATGAGCGGCCAGACGGTGGCCGATCTCGCGCGGCACTACGGGGAGCGCGTGGCGGCGCTCGTCCTGTGCGCGCCCGCGGTGTACGCGGCCGAGGCCTGGCCGGTTCCGTTCGACGACAGGACCGGAGGAGAGCCCGGGAAAGGGGCCGGGGAGACCGGTCCCGGACAGGCGGCGGGGGCGACGGAGAGTCGCTTCAGCCGGATCATCCGTACTCCGGACAGCTGGCGGCGGGCTCCCGCGCTCGACGTACTGCGGGCGTACGCGGGCCGGGCGGTGCTCGCCGTACCCGGCACAGACACCGTCATCCCGCCCGCCGTGACGGAGGCCGTCGCGGACGCGCTCGGCGCCCGTGCCCGCCTCACCCGCTTCGACCTGCCCGACGCGGAGCACATGCTGGGCCTCTGGTTCCGCGACCACGCCGAGGACCGGCGGCGGCTCGTGGACCTCGCCCTCACCGGGCCCGGCGATCAGGTGCCCACGGCCGCCGAAGCCTGACGCTCCGCACGGCTCCGCACCGGCTTCGGGGACTCCGTGCCCCGAGCCCCGGCCACCGGGCCGTCGTACCTCCGTACCTCCGTACCTCCGTATCTCCGTATCTCCGGGCCACCGGGGAGATCCTGGTCGAGCGGCTGTCACCCGCCCGGGGCCGCGGGGACCACGCCCGCGATCACGGCCGCGCCCAGCGCCGCGTGGTCCGCGGCGTTGCGGTCCGCGTAGCGCAGCGCGAAGTCCGCGACGGCGCGGTCGAAGGTGTCGGCTCCGCCGAGGTAGGCGGCGATCGCGATGCGGTCGCCGGAGCGGGCGTGGGCGCGGGCCAGGGCGGTGCCGCACAGCCGTGCGTAGGCGCGCAGTTCGCCCGGGGCCATGCCGGCGATGTCCGCGGCGCCCTTCATGTCGTGCAGCTGGCGCCAGTAGAACGACCGTCCCTCGGGACCGGTCGTCCAGCCGAGGAAGACGTCCCCGACGGACTGCATCAGCCGCTGACCGGCGACCACCCGGCGCCCGGGATGGGCGTACGGGCCGTTGGGCAGATGTTCTTCGAGAACGGACTGTCCCGCCTGCTTGATCTGCAGGAACAGCGGGTCGTCGGCGTCCCGGCCGGCGAGGAGCACGATGAAGCAGCGGGTGCCGACGCTGCCCACGCCCACGGTCTTGCGGGCCGCGTCGACGAACCGGTAGCGGTCGAGGAGCAGCCGGCGTTCCTCGGGGAGCGTGGAGCGGTAGTCGCTGAAGATCTTGCGCAGCGAGGCCGTGTCGAGGGGTCCGGCCGGCTCCAGCAGGGGCGGGTCGTGGACGATGCGGTGGCGTCCTTCGACGGTCTCGGTGAGTTTGCCGAGCGCTTGGAGGCTGGTGCGGCGGCGGGCCCTGGTGAGGGTCGCCTCGACCCGTCGGCGCCGGCGGCCGGAGCGGACCAGCGGCAGCAGCAGATCGGCGTCGATGTGCTGGTACCAGACGGCCAGTTCGCCCTGTCGGGCCAGCCGTCGTATCGACTCGCGGTACTGCCCGGCCGCGGCCCGGGCCGCGGCGAGGACGTGTTCCTCCTTGTGCCCGTTCTCACGGGCGGCGACGGCGACGCTGGCCGCGAGCCGTTTGACGTCCCACTCGAAGGGGCCGGGGAAGGTCTCGTCGAAGTCGTTGAGACCGAAGATCAGGGAGCGCCCGGGGGGCGCGTACAGGCCGAAGTTCAGCAGGTGCGCGTCGCCGCACAGCTGGACGGTGAGCCCGGTGTGCGGCTGGGCGGCCAGGTCGGCGGCCATCACGGTGGCGGCCCCGCGCAGGAACGCGAGCGGTGACGCCGTCATCCGCGCGTACCGGATCGGCAGCAGTTCCGGAAGCCGGTCCCTGCCCTGGCGTTGCAGCAGGCCGACCGGGTCGGGGCGGTCGGCCGCGGGGATCCAGGTGCCGTGCGCGGAACGGCGGACGCGCTTGCGGGCCGCGCGGCCCCGGGCGGCCCGGTCCTCGGAGGTGGCCGTGACGCTGTTGCGGAGCACGGCCGTCAGTACCTCACCGCGCGGGCGACGACGGTCTTGACGTCGCCGGTGAGAGCGCGGTTGCTGTCGGCGGTGGCGTCCTTGGAGGCGCCCCCGGCGACGTCGTCCACCGTCACGACGGTCGTGTCGAGGCGGTTGCCGCTCTGGTCGTTGAAGTCGATCTGGACGACGTAGGACTTCGTCGAGGAGGTGGGGTTGGTGGCGGTCAGCTTGACGGTGGCGTGCCCGTCGGAGCCGGTGCTCGTGGTGCCGTCGAGTTTCACGTCGCCCTTGGCGTCCACCCCGTTCTTGAGCTCGTCGAACTTCCGGCCGGCCTCGGCGGTCGCGGAGGCGAGGGCGTCACCCGCCTCGGAGACGGCGGACGCGGCCTTCGAAGCGGCGGACGCGGCTTTGGAGGCGGTGTCGGAGGGACTGCTGTCGTCCGAGCAGGCGGTCAGCTGGGTGGCCAGCGCCGTCGCCGCGACCATGGCCAGGATCAGGCGGACCGGTCCTCGTGCGCCGTTCCTCTGCTGCATCGTCTCTCCCCACGTGGTCCAGTCGGCCTCCGGATCCGCTTCCTCGCGGTGGCCCCAGTCAAGGCGGCGGGCAGGGCCGCCGCATGCCCGGCTACGGCGAACGGGTGAGTCCCGCGCGGCGACGGGCCAAGTCCGAGAGGATGGGCGGCTCGGAGGGCGGGGCGACCGGACGGAGGCGGCGTGACGGGGAGAGCACGGCACATCGGGGTGGCGGAACGACGGGACCGGCTCGGGCTGCGGCAGCGGCTCGTGGGCTCCGCGCGGGCGCAGGGGGCGGAGGAGGTCGCGGATTCCCTGGTCGCGCTGCACGGCACCGACCCGGCGACGGTGTACCTGGCGGTGGGCGCGCGTCTCGCGGACGCCGGGGAGACGGTGGCGCTGGTCGACCGGGCCCTGTACGAGGACCGGACGCTCGTACGGATGCACGGCATGCGGCACACCGTGTTCGTGTTCCCCACCGGGCTGGCCGCCGTCGTGCACGCCTCGACCGGGCTCGACATCGCCGCGAAGGCCCGGACCGGGCTGGTCAAGGACCTGGCCACCGGAAGCGACGGGCGGCTGACCGAGGAGTGGCTCGCCGAGGTCGAGGCGTCCGCGCTCGCCGCGCTGGCCCGGCGCGGACAGGCCACGGTGAACGAACTCACGCAGGACGAGCCGCGGTTGAGGGAGCAGTTCGTCTACGGAGCCGGGAAGAGCTACGAGAGTCCGCAGACCGTGTCGTCCCGGCTGATGCGGGTGCTGGGTGTCGAGGGCCGGGTGATACGCGGACGCCCGCTCGGTTCCTGGACGTCGAGCCAGTTCCGCTGGGCCGTCGCGCCGCCCCACCCGTCGCTGCCGCCCGCCGAGGCCCGGTCCGAGCTGCTCGGCCGTTGGCTCCGGGCGTGCGGGCCCGCCACCGAGGCCGACCTGAAGTGGTGGACGGGGTGGAAGGTCACCGACGTACGGCGGACGCTGGCCGCGATCGGGGCGGTGGCCGTCTCGCTCGACGACGGCGTCACGGGGTACGTGGCGGCGGGCGACGAGGGTCCGGTCGCCGGGCCGGCGGCGCCCTGGGCCGCCCTGCTGCCCGGCCTCGATCCGACGCCCATGAGCCGGCAGGAGCGGGACTGGTATCTCGACCCGGAGTTGCGGCCCGCCCTCTTCGACCGCAGCGGCAACGTCGGGCCGACGGTGTGGTGGGACGGCAGGGTGGTCGGGGGGTGGGCACAGCGGCCCGACGGCGAGGTGGTCTGGCGACTGCTGGACACCGCGGGGGTCGGCCGTGAGGCGCGGGACGCGATCGCGGCGGAGGCCGGGCGTCTGCAGGCGTGGGTTGGGAGCACCAGGGTCACCCCTCGTTTCCGGACGCCCCTGGAGCGGGAGTTGTCGGCGGGCTGAGACCGTCCCCGCGGTTCGCCGACGGCCGCGTGCCCGCCGCGCGGCCGGCTGTCGCGGGCTCGGCCCGCCATGCTCCTTCAGCCGGCGCGACCGCTCCGGCGACCGCTCCGCGTGCGGTTCCGTTTCGGCGGCCGGTGCCGTGCGGCGCGTTCCCCCGGGCGCGGTCATGGCCATGATCGACCGCCCCACGCTGCGTCGCCTACGGCACGAGCGGGACGACCGCTGCCCCGGCCGTCCCGCCGAAGCGTCCCGGTGAACGGTGTTCATGCAGGTCAGCGCGTGCCGTGTCCCAGATGGCCGTCACCTGGGCGGAGGCGGTGGCGGCCGTCACCGACCGCCCCGCACTCTCGAGTCGTCGCCTGTTCGTCCGACGGACCAGGTGTTCACCCACGATTCGAAAGAGGACCCCATGCGATCGCACGTCCTGGGCAGGACCATCGTCAGCCTCACCGCCGTCGCCGGCATCGCCGCCGGGAGTCTGGCGGCCGCGGGCACCTGCTACGCGGCGCCCGCGCCGGCCGCCCAGCCCGTGGTGGGCGCCCCCGCCGCCGCGCAGGCGACGCAGAACTTCGGCCTGAGCACCGCCGGCGCCGTGAACGTCCAGAGGTTCCTGAAGAGCGACTGGGGCTACACCGGCAGGCTCGACGGGCTGCTGGGCACCGAGAGCTGGGAGGCGTTCCAGCGCTACCTCAAGAGGTACTGGGGCTACACCGACGCCATCGACGGTGACCCCGGCGCCAACACGATCAAGGCACTCCAGCGGCTCCTCAAGGAGCACTACGGCTACACCGGCAAGATCGACGGCGATGCCGGGACCGAGACCCGCGCGGCCTTCAAGCGGTTCGCCGGCGGCTGACGCACCACCCCCGTGACCGCGGCCCGCCCTCCCCGGAACCTGGAGCCGGAAGGAGGGCGGGCCGCGGCGTGCCGGCGAGACCGGGGCGCCCGGTGGGGGACGAACGCGGCAGTCGTCGGATCGGACGGCGGGCGCGTGCGGCTCCCCGGATCCGGGGAGCCGCACGTCACGCGGATCAGCAGTAGAGGCGGCGCAGGTGGGGCCAGCTCTCCTTGCCGATCATTCCGTCGACGTCCAGGTGGGTCTTACAGACGCGGTTGACGTTGCTCTGGAAACTCCTCGCCGCCGCCTGGGACTTGGAGCCGAAGACGCCGTCGACGGTGCCGGGGTTGTAGTCCTGGTACTGGAGGAGGCACTGGGCCTCCTTACCCGCGGCGGTCACCGAGGAGGTGGAGGGATTGACCGTGTTGCCGCTGTAGTAGCCGGCGGAGAGAATGCCGCTCGAGGTCATGGTGACGTCGCACGGGAAGGCGGTGAGCGCCTGGGCGCCCGTTCCGGCGGCGACCGCCCCGGTCGCCGTGCCACCCACGAGTGCGGCGGCTGCGAGCAGGAGTGCGGCATGCCTGCGAGTTACGGAGAAAGACATCGATTCCCTTGCGTGAGAACGGAGTTGTCGCGAAACCGATCAGTGGTCGCTGTTCGACCCGGAGCCGGGCCGGCCGTGCCACCGGTTCGAACGACGGCCATGCTGGTCCGTCCTCCGCCGTGGGGCCAGCCCCGTCGGAAGGTTGGGACATCCCGGGACGCACACCTCGCTGAGCTGCGGTGATGCCACACCGGACGAGACGGTGGCGGGACTTGGGACGGCCCCGCGGACCGTGGCCACCGGACCCCGAGATGAAGAACACGTGTACGGGCAGCGGGATTTCCGTACGCTTACCCCGCGCGCACCGCACAGTGCGGGCGCGCGAAGGGGATGGGCATGCCGCGTTGGAGGCCGTTGCCCGAGTCGCTGGCGCTGCCCGTCAGGCGACTCGTGGTGCAGATGCGGCAGTCGAAGGATCACAGCGGGTTGAGCCTGAGCGCCTTGGCGAACAGGACCGGATACAGCCGCTCTTCCTGGGAGCGCTGCCTCAACGGCCGGGCGCTGCCGCCTCTGTGGGCGTTGGAAGCCCTGGCGGACGTCTGTGAGGGCGACCGGGCGAAGCTGACCGCGCTGTGGGAGGTGGCGACGTCCACGGAGGCACCGGAAGCACCGGAAGCGGAGCGTTCGCGCGGGCCGGCGGAGGGACGTGCGGCCGCCGTTCGACTGGGCGCTTCCGTCGACGAGTTCGGGCGACGGCCCGCCGAGAGACCTCTCCTCTCCCCTGAACCGTCCGAGGTGCCCACGCCGGCGGACGTGGACGGCGAGCACCCTGATGTCACGCCGGAAGCGGTGGGGCCGGAAGCCTCCGGCCGGGCGGGCCGGCGTGGTGCGGTGGCCATGGTGTCGGCGGCGACTCTCGCCCTGCTGGTCACAGCGGGGCTGCTGGCGGCGGTCCCGTGGCGCGAACCGTCCGGGCAGGCGCGCGGGACGGCGGAACAGTCGGCCGTGCCCGTCTCGACGTACTCCGCGCGGACCTTCCCCTGCCACTTCACCGAACACGACGGCCTGATGTACGCCGGGCACAGCACGACCCTGACCGATCCGTACAGCGCCGGGACCACGGTCGAGGCGGTCGCCGAAGTGCAGTGCCTGGTCCGGCGGCACGGTTTCGACCCCCAGGGTGTCGACGGGTCCTTCGGGCCCAACACCAAGGCCGCCGTCCAGCGTTTCCAGCGCTCGCGCGGCCTCGACGACGACGGCGTCGTCGGCCCCGGGACCTGGCGGGCGCTCAGGGAACGGCGTGACTGAGCACGGACATTCACGCCCGGGCGGCGCGGCCCCCCTGTCGTCCCCGGAAGTCCGCCGGCTCGTGGAACGGTTGAAGGAGGCCAAGGAGGCCACCGGGCTGAGTTTCGCCGCGCTGGCCGCCTCGACCGCGTACAGCAAGTCGTCCTGGGAGCGCTACCTCAACGGCAAGGCGTGCCCGCCCCGAGACGCCGTGGAGACCCTCGCGCGGCTGAGCGGCGCCGACCCCGCCCGGCTGCTGGCGCTGTGGCAACTCGCCGAGAGCGCGTGGAGCGGACGCGACGCGCGGCGCCCCGCGGCGGGGCCGGACACGGGGGCGGACGCCACGCCGGGCTCCGAACCGCGCCGCGGGGCCGACCCGGCGGCAGGCATCGACACGAAGGCCCGTGCCGGCACCGGACACGGCAACACCGAGCACGCCGGCACCGGACCCGCCGGCACCGGACACAGCAGCGTCGGGCGCCAGGGCGCCGGGCACGAGGGCGCTGGGGCGAGCGGCGGCGCGGAGCCCGCGGGCGTGGCCCGCAGGCCGGAGCGCCATGCCCTGGTCGTCGCCGTCGTGGCGACCGCCACGGTGACGGCCGCCGTGTTCGGTGTGGCGGCACAGGTGTGGGCGCCCACCACCGACGCTCCTGAGCCGGCCACCGCGCGCTCCGCGATGCCGTGCCGGGGGGAGACCTGCACGGACCAGGACTCCGAGCAGGGCAGGACGGACTGCTGGGCGGATGCGACCACGCACGCGGTGCGTACGGTGCGGGGCCGGACGGTGGAGCTTCGCCACAGCCCGAGGTGCGAGGCGGTCTGGGGGCGCATTCGCAACCCGCGTTCGGCGGACCGCGTATGGGTCGAGACCTCCGACGGCCGCCGCCAGACCCGGCAGGTGTCCGTCCCCAGTCGTTCCCTCTACACCCTCATGGTCGGTGTCGAGCGGCCCGCCGACGCGCGGACCTGCTTCGACCTGGGCGTCGACGGCTCCGGCTGTACGCGGCAGGAGCGGTAGCGGGACGGGCGACCGCAGGCCGGGACGGGGGCTCCGGCGGTTCCGGCCGCGCGGCGCCCCGCCGAGGGGCGACTCGGGGACTGCGGCGGCGGCTCGGCAGGGAGGGCGCCGCGAAGGGCGACCCGACGAGGGAGCCGAGGGAGCCACACTCTCCGGAGGCACTCGGGAAGATCGCCCGCCTCCCCCTGCAACTTTTGGTCTCGGTGTCCCGTCCTACCGGGCAGATCGAAGCGCGAACCATCAAGGGGAGATCCGTGGCCGTCATCGTCCTGCTCGGCGTTCTACTGCTCGTCGTCCTGGGATGCGTCTGCGTGTTCCGGGACGCCCGGGGTGATGTCCCCCGGTGGGTCCACGTCATGGCGGTCGTGACGCTCGCGGCCGGCGAGGCGGTGAGCCACTCCGGCAAACGCGGTCGCCGTGGCAGCGGTGACGGCGGCGGCGGTGACGACTGAGCAACCCGGACCGCGTACCGTCGAGGGCTTCTGCGCTCCCGGACCCCGGGCGGCGATGTCTCGGGCTGCGGTCTCCCGGCCGGTCTCGTCCCATGGGCCGGTCTCGCTCCATGAGCCGGTCTCCCCCGCCGACAAGCCTCGCCCCTGAGGTGCCGAACGCCTGCCACCGTCCCCGGTCCCGGCGTCCGTGCCGGAAGGCCGCCGCGCATGCCGGTGCCGGGTGACCCCGCGGGGGCGGGGTCACCCGGCACCGGCCGGATCAACGCGCTCTTCCTCTCAGCGCGCGTACCTCATCAGCGCACGCACCATGTGGCACGTGGTGTCCGACGGCGGGTGGACGCCGATGAGTCGCGCGGTGCTGCGGATCTTCTCGTCGCGGGCCTGGTCCGGCACGAACACGCCGGAGTCGAGCAGGGCGATGGCGAGTCGCATCGCCTTGAGCCGGCGGTTGTGCGTGACGTACCAGTCGCGGGGGCGCCCCGGCGGCAGCGGGCGCTTCTGCACGGGCTCGTACGGCAGATCCAGCGGGACGGCCCTCGTGGATGTGGACTGAGTGGGCGGCGGCTTCAGTGCGGCAGCGGGCACAGGCATCCTCCTGTCGCGGTCAGGGCGCCGTCCGGACCCCCCGGCGACACCCTCGAACACTGCTTCTATTCTACCGCCGGGCACTGACAAAAGCCGCTGGCCACAGCGTCCTGGAGGGGGCCGTGACCCCGGAAGACCTATGGGTCTCCCGTAGCCTGTGCGGCATGGAGATCTGGATCAATCCGGCCTGTTCGAAGTGCCGCGGCGCGATCAGCCTGCTCGACGCGGAGGGCGCCGAGTACACCGTCCGCCGCTACCTGGAGGACGTGCCGAACGAGGACGAGATCCGCGGCGTCCTCGACCGCCTCGGGCTCGAACCGTGGGACATCACCCGGATCCAGGAGGCAGAGGCCGCGGAGCTGGGCCTCAAGGAGTGGGCGCGGGACGCCGGTTCACGGGACCGATGGATCAAGGCACTGTCCGAGCACCCGAAACTCATCCAGCGGCCCATCATCACCGCCCAGGACGGCACGGCCGTGGTCGGCCGCACGGACGAGGCGGTGCGCGACGCCCTGTCCCGGTAGCCGACGGTCCGGAGCGGACCGAGACGGAGCGGCGGGGTGACGCGGAGTGCGGTCGGCGGGTGCGTGGTCGACATTCCGGTGCCATTCACTCCGCCCAACTCCCGTGTGATCCAGGTTACTTAAGTGATTGCCGAAACCGTTGAGCAACTCCGTTCGGTATCTCGTACATAGCGGCGTAACCCTCCCCCCCCGCTCTGGAGGCGCGCATGTCGCGTAGGAGAACCCTCAGCACGAAGAAGAAGATCGCTCTGCTCGTCAGCGCGGTGACCGTGGCCGGCGGTGGGGCATTCGCCCTGGCCGCCACGTCGAACGCGGCGTCGGTGCAGAACGCGCAGACCTCACAGGTGTGCGCGGGCCTGGCCACCGCGATCGGGAACAACCAGAAGTTCATCGCGGACCAGCGAGCCGCCCCCGACGCGCAGTCGGAGGCCAGGATCGCCAACCGCGAGGCTGTCATCGCGCAGATCAAGGTGCAGCAGGAAGCGTCCAACTGCGCGGTCGGGGAATCGGCTCAGGGCTCCCAGACCGCACCGCAGCCGCCGCAGTCCGCACCGGCCCAGTCCGCTCCGGCGCAGGCCGCTCCCGCCCCCTCGGCTCCGGCGCAGTCCGCCCCCGCGAACAACGCCGGCGGTGGCGCCGCCACCGGCCAGCAGGTCTGTGTCGGCTCGACCGTCACGCTCTCCGGCGAGGGCGGCGCACCGGCCGCGTCCAGCAACCAGTTCCCGGCCGGGACGAAGCTGAAGGTGACCAACCTGGACAACAACAAGTCCACGACCGTCGAGGTCACCTCGGTCTCCGGAAGCTGTGCGCTGCTGAACAACGCCGCGTTCGAGCAGGTCCGGGAGCCGGGCAAGTTCCTGATCCGCAAGGCCCGCATCGAGAAGGTCGGATAACGGGCTGAACGGATCGAGAGCCCCGCCGTCACCGATTCCCAGGGATCGGAGACGGCGGGGCTCTCGCGTGGGCGGACGACCGGGACACCACCGACCCGCCCCCTCCCGCGTCCCGTACACCCCTCCCCCACGCCCCCGTCCCCCTCCGGGCGCCCCGCGCCGCGTCCCCGCACGCCCCGCGCCCCTTTGCGCGCATCGCATACGAGCCGTCGCCGGCGGTCGTTCCGGCGGCCCTCCCCGCGGGACCCGCGGAACCCCCGGACCCGCGGGACCCGGGCGGTCCAAGGGGTCCGAGGCACCCACGGGGCCCGTGCGGGCGACCGCCCGATCGACCTCGGTCACGAACGATCACACACGGTCACGCATGGGCAGCGGCGGCGGAGCGGACGGTGTGAGACCGGGCACATACGGCCCAGGTAACACGGGGTTCACATTCGGGCAATGATCGGGAAATCGCCGGTTGACAGGCTGCGCGGCATCCCCGGCGGCGCCCCAGTGCCGCAGCGCCGCAGCACCCGCACGTGCGAACAAGACCCACCCCGAAGGATGTGGCCCGTGAGCTTCAAGGCTGAGTACATCTGGATCGACGGCACCGAGCCGACGGCCAAGCTCCGCTCGAAGACGAAGATCTTCGACGACAGCGCCAAGGGCGCCGAGCTGCCGATCTGGGGCTTCGACGGTTCCTCGACGAACCAGGCCAAGGGGCACGCCTCGGACCGCGTACTCAAGCCCGTCGCCAGCTTCCCGGACCCGATCCGCGGCGGCGACGACATCCTCGTCATGTGCGAGGTCCTGAACATCGACATGACGCCGCACGAGACCAACACGCGTGCCGCGCTGGCCGAGGTCGCGGAGAGGTTCGCCGCGCAGGAGTCGATCTTCGGCATCGAGCAGGAGTACACCTTCTTCAAGGGCGCGCGCCCGCTCGGCTTCCCCGAGGGCGGCTTCCCGGCCGCCCAGGGCGGCTACTACTGCGGTGTCGGCGCGGACGAGATCTTCGGCCGTGACGTCGTCGAGGCGCACCTGGACAACTGCCTCAAGGCGGGCCTCGGCATCTCCGGCATCAACGCCGAGGTCATGCCCGGCCAGTGGGAGTTCCAGGTCGGCCCGCTGGCGCCGCTGGAGGTCTCGGACCAGCTGTGGGTCGCCCGCTGGCTGCTCTACCGCACCGCCGAGGACTTCGGCGTCTCCGCGACGCTGGACCCGAAGCCGGTGAAGGGTGACTGGAACGGCGCGGGCGCGCACACCAACTTCTCCACCAAGGCGATGCGCGAGGGCTACGACGCGATCATCACCGCGTGCGAGTCGCTCGGCGAGGGCTCCAAGCCGATGGACCACGTCAAGAACTACGGCGCCGGCATCGACGACCGTCTGACGGGCCTGCACGAGACCGCCCCGTGGAACGAGTACAGCTACGGCGTCTCCGACCGCGGCGCCTCGGTCCGCATCCCGTGGCAGGTCGAGAAGGACGGCAAGGGCTACATCGAGGACCGCCGCCCGAACGCGAACGTCGACCCGTACGTCGTGACGCGGCTCATCGTCGACACCTGCTGCACCGCCCTGGAGAAGGCCGGCCAGGTCTGATCCCGCCCAGCTGTCCCGAGGGGGCGCCCCCCCGCACCGGGGGGGCCCCCCCGCGGTGTGGGGGGGGGGTGTGACACTGGGGGGCTGGGGATCGACCACAGCCGGGCCCGCAGGTAAGCGACGGAGAAACGG
>NZ_JBIAQZ010000001.1:748850-952179 GCF_042889485.1 Streptomyces sp. NPDC002580 | reverse complement strand
CAAGCCCCAACGTGTTGTGTGGCCGGCTCCACTTCCACCACCCCGGCCCCCCCCCAGTCGTTCCGCCGGCCCCCCCCCCCCGGGGGCCGGGGGGGGCCCCCCCCCCGCCGGGGGGCCCCCCCCTCGCGTTGTCGGTGGGTGGTGTCACAGTGGGGGCATGGAGATCGACGAGAGCCTGGCCGTCAGGATCGAGACGGAGAACGGGCGGACCCACACACGGATTTCGGCACCGGCCCTGCGCGAGCTGGTCGCACGGATCGGGGGCCGCGATGACCGGTTCCTCGTCGTACAGCGGATACCCGACATCCCCGACGTGTTCGCCCAGGTCTGGCACGAGACGGACGGGGACTACCGGCTGGAACACCGCCTGGGCGAGGAGGAGTTCTCCGGTACGAACCTCATGGACCGGGAACGGGTGGCGGACCTCCTGACCGGCTGGGCGCTGCGGCGCGAGGGCTGGGACGCGGGCGTGGACTGGCGGCCGGTGGACCTCGGACCGCGCGAGGAGGTGCCCGAACTGCCCGACGAGGTACGCGAGAAGGTCGAGGAGCGGGTACGGCTGTCGCTGCGCTGCGGCTACGACTCCCGGAAGGCGCTGGCGGAGACCGCC
This sequence comes from Streptomyces sp. NPDC002580, assembly GCF_042889485.1. Taxonomy (NCBI): domain Bacteria; kingdom Bacillati; phylum Actinomycetota; class Actinomycetes; order Kitasatosporales; family Streptomycetaceae; genus Streptomyces; species Streptomyces sp. NPDC002580. Next base: position 951,569 of record NZ_JBIAQZ010000001.1, on the reverse strand, counting down.
GAGGACTTCCTGGTCACCGCGGAGGAACGGCCGGTGTCGGGAGCGCAGGCCCGGCGGTTGACGGACCGGCTGTGGCGGGAACGGCTGGCCGAGCAGGAGACCTGGCAGGGGGTCACCGACCCCGAGCGGCTGACACTCGCCTTCGGCGCCCTGGAGGAGACCGGCATCACCGCCCGCGAGCACTTCACCTGCTGTCACAACTGCGGCATGACCGAGATCGGCGCCGAGCGGGAGGACGCCCGCGGTTTCGTGTTCTTCCACCGGCAGTCCACGGAGTCCGCCGCCGAGGGGCACGGACTGAGCCTCCACTACGGCGGGTTCGACGGCTCGGCGCGGACCACGACGGACGTCGGACACGAGGTCGTCGCCGCCCTCGTCGGCGCCGGACTGTCCGTGACCTGGGACGGCGACCCGGACCAGGCGATCGACGTGGCGCCCCTGGTCTGGCGCAGACGTCTGACGGGCTGACGGGGGCGAGGTCCTGTCGTCACCTTCCCGTCGTCGCCCGGAGGGCGGTCGCGGGGCAGGCGGGAAAGTGACGACAGGGCCTGGGCCGACTTCCCGCCAACGAGGTGTCCGAGCAGTGAGAGGAGGCTCCTGTCACGGGGCCTTGTCTGCTTCAATGGGGTCATGGCCATCTTCCAGAAGTGCACCGCGACGGGTCGCCATGACCTCGAGCCCTTCTGGCCCTCCCGTCAGCACCACGACTTCGACCGGGTGTGTTGCGGCGCGACGAACGCGCCGGCCCTCTAAAGCCGTACACCCCGGCCTTCGGCCAGCGCGCACGACGTACGTCCTCGACGGCTCCGACCACGAACTCGCGGTCGTCGAACCTCCCGACGAACTCCTCGCGCGAAAGAGCTGACCTCTCATGGCGATCACTCGTTCCCTGTCCTCCGTCCAGACAGCCTCCACCCCCGTGTCCTCGACCGCTCCGGGACGGCACCGACTGCGTGCCGTCGACCGGGACGAGGTGGTGGACGTCTCCGCCTTCCTGCCCCCCGGCGCCACGTGGCTGCCCGCGCCCCAGAACACGCTGCCCGTCCTGCCGGGGCAGCCGCCGATGATCGGCTACCTGGTGCTCGTACCGGCGGACCAGCAGTCCCTGGTACCGGTCGCCGTGACGGACCGGGCCGAGCCGCCGACCGCCGGAGCCGGTGACGACGGCGCCGAGCCGCTGGTCCGCGTCGACACCGTGCAGCGCACCGCCGAGGTGGACGGGCAGCCGCTGGACCTCACCTACCTGGAGTTCGAGCTGCTCGCGCATCTCGTCCGGCATCCGCACCGGGTGCACAGCCGCGACCAGTTGGTCTCCACCGTGTGGGGCTACGGACACGTCGGGGACGGGCGGACCGTCGACGTCCATGTCGCGCGGCTGCGCCGCAAGCTCGGCGCGCGACACCGGCAGGTGATCCAGACGGTCCGCCGCGTGGGCTACAAGTACACGCCCCCGACAGGCCGTTGACACCCGCGGACCTCCGCTGAACTCCCCGCCCGGCCACAGGACGACACCCGCGGCCGGGCGGCCGCGTTCCCGGCGGGCGCGCACCCGGCGGATCTTCTGTCAGCAGATTCCCGTGCGGCCGGACGGGTTTCCCGTGCAGAGTCGTCCCCATGACACGGAGACTTCTGATGCTGGGCGGTACGGAGTTCGTGGGACGCGCGGTCACGGAGGCGGCGCTCGGCAAGGGGTGGGAGGTCACCGTCTTCCACCGCGGACGGCACGAACCCCCGCCCGGCGTACGGTCGTTGCTGGGCGACCGCACCACGCCGGACGGGCTCGCGGCGCTGGCCGACGGCACGGGCGAGTGGGATGCCGTCGTGGACACCTGGTCGGGGGCGCCGCGGGCCGTCCTGGACGCGGCACGTCTGCTGGCCGGGCGGGTGGCCCGCCATGTGTACGTGTCCAGCAGTTCCGTGTACGCGTGGCCCGCCCCCGCCGGGTACGACGAGAACACGCCGCTCGTGGAAGGCGCGTCGGCCGAGGCGGACGGGACCGACTACGCCAGGAACAAGCGGGGCGGCGAACTGGCCGCGCTCGACGCCTTCGGCACCGGACGCTCGCTGTTCGTGCGGTCCGGGCTGATCCTCGGACCGTACGAGAACATCGGGCGGCTGCCGTGGTGGCTGAACCGGATCGCGGCGGGCGGACCCGTGCTCGCTCCGGGGCCGCGGGATCTGCCGCTCCAGTACATCGACGTCCGGGACCTCGCGGACTGGACGCTCGGGGCGGTGGAGGCGGAGCTCGACGGGGCGTACAACCTGGCGAGCCCCTCGGGGCACAGCACGATGGGGGCGCTGCTCGACGCGTGCGCGCGGGTCACCGGGGCGCGGGCCGATCTCCGCTGGACGGAGCCCGAGACCGTCCTGGCCGCCGGGATCGAACCGTGGACGCAACTGCCGGTGTGGGTACCGCCGGGAGGCGAGTACGCGGCCGCGCTGTACTCGGCGGACGTGTCCCGGGCCGTGCGCGCGGGGCTCCGGTGCCGGCCCGTCCAGGAGACCGTCGCCGACACCTGGAGCTGGCTCCGGTCACGCGGCGGCGTGGCGCCCGTGCGGGCCGACCGGCCGACGGTGGGACTGGATCCGGCGGTGGAGGCGAAGGTTCTGGGGATCTGAATTCCGGCAATTCCCGGCCCTGTCGACGTTCCGGCCCCCGAGCCCGCCCGCGCCCTGCGCGAGGGCCCTGCGCCGTGAGCGGCTTCTCCGGCCGGCGGACCCTTTCGCGGGTGCGCCGGCCGGCTCCGCACACCGGGGACGTACGACGCCGGGACCGTCTCCGTCAGCGGCTGCCACCCTCGCGGGTGGAGGCGCCCGGCGGGCCGCTCCGGGAGCGGGCCGGACCGGCGCCGGATCGACGGTTCCGCTCCAACTCCCTTGGCAGAAAAGGGCGATCGAGGTACACACCCGTCATCGGCCTCGGCAGGCGGGAGGTCCCGGACGAAGTCGGCCCGAGCGCCCCGGCGGCGGCTCGGGATGTCCGCCCGTCCGGCTTGCTGAATTTCAGTCAAAAAGCGCCGTCAAACCTGAATTCCGAGATCAACTCTCGTGAATTCGCGGGCTTCTGAGCCTATTGTGCCCGAATTGCTCTCATGGACTTCCAAGTTTTTTTCTGAGGCCCCTGAACACCCCACCCGCCACGTGCGTATGGAACGGAGCCGCTTCACTCCTGTCGGGCGCCTCGCTGCCCCGCAAGGAAGTCAGAGGAGTTCCATGGGACGCAACATACGAAAACGACGTTCGCCGCTGGCCGTTCGGGCCATTGCCGCGTCGGCAGCGCTCGCGATCGGTGGGGGTGGGCTTGTCTGGGCGAATTTCTACGCCTCGGCACACGAGAAGAACTCGACCACCAACACCACCAAGGCCGCCGGCGCACAGGTGGCGACCATCACCTGTCCGGACGTCGGGCAGAAGCTGTCCAACGTGCCCAAGCAGGCACGGGGTGAGGTCGACGGAGAGCTGGCGACGCTCGACCAGCAGATCACCGCCGCCTACCAGCGGCTGGCCACCACCCGGGACGCGCAGACGAGGGACGCGAGTTTCGTTCAGAACTCCATCCTCACGCCGCTGAAGCAGAACCGGTCGGTGATCCTCGACCGGATCAAGCTGGAGATCAACCGGGTCGGCGGAAAGGCTCCGGGCTGGCTCGACGGTCTCTCCAACTGCACGGGGACCCCCGCCGACCAGACGAACGCCGGTGGGCAGAACAACGGCGGCGGCGCCGCGGCCAGTCCGTCCGCCAGCGCGTCCGCCGGTGCGGGTGCCGGAGCGGGTGCGGGTGCGGGTGCCGGAGCGGGTGCCGGCGCGAGCGCGAGTGCCCCCGCCGGTGGCGCTCAGGCGGGCAACGGCGGCCAGGCCGGCAACGGTCCGGTGGCGGCCGACTTCGTGGACATCACGAAGGTCCAGGCGAACGTGCCCGCCAAGGCCCGGACGCAGGCGGCCGGTTCCGCGGGGACGTTCACGTCGTCCTGCGGTGTCAACGCCAACAAGAAGTTCAACACCGACAACGTGATCGTGGCGCCCGGTGTCACCAACGGCGCGCACCACCTGCACGACTACGTCGGCAACCAGTCGAACGACGCCTTCGCCAACAACGACAAGTTCGCGGCGGCCCAGACGTCCTGCGCCAACCAGGGCGACAAGTCGTCGTACTACTGGCCGGTCGTGCGTATCCAGAACGGTACGCAGGACTTCGACCAGAACAACGACGGTGGCGGCAAGGAACTGAACGTCGGCCAGATCCAGCAGGTCCGGCAGGCGCAGATCAAGTTCGTCGGCAACGCGAAGAGCAAGGTCGTCGCGATGCCGAAGTTCCTGCGGATCATCACCGGTGACGCGAAGACCACGACCAACGGTCTCGCCAACGCCAACGCCCACTGGAGCTGCACCGGCTTCGAGAACAAGGTGCAGCTGACGGCGCAGTACCCGATCTGCCCCCGCGGCAGCAACGTGGTCCGCACCTTCGCCTTCCAGAGCTGCTGGGACGGCGTGAACGCCGACAGCGCGAACCACCGTACCCACGTGGCCTTCGCCGACGCCCAGGGCAACTGCGCGAACGGCTTCAAGGCCATTCCGCAGCTGACGATGAAGCTGGTCTACGGCTTCCGGGCCCCGACCCTCACCAACGGGCAGATCAAGAACGCCTACGCGGTGGACGGTTTCCCGGAGCAGCTGCACAAGCCCACCACCGACCACGACGACTTCATCAACGTCTTCGACGACGCCCTGATGAACAAGATGGTCACCTGCATCAACAGCGGCAAGCGCTGCAAGTAGCCCCCATGAGAAAGGCCGGTGGCGGGATCTCCCGCCACCGGCCTTTCTTTTGTCTCCTCTTTCGTTCCCGGTCCTCCGGCTCCCCGGCTCCCCGGCTCCCCGGCTCCCCGGCTCCCGCCCGGTCTAGCCGCTGTGGTGACCCGAGTGCCCCGTCTCGGTTCCCGCGCCGTCGCCGCCTCCCGCGTGGTGCGAGACGCCCTGCTCCAGGTTCCCGCCGAGCCGGCCGCGCAGGCTCGTCACCATCTTCTGGTCCCCGACGGCGACCCACTTGGCGCCCACCAGGTACGACCCGCCGTAGTCCTTGGCCCCGTCGAGCCACTCGCGCTGGCCGCGGTCGGTGGCGAACGTCGCCAGGATGAACTTGCCCGAGCTGATCTTGCAGACGCCCTGGCGGATCTCGTCCGCGTCGGTCTGGATGTCCGGCTTGCACTTCACCTCTGCCGCGAGGTCCTCCAGGCTGCCGGTCGCCGTGGCCGGGACGGTCTCCTTCGCCGCCCCGCCCTCGTCGTCCGAGCCTCCGCAGCCGGTCAGTGCCAGCAGGACGGCCACGGCCGCCCCGGCCAGAAGCTTCTCGCGTGTCAACCTCATACGTTCCTCCGGTACCTGTCGGCGTTCACGCCGAGGAGAGCCCCGGCGAGGGCTCTGCCTTCGATACGGCTCCCGGCGGCGCCGTGCTCAATCGGCCACCGCCCCAGGCGGTGAACCCGATACCGCGAGGGGCACAGCCGTGCGAGGGTGTCACCCGTGAACGAAGACTGGGAAGAGCGTACGACGGCGGCCTGGGCCCGCTTCGACGACTACGAGGAAGAGCGGGCCGCGGAGTTCCGGGCGGTGATCGACTCCCTCGTCTCCGAACTGCCCGCGGACAGTCCGCTGGCCCCCTTCGAGCGGGCCTGCGCCTGGGACTCGACGGGCCACTCCGACCTCGCCGTGCCGCTGTACCGGGAGGCGCTGGCCCGCGGCCTGAGCGGGTACCGGGGCCGGCGCGCGAAGATCCAGCTCGCCAGCTCGCTGCGGAACCTCGGGCAGCCGGACGAGGGCGTCAAGCTCCTCGCCCCCGAACTGGTCGCCCCCTCGGACGAGTTGGACGACGCCGTACGGGCCTGTCTGGCGCTCTGTCTCGCCGACCTCGGCCGTGAACGCGAGGGCCTCTCCCTGGTGATCGGCGCGCTCGCCCCCCATCTGCCGCGCTACCAGCGGTCGATGGCCAACTACGCGCGGCTGCTCGTGGAGCCCCGGGACCCGGAGGACCCCGGGCACTGAGCCGCCGGGGCGGCCGGTGACCATCCGACGATTCGCTCGTTCTGCTGAACGTGCAGTCACAGGATGTAGCCCCGCGCCCCGCAGCCTCCTCCGGAGCGGTCGTCGACGTCGAGCAGGCCGAGGCCGCGCTCGTCGAGCACTACCCGCGGCTGGTCCGGCTCGCCTATCTGATCCTTCCGCCGAGCCTCGGCCGCAACCGCCGGGTGCTGACCGCGCACGCCCTCACCCAGCGGGCGCTGCCGCGCGGCCGGACCTCGGGCGACGCCTCGGTCATCCCGGCGCAGCAGAGCGGCGGCGGCCGCGAGAGCGACCCGGGCTACGCCTTCGTACGCCTCCAGGTGGTGCGTACGGCGCTGGAGGCGGGACTGCCGTTGCGGCGGCGGGCCTGGCCCAAGCGGTCCCAGCTGCCGCCCCTGCTCCCCCACGTGTGGGGTCTGCGGCTCTTCCCGCGCTCGGGCGGAGCCGACGAACTGGCCCTGGACCAGCGGCTGTCCGCGCTCTCGGGGCCGGCCCGCGCCGGGTACGTGCTGCGCGGTCTGGAGAAGCTGTCCGACGCGAACCTGTGCAGGATGCTGGCCGCGGCGGGTGTCGCGAACCCGGCCGCCGCGCTGAAGGAGGCCTCGGCCGTCGAGCCGCGGGACGCCCTGCTCGGATCGCCCGAGTTCGACCCTTGTTCGCTGCACGCCCGGCCCACCGACCTGATGCGGCGCAGGCAGCATCTGAAGGCGGCACTCGCCGCCACCGCGGCCGTGGTCGTGTGCGGCGCGCTGCTCGGGCTGCCGGGCGACGGCTGGGGCCCGGACGGCGCGGCGGCGCCCTCCTACGCGCAGAACCCGGCTGCCGAGGCCGCCCTCGACCCGGCCCGTCTCGAGCGGGTGCCGGCCACGGCCTGGGAGTCGTCCGCGCGCACCGACTTCTCCGTGTGGCCGGCCCGCGGCGGCCTCGTCAAGGACACCGCGCTGCTGCGCCGCGCGCTGGCCGTCTGGGCCAGGCCCGGCGAGTCCGTGCAGGTCTCGGCGACGCCCGGGACCCCTTCGGGCGCCCCGCCCGGACCGCCCCAGCTGCTGTACGCGGGCGAGGTCGACCAGGCGCGGGTGGTGCTGCTGCACGACGGTCTGCGCATCGCCCGCTACGCCGAGCCGAAGGACGGCACGGGCGGCGCCGCCCTCGACTTCGCGCGGGTCGACGGGGCGCGCGGGGCCGAGGCGAGCGCTGTGGTGCTGGGACGGGCCGACGGCAACGTCCGTTATCTGACCGCCCCCTGGGTGAAGCGGGCCGCCGAGCGCGATCTGCTGAAGCCGTCGGCGGGGGCGATGGACCTGACCCTGTCCGCGGACGGCGCCACCTCCCCGCTGGCCGGCCCGCCGCAGTCCGGCACGTGCACCTCGTGGAACGTGCTCCAGATCAAGGACGGTTCCGGCAGCCGTCTGCTGACCGACCTCGGCGAGCTGATCCCGGCCCACCTCACCTCGGGTCGGCCCGGCGCGCCCCGGGAGGCGGCGGGCGCCGCGGATCTGCGCGACTGGGCACCGTTCGCGTGCTCGCTGGCCTCCGTGCGTTCGGGGGGCGTGCGCACCGTGAACGCCTGGCGGTTCGCGCGCCAGCCGCTGCCCGACGGGAGCGGACCGGCGGACTGGGTGTGCACCCGGGCCGACACCTGGCGGGGCGGCGGCACCCGGGTGCAGGCACAGTTCCGCACTCCGGGCGGACCGTACGGGGCGGTCGCCGCGAAGGCCGAGAACTCCCCGGCGTGCGGCTCCCGCGATCCCCATGTGCTGGCCGGGGTGCTGTGGAAGTCGGGTGCGGGGGCCTGGTACCTCCTCGCGGCCGGGAGCGCGGACACGGCGTCGGTCGACGCGACGGGCGGGGTGCGCGGGTCGGCGCGGGGCCCCCTCCTCACCGTACGGACGAAGCAGGGGGCGCAGGCCGAACTGAAGGGGACGCTGGAGGACGGCCGGGGCATCACGGGGCTGCGCTGAGCGGTGCGGCCGTTCCGTGTTCCGCGGAGGTCCTGTGGGCGAATCGTGCCCGCCAGGTGAACATCGACCCTCGGGCCGGCCCGTTCGGGGCCTGATCCGATCGGTAAGGTGTTCGCATGACTACCGGGGTTCGCCGCAGGATGGGTGTCGAGGAGCGACGGCAGCAGTTGATCGGCGTCGCCCTCGATCTGTTCAGCCGACGCTCGCCCGACGAGGTCTCCATCGACGAGATAGCCTCGGTCGCGGGCATCTCACGACCACTCGTGTACCACTACTTCCCCGGCAAACTCAGCCTGTACGAGGCCGCGTTGCAGCGCGCCGCCGACGATCTCGCGGGCAGGTTCGTGGAGCCCCGCGAGGGGCCGCTGGGGGCCCGGCTGCTGCGGGTGATGCGCCGGTTCTTCGACTTCGTGGACGACCACGGCCCCGGTTTCGCCGCGTTGATGCGGGGCGGCCCGGCCGTCGGCTCGTCCACCACCAACGCCCTCGTCGACGCGGTGCGGCAGGCCGCGTACCTCCAGGTCCTGTCGCACCTGGAGATCGAGGAACCGCCCGCCCGGCTGGAGCTGGTGATCCGCTCCTGGATCTCGCTCGTCGAGTCGACCGCGCTGATCTGGCTGGACGGGCGGCGGATTCCGCGCCGCGAGCTGGAGGTGCAGCTCGTGCAGGACTTCGCGGCCCTGGCGGCGGTGAGCGCCGCCCACGACGCGGAGGTCGCCGAAGTGCTGCGCGGGGGTCTCAGGAACGAGCCGGGCGACGGGCCGTTCACCGACCTCGCCGTCCGGCTGCTCGCGCTCGCCTCGCCGCCCGCGCCGTAGGAACGGTCGCGGGCCCCGGCCCCGCACGGTCCGCGCCCCGTCCCCGGGCCGGGGGACTACGCCACGAACTTGCGGTACGACGGGTCGAGGTCGCGCACCTCGGCGGACACGTACAGAGTGACCCCGTCCGTGGGCTCGATGTGTTTGCGCAGCAGGTCCAGCGTGGCCTCGGAGAGCTCAGCCTTGGTCTCCTCGCTGCGGCCGGCCAGCAGTCCGATGGTGACGTGGACGATGGCGGGACCACCCGTGCCCGTGGCCACCGCATCCCCCACAGCCTCGTACTCGCCCCGCAGGGTGAGCAACTTGCACGCCTCCAGCCGCGCGTCCGCGATCTCGACGATCAGGGGGTGCAGCGCGAGCGCGAACGCGCCCCATTCGACGTGGTCGAGGGCTGGGGAGGTCTCGACGATGATCTGCGGCATGGGCGCTCCTGTTCCCTGGAAGGTCCCGGTCAGCCTAGCCGCAGGGCCGGAAAGACGGCGGGGGCGGATCCGGTCCCGAATGTGTTCCGGGTGTCCGGCTCCGCCCCCACCGGGTCAGGCCGCTGTCACGGGGTCGCTGTCACGAGGTCCGGGTGAACACCGCCACCGTGCGGGCCGGGACGGTGAAGGAGCCCGTGCCCTTCGTGTAGGACGAGGACTTGACGACCGGGTCCGCGCCCGCCGCCTGCACCGGGTGCAGCTTGTACCCGGTACCGGCCAGGGAGCCGACGGCCTGCTTCTGCTTCTCCGGGGTCGCGTTGAAGACGATCACGAGGTCGCCGAGGCGCACGGTGATCACTCCGGCCGTCTCTTCCTTCCCGGACAGCGGGAAGGAGAGCTTCGACTGCACCTCGCCTGCCGTGGAGAGCGAGAAGACCTTCTCGTTCGTACGGATGCGCTGCAGGTCCTGGTACGCGGCCGAGGCGCCGCCGATCTGGGCGCAGCCCACCGAGACGGTCGTCAACAAGGGCTTCGCGTAGGGCCACTTGGAGGTGTTGTCGGCGGCCGGCGGCAGTCCGCGACCGAATCCGTTGCCGTCCTGGCAGTTCCAGTGGATGGCGTTGAACCAGTCACCGCTGTCGAAGGAGTTGCGGTCCAGGGACTTGGAGCGCAGCAGGTCGGAGCCCGCCTGGGAGAGGGACGGACCCTGCGAGAGGGTGGCCGTCGCCATCGCCAGGACCTGCATCCGGGCCCGGTCCGCGGCGCTCGTCGTCGCGGGCAGCTTGTACGTCAGCGCGTCGAAGAGCGACTCGTTGTCGTGGGCGTCGGCGTAGGCGAGCGCGTCACCCGGCGCGGCCGCGTAACCGGCGGGCTGTCCGTTGTAGTCGACCTCGGAGCCCTTGACCTCCTTGCCGGCGGAGTCGGTGAAGCGGTACGCCGCCAGGTTGCCGCTCAGGCCGACCTTGATGAGGTCCTGGTAGTGCAGCAGGCGGGCCTTCTGCTCGGCCGTGGTGCCGTTGGCCGTGGAGGAGTTGGGGTCGGTGTACAGGCCCGAGGCGAAGCCCTGGACGCCGGGGTCGGAGTCGAAGGGGCCGCCGCCGCGGACGGCGTCGCGGGCGCGGTCGGAGAAGGTCGCGATGCCCGTCCCCGCCATGTTCTTCTGGGTGGCCTGGACGAACCGGGCGTCGTCGGCGACCTCACCGAAGTTCCAGCCCTCGCCGTACAGGATGATCTTCTTGCCGTCGACGCCGTCCTTCGCGGGGGTGAGCCCGTCCAGGGCCTTCCGGACCGCGAGGATGTTGGCCTTGGGGTGGTGTCCCATGAGGTCGAAGCGGAAGCCGTCGACCTTGTACTCCTTGGCCCAGGTGACGATCGAGTCGACCACCAGCTTGCCCATCATGGCGTTCTCGGTCGCCGTGTTGGAGCAGCAGGTGGAGTTGGCCACGCTGCCGTCGGCGAGGAGCCGCTGGTAGTAGCCGGGGACGACCTTGTCGAGGACGCTGGTGTCGGCCTGGCCGCTGGCGGCGGTGTGGTTGTAGACCACGTCCATGACGACCCGCAGGCCGTCCTCGTTCAGCGACTTGACCATCCTGCGGAACTCGACCGTGCGTCCGGTGCCGTCGGGGTCGGTGGCGTAGGAGCCCTCGGGGACCGTGTAGTGGTACGGGTCGTAGCCCCAGTTGTAGGCGTCCTTGGCGGCGGTCTTCGCCACGCACTCCTGCTGCTTCTCGGAGTCGGCGGCGTAGGAGGCGAGGTCGCAGTCGGTGGACTGCTGGTCCGCCTTCTTCTCGGGAACGGTGGCCATGTCGAAGACGGGCAGCAGGTGCACGTACGAGGTGCCGGACGCGGCCAGCTTCCTCAGATGCTTCGAGCCGTCGCTGTTCTTGTCGGCGAAGGCGAGGTAGGTGCCCTTGTCCTTCGCGGGGACGGTCTTGTCCGCCACCGAGAAGTCGCGGACGTGCAGTTCCTGGATCTGCGCGTCCTTCAGCGCCACGGCCTTGGGCTTCTTGAGCGAGGACCAGCCGGACGGGGCGAGGGACTTGGCGTCGAGGTCGACGACCAGGCTCTGCTTCGAGTCGGTGGTCAGGGCCACCGAGTACGGGTCGGTCACCTTGTTGGTGACGATCTTCCGGGTGGTCGGCGCCCACACCTTCACGGTGTAGCGGTAGGGCTTGCCCGTCCAGGACTTCTTCCCCGTGACGGACCAGACACCGCTGGTGCCGTCGCGCTTCATGGCGACGGTGGAGCCGTCGAGGTCGAGGCTCACGGACTGGGCGGTCGGGGCCCACACCGAGAGGGTGGGGACACCGTCGCGGAAGACCGGCCCGAGGTGCGCCTTCGACGCGGGGTACAGGTCGTCGAGGGCTCCGGCGATCTGCACGCCGGTCGCCGCGAGCACGGCGCCGTTCGCGGCCCGCTGCGAGGCGACGAGCTGGCCGCCGAGCGCGGAGCGCACCCGGTCGCGGTCGCGCGGGTCGACGGTCCAGGCGGTGTACGCCTTCAGGTGCGGGTACTTGGCCTTCTGGGCGTCGGTGAGGGTGGTCTTGGACAGCCGCAGCCAGCGCTCGTCGTCGCTGGTCAGCCCGCCGCCCTTGACGGCGATCGAGCCGTCGTGGGAGGAGAGGAGCTGGGTGGACACCGCGGCGTCGGAGCCGTTCCAGGCGACCGTGTACCGGTCGATCCAGACGGCCTTGGACGTGGTCAGGTCGAGTGCGGCCGCGCTGCCCTTGGGCTGCGGCAGCAGGTACTTCTCCTGGCCGCCCAGCAGCCACACCTCGTGGCCGTTCGCCGTGATGTCCAGCGACTGGTCGGTGGGCAGGTCCTTGTCGTCGCCCTTGTGGAGGATGTAGCTCAGGCTGGTGGCACCCTCGGCGAGCGGCACCTCGTACACGGCGCCGTAGGCGTCGGTGCGCACCGGCTCCAGGGGCTTCGTCCAGTCCGTGGGCGCCGCGGCGCCGGTCCAGGTGTGCAGACCCCAGCCGGCGTAGTCGCCGTCGGCGCGGTGGTAGTGCAGGACCGCCTTGGTCCTGTCCTGGGCGGGCAGGTCGGGCTGCTCGGTCAGGACGGTGTCCTTGCCCTGCTCGACCCAGATCTCGCCCGTCTTGGTGACGTCGATGGTGCGGTCGGACGAGACGTCCTTGTTGCCGTCCTTGTCGATGACCAGGAAGCCGACGCTGGAGGCTCCGGGCTTCAGCTTCACGTAGGCGAAGGAGCCGTAGGCGTCGCGGCCGACGAAGTCGTGTCCGGCGGGCCAGGTGGTGGACTCGCCGTCGGCGAGGTCGCCCCAGGCGTAGAGGCGCCAGTCGGTGTAGTCGTCGTCGGTGCGCTTGTAGTGGACGACCGCGTAGTCGCGCGAGGAGGCCGTCGGGATCTCGGCGGCGGGCACGGTGCCGGTGGTGGAACCGGCCGTGGCGCTCGCGGTGCGGCCGGCCGAGTCGACGACGACGGCCTTGTAGCGCAGGGCGGTTCCGGCCGGTACGTCCGCGCCGATGGCCTGGGTGACCTTGTACGGGGCGTGGTCGGCGGAGCCGAGGGTGCGCCAGGAGCCGTTGCCGACCTGGGCGGCGAAGACGACCCGGTCGAGCTGTCCGCCGGAGACGTCCGCCGAGAGTTCGACGGTCCCGGTGGCGCCCGCCTCGGGGGCCTTCAGGGTCAGGGTCGGCTTCGAGGCGGGGGTGCCGAGCCGGCCCGCGGCCTTGAGGACGATCGACGAACCGGCCGGGACGGTGACCGTGACCTTCTTGTCCGCGTCACTCTTGACCGAGGGCGAAGTGCCGTAGACCGTGCGGAAGTCCATGTTCGCCGAGCCTGTCGCGAACGTCGCCTCCTTCGCCTCGTCGGCGTTGTTCACGGCGACGACGTACTCGGTCCCGGTCTTCGCGTCCGTGCGGGAGAAGGCGTACACACCGGCGCCGTCCGCGGCGTACCGCTCCGTCTGGACGCCGTCCGCGAGGGCCGGGTTGTCCTTGCGGAGCTTGGAGAGAGCGCTGATCTGCCGGTAGAGCGGCGCCTTCGTGTCGTAGGCGTCGCTCGCGTGGGTGCGGGCGGTGCCGATCTCGTCGTCGTCGAGGTAGTCGGCGATCTTGGAGGCGAACATCGTCTGCCGGGCGTCCTTGTCGCCGCCGGAGCCGGTGAAGCCCTGCTCGTCGCCGTAGTAGACGACCGGGTTGCCACGGCTGAGGAACATCAGCTCGTTGGCCAGCTCGTCCTTCTTCAGCAGCTCGGCGTCGCTCGCCTTCGGGTTGTCCTGGTTCAGGAAGTACCCGATGCGGCCCATGTCGTGGTTGCCGAGGAAGTTGACCTGCTCGTAGGCGTTGGCCTTGTCGGTCGTGTACTTGTAGTCGTCGCCGAAGACGGACGCCAGCTTCCGCGCGCTGCCGCCCTGCGAGGCGTAGCTGCGGGCCGCGTCCTGGAAGGGGAAGTCGAGCGTGGCGTCGAGACGGCCCTGGGTGACGTAGGGCGAGGTGATCGAGGTGTCGGCGGAGTAGACCTCGCCGAACATGAAGAAGTCCTTGCGCCCGTGCTTGGCGGCGTACGCGTCGAGGGCGGTCGCCCACTGCGTCCAGAACTCCATGTTCACGTGCTTCACGGTGTCGATCCGGAAGCCGTCGATGCCGAAGTCCCTGACCCACTTCTCGTAGATCTTCTCCATGCCGCTGACGACCTCGGGACGCTCGGTCCACAGGTCGTCGAGGCCGGAGAAGTCGCCGTACGTGGTGGACTCACCGGCGTAGGTGGAGTCGCCGCGGTTGGTGTACATCGTCGAGTCGTTGAGCCACGACGGGACCTTGACGTTCTTCTTCGCGGCGGGAACCGCCGGCGTCCGGGGGAAGGAGCCGGAGCCCACCGACGGGAATCCCTTGGCACCGGCCGCGTAGTCCGCGTCGTCGAACGGCCTGCCGTCCTTGGTGAGGTACGGGAAGGCGCCCTTGGAGAGGTAGTTGTAGGACTTCTCCTCGTAGTCGACGACATCGGCCGTGTGGTTGGTGATGACGTCGAAGAAGACCTTCATGCCCTTGCCGTGGGCCTTGGAGATCAGCGTCTGAAGGTCCTTGTTGGTGCCGAAGTGCGGGTCGACCTTGGTGAAGTCGGTGATCCAGTAGCCGTGGTAGGCCGCCGAGGCGTCCTTGCCGGTGCCCTGGACGGGCTGGTTCTTGAAGATCGGCGCCATCCAGATGGCGGTGGTGCCGAGGCCCTTGATGTAGTCGAGCCGCTTCGTCAGGCCCTTGAGGTCACCGCCCTGGTAGAAGCCCTTGTCGGTGGGGTCGTACCCGGTCGACATCCTCGAACCGGTCAGACCGCCCTCGTCATTGGACGTGTCGCCGTTGGCGAAACGATCCGGCATCACGAAGTAGAACTGGTCACGGGTGACGTCGTGCCGCGTCGGCGCGGCGGCGAGCTTCGCGTCCGACGGCGGTGCGGGCGGGGTCTGGGCCCGCGCCACAAGGGGTTGCGCAAGCGATACGGCCAATGCGGCGGCGAGGACGGCTGCTCGCAGCCTGGGACGGCTGGTGCGGCCTGCCGTCCCTCTCGGTATCAGGTCCACAGTCGTGAACTCCTAGCGATTACGGCGTACTCGGGTCCGACCCCGCGCAGCGTTTCGGCCACGATGCCGAACGCCCGCGTGACCGTATCGCTCACGCAAGGTTTACAGCAAGAGTCTTGCAATGTGCAGAAAGGCTTTTCAGCAGCTGGACTTGCCCGCGTAGATCGCGAGGGCCGTGTTGGCGCCCAGCGTCGCCGTGAACTGGCCCGAACTGTTCACCGTGATGCTGGTGTTGTTCTGGACGTTGCAGTACGTGCCCGCGGCGAGCGAGGTGCTGTACGTCCGGCTCAGCGTGGAGGTCTCGTGGTTGATGGCCACGAAGCCCTTGCCGCCCCGGCCGAAAGCGATCGCGTCGTTGCCGTTGTCCCACCAGTTGGAAAGGGCTTGCCCTCGGGTGGCGTTGCGGAAGGCGACCATCGACCTGATCTCCGGCCAGGCGTGCTGACACTTCCAGCCGTCCTGCCAACAGGCGTTGACAGTACCGCCGTTGGGCGGTCCGGCGTCGATGTTCGACCACTCGTAGCCCGAGTTGACGTCGGGGGCGCCGTACGGGTAGGCGAGCATGAAGACGTTGGCGAGGGTGTAGTTCGCCCCGTCCTTGTAGTTGAGCGTCGAGCCGTTGCGCTCGGTGTCGTGGTTGTCGACGAAGACGGCGGAGACCGAGCTGCTCATGTAGCCCCAGCCCTCACCGTAGTTCTTGAGGTAGGCGAGGTTCTCGTTGTTGAAGACCCGCTTGAGGTCGTAGGCGTAGCGGAACTCCTGGACGTCGCCGTTTCCGGTGTACTCGGTGGGCTGGACGGCCTCGCCCGCGCCGTAGATGGCCTCCTGCTTCCAGTAGACGGACGGATTGCTCAGCCGGGACTTGATGTTGGCGAGGTCGGCGGCCGGCATGTGCTTGGCCGCGTCGACCCGGAACCCGTCGACGCCGTAGCCGAGCAGGGTGTTCATGTAGCCGGCGATCGCGGACCGGACGTAGTCCTCGCCGGTGTCCAGGTCGGCGAGACCGACGAGTTCGCAGTTCTGGACGTTGGCGCGGTTGGTGTAGTCGCTGATGCTGGACGTGCAGTTGTCCATGTCGGCGGCCGAGTAGAGGCCCGGGTAGTTGTACTTCGTGTACGAAGAACCTCCCGTGCCGGTACCGGATCCGGCGGCCATGTGGTTGATCACCGTGTCCGCCACGACCTTCACACCGGCCGCGTGGCAGGTGGTGACCATGTTCTTGAAGGCGGTGGCGTCGCCGAGCCGTCCGGCGATCTTGTAGCTCACGGGCTGGTACGAGGTCCACCACTGCGAGCCCTGTATGTGCTCGGCGGGCGGGGACACCTGGACGTAGCCGTAGCCGGCGGGGCCCAGCGTGTTGGTGCATTCCTTGGCGACCGAGTCGAATTTCCACTCGAACATGACGGCGGTGACGTCCTTGGTGCCGGGCGGCGAGGCCGCCGCCGTACCGGGAGGAACGGTCACGGTGACCGCCAGGCCCGCCACGAGGGCGAACGAGGCCGCTAGCGATTTCCTTGCCATGTGGGGTACTCCTGCACTTCGTCGTGCGGGTGGGGGAATCGGAAGGTACCGCTTACGACAAAGTTTCAGCAAGATGTCGAAAGAACTTTCAACTTCCTTATTGACGTGCCCCCTTGGGCGGTCCCACGCTCCACACGGGTCGGCTCCCGCGCCCCGCGGACGTGCCGACCGGCCCCGAGAGGAGCCGCACCCCGATGGCCTTACGACGAAGAAGGGTCCCCCGGCTGCTGGTGACCGTCGCGCCGGCACTCGGCGGACCGCCCGCGATTCCGGCCCGGCCGGCCCGCCGCTGCCGACACCGGCGTCCCCGACGGCGACGTCATCGCCAGCCTCCGGGACGGACATCCTCCCCCTGCCTGAAAGAGGGGGATTCCAACCCGGCCGGGTTGAGGTTCACGGACACTCGACCACTGTTCCCGCGGTGTCGTCCCTCCGGCACCGGCTGAGCGCCGGGGGGCGGGGAATCCCGCCCCGTCATGCCGCGGCGTCGATCGCTGCGTTGCTGTCCGCGTTGCAGGTCAGGCCACAGAAGGAGCAGACGAACTCGGCTTGGCTCTTGCGCGAGTTCTTGTCGATCCCTGTGAGGGAAACGGGGTGGGATGAGGGAGCGCGCGCAGAAAAGCGGTGCTCCGGTCGTCAGGAACCGGAGCACCGCTCTCGCATGGGTTACCCCACCCATGGGACGAACGGTGCTCCGGTGGTCAGGACCGGGAGCACCGCTCACGTGTGGGTCAGACCGCCCACCACACAGTCGTGTCGGCGGGCAGCTTCGCCTCGCCGTCCTGCGACAGGGTCACCTCGCCGCTGGTGACGAGCACCCGGCCGTACGCCGGGACGGTCACGGCCTCGCCCCCGGTGTTCGCGGTGCAGACGAAGTCGCCGCGCCGGAAGGCGAGGACGCCCTCGGGTGCCGTCAGCCATTCGACGCTCTCCCCCGCGCCGAGGTCGGACCGCTCGCGCCGGACGGCGAGCGCGGCGCGGTACAGCTCCAGGGTGGAGCCCTCCTCGCCGGTCTGCGCCTCGACGCTCAGTCCGGCCCACTCGGCGGGCTGCGGCAGCCAGCTGCCGCCGTCGCCGAAGCCGTACGAGGAACCGGTGCGGGTCCACGGGATCGGCACCCGGCAGCCGTCGCGGAAGCCGTCCTGTCCGGCGCCCCGGAAGTAGGCGGGGTCCTGGCGCACCTCGTCCGGCAGGTCGACGACGTCGGGCAGGCCGAGCTCCTCGCCCTGGTAGACGTAGGCGGAACCGGGCAGCGCCAGCATCAGCAGGCTCGCCGCGCGGGCCCGGCGCAGACCGAGCTCGCGGTCGCCCGCGGTGCGGATCTGGGTGCCGAGGCCGGCCTCGTTGGCGAACCGGGTGGCGTGCCGGGTGACGTCGTGGTTGGACAGCACCCAGGTGGAGGGGGCACCGACCGGACGCATCGCGTCGAGCGTGCGGTCGATCACCGCGCGCAGCTCGGCCGCTTCCCAGTGGGAGCCCAGGTACTGGAAGTTGAAGGCCTGGTGCAGCTCGTCGGGGCGCACGTAGTTGGCGGTGCGCTCGACGGTGGGCGTCCACGCCTCGGCGACGAAGATGCGCTCGCCGGAGTACTCGTCGCAGATCGTGCGCCACTGCCGGTAGATGTCGTGCACGCCGTCCTGGTCGAAGAACGGCATGACATCGTTGCCCAGCAGTTTCAGCTGCTCGCGGTCGCCGAGGTCCGGCAGTCCCTCGGCCTTGACCATGCCGTGCGCGACGTCGATGCGGAAGCCGTCGACGCCCATGTCCAGCCAGAACCGCAGGATCGAGCGGAACTCGTCGCCCACGGCCGGGTGTTCCCAGTTGAAGTCGGGCTGCTCGGGCGCGAAGAGGTGCAGGTACCACTCGCCCGGGGTGCCGTCCGGCTCGGTGACCCGGGTCCAGGCCGGGCCGCCGAAGATGGACTCCCAGTCGTTGGGCGGCAGCTCGCCGTCCTCGCCCTTGCCGGGACGGAAGTGGTAGCGGTCGCGCAGGTCGGAGCCGGGGCCCTCGCGCAGGGCGCGCTTGAACCACTCGTGCTGGTCGGAGGAGTGGTTGGGCACCAGGTCGACGATGATGCGCAGCCCGAGTCCGTGGGCGTCGCGGATGAGCGCGTCGGCGTCCAGCAGGTTGCCGAACATGGGGTCGACGGCCCGGTAGTCCGCCACGTCGTAGCCGGCGTCGGCCTGCGGCGAGGCGTAGAAGGGGCTGAGCCACACGGCGTCCACGCCGAGGTCGCGCAGGTACGGGAGTCGGGAACGTACGCCCTCCAGGTCGCCCATGCCGTCGCCGTTGCTGTCGGCGAAGCTGCGCGGATAGACCTGGTAGATCACCGCGTCGCGCCACCAGTCGCGGTGCGCGGCGACGGTGGCGAGAACGGAGTTCGGGGCCTGGTCGGCGGAGTGCTGGCTCATGGCGTCCTTGATGCGATGAGGGTCCCCGTGTCCGAGCGCGGTCGGGCGTGGGGAGGAATTCGGCTGTGGGGGCAGACCCGTGCTCACGCGAGGCCGGGAGCACGGGGGAAAGACGTCGACGCAGGGCGGGGAAATGAGGCGGCCGCGGTACCGGCGGGGTCGGATGGGCACCGCGGCCGCCACCCGCGCGCTTGGAGCGCGCGGGAGCCCTGGGCGTACTGGGCGTGCTGGGCTGTCCTGGGTGGATCAGCCCTTCGTGCCGCCCGAGGTGAGTCCGGTCACCAGGTTCTTCTGCACGAGGTAGAAGAAGGCGGAGACGGGTATCGCGATCAGCACGGCCGTCGCGGCCGCCAGGTTGCGCTGCGAGTCGTGCTCGCTGACGAAGGTCTGGAGTCCGACGGCGAAGGTGTACTTCGAGTCGTCCAGCATGAACGTCGAGGCGAAGGCGACCTCACCGAACGCGGTGATGAAGTTGTAGAACGCGGCCACCGCGAGACCCGGCTTGGCGAGCGGCAGGATCAGCCGGAAGAAGGTGCCGAAGGGGCTCAGCCCGTCGACCCGGCCGGCCTCGTCGATCTCGAACGGGATGGTGTCGAAGTAGCCCTTGAGCAGCCAGGCGCTGTAGGGCACCGCCGTCGAGCAGTAGACGAGGATCAGGCCGAGGTAGGAGTCGATGAGCTGCAGGTCCGAGAGGATCTGGTACATCGGCACGATCAGTACGGCGATCGGGAACATCTGGGTGACCAGCAGGACCCACATGAACTTCTTGTAGCCGGGGAAGCGCATGCGCGAGACCGCGTAGCCGGTGGTGGCCGCGATCATCACGCCGACGACCGTGGTGCCGAGCGAGACGATGAGCGAACTCTTCATCCACTCGAAGAAGTTCGTCTGCTGGAGCACGAAGGAGTAGTTGTCGAACGTCATCGTGTCCCAGATGCGTCCGGGGTGGAGGTAGTCGTCCTGCTCCGGGCCGAGGGACAGGAAGACGAGCCAGGCGATCGGGAACAGCGCGACCAGGCTCGCGACGATGAGGATGCCGTGGGAGACGAGCGAGCCGACGAGGCCGCGCCGAACTCGCTTGCGGGCCGGCTGGGGCGCCTCCCCGTTCCGGGAGGTCTGCTCGACCGGAGGCGTCTGAAGTGTGGTGGTGCTCATGGAGACTCCTGCCTCAGATCGCGAGCTGCTGGTCATTGCGGTTCAGCCAGCGGCGGTAGAAGGAGGTGAAGACGATCAGGATGGCCAGCAGCAGCATGCCGTAGGCCGCCGACTGCGCGAAGTCGCGCGGTTGCTGGCCGAAGCCGAGGTAGTAGGCCCAGGTGACGAGGATCTGAGCGTCCGGCGCGGTGTTGCCGAAGAGGATGAAGATCACCGCGAACTGGTTGAAGGTCCAGATGATGCCGAGGAGCACGACGGTGGAGCTGACCGACCGCAGGCCCGGCAGGGTCACGAAGCGGAACTGCTGCCACTTGTTCGCGCCGTCCATCTCGGCGGCCTCGTACAGCGTGCCGTCGATGGACTGCAGTCCGCCGAGCAGCGAGACCATCATGAACGGGACACCGCACCAGGTGTTGACCATGATCGCCGCGAACCGCTGCCAGAAGGTGTCCTCCAGCCACGCCGGCGACGGCAGGTGCACCGCGTCGAGCATGGAGTTGATGATGCCGCTGTCGGCGAGCATGAAACGCCAGCCGAAGACGGTGACGAAGGTCGGCACGGCCCACGGCAGCACCAGGACCAGCCGGTAGAGGGTACGGCCGCGCAGCTTCTGGTTGAGCAGCAGCGCGAGGCCCAGGCCGATGCAGTAGTGCAGGGCGACGCACAGGACGGTCCAGGCGATGGTCCAGATGAAGTGCGACCAGAAGCGGTCGTACGACGTCGGACCCCACAGGATGTCCTTGTAGTTGTCCAGGCCGATGAACTTGTAGGTGGCGTCGATGTGGTTGACGCCGATCGTGCGGGCCGAGTTGAGGCTGTTGGCGTCCGTGAACGTCAGATAGATGCCCCGCACCAGCGGATAGAGCACCAGTCCACCGAGTACGACGACGACCGGAGCGATCATCGCGTACGCGTACCAGTACTTCTGGTACGCGTGCTTGAGACGCTGCTTCCGGCCGGAGCGCGGTGCTCGGTCACCGTGGCGCTTGCCGGTTGCTCGATCGATGGCGACTGTCATGGTTCGACACCTTCTGCAAGATCAGGATTTGGACGCACACAGCCGGTGGCCGCCGGGTCCTTCCCTCTCGGAAGGACCCGGCGGCCACACGGGCTCACTTGCTGAAGTCCGGGACCAGCTTGGCGATCGCCAGCTCGGCGTTGCTCAGGCCCTTGTTCAGGGACACCTTGCCACCCGCGATCTTCGGCAGCTCGGTGTCGAGCGGGCCCCACAGGGAGCCGTACTCGGGCAGCGCCGGGCGCGGCTGGGCGGCCGGGAGGACCGTCTGGTAGCCGGCGATGCCCGGGTTGGCCTTGACCTCGGCGGTGTAGGCGTCGTCACGCGTGGGCAGCGTGGAGTTCTTCAGCGCGATGGTCGCCTGGGACTTCGCCGACGTCATGAAGTTGACGAACTTCAGCGAGGCGGCCTGGTGGGCCTTGTCCGAACCCGCGTACACGGAGAGGTTGTGGCCGCCGGTCGGGGCGCCCGCCTTGCCGGTGGAGCCCGCCGGGACGGTGGCGATACCGAGGTTCGCCTTGTCCGAGAACGCCGAGCCCTTGTAGAAGTTGGTGATCTCCCACGGGCCCTGGATGATCGAGGCGACCTTGCCGTTGACGAACGCGTCCTGGATGTGGGCGTACGCGTCGGCGGTGGTGTCGGCCTTGTGCAGGCCCTTGCCGGAGAACAGACCCTGCCAGGTGCCGAACGCCTTCTTCGCCTCGGCCGAGTTCACCGTGATCTTCTTGGCCTCGGCGTCGACGGTGTTCGTGCCCTCGCCGTACAGGAAGGACTGCGCGTAGTAGGCCTGGGTCGAGCCCCAGTAGCCGTCGACGCCGGTCTTGGCCTTGATGGTGGCCGCGTTCTTCTTCAGGTCGGCCCAGGTCTTGGGGGCCTCGGTGATGCCGGCCTTCTTGTACAGCGCCTTGTTGTAGACGAGCGCGAGGGTGTCGGTGACGAAGGGCACACCGTACGTCTTGCCGTCGAACTTGGCCTGCTCGATCAGGCTGGGCTGGAACTTGGCCTGGTCCGTGAGGGCGTCGGTGCCGTCCAGCGGCAGGAAGTAGCCCTTCTTGGCGAAGGCGGGGGTCCACCCGACCTCGGAGCGCAGGATGTCCGGGGCGCCGGAGGCACCGGCAGCCGTGTCGAACTTGTTCTGCGCCTTGTCGAAGGGCACGTTGACGTACTTGACCTTGATGGTCGGGTTGGCCTTCTCGAATTCCTTGGCCAGGGCCTTGTACGTCGGCGCCTCATTGGTGGCGTTGGAAGTGTCCCACCAGGTAATGGTGGTGGGGCCGTCCGCCTTGTCACTGCTGCCGCCGTCACTACCGCCGCAGGCCGTCGCCGCGAGGGCGAAGGACGCCACCAGCGCGGTGGCCGCTATGCCACGCCGCATGAGATCTCCTTGAGGGTGAAAGCCCGAGTAGGTGGGGAATCGGTCCCGCCCGATCCCCTTGCCGACTTGCCGACTGCGCCGTTGCGTCCGCCGGGCGACTGGAACGTAACAGCCATGTAAGCGGCGCGAAAGGTCTTGCAGCAAAAAAGTGAAAGAGCTAACGACAGTTATGCGGCCGTGACCTCGTGGCGGCCGTCTCGAAACCCTGCTACCAGGCCGCTCAGCGGACATACGGACGTCTGTGCAAGACTCTGCAAGCTCTTGCCACGGGGGTCGTGTACGGGGATCATCGGCCGTCAACGCCTTGCAGGAGCCACCCCTTTCCCGCGCGGCGCACGCACGGGACACCGAGCCGACCAGAACACGAGGGAGCGCGATGACGCAGCAGCCCGGAGCGGGCCGATCGATCGCCCGCACACGGCGTCTGGTTGGTGGGCAGGGTGAGATGCGACCGGTACAGTCCAATCCTGTGACCACACGGCTTGCCGACATCGCAGCCCAGGCGGGGGTCAGTGAGGCGACCGTCAGTCGCGTCCTGAACGGGAAGCCGGGCGTCGCCGCTACCACTCGCCAGTCCGTCCTCGCCGCGCTCGACGTCCTGGGCTACGAGCGCCCGGTGCGCCTGCGACAGCGCAGCGAGGGCCTGGTGGGCCTGATAACCCCCGAGCTGGAGAACCCGATATTCCCTGCCCTCGCGCAGGTCATCGGGCAGGCCCTGACGCGTCAGGGCTACACCCCCGTCCTCGCGACCCAGACCCCGGGCGGCTCCACCGAGGACGAGCTGACCGAGATGCTGGTCGACCGCGGGGTCGCCGGCATCATCTTCGTCTCCGGCCTGCACGCCGACACCTCCGCCGACATGCAGCGGTACGAGCAACTGCGCGGCCGAGGTGTCCCTTTCGTCCTGGTCGACGGCTTTTCGCCGAAGGTGCAGGCGCCGTTCATCTCGCCGGACGACCGCGCGGCGATGGCCCTCGCGGTCACCCACCTCGCCTCTCTCGGGCACACCAACATCGGGCTCGCCCTCGGGCCCAAGCGCTTCGTTCCGGTGCAGCGCAAGATCGAGGGCTTCGTGCGCTCGATGCAGGAGCAGCTGAACCTGAACGCCTCGGACGTCGAGGAGCGACTGGTCCAGCACTCGCTGTACACGCTGGAGGGCGGCCAGGCGGCCGCGAGCGCCCTCATGGACCGTGGCTGCACGGCGATCGTCTGCGCCAGCGACATGATGGCGCTCGGCGCGATACGGGCGGCGCGCCAGCGCGGCCTGGAGGTTCCCACGGACATCTCGGTCGTGGGATTCGACGACTCGCCGCTGATCGCCTTCACCGACCCGCCGCTCACGACCGTCCGCAAGCCGGTCCCCGCGATGGGGCAGGCCGCGGTGCGCACGCTGCTGGAGGAGATCGGCGGGACGCCCGCGCCGCACAGCGAATTCGTGTTCATGCCGGAACTGGTGGTGCGGGGTTCGACCGCTTCCGCCCCCGGGGACCGGAATCGTCCCTGAGCCAGGAGCGCCCGGGGGTCCCCTGCCTCCCCCGGGTGCAGAACGTGCGACCGGGACCCGACCAGGGGATGATCGGTGGGCGAAGGCTTTTCTGGCAGACTCTGCGCCTATGGGTGAGACGACCGTGACGACACTGGAAGGCCGGGAAGAGGCCACTCCACAACCCGTCGCGGAGGAGAAGGCGGGGAACAGGCTCCTGCGCCGTTTGCGAACCCCGCGTCGCCCCCGCTTCTGGTTCGAGATCCTGCTCATCGCCGTGAGTTACTGGACGTATTCACTGATCCGGAACGCGGTGCCCGAGCAGCGACGCGAAGCGCTGCGCAACGCGGACTGGATCTGGCAGGCGGAACACCATCTCGGTGTCGCCTTCGAGGAGTCGGTCAACCACGCCGCCGACTCGGTCACCTGGCTGATCATCGGCATGAACTACTACTACGCGACGCTGCACTTCGTGGTGACGCTGAGTGTTCTCGTCTGGCTGTACCGCTGTCATCCCGGCCGCTACGCGGCGGCCCGTCTCGTCCTTTTCACCACCACGCTGGTGGCCCTCGTCGGCTACTACCTGTTCCCGCTCGCGCCACCCCGCCTGATGAACGGCAGCACGTTCATCGACACGGTCATGGTCCACCAGACCTGGGGTTCGATGGCTTCCGGCGATCTCAAGCACATGTCCAACCAGTACGCCGCGATGCCGTCCATGCACATCGGCTGGTCCCTCTGGTGCGGCCTGGCCGTCTTCGCGCTGGCCTCGGCCCCCTGGGCGCGCGTCCTCGGCCTCCTCTACCCGGCGGCCACCCTGCTGGTCATCGTCGCCACCGCCAACCACTTCTGGCTGGACGCGGTGGGCGGCATGCTCTGCCTCGCCTTCGGCTTCCTGGTCGCCCGCTTCTGGTACGGCGCGCTGCCGTACGCGCTGCCGCGCTGGGTGCCGGGGACGCGGGGCGTGCCGACCCTGTCGGCGAAGACCTGACCGGCGTCCAGCCGTCACGTTCGGTGACCAGTGGCACCCCTCGGGACATCGCCGGCCTCCCTCGGGACCGGTCGTCGGCCTCCCCCCAGAGATGATCGCCCCCCCCAGGGGCCAGGCGTCGGCACCCCCCGGAGCGAGGCGCCGGTACCCCTCCGTCACCACGGCGGGCCCCTCCGACCCGACCGCGCGCGGTGACCCACCGGCCCGACCGCAAGGTCCCTCGCGTGCGACGGCACGCGTCCCTCAGGCGCCGTAGAACAGTTCGTCCACCACGGCCCGGGCCCGCCGGGTGGTCCGCCGGTAGTCGTCGAGCATGTCCCCGACATGCCCCGGGTCGTACCCGAGATAGCGGCCCACGGCGGCGAGCTCGCGGCCGTCCGAGGGGAAGGTGTCCCCGGCCCGGCCCCGTACGAGCATCACGGCGTTGCGCACCCGGGTGGCCAGGACCCACGCCTCGTCGAGCGTCGCCGCGTCCTCCGTGGACAGCAGGTCCGCCGAGCAGGCCGCGGCCAGCGCCTCGCGCGTCCGGGTCGTCCGCAGGCCGGGCTCCACCCAGCCGTGCCGGAGCTGGATCAGCTGGACCGTCCACTCCACGTCGGACAGACCGCCGCGCCCGAGCTTGGTGTGCAGGGTCGGGTCGGCACCGCGCGGCAGCCGCTCCGTCTCCATCCGGGCCTTCAGCCGCCGGATCTCCCGCACGGCCTCCTCGCCCAGGCCCTCCGCCGGATACCGCAGCGGGTCGACGAGCTCGATGAACCGGCTCCCCAGTTCCACGTCCCCGGCCACGACCTCCGCGCGCAGCAGCGCCTGCGACTCCCAGACCAGCGACCAGCGCCGGTAGTACGCCTCGTACGACTTCAGGGTGCGCACCAGCGGCCCGGACTTCCCTTCGGGCCGCAGGTCCGCGTCGATCAGCAGCGGCGGATCGGCACTGGGCAGCTGGAGCAGCCGCCGCATCTCGGCCACCACCGCGTTCGCGGCACGGGCGGCGTCCTGGTCGTCGACCCCCTCCCGGGGCTCGTGCACGAAGAGGACGTCCGCGTCGGAGCCGTAACCGAGCTCATGGCCTCCGAAGCGGCCCATCCCGATCACCGCGAACCGTGTGGGCAGGGTGTCCCCCCAGCCGTCCCGCACCACGGCCCGCAGGGTGCCCGCGAGCGTCGCGGCCGTCAGATCGGACACGGCGCCGCCGACCAGGTCGACCAGCGCCCCCTGGTCGGCGACGGCCGGCGTCTCCTCGGTCCCGTAGGAGGCGACGATGTCCGTCGCGGCGATGCGGAACAGCTCCCGCCGCCGCACGCCGCGCGCGGCGGTCACGGCCTGCTCTCCGCCGTCCGCCCGCCGCACCGCGGCGAGGATCTCCTGCTCCAGGTGGGCCCGGCCGCGCGGTCCGAGGCCGCCGCCCTCCCCGTCGCCCAGCAGCGCCACCGCCTCCGGCGCGCGCATCAGCAGGTCGGGGGTGAGCCGTCCCGCCGAGAGCACGCGCGCGAGGTTCTCCGCGGCGGCGCCCTCGTCCCTCAGTAGCCGCAGGTACCACGGGGTCTTGCCGAGCGCGTCCGACACCTTCCGGAAGTTGAGCAGGCCTGCGTCGGGGTCCGCGGAGTCCGCGAACCAGCCGAGCAGCACCGGGAGCAGGGTCCGCTGGATGGCGGCCTTGCGGCTGACCCCGGACGCCAGCGCCTCCAGGTGGCGCAGCGCGGCCGCCGGGTCGGCGTACCCGAGGGCGACGAGCCGCTCGCGGGCCGCTCCGGGGCTCAACCGGGTCTCCCCCGGAGCGAGTTGGGCGACAGCGTCGAGCAACGGCCGGTAGAAGAGCTTCTCGTGCAGCCGTCGCACGACGGCCGCGTGCCGCTTCCATTCCCGGTTCAGTTCCTTGACCGGGTCGACGCGCAGTCCGAGCGAGCGTCCGATCCGCCGCAGATCGCCCTCGCCCTCGGGCACCAGATGCGTGCGCCGCAGCCGGAAGAGCTGGATGCGGTGTTCCATCGAGCGCAGGAAGCGGTAGGCGTCGTCGAGTTGTACGGCGTCGGCGCGTCCCACGTATCCGCCCGCAGCGAGCGCCTTCAGCGCGTCCAGGGTCGTACCGCTGCGCAAGGCGGTGTCGACCCTTCCGTGCACCAACTGCAGGAGCTGTACGGCGAATTCGACATCCCGGAGCCCTCCCGGAGCGAGCTTGAGTTCCCGTTCGATCTCGGCGACCGGGATGTTCTCCACGACCCGGCGCCGCATCTTCTGCACGTCGGGGACGAAGTTCTCCCGTTCGGCGGCCTGCCACACCAGGGGGGCCAGGGTGGCGACGTACTTCTCGCCCAGCTCCAGGTCCCCCGCGACGGGGCGGGCCTTGAGCAGCGCCTGGAACTCCCAGGTCTTGGCCCACCGCTGGTAGTAGGCGAGATGGCTGCTGAGCGTCCGCACCAGAGGCCCGTTGCGGCCCTCGGGACGCAGGTTGGCGTCGACCGGCCAGATGCTGCCCTCGACGGTCGTCTCGGAGCAGATCCGCATCATGTGCGAGGCGAGCCGGGTGGCCGCCTGCACGGCCTTCTGCTCGTCGGCCCCGTCGACGCTCTCCCCGACGAAGATCACGTCGACGTCGGACACGTAATTCAACTCGTGGCCACCGCACTTGCCCATCGCGATGACCGCGAGCCGGCACAGGGCGACGTCGTCGGGCGCCGCGGCCCCGGCGATGGCGAGGGCCGCGCGCAGGGTCGCGGTGGCGAGGTCGGCGAGCTCGGCCGCGGTCTGCGCGAGGTCGGTGGTGCCGCACACGTCGCGCGCGGCGATGGAGAGCAGACAGCGGCGGTAGGCGACGCGCAGCGCGACGGGGTCCGTCGCGTCCCTCAGTCCCCGTTCGAACTCCTTGACCCCGGGATGCAGGTCCCGCGCCTCGTAGGTGACGAGGGCCTGCCAGTCGTGCGGGTGCCGGGCGAGGTGGTCGGCGAGCGCGGCGGAGGCGCCGAGGACGCCGAGCAGCCGGTCGCGCAGCGGCTTGGCGGCGATCAGGGTGTCGAGGAGTTCCCGTTGGGCGGGGCGTCCGTCCTGCGCCTCGACCAGCCGGACGAGTCCGAGGAGCGCGAGGTCCGGGTCGGCGGTGCCGCCGAGCGCCTCCAGCAGGACCGGGTCGGACCTCACCGGTTCCAGTTCGGGCCCCTCCAGGAGCCGCTCGGCCGCCGACGGATCGGTGAAGCCGTGCCGCAGCAGCCGAGTGAAGGTACTGCTCCTGCGCCCCGGCGCCGTCATCCCGGCCTCCTGTCGGTCGGACTAGCACGGACTGTCGGATCAAGGTCGTGCGAGTCCGAGCGTAACCCCGCTCCCCAGGGTGGCGCCCCGCGCCGGACTGGGCTTGTGTGGACAGAGTCATGAGCCCCGCGACAAGGGAGTCGAACCATGGACATGACCCTCGAAGTGATCCTGCTGCCGGTCTCCGACGTGGACCGGGCCAAGGAGTTCTACCGGGACAAGGTCGGATTCCATGTCGACCTGGACGGCGAGGTGATGGAGGGCGTGCGGATCGTCCAGCTGACGCCGCCGGGGTCCGGGTGCTCGATCGCGCTGGTCGACGGGCTGAAGATCCCGACGGGGACGCCGCAGCCGGGGACGTACCACGGGATGCAGTTGTGCGTGCAGGACGCCGCGGCGGCGTACGAGGAGCTGACCGCCCGCGGACTCGACGTCAGCGAGCCGGTCGCGTTCGCCCCGCGGGACGGGGCCACCTTCATGTACTTCAAGGACCCGGACGGCAACGGCTGGGCGATCCAGGAGTACCGCAAGCGGGCGACGGAGCCGCTGCACCAGGTGCTGGGCCAGCTGGCCCGCGATCGCTGAGGCCAGCAGTTCATCCGCTCTTCATCCCACCGGTTGGGGGACGTGAGCCCCGGGAATATTGGCGTGAGCATGCTCTGTCCGCACCGCCACCGTCGCCTTCCCCCCACCGGAGGTCCGAAAGTGTCCGGCAGAAACGTGTACACCCGCGGTCGTGCCGTCGTGGCATCCGCCCTCGCCTTCACCGCGGCCGCGGCCGGGCTGTGGACCGGGCTCGCCGGTTCGTCGCCCGCGAGCGCCGCGGCCGCGGTCCCCACCCCCGACCACGTCGTCGTCGTGGTCTTCGAGAACCACGCGTACAGCCAGGTGATCGGCTCCTCCAGGGCGCCGTACATCAACTCGCTCAGGACCGGCGGGGCCAACCTCTCCCAGTCGTACGCCGAGACGCACCCGAGCCAGCCCAACTACTTCGCCCTGTTCTCCGGATCCACCCAGGGCATCACGGACGACAGCTGCTACACCCCCGGCTTCTCCTCCGCGC
This sequence comes from Streptomyces sp. NPDC002580, assembly GCF_042889485.1. NCBI lineage: Bacteria > Bacillati > Actinomycetota > Actinomycetes > Kitasatosporales > Streptomycetaceae > Streptomyces > Streptomyces sp. NPDC002580. The sequence continues at coordinate 922,512 of NZ_JBIAQZ010000001.1, read as the reverse complement.
CGAACCTCGCCTCCGAGCTGATCGCCGCCGGCAGGACCTGGGGCAGCTACAACGAGACGCTGCCCAGCCAGGGTTCGACCACGTGCAGCAGCGGGGACTACGCGCGCAAGCACAATCCCTGGTTCGGCTTCAGCAACGTGCCGACGTCCAGCGCCAGGACGTTCGCCCAGTTCCCGACGGACTACACGACGCTCCCGCAGGTCTCCTTCGTCGTCCCGAACCTGTGCAGCGATATGCACGACTGCTCGGTGTCCACCGGTGACACCTGGCTGAAGAACAAGCTGGGCGCGTACGCCGGCTGGGCCAAGACCCACAACAGCCTGCTCGTCGTCACCTTCGACGAGGACAACCGGCTCGCGGGCAACAAGATCCCGACGGTGCTGTACGGCCAGCAGGTGACCGCGGGTTCCTCGTCCACCACCACCTACAACCACTACGACCTGCTGCGCACGCTGGAGGACATGCACGGCCTCCCGCACGCCGGCAACGCGGCCTCCGCGAAGGACATCACGGGTATCTGGACGTCCTGACGTGTACGTAGCGGACAGCCGCGCCCGTACCCCGGAATCCCCGGTGGCGGCGTCCGCGGAAGGCGCCGCCCGGCCCCGGGCCGGGCGGCGCCGGGCCGCGGTCGCGCCCACGGTGCTGGCACTCGGCACGGTCAGTCTGATCACCGACGTCTCCTCGGAGATGGTGACGGCCGTCCTACCCCTGTACCTGGTGGCGGGCCTCGGCCTGTCCCCCCTCGGTTTCGGCCTCCTCGACGGGATCTACAACGGCTTCTCGGCGCTCGTCCGGCTGATCGGCGGGCATCTCGCCGACCGGGGCGGCGGCCGCCACAAGTGGGTGGCGGGTGCCGGATACGCCCTCTCGGCCGCCTGCAAACCCCTCCTCCTCATGGCCCAGACCCTGACGCCGATCGGTCTCGTCCTCGCCGCCGACCGCACCGGCAAGGGCCTGCGCACCGCCCCGCGCGACGCCCTGATCTCCCTGTCCAGCACCCCGGAGACCCGCGGCCGCGCCTTCGGCGTCCACCGCGCGATGGACACGGCGGGCGCCCTGCTGGGCCCGCTGGCCGCCTTCCTGATCCTCCGGGCGACCGTCGACGGCTACGACGCGGTGTTCACGGTGAGCTTCTGCGTGGCCGTGGCCGGCGTCCTGGTCCTGGTGTTGTTCGTGCCGGGTGGTTCGGCGGCGCGGGCCGCCGCCCCGCCCGGCCCGTCTGCCGCCCCCCGCGCCACCCTGCGCGCCGCCTTCGCCCTGCTGCGCCGTCCGGAGCTGCGCCGCATCGCGCTCTGCGCGACGCTGCTCGGCCTCGCCACGGTCAGCGACTCGTTCGTGTTCCTGCTGCTCCAGCGCCGGCTCGGGGTGGCGGACCGCTGGTTCGCGCTGCTGCCGCTCGGCACGGCCGCCGCGTTCCTGCTGCTCGCCGTCCCGCTCGGCCGGCTCGCCGACCGGACCGGCCGGTGGCGGGTGTTCCTGGCCGGCCACGGCGCCCTGCTGCTCGCGTACGCCCTGCTCCTCGCCTCCTGGCACGGCGCGGCGCTGCCGTACGCGGTCCTGCTCCTGCACGGCGGCTTCTACGCGGCGACGGACGGCGTCCTCATGGCCGCGGCCTCGGACAGCGTGCCGGCCGAACTGCGCTCGTCCGGGCTCGCGCTGGTCCAGACGGGGCAGTCGCTGGCCCGGTTCGTCTGCTCGCTCGGCTTCGGCGCGGCGTGGACGGCCTGGGGCGACCGTACGGCGCTCACGGCGTCAGCCGTGGCACTCACCCTGTGCGCCCTGTTCGCGCTGAGCCTGCGCCCGGCCGCCCGCCGCACCCCCTCGGAAGGACTCGTATGACGCCGCGAACCCGCATCCTGGTCCTGGTCTGCGCCCTGCTCGCACTGGCGGGGATCGCCACGGCGTCCGTGCTGCACGCCTCGGCCCGCGCCGAGCGCAGGAACGAGGCCCGGCCGGGCGGCCCGCGGATCACCGCCGGGCGGGTCTCGCTGGCCGACTCCCGGCGGCTGGTGTTCCGGAACATGGCGTGGGGGCCGCACCGTGACGAGCTGACGGCCGTCCCGGCCTCCGACCCGTCGGGCCCTCGCACGGCCTCCGCGGTCAAGTGCCTCCGCTTCTACGCGGCTTCGGGCACCGGGGTGTGTCTCCAGGCGGTCCACGGAACGGTCCGGGACACCTACCGGGCGGTGGTCCTCGACGCCGAGCTGCGCGAGAGGGCCCGCTACGACGTGCCCGGCATCCCGTCCCGGGCCCGTGTCTCGCCCAACGGCCGGTACGTGGCCTGGACGGCGTTCGTCGGCGGAGACTCGTACGCGGGCACGAACTTCTCGACCCGGGCAGCGATCGTCGACACCCGCACGGGCGAGCTGACGCCGTCCCTGGAGGCGTACCGCGTGGTGAAGGACGGCAGGACCTACCATGCGGCCGACGTCAACTTCTGGGGCGTGACGTTCGCGGCCGACGACCGCACCTTCTACGCCACGATGGCCACGCACGGCACGACCCACCTGGTCCGCGGCGACCTGGACGCCCGCACCGTCACCACCCTGCGCGCGAACGTCGAGTGCCCGTCCCTCTCCCCCGACGGCACCCGTATCGCCTTCAAGAAGCGCGTCAAGGGCCTTCCCCGGGACGCCCCTTGGCGCCTGTACGTCCTCGACCTGCGCACCGGGCGCGAGACCCCGCTCGCCGAGCCTCGCAGCGTCGACGACCAGGCCGTCTGGAGCGACGGCCACACTCTCGTCTACGCCCTCCCCGGCGACTACGGAGCCGACCTCTACGCGGTCCCGTCGAACGGCACGGGAGAGCCGCGGCGCATCAGCACCGCGGCGGTGTCCCCCGCGTACGTGGGCCGCTCGTCCCGGTAGCCCCCGCAGTCCCTGGCCCTGGTAACCCCCCTGGTCCCGGCGGCCCCGACAAGAGCTGCGGGCCGCGGGCCCGGTTCACGACGGCCGCCCGCCGAACTGCCAGTTGTGGACCTCGATGTCGGCGTACCGGCCGGGAGTGAGCAGGACCGCGCGGGCCGTCTCCGGGTCCGGCGCCCGCACCAGCGCCGCCGTACCCAGCCACGCGGAACCGTCGTCGGACAGCAGCGGCCCGTAGGCGATCAGTTCGTCGGACCCGGGCGGCACCGCGAGGTCGGCGGCCCGTCCCCCGCCGAGGCCGAGCACCAGGTACCGGTCGCCGTCGGTACGGCCGCCGGGGAACTCCCACATGGTGCGCCCCAGCGTGTTGTGCCACCGGCGCACCAGGACGTCCCGGTACACGCCCGCCTGGTACCCGGGCTCACCGAACGCGAACGCGTGGGCGGCGGCGGGACCGGGCAGGTCGAGGATGTGCAGACTGCCGGTGGCGGCGTCCCGGTCCCCGTCCAGGGTCGGACCGCGGGCGATCATCTCCGCCGCGTACCCGTCCATGTAGGACCAGTGCTCCTCCAACAGCTCGTCGCGCAACGCCGACGAGCCGGGCCGGTCATGGTGGTAGCAGAAGAACTCCATGCCCACAGTCTTCATCATCGACGCGCTCACCCGGTCAACACCCCCTGCGAGAAAAGCAGTTGGCGCTAGATCGCGACACGCGCACCGCAACCGCCGCGTGATCGCCCGTTCCACGACCCCGCCCCGTCACGTGATCATTCCTTGCCGGACGGGATCCAGCCGCGCGGGAGCACCGGGCGCCAGCAGGGCATCCGTGACCGCCCCGAAGAGCGCCGGGCCCCCTCCGGGCCCTCGGCGCCGGCGCCGAGGGCCGGTGCGGACGGAGGCGGGGCCCACGGTCACCGACCGTGGGCCCCGCGTGCCGAGCAAGAGGGAACGTCCCTGACCTGGGCTTACAGCACCGGCAGGTTCTTCCTCAGCTCGAAGGCCGTGACCTCGGAGCGGTACTCCTCCCACTCCGCCTTCTTGTTGCGGAGGAAGAAGTCGAAGACGTGCTCGCCCAGGGTCTCGGCGACGAGTTCGCTGCGCTGCATGATGGCCAGGGCCTCGCCGAGGTTCTGCGGGAGGGGCTCGATGCCCATGGCGCGGCGCTCGGCGTCGGAGAGGGCCCAGACGTCGTCGTCGGCGCCCGGCGGGAGTTCGTAGCCCTCCTCGATGCCCTTCAGGCCCGCGGCCAGGAGCAGGGCGTACGCGAGGTACGGGTTCGCGCCCGAGTCGATCGAGCGGACCTCGACCCGCGCCGAGCCGGTCTTGCCGGGCTTGTACATCGGCACCCGGACGAGGGCGGAGCGGTTGTTGTGGCCCCAGCAGATGTACGAGGGTGCCTCGCCGCCGGCGCCCGCGGTGCGCTCCGAGCCGCCCCAGATGCGCTTGTAGGAGTTGACCCACTGGTTGGTGACGGCGGAGATCTCCGCGGCGTGCTTCAGGAGGCCGGCGATGAAGGAGCGGCCGACCTTGGAGAGCTGGTACTCCGAGCCGGACTCGTAGAACGCGTTGCGGTCGCCCTCGAAGAGGGAGAGGTGGGTGTGCATCCCGCTGCCCGGGTACTCCGAGAACGGCTTCGGCATGAAGGTGGCCTGCACGCCCTGCTCCAGCGCGACCTGCTTCATGATCAGCCGGAAGGTCATGATGTTGTCGGCCGTGGAGAGCGCGTCGGCGTAGCGCAGGTCGATCTCCTGCTGGCCGGGGGCGCCCTCGTGGTGGCTGAACTCGACCGAGATGCCCATCGACTCCAGCATCGTGATGGCCTGGCGCCGGAAGTCCTGGCCGACGTTCTGCGGGGTGTGGTCGAAGTAGCCCGAGTTGTCGGCGGGGGTGGGCCGCGAGCCGTCCAGCGGACGGTCCTTCAGCAGGAAGAACTCGATCTCGGGGTGGGTGTAGAAGGTGAAGCCGAGATCCGAGGTCTTGGAGAGGGCGCGCTTGAGGACGTACCGCGGGTCCGCGAAGGACGGGGAGCCGTCCGGCATGAGGATGTCGCAGAACATGCGGGCCGTGCCGGGGGCCTCGGCGCGCCAGGGCAGCACCTGGAAGGTGCCCGGGTCCGGCTTGGCGATCATGTCGGACTCGTAGACCCGGGCGAAGCCCTCGATGGCCGAACCGTCGAAGCCGATGCCCTCGTCGAAGGCCTGTTCCAGCTCCGCGGGGGCGACGGCCACCGACTTGAGGAAGCCGAGTACGTCCGTGAACCACAGACGTACGAACCGGATGTCACGCTCCTCCAGCGTCCGGAGCACGAACTCCTGCTGCTTGTCCATCTTCCGCTTCCACCCATCCTTGCTGGTCAGGCCGCCTGCTCCCACGCCTCGAAGACGATCGGCGCACCTGAGCATCCCACCACAACACCATTTCGTGCGCGTTGCGGACCATGATCGACCGGGCGACCACGTCCTGAACGCCTCGCGTACGGAAGGTGTCCTGCTCTGCCGCCCATCCTGCCTGCTCAGGCGCGCTCCCGTAAGACACGCCGGACACTCTCTCGCCGCATCGGCTCTTAATTTGCATCTCAGATGCAAGTTTAACTAGGGTGTGGCCCGTACAAGGCGGCCACAACCCACCGTTTCCGCCCTGGCCTTGAGGAGTCCCGATGCTGTCCGACCAGTCCGCCACGACCGTGCGCGCCACGCTTCCCGTCGTCGGCGCCGCCATCGGTGAGATCACCGAGCGCTTCTACACCGGACTGTTCACCGCCCGCCCAGAGCTGCTCCGCGACCTGTTCAACCGCGGCAACCAGGCCGCGGGCACCCAGCGGCAGGCACTGGCGGGATCGATCGCCGCCTTCGCCACCCATCTGGTCGAACACCCCGACGAGCGGCCCGACGCGATGCTGAACCGCGTCGCGCACAAGCACGCCTCCCTGGGCATCGCGCCCGACCAGTACGAGATCGTGCACGAGCACCTCTTCGCCGCGATCGTCGAGGTGCTGGGCGACGCGGTCACCCCGGAGGTCGCCGCCGCCTGGGACGAGGTCTACTGGCTCATGGCGAACGCCCTGATCGCCATCGAGAAGCGCCTGTACGACGAGCGGTCGGACGCCGGGACCCCGCGCCCCTGGGTGGTCACCGAGCGCGTCGAGGAGACCGCCGACGTCGCCACCTTCCGGCTCCGCCCGGCCGACGGCGGCCCCCTGCCGGACTTCCGGGCCGGCCAGTACGTGTCGGTCCGCGTCGAACTCCCGGACGGCGCACGCCAGATACGCCAGTACAGCCTCTCCGGCGCGCCCGGTTCGCCGGTGCGGCAGATCAGCGTCAAGCGGATGCGCGCGCGGGAGGACACCGGGATGCCGAGCCCCGAGGGCGAGGTCTCCACCCATCTGCACACGCACGTCCGCGAGGGCAGCGTCCTCGACGTCTCCGCGCCGTACGGCGACCTGGTCCTCGACGCCACGGACGCCCCCGTCCTCCTCGCCTCCGCCGGCATCGGCGTCACCCCGATGATCGCCATGCTGGAGCAGCTCGCGGCCACCGGCCACAAGGCCCCCGTCACCGTGGTGCACGCGGACCGCTCCCCCGCCGAGCACGCGCTGCGCGCCGACCACGAGGCGTTCGCGGACAAGCTCGCCGACGCGGAGACGCACTTCTGGTACGAGCACCCGGAGCCGGGCCACCCCGCCGACCGGACCGGTCTGGTCGATCTCTCGGGTGTGACCGTCCGGCCGGGCACCCGCGCCTACCTGTGCGGGCCGCTGCCCTTCATGCGCGCGGTACGGACCCAGCTCCTCGCCAAGGGCGTGCCGGCCGCCGACATCCACTACGAGGTCTTCGGACCGGACCTCTGGCTGGCCCGCGACTAGAACCGGCCAGGTCCACCGGGACCGGCCAGGTCCCGGCGGTACCGGCCAGGTCCGTCCTGGCGGTACCGATCGGATCCGCCGGGACCGTCCAGCCCGTTGATGCCGGTCAGATCCCGGCGGGGAGCATTCGCTCCCCCGGCGGCACCTGCCTGCCCCTGCGCGACCCGTCCCGGTCGAGCAGGGGCTCGTCCGGCTCCGGCCGGTGTACCGCCAGGTGCCGTCCGGCCGGGCGGCCCGGTGGAGGCACCCGGGCCCACGGGCCCGGATCGGCCGGACTCCGGAAGCGGCCGGACGCGAGAAGCGGTCCGACGCCGGATCACGGTCTCCGGGTGATGTCCAGCAGCAGCGGCCCGGTCGGTGCCGCGACGACGTCGGCGATGGTCAGCGGGTCCAGCGAGGCGTAGAACGCCTCCTGGGCCAGCCGCAGGGCACCCCGCAGCCGGCACGCGGCGAGCAGCGGGCACGGTGTGTCGCCCTCGCACTCGACGACGTCGCCGTCCCCTTCGAAGGCGCGCACGACCGCGCCGACGGAGGCGCCGCGCCCCTTCTCGGTGAGCGCGAGCCCGCCTCCCCGGCCGCGCCGGGCGTCGACCAGCCCGAGGTGCTGGAGTTCGGCGACGACCTTGGCGGCGTGCGAGTACGGGACGCGCATGTCGGCCGCGACCTCGCGCGTGGTGGGTGTCGGCTCGCCGACGACGGCCAGGCGCATCAGGAAGCGCAGGGCCAGGTCGGTGGATCGCAACAACCGCATGCCCGACAGCGTAGGTAATGCGCATCTTCGGTTCAAATTTTCCCCGCCCCGCTCCCGGCCTCCCCTTCTTCGGCCAATCCCGGGCCCACCCTGCCGACACCCCTCCCTTCCCGATTACGATCGGCGGACCCGCCCGTCCCATCCCCATAAGGACTCACCATGGGTTCCGCCAAGAACACCAGCACCGGATCGCGCCAGGCACGCATCGAGGAGCTGCGCCGCGTCGAGCGCAACCGGGAGCGGCGCAACCGGATCCTCATGGCAGCGGCCGGCGTCGTCGTCGTCGCCGGTCTCGTCGCCGGTGGTGTCGTCCTCGTCCGGTCCCAGTCGGACAAGAAGGACACGGCGAGCGACGCGAAGTCCTCGGGACACTTCGTCACGGGCGCGGACGGCGTGAAGACGTGGAAGGGCACGCTGGGCCGCAACCACGTCACGAAGACCGTGACCTACCCGATGGAGCCGCCGGTCGGCGGTGACCACAACCAGGTCTGGATGAACTGCAACGGGGACGTCTACACCAAGGCGGTCGGCAACATGAACGCCGTGCACTCCCTGGAGCACGGCGCCGTCTGGATCACGTACAACGACAAGGCGTCGGACGCCGACGTGAAGGCGCTCGCGGCGAAGGTGAAGAAGACGCCGTACACGCTGATGAGCCCCGTCGCCGACCAGAAGGACCCGATCGTGCTGAGCGCCTGGGGCAAGCAGCGCACGGTGACCGGCGCGAGCGACAAGAACGTCGACGCGTTCCTCTCGGAGTTCGTGCAGGGCAAGCAGACGCCCGAGCCGGGCGCCGCCTGCACCAACGGTCTGGCGCAGTGAGGCCGACCGGCTGGATCGCGGGTGCCACGGCGGCCGTGCTCGTCGCGGTCGGGGCGATCACGTACGCCGTCGCCGACGGCGACGCCTCCGGGACGCGGGCGCCCGCCGCCGACTCGGCGGACGCGGGCTTCGCCCGGGACATGGCGGTCCACCACCAGCAGGCCGTCGAGATGTCGTACATCGTGCGCGACCGGACCGAGGACGTGGAGGTGCGGCGTCTCGCGTACGACATCGCGCAGACGCAGGCCAATCAGCGCGGCATGCTGCTCGGCTGGCTCGACCTGTGGGAGTTGCCGAAGGTGTCCCCGGACCCGCCGATGACCTGGATGGGCATGGGGGACATGGCGACCGGCGAGGACGGCTCGCTGATGCCGGGCATGGCCACCGACACCGAGATGAAACGGCTCGGCACGCTGAACGGGAAGCGGGCCGAGGTCCTCTACCTCCAGTTGATGACCGAGCACCACAAGGGCGGCATCCACATGGCCGAGGGCTGTGTGGCCAAGTGTTCCGTCGGCGTGGAGAAGCGGCTCGCGCAGGGCATGGTCGACGCGCAGCAGTCGGAGATCAAGCTGATGGCCGACATGCTCGCGAAGCGGGACGCGACGGCGCGCGACTAGGTCCCCGCGCCCGCTTCCCTGTCCGACGAGTACCTTGCCCCGTAAGGGAGTTCACGTGGCGCCGCGACCGGCCGGTCGTGGCGCCCGGCGGTGCGAGGACCGGGCGGCGCGGGGACCGGGCGGCGCGCAAAGCAACGGCATTGCGCGGAACCGCAGTTCGGTGTTCGGGACCTGTCCGTCCGCCCAAGAAGGGCGCCCTCCACGAGATCTCGGGACGAGATAGAGGGAAAACCCTCGATTATGGGCAAGGGCCCCCTCCAAACCATCCCAAACGGGCACCGATCGCGGCCACTTGGCGTTTCCTTGGCTTGTTCATTCCCCTGGCATGAACGGTTCATCGCAAGAGTGATCCCCATCCGTGATCCACTCCTCGCACCCTGACGGGGCGTGAGGGTTTCACGTGGGTCACGACCAACCACTACATGCGACGAACCGCATCGCAGGGGGTTCTATGAGATCCAATCGCGCCACCGCGCGCGCCGGAGTGAGCATGGCGGCGACACTGCCCCTGCTCGCCGGCGCGCTGGCGCTCGGCATACCCGCGGCCCACGCCGCGGACGGCCCGAGCCGGGACACCCTCGCGGGCACCAAGCCCGCCTGGGCGACCGCGAAGGCGGACAAGGGAGCGGCGCCCGACAGCTCCCAGGTCTCGGCCCGGGTGTACTTCGCCGGACGGGACGCCAGGGGTCTGGCCTCCTACGCCAGGTCCGTGTCCGACCCGCACTCGGCTTCGTACGGGAAATACCTCAGCGCCAAGAAGGCACAGGCGCGTTTCGGTGCCACCCCGGCCCAGGTCGCGGCCGTGCGCTCGTGGCTGAGGTCGGCCGGCCTGACGGTCGGCGGCACCACGCAGCACTACGTCTCCGTGACCGGTGACGTGGCCGCCGCCGAGAAGGCGTTCGGCACCCAGCTGCACAACTACGGCAAGGGCAAGAAGACTTACCGGGCGCCGTCGAAGGCGGCTTCCGCGCCCGCCGCGCTGAACGGCGCCGTCCTGACCGTCACCGGCCTGGACAACGCCCCGCACAAGGCGCGGCACGCCGATCAACTGCCGCCTCCGGACGCGGTGTTCAAGAACTCCGGGCCGTTCTCCTCGTACTACGGCTCGAACGTCGCGAGCACCCTGCCGGACGCGTACGGAACGAAGATCCCGTACGCCGTTCAGGGCTACACCGGCAAGCAGCTCCGCGCCGCGTACGGGGCGGGCAAGCGCACCGGCAAGAACGTGCGGGTCGCCATCACCGACGCGTACGCCTCGCCGACCATCGCGTTCGACGCGGCCACCTACGCCGCGAAGCACGGCGACGCCAAGTACACCAGCGGTCAGCTGCGTCAGGTGCTGCCCGCCAAGTACACGAAGACCGAGGAGTGCGGGGCGGCCGGCTGGTACGGCGAGGAGACCCTCGACGTCGAGGCCGTGCACGCGGTCGCGCCGGGCGCGAGCATCACGTACGTGGGTGCCGCCTCCTGCTACGACGACGATCTGCTCGACTCGCTGAACAAGATCGTGGACGGTCACCTGGCCGACATCGTCTCCAACTCGTGGGGCGACATCGAGGCCAACCAGACCCCGGACCTCGCGGCCGCCTACGACCAGACCTTCCAGTTCGGCGCGGTCGAGGGCATCGGCTTCTACTTCTCCTCCGGCGACAACGGCGACGAGGTCGCCAACACCGGTACGAAGCAGGTCGACACCCCGGCCAACTCGGCGTGGGTGACGGCGGTCGGCGGCACCTCGCTGGCGGTCGGCAAGGGCGACAAGTACCTGTGGGAGACCGGCTGGGGCACCGAGAAGGCTGCGCTGTCCGAGGACGGCAAGAGCTGGACCGGCTTCCCGGGCGCGTTCACCTCGGGTGCGGGCGGCGGCACGAGCAGGACCGTGGCGGCGCCGTACTACCAGAAGGGTGTCGTCCCGAACGCGCTGGCGAAGGCGAACAACGCGGCGGGCAACCGGGTCGTCCCGGACATCGCGGCGATCGCCGACCCCAACACCGGTTTCAAGGTCGGCCAGACGCAGACCTTCCCGGACGGGACCGAGCAGTACAGCGAGTACCGGATCGGCGGCACCTCGCTGGCCGCGCCGGTGATCGCGGCCGTCCAGGCGCTCGCCCAGGAGGCGCGCGGCGGCAAGGCGATCGGTTTCGCCAACCCGTCGATCTACGCCAAGTCCGGCTCGAAGGCGTACCACGACGTGACCGACACGCCCGGCGGCAAGCACTACGCCGTCGCCCGCGTCGACTTCGCCAACGGCTTCGACGCCGCTGACGGCCTGGCCACCTCGGTCCGCGTCCTCGGGCAGGACAGCTCGCTGAAGGCGGTCAAGGGCTACGACGACGTCACCGGTGTGGGCTCCCCCGCCCCGGGCTACGTCGAGTCGTTCAGCCGTCGCTGACCGGCACCGTACGAACGACGCGCCCGTCTCCCCCGGGGAGGCGGGCGCGTCGCGCGTCCCGGGAGGCGGCCCGCCGGGACACCCCCGCACCCCCCATCGCGTCGCACTGACGATTACACTGGCCGGGTGCCTTCTCTGAACTTCCGGTCGCTCTATCAGCACGGCTTCGCACGCGTCGCCGCCTGTACGGGCCACACCGTCATCGCGGACCCGCTCGCCAACGCCGAGGCGGTCCTGCGCCAGGCGCGCAGGTGCGCCGAGGAGGGCGTCGCCGTCGCCGTCTTCCCGGAGATGGGGCTGTGCGGCTACTCGATCGAGGACCTGCTGCTCCAGGACGCGCTGCTCGACCAGGTCGAGGCGGCGCTCCAGGAGGTGGTGACGGGGTCGGCGGAGCTCCTGCCGGTCCTGGTCGTCGGCGCCCCGCTGCGCCACCGCAACCGGGTCTACAACTGCGCGGTGGTCGTGCACCGGGGCCGGGTCCTCGGGGTCGTGCCCAAGTCGTACCCGCCGAACTACCGGGAGTTCTACGAGCGTCGGCAGATCGCCGCGGGCGACGACGAGCGCGGCGGCACGATCCGGGTCGGCGGTGAGTCCGTGCCGTTCGGCGTGGACCTGCTGTTCGCCGCGGACGACGTGCCGGGCCTGGTGCTGCACGCGGAGATCTGCGAGGACATGTGGGTGCCGGTGCCGCCGAGCGCCGAGGCGGCCCTCGCGGGCGCCACCGTCCTCGCCAACCTCTCCGGCAGCCCGATCACCGTGGGCCGGGCCGAGGACCGCAGGCTGATGAGCCGTTCGGCGTCCTCGCGCTGCATCGCCGCGTACGTCTACGCGGCGGCGGGACTGGGCGAGTCGACCACCGACCTGTCCTGGGACGGCCAGACCATGATCTACGAGAACGGGGCGCTGCTGGCCGAGTCCGAGCGCTTCCCGCTCGACGACCAGTTCGCCGTCGCGGACGTCGACCTCGACCTGCTGCGTCAGGAGCGGAGCCGGACGGGCAGCTTCGACGACAACCGGCGTACCCACACCACCCGCACCGCCGATTTCCGCACGGTGTCGTTCCCGCTCGACCCGCCGACCGGGGACCTGGGCCTGCGCCGCCGTGTCGAGCGCTTCCCGTTCGTGCCCGCGGACCCCGACCGGCTCGCCCAGGACTGCTACGAGGCCTACAACATCCAGGTCGCGGGGCTCCAGCAGCGGCTCGCGGCGATCGGCGGCCCGAAGGTGGTCATCGGGGTGTCCGGCGGTCTCGACTCCACGCACGCGCTGATCGTCGCCGCCCGCGCGATGGACCGGGCGGGCCGCCCCCGCAGCGACATCCTCGCCTTCACCCTGCCGGGCTTCGCGACCAGCGACCACACCAAGGGCAACGCGCACGAGTTGATGCGTTCCCTCGGCGTCACCGCGGCCGAGCTGGACATCACGCCGACCGCCCGGCTGATGCTGAAGGAGATGGAGCACCCCTTCGCCTCCGGCGAGCCGGTGTACGACGTCACCTTCGAGAACGTGCAGGCGGGTCTGCGCACCGACTACCTCTTCCGGCTCGCCAACCAGCGCGGCGGCATCGTGCTCGGCACCGGTGACCTCTCGGAGCTGGCGCTCGGCTGGTCCACGTACGGCGTGGGCGACCAGATGAGTCACTACAACGTCAACTCGGGCGTGCCGAAGACGCTGATCCAGCATCTGATCCGCTGGGTCATCGCCAGCCGGCAGTTCGGCGAGGACACCGACCGGACGCTCGCCGCGATCCTCGACACCGAGATCAGCCCCGAGCTGGTCCCGGGCGAGGAGATGCAGTCCACCGAGTCGAAGATCGGCCCGTACGCGCTGCACGACTTCACCCTCTTCCACGTGCTGCGCTACGGCTTCCGGCCGTCGAAGATCGCCTTCCTGGCCTGGCACGCGTGGCACGAGGCGGACGGCGGCGCCTGGCCGCCCGGCTTCCCGGAGGCCGAGCGGGTGGCGTACGACCTGCCCGAGATCCGGCGCTGGCTGGAGGTGTTCTGCCGCCGCTTCTTCGGGTTCGCGCAGTTCAAGCGCTCGGCCATGCCGAACGGGCCGAAGGTCTCGGCAGGCGGTTCGCTCTCGCCGCGCGGCGACTGGCGCGCGCCGTCCGACAGTTCGTCCCGCACCTGGCTGCGCGACCTGGCCCGCTTCGACGTCCCGGAGCCGAAGGACTGACCCTTCAACGGCGCAGCGCCTTCGGCCGGTCGGGGACGTGGCCGGCGATCAGGCGGCCGGTGGTGACCGTTTCGACGGCGGCGCGGCGGCGGTCGACCGCGTGGGCCGTCGCGGCGACGGCCAGGCCGAGCACGGCGAGGGCGGCTCCGGCGAGCGCCGGGGAGGTGGCTCCGAAGCCCGCCGCCAGGGCGAGCCCGCCGATCCACGCGCCTCCCGCGTTGGCGAGGTTGAACGCGGCCTGGTTGGCGGAGGACGCCAGGGAGGGGGCGGCGGAGGCCTTCTCCATGACCATCAGCTGGAGGGGCGAGCCGGTGACGAAGGCGGCCGTGCCGAGGAGGACGACCGCGACGGCGGCGCTCCACTGGGCGCTCATGAGGGCCGGGAACAGCGCGAGGACGGCGATCAGGGACAGCAGTCCGCCGAAGAGGGTGCCGCGCAGGGAGTGGTCCGCGAGGCGTCCGCCGAGCAGGTTGCCCACCGTCGCGCCGACCCCGAAGAGCGCCAGCAGCAGCGTCACACTGCCCTCGGCGTACCCGGCGGCGTCCGTGAGCATGGGCGCGATGTAGCTGTACGCGGAGAAGAGCGCCCCGAAGCCCGCGACCGTCGTACCGAGGGCGAGCCAGACGGGCAGCGAGCGCAGGGCGGCCAGTTCGCCGCGCAGGCCCGCGGAGGGGGCGTTCGCGGGTGTGCGCGGGATCAGCAGGAACAACGAGGCGATCGCGACCAGGCCGATCGCGCTCACCCCGAGGAACGCGGCCCGCCAGCCCAGGTGCTGCCCGACGAGGGTGGCCGCCGGGACACCGGCGATGTTCGCGACGGTCAGTCCGAGGAACATCAGCGACACGGAGCGGGCCTTGCGCTCCGGGGCGACCAGGCCGGTGGCGACGACGGCGCCGACGCCGAAGAAGGCGCCGTGCGGCAGACCGCTCAGGAAGCGGGCGGCGAGCAGCCAGTGCTCGCCGGGGGCGAGGGCGGAGAGCGCGTTGCCCGCCACGAAGAGGCCCATCAGGGCGACGAGGACCGTACGGCGGGACATCCGGGCGGTGGCCGCCGCGAGCAGCGGGGCGCCGATGACGACGCCGAGCGCGTACGCGGAGACCAGGTGTCCGGCGGCCGGGATGGATATGCGCAGGTCGTCCGCGACGTCGGGCAGCAGGCCCATCATGGCGAACTCGGTGGTGCCGATGCCGAAGGCGCCCACGGCGAGGGCGAGCAGGGCCAGAGGCATGAGGAGCCTTTCCGAGAAGCGGGGCGGGTGGAGACGCCCGGGGACGAGCGGAACCCCGTGCGGAGCGGGCGGGAACGCTCGCGTGCCCGGACGCGCCCGCGCACGGCGATGTGCGCGGTTCACGGGTCGATCAAACATTAAGTTCAGCTGCTAAACAAATCACGCCCCGGCCGATGTTCCCGCCCGCGGGCCCGGTTCCCGCCCGCGGGCGGACTGCCGCCACGACCGGCCGCACAGGGCCGGACGCCTCCCACCGGCCCGCGAGCCCTCCGGCGCTCGAGTGAGGATCGGCACAGCGGCTCATCAATGTCGATTTAGCGATTCACGGATAAAATTCCCGGGTGAGCGGCACCGTCCGCCGATACCCCCTCCCCGTCCTGGAGTAACTGGTTTTGTTCCGAGCGCAGAAATCACCGGCGAAGTTCCTGTCCGGCTCCCGTCCCGTCTCTCGCAGATCGGTGTTGTCCCTGATCTCCGCCGTCCCCCTGCTGGCCGCGGCGCAACGCCTTCCCGGCGGCGGCAAGGGCGACGTGCTCGTCAAGGACCACCCCACGCTCCAGCGGGCGGCCGACGCCGCCGCGGGCAAGCGTCTGGTCTTCCCGGCGGGACGGACGTACACGGTCACCTCGCTGTCGATTCCCGCCGGCTGCCACGTCGAGGGCAACGGTTCGACCTTGCGGTTCCCGGACAACTCCACGAGATCCACCACCCACAGCGACGAGATCCTGACCGTGCGTGGATCAGGCGTCACGATCGAGAATCTCAACTTCGACGGACGCGCGTCGAAGCAGGGTGCCACCTGGTCCCAGTACCGGCACTGCGTGAGAATCCAGGGGAACCTCAGCGGCGTCGTCGTCAAGAACTGCAAGTTCGGCGACATCATCGGCGACGGTGTCTACGTCAACCTCGGAAGTTCCGGCAAGAACTGCGTCATCGGGCCGGACAACACGTTCACGTCCGACCATTTCAATCGGAACGGTGTCTCCGTCGTCAGCGGCACCCAGATCGAGGTGCACCACAACCGGTTCGTCAACTGTTCGCGCTCCGGAATGCCCGGGCCCATCGACCTCGAACCCAATTCGTCCGCGGAGACCCTCTCCGACGTGTTCATCCACCACAACACGATCGTCGGCGGTTCCGAGAGCGGCACGGGCACCTTGCCGGCCATCGTGTACAGCGGCTTCCAGAACGCGGCGGCCGACAACATCAACATCCGCGACAACGACATCAGCGGAACCCGGTTCACGGACGGCATCCTGATCATCGGCATCAGTGGCGGCCCGTTCAACGCGGCGAAGAATCTGAACGTCTACGACAACCACATCCACGACATCGGCAGCGCCAACAGGTTCGGTGTGGGCATCAACCACTACATCGGCGCGAACGTGTACGGCAACACGTTCAACGGCATGCAGTGGGCCATCTACAACTACAAGGGCGCGCTCGGCGTTTCGGCCGGCAACACCTTCATCGGAGTGGCGGCGGACATCACGAACGACGATCCGCACCTCGCGTAGCCGAGGAAATGGTGACGACCCCGGCCGGGTCACCCGACGGAGCAGAGGATGTCGGTCGATCCGGCGGGGTTCGTCGGTACGGTCAAGAAGCGGTTGCGTCCAGCCTGACGCGGGCCGCGATCGGGAGATGGTCGCTGCCGGTCGCGGGCAGGGTCCACGAGGCCACCGGCTCGACGCCCTTGACCATGATCTGGTCGATCCGGGCCATCGGGAACGACGCGGGCCAGCTGAAGCCGAAGCCGCTGCCCGCCGCGCCCTGTGTGGAGCGCATCTGCGCGGTGACGGCGTTGAGCGCCCGGTCGTTCATCGTGCCGTTGAGGTCACCGAGCAGGACGACCTGCCCGATGGGCTCGTCGACGATCGCCTCGCCCAGCGCGTCCGCGCTCTTGTCGCGCTGCCGGGCGGTGAAACCGGCCTTCATCTTCACCCGTACCGAGGGCAGATGGGCCACGTAGACCGCGACCCGGCCGTCCGGCGCCGACACGGTCGCCCGCATGGCGCGTGTCCAGCCCAGCTTGATGTCCACCGGCTTGGTGGCGCTGAGCGGGTACTTGCTCCACAGCCCGACGGTCCCCTGCACCGAGTGGTACTTGTACGTCGACGCCAGCGCCCGCTCGTACACCGGAACCGCCGAGGCCGTCAGTTCCTCCAGGGCCACCACGTCGGCCCCGGAGGCGGCCACGTCGACGGCGGTGCCGGACGGGTCCGGGTTGTCCGCGTTGACGTTGTGGGTGGCGACGGTCAGATCGCCGCCGGTGCCGGTCTTGTCGGTGAGCAGTCCACCGAAGAGGTTCAGCCAGACCGCGCCGGTCAGCAGCACGGCGATCAGCGCGACGGCGGACCGCCGTACGAAGGCGAGCACCAGCAGGACCGGGATGAACACGCCGATCCAGGGCAGGAACGTCTCCGTGAGGCTGCCGAGGTTGCCGACGCGGTTCGGGATCTGCGCGTGCGTCAGCATCACCAGGGCGAGCAGGAGCGCGAGGGCGGCGAGGATCAGTCCGCGGCGCCAGATCCCGCGGTCGCCTCGCCAGCGGTCGAGCAGGCGCCGAAGCCGGGGCTGTCTGCGGTCCGGCTCCTTGCCGTCGCTGCCCGTCTCCGTCATATACGCCTGCGCCATACCGTCGCCTCACAAAATGCCGTGCGCACCGTCCACCCCGCACGTACGACCCTAGGGGATGTTCGGTGTCGTTCTCGCCGTCCTGGACGGCCGTACAGGCAAGGGGACGTCCAACTCCCGGCCCGGAGTTCCGGGCAGGGGCACGCGATGTGCCCTCTGTGACGAAACGCGCACATTCACCCCGTCAGAAACCGGCGCGTCAGGGCCGGGCGGGGCGCAGGCCCTCCAGCAGCGTGTCGACGATCTGCCCGGCGAGGTCCTCGGGAAGGTCGCCGTCGGGGCGCATGATGCTCCGGAAGAGCATCGGACCGACGAACATGTCGTTGAGCAGCTCGATGTCGACGTCGCAGCGGAGTTCGCCGTTCTCCTGCCCGCGGCGCAGCACCTCGTAGCCCAGTTGGCGTCGCGGGGCGATGACCGTGGCGTCGTACGCGGCCCACAGTTTGGGGCTGCTCTTCATCTGCGCGTACACGTTGTGCAGGATCGCCGACGAGCGGCTGACCAGGCCGCGCCGGCGCAGCGTCTCCAGCAGGACGACGAGGTCGTCGCGCATGGAGACGCCGGGGAGTTCGGGGTCCGGGGGCTCGGCGGCGCGCAGCACGTCGACGAAGAGTTCGTCCTTGCCGCTCCAGCGGCGGTAGATGGTCGCCTTGCCTACGCCGGCGGTGCGGGCGAGCCGCTCGATGGAGATGTCCGCGAGCGGGACGCCTTCCTCCAGGAGCTTCATCACGCCCTCGATGATGGCGCGCTCCACGGCCTCGCTCCGGGGACGTCCCCGGGCCGGGCACCCCTGCCTGTCGCGGCTGTCGGCGAGGCTCACGTCGAACTCCGTTCCCTTCGTTGACCTGACGCCATTCTCCCTGGTGCACGGCGACGGCGGGCACCCGGTGAGGGGTGCCCGCGGTCCCGGACGCCCCCCTCAGTCCTGTCCGAGGTCCGCGGTCACCAGTTCCGCCTCCTCCTGGTCCTCGCGCGGGGCCGCCGGACGGCCCGGCAGGAACAGGGCGACGACCACCGCGCCGATGACCGCGACGCCCGCGCCGCACAGGGCGGTGACGTGCATGGCGTGCAGGAACGCGTCGTTCGCCGGGGTGACGAGCGCCTTGCCCTGCGGGCCGAGCTTGGCGGCGACACCGAGGGTGGCCTCGATGGACTCGCCCGCGGTGTGCCGCAGGGGCGCCGGGACGATGTCCAGGTTGTCCTCGATGCCGTTGCGGTAGGCCGTGGAGAGGACGGAACCGAGGACCGCGATGCCGAGGGCGCCGCCGACCTGGCGGAAGGTGTTGCTGAGCGCGGACGCGGAGCCCGCCTTCTCGCGGGGCAGCGCCTGCATGATGACGACGCTGGTCGGGGTCATGATGTGCGCCATGCCGGTGCCCATGAGGAAGAAGATGACCTCGAGGAGCCAGATGGGCGTGTCGGCCTCCAGCGTCGCGAACGCGGCCAGTGTCCCGGCGATGATCACGAGACCCGCCGTGCAGGTGGCGCGGTTGCCGAAGCGGTCGACGACCAGCCGGGCGCGCGGCGCGAAGATGATCTGGGCGACGGCCAGGGGCAGCATCAGCAGGCCGGTCTGCAGCGCCGAGTAGCCGCGCACGCTCTGGGTGTAGAAGACGGAGAAGAAGGTCACGCCCATCAGCGCGAAGAAGACCAGCGCGATGGCCGACATCGCGGCCGAGAAGACCTTGTTCTGGAAATACGTGACGTCGATGGACGGGTGGTCGCTGCGCTTCTCGAACCACACGAAGCCGATGAGGACGAGGAGACCGGCACCGACCGTCGCGAGGACCTTCGGGTCGGTGAAGTCGGCGAGCTGACCGCCCTTGATGATGCCGTAGACGAGCAGGACCAGGCCGATGACCGAGAGGACGACGCCGACCGGGTCGAGGCGGCCCGGGTTCGGGTCGCGCGAGTCGGGGACCAGCCAGATCATCAGGGCGATCGCGAGCAGCACGATCGGCACGTTGATGAGGAAGACCGAGCCCCACCAGAAGTGGTCGAGCAGGAGGCCGCCGGTGATCGGGCCGATCGCGATGGCGAGGCCGACGCCGCCGGCCCAGATGCCGATGGCCTTGGGCTGCTCGTCGCGCTCGAAGACGTTCATGAGGACGGCGAGGGTGGCGGGCATGACGAAGGCCGCGCCGAGACCCATCACCGCGCGGAACACGATGAGCTGGACCGGCGAGCCGGACTCGGCGGCCAGCGCGGACCCGATGCCGAACACGGCGAGACCGCCGAGCAGCACCTTCTTGCGGCCGAGCCGGTCACCGAGGAGACCCGCGGTGAACAGGAGCCCGGCGAAGACGAGGGTGTAGGCGTTGATCGCCCACTCCAGCTCGCTCTGGGTGGCGCCGAGGCCGGTGGGCGCCGGGGTCGAGATGGTCTTGATGGCGACGTTCAGGATGGAGTTGTCGAGCACCACGATCAGCAGGCTCAGCATGAGCACGCCGAGGATCGCCCAGCGGCGCCGGTGCACCGCCTCGGGCACGCGTCGGACGGACGACGGAGCGGAAGTTGTCATGACGACCACCCTAGAAGCTATTCGATACGGAACCGTCTCGTATCGGAAATGCTTTACGCAGAACTTACGAAGGGACCTGGGTCTCCGGTCGCGGAGAGGTGCGCCGGGTGGCGGGCGTGGCGAGGGCGACACGGCGGTCACCGGGCCCGGTCTAGCCGCGCCGGATACGAGGTGCCACCATGGAGGTGATCCGGGGACGCCGTGAGGGCGCCTCGAGATGACAGAAGGAGCCGTTGCGATGACGCAGCTTCCGGCTGCCCCGAAGCAGCCTGCCGAGGGTGGCCTCAAGGTCACCGACAGCAAGGCGCTCTACGGGGGCAAGAGCACCCGCCGCATCACGGTGCGGGACATCACCGCCGCCAAGGAGCGCGGCGAGAAGTGGCCCATGCTCACCGCCTACGACGCGATGACCGCGTCCGTCTTCGACGAGGCCGGCATCCCGGTCATGCTCGTCGGCGACTCGGCGGGCAACTGCCACCTGGGCTACGAGACGACCGTCCCCGTCACCATGGACGAGATGACCATGCTGTCCGCCGCGGTGGTCCGGGGCACCAGCCGCGCGCTGATCGTCGGCGACCTGCCCTTCGGGTCCTACCAGGAGGGTCCGGTGCAGGCGCTGCGCTCGGCCACCCGCCTGGTCAAGGAGGCCGGGGTGGGCGCGGTGAAGCTGGAGGGCGGCGAGCGCTCGCACCGCCAGATCGAGCTGCTGGTCGAGTCCGGCATCCCGGTGATGGCGCACATCGGCCTCACCCCGCAGTCCGTGAACTCCATGGGCTACCGCGTCCAGGGCCGGGGCGAGGAGGCCGCGCAGCAGTTGCTGCGCGACGCCAAGGCGGTCCAGGACGCGGGCGCCTTCGCCGTCGTGCTCGAACTGGTCCCGGCGGAGCTCGCCGCCGAGGTCACGCGCGTCCTGCACATCCCGACCGTCGGCATCGGCGCCGGCCCGGAGACCGACGCGCAGGTCCTGGTGTGGACCGACATGCTCGGACTGACCGGCGGCAAGGTGCCGAAGTTCGTCAAGCAGTACGCCGATCTGCGCCGGGTCATGGGCGACGCCGCGAAGGCGTTCGCCGACGACGTGGTCGGCGGGACGTTCCCGCTGGAGGAGCACTCCGTCCACTGACGCCTCGCCTCCGCCGGGCCTCTGCGGCCACCGGGACTGCCCCGGCACCAACGAGGACCCCTGAACCACTGCGGCACCAGGACAACCCGCCGATCTTCCCCCGTCGGCGGGTTGTCGCCGTTCCACGCCCCGACCGCTCCCCGCGCCCCGCCGCCCGCCCTCGGCACGGCGGCCCGCTCGCCCTGCCGCTCTTCTCCCCGCCGCCTTTCTCGTCCCTGTCGGCCGACCGTCGGCGACCTGTCGGCAGCGGCTCGGGGGTGTAGGCGGCCTGTCGGTCGTTTGTCGGTGGCGGCTGACACCTTGATGGACATGACGCGAATCGACAACACGCTCCGACGAGCTGCGACCGGCCGCAGCGCCGTCACCGTACGGGGGCTGGTCAAGCACTACGGCAAGACCAAGGCACTGGACGGGGTCGACCTGGATGTGCGCGAGGGCACCGTCCTCGGTGTACTGGGCCCCAACGGCGCCGGCAAGACCACCCTCGTCCGCTGCCTGTCCACGCTGGTCACCCCCGACGCCGGACAGGCCACGGTCGCCGGCTACGACGTGCTGAAGCAGCCCCGCCAGCTGCGCCGGGTGATAGGGCTCACCGGCCAGTACGCCTCGGTCGACGAGAAGCTCCCCGGCTGGGAGAACCTCTACATGATCGGGCGGCTGCTCGACCTGCCCCGCAAGGACGCCCGCCTCCGGGCCGACGAACTCCTGGAGCGCTTCTCCCTCACCGAGGCCGCCAAGCGCCCGGCTTCGACGTACTCCGGCGGTATGCGCCGCCGGCTGGACCTGGCCGCCTCGATGATCGGCAGCCCGGCCGTGCTGTACCTGGACGAGCCGACGACCGGCCTCGACCCGCGCACCCGCAACGAGGTGTGGCTGGAGGTCAAGCGCATGGTCGCCGACGGCGTCACCGTGCTGCTCACCACCCAGTACATGGAGGAGGCCGAGCAGCTGGCCTCCGAACTCACCGTCATCGACCGCGGCAAGGTCATCGCGAGCGGCCGGATCGACGAGCTGAAGGCGCGGGTCGGCGGCCGTACGCTGCGCATCCGCCCGGCCGACCCGCTGGAACTGCGCCCGCTGGCCGCCATGTTCGACGAGCTGGGCCTCACCGGCCTCGCCACCACGATCGTGGACACCGAGACCGACAGCGTGCTGGTCCCGATCCTCAGCGACGAGCAACTCACCGCCGTGGTCGGCGCGGTGACCGCGCGTGGCATCACGATCGGCTCCATCTCCACCGAACTGCCCAGTCTGGACGAGGTGTTCCTGTCCCTCACCGGCCACAAGGCCAGTGCCCCGCAGGACGAGACCTCCGCCCACGCCTACGAGGAGGTCTCCGCATGAGCGCCAACCCGTCGCCCACCGCCACTCTCGCGAAGAACGACTCCGCCGACCTCCCGCCGGTCACCGAAGCCCCCGTCGCCCCGCAGGGGGACGCGCGGATCTCGCCCCGTGCGCACGCCCGCCACATCGGCGCACTGGTCCGCCGCAACCTGCTCTGGATCCGCCAGGACCCGGAGTCCATGTTCGACGCGGTCCTGATGCCGGTCGTCTTCACCCTGCTGTTCGTCTACGTCTTCGGCGGGTCCATCGGGCAGTCGCTCGGCGGCGGCCAGCAGGAGTACGTGCAGTACGTGGTGCCCGGCCTGATGGCCATGATGGGCATGAACATCGCCACGGCCGTCGGGACCGGCTTCAACGAGGACTTCCAGAAGGGGGTGATGGACCGCTTCCGCACCCTGCCGATCGGCCAGGGCTCCGTGCTCTTCGCCAAGATCGTGGTGGAGTTGATGAGGATGCTCGTCGCCACGACCATCCTCATGATCGTCGGCGTGCTGGTCGGCTTCGACATCGAGAGCTGGACGGGTCTGTTCGCGGCCGTCGGACTGGCCACCCTCTTCGGCTCGGCCCTGATGTGGATCTTCCTGGTCCTCGGCGTGACGATGAAGAACGCCCAGTCCGTGCAGGCGATGGGCTTCCTCGTCCTGATGCCCCTGCAGTTCGGTTCGTCGATCTTCTCCCCGACCGGCACCATGCCCGGCTGGCTGCAGAACTTCACCGACTACAACCCGCTGTCCGCGCTCGCGGACGCCTCGCGCGGCCTGATGGTGGGGGGCCCGGTCGCCCACGACCTGTGGGTGACCCTGGGCTGGACCGCGGTGCTCACGTTGGTGATGGCGCCCATCGCCATCCACAAGTTCCGCACCAAGAGCTGAAGTCCCAGGGGGCCGGCCGCACGGCCCGGCCCCCGGTTCGCGTCGCGTCTCAGATGAGGGCGGCGGCCTCCTCCGCGGAGAGGCCGCCGCCCTCCGCGTACGCCGCCTCGAACGCCGCGTCGTCGAGCACGGCCCGCACGCCCGCCTCGGCCCGCCTGCGCACCTCGACCTCCATGGGACCGGCGAAGTGACCCGGCGGCAGCAGGCCGTCGGCCGCCCCCAGGAGCCGGGCCGCGTCACGGACACGGCGGCCGCCGTCCAGCCGGGCGAGGGCGATGGCGGCGGTGGTCAGATGGGCCGAGGTCATGTGCGGCGCGATCATCCTCAGGAACGGGTCGGAGGACTTCTCCAGCGCCTGGGACGCCTTGTCCAGCGCGCTCTCGTCGTATCCCTCGATCGCGTCCAGCCAGGCCTCGACGCCGACGATGAACCCGTCGAAGGCGATGAAGGAGCCGTTCCCGAAATCCCTGCGGAGCAGGTGCAACTGCTCCCGGGCCTCGGCGATCCGGTCGCTGCGGCCGAGCCAGGTCGTGAGGAAGAGCCGGGCCGCGGGCATGGCCTCGTTGTGGGCTCCGTGCCCGTCCGCCAGGACGTCGCGCAGCATCCGCTCGCCCCGCTCCGGCTCCCCCAGCTCGATGTACATGCCGCCGAGCCGGACCTCGAGCACCGCCGTCTGGGCCCGCGCGCCCAGCCGCTCGGCGTACTTCCCCGCTTCCGCGTAGTCCGCCGCGGCGGCCCGGTAGTCACCCTTGCTCTCATGGGCCTCGCCGCGCGCGGAGAGCGACTCGGCGGCGCCCCAGGCGTCACCGATCCGGACGAACAGCTCCAGTGCCTCGTCGGCGTCCGCGGTGGCGCTGGACGCGCTGTCGGCGTGGTTGGCGAGGACGTTGGCGCGCATCTGGAGGGCCATCGCCAGTTCCCAGGTGTAGCCGAGTTCCCGGCAGGTGCTGACCGTCTTGTTGATCACCTCGGTGAACCGCTCCATCGAACCGGTGAGCAGCACGGCGTAGAACCAGAGGTAACCGGGGGTGCGGCAGGTCTGCGGCAGGCCCGGCTCGTAGGTCTCGCTGATGATGCGGAGCTTCTCCTGCGCCTGCGGGGTCTGCCAGGCCCCCATGTCCATGTCCATGTAGGCGAGATGGACGAGGTGGACGCTGCGCCAGGCCTCCTCGAGGACCTCGGGGCGCATGGGCGGCGGGGCGTCCGTGCAGCGCTCGTACAGCGGGGCGACCCGGCGCGCGGGCGGCAGGAAGGGGTCGGGGCCGAGGGCCATCACCTCACGGCACCAGGCACGGGCGTCGATGCGCTGGTCGCGGATCTGCCAGTACCAGGTCATCGAGAGGACCATGCACAGCGCCTCCTGCTCGTCGCGCTCGGCGACCGCGTGGCGCAGGGCGGTGCGCAGGTTCTCGTACTCGCGCTCGATGAGGTCGATCGCGGAACGCTGCTCGGGGCCGCGCAGCAAGGGGTCGGTGGTGCGGGCGAGTTCGCGGTAGTGGGTGAGGTGGGCGCGCTCGGCGGCGGGCCGGCCGCCGGACTCCTCGAGGCGCTCGCCCGCGTACTCGGCGACGGTCTCCAGGAGCCGGTAGCGCATCTCGCCCTCGCCCGAAGGGGCCGCGACGACAAGGGACTTGTCGACGAGCGAGCCGAGGACGTCCAGGGCGGCCGGGCCGCAGACCGCCTCGGCCGCGGCGAGGTCGCAGCCGCCCGCGAAGACGGACAGCCGCCGCAGGACGTCCCGTTCGGTCATGTCGAGCAGGTCCCAGGACCAGTCGACGACCGCGCGCAGGGTCTGCTGGCGGGGCAGCACGGTGCGACTGCCCGAGGTCAGCAGCCGGAAGCGGTCGTCGAGCCGGTCGGCGATCTGTCGCGGGGTGAGCATCCGCAGGCGGGCGGCGGCGAGTTCGATGGCGAGCGGGAGGCCGTCGAGCCGCCGGCAGATCTCCGCGGCGGCCTCGGGGTCGTCCTCGGCGCGGAAGCCGGGCCTGGCCGCCGCTCCCCGCTCGGAGAGCAGCCGCAGCGCGACGGGCTCCGGCAGCGGGTCCACGGGACGCAGCAACTCCCCCGGTACGCCGAGGGGTTCACGGCTGGTGGCGAGAACGGTCAGGCCCGGGCAGCGCTCCAGCAAGGCCTCGGCGAGGTGCGCGGCGGCGTCGACGACATGCTCGCAGTTGTCGAGGACGATCAGCATGCGGCGCTTGGCGCAGTGTTCGGCGAGCCGGACGAGCGGGTCGTCGTGGCGTTCGGACACGGCCCGCATCTCCTCGGCGCCGGCTCCGCGCAGCACGGTCTCCCGGGCGCCGACCGCGGTCAGCACGGCCTCGGCCACGGCCTTCGGGTCGTCCACCGGGGCCAGTTCGGCCAGCCACACCCCGTCCCGCAGGGTGGGGGCCAGGGCCTCGGCGACCTCCTGCGACAACCGCGTCTTGCCCGCCCCGCCGGGCCCGAGCAGCGTCACGAGCCGGGCTCCCGCGAGATCGCCCCGGATGGCATCGATGTCGGTCTCCCGTCCCACGAAGGACGTGAGCCGGGCGCGGAGGTTGCCGGGCGAGGCGGACGCGGCGCGGTCCCGGTGGGCGGACGCCGGGCCCGGGACGGCGCGGGCGGCCTCGCCTTCGGCGGGGAGTGCCGGGGCCGGGTGCCCGGCCGCCGCGACCGGACGACCGGCGCCGGGTGCGGGACGGTCGGGGCCCGGGGCGGTGCCGGCCGCCCCGGGCCCCGCGGCCGCGGCGTCGGGCACGTGAACGGGCGCGGAGCCGGCACCGGACGCCGGTCCGAAGGCCGGGGCAGGGGCCAGCAACTCCGCGTGCAGGGCGCGCAGTTCCGGCCCCGGGTCCGAGCCCAGGCGGTCCGCGAGGAGGGAGCGTACGGATTCGTAGGCGGCCAGTGCCTCGGCGGACCGGCCCGCGTCGCGCAGGGCCCGCAGCCGCAGGACGTGCATCGGCTCGTCGAGCGGATACAGGTCGCACAGGGCGGTGAGCTCGGGCAGCGCCTGTTCGGCCTGGCCGAGGACGAGGGCCGCGGTCAGGCGGGCGCGGCGGACGTCGAGACGGCGGGTCTCCCAGCGGGCCGACTCCGCGGCGCGGTCCGGGAGGTCGGCGAGGGCCGGTCCGTGCCACAGGGCGAGGGCGTCCTCCAGCGCGACGGCCGCCTTGGCCGCGTCGCCGTCGGCGAGGGCGCGCACGCCCTCCCCCGCGAGCCGCTCGAAGCGGTGCAGGTCCACGTCGTCGGACGACGCCGCCAGCCGGTACCCGCCGTCCACCGAATCCACCGCGTCCGCCCCGAGCGCCCTGCGCAGTCGCCCGACCAGCGCCTGCAGCGCGCCGGGCGCGTCCGCGGGAGGATCTCCGTCCCACACCTCGTCGACCAGGACGGCCGCGGAGACGGTCCGTCCGGGCCGCAGCGCGAGGACGGTCAACAGGGCGCGCAGCCGCGCCCCGCCGACCGGGACGGGCGTGCCGTCGGGGCGGACTGCCTGGGTGGTACCGAGGATGCGATAGCGCACGGGGTCCATTGTCTCTGCTGACGTCAGGTGCGGGGATCGGGTGTGCCGAGTTCGGCGGGGACCGGCCCCCGGCCGGGGCCGGGCCGTTCGGGGCCGCCGTCCACGGCCTCCGACGGCCGCGACGCGGGCGTCGGTTCCCGGCCGCGCGAGCCGGGCGGGATCCCGGCGAAGTCCTGGTGCACCCGGTGGATCGTACGGACCGTGCCGGTGGTGCCGGGCCACCGGGCACCGCCCTGTCGCGCGACCCCGCCGTCGGCCGCCCCCAGCCTCGCGGAACCAATGCCCGTTGGCGAGACGTTTTCCGCGTGGGCCCGGTACGGTCGGGCAGGCCCGCGCACACGGGCATCGGTCCAGCGAGTCCAGGGAGCCCCATGACCACCGCCGCGACACGCCGCAGCGACCGGAGGATCAGCCCCGTCTTCGTCGGGATCGTGGCCGTCACGGCGGTGACCGGCTGGGCGGCCTGGACCGGGTTCGCCGAGCAGCCCGGTGTGGCCGTCTTCCTGTTCGTGACCGCGGCCTGGGTCGTCTCACTCTGCCTGCACGAGTACGCGCACGCCCGCACCGCGTTGCACAGCGGGGACATCTCGGTCGGCGCCAAGGGCTACCTGACCCTGAACCCTCTGAAGTACACCCACGCCCTGCTGAGCATCGTGCTGCCGGTGATCTTCGTCATCATGGGCGGCATCGGGCTGCCGGGCGGCGCGGTCTTCATCGAGCGGGGCCGTATCCAGGGCCGCTGGAAGCACAGCCTGATCTCGGCGGCCGGCCCGCTGACGAACGTCCTGTTCGCCGTCGTGTGCACGGCGCCGTTCTGGCTGCACGCCCTGGACGGCGTCCCCGACGCCTTCCGCTACGCGCTGGCGTTCCTCGCGCTGCTCCAGGTCACCGCCGCGCTCCTGAACTCCCTGCCGGTCCCGGGCCTGGACGGCTACGGCGTGATCGAGCCCTGGCTGTCGTACGGCGTGCGCCGTCAGGTCGAGCCCTTCGCGCCGTTCGGTCTGCTCGCGGTGTTCGCGGTGCTGTGGATCCCGTCGGTGAACCGCGAGTTCTTCGACCTCATCGACACCCTCCTGAGCGGCCTCGGCATCAGCCAGGGCGACGCCGACTGCGGACAGTGGCTCTACCGCTTCTGGCAGGAGAACAACGACATCTGCCTGAAGGCCTGACCGGCGGCTAGGACAGGCTCTGGCGTCGGCCGGGCGCGCCTTGGGCGCGGCCGCGCCGCGCGTAGTACCAGGCCATGTTCGACGACAGTCCCGCCATCAGCACCCACACGACGCCGAGCCAGCTGCCCTGGACGAACGAGACGACGGCCGCGGCCACGGAGAGGACACAGACGGCGAGGGCGTAGAGGGCGAGGCGTGGCATGGGGTCGGCTCCTGTCGGGGGGACACTGCTTCCCACCAGTGTCCCCCACCCGGCCACGCGCCCTACACGTCCGTCACCCGCAGGCCCGCGTGGGCCTTGTAGCGCCGGTTCACCGAGATCAGGTTGGCGACCAGGGCCTCGACCTGATGGGCGTTGCGCAGGCGGCCGGAGAAGACACCGCGCATCCCGGGGATGCGGCCCGCCAGGGCCTGGACGATCTCGACGTCGGCCCGCTCCTCGCCGAGGACCATCACATCGGTGTCGATCTCCTCGATCGCCGGGTCGGCGAGCAGCACGGCGGAGAGGTGGTGGAAGGCCGCGGTGACCCGGGAGCCGGGCAGCAGGGCGGCGGCCTGTTCGGCGGCGCTGCCCTCCTCCGGCTTCAGCGCGTAGGCGCCCCGCTTGTCGAAGCCGAGCGGGTTGACGCAGTCGACGACGAGCTTCCCGGCCAGTTCCTCGCGCAGCGATTCCAGGGTCTTGCCGTGGCCCTCCCACGGTACGGCGACGATCACGATGTCACTGCGCCGCGCGGTCTCGGCGTTGTCGGCTCCCTCGACGCCGTTGCCGAGCTCCTCGGCCGCGCTCACCGCGCGCTCGGCGGCGCGCGAGCCGATGATCACCTTCTGTCCGGCCCGGGCGAGCCGGTAGGCGAGGCCCTTGCCCTGCGGACCGGTGCCGCCGAGCACGCCGACGACGAGCCCGGAAACGTCCGGCAGGTCCCAGGGGTCCTTGGCGGGGGCCTTCTGTGCACTGTCAGTAGAGGTCATGAACCGACCTTACGTGCGCGCGTCGCGGCCGGGCGGCCCAGGTGACCGCGCTCCCCGGGTGACCGGTGTCACCCGAGCCCGGCCACCGGGACGCGGCGGAAGGTGATGGTCTCGTAGGCCCCGAAGTCGCCCGTCTCGTAGAGGAGTCCGACGGTCGTGGCGTCGACACGGACGAGGTCGGAGTACGCGGCGGGCAGCCCGTCCACGGTGTGGGCGGTGCGCCAGGTGGTGCCGCCGTCGGTGGAGGCCCGGATGGTCATCAGGGCGCGGAACGCGGGGTCCGCGGGCCCGGAGTACAGGAGCAGGTCGGGGTCGCGGAGCTGGAGCAGGCTGCCCTGGACGACGGGGGTGACGAGGCCCGCCTGCGGGCGGAACGGCTTGACCAGGGTCCTGCCGCCGTCGCGGGAGTGGGCGTCGGCGCGGTTGCCGGGCGACGGGGAGTCGTTGCGGCTGTTGAAGTAGACGCGGCCGTCGGGCAGTTCGGCGGCGGTGGTCTCGTTGACGTTGACGTGGCCGTCGGTGTTCTCGTCGAGGTAGCCGAGGTACCAAGTGGCGCCGCGGTCGTCGCTGAGCAGGCAGTGACCGCTGTTGTACTTCGCCTCGGTGCCGTTGTCCGTGCCGGTGGGCGCCACGGTGTGGTTGCCGGGGACCACCACCCGGCCGGAGCCGAGCTGGAGCGCGTGCCCGGGGGTGGTGGCGTACCACCGCCAGCCCGGCTTCTTCACCTGCGCGGTGATCTCCTTCGCGGCCGACCAGGTCAGTCCGTCGTCGTCGCTGTGCTGGACCCACACGCGCCGCCCGTCGGCGGCCTTCACCTTGCCGCGCAGCAGGGCGTCCTCGGAGGCGCCGGCCGCGCTGCGGACGTGGACGAGCAGGACGCGGCCGGTGTCGAGGACGACGGGCGCGGGGTTGCCGGCGAGGCCGGCCCCGTTCTTGGCGACGGCCTGGAGCGGGCCCCAGGTACGGCCGCCGTCCGCGGACCGCTTGAGCACGATGTCGATGTCGCCGTGGTCGTGCGCCGAGTCGACCCTGCCCTCGCAGAAGGCCAGCAGGGTGCCGGCGCCGGTGGCGACGACGGCGGGGATGCGGAAGCTGGCGTAGCCCTCCCGCCCCGCGCGAAAGGGAACGCTCACCCCGGCCCCGGCCGCCGTCTCCGGTCCCGCGCCCGTGTCCGCCTCCGGTCCCGTGCCCGTGTCCACCTCGGGGCCCGTGCCCGTGCCGGGTTCGGCGCTCGGATCCGTCATGCTCACGCTCCTTGCCACGGTTGCGCATGGGGTCAGTGGTGCTGTCTTCTGCCCGACTCGGGCGAATTCGTGGTGAACTCCGGGTCAAGAGTGGCTGGTTGCGGGAGGATGCGGCCATGGATGCCGTACGGGTCGCGTTGCTGCGTGAAGTGCTCGCCGGGACCGAATGGCTCGACGCGACACGGCGGTTCGGGGGGACGCTGCGGGGGTCCGTGGTCTCGCACGGCGGCGGGCTGCTGCTGGTCGGTTCGCAGGAGTACGAGCCCTGGCACCTCGCGGCGCACCTGGTGGACGAGGCGGCGTGGTCGGGGACTCCGGAGCTGTCGCCGACCCTGGTGCGGCACGGGGCCCGGGAGTCCGATCCGGCTCATCTGGCGGTGGGGCTGGGGCGCATCGAGGCGGCCCGCCGCGGCGAGACGCTGCTCGTCGTGGCGCCGGACGCGCCCGGGGCCCCGCTGCTGGAGCGGGTGCACGACGCCCGCCGGGCCGGGGCGACGGTGCTGTCCCTGTCCCCGGAGGGCGGCGAGCTGCCGGCGCTGGCCCACGAGTCGCTCGTCGTGCCGCCGGACCCCGAGCTCGACCTCGACACCGTGCAGCACCTGGTCAGCGCGGCGGCCGGCGAGAACGCGCTGCCCTCGCCCCGCGGGCGGCGCCGCTTCCGAGACCGCCTGTCCCGCTTCGCGGACCGGCTGACGGCCCCGCCGTCGTACCGCTGGTAGCGGACGGTTCCTCCCGGTAAACCGGTTGCCCCGCGAGCCCGCCCCGCCGAGCATGACCCGTCGTGAACGACGACGCCCCCGCCTCCCCCCTGCGCAAGCTGCTGCCCGATCTCGCGCCCTGGCGGACCTCCGCCGACTTCCGGCGCCTGTGGGTGGCGGGGCTCGTCACCAACTTCGGGAGCTTTCTGACGTTCGTCGCGGTGCCGGTGCAGATGAAGGTGCTCACCGGGTCGGCGGCGGCGGTCGGCGCGATCGGCGCCGTGGAACTGGTCCCGATGGTGGTCTTCGGGCTGTACGGCGGGGCGCTCGCCGACGCCCTGGACAAGCGGAGGCTGATCCTCTGGACCGAGGCCGGGCAGGGCCTGCTGTGCGCCGTCCTGCTCGTCGACGCGGTGGTGCCGCACCCCGCGGTGTGGCCCCTGTACGTGGTCGCCGCGCTGTCCGCCGCGCTCGGCGCGGTCCAGCGCCCCGCGATGGACTCGCTCACCCCGCGGATCGTCGCGCACGAACACCTGACGGCCGCGGGCGCGCTCAACTCGCTGCGCTGGACGGTGGGCGGGGTCGCCGGCCCGGCGGTGGCGGGCGTCGTCGTGGCGTACGCCGGACTGGGCTGGGCCTACGCCGTCGACCTGGTGACCTTCGCCGTGTCGGTGGCCCTGATGACGGGGATCGCCGCATCGCCCGCCTCCCACGAGGCGGCGAGGCCGTCCCTGCGCTCCATCGCCGAGGGGGCGCGCTACGCGTGGAACCGCAAGGAGCTCCTGGGTACGTACGCGATCGACCTGGCGGCGATGTTCTTCGCGATGCCGCTCGCGGTGCTGCCGTTCCTCGCGGACGAGCTGCACGCCCCCTGGTCGCTGGGGCTGATGTACGCGAGCGTCCCCGCCGGCGCGCTGCTCGTCAGCCTCACCAGCGGGTGGACCTCGCGGGTGCACCGGCACGGGCGGACGGTGGCGCTCGCGGCGGCCTGCTGGGGGCTGGCGGTGGCCGGCGCGGGTCTGGTGCGCGACGTCTGGCTGGTGCTGCTCCTCCTCGCCCTGGCGGGCGCCTGCGACATGGTGAGCGGCATCTTCCGGGCCGCGATCTGGAACCAGACGATCCCGGACGAGCTGCGCGGACGGCTCGCCGGGATCGAGCTGCTGTCGTACTCCGTCGGACCCCAGCTGGGTCAGGTGCGCTCCGGCGGCATGGCCGCGCTGACGAGCGTGCGGACCTCGGTGTGGGCCGGTGGCGCGCTCTGCGTCGGGGCGGTGGGGCTGCTCGCCCTCGGCCTGCCGAAGCTGATGGCGTACGACGACCGCACCAACGAGCACGCGCTGCGGATGCGCTCCGCGCGGGCGGGCGACCTCCCGCCCGTCCCCCCGGTCACCGCTTCCTGACCGCCCCGGCCGCCCGGTCCGTCACCCGCCGGGGCGCACCTTCACCCCGGCCCCCTGTGCCTCCATGGCCCCGGCGCCCCGGCTGTCCTCACAGCGAGGGAACCCGGAAGCCCAGCGGCCGGCGCCTCAGCCCTCCTGGGAGTCCGGTGCCTTGCCCGACGCGTCGTGCCACTTCGGGTCCGTCTCCCATTCGAGGTTCCGTTCCCGCGCGGTCTCCATCGCGTGCTCGGCCTCCGCCCGGGTCGTGTAGGGGCCGAAACGGTCCTTGGCCGGACACTCCGGTCCTTCCTCGACCTTCTTGTGCTCCAGGCAGTAGTACCACTCGCCGGGCTTGCCGGCCGTCCGCTTCTTGAACAGGGCCATTACCAGCTCCTCTCGCCTACGACATGTTCCCCCATGCCCGCTGGTTAGACTCGCTGGCATGTCTGGCCAGTCGCTGCTCGTACCAGGGGAGCTCTCTCCCACCCGTCCCGTGCCGGGAAACATCAGGCGTCCCGAGTACGTGGGGAAGCCCGCTCCGACGCCGTACACCGGACCGGAGGTGCAGACACCCGAGACGATCGAGGCGATGCGGACCGCCGGGCGGATCGCCGCGCAGGCGATGGCCGAGGCCGCGAAGCTCATCGCGCCGGGTGTGACGACGGACGAACTGGACCGGGTGGCACACGCGTACATGTGCGACCACGGCGCCTATCCGTCGACCCTCGGCTACCGCGGTTTCCCCAAGTCGCTGTGCACCTCGGTCAACGAGGTCATCTGTCACGGCATCCCCGACTCCACGGTCCTGCGTGACGGCGACATCATCAACCTCGACGTGACGGCGTACATCGGCGGTGTGCACGGCGACAACAACGCGACCTATCTGGTCGGCGCCGTCGACGAGGAGTCGCGGCTGCTCGTCGAGCGCACCCGTGAGTCCCTCGACCGCGCGATCAAGGCGGTCAGGCCGGGCCGCCAGATCAACATCATCGGGCGCGTCATCGAGTCCTACGCGAAGCGGTTCGGCTACGGCGTCGTCCGGGACTTCACCGGGCACGGGATCAACTCGTCGTTCCACTCCGGACTGATCGTCCCGCACTACGACAGCCCGCACGCCACCACCGTGATCCAGCCCGGGATGACCTTCACCATCGAGCCCATGCTCACGCTCGGCACCCACGACTACGACATGTGGGACGACGGGTGGACCGTCGTGACGAAGGACCGGAAGCGCACCGCGCAGTTCGAGCACACGCTCGTCGTCACCGAGAGCGGCGCGGAGATCCTCACCCTGCCGTAGCCGTCCGGAGTTCCCGCGCCCACCGAGCCCGCCCTGTCCACAGGGCGGGCTCTCCCATGTGGCGGGGGCCGGGAAGCCGGATACGGTTTTACCGACAGGACGTCGGGAAGACTGTCGGCTTAGGCAAGCCTAACCATGGAAGATGCGATGGGCCCCGCACCGTCCCTCGCCCTTCCCCAGCGGCTCCGGAGGCCTCATGAACGCGTCGGACACGGCCGGCACGTCGGACACGACGAACACGGCGGGCACGCCCTTCTCGACGCTCATCCGCACCGCGTCGCACGAGCAGCACACCGAGGCGGAGACCTCGACGTTCATGAGCGATCTGCTCGGCGGCCGGCTCGGCGTCGAGGCGTACGCGCGCTACACCGAGCAGCTGTGGTTCGTG
This sequence comes from Streptomyces sp. NPDC002580, assembly GCF_042889485.1. Lineage (NCBI taxonomy): Bacteria > Bacillati > Actinomycetota > Actinomycetes > Kitasatosporales > Streptomycetaceae > Streptomyces > Streptomyces sp. NPDC002580. The sequence continues at coordinate 888,640 of NZ_JBIAQZ010000001.1, read as the reverse complement.
TACGAGGCGCTGGAGGCGAACACCGGGCGGCTGGCCGCCGATCCGGTGGCCGGGCCCTTCCTGCGGCCCGAACTGCCGCGCCGCGCCGCCCTGGAGCGCGATCTCGCCCATCTGCGCGGTCCCGACTGGCGCGCCACGCTCACCGCGCTGCCCGCGACCCGGGCGTACACGGACCGGGTCACGTGGTGCGCCCGCGCGTGGCCGGCCGGCTATGTCGCCCACCACTACACCCGGTACCTGGGCGATCTCTCGGGCGGCCAGATCATCCGCGACAAGGCGGAGCGGACCTGGGGCTTCAGCCGCAAGGGGGACGGCGTCCGCTTCTACGTCTTCGAGGACATCTCCAACCCGGCGGCGTTCAAGCGCGAGTACCGCGAACTGCTGGACGGGGTCCCGGCCGACGACCTGGAGAAGCAGCGGATCGTGACGGAGTGCAAGCGGGCGTTCGCCCTGAACACCGGGCTCTTCCGGGCCCTCGGCGAGGAGTTCCCGCTGAGCGCGTGATCAACCGCTGCCGGGCCCCGGGGCGTCCTGGGCCCGGCATGTCTTCCCCCGCACCGCCCCGCACCGCCGTGCCCGGTGCTCACCCCTGCCCCCGTCCGCGCCCTCAGCGTTCCAGGTGGACCCGGCCGCCGACCTCGACCCAGTCGTTCGGCTGGGGAGCCGTGAGGATCTGGGAGCCGCTTCCCTGGGTGATGTTGAGCGCCCGGCCCAGTTGCTGGGTCAGCAGGAGCGCCGCGGCTCCGGTGGCCTCGTCCTCCTCGATGCCGTCGTCGCGGCCGGGGAACGCACGGGCCCGCACCCGTCCGCCGGCCTCGTCCTCCCAGGCCCAGGCGTATATCCACTCCCCCGGCTCCGGTATCGCCAGCGCGTCGACCTCCGCGGCGGACGGGTACCGCTTGAGCGTCCGCGGCGGCGCCCACTCGGCCCGGGCCTCGATCCAGCTGAACTCGCCGTCGAGCCGGACCCCCACCGCACCGGCGGGCGTGACCAGTTCGGGCACGTCGAGCAGCCAGCCCACCCCGACGCACGGGTGCCCGGCGAACGGCAGCCGCAGCGTAGGGGTGTAGATGTCGATGATCCCGCGCTCGGGGTCGTCGACGAACACGGTCTCGCTGAAGCCGAGCTTGGCGGCGAACTCCTGCCGCTCCGCACGGTCCGGCATCACCGAACCCTCGCGGACGACACCGAGTTCGTTGCCGTACCCGCCGCCCGGTCCGCAGAAGACCCGCAGCACGTCGTAGTCAGTCACTCCGGCATTCAACATCACCCGCGCGGCCAACGCTTCCCAGGCGGCGGGACCGCCGGACGGCGGGACCGCCCCTCGACGGTCCCCCGCGCGCGCTCCCGCCCCGGACCGCTCCCCTTTTCACGAGGGCGGGGCCAGGGAGGGGCGGCACGACACCCGAGGACCGGCGCCGCCTCGATCACCCCGGAACGCCACACTTGACCAATACTTGACCATTTCATGGGGCGCGATTTGAGTCACCGTGATCAAGCCGTTCCTGTACGCCGCCTGTGAGAGCTGAATCACCGGACGGAGGGGTATCACTGAGGCAAGCCTCAGATAAGTTAGGCCAGCCTCACCATGCCGACGCGGGCCCTGCCGTGCGGTTTGTCCGACTTCTCTTGGAGCATGAATGCGAGCCGTCCGACTCTCCGTTGTCACCGCAGCCGCCACCGCGGCCGCTCTGGCCGCCGTCACGGGTTGCACCGAGAAGAGCGACGCGAAGAACAGCGACGCGATCCAGGTGACCGCCGCCGACTCCACGTGCAAGACCTCGACGAAGACGGTGCCGGCCGGCCAGGTCACCCTGAAGATCGAGAACAAGGGGTCCCAGGCCACCGAGGTCGAGATCGTCTTCCCCGACGACCGGATCGTCTCCGAGAAGGAGAACATCGGCCCGGGCACCAAGTACACGCTGACCGCCGAGGTGAAGGCCGGCTCGTACGAGATCGCCTGCCGCCCCGGCATGAAGGGCCACGGCGTCCGTCAGAAGCTCACCGTCACCGGCGGCAAGGTCGCCAAGCGCGACCCGCGCCTGGACAAGGCCGTCGCCTCCTACCGCGAGTACGCCCAGGAGCAGGCCGACGCCACGATCCCGAAGGTGCAGGCGTTCGCCGACGCCGTCAAGTCCGGTGACCTCGAGGCCGCGAAGAAGGCGTTCGCCGACTCGCGCCTGGGCTGGGAGCGCACCGAGCCCGTCGCCGAGTCCTTCGGTGACATCGACCCCAAGGTCGACGTCCGCGAGGACGGCCTCGAGGAGGGCCAGGACCCGGTCAAGGACTGGACCGGCTGGCACCGCCTGGAGAAGTCCCTCTGGCAGGACAAGAAGATCGGCGACCGCGAGAAGCAGCTCGCCGACCAGCTGGTCACCGACCTGAAGGACTGGCAGAAGCGCGTCGGCAAGGCGGAGATCACCCCGACCTCCATGGCCAACGGCGCCAAGGAGCTGCTCGACGAGGTCGCCACCGGCAAGGTCAAGGGCGAGGAGGACCGCTACTCCCACACCGACCTGACCGACTTCAAGGGCAACGTCGAGGGCGCGCAGCAGGCCTACGAACTGCTCAAGCCCGTCGCCTCGGAGAACGACGCCGCGCTGACCACCGAGCTGGACAAGCAGTTCACCGCGCTGAACACGCTCCTCGACAAGTACCGCACGGACAAGACCTCCTACGTCTTCACCTCCTACGACAAGGTCGGCGGGGCCGACCGCAAGGAGCTCTCCGACGCGGTCAACGCCCTCGCCGAGCCCCTGTCCAAGCTCGCCGCCGCCGTTGTGAAGTAGGAGACCCACCATGACGGACACCCCGGACCTCACGAACCCGACGGACGGCACGGACGGCACGGCCGGCGCTGATGCGGTCCGGGCCACCGCCGAGGGTTCCGCTCCGTCGCGGCGTTCGCTGATCGGCTGGGGCGGTGCCGGGCTCGCGCTCGGCGCCGCCGCGGCCGGCGGCGCCGTCGCGATGACCCGTACCGGCAACGACGTCCAGCCGGCTGCCGCCGAGGCCGGCGCCGCGATCGCCTTCCACGGCACGCACCAGGCGGGCATCGCCAGCGCGGTGCAGGACCGGCTGCACTTCGCCGCGTTCGACGTGAAGACCGACGACCGGGCCGCGTTCGTCCAGCTCCTCAAGGAGTGGACGCTGGCCGCCGCCCGGATGACCGCCGGGCACGCCGTCGGTGAGGGCGCCTACGGGGGCCTGGCCGAGGCGCCGCCGGACGACACCGGTGAGGCCCTGGGCCTCAAGCCCTCCCGGCTGACGCTGACCATCGGCTTCGGCCCGTCGCTGTTCGACAGGTTCGGCCTGGCCGACCGGCGCCCCGACGCACTCGTCGACCTGCCCACGTTCTCCGGCGACAACCTGGACAAGGCCCGCAGCAACGGTGACCTGTGCATCCAGGCCTGCGCCGACGACCCCCAGGTCGCGGTCCACGCCATCCGCAACCTCGCCCGGATCGGCTTCGGCAAGGTCGCCATCCGCTGGTCCCAGCTCGGCTTCGGCAAAACCTCCTCGACCACCCCGGACGCACAGACCCCGCGCAACCTGATGGGCTTCAAGGACGGCACCCGCAACATCGCGGGCACCGAGACCGAACGCCTCAAGAAATTCGTGTGGGTCGACGGCAAGGACCTCGACGAGAACTCCGCCTGGATGACGGGCGGTTCCTACCTCGTCGCCCGGCGCATCCGGATGAACATCGAGACCTGGGACCGCACCCCGCTCCAGGAGCAGGAGGACATCTTCGGCCGCGACAAGGGCGAGGGCGCCCCCGTCGGCAAGGCCAAGGAACGCGACAAGCCGTTCCTGAAGGCGATGAAGCCCGACGCGCACGTCCGCCTCGCACACCCCGACACCAACGACGGGGCGACGATCCTGCGCCGCGGCTACTCCTTCACCGACGGCACCGACGGCCTCGGCCGCCTCGAGGCGGGCCTGTTCTTCCTCGCCTACCAGCGTGACGTGCGCAAGGGGTTCATCCCCGTCCAGCGCAACCTCTCGCGCTCCGACGCCCTCAACGAGTACATCCAGCACGTGGGTTCGGCCGTCTTCGCCGTCCCGCCCGGCGTCCGCGACAAGGACGACTGGTGGGGCCGGACGCTGTTCTCCAAGGAGGCCTGACCGTGTTCTCGAACTACCTGATCGGTCTGCGCGAGGGCCTGGAGGCCAGCCTGGTCGTCTGCATCCTGATCGCCTACCTCGTCAAGACCGGCCGCAGGGAAGCCCTCAAGCCCATCTGGGCCGGCATCGCCGTCGCGATCGCCGTGGCCCTCGGCTTCGGCTGCGCCCTCGAATTCGGCTCCCAGGAAATGACGTTCCAGGCCCAGGAGGCACTCGGCGGCTCCCTGTCGATCCTCGCCGTCGCCCTCGTCACCTGGATGGTCTTCTGGATGCGGCGCACCGCCCGCCACCTGAAGTCCGAACTGCACGGCAGACTCGACGCCGCCCTCGCCATGGGAACCGGCGCCCTCGTCGCCACCGCCTTCCTCGCCGTGGGCCGCGAAGGCCTGGAGACCGCCCTGTTCGTCTGGGCCTCCGTCCACGCCGCCAGCGACGGCACCCCCCGTCCCCTCATCGGAGTCGCGCTCGGCCTGGCCACCGCCGTCCTCCTCGGCTGGCTGTTCTACCGCGGCGCGCTCAAAATCAACCTCGCCAAGTTCTTCACCTGGACGGGCGGCATGCTCGTCGTCGTCGCCGCCGGCGTCCTCGCCTACGGCGTCCACGACCTCCAGGAAGCCGACTTCATCCCCGGCCTGACCAGCCACGCCTTCGACATCAGCGACACCGTCGAACCCACCAGCTGGTACGGCACCCTCCTCAAGGGCGTCTTCAACTTCCAGCCCGACCCCACCGTCCTCCAGGTCACGGTGTGGGCCCTCTACCTCGTCCCGACACTCGCGATCTTCCTCGCCCCGGTAGGGTTCGCCTCCGGGAAGGGGAAGGTGAAGGCACCTGATGAGCAGGGATCGCACGGGGCACAGCCCACGAAGGCCTCGTAGCCTCAGCCGTTTCGCCCTGGTGACGGGCGCGTTGACCGCGCTGTCCATGGCGGCGAGCGGCTGCGTGGTCGTGCACGGGGAGCGGAGGATCGTGCCCGCGGCGACCCCCGGGGAAGCCGCCCGCGCGCTCAAGGACTTCACCGTCGCCTACAACAACGCGGACCGGACGTACGACCGTTCGAAGGACGCGGACCGGGTGACCGGTCCGCTCGCGGACATCGACGGCGCCAGGCTGAAGGCCGGACGCACGAACAACCCGGGCGGGAATCCCTCGCATTCACCGCTGGAGTTCGACGACGCCGAGTACGCGATTCCGGCGAAGGCGGGCTGGCCGCGCTGGTTCGTGGCGAACACGACGGCCAACAAGGGCACGCCGGGCAGCCGTTGGCTGCTCGTGTTCACCCGGGGCAGCGCCGCCGAGGTGTGGCAGGCCTCGTACCTGACGGTCCTCGGGGCCGGTGACGTACCGAAGTTCCCTCGGGACGAGAACGGCTGGGCCGAGCCGGTCACGGCCGACGACGCGGCCCTCGCCGTCGAGCCCGAGCGGCTCGGCCGGACGTACTCGGCCTACCTGAAGGCGGGCGGCGACACCTTCGCCTCGGGGATCCACACCTCGCAGTGGCGGGCCCAGCGCGAGAAGTTCGCCAGCAAGCCCGGCCTCGCCCGGCAGTACATCGACGAGCCGCTGGTCTCGGGCGACTACGCGCCGGTGGGTCTGCGCACCGCGGACGGCGGGGCGCTGGTGTTCTTCGCCACGCACCGCTTCGAGAAGCAGACCGCCGCCGCGGGCACCTCGATCCCCGACCCGAGCGCGGACGTCCGGGCCCTGACGACCGGCGAGATCAAGCAGTCCCTCACGCTGGAGTTCGTCTCCAACCAGGTCGTCCTGGACCCGGCGAAGGGTTCGGGCGACCAGCGGGTGTCCGTCCTCGGACGGATCGAGGGACTGACCGGAGCCAAGGGCGACTGACCGGCCCGGCGCCCGCACGGCGGGCCGGGCGGCGCACAGGCGCTCAGCTCCGGTGGGGCCAGGCGGCGAGCCGCTCCGCGCCGTTCTCCCCCGCGTAGCGGGCGCATTCGTCGGTGAGGATCTCCAGGACGGTGAGCGGATCCGGCAGCGGATGCTCGGGCCCGCGCACCCAGTCGACGCTCAGACCGCCGGGCAACTGGGCCGGCGGCACCAGGACGTACGAACCGCGGCAGTGCCAGCGCAGGCCGGGGTGCTCGTCCATGGTCTCGGGGTGGCAGTCCAGCTCACAGGGCCACCACTCGTCCTCGTCCTCGGGCGTACCGCGCGTGAGGGTGAAGAAGAGCATGCGGCCGTCGCCGGTCTCGGCGACCGGTCCGACCTCGATGCCGGCGGCCAGCAGTCGCCCCAGCGCCTCGCGGCCCGCCTCCAGAGGCACGTCCAGGACGTCGTGCACCATGCCGGTCGCGGTGATGAAGTTCGCCTTCGGCTGGTGCCGGGCCCAGCGCTCGATCTGCGCGGGGTCGGTCGTCGACTGCGTCTGCCAGGCGAAGGAGACGGGGTGGCGCGCGGGGGTCGGACAGCCGACTCGGTCACAGGAGCAGCGGTAGCCGGCGGGGTGGGCGGCCTGCGCGAGCGGCAGCCCCGCGGCGGCGGCGGCCAGCAGCAGGGCCTCACGTCCGTCGGCGGACGTCTCCGCGGAAACCTTCGGGCCGCGTCCGCGCAGCCACCGGGAGATCCTGCCCTGCGCGCCTGAGCGGCCGAACCCTGCGCTCATCTATCGCCTCGCCTCGCCGTAGTGCACGTTTCCTCGCCCCATGGTCCCACCATCCTGCGCCCCGGGTGGCCGGAGCCGACAACCGGGGTAGCTGGGACGATGCGTTCACCCCACCCACATCAGGTGTTATTAGATGATGTGAGGGGATTTCCTCTCGTCTCGTCGGAGAGCGAGACCATACCGGGCGTACGCGATGGGCGCCGCCGTGGCAGCGCCTCGGCCCTAAGGCTCGGAGGCTCGGCCGCCGTCCCGGCCCGGTGACCCGCGTCACACCCGACTCCTGTCAGCGATCGGGGCGCCGTCTCGTTCAAGGCGTACGCGAACGAGACAGGAGCCACACCATGAAGCACCGCATCGTCGTACTGGGCGCCGGGTACGCCGGAGCCTTCGCCGCCGGAAACCTGGCCCGTCGGCTCTCCCCCGCCGACACCGAGATCACCGTCGTCAACGCCGAGCCCGACTTCGTCGAGCGGATGCGACTCCACCAGCTCGCGGCCGGCCGGGACCTCACGTTCCGCGGACTCGCCGACGTGTTCGCCGGGACCGGGGTGCGGCTTCGGCTGGCGCGCGTCACCGGCATCGCCCCCGCCCGCCGAACCGTCGCCGTGACCGGCGAGGACGGCGACGGCGAGCTCGGGTACGACACGCTTCTCTACGCACTCGGCAGCTCCGTGGCCCACCACGGTCTCCCCGGTGTCGCCGAGCACGCCTTCCACGTGACCGGCCTGGCCTCGGCGCTGCGACTGCGCGAGCGCCTGGCAGCCCTGGGCTCCGGCGGCACCGTGCTGGTGGTCGGCGAGGGCCTGACCGGCATCGAGACCGCGACCGAGTTCGCCGAGTCCCGGCCCGACCTCTCGGTCGAGCTGGCTGCCCGCGGCGAGCTCGGGGCCTGGCTCTCGCCGAAGGCCCGCCGCCACCTGCGCCGGGCCTTCGACCGGCTCGGCGTCACCGTCCACGAGCACACCGAGGTCGAAGCCGTCGAGGCCACGCACGTGGTCGCCGTCGACGGCACGTCCGTCCCGGCCGACGTGACCGTGTGGGCGGCCGGGTTCGCCGTGCACCCCATCGCGGCCGCAGGCGGCCTGGAGGTGTCCGGGGCCGGCCGGATCCTCGTCGACCGCACCATGCGCTCGGTCTCGCACCCGGACGTCTACGCGGCCGGGGACTGCGCCCACGCGATCGGTGACAACGGCCGCCCGCTGCCGATGTCCTGCGCCTCGGCCGGCTTCACCAACATGCAGGCGACCGCCGCGATCATCGCGCGCCTCACGGGCGGCGAGGTCCCGGCCACCGGCCTGAAGTACTACGGCAACCACATCAGCCTCGGACGGCGGGACGCGATCTTCCAGATGGTGGACGACGACGCCAGGGCGAAGTCCTGGTACCTGGGCGGCCGGACCGCGGCGCGGCTCAAGTCGGGGGTGCTCGAGGGAGCCGGGTTCGGCATCGCCCATCCGACCTTCGGCATGCCGAAGCGCAAGCGGCGCCTGGTCACCGCACCCGACCGGGCCGGTGCGAGGGCCGCCGCATAGGTTGTTCCGCATGGACAGCGCAGCCATCGATCGGTTCGAGGCCAGCCGGGGCCGGCTGGCCTCCCTCGCGTACCGTCTGCTGGGCTCGGCCGCCGACGCCGAGGACGCCGTGCAGGACACGTTCCTGCGCTGGCAGACCGCGGACCGCGAACGCGTCGAGGTCCCCGAGGCGTGGCTGACCCGGGTCGTCACCAATCTCTGCCTCGACCGGCTCCGCTCGGCTCAGGTGCGCCACGAGCGCGCGGCCGGTGCCTGGCTGCCCGAACCGCTCCTCGAGGGCGACCCGATGCTCGGCCCGGCCGACACGTTCGAGCAACGCGAGTCGGTGTCCCTGGCCGTACTCACCCTCCTGGAGCGCCTCTCGCCGGTCGAACGGGCCGTCTACGTCCTGCGCGAGGCGTTCTCGTACAGCCACGCCGAGATCGCCGGGATCCTCGGCATCACCAGGTCCGCCAGCCAGCAGCACGCCCATCGGGCCCGGCTCCGGGTCACCGCCGAGCGCCGCCGGGGCGAGGAGACGGACCCCGCGTCCGCGCGCCGGGTCGTCGAGGAGTTCCTCGCCGCCGCCACGTCGGGGCACACCGAACGGCTGGTGGCGCTGCTCACCGACGACGTGACGGTGGTCTCGGACGGCGCCGGACTGGGCAAGCGGCTGCTGCGCTACCGGACCCGCGAGCGGGTCGCCTCCTTCGTGCGGGCCGGCTTCAGGCCCACGCCGGCGAAGCGGCGGCTGGCCGGCGGCTCCCCCGCGTTCCACATCGCGCCGGTCAACGGATGCCCGGCCGTCCTCGCCGTGGTCGAGGGCCGGATCGTGGGCGCCGTCGCCTTCGAGGTCAGGGACGGCAGGATCGCGTCCCTGTACGGTGTCGCCGCCGCCGGCCGGCTCGATCGCCTCGGCGAGGCCTGGCGGCAGCGCGAACCCGACGCGCCGGTCATCGACACGTGGTGATCAGGGCCGCCGGCGTCCCCCGACCCGGGTGGGAGCGAGTGCTCAGAGCGGGTCCCCGGGCGGCGGCCACGCGTCGCCCCAGTCGGCGTCGCGGGCCGACCTGTACAGCGGTCCGTGGCGCTTGGTCACCGTCTCCCGGCGCAGCGCCTCGTCCGGCTCGCACAGGTCGAGCAGGACCTGCCCCTTGCGGATCTGCGGCTTGCGCACGATGCGGGAGGGCGCCGGGGCGCAGGGGAGGCGGGTCGCGGCGACGTAGCTGAACTTCTCGTCCTCGTAGGGCAGGGAACCGCCCTTGACCTGACGGTGCAGGGAGGAACGGGCGACCCGCGCGGAGAAGTGGCACCAGTCCTGGCCGGGGACGATGGGGCAGGCCGCGCTGTGCGGACAGGGGGCGGCGACGTGGAAGCCGGCCCCGATCAGGCGCTCGCGGGCGGCGAGGACCCGGGTGTAGCCGTCGGGGGTGCCGGGTTCGATGATCACGACGGCCTGCGCGGCGCTCGCCGCCGCGTCCACGACGGAGACGCGGTCGGCCTCGGTGAGCTCGCCCAGGACGTACGAGACGGTGACGAGATCAGTGCTCTCGATGGTGAGCGCCGCTCCGATACGAGAGCGGCGCCACTCGGCGTCCTTCAGTTCCGGGTTGGCCGCGGCGATCTCCCGGCCGAGCGCGAGGGCGGGCTCGGCCCAGTCGAGCACGGTCACCGGTCGGGCGCCCTCCCAGACCGCGTTCACCGCCCAGGTGGCCGCGCCGGTACCACCGCCGACGTCCACGTGGCTGCCCGGCACCCAGCCGGGCACCGCGTCCGCGAACGCCTCCAGCGCCGCGCACACCGCCTCGAAGGTCGCGGGCATCCGGTACGCGGCGTAAGCGGCCACGTCCGAGCGGTCCCGGAGGATCGGCGCGTGGGTCGGGGTGGTCCCCCGGTAGTTCACGATCAGCCGCTCGACGGCCTGTGCGGCGGCCTTCGGCGGCAGGCCGTCGAGCAGGCCGGCCAGGGCGCCGCGCAGGGTGTCGGCGGAGGGTACGGGGGCGTTCACGGCCCGATTCTCTCAGGTGCCGGACCTCTGCCTGCCGCGCCCACCGCTCACGGGTGCCCCGCGCGGAACCGGGGCACCCGCCGACCGCCCCCACGTTCAGGTGCCGGGCCCCGCCCACCAAGGCAACGTTCAGGTGCCGGGTCCCCGCTCGGTGCCGGGTCCCCGCTCGGTGCCGGGTCCCCGCTCGGTGCCGGGTCCCCGCTCGGTGCCGGGTCCTCGCCGACCGCGGCCGGCGCTGCCACCGCTCAGGTGCGCGCGCCCGCCCGCCGCCGGGACCCCGGCCGCCCCGCGCCGGGGCCGCCGCCACCGCTCAGGTGCCCCGCACCGCCCGTCGCAGTCGGGTGGCCGCCGCCGCCCGGGGCGCGTTGTCCGCCGGGCGGCGGACGGGGTGGACCGTGTTGGCGAGCAGCACCAGGAACGTGTCCGTCGCCGGGTCCAGTACCAGGGAGGTGCCGGTGAAACCGGTGTGGCCGGCCGCGCCGCGGCCCGCGAGGGCGCCCATGAACGAGGGCTGGTCGAGGGCGAATCCGAGGCCGGGCGGGGTGAGGAGGAGCTCGACGAAGTCGGGGCCCAGGATGCGGGCGGGGCCGTACGAGCCGCCCGCGAGCAGGGTGCGGCAGAACACGGCCAGGTCGCGGGCGGTGGAGAAGAGACCGGCGTGGCCGGCCACCCCGCCGAGCGCCCAGGCGTTCTCGTCGTGCACCACGCCTCGCAGCATCCCCCGGTCGGCCTTGGCCCACGGCCGCCGCTGGTCCTCCGTGGCCGCCGCGCCGGGGCAGGGCCCGAACGCGGTGGCGTTCATCCCGAGCGGGCGGGTGATGCCGTCCCGGACGAGGACGTCCAGTGTCCGGCCGGTGACGCGCTCCAGCACGTACTGGAGGAGGATCAGGTTGAGGTCGGAGTACAGGTGGACGCCCGGCTCCGACGAGGGTGCCTCAGCCCGCAGCAGCGCCAGCCGGGCCTCGGCGTCCGGGCAGTCGTACAGCGGGAGTTCGGGGCGCAGCCCGGAGGTGTGGGTGAGCAGCTGCCGTACGGTGACGCCGTGCTCGCGGGCCGCGTGGAACTCCGGGAGGTACGCGCCGACCCGCGCGTCGATGCCCAGCGTGCCGCGCTCGAGCTGCTGCACCGCGGCGACCGCCGTGAACAGCTTGGTGAGCGAGGCCAGGTCGAAGGGCGTGTGGACGGTCGCCGGCACGCGCGCGTCCGGCGGCAGCTCGACCCCTCGGCCGGTCTTCTCGTCGTGGGCCGCGTAGCGCACCGCCCACCCCGCCGCCTCCTCGACGGCGACGACCGGGCCCCGTCCGGCGACCAGCACCACGCCCGCCGCCCAGGGATCGGCCCGGCGCGTCAGGGCGCGGACCTCCTGGGTGAGTCGCCGCAGCTCTCCGGTGTCGAGTCCGGCCCGTTCCGGTGTGCCGATCCGCAGTCGTGGAGCGCTCAGCTGTCCGCCGCCTTTCCGTTCGTCGTGTGTCCCGGCCGCCGGGGACGGCACAGTCCCACGAAGCAGGCGACGGCGACCAGTGCCGCCGCCAGTTGGACGACGGCCATGGGGACGGCGGTGTGTTCTCCCGCGATGCCGACGAGGGGCGAGGCGACCGCGCCGATGAGGAAGGAGGAGGTGCCGAGCAGCGCGGAGGCGGAACCGGCCGCCTGCCGCACGCGCATGAGGGCGAGCGCCTGGGTGTTGGGCAGGGCGAGGCCCATGGCGGACATCAGCACGAAGAGCGCGGCGGCCACCGGTGCGAGCCCGACCGTGCCGAGGAGGCCGGTGGACATGACCAGCAGCGCGGTCGCGGCGAGCACGACGAGCGTGAGGCCGGTGGCCAGCACCTTCTCGAGGGCGACCCGGCCGACCAGCAGCTTGCCGTTGATCTGCCCGGCGACGACCAGGCCGACGGAGTTCGCGCCGAAGAGCAGGCTGAAGGTCTGCGGGGAGGCTCCGTGGATCTCCTGGATCACGAAGGGCGAGGCCGCGACGTAGGCGAACAGCGCCGCGAAGGTGAAGCCGCCGGTCAGCATGTACCCGGCGAAGACCCGGTCGGCGAGCAGTCCGCGCATGGCGCGGAGCGCCTCGCCGACACCGCCGCCGTGCCGCTCCGCGGGAGGGAGGGTCTCGGGGAGCTTCGTCCAGACGAGGGCGGTCAGCGCGATGCCGAGGGCGGTGAGGACCACGAACACGCCCCGCCAGTCGGTGACGCGCAGGATCTGTCCGCCGATGAGGGGCGCGACGACCGGGGCGACGCCGGAGATCAGCATGAGGGTGGAGAAGAAGCGGGCCATCGCCATGCCGTCGTAGAGGTCGCGGACGACGGCGCGGGCGATCACGATCCCGGCCGCGCCCGCGAGGCCCTGGACGAGGCGGAAGGCGACGAGGAGCCCGACGGTGGGCGCGAGGGCGCACAGCACGGTGGCGACCACGTAGACGGCGAGGCCGGTGAGCAGCGGTCGTCTGCGGCCCCATCTGTCGCTCATCGGCCCGACGACGAGCTGCCCGAGCGCCATGCCCGCGAGGCACGCGGTGAGCGTGAGCTGCACGGTGGCGGCGGAGGCGTGCAGCGATCCGGTGACCTCCGGCAGCGCGGGGAGGTACATGTCCATCGCGAGCGGGGTCGTGGCGGTGAGGCCGCCGAGGACGAAGGTGACGAGGAGGCCGGTACGGCCCCGGGCGCCGGGACCGGCGGGCGGTCGGAGCGGGGCGCCGGACGCCGGTTCGGCGGATGCCGGTTCGGCAGATGCCGGTTCGGCAGATGCCGGTTCGGCAGATGCCGGTTCGGCAGATGCCGGTTCGGCAGATGCCGGTTCGGCAGATGCCGGTTCGACGGGCGTCCGTACGGCTTCGGCGGCCGTCGGCGCCGTGGCGGTGACCTCCGCGCCCGGTATGTGCCCTCGCGGGCCTTCCTGGTCCCGCGTGCCGCGGCCACGCTCGGGCATGTGCCCCCCCTCTCCCGAAGATGCGCACCCTATGCTCTCAGTTCGAACAGTGTGTTCGGGGTCACGGATCAAGGGGCGGTCATGACGGGCGAGCGGGAACGCGTTCGGTGGGGAATTCTTGCGACCGGCGGGATCGCCGCGGCGTTCACGGCGGACCTCGTGGACATGCCCGACGCGGAGGTGGTGGCCGTCGCCTCACGGTCCGAGGCCTCGGCGAAGGCGTTCGCGGAACGGTTCGGGATCGCGCGGGCGTACGGGGACTGGGCGTCGCTCGCGGCGGACGAGGACGTCGACGTCGTGTACGTCGCCACCCCGCACTCGGCGCACCGGGTGGCGGCCGGGATGTGTCTGGAGGCGGGGCGCAATGTGCTGTGCGAGAAGGCGTTCACGCTGAACGCGCGCGAGGCCGCGGAGCTGGTCGCGCTCTCCCGGCGGCACGGCCGTTTCCTCATGGAGGCCATGTGGATGTACTGCAATCCGCTGGTCCGGCGTCTGAAGTCGCTCATCGACGACGGCGTGATCGGTGAGGTGCGCACGGTGCAGGCCGACTTCGGTCTGGCGGGGCCTTTCCCGCCCTCGCACCGGCTGCGGGACCCGGCGCAGGGCGGCGGGGCGCTGCTCGATCTCGGGGTCTATCCGGTGTCGTTCGCGCAGCTGCTGCTCGGGGAGCCCTCCGACATCGCCGCGAGAGCGGTGCTCTCCGACGAGGGCGTCGATCTCCAGACGGGTGCGCTGCTCTCCTACGAGAGCGGCGCTCTTGCCTCGGTGCACTGCTCCATCAACGGCGGCACCCCCGTCGTCGCGTCCGTCACCGGCTCCCAGGGCCGTATCGACGTGCCGGACGGCTTCTTCTTCCCGGACCACTTCGTCCTGCACCGCGACGGCCGCGAGCCCGAGGTCTTCCGCGCCGACCCGGCCTCGGGACCGCGCAGCAGCCTCAAGCACGAGGCCGCCGAGGTGATGCGCGCCCTGCGGGCCGGCGAGACCGAGTCGCCGCTCGTCCCGCTCGACGGCACGCTCGCCGTGATGCGGACGCTCGACACGATCCGGGACCGCGTCGGCGTCCGCTATCCCGGCGAGCTTTCCGGCGGGGCGTAGGCGGCGGACGTCAGGCCGGCTCGAGCCCCTGGTTCCCGACCTCGGTGACGAAGGACGCGGCCGTGGTGACCGGGGCCCCCGGGGTGGTCACCGCGGGCACGGTCCTGAAGTCGGCCCGTGCCGCCTCCTGTCCCAGCTCGACGGTCACGTAGCCGCGCCGTCCGTTGTAGAACTTCAGGTGCGGGTTGGCCTGGGTGTAGGTGGCCCAGTTCGCGGGCCTGTCGGCGCCGTCCTTGCCGCTGGACACGGAGGTGGCGACGATCTCCGTGCCGAGCGTCGCCGACGCCGGGTCGTCGAAGTCGTCCAGGATGTCGAAGGCGTACCCCACGTGCACGTCACCGGTGAGCACCATCAGGTTCTCGATCCCGGTGGACTTCGCGCCCTCCAGGACCCGCTGCCGCGAGGCCCGGTAGCCGTCCCAGGCGTCCATGGACACCTTGGCGACCGGGTTGAGGTCGAGCTTGCGCTGGGAGAAGGTGACCTGCTGCGGCACGACGTTCCACAGGGCCCGTGAGCGGTGCCAGCCGTCGATCAGCCAGCGCTCCTGCGTCGGCCCGGTGATGGTGCGCGCCGGGTCGTCCGACTCGGGCCCGGGGATGTGCGACCCGTCGCCGTAGGCCTGGTTGGAGCGGTACTGCCGGGTGTCGAGGATGTCGAACTGCGCGAGCCTGCCCCAGGTCAGCCGGCGGTAGAGCTGGGCGTCGGGTCCGTGCGGGAGCTGCCGGCGGCGCAGCGGCTGGTTCTCCCAGTAAGCGCGGTAGGCGGCGGCGCGGCGCAGCAGGAACTCCTCGGGCGGGTCCTCGTGCTCGTCGACGTCGTCGGCGTAGTTGTTCTCGGTCTCGTGGTCGTCCCAGGTGACCGCGAAGGGGTGCGCGGCGTGGGCGGCCCGCAGTTCGGGGTCGGACTTGTAGAGGGCGTACCGCAGCCGGTAGTCCTCCAGGGTCACGGTCTCGTGGTTGAAGAGGTCGGGGAGCGTGCGGTCGGTGTACTTGCGGGCGCCGCCGACGGAGTTGACCGCGTACTCGTACAGGTAGTCCCCGAGGTGGAGGACCACCTCGACGTCCTCCTCGGCGAGATGGCCGTACGCGGTGAAGTACCCGTCGTGGTAGGCCTGGCAGGAGACGGCGGCGAGCCTGAGGGCGGACACCCGGGCGCCGGGGGCGGGCGCGGTGCGCGTCCGGCCCGTCTCGCTGACCCAACTGCCCACCCGGAAGCGGTAGTAGAAGACGCGGCCCGGGCCGAGGTGCTCGACCTCGACGTGTACGGCGTGGTGGAACTCGGGGTGCGCGGTGGCCGCGCCGCGTCTGACGACTCTGCGGAAGCGGTCGTCGTGCGCCAGTTCCCAGTGCACGGTGACGCGTTCGGCGGGCAGACCGCTGTCGGCCTGGTACGGGGTCGGCGCGAGCCGCGTCCACAGGAGTACGGAGCCGGGCAGCGGATCACCGGACGCGACGCCGAGGGTGAAGGGGTCGTCGGTGATCCTGGCCGGGTCGAGTTCGGCGGCGCTCGCCACGCCCGCGGCGGGCAGGTCGACGGCGAAGGCGAGCGCGGCGGCCGCGCCGGTGACGGTGAGAAATCGACGGCGCCCGATGTGGCGTGCTACGGCCCGGAGTTCGGGGGCGTGCTGCGGCGGACGGTCGTGGGCTGCGGGTGTCATCTGGCCCTCCCCTGACGGTGGTCGTACAGAGCATTCGAGTGGCCAGGATCAACGTCTGTTTGGCGCGTACACAACAGCGGGATGACGGATGGGTGAGATCCGGACGCCGGACCCGCACGACGCCCCTCCCGTACGCTGCGGGCCCATGGACGCCACACACACCCCGAACCCCACGGATCCCGCGCCGACGAGAATCGCGGTGGTGACCGGGGCGGGGTCCGGCATCGGCCGCGCGGTGGCCGTCGAACTGCTGCGCACCGGCTGGTCGGTGGCGCTCGCCGGACGCCGGACCGAGCCCCTGCGGGAGACCGCGGCCCTCGTTCCCGAGGGGCCCTCGATCGCCGTCCGCGCGGACGTCTCGCGCCCCGACGAGGTGGCGGACCTCTTCGCCGCCGTGGACGACCGGTTCGGGCGACTCGACCTGCTGTTCAACAACGCCGGGACGTTCGGGCCGGGCGGCGTGCCGCTCGAGGACCTGCCGTACGACGCCTGGCGGCACGTCGTCGGCACCAACCTCGACGGGGCGTTCCTGTGCGCGCAGGCGGCGTACCGGCGGATGAAGGACCAGGACCCGCAGGGCGGCCGCATCATCAACAACGGCTCGATCTCGGCGCACACGCCCCGCCCCCGCTCGATCGCGTACACCGCGACCAAGCACGCGCTGACCGGCCTGACCAAGTCGCTTTCCCTGGACGGACGTCCGTACCGGATCGCCTGCGGCCAGATCGACATCGGCAACGCGGCCACGGACATGACCGAGGGGATGCGGACCGGCACGCTCCAGGCGAACGGCGAACAGGCGGTCGAGCCGGTGATGGACGTGGCCGACGTGGCGCGCACCGTACGGCACATGGCCGAGCTGCCGCTGGAGGCGAACGTGCAGTTCGCGACGGTACTGGCGACCGCCATGCCCTACGTCGGGCGCGGCTGACCCACGTACGGAACGGCCGCACGGTTCACCGGCAAGTGGTCAACAGCTCAACCTGCACAAACGGAAGCTGAACATCCGGACCATATAAGCCGTTAGTGCGCTTATGCTCAGCATCTCCCTCATCAGAGCTTCACACTTGGAGCACCAGGCTTCGGTACGACCACGGTCCACACCGAGGGGGGAGGCGGCAGTCGCTCCGCGGCCCGGGTGGGGGCGGACCTCGCGGGGGATCGCGAGGTGTGCACCGGCCCGCGGAGCGGCTGCCACCGAAATCAGTGAGATCGACCGTCGGCCGGTTCGGCCGCCTCCGGCGTCTCGGCCGGTTCGCCCGCCGCCGTGGCCCTGCGGCGGCGCAGCGCCAGCGCTCCGCCCGCGAGGAGCGCGACCGCTCCGCCCACCCCGCCGATCAGCCCCCACGAGGGGCCGTCCGACGTCGCGGCCGCCGTCCGCGGAGCCCCGGCGGCCGGCTTCGCCGCCTTCCGCGTGGGCTTCGTGCTCGCGGCGCCCTCGCTGAGCGGATCGACCAGCGTGCCGACCGGCTCGGCGTCCGCGCCCTTCCCGAAGCCCCAGTCGAGGAGCCGTGCCGTCTCCTCGTAGACGCCGTTGCCGCCGCTCTTGGGGTGCATCACCGTCACGAGGAGGGTCCGTCCGTCGCGGGTCGCCGCCCCGGTGAAGGTGTTGCCGGCATGGCTGGTGTAGCCGTTCTTCACCCCGATCAGGCCGTCGTACGTCTTCAGGCCCCACGCCCCCGTCAGCAGACGGTCGGTGTTCTGTATCTGGAAGGTCTTCTTGCCGCCGGCCGGGAAGTCCGCCGTCCTCGTCGAGCAGTAGCCGCGGAAGTCGGCGTCCGCGAGGCCGTGCCGGGCGAAGAGCGTCAGGTCGTACGCGGACGACAACTGGCCCTTGTGGTCGAAGCCGTCGGGGCTGACCACGTGGGTGTCCAGGGCCTGCAGGTCCTCCGCCCTGGCCTGCATCTCGGCGACCGTCTTCGCGACGCCGCCGTTCATGTGGCTGAGGACGTGCACCGCGTCGTTGCCGGAGCGCAGGAAGACGCCCTGCCACAGCTGCTCCACGGTGTAGGTGATGCCGGGCTTGATGCCGACGAGGCTGGAGCCCGCGGGGACGTCCGCGAGGTCGGCGTCGGTCACCTTGTACGTCTCGGCGCGCTCGAACTTCTTCAGCACGGTGTCCGCGAAGAGCATCTTCAGGGTGGAGGCGGGGGCGAGGCGCCGGTGCGCGTTGTACGAGGCGAGGACCTCGCCGGTGGTGTGGTCCGCGACCAGCCAGGCGCGGGCGGTGAGCCGCTTGGGCAGTCCCGGCGCCCCGCCCGCCTGGACCCCGGGGCGGGCCAGTCGCGCCCCGCCGATCGTCGTCGCGGCGTACGCGGTCGTGGCCGTGGTGGCGGCGAGGGGTACGGCGGCGGCGAGGCCGAGAGCGGCACGTCGGGAGAGCACGGAAGAATCACGCATCCCGGGACCGTACAAAGCCTGTCCGGGCCGCTTGACAGCGGGGTGACAAAGAGAAGGCACGCCGCGTCCAAAGCGACGGCAAAGGAGCCCGGGAACACGGGCCCCGCCTCGCCGCCCCCACCGCCGCCCCGCCGGGAGACGCGCCCGGAGACGCGCCCGGAGAAACCTCCGAACCGGCCCGCCGGTCTTCGCCGAGGGGCCACTCAACAGGTGTTTCCTGGCAGAAGACCCTTGAGAGCCCAGGAATCGGCTGTCTGACGGAATTCTGATTCCGGAGTCCGGATTCTCAGCCCGCGCACATCCCTTACTCAGCCCGGCTCAAAGGTTCCTCCATAGCTTGTGGCCGCGCCCACAGGGGCGCCAAGAACCTTTGAGGAACGGGATGTTTGGCATCTATCTCAAGCGTGAGCTGAGCCGGCGCAAGAAGGCGGCGCTGGTGATCGCCCTGGGTCTGGCGCTCGGTATCGCGCTGGTCATCACCGTCAACTCGGTGTCGGCCGGCATGCAGCAGGCCCAGGACAAGGTCCTGAAGTCGCTGTACGGGCTCGGCACCGACATGACGGTCACCAAGGCCCGGACGGCACCGACGGGCAGCTCCTCGGGGCGGCCGAAGTTCGACTTCGACGCCAAGTCCGACAGCAGCAAGACGCAGAGCTCGGACCGGGTGACGACCCAGGGCGGACAGGCCCTGAAGTCCTCGCTCGTCACCGAGGTCGCGGCGCAGAAGGGCGTGTCGAACGCGGTGGGCGCGCTGAGCCTGAACGTCACCAAGGTCGACGGCTCCTTCACCCAGGGCAAGGCGAAGTCCTCCACCTCGGACTCCGGCCAGCAGGGCGGTCCCGGCGGCCAGAACGGCGGCGGCACGGACGCGCCGCAGGTCCAGGGCGGCGGCGCCTCCTTCGACGTGAACTCCTACTCGGTCGCCGGCGTCGACGTGACCCACCAGGACCTCGGTCCGCTGGCCACCTCGAAGATCAGCACGGGCAGGACGTTCACGGCCGCGCAGACGAACGCGAAGGTGGCGGTGCTCAGCAAGTCGTACGCCAAGGAGAACAAGAAGACGGTCGGCAAGACCATCACGATCTCCGGCAAGAAGTACACCGTCATCGGGATCGCGACGCCCGACAGCAGCGAGTCGACCACCGACGTCTACCTGCCGCTGAAGCAGGCCCAGACGCTCGGTGACGCGAAGAACAAGGTCACCACGATCTACGTCGAGGCGGCCGACTCGAAGAAGATCGACACGGTCAAGGCGGCCATCCAGAAGAACATCTCCGGGACGACGGTCACCACCTCCGCCGACCTCGCCGACACCGTCTCCGGCTCGCTGTCGACCGCCTCGAACCTCGCCACCAGCGTCGGCAAGTGGCTGTCCGTCGCGGTTCTCGTCGCCGCGTTCCTGGTCGCCGCGCTGCTCACCTCCTCCGCCGTGTCCCGCCGGGTCCGCGAGTTCGGCACCCTGAAGGCACTCGGCTGGCCCTCCCGCAAGGTCACCCGGCAGGTCGTGGGCGAGTCCATCGTCAACGGGCTGCTCGGCGGCGCGCTCGGTATCGCCCTCGGCCTCGGCGCGGCCCACACCGTCACCGCGATCAGCCCGAAGCTGACCGCGGAGCTCGGCTCCACCGGCGGCGGCATGGGCGGCGGACCCGGCGGCGGCGGACCCGGCCAGCAGGCGGCGTCCGCGGCCAAGAACACCATCGACATCGCGCTCACCGCGCCGGTCTCGATGACCACCATCGCGCTCGCCGCGGGCCTCGCCATCACGGGCGGCCTGATCGCCGGCGCCATGGGCGGCTGGCGCGCCTCCCGGATGCGCCCGGCGGACGCGCTCCGCAGCGTCTCGTAGCCCGCCCCCGGGCCACACCCCCCTTGAGCCGGGGCGCCGCGTCACTCCCCCGGGCCGCGGCGCCCCACCCCCTTCATCCTCGGAGAACCACATGTACAAGCTCACCGGCGTCACCAAGCGCTACACGCGGGGCAAGGAGACCGTCGAGGCGCTGCGCGGCGTCGACCTCGCCATCGAGGACGGCGACCAGCTCGTCATCCAGGGCCCCACCGGCGGCGGCAAGTCCACGCTGCTCCAGATGATCGGTGGCCTCGACCGGCCGTCCTCCGGCAGTGTCGAGCTGGACGGCGTGGACCTCGCCTCCATCAGCGAGGCCAAGCTGACCCGGCTGCGCGCCGAGAAGATCGGCATCATCTTCCAGTCGTTCAACCTCATCCCGACGCTGACCGCGCAGGAGAACGTCGAGACCGCCCTCGTCCCGCTCGGGGTGAAGCCCGCCGAGCGGCGCGAGCGGGCCGCCGAGGCACTCCGCTCCGTCGGCCTCGGCGAACGGCTCACCCACGTCCCGACCGAGCTGTCCGGCGGTCAGCAGCAGCGGGTCGCCATCGCCCGGGCCCTGGTCAAGAAGCCGAAGGTGCTGCTCGCCGACGAGCCGACCGGCAACCTCGACGAGGGCACCCGCGACGACATCATGGGCCTGCTCGAAGGGCTGTGGCACGAGTACGGGCTGACGTTCGTCATGGTCACCCACGACTCGTCCATCGCCCGGCGCGCGCCGCGCCTCGCGACGATCAAGGCGGGCCTGATCACTCTCACCGAGCAGGGCGGCGCCGGCCGCGCCGCCCCTCAGCAGTCCGACGAGCCGCAGTACGCGCAACAGCGGTACGCCCAGCAGCGGTACGGCTCCGCCCAGGGCTACTGAGCCCGCAGCGGCCCCGACCGCCGTCGCGCACCTCCGTACGCGTCCCCCGTCCCTTCGGTACGTCCGGTACGCGCCTCCCGCACGCGTGTCCCGTACGCCCCCGGACCGCTCACCGTCCCAGCAGACCGTCGACCTCGGTCAACTGTGCGGCGGTGAGCGGTCCCTTCGCGATCGCGCCCGCGTTCTCCTCGGCCTGGGCGACCGAACGGAAGCCCGGGATCGGCACCGTGCGCGGGCTGCGGGCCCACAACCAGGCGAGGGCGCCCTGCGCGAGGGTGCGCCCGCCGCTGGTGAGGATCTCCCGAAGGGCGTCCACCCGGGCGGTCCACGCCGGGTCGGCGCCGCCCCCCGCGGTGAAGCCCTCCAGCCAGGCGGGCGGCGCGCTGCGGATGTCTCCCGCCTCGAGGGTGTGCCCGGCCGCTCGCCGGCCGGTCAGCAGTCCCATGGCCAGCGGACTCCGGTTGACGCTGGCGAGCCCGGACTCCTCGCAGAGGGCGACGAGTCCGGGCGCGTCCTGGAGGACGTTCAGCCGGTGCTGCACCGCCGCGCAGTGCTCGCCCGCCGCGAAGACCGCCGCCCGCGCGGGGTCGTCGGTGCTCCACGCGTACGCCCGGATCAGCCCTTCCCGTACGAACTCCTCGCAGGTGTCGCGGAGTTCGGCGGCCCTTCGCGGATCGGCGTCGGAGAGGTGCAGTTGGTAGAGGTCGATCCAGTCGGTGTCCAGGCGCCGCAGCGAGGCCGTGAGCGCGCGGCGGGCGTACTCCGGGGAGTCGTCACTTCCGGTGGCGACCCGCCGCTCCTCGTCGAAGACGTTGCCCCATTTGGTGGCGACGACCACGTCGGCCCGCCGGTTGCCCAGGGCCCGCGCGAGCACCCGTTCACTGTGTCCGGCGCCGTACGCGTCCGCCGTGTCGAAGAAGGTCACGCCGAGGTCGAGGGCGTGCCGGACGGCCCGCACCGACTCCTCGTCGTCGACCTTGCCCCAGCCGAGCGGCTGTCCGTCCGGCGCCGACCACTCGCCACCGATGGCCCAGCAGCCGAAGCCGAGGGCGCTCACGTCGATCCCGCTGTCGCCGAGGGTCCGGTTCCCGAGGCTCGTGTTCCCGATGTTCCGCATGCCCGCGGACACTAGGAGTCGGAGTGCGCGCGAGGGCAAGCCCTCGGAGTCCGGACGGTGCGGTCACGCCCCGACGGTGTGCCGGAGGGTCACGCCTGGCCGGTCTCGAAGCGGCTGATCCTGCCGCTGTCGTCGACGGTGAAGCTCCACTTCGTCCTCATCTCGCCCCAGGTGTCGTTGCTGTACCGCACGATGAGGGAACGCCCGCCCCTGGACTCGTTGTCGACGTCCATGTGACCGCGGGAGGAGAAGATCTCCCGGTCGGTCCAGTCGTCGAGGTCCCGGTCCGAGCCGTCGTCGGACATGGTGGCCCCGGGCGCCAGAACCGCCTCGAACGCCTCACGGTCGTGGGCGTTCACCGCGGCGACGAAGGCCCGGACGGCCGGATCGCTCAGTTTCACTGCCTGGATCGTCATGGCAGCCAGCCTCACACCGGTACCCGGAACCCCGCCACCCGAACGGCGGCGCGGGCGCGCCGGACCCGTCCGATCGGTGCGACGGTGGGCACCAGGGAGGGAACCGTTGCCGCTGTCCGCACTGGGAGTCATCGTGACCTGTATCGACCGGCGTGATCTGGGACTGCTGTTGCTCCGTCTGAGCACGGGCGGCGTACTGGCCGCGCACGGAGCGCAGAAGCTGTTCGGCTGGTTCGGCGGAGGCGGCATCGAGGGCACCGGAGCGGCCATGGAGGCCATGGGCTACTCGCCGGGGATCACGAGCGCCAAGGCGGCCGGCCTCGCGGAGGCGGGCGGCGGCACCCTGCTGGCGCTGGGCCTCGCCACCCCCGCGGCCGGCGCCGCCGCTGCGGGCGCGATGGCGGGCGCGGCGGCCGTGCACGTACCGAACGGGTTCTTCGCGCAGGGCGGCGGCTACGAGTACACGGCGTCCCTCGGCCTGGCGGCGGCCGGCCTCGCGGTCACGGGTCCCGGCCGGCTGTCCCTCGACCATCTGATGGGTCACGCGGTGAACCGCGGCTGGATGGTGCCGGTCGCGCTCGGTACGACGGCGGCGGTCACCGCGGTCGTCGTGGGCCTCCGGAACAACCGGGTGCGCAAGGCGCGGGAGGGCGAGCAGGAGCCCCTGTTCGAGGAGTAGGACGCCTGGGGTTCGAGGTGTGGGACGCCGGGGCCCGGGCCCGGGACGGACCGGAGGACCTCGGCGACGCGTCGCCGGCGGACCGGGCGGGACAGGGACCTCCGGGACGGGAAAGGAAGCGGGGGCGAGGAGTCGACCTCCCGGCGGCGGGGGAAGCTGGCCCCATGACCGACCACCGCACGGACGGCCCGGCCGGACACGCCGGCCCCGGAAAAGGGACACCCGCCCCCGGCGGTCCGGTGGCGCACCCGGCCCCGGACCCGGCCGCGTCCACGACCGCGTTCACGCCCGCCGAGAACACCGAGGACACCTGGGACACGGTCGACCGGCTCCACGCCTGGCTGGACGCCGAGCGGGCCCTGCACGGCCGGGAGGGCCTGCTGCTGCGGGTGCTGAAGCTGTCGGAGGAGGTCGGCGAGGTCGCCGAGGCGGTGATCGGCGCGACCGGCCAAAACCCGCGCAAGGGCGTGAGCCACACCTGGGACGACGTCCGCTCGGAACTGTGCGATGTCGTGATCACCGCGATGGTGGCGCTGCGCACCCTCGCACCGGACGCGCGCGAGGTCTTCGCCGCCCACCTCGCGTCCGTCGCCGAACGCTCGCTCGGTCCGACCGCGACTCCCTGACCGGGCAGGGGACTGTGCCGTCCGGTCCGGAGCCCGCCCGCGACGACCTGCAGTGTTCACTCCGCGGACGGGTCCGCGCGGCCTGGAGTTGGTGGGCGGCGCTCAGCCTTCTCGTCGACACCGAGCCGACGAAAGGGTCCCCGTGCAGGACTACGTTCTCCCCTCCGGCCGCAGGACGGCCGCCATGCTCGGCGGCGTACTGACTCTCGCGACCATGGGCATGGGAAGCCAGGCACACGCGGCGAGTTACGGAACGCCGAGCCTCTCCCTGTCGGCCACGTATCTGTCGGGCGCGGTGGGCGCGACCGCCGATCCGGCCGTGGACGTGACCGTCGCGCAGAGCGGGGCCGACGCCGGCGCGCTCACCGTCACCGTCACCAAGAGCAGCAGGACCGCGGTGGCGACGGCGACGGACGCCGGCGTCACCGGCACGGGCGCCACCCGCAAGGTCGTCGTCGCCGCGCGCGCCAAGGGGTACACCGACCTCACCGTCCAGGTGACCGGCGTGGACGGGAAGACGGCCACCAAGACGCTGCACTACGCCGCGTCGGCCGCCGTCCAACCGGCCTCCGACAGCCGGTACTTCACGGGCTCCAGCGACGCCTCGGCGGCCGTCGACGCGGGCGACGGCTACACCGTCGTCGCGGACGACGAATCCAACACCCTGCGCCTGTACGACCGTTCGACGTCCGGTGCGCCGGTCAAGACCTGGGACCTCGCCTCGAAGATCGGCGCCTCCAAGGAGGTCGACATCGAGGGCGCCACCCGCGTCGGCAACACCATCTACTGGACGGGCTCGCTCGGCAACAACAAGGACGGCGAGTACAAGGCGGACCGCAACACGGTCTTCACCACCACGGTGGCCGGCTCCGGCGCCTCGACCGTCCTCACGTACGGCCGCTCGTACAGGAAGCTGCGCGACAACCTCGTCGCCTGGGACGAGGCGAACGGCGACCGCTACGGCTTCGCGGCGGGCACCGAGGACGGCCGGACACCCAAGGAGATCGACGGGTTCAACGTGGAGGCCCTGGAGTTCGCGCCGGGCTCGACGACGACGGCCTACCTCGGCTTCCGGGCGCCGCTCGCCCCCGCGGTGACCGGCGGCAAGGCGCTCGTCGTGCCGGTCACCAACTTCGACAAGGTGATGGGCAGCGGCACCGCGGCCACGTTCGGGACACCGATCGAGCTCGACCTCGGCGGTCTGGCGATCCGTGACATCCGCAAGAACGCGTCCGACCAGTATCTGATCGTGGCCGGTTCCTGGGCCGCCGACGACAACTCCGACCCGTACGCCCTCTTCTCCTGGGACGGCGTGGCCGGGCACGCGCCGGTCAAGCGCCTCGACCTGCCGACCTCGGACCCCGGCGGCTGGGAGGCGATCGTCGACGTCCCCGACCTCACCGTCCCGGGCGCCCGCGCCCAGCTGATCACCGACGACGGCTCCGCCGACCTGTACGGCGACGGCACGGAGGCCAAGGACCTCACCCACGCGGAGTGGAAGAAGTCCCGGGCCACGTGGTTCACGGTCACGAGGTGACCAGGAGCCGACTCGACGGCTCCCCGAACGCGGGCACGGGCCGCGGCGGGTCCTGAACCAGACCGCGGTGCCGAGGACGCTCACCGAGCGTCCTCGGCACCGCGGCCCGCGGCGGGCCGGGGCCCGGAGGGTTCCCGCCCGGCACGGCACCCGCCGTTCGCGGCGGGGGCGAACGACCCGTCTAGCCGCGCCACCCCCACACGCGCACCAGGTCCGTGCCGCCGACCGCCGCGAGCAGGTCGCCGTCGGGATGGACGGCGAAGTCGTCGTAGCGGCCCGGCTGTTCCAGGTGCCGGACCTCCCTGCTGTCCGTGATCTGCGACAGGAGTCCGCGCCTCAGCCACAGGAGTCTGCCCTCGTCCGCGCACACCAGACGCATGCCGCGGGCCCCGGCGGCGTCCCGGCTCTCCCGCGGGCTGAACTCGCGGTGGAGCACGACCGTGTCGTCGGCGATCCGCCAGACGATCGCCTCCCGGAAGGTCGCGCAGGCGACGTACCGGCCCGACGGCGAGACGGCCAGAGCGCAGCCCGGCCGCAGGAACTCCCACCGGTTGCGGATCCGCTTCTCGACGGGTGGCGCGCCGACGCGGTGGACGTGGACCCGGTTCGTCGTCGCCAGGGCCACCACCGAACCGTCCGCGCTGATCGCGGAGGCCGCCGGCCCCGGCGGACAGGGCACCTCACGGAGGATCGCGCCGTCGTCGAAGCCGCGCAGCGCCAGTCGTGATCCGTTGTGGGTCGCGAGCACCTCTCCCCCGCTGGTGACCAGGAACTCGTCGCCGCGCAGCGGTACCGATCGACGCCGGTGCTCGCCGGACCTGCCCGCGAAGTGGACGAGGTCGAGGCTCCTGGGGCGGGCGACCGCGACGCTGTGCCGGGTCGGGGACACGATGGCCTGGTGGCCCGGGCGCAGGGCGGCTCCGCCGGGCACGCCCGGCAGGCTCTCGCCGGATTCCAGGTCCCAGCGCTCCACCGATCCGTCTCCCCCGACGACGACGGCGGTGTGTTCGGGGCCGAATCCGATCGTCGCCTGCCCGGTGGCCGGACGGGGGCGCCGCATTTCCCGCAGGCGGTCGCCCATCCCTTCCTCCGCGGCCGGCGGGAGGGCGAGGTCGTGGAGCACCTCGAAGGTGAACGCGGCCGCGTGCCGGGCGGCGGCGGGCTGCCGGACCTGGTCGTTGTCGTCGCCCTTGTCGCAGAGGCGGTCGGAGATGCCGCGGACCACGAGGGCACCCACTCCCGCGTTGACGTGGGCGCCCTGGAGGAATCCGTGGCCCTCCATCTCCACCGCCACGGCGTCGCCGCAGTGCTCCCGCAGCAGCAGCGCCGTGGCGGAGCGCTGGTCGGCCACCACCTTGGAACCGGCGGCCAGGGGTTTCACGTGCGCCCGCGGGACACGGTCCGTCGGCGGTGTCCGGATGCGGTCCCGCCAGGCGTCCCCTCTGGCGACCGCCTGGGCCCGCTGCACGAGACCGAAGGACGACAGGTACGTGATCATCCGCGGCCGGAAGCCGTCCCGCAGGTCTTTCCCGCTCTCGTAGTCGTAGATGAAGCGGGCGGCGACGACATCGCCCAGCTCGACGTCCTTGAGGGCTCCGGCGATACCGACGAAGAAGACGTGCCGGGGCCGGAACGCCGCCACGGCGCGTTCGAGGAGGGCGGCGGTGGCGAGTCCGCCCGGACCGGTCTCGTGGCACACCACCTTCCAGGTGCCGTGCCGGCCGGGGAACGAGCCGAGTTCGAACAGGGCCTCCCGGACGACGTGTTCGGTGAACGGGCCGTCCAGATGCTCGCGCACCGCGCTGTACTCCTTGCCCAGTGCGGTCAGGACGACGACGTCGGCGGCTGGGTGCATGGGCGTTCCCTCACTCCGTCCGGCGCGGTTCCCGGCCCGTGCCGAGGTCCGCGTAGGTCGATATCTGGGCGGCCAGCACGACGACGGCCGCGCACTCGACGAGGGAGAGCGCCAGCAGTGCCGGGGAGACCGGGCCCGTTGTCCAGAAGACGGTCAGCGCGGCCAGCGAGGCGCCGCAGAAGGTCAGCAGGTCGACGAGGAGCTGGAGCACCTTGCGGGACCGGCGGCGGCCGTCGCTGCGGTGTGCCACCTCCCAGCCGAAGCATTCCTGCCGCTCCGGTGTCACGGCCGCGAGACGGTGTGTCAGTTCCGTGCTCACGTAGCGGCCGATGGCCGAGATCTTCTCGTCGTTGACCAGGTAGGTCCAGCCGAGGACGAGACAGACCGGAGGCAGGATCAGCAGCAGGCCGGCGCGCATCGGGCTCTGCAGGGTCGCGGCGACGACCGCGGTCACGGCGGCCAGCGTCGCGTAGAGGAGATTGTCCCGGAAGCCGATGCGGGCCCGCTGCTCGTCCTTCACCTGCGCGTACTCGATCAAGAGCAACTGGCTCACGGTGACGCCCTGTTCGTCGTTTCCGGGCATGGCCCCTCCTTCACGCGGTCACGTTCCTGCTCTCTGAGGATGCGACGGCCCGCGGCACGTGAAACGGCCGTGTCAGGACAGCGTCGCGTCGCCCAGACCGCCGTAGAAGTAGGTCGCCGTCTCCTCACCGGGCTTGGTCATCACGCAGGTGAGGCGGATCTGGTCCTGCCCGGAGATGTCCACCGAGAGGTCCTTGACGTCGCTGGAGCGGATGGACAGCGGCTTGCCGATCGGATTGCCCGCCGCGTTGCTGACCTGGACCGAACCCACCGATCCGATCGCGTTGGGCGAGTCGGCCAGGATGCCCACCTTCGCGGTCAGCCGCTCGTAGCCGCTGGTGCTGTAGACGGCGCTCCCGCCGGCGCTCGTGCACGAGAGCCGGACGCTCTTCGCGTAGTGCGTTCCGCCCATGGTCACGGGCTCGACGGCCGTGTCGCCGTCCCCGTCGATCACGTCCCGCTCCGCGAGGTAGACGGAGGAACCGGGGGCGGGCGCCTCCCCGTCCGACGACACCTGCGCGGTGTCGTCGGGCGTCGGCGTGGCCTCGCCGGTCGGGTCGGTCGTGGGCGCCGCGGTGACCGTCGCCGTCGCGGTGACGGTCACCTCCGGCTTCGGGCTGTCCGCCTGGACGACCGTCTGCCGCCCGCCGAAGAACCCCGCCGCGATCGTGGCGGCACAGATGCAGAGCAGTTCGAACCACTTCGGAATGACACCGAACCGGCGTCGAGCGCGCCGTTCCTGTTTGGTGAGATCCATTCCCGCCCCCTATGTGTCGATCGTTCCGGCCGGGGCCGGGAGCCGACGTCGTCGCGTGCCTCAGAACCTCGTTCGAGGTCCGTGAAGGAAAAAGCGATGGCGGACGTCGGCGTGCGATGGGTACGGAGGCGTCCTCGGTCCGCCGAGTGCACGTGTCCCCCTGGCAGCACAGCGCGCTCGACAGTTCCTCGGCCTCACACCCGCAACCACAGTAGGGAGCGGCCGGGCGAATATGCCTGAAGTACGAAGTTCCTGTTGTCAGCACGGAAGCGCGAGGCATTCGGAGGGCACCCGGTCCGAGCGAGCGCTCTTGCCCCGCGCCCCTTCACGCCCCCTCGGGCAGCACGGATCGCGGTGCCGGCGCACCACGATCGGGGGTGGGAGCGGCAGACGAGTCGGGCTGTACGCCGGGTTCTGTCGCCCGGTCGCCTCGCGGCGGCCGGGGAGACGGCCATCCATCTAGGACCGGCGTTGCCGCCGGCCTCGTGCGGTCTACCCGCGGACTCGGGCGGGCAGCCCTCGAACGTCCGCGCAGAGCCGCCTTCTCTTCCGAGGAGGCGGCTCCTCTTGACCTTGCTCCAAGTGGGGTTTACCTAGCCGCCTGAGTCGCCTCAGGCGCTGGTGGTCTCTTACACCACCGTTTCACCCTTACCGGGAACCGGAGTTCTCGGCGGTCTACTTTCTGTGGCACTGTCCCGCGGGTCACCCCGGGTGGCCGTTAGCCACCACCTTGCCCTGTGGAGCCCGGACGTTCCTCGGGAAGGTCCACAAGAACCTCCACGCGGCCGTCCGCCCGGCTCGTCTGCCGTGTCGACCATGCTACCGGGCGCGAGTCCCTCTTCGGTCCCGCGGCCGTGGCGAGCACCGAGCCCGCGAGGATCAGGGTGAAGGCGGCCAGGACCCCCGCCGTGAGGCGCTCGTCCAGGAAGGCCGCGCCCGCCGCCACCGCCACCGCCGGGTTGAGGTAGGTGATGACCGTCGACCGGGTCGGGCCGACCTCCTTGATCAGTTCCAGGAAGGCCACGAAGGCCAGCGCCGTGCAGACGGCCCCCAGGCCGGCCAGGGCGGCCAGGACCTCGGTCGACGGGGTCGTGGCGGGCCAGGTGGCCGCCGCGCCGGGGGCGTAGACCAGGGCGGTCAGGATCAGGCAGGGGGTGATGAGCTGGAGGGTCGGGACGTCCTTCAGGCGGCGGGCGGCTATCAGGGGGGCCGTGGCGTAGCCGATCACCGTCAGCAGGACCTCGACCAGGGAGCGGGCGTCGCCGCCGGTCAGGTGCGGGACGGTGAGGACACCGACGCCGGCCAGTCCGAGGGCCAGTCCGGTCACCCGGCGGGCGCCGAGCCGTTCCGTCTCGCCGAAGAAGCGGGCCAGCAGCACCCCCACGATCGGGACGCCGGCGATCAGCAGACCGGCCGTCGAGCTGGACAGGTGACGCTCGGCGTCGGTGAGGGTGAACCAGGGCACCATGATCTCGATGCACGCGAAGGCCAGCATCGGACGCCAGTGGGCCCGTACGGTCCGGGCCAGGCCGCCCTGACGGAGCGCGAAGGGCAGGAGCAGGGCGGCGCCCAGCGCACAGCGCGTGAACACCACCATGGACGGGGACAGGTCGTCCACCGCCACTTTGATCATCAGGTAGGGGATGCCCCAGACCACTCCCATCAGGGAGAACAGGAACCAGCCGCGTGCAGTCATACGGGCAGTCTCGGGCGTCGGACGGCGGAAAGTCTTGAACGCTGTTGCGCCGCGGGAGGGGCGGCCGGGTGCCCTACGACCGGGGGAGCACGCTCGCGCGGTACGCGGCCGGGGTCACCCCGAGCACCCGGCGGAACCAGCGGGTCAGGTGCGCCTGGTCGGCGAAGCCCACGCGTCCGGCGACCTCGGCGGGACGCAGTCCGGACTCCAGGAGCCGGCGGGCCCGGTGCACCCGGTGCTGGGCAAGCCAGGCGTACGGCGGGATGCCCGTCGCCGTGCGGAAGGCGCGCAGGAGCTGGTAGTGGGACAGGCCCAGTTCCGCGGCGAGGGAGGCCAGCGAGGGCGGGTCCTGGAGTTCGTCGGCCAGCCGGTCCCGTACGGCGTCGGCCATGTGCGCGGCGCCCGGGATCTCGTCGCGGTCCGGGCGGGCCGTGGAGTGGCGCCTGGCCAGCGCGGCGAGCAGCCACGGGAAGCGGGACTCGGCCTCCAACGGGTCGGGGCAGGCGCTCAGTTCGATGTGCGCGGCGCGCAGCGCGGCGGCGAGTTCGGGGTCGTCGAGGAGGGGTTCGCGAAAGTGCGGGACGCCGCCCACGGCGCCGTCGCCGAGGAGGGACGGCTCCGCGTACAGGGCCCGGTAGGCGTAGCCCTCGCAGGCGGCGGGACCGCCGGTGTGCATCTCCCCGGGGGCCAGTACGACGATGGAGCCCGGTCCGGTCCGGATGCGGTCGCCGCGGTAGTCGATGATCTCCGAGCCGCCGACGTTGACACCGATGGTGAACTCGTCGTGGGCGTGCGGGGCGTAGCGGTGCCGGTCGAAACGGGCCGTCAGCAGGTCCAGGGGCCGGCCGTCCCGGCCGAGGGTGGCCCGGGTCCAGAGCGCCTGTTCCCTCACGGGCCCGCTCCCGGAACCCCGCACCGGTCCTTGTATCGATCCCTGCAGGGAGCCCTTCCCGAATCCCGGCTCTGCTTCCCGCGCGGTCGCCGCGCGGGACGCGGTCTCCGTCGGCCCCGGCGGTACGGTCTCGGTCGCCCCACTCGGCCCGGTCATGGTCACCTCTCCCCCTCACCGCCGTGTTCGTCGTGCTCGCCGCTACGAGCGGCAACACGCGCGTCCGCCGTTTCATGCCGGGTCGCGGAAAATCGGGCGGGGCGGAGAACGCGCATGTGGCGGGGGTGGACTGGGCCGCGGGACCGTGCGGGTCCGGCGCCGTGCTCAGGCGGGCGCGAACCGCACCTTCGCCGTTCCGGGGTCCGCCTGGGTGAGCCGGACCCGCAGGCGTTCACCCAGGGCCGGCTCCGCCGTACCGCCCGCGGTAGCCGCCCCGCTCGCGGCGTGACAGGTGCATCGCCTGGTCGGGGTCGACGGACGTCGGCGGGTCGATGGTGATGAGGGGGACGTCCGTCGCCTCTTACGAGGGCGGCCGGGGCGGCCGCCCGGCCGCCGCGAGGACCTCGGCCGGGAAGGCCCCGGGCACGCCCGGCTCGGTCCGCAGGGCGCCGAGCGCGACCCGTAGCGGAGCCTCCGGTGCACCGGTGACACGGACGTGACGGCGGGGCATGGATCGAGCGTAGGCCGGGGGCCTCCGATGAGCCCGCCGAGCGGACGCCCGGCGGGGTCGCCGCCGTACTCCCGCCGTGCGGCCCGGCGGGGGCCGCGGCCGGGGTGGCGGCGGGCGGCGAAAGCGGTCCCGTCGCACCCCGTAGGCTTGCGCCGGGCCTGTCCACCGTGAGGAGAACCAACCGTGCTCGTGCTGCTGCCGCCGTCCGAAGGGAAGGCCCCCTCCGGCCGGGGAACCGCGCTCAAGCCGGAGTCGCTGTCCCTGCCCGGTCTCATGGAGGCACGCCAGGCGGTCCTCGACGAGCTGGTCGAACTGTGCGCCGCCGACGAGGACAAGGCCCGCGAGGTCCTCGGACTGAGCGAGGGCCTGCGCGGCGAGATCGCGAAGAACACGGAACTGCGGACCGCGGGTACGCGCCCGGCCGGGGAGATCTACACGGGAGTCCTCTACGACGCCCTGGACCTGGCCTCGCTGGACACTCCCGCCAAGCGGCGCGCCGGCCGCTCGTTGCTGGTCTTCTCCGGGCTCTGGGGCGCGGTGCGGGTGACCGACCGGATCCCGTCGTACCGCTGCTCGATGGGCGTCAGGCTGCCCGGCCTGGGAGCGCTGGGCGCGCACTGGCGTACGCCGATGGCGACCGCGCTCCCCGAGGCCGCCGGCGACGGACTCGTGCTGGACCTGCGGTCCTCGGCGTACACGTCGGCGTGGAAGCCCAAGGGCGAGGTGGCGGGGCGGACGGCGACGGTCCGCGTGCTGCACGCCCAGCTGGTGGACGGGGTCGAGAAGCGTTCCGTCGTCAGCCACTTCAACAAGGCGACCAAGGGCAGGATCGTCCGCAGTCTGCTCACCACGGGCGCGGCGCCGAAGAGCCCCGCGGAGCTGGTGGAGGCGCTGCGCGATCTCGGGTACGCCGTGGAGGCGGAGGCCCCCGGCGGGGCGGGCGGACCGTGGGCGCTCGACGTGGTCGTACGCGAGATCCACTGACCGACAGAACCTCCTCGCGGACCCGCCGCCCCTGGCCGGGCACACCCCACGAACCGCCACCCGTGACCGGCGGCTCTCGCCGAGCCCGGCGCCCCTGAGCGGCGGCGCCTCGCCGACCCCGGCACCCGTGACTGTCGCCACCTCGCCGACCCGCCGCCCCTGACCGGGCACCGCTCGCAGACCGCCACCGTGACCGGCGGCACCTCGCCGACCCCGGCACCCCCGGCCAAGCACCCCTCGCGGACCGCCCCTGAGCGGCGGCACCTCGCGGACGCGCCATCTCGACCGGCCACTTCTCACGGACCGCCTTCCCCGAGCGGCCGCATCTCGTCACGTCACGTTGCAGCATGCGCAACGTCCTTTGCGCACGGTGCAAACCCCGGGCAGGATGTCCGGCATGACCTCGCCGCCGCCCCCGTCTCCGCGCGCCTCCGTGCTCGATCTCGCGCCCGTCGTTCCCGTCGTCGTGGTCGGGGACGCCGCCGACGCGGTGCCGTTGGCCCGGGCGCTGGCCGCCGGCGGCCTGCCCGCGATCGAGGTGACGCTGCGGACCCCGGCCGCGCTCGACGCCATCCGGGCCATCGCGGCGGAGGTGCCGGACGCCGTGGTGGGCGCCGGCACGGTCCTGACCCCGGAACACGTGGCACAGGCGGTCGCGGCCGGCGCCCGCTTCCTGGTCAGCCCCGGCTGGACGGACGTCCTGCTCGACGCGATGAAGGCGTCCGGGGTGCCGTTCCTGCCGGGGGTGTCCACCACCTCGGAGGTGGTGGCGCTGCTGGAACGCGGGGTGCGCGAGATGAAGTTCTTCCCCGCGCAGGCGGCGGGCGGCACGGCGTACCTGAAGTCACTGGCGGGACCGCTCCCGCAGGCGCGGTTCTGCCCGACCGGGGGGATCGGACCCGACTCCGCGTCCGACTACCTCGCACTGCCCAACGTCGTTTGCGTGGGAGGCAGTTGGATGCTCCCGGCCGACGCGGTCGCCGCGCGGGACTGGCGTCGGGTGGAATCCCTGGCGCGGGAGGCGTCGGCGCTGCGCCGCTGACCCGGACGCCGGTGCACCTCCCCCCTCGGCCCGCACGCCCGACCCGCACATCCGGCCCGCACGCCCGACCCGCGACTCGCGACATGTGACTCGCGGCCCACGCTCACGGACAAGGCCGAAGCCCACAACGTACGGCGTGCGGCTCGCGGCGCGGTCACGCTCAGCCCACGCGGATGACCGCCTTGCCGAAGGCGGCGCCGCTCTCGTAGTGGCGGAACGCCTCCCGCACCTGGTCGAAGCCGAAGACGCGGTCCAGGACCGGACGGGTCCCGTGCAGTTCCAACGCCCTGTCCATGGAAGCGAAGTGGGCGCGGCTGCCCACGAACACCCGGCGGATCGTGGCCAGGCTCCCCGCGTACGCCGCGTGGGAGATCTCGATTCCACGCCTGCGCGGGTTGCCGGTGACCAGGAGCACGATCTGGCCGTACAGCGCGGTGGCGCGCACCGACTGCTCGACGGTGTCGGGCCCGTTGGTCTCGACGACGAGACTGGTCCCATGACGACCGGTATCTCCACCGACCTGGCCGCCGGGCCGCCTCCCTTCGCCCGGAAACCGCTGTGCCGGCGGCACGCTCGCCGGGTGAGCCAGCTGGAGCTCGCCTCCCGGGCGGGCACGACCCAGCGGTACGTCAGTTTCATCGAGCGCGGGCCCGGTCCGCGCGCAGCCCCGATCCTCGTCTCGGTTCGCTGGTGGAGGAGTTGGAGCGGTACGTGCCGCCGAGACGGCCGGACACCGACTGTCCCGGCTTCGCCGTCCCGCTGCGACTGCGGTGCGCGGAGGGTGAGTTGAGGCTGCTCACCACGCTCACGTCGTTCGCCACCGCGGTGGACGTCACGCTCGCCGAGCTCCACCTGGAGGCGTTCCTCCCGGCGGACGCAAAGAGCGCCAGGCTCCTTCGCGACCGTGCCGCCCGGCGCGGCTGACCGGGCCGGTCTCCCGCCCGTTCAGCGCAGGTGGGACGTGTCGTTGAACAGCCGGACGCTCGCGTTGCCGTCCCCGTAGTACGCGACCGCCGAGAGGGACGCCGCCGACAGTTCCATCCGGAACAGTGACTCCGGCGGGGCGCCGAGGGCCAGGCGTACGAGGGTCTTGATCGGGGTGACGTGCGTGACGAGCAGGACCGTGCGGCCGGCGTAGGTGGCGATCAGCTTGTCGCGGGTGGCCGCCATGCGGTGGGCGGTCGCGGCGAAGCTCTCGCCGCCGCCCGTCGGTTCGGCCTCCGGGGAGGCGAGCCAGGTGTTCAGGTCCTGCGGGTGGCGTTCGCGCACCTCGGCGAAGGTCAGTCCCTCCCAGGCGCCGAAGTCCGTCTCGCGCAGGCCGTCCTCGACGAGGACCTCGAGGCCGAGGCGGGCCGCGACGACGCCCGCGGTCTCCCGGGTCCGGGCCAGTGGGGAGGCCACGATCGCCTGGACCGTGCCGCGCGCCGCCAGCGCGGCGGCGACCCGTCGCGCCTGCTCCCGGCCCACGTCGGACAGGGACGGATCGCTGCCGCCGCTGCCCGAGAACCGCTTCTGCGGGGTCAGGGGGGTCTCGCCGTGCCGCAGGAGGACGAAGGTGGCGGGGGCGCCCATGTCCGGGGGTGCGCTCCAGCCTGCGGCGGGCGTGGGGGTCGGGGTGGCGGCCACGTTTCTCGCGGCCCGCCGGTCGTCGCCCGCCGTCCCTGCGACGCCCGCTCCCGCGGCTTCGCCGCCGGTGGACGGGGTGCCAGCCGTCGCGGTCGGCCGGGTGCCGCCCGGCGCGGGCTCGTCGCGCCGTTCCCCGCGCCCCTCACCGGGCGCCGGGATCGCGGCTTCGCCGCCGGTGGACGGGGTGCCGGCCGTCTCGGGCTCGCCGCGGGACTCCTTCAGGGCCGCTCGGGCCTTCGCCGCGCCCGCCGTGGCGTCGCCGGGCGGGCCCGACGGCTCGGGCGCCGCGGAGCGGGCCGCGCGCGCGTCCGGCTCCGCCGTCGACGCCGACGGCGACCACTGCTCGCCGCGCTTGCCCGCGTCCATCGCCTCGTTGGCCAGCCGGTCCGCGTGCTTGTTCCGCTCGCGCGGCATCCACTCGTAGGTGACCTGGGAGGCCGGGAGGACCCGGGCCGCCCGCGCCGCCAGGGGCTTCATGTCCGGGTGCTTGATCTTCCAGCGCCCGGACATCTGCTCGACGACGAGCTTGGAGTCCATCCGGACCCGGACCCGCGCCGCCGCGTCGAGGTCGCGGGCCGCCTCGAGACCGGCGACCAGGCCCCGGTACTCCGCGACGTTGTTGGTGGCGACGCCGATGTACTCGGCACGCTCCGCCAGCGTCTCCCCGGTGGTCGCGTCGATGACCACGGAGCCGTAGCCGGCGGGCCCCGGGTTGCCCCGGGAACCCCCGTCGGCCTCGACGATGAACTCCCGCACGCGCCGGACTCCCTACAGGCCGGACTCGGACGTGCGCACGAGGATGCGGTGGCAGTTCTCGCAGCGCAGCACGGTGTCGGGGGAGGCCTTCTTCACGTCGTTGACCTCGGTGATGTTGAGCTCCAGGCGGCAGCCCTCGCAACGGCGCTGGTAGAGGCGGGCCGCGCCGACGCCACCCTGCTGGTCGCGCAGCTTGCTGTACAGCTTGAGGAGGTC
The DNA here is from genome assembly GCF_042889485.1 of Streptomyces sp. NPDC002580. Lineage (NCBI taxonomy): Bacteria > Bacillati > Actinomycetota > Actinomycetes > Kitasatosporales > Streptomycetaceae > Streptomyces > Streptomyces sp. NPDC002580. Next base: position 852,128 of record NZ_JBIAQZ010000001.1, on the reverse strand, counting down.
GGCGGGCACCGAGGCGGCGATGACCTCGCGCTCCTTGGTCACCGTGGCGGCCTCGCCGTCGAACTGCTCGAAGGCGGCGTCGCGGCGCCCGGTCGCGTCGTCGATCTTCGCCTGGACGGCGGCGTCGCGCTCGGTCAGCTCGGCGACCCGCTCCTGGGCGGACTCGCGGCGCTCCATGATCTCGAGGACGACGTCCTCCAGGTCACCCTGGCGCTTGGCGAGGGAGACGATCTCGCGCTGGAGGTTCTCCAGGTCCCGGGGCGAGGAGACGGCGCCGGAGTCGAGGCGCTTCTGGTCGCGGACGGCGCGCTGGCGCACCTGGTCGACGTCCTGCTCCGCCTTGATCTGCTCGCGGGCGCAGTCGCTCTCCTCGGTCTGCGCGGCGACGAGCAGGTCGCGCAGCTGCGTGAGGTCCTTGTTCAGCGACTCGATCTCGGCGTGCTCGGGCAGCGACCTCCGCTTGTGCGCGAGCTGCTGCAGGCGGGCGTCGAGGGCCTGGACGTCGAGAAGTCGGATCTGGTCGGCGGGCGCGGCGTTCAGTTGGGGGCTCCTGTGGTGGTGGGGTGTGAGGCCGCGTGGGCGGTCCAGGGGTCGGTGACCGTCCGGGAGACGTGGACGCGCAGTCCCCATCCCTTCCGGTCGGAGATCTTGTCGAGCTGCGCTGCCGCCAGCTCGCACCAGGGCCACTCGGTGGCCCAGTGCGCCGCGTCGAGCAGCGCGAGAGGTCGGTGGGATGCGTGCGCCACGGCCTCCGACACCGGGTGGTGCCGCAGGTCCGCGGTGAGGAAGGCGTCCACGCCGGCGGCACGCACGTCGTCGAAGAGGCTGTCGCCGGAGCCGCCGCTGACGGCGACGGTCCGCACCAGCGCGTCGGGGTCGCCCGCGACGCGGATGCCCTGCACGGTGGCGGGCAGCCGCTCGGCGGCCCGGGCGGCGAGTTCGCGCACGGTCAGCGGGTGGTCGAGTTCACAGACCCGGCCGAGGCCGCGGCGGCCCTCGGGATCGGTGGTGTCCGGCACGAGGGGCCGTACGACGCGCAGGTCCAGCGCTCCGGCCAGGGCGTCGCTGACTCCCGGGTCGGCGCGGTCGGCGTTGGTGTGGGCGACGTGCAGCGCGATGTCGTTCTTGATCAGCGTGTGGACGACGCGGCCCTTGAAGGTACCGGCGGCCACGGTCGTCGTACCGCGCAGATAGAGCGGGTGGTGGGTGACGAGCAGGTCGGCGTCCAGTTTCACCGCCTCGTCGACGATGTCCTGGACCGGGTCGACGGCGAACAGGACACGGGTGACGTCCTGGTCGGGGTCGCCGCAGACAGTACCGACCGCGTCCCATCCCTCGGCCCGCTCCGGGGGCCAGAGGGCGTCGAGCGCGGCGATGACTTCAGACAGACGGGGCACGGGGAAAGGCTACCTGGCTTATGTCCCTGTCCGACCGGTCGCGGACCACGGGGCCGGGGCCCGGGCGACGGACGCGCGGGGGTTCCGCCGCCCCCGGTCCCTTCTCCCCGCCGCTGTTCAGCACATCCGCCCCCGTTCCCACAGGCGAATCCCGACTTGGCCACCCCTTTGTGTGAAGCCACAGCCCGTCGCTCCCCCGTCTGTGCGTGCGAAAACTACCTTCGTCGCCGGAGGTGACCGAACGATGACGGCCGGTGCGACGGATCCCGTGGTGAAGAGCGAACGCGAGAACGGCGGCGAGTACGACGACGCGGGCCGGTGGCCCGCCCGCCCCGTCTGTGTGATCACCGCCGACGGCGCCTACGGGGCGCGGCTCGCCCGCGACGGCGAGTCCCTGTATCCGGAGCGCTGGACGCTGGACGGCCCCGAGCCGTACGCCGTACCGCTGCCGGGCCCGCAGCCCGAGGAGCCCGGCGCCGAGGTGCAGCCGCTGACCGACGGACGGGTGCTGATCCACCGTGTGGCCGACGGGCGCCACGCCTTCTCCCTCCTCTACCCGACCGGTCCGGGCACCGGCGAGCTTCCGCTCGGCGCGGTGGAGTGTCCCGACGCCGGCACCCGGCTGCGGCTGCTGCCGCCCGCGCCGGACGGGGAGCACGCGTACGCCCTCGCGGTGGGCCGGGGGTCCACGGCGGTGTGGCTGGTGGCGGGCGGCGCGTTCGGCCCCGAGCACCTGGCCGAGGTGCCGGGCCACTGCTCGGGAGGGGTGTGGCTGGACGCCACGGGACGCCTGCTCGCGCTGGACCGCTTCCAGGACGGCCGCACCAAGACCGTGGTCGTCGACCTGGAGCGCGGCGGAGAGGTGTCGCCGCTCCTCCAGATCGCCGAGGACAGCAACGACCGGCTGCTCCTCGCGGACGCGGACAGCGGGCTGCTCCTCATCCGGTCCGACGCGCCGTCCCCCGGCCGGGAACGGCTCGGCTGGGGCGTGCTCGGCAGCACCCTGCCCGTCCGCTTCCCGGACTGTCTGACCGCGACGGGCTGCTCGATCACGCCGTTCGCGATCCAGCCGGGCCAGATGCTGGCCCCGGAGACCTGCGCCGTAGCTCTGCGCATCGACGGGCCCGGCGGTACCTGGGTGGGTGTGTGGCGCCCGTCCGAGCGCCGGATCCACCATCACCCGGCGCCCGAGGGCTGGCTGCCCGGCACCGGACTGTGGACCGCTGAGGGGGTGCTCCAACTGCCGTACGCGACGGGGGTCGTACCGTGCGGTGTCGTCCGACTGGAAGCACCCCACGGGGCGGGGGAGCCGGACCTGGGTGATCCGGCTCCCCCGAGGCGCCCCGCGCCTCGGCCCGTTCCTCTCCAGAAGGCACCCCTCCGGAGCAGATCGGCCACCGCGCCGGACCCGGCCCGGGCCCCCGCGGCCGGCCCGCCCCGGACACCGTCGGTCCACCTGACCCTGAGAACGAACACGGCGGGCGCTCCGGGCCCCGGCGTGCTCCCCGAGGCCGCCCCCGGCCCCGGCCAGGCGCGGCACCACGGCGAGGCGCGGCACCAGGGCCCGCAGCTTGGTGCGCACCCCGACGCGGGTCCCGGGCCCGGAGGCACCCTGCCGCTACCGACCGTGACGAGCCTGACCGCCCGGATGCCGTCCGCCGAGGCGCGGCGGGCGGACACGAGTCCCGGCGGCGCGGCCTCGGCCTCGGCACCGCTCCCGCCCGTCGTCAGGATCGCCCCCGAGCAGCCCGGTCCGCTCCCGGCGCCCGCACCCGTCACCGACCTCCGCCCCAGGACCGGCGAACCACACCCACCCCAGCCCGACCCCTGGACCAAGATCGCCGAAACGCCGCCAGCCGGCATGAACCTCGGCCCCCGTACGGCGGCGGTGCTCCCGCCCGTCGTCACGCTCACCCCCGAGCAGCCCGGTCCGCTCCCGGCGCCCGCACCCGTCACCGGCCTCCGTCCCAGGACCGGCGAACCACACCCACCCCAGCCCGACCCCTGGACCAAGATCGCCGAAACGCCGCCAGCCGGCATGAACCTCGGCACCATGGGCGGCGGATCGCTGCTGGCCGGCACGGGCCTCGGGGCCGGTGACCGGGACGGGAGCGCCGAAGTGGCGCACGCCTTCGGGGAGTTCAGGGGCGAGGTGGCCCTGAGGCCCGCGGTCAGTGGTCCGGGGTTCGGCGCCGGAACCGCCTCGGCACTCCCCGGCGGACCGCGGACACCGGCAGGGTACGGAACACCCGCGGAACACGGAACGCCCGAGCCACACGGAGGGTCCGAAGGACACGGAACGCCCGAGCCACACGGAGGGTCCGAAGGACACGGAGCGCCCGGGGAACACGGAGCGCCCGCGGCGCCCCGAACCCCCGCGGAACAGCGGCCTCCCGTCGGCCAGGAGACTTCCGTGGGCCCCACGGAGGACGCCGGACCCCGTACCGCGCCGCCCGCCCGCAGGCCGCTCCACGCGGGTCCGGCCCTCGCGGGTCCGGTCCAGCCGGCCGTTCCCACCACCGTCGGCCAGGCCGCTCCCCCCGTCGGGGACCCGGGAGCGGCGGTCGCCGCGGACCTCGCGGGAGCGCCCGACGAGGGTGAAGAAACGTCACCCTCCGAGCCCCGCACGATGACGGCACGTTAGAATTCCCCGGCTCAAAGAAGGATCTTGTACACACGGGGTGAACATTTCGATGAACGACATCAACACCATGAAGGCGCCGGGCACTGACGTCCACGAGACGTCGGCGGCCCGGTCCGAAGGCCACGGCAAGCACCGGGGACCGGTCTCCGGCCACGACGGCGAGGCGACTCCTCGGGGCCGCCACCGCAAGCCGTCCGGCCAGCCGGGCACGGCGGCCTGACAGACCGAAGACACGCCGAACCGGTGGACGGCCCCGCTCGCACCATGCCGAGCGGGGCCGTCTCCGTGTGGGGTTCCCCCACGTCCCACGCGCGGGTGGCGTCCGAACTCCTCCTCGGCGCGTCCCTGGAATTCCGGTCCGCCGTGTCGTGGCCCAGCACGTGCTGCTGGGCCGCTCCACCGGCGAGATCACCACGCGGCCCGACATGTCCGGCTGCACGGTTCAGGACCATCTCAAAGAGATCTTCGACAAGGTGGGGGTGCGGAGCCGGCCCGAGCTGGTCGCCGAGCTGTTCCTCCGGCACCACCTGCCCCGGCTCGCGCGCCCTCCCCAGGCCACCGACGGCCGTCCGTTCAGCGGCGAGCGCCCTCCCGGTCCCGCTTGAGCCCGAGCACCTCCGCCGCCGCGAACGTCTCGCCGCCCGGCCGGTCCGCGTAGTACGGCGTGAGCAGCGCGTCCAGTTCGTCGAAGCTGAACGTGTCCTGCTCGCTGTCGAACTTGGCCGTCACCCGCGGCCGTTCGACGACCGCGACCATGCCGCCGTGCACCACGAGGAGCTGGCCGTTGACGTGTGCGGCGGCGGGTGAGGCCAAGTAGCCGACGAGCGGGGCGACATGTTCGGGGGCGAGCGGGTCCGGGCCCCCTTCGGGTTGCCCGAACCCGGCGAAGACGTCCTCCGTCATACGGGTGCGGGCGCGCGGGCAGATGACGTTCGCCGTGACGCCGTACTTGGCGAGCGCCAGGGCCGTCGAGGTGGTCAGACCGACGATCCCGCCTTTCGCCGCGGCGTAGTTGGGCTGCCCGGCCGAACCGGCGAGGAACGCCTCCGACGAGGTGTTCACGATCCGCCCGTACACGGGTCCGCCGACCGCCTTGGAGCGGGTGCGCCAGTGCGCGGACGCGAAACGGGTGGTGTTGAAATGGCCCTTGAGGTGCACCCGGATCACCGAGTCCCACTCGTCCTCGGTCATCGAGAAGACCATCCGGTCGCGCAGGATGCCCGCGTTGTTGACGAGGACGTCCAGTCTCCCGAACTCGGCCACCGCCGACTCGACGAGCGCGCGGGCCTGTTCGTGATCGGAGACGTCCCCGGTGTGGGCGAGCGCCCGGCCGCCCGCCGAGCGGATCTCGGCGGCGACCCGCTCGGCCGGGCCGGCCGAGGCCTCGCCCGAACCGTCCCTTCCGGACTGCCCGTAGTCGTTGACGACGACGGCCGCACCCAGCCGGCCGAGTTCCAGCGCCTCGGCCCGGCCGAGCCCGCGGCCCGCCCCGGTGACGATCGCGGTGAGCCCTTCGAGTGGCAGTGACATCAAGGTCCTTAACGGTTGTCGTGGAGGTCCTCGGCCGTTGTCGTGGAGGTCCTCGGCGGTAGTCCCGGTGGGACCCGGCGGTAGTCCCGGTGGGATCCGACGGCTCCCCCGCGGCCCGGGACGGTCACATCCGGGGCCCTCGCCCCGCCGGCCCCGAGATGCTCCGGCGGTCACGCCCGGGAACCGCCGGGCGATCGCGCCCGGGGCTTCCTGGCACGCGCGCCCGGAAACCCCTCGGCGGTCGCGTGCGGGCTCAGATCTCGATGCAGGTCCGCAGCGCGGTGCCCGAACGCATCTGGTCGAGCGCCTCGTTGATCCCGGCGAGCGACACCCGGTGGGTGATCAGGCCGGCGAGGTCGATGCGGCCCGCGCGCCACAGGGCGATCGTGCGCTCGTACGACCGCAGGACGTCCCCGCCGCCGTACATGGAGGGCAGGATGCGCTTCTCGTCGAAGAACAGCTCGAACATGTTGAGCTGGAGGAAGTCGTCCATCGCGCCGGCTCCGACGACGACCAGGGTGCCGCCGCGGCGGGTGTGATCGTAGGCGGTGCGCGCGGTGGCGGACTTGCCGACGACCTCGAAGACATAGTCGAAGCCCTCGCCCGCGGTCACCGACTGCTTGGCGTCGGCGAGTTCGTCGGGCGAGACCGCCTTCGTGGCACCGAAGCCGAGCGCCGCCTCACGGCGCGAGGCGACCGGGTCGACGGCGACGATCTCGGCGGCCCCCTTGAGACGGGCGCCCTGGATCGCCGAGATGCCGACACCCCCGCAGCCGATGACCGCGACCGACGAACCGGCCTCCACCTCGGCGGTGTTGAGGGCCGCGCCGAGTCCGGTGGTGACGCCGCAGCCGATGAGGGCGGCGATGTCGAAGGGCACGTCGTCGGGGATGGGGACCGCGCAGCCCGCGTCGACGACCACCTCCTCGGCGAAGGTGCCGGTGCCCGCGAAGCCGAAGACGTCACCGCCGGGCCGCTTGAAGTTGGGGGTGCCCGCGTTCATGAATCCGGCCAGGCACAGTTCCGTCTGGCCGCGCTTGCAGGCGGGACAGACGCCGCAGGCGGGCAGCCAGCAGATGACGACCCGGTCGCCCGGCTTCACGTGGGTGACGCCGTCGCCGACCTCGGTGATCTCGCCGGCGCCCTCGTGTCCGGGCACGAACGGCGCGGGCTGCGGCAGCACGCCGTTCATCGCGGACAGGTCCGAGTGGCACAGCCCGGTGGCCCGTACCCGGACGCGCACCTTGCCGGGGCCGAAGCCCACCGCCTCGACGTCGTCGAGGACTTCGAGCTTGTCCTGGCCTATCTCGTTCAGTACGGCTGCGCGCATGGTGCGGCTCCCCTCAGGACGGTTCGTACGAAAGTCAGGAGTGCTCGACGACGGTGTCGGCGAGGACCGGCGCGTCGTCCCGTTCGACCGCGCTCACCGCCACCCGGACCCCGCCGTCACGCCGCCACATCCGGATGCGCAGGGTCTCGCCGGGGAAGACCACTCCGACGAAGCGCGTGGCGTACGAGCGGACGCGGGTCACGTCGCCGCCGAGCAGGGTGTCGACGACGGCCTTGAGCGTCATGCCGTACGTGCACAGCCCGTGCAGGATCGGCCGGTCGAACCCGGCGAGCTTGGCGAACTCGGGGTCGGCGTGCAGCGGGTTCCGGTCTCCGGAGAGCCGGTAGAGCAGGGCCTGGTCCTCGCGGATCGGGCGCTCCACGGTTCGGTCCGGGGCTCCCGTCGGTGGCGCGAGGCGGGTGTCGGGGCCGCGGTCGCCGCCCCAGCCGCCTTCGCCCCGTACGAAGATCTGGGCGTCGTTCGTCCACAACGGCCCTTCGGCGTCGGCCACTTCGGTGCGCATGACGAGGACGGCGGCCTTGCCCTTGTCGTACACGGCGGCGATGCGCCCGGTGGCGGTCGCGGTGCCCTCGGCCGGGATCGGGCGGTGCAGCCGGACGGTCTGACCGCCGTGCAGGACGCGGGCGAGGTCGACGTCGACACCCGGCATGGACAGGCCGCTGATCACACCGGGCGAGCCGGCGCCCGCGACGGTGGCGAAGCTCGGCAGGACGTGCAGCCTGGATTCGAGGGTGTAGCGCAGCTCGTCGGGGTCGGTGGCGGGAACGCCCGCGCCCAGGCCCAGGTGGTAGAGCTGGACGTCCTTGTGGCTCCAGGTGATCTCTCCGGTCCGCGGCTCCGCCGCGACGGCCCTGGCGGCGTCAATGGGCATGGGACTCCTGACTCGACTGCGCGAAAGACCTCGGTGCGGCCGTCCGCACCGTCGGCCGCACCGAGGTCGACACCGGGCCGGGGAACCCGCTCGTTCTAGAACGCGTTCCAGTCCGGCGAACCCTTGTATAGCCCAGCGTCCATTACTTGTGAAGACTACTGACGTCATGTCAGATCCGAGTGGGCGACGGCCCGCCGAGGGCGCGGCGCGGCGCCCGGCCGTGACATTTGTCCCGGCCGATCCCCGACAAGTGCCTCTGCCGGAGCGTCCCCGGGGCCCCTAGCGTCGTACACATGACACAGACGACGGGGACAGGGACGACACGGACGACAGCGACGACGCCGGAAGCGCCGACGCCGGGGGCGCGGGGGACGGGAGCACCGACGGCGGGGACACCGGCGACGGGAGCGGCTGGGGCCGAGGCGGCAGAGGTCCGAGGGGCGGAGGCACCGGCGGCGGGGGCTTCGCCGGCCACGCCCTTCACGGGGGTCGAGGCCCTCGGCGGCGCGTCGCCGCGAGCGGCCGGTCCTGACGGTCGGGGGAAACCGGGTGCCGCCCCTCGGGACCGCGCGGCCGCCGGCTGCCGGACCGCCGGTCCCCGGTTCGTACGCTGTGGTCTCGTACCGTCGATCCGCAAGAGCGTTCTGAACGGGGAACGGGACATGTCCTGGACGAAAGGCATCGGCTGCCAGGTTCGCGAGTGGCGGGCCGAGCGAACCCGTTGGAAGGCCGACATGCGGCGGTTCAAGGCCGAGCGGCGGGCCGCGCGCGAGAACGGCACCGCGCTGCCCGAGAACCCCGGCCCGCCGCCCACCGGGTTCACGCTGCTGCCGTGGCTGCTGCTGGGGATGGGCGCCTTCTCCAACCTCTTCCAGGACCGGACGGAGCAGCCCTGGATCGCCGGCCTCGGCCTGCTCGTCTTCAACTCGCTGTACATCTACGTGACGTTCCGCGCGTTCGTGAAGGACAAGCGGGAGTCGCGCTCCACCCGGACGGCGCTCCTCCTGATGGGCCTGGTCACCTGCGCGCTGGCCCTCGGGTACGGCGGCAGCTGGCTGTACTTCTTCCCGCTGCTCGGGCTGGCCACCGGGGCGGTGCTGCGCGGCCCCTGGCTCGGGAAGATCGGCCTGGGTCTGACGGCGGTCGCCGCGGCGGTCTCCTCGTTCCGGACGGGCTGGGACGCGGTGAACGTCGCCTACGGCACGTTCCTGTCGACGATGGTGACAGCCGCGATCCTCTCCCTGTCCGAGGCGGTGCGCGATCTGCGGGAAGCGCGTGAGGAGCTGGCCCGCCGGGCCGTCGAGAAGGAACGCATGCGCTTCTCCCGTGACCTGCACGACCTGCTCGGGCACACGCTCTCCGTCATCGTGGTGAAGTCGGAGGCGGCCCGTCGGCTGGCCCCCCGTGACCTGGACGCGGCACTCGTCCAGGTGACGGACATCGAGTCGGTCGGCAGGCAGGCCCTCACGGAGATCCGCGAGGCGGTCACCGGCTATCGCGAGGGCAGCCTCGCCACGGAACTGGACGGAGCCCGCTCGGTGCTGTCGGCGGCGCGGGTGGAACCGGTCGTACGGCAGTCGGGGCCGCCCCTCGTCCCGCAGACCGAGGCCCTGCTCGGCTGGGTTCTCCGCGAGGCCGTCACCAACGTCCTGCGCCACAGTGACGCCACCCGCTGCGAGATCACCGTGGACGGCACCCCCGACCTCGTCCGCCTGACCGTCTCGGACAACGGCACCGGCCCCTCCCCCGCCGGTCCCGGACCGGACGCCGACGCCACGAGCGGCACGAGCGGCACGAGCGGCACCGGACTCAAGGGCCTCACCGAGCGCCTCGCCATCGCCGGCGGCTCCCTGCGGGCGGGCCGGACACCCCGCGGCGGCTTCGAGGTGCTGGCGGAACTTCCGGTGGAGGCTGCCGACCTGACGGAGCTGTCGGTCCGGGGCGCCACCGACGGGTCGTGAACGCGTCCTCCTCGCCACGGGGTTCCCTCGGGCGATCCGCGCCCTCCGTCCCCCGGCACCGGCCTACCCTGACCCCGTGAACGAGATGCCCCAGGACCACCGGCCCGCCAAGTCCATCCGTGTCCTGCTCGCCGAGGACCAGGGAATGATGCGCGGGGCACTCGCCCTGCTGCTGGGGATGGAGGCGGACATCGAGGTGGTCGCCCAGGTGTCCCGGGGGGACGAGATCGTGGACACGGCGCTGGTCCGACGGCCCGATGTGGCGTTGCTGGACATCGAGCTGCCGGGGATGAGCGGGCTGGACGCCGCCGCCGAACTGCGCGACCAGGTGCCCGACTGCCGGGTGCTGATCCTCACCACCTTCGGGCGCCCCGGATATCTCCGGCGCGCGATGGAGGCGGGGGCGGCCGGGTTCCTGGTCAAGGACGGCCCGGTGGAGGAACTGGCCCAGGCGATCCGGCGGGTGCTGACCGGGGAGACCGTGATCGATCCGGCGCTCGCCGCCGCCGCGCTGAGCGCCGGGCCCAGTCCGCTCACCGCCCGCGAGTGCGACGTGCTGAAGGCGTCGACGGACGGCGCCACCGTCGCCGACATCGCCGGCACGCTCCACCTCTCCGAGTCGACCGTCCGCAACTACCTCTCGTCCGCCATCGGCAAGACGGGCACCCGCAACCGCATGGAGGCGATGCGGGAGGCCCGTCAGCAGGGGTGGCTGTAGCCGAGACGGCCGGGGGCCGGCGCACCGGCCCCTCCCCGGGTCTGCCCGGGCCTCACCGGAGTCCGTTCAGCGCTCCGGAGCGGACCCGGCCTCGCGGTCCGACCCGCAGCGGCCTTCAGGGCTTCGTCACCGTCGCCTCCGCCGGCCGGGAGGCATCGCCCTCCGGCGCCGGACAGGAGAGGACCACCGCCTCGCGGCGGCCGTTGGGCGAGTGCGGTGATCAGGGCACCGCGGTCGTCGGCCCGGCCGATCGGGTCACCGGCGCCGGGAAGGTCCCGCGTCAGGCCCGAGTCGTCCTTCGGCGCGAGGAACTCCTTGAGTTCCCTGCGGTGTCTTCGGGGCGTGCGCGTTGATCATCACGTGTCGTACGTACGCGTCCGGTCCGTCGGCCGGGCCGCCCCTGCGCCATGCCCCGTAGACCTTTTCCGGCGTCGTCCGGACCAGGTCCTCGGCGGCGTGCCGCTCCCCCGTCAGGAGGAACGCCGTACGCAGCAGCCGTGGCCGGCGGCCGATGACGAAGCCCCGGAACTCCTCGTCCCGGGCCTGCTTCGCAACCCCCATGTGCGCCTCCTCGATGATGGAAGGAGTCCACGAGGGGCGGATTTCGTCGCCTCACGTCCGCGGGGTCCTGCGCGGCAGCCATACGAGCATCAGTACCGCCCCGGCCAGCAGCAGGACGCCGCTGACCCGGAACGCCAGGGCGTAGCCGGAGGTCAGCGCCTCCCCGGTGACGCTGCCTCCCGTACGGGCCGCCGCGATCGTGGACATGATCGCCAGCCCCAGTGAACCGCCCATCACCCGGGAGGTGTTGACCAGGCCCGACACCAGCCCCGCGTCCTCGGGCGCCGCCCCCGAGGTCGCCAGCGCGGCCAGTGGTGTCGCGGCCATGCCGGCGCCGGCCATCATCAGGACACCGGGGAGCAGGATCACCGTGACGTACGGGCCGTCCGCCGTCATCGTCGACTGCCAGCCGAAGCCGGACGCCGCCAGGAGTGTGCCGAGGATCGCCACGTTGCGGGCGCCGACGACCGGCATGAGGCGCGGCGCCAGTTTGGAGCCGACGACCACCGCGAGCGAACTCGGCACCAGGGCGAGGCCGGCGCCCAGCGGCGAGTAGCCGAGCACGTTCTGCGCGTACAGGGTCATGAAGAACCACACGCAGGACATCGCGGAGCCGGAGACGACCATGGCCGCGTTCGCCGAGGACACCGACCGCAGCCGCAGGAACTTCAGCGGCATCAGCGGCGCGCCGGTCCGGGCCTCGACGGCCAGGAAGGCCCCGATGAGGGCCACTCCCGCGCACAGCGGCACCAGCGTCTCCGCCGCCGTCCACCCCGCCTCCTCCGTCTGTACGATCCCGTACGCCGTGGTCGCGAGTCCCGCCGTCGCCAGGAGCGCGCCCGGCAGGTCGAGGCGTCGCTTGTTCCCGGCCCGGCTCTCCACCAGCCAGCGCGCCGCGCCGGCCAGCAGCACCGCGCCGACGGGCACGTTGATGAGCAGGACCCAGCGCCACGACAGCCCGTCGACCAGCAGTCCGCCGACGAGTCCGCCCGCCGCGCCGCCACCGGCGCCGACGGCGGTCCAGGTCGCGATGGCACGCGCGCGGGCGGCGCCCTCCGGTACGGCCGACGTGAGGATCGTCAGGGTCGAGGGCGCGAGCACGGCGGCCCCCAGCCCCTGCACGGCCCGCGCGACCAGCAGGTGGGTGCCCTCCTGCGCCAGACCGCCGCCGACCGAGGCGAGCGTGAAGATCGCGAGGCCCACCAGGAACATCCGCTTGCGCCCGTACAGGTCCCCGGCCCGTCCGCCGAGGAGCATGAATCCGGCGAAGGCGATCGAGTAGGCGTTCACCACCCCTTGCAGACCGGGCGCGCTCAGTCCCAGGTCGGTCCGCATCGACGGCAGGGCCACGTTGACGACGGACATGTCGAGGACGACCAGGAACTGCCCGGCGCACGCGAGCGCGACCACCACCCAGGTGGGTGGCGCGCTGCGTACGGATACCCGGGTGTCTTCAGCGGCACGGAGCATGGCTGTCATGCTCTCAACCGGCCCACGGTCCGTGCATCGGGATTTCGGCGCACGCGCGGGTGCGTCACGGGACCCGGGTCCCGTCGCCGCCTGCCCCGCGACGGCCCGTCACCGGTCCCGCGGGCCCGAGCGGACGGGACCGGCGACGGGGCGGGGCGTGCGGGACAGGCGGCGGGCCGGGGCGTGCCGGGGCGTGCCAGGCCGGTGACGGGACGGCGGACGGGGACCGGCGGCGGGACGGGGCGGGCGGCCGCCACGGGCCCGGCGCCGCGCCTGCCGGGTTTCTCCGGGCTCGGACGAGCTTCTCCGGGATCAGCCGCCCGCGCGCAGCAGCGTGACCACCGCCGCGCCGCCCAGTCCGATGTTGTGGGCCAGTCCGACCCGTGCCCCCGGCACCTGCCGTGCCTCGGCCTGCCCCCGCAGTTGCCAGACGAGTTCGGCGGCCTGGGCGATCCCGGTCGCGCCCAGCGGATGTCCCTTGGAGATCAGCCCGCCCGACGGGTTCACCACCCACCGTCCGCCGTACGTCGTCGCCCCCGACTCGACGAGCTTGCCCGACTCCCCCTCGCCGCACATGCCGAGCGCCTCGTAGGTGAGCAGTTCGTTGACGGAGAAGCAGTCGTGGAGTTCCACGACGTCCACGTCCTCGATGCCGAGGCCGGAACGTTCGTACACCTGTCGGGCGGCCTCCCTCGACATGGGCTGTCCGACGACGTCGACGCAGGAACCGGAGGCGAAGGACTCCTCGGTGTCGGTGGTCATCGCCTGGGCGACGATCTCGACCGCCCGGTCCCCCAGGGCGTGCCGCTCGACGAAGCGTTCGGACACGACGACGGCCGCGGCCGCTCCGTCCGAGGTGGGCGAGCACTGGAGCCGGGTCAGCGGCCGGTGCACGGTGCGGGCGGCGAGGACCTCGTCGACGGAGTACACGTCCTGGAACTGGGCGTACGGGTTGTGCGCCGAGTGGCGGTGGTTCTTGGCGCCGACGGCGGCCAGTTGGGCCTCGGTCGTGCCGTACCGCTCCATGTGTTCGCGGGCCGCGGCACCGAAGATCTGCGCGGTGGGCGGGGACGCCTCGAAGCCGTGCCGGGCCGCCATGATCCCGTAGTGGCGGGCCACGGGAGAGGTCGCGAAGTCACCGCCGTCGGCTCCCGATCCGAGTGATCCGCGTTTCATCTTCTCGAAGCCCAGCGCGAGGGCGCAGTCCGAGACGCCGCCCTCGACGAACTGCCGGGCCAGCATCAACGCACTCGCTCCGGTGGCGCAGTTGTTGTTGACGTTGTAGACGGGCACGCCGGTCAGGCCGAGTTCGTAGGCGGCGCGCTGCCCGGCGGTGGAGGCCTGGAAGCAATGGCCGACGGGCACTTGCTCCACGTCCGTGTACGAGATCCCCGCGTCGGTGAGGGCGCGGGTGCCGGCCTCCCGGACCATGTCCCAGTACTGCCACTCCCGGGTCTCGGGCTTCTCGAACCTGGTCATGCCGACACCGACGATGTACGTCTTCATGGCTTCCTAGTCTCGTGGCAGGCCGAGGATGCGCTCGGCGACGACGTTGAGCTGGACCTGGGTGGTGCCGCCCGCGATGGTGAGGCAGCGGGAGAGCAGGAAGCCGTGCACGGCCCTCTCGCCCGGGCCTTCGCGCAACGCGCCCTGGGGACCGAGGAGTTCGAGGCCGAGTTCGGCGACCTTCTGCTGGTGCGCGGTCTGCACCAGCTTCCGCACGGAGGCGCCCGCGCCCGGTTCCACTCCGGACACCTGCCGGAGGGTGGTGCGCAGTCCGATGCAGGCCAGGGCGTGCGCCTCGGCGAGGAGGGCGCCCAGCCGGGAGTCATCGACCGCGCCGTCGGCGTCGCTGTCGACGTCGCCCTCCGCGCCCGCGCCCGCCCGTATCAGTGCCTCCAGACCGGTGTCGAAGGTCAACTGGTCGGCCATGTGAACCCGTTCGTTGCCGAGCGTGTTGCGGGCGACCCGCCAGCCGTCGTCGACCTCGCCGACGACCGCGTCCGCGGGCAGCAGCACGTCGTCGAAGTAGACCTCGTTGAAGAGGGCGTCCCCGGTGATCTCCCTCAGGGGGCGGATGTCGATGCCGGGCGTGTTCTTCATGTCGACGACGAAGTAGGTGAGCCCCTTGTGCCGGGGCGCCGTCGGGTCCGTCCGGGCCAGCAGGACACCGTGGTCCGCCCACCGCGCCGCGCTCGTCCACACCTTCTGTCCGTTGATCCGCCATCGGCCGTCGTCCGTGCGCTCGGCGCGGGTCCGCAGCGCGGCGAGGTCGGATCCGGCGCCCGGCTCCGAGAAGAGCTGGCACCAGAGGAGGTCGCCGCGCAGGGTGGGCGGCAGATAGCGCTCCCGCTGCCGGCCGGTCCCGAAGGCGATGAGGGACGGTACGACCCAGGTCGCGATCCCCAGGTCGCTGATCCGCACGCCCGCCGCCGCCAGCTCCTGCTGCACGGCGAGCTGTCGGACGGGGCCCGCGCCGAGTCCGTGGGGCGGTGGCAGGTGCGGGGCGGCGTACCCGGTGGGTGCCAGCTCCCGGCGTACGGCCGCGGGAGCGAGTCCGCGCACCCCCTCGATCACCGCACGGGCCTCGTCCCGGTGGCGGGACGCCTCCGGCGGCAGCTCCAGGCGCAGTTCCCTGCGCACGCCGGCTCGCGCGAGCCGCGCGGCCCGCCGCAGGTGGCGGCTCCCGGCGCCGAGCAACTGCCGTGCCACGACGGCCCGGCGGAGGTAAAGATGGGCGTCGTGCTCCCAGGTGAACCCGATGCCGCCGAGGACCTGCACACAGTCCTTGGCGCAGGAGCAGGCCGCGTCGAGGGCGACACCGGCGGCGAGGGACGCCACCAACTCCCGTACGCGGGAAGGGTCCTGCCCGGTGCCGGAGGCCTCATCCCGTCCGGTGCCGGAGCCCTCCTTCGACCCGGCCCGGGAAGCCTCCCGCCCGAGCGGGGAAGCCTCCCGACCAGCCGGGGAAGACCCCGGTCCGGCTCCGCTCGGCTCCTGTCCGGCGCGCGCCGCGTCCCAGGCGAGCGCCCTCGCCTGCTCCAGCCGTACGAGCATGTCGGCGCACAGGTGCTTCACGGCCTGGAACTTCCCGATGGGCCGGCCGAACTGTTCGCGCGTCCTGGCGTGCCCGACGGCGGTGTCCAGCGCCCAGGCCGCGGTGCCGCAGGCGTCCGCGGCGAGGACGACGGCGGCGAGGTCCCGCACCAGCGACGGGCCGACCGCGAGGAGGCGGTCGGCGCGGACCCGTACCCCTTCCGCCCGGACCTCCGCGGTCGCCCGCGTCGGGTCGGCGCTCTCGTGCGGCCGGACGGCGAGGTCGGCGGCGTCCACGACCAGCCACAGGACGCCGGCGGGCGCGGCGTCCCCGCGGGCCGCCCGCCGCCTCCTCGTGGAGCGGTCGCGCGGCGCACCGGACGGTGCCGGCCCGGCGTCCGCCGCCGCCAGCACGAGGACGTCCGCGTCGGCGCCCGACAGCACGGGCGGCGCCGTCCCGTCGAGCACGTACCCGCCGTCCACGGCCCGTGACGTCAGGGAGCCCGCGCCGAACGCGACGGCCCCGATCAGTGCCCCGCACCCCAGGGCCCGTACGAGATCGCCGCGCCCGGTGGTGCCGCCGGGACCGTCCGGTCCGCCGGAGACCTCCGCCGCCAGCACGGCCGACGCCAGGACACTCGCGACGAACGGTCCCGGCAGCGCGGCCCTGGCGGCCTCCTCCACGACGACGGCAAGGTCGACGAGGTCGCCGCCGCCACCGCCGTACGCCTCGGGAAGGTGCGCGGCGAGGAGTCCCTGGGCGGCGAGCGCGTCCCAGAACGGCGGTCGCCCGCTGTCCGGGGCGTCCAGGAGTTTGCGGACCTCCCCGGGCGGTACGGCGCGGGCGATCCAGCCGCGTACGGCCTCGGCCAGCTCCCGCTGCTCGGGCGTGATCGCGATACCCATGCGCGCCTCCTCAAAGGCCCAAGGTGCGTGGATCCGCGCCAGACTAGAACACGTTTCATTCTGACGGTAGGTCAGATACCCATGGAACGGTCAAGCTTCCGGCCGCACCCCCGAGCGCCGGAATAGTTGCCCGGGCACACCGGGTTCCTCTTGCACGTATCCCGCACGGATCACCCGACCGAGGTCCCCGCATCCGCATGGATCACCCGACCGAGTCCTCGCATCCACCCCGGATCACCCCCTCACTCCGCTCCCGAGCGAGCAGTCACTTCTTCACGGCCTGGAGGCCCCCCGCAATGACGCAGACGACGACCGACCGGCCCGTGCGGAGGCCGAGCGGTGCGACCGTGCCGGTGCTCGCCTTCGCGGGCATCGTGGTCGCGGTGATGCAGACCCTGCTCGTCCCTGTCATCAAGGACCTGCCGGCCCTGCTGAGCACCGAGCCCAGCAACGCCACCTGGGTCCTGACCTCGACCCTGCTCTCGGGTGCCGTGGCCACGCCGATCATGGGCCGCCTCGGCGACCTCTTCGGCAAGCGCCGCATGCTGCTCACCAGCCTGGCCGTGATGGTGGTCGGCGCCCTCGTCAGCGCGTTGAGCAGCACCCTGCTGCCGATGATCGCGGGCCGTACCCTCCAGGGCTTCGCGATGGGCGCGATCCCGCTGGGCATCGGCCTGATGCGCGACATGCTGCCCCGCGAGAAGCTCGGTTCCGCGATGGCGCTGATGAGCTCCTCGATCGGCGTCGGCGGCGGCCTCGCGCTGCCCGCCGCGGCCCTCGTCGCGCAGCACGCCGACTGGCACGCCCTCTTCTACGGGGCCGCCGGCCTCGGCGTCCTCTCGATCGTCCTCACCCTCCTGGTGGTACCGGAGTCCCCGGCGCGCGCCGAGGGCACCTTCGACGTGCTGGGCGCGATAGGCCTGTCGGCCGGGCTCGTGCTCTTCCTGCTGCCGATCACCAAGGGCAGCGACTGGGGCTGGACCGCGCCCACCACGCTCACCCTGTTCGCCACGTCGCTCACCGTGCTCCTGCTGTGGGGCGTGATGGAGCTGCGCCTGAAGGCCCCGCTGGTCGACCTGCGCACCACCGCCCGCCCCGCGGTCCTCTTCACCAACCTCGCCTCGATCATGGTCGGCGTCTCCTTCTACGTCGTCTCGCTGGTCCTGCCGCAGCTCCTCCAGCTCCCGAAGTCCACCGGCTACGGCCTCGGCCAGTCGATGGTGAGCGCGGGGCTGCTCGTGATGCCGCTCGGCCTGACGATGATGTTCACCGCCCCGGTGTACGCCCGGCTGTCGGCGAAGTACGGCCCGAAGGTCACGCTGATCATCGGCATGGTGATCATCGGGATCGGCTACGGCGCGGGCCTCGGCCTGATGGACGCCGCCTGGCAGTCCCTGGTCATCGCGGTGGTCCTGGGCGCGGGCATCGGCCTCGCCTACTCCTCCCTGCCGGCCCTGATCATCGGTGCCGTCCCGGCCTCGGAGACCGGCGCCGCCAACGGCCTGAACACCCTGATGCGTTCCATCGGCACCTCCGTGTCGAGCGCCGTCATCGGCATGGTGCTGGCCGACACGGCGAACCACGTCGGCGGGGCCGCCGTCCCGACGATGCACGGTTTCCGGGTGTCCTTCCTGATCGCGACGGGCGCGGTCGTTGTCGGCCTGGCCATGGCCCTGTTCCTGCCGGGCCGGCGCCCGGCGACCAAGCCGCAGCTGATCGCCAGCAGCGAGGAGGACGCCGCGCTGGAGCGGGCGCACGAGGTGCTCGGCGGATTCCGCGGCCGGGTCCTGGACGCCGAGGGCGGCCCGGTCGCCCGCGCCAAGGTCACGCTGATCGACCGGCGCGGCCGCCAGGCGGGCGCCACTCTCTCCGGCGAGGACGGCGGCTACGCGCTCGCCGTACCGGCCCAGGGCGCGTACGTGCTCGCCGCCCGGGCCGCCGGTCACGGCCCGCTCGCCTCGTCGGCCACCCACACGGGCGACGACCGGCCCGTGGCCCTCGACCTGGCGCTGCCGGGCGAGAACGCCGACGTCACCGCCTGACGCCCTGGACGCCCCGGTCCCGGCCACCGGTCCCGGCTCCTGGCCCTGGTCCACGGTCCTGGTCCACGGTCCCGACCGAGTGATCATTCCCACCCCCGCCGCCCACGCGGCGGGGGCTTGGTGCACCATGGGGCGGCCAGGGACCCGTACGACCGGTTCGTTCGCACCGGACGTACGCACCCGCCGTCCACGCCGGACGTCCGCGCGGCCCGCTGTTCCGCGCCGGACGCGGGCCCCGGACGTACGCACCCGTTCCACGCATCCGCTCCACGCACCCGTTGCCCCCACCCGATGGAGGAGACCCCATGCCCGCGGCACCCAAGCCCGAGATCCTCGCCGCCTTCGAGGCCGCGAAGGGGTTCATGCCCAGGGGTGAGGGACTCGCGCTGTACGAGGCCGCCGTGGAGGCCGGACGGCTCGGGCTGCCGCTCCTGGAGGTCGGCACCTACTGCGGCCGCTCCGCGATCCTGCTCGCCGACGCGGCGCGCGAGGCCGGGGTGACCGCGATCACCGTCGACCACCACCGGGGCAGCGAGGAGCAGCAGCCGGGCTGGGAGTACCACGACCCGTCCACGGTCGACCCGGAGATCGGCCTCATGGACACGCTCCCCACCTTCCGCCGCACCCTCCACCGGGCGGGTCTCGAAGAGCACGTGGTCGCCCTGGTGGGCCGTTCCCCGCAGATCGCCGCGTTCTGGCGCACCCCCCTCGGTCTGGTCTTCATCGACGGCGGCCACACCGACGAGCACGCGAGCGGCGACTACGAGGGCTGGGCGCCGCACGTCGCCGAGGGCGGCCTCCTCGTCATCCACGACGTGTTCCCGGACCCCGTCGACGAGTTCACCGGCCAGGCCCCCTACCGCGTCTATCTCCGGGCCCTGGAATCGGGCGCGTTCACCGAGAGCGCGGTGACCGACTCGCTGCGTGTACTGCGGCGAACCGGAGCAGGGATCTGAGCGCCCGGTTAGAGTCGCTGACGTGTCGTACGTAGGCCCTGACTTCGAACCGCCCCAGCCGCGCCGCTCCCGGCGCGGACCGCTGACCGTCGCGCTCGCCGCGCTCGTACCGGGCGCGCTCGCCGGGTGGCTGGTGTGGCAGGCCGTGGGAGACGATTCGGGGGGCGCGTCCGACCGGGCCGTTTCCGGGTCCTCGTCCTCCGCGCCCGGCTCCGGTTCCCCTTCCGCGCGGTCCTCCGCCCCGGCGACGGAGGACGACAGGCCGAGCAAGTCGTCCGCCCCGTCGGCCTCCTCCTCGAAGCCCTCCTCGAAGCCCGCGGCCTCCGGCTCGCTCAAGGGCAAGGTCGTCGTCATCGATCCGGGGCACAACCCCGGCAACTTCCGGCACACGGCCGAGATCAACCGCCAGGTGGACATCGGCACGAACCGCAAGGAGTGCGACACCACCGGCACGTCGACCAACGCGGGCTACGCGGAAGCCCGGTTCACCCTCGACGTCGCGCACCGGATGCGCAAGATCCTCGAACAGCAGGGCGCCACGGTGAAGTTCACCCAGGACGGCGACCGCTCCTGGGGCCCCTGCGTCGACGAACGGGCCCGCATCGGCAACACGGCGCACGCGGACGCGGTCGTCTCCATCCACGCCGACGGATCGGCGGCCGGCAACCGCGGCTTCCACGTGATCCTCCCCGGATCGGTGCACGCGAAGGACGCCGACACCCGGCCGATCGTCAAGTCCTCCCGCGACCTGGGCGAGCGCGTCGCCGGTCTGTTCGTCCGCGAGACGGGCAGCGCCCCCTCCAACTACATCGGTGACGGCACCGGACTGGTGGTCCGGGAGGATCTCGGCGGTCTCAATCTGTCAACGGTTCCGAAGGTGTTCATCGAGTGCGGCAACATGCGCGATACCAAGGACGCTGCGCTGCTCACCAGTGGCGCGTGGCGACAGAAGGCGGCACGGGGGATCTCTGAGGGAATCGTGAGTTTCCTGCACGGGTAGTGATCTACGGACCGAACCCGGCGGACACCAGGATCGTACGGACGATAAGGTCGTCCGTACGATAAAAGGCTATCCCCCGAGCTTCACACCGCGTCCCGACGGCGGCACCATGACGGCGAGACGGTGAACAGCGTTGCCTCCATCGACGACGAGACGACTGACGAAGGACCTGAAGTGAATATCCGCTCCCTCACTCGAGGCGACGGCGTGGTGATCGGAGCAGCGGTGTTGCTGTTCATCGCCTCGTTCCTCAAGCTCTACTCCTACTCCTACTCCGGGTACAGCTCGCACGTGTCCGCGTGGGACAGCCTCAGCGAAGGCCTCGGCATCTACATGGGCGGGGTCATCGGTGCTGCCCTGATCGTCGTCAACCGCTGCCTCCCGCAGCCGCGCAAGGTCCTCGGGCTCGACCTGGGCGCGACCGGTGTGGCGTTCACGGTGCTTGTCGCGTGGATCCAGTTCTGGTCGCTGGTGGACGTCTCGGAGCCCGCGAGCGCCGCCGCCGGTCTCATCCTCGGCTTCATCGCGGCCCTCGTCATGGCCGCGGCGGCCGTCGCGACCCCGCTCGTCCCGGCCCTGCAGCCGGCCCTGATCACGGCCTCGCCCCGACCCGTCGCCCCCGCGCCCTACGGCGCCCAGCCCCCCGGTGGTTACGGCTACCCGGGCGCTCAGCCGGCGCAGCCCGGCCAGCAGCCCTACGGTGCCCAGCCGTCGCAGCCGACGCAGCCGTTCGGCGGACAGCCGAGCCAGCCGTCCGCCCCGCAGACGCAGCAGCCGGCGCAGGACTTCTCGCCGTTCTGGTTCGCCGTTCCGGCCGCCCGGCCGCTGTTCCCGGAGGGCGGCGGACAGACGCCGATCGCCGAACTGGCGCCGGGCACCTGGTACCTGGCCGTCGAGCAGCGCGGCGCGACCCTGGTGGCGCAGACGCAGGACGGCCGTCGTGGTGTGCTCCAGGACACGTCGGGGATCCAGCGCGGCTGATCCCGCTCGCCCCGTGACAACGGCCCCTCGCCCTTTGCGGCGGGGGGCCGTTGTCGTACAGTCACAGCACGCCAGGAACTGACGGATCGTCAGAATGCTCGTCGGACTGCTGCTTCGGGAGGCGCCATGCGGCTCGGTCTCGCGCTCGGCTACTGGGGGCGCGGCCCCTCGGCGGACCACGTGCCGCTCGCCCAGGAGGCGGAGCGGCTCGGCTACCACTCGGTGTGGACCGCCGAGTCGTGGGGCTCGGACGCGTTCACCCCGCTCACCTGGATCGCCGCGCGGACCACCCGTATCCGGCTCGGTACGGCCGTCGCGCAGATGGCCGCCCGCTCCCCCACCACCACCGCGATGCACGCCCTGACCCTGGACCATCTCTCCGGCGGGCGCATGATGCTCGGCCTCGGACTGTCGGGGCCCCAGGTCGTCGAGGGCTGGTACGGGCGGCCGTTCCCCAGCTCTCCGCTGACCGCGACCCGGGAGTACGTCGACGTCGTGCGCCAGGTCCTCCGCCGCGAGGGGCCGGTCGAACTGGACGGCCGCTTCCACTCCCACCCGTACCGGGGCGCCGACGGCACCGGACTCGGCAAGGCACTCAGGTCCATCACGCACCCGCTCCGGGCCGAACTGCCGCTCCTGCTGGGCGCCGAGGGCCCGAAGAACATCGCGCAGACGACCCGGATCGCGGACGGCTGGCTGCCGCTGTACTGGTCGCCGACGCGTCCCCAGGCGTACGAGGCGTCGCTCGCGGACCTGCCCGAGGGGTTCCTCGTGGCCCCGATGGCGCGCGCCCACGTCTGCGACGATCTCGCCGAAGGACTGCTGCCGGTCAAGGCGATGCTCGGCTTCTACATCGGCGGGATGGGGCACGCGGCCCGCAACTTCCACGCCGATCTGATGGCCCGGATGGGCTTCGAGGAGGAGGCCCGCAGGATCCAGCGGCTGTTCCTCGAAGGGCGCCGCGAGGAGGCCGTCCTCGCCGTACCGGACGCCTTCGCCGACGAGATCTCCCTCGTCGGACCGCGTGAACGCATCGCCGAGCGGCTGGAGTCCTGGCGCAAGGGCCCGGTGACGGACCTGCTGGTCCTGTCCCCGGACCGCCACACGCTCCGGGTCCTGGCCGAACTCAACTCCTAGGAACCGTTCTTGCCGGGAGGGTTCCGGGATCGGGTCCGGGACGCTTCCCCGGCCCGGACTGGTGGTCCCGGTCCGGCATAGGTTCCAGGATGGTTCCGGGCCCGGGGTCAGGGCAGCACGGGATCAGGCCGGCGTCCGGCGAGTCGGCGAGCGGGGCCGAGTCGGTGAACGGGCGAGTCGGGCTACCCCGCGCTGAGTTCGGAGGTCGAGGGGACCCTGTCCGTGACCTCGGCGCCCGCGCTCCTCCCGGCCTCCTTCACCTTGTTCACGACGTCGTCGAAGGTGCTCGCCACGGCGTCGGCGGCGTCGCCGTCGCGCAGTCCGGCGGGCAGGTCCTTGAGCGCCTCGATGCCCGCGGTCAGCGGGGCGATGGCCTTGGACAGCGCGGGGTCGCCCTGGGCGTTCCGGCCGGCGGCCTTGAGCCGGTTGTACGCGAAGGCGCCCGCGAGCCCGGCTTTGACCAGGGCGACCCTGCGACCGTCCGCGCCCTTCTTGAACGTGCCCGCCTTCCAGGGTTTGACGATCCACTGGTAGGTGGCACCGGCCGCGAGTCCCGCGTTCGCCACGAAACGGGCCTTGGCGAACTTCTGCTTCTCCGCGGAGGTGGTCGGGGTGGGAGTGGCCTGCGCCGCGGTGGCCGTGTCCTGCGCGGAACCACCGTCGCCGCCGCAGGCGGTGGCACCGCCGAGCAGGACGCAGCAGACGGTCAGCGCCACGATCAGGCGCCGTATCGGTACGGGCACGGGATCCTCCGGATGAGGGAACTGTTCTCCCCGGTCCGCCGGTTCCTCCCGGACCCGGGGAACGCGGCTCTCCCCGGCAGCCTCGCCCGGCCCCGGTGGCCGCGCCACCGGAGTGAACCCGTTCGGGTTTCATCCAGGATCGACGGGCAACACGTTGGACATGTCCCCTCGATATCGCAACGGCTCGAACTCCGCGGGAACGGTCATCGCGATCGTCGCGGACGTCATGGCCGTCATCCTCGGTCTCTGGATCCTGATGTATCTGCTCGACGCCAATCGTGGCAACGACCTCGTGCAGTTCATCCACAACCTCGCGAGCTGGCTGGCCGGCTGGTCGCGTGATCTGTTCACCTTCGACGAGCAGTGGGCGCGCGTCGTGGCCGGCTACGGCCTCGCCGCCGTCGTCTACCTGTTCGTGGGCCACGCGGTGGCCAACCGCATGCACCGGCACTGACGGCCCGGAACGACGGACGGTCCGGACCCCCGAGGACTTCGGGGGTCCGGACCGTCCGGGCGTTTCAGAGGGACTGTACGCAGCAGTCGGGGTCCAGGCCGTTCGGGAGGCGCTCGCCGCCGAAGACGACGCAGGTCGCCTCGTCGCCGCCCAACGCGGCGACCGCCAGCAGCAGGGAACCCGCCGTCCAACTGGTGAGCTCCTCGGGCCAGATGGCCCGGTCCTCGAAGACGTAGCCCGTCCAGTACAGGCCGGTCTTCGGATCGCGCAGGTGCTGGATGGACTGGAGGATCTCCAGGGCGCGGTCGGACTCTCCCACCACCCAGAGGGCGAGGGCGAGTTCGGCGGACTCGCCACCGGTCACCCACGGGTTGGGAGCCACGCAGCGCACCCCGAGGCCGGGCACCACGAAGCGGTCCCAGCCCTCCTCTATACGGGACTTGGCCTCGGTGTTCGTCAACGCGCCGCCGAGCACCGGGTAGTACCAGTCCATCGAGTAGCGGTCCTTGTCGAGGAACCGCTCCGGGTGACGCCGGATCGCGTGCCGCAGTGCGCCGGCCGCCAACTCCCAGTCGGGTTGCGGCTCCTCACGCTGCTCGGCGATGGCGAGCGCGCAGCGCAGCGCGTGGTGCACCGAGGAACTCCCGGTCAGCAGCGCGTCGTCGACGGCGGTGCCGTCGTCCTCGCGCTTCCAGCCGATCTGTCCGCCCGGCTGCTGGAGCCGCAGCACGAACTCCACGGCCGCGTAGACGGCGGGCCACATGCGGTCCAGGAACGCGTCGTCGCCGGTCGCCAGGTAGTGGTGCCAGACGCCGACCGCGATGTACGCGACGAAGTTGGTCTCCCGGCTGCGGTCCGTGACGTCCTCGAAGTCCCCGTCGGCGTAGGCCGCGTACCAGGACCCGTCCGTGTTCTGATGCCGTGCGAGCCACTCGTACGCCCGCTCCGCGGCCTCGTGCTCGCCGGCGGCGTCGAGCGCCATGGCGGCCTCGGTGTGGTCCCACGGGTCGAGGTGGTGGCCGCGGAACCACGGAATGGCTCCGTCCGGGCGCTGCACCGCGAGGATCCCGCGCACGGTGGCGGCGGCTTCCTCCGCGGTGAGGACCCCGGGCAGGACGAGGTGTTCCGTCCGGGGAGTGGTCACGTGGCGTCCGCCTGGGGAACGGTCGTGGCGGAGGTGGCCGCGGCGAGCTCCGGCAGGTGCGGCTTGGTCGCGTAGGCCACGAAGCTCTTGCCGATCAGCGGGTTCAGCGCCTGCTCGACGACCCGGGTGGCCAGCGGCTTCTTCATGATGTCCCAGACCAGCAGCTTGTGGTACGCCCGCACGGGCAGCGCCTTGTCGTTGTCGACGCCGAACGCGCACTTCAGCCACCAGTACGGCGAGTGCAGCGCGTGCGCGTGGTGGGAGCCGTAGGGCCGCAGGCCGGCGCCGCGGATCTTCGCGAGCAGTTCGTCCGCCTTGTAGATGCGGATGTGGCCGCCCTCGACCTCGTGGTAGGCGTCGGACAGCGACCAGCAGACCTTCTCCGGCCCGTAGCGCGGCACGGTGATGGCGATGCGGCCGCCCGGCCTGAGCACGCGGACCATCTCGGCGAGCACGCCCTTGTCGTCCGGGATGTGCTCCATGACCTCGGAGATGATCACGACGTCGAAGGACTCGTCGGGGAAGGGCAGCGCGAGCGCGTCGCCCTCCATGGCCGTCGCGGTGGCTCCGGCGGGCGCCTCCCCGGCCTCCTTCATCGCCGCGAACCACTTGGCGACCTCGCGGATCTCCTCGCCGTTCTGGTCCAGCGCCACGACCTGGGCGCCGCGCCGGTAGCACTCGAACGCGTGCCGGCCGGCACCGCATCCGAGGTCCAGGACACGATCGCCGGGGGCGAGCGGGAACCGGGAGAAGTCGACGGTCAGCACGTGGCCCTGCTTTCACGGTTGGCTGCAACTAGTTCTTCGGCGACGGGAGTCCCGTCCGCGGCCCCGGAGGGGTCCGGGTCCGGCGTGGTGGCGGGCCGGTCGGTGACCTCGGCGGGGGTCGCCCCGCGCGAGCGGGACCGGGACGCGGGAAGGGCCATCGCCTCGCGGTAGTGGGCCACGGTGCCTTCGGCGGCCTTGGCCCAGGTGAAGCGGGCCAGGACGCGTTCGCGCCCGGCGGCGCCGAGCCGCGCCCGCAGTTCCGGGTCGCCGAGGAGCCGGCCGAGGGCCGCGGCGAGCGCCCCCGAGTCGCCCGTCGGGACGGCCAGGCAGGTCTCGCCGTCCGGTCCCGCGACCTCCGGGATCGCTCCGCCGGTGGTGGCCACCAGCGGCGTCCCGGTGGCCATCGCCTCGGCGGCGGGCAGGGAGAAGCCCTCGTACAGAGAGGGCACGCAGGCGACTTCGGCCGAGCGGACGAGGTCGACGAGCTCGGCGTCCGAGATGCCCTTGACGAACTCGACGGCTCCGTCGAGGCCGTACCGCTCGATGGCCTGGGCGACCGGTCCGTCCTCGGCACGCCTGCCGACGACGACGAGGTGCGCTCCCGGGTGTTCGGTCCGCACCTTCGCGAGCGCCTCGACGAGGAACACGAGTCCCTTGAGCGGCACGTCGGCGCTGGACGTGGTGACGATGCGGCCCGGCACCTGGGGCACGGACGGGTCCGGCGAGAAGAGGTCGGTGTCCGCGCCGATGTGGACGACGTGGACGCGGTCCCGCTCGACCCGCAGGTGGTCGACGATCTCCTGGCGGGAGGTGCCGGAGACGGTGAGCACGGACGGCAGGCGGCGCGCGACGCGCTTCTGCATGCGGGTGAAGGCGTACCAGCGGCGGACGGACGCGCGGCGCTGCCAGCCCTCGGCGGCGTCCAGTTCGAGCTGCCGGTCGACGGTGATGGGGTGGTGGATGGTGGTCACCAGCGGGGCGCCGACATCCCCCAACAGGCCGTAGCCGAGGGTCTGGTTGTCGTGGACGACGTCGAACTCGCCGCGCCGGGCCCGCAGGTGACGGCGGGCGCGCAGCGAGAAGGTCAGCGGCTCGGGGAAGCCGCCGGTCCACATGGTGCCGACCTCGAGGGCGTCGATCCAGTCCCGGTACTCCCCGCGCGCGGGGGTGCGGAAGGGGTCGGGCTGGCGGTACAGGTCGAGGCTGGGCAGCTCGGTGAGGCTCAGCCGGGGAAGGCCCTCGTCGAGGACGGGGTAGGGCTGGGAGCCGATGACCTCGACGCGGTGACCGAGTCGGGCGAGTTCGCGCGAGAGGTGGCGTACGTACACACCCTGGCCGCCGCAGAACGGGTTTCCCTTGTACGTGAGGAGCGCGATGCGCAGGGAGCCGTCCCCGTCGGCTGGCGCGCCCTTCCCGGGGCCCGTCTCCATGGCCTCAGCGGTCACTTCCGGTCCCCTTCTCCCTGCACTTTCCCGCGAGATTACGCCGGGACGCTAATCTAGAACAAGTTTCAGACTTGATCGTTCAAGGAGCACTGAATCTACCGGCAGGTAGCGCCACTGTGAGCGGTGGATCAGGTGATTCACGCCACGACGAAGCGGCGAAGATCACCAGGTCCGCACGGCGGCGACACGCCCTGTCACGCCGACTCGTCGCTCCCTCTCGCTGATGTCACGGAACGGACCCATGCCTGCGGAAGCCAAGGCGGACACGAAGAACGCGCGACCGGCGCCGGGGGCCAGCACGCCCGCCTCGCCGTCCACCTCCGCGCGCTCCACTCCGCACTCCATCACACATACCGCCTCGCCCCCGCTCACCGAGCGCCAGGAGGCGCGCCGTCGCCGGATCCTGCACGCCAGCGCCCAGCTGGCCAGCCGGGGCGGTTTCGACGCCGTGCAGATGCGTGAGGTCGCGGAGTCGTCGCAGGTCGCTCTCGGCACGCTGTACCGCTACTTCCCCTCGAAGGTGCATCTCCTGGTCGCCACGATGCAGGATCAGCTGGAGCGCATGCACGGCACGCTGCGCAAGCGGCCGCCGGCCGGGGACACGGCCGCGGAGCGGGTGGCGGAGACCCTGATGCGGGCGTTCCGCGCCCTCCAGCGGGAGCCGCACCTGGCCGACGCCATGGTCCGCGCGCTCACCTTCGCCGACCGCAGCGTCAGCCCCGAGGTCGACCAGGTCTCGCGGCAGACGACGGTGATCATCCTGGACGCGATGGGGCTCGACGACCCGACCCCGGCCCAGCTCTCCGCCGTCCGCGTCATCGAGCACACCTGGCACTCGGCCCTGATCACCTGGCTCTCGGGCCGCGCCTCCATCGCCCAGGTCAAGATAGACATCGAGACGGTGTGCCACCTGATCGACCTGACCCGCCCGGACGACCGCTGACTCCGGTACGGGCGGAAGGGCCCGTACCCGTAGGAGCGCCGCTACGAGCGGGCCCGCCGGTACGAACGGGTGCGCCGCTCCTGGGGCGTGTTCCGAAAGTCCCGTCCGGCTCACGACGCCTGGCACGGCACCTCGCCGCGTCGTCGGGATCGCCCGAGTACGTCCACGCGGGCGGCCCTCCGCCCCGCGACGCACCGCACCGGACGCCGCGAGCCCCGTCCTCCGGGCGGACGACGCTCCTTTCGGAACACGTACTAGCCCACCCGCTCCAGGCCGCTCCAGCTCCGGCCGGTCGCCGTCTCTCCCGCCCAGCGCTCCAGCAGCCGCCGCGCCTGAGGCTCCGGGGCCGCCAGCGACACCGCCTGGGCGCCCGCCCGGACGTCGCGTTCGTTCTGGTGGGTGCCCTCGCTGCAGCAGGCGCACAGGACGCGTACGGAACTGGCGGGCTCGGCTCCGAAGCCGTGCTCGACGAACAGCGCGAGCAGGGCTTCCAGGTCCTCCCGCTCGCCCGCGTCGACCGTGACCTCCAGGGTCGGCAGCGGTGAGGGCTCGAAGAGCGTGAGCTCGTCGAACACCGGATACGTCGTGCCGTCGGAGACCCGCTCCCCCTTGGGTTCCCCGTCGTGCACGACGATCTCGCCGTACCGCCGCCCGCCCGTGACGGGCACGTTCACCACGCGCCCCCGGGTCGGGCACAACCGCTCGATCCACACGACCTCCCGCTCCCCGTCGGTGTCCAGCCGTACGCACGCGACGCCGAAGCGGCCCTCGATCGCGCCCTCCCCCTCGGGGATCTCGATGCCGAAGCCGGCCCAGGCGTCGCGGGCCGTCGCCCAGTCCCGCAGGATCGTGGCGGCGATGCCGAGGTTCCAGTACGCGGGATCGCCCTCGCCGCGCGGGGAGCGGGCCGCCGCCTCCCGTCCGAGGTCGAGGGCCTTGTCCCAGTTCCGCAGGAACTTGTGGCCGAGCGCGGCGTCGTACCACCACACCGCGCTCGGCCCCTCGTCGGGGAAATGCGCCAGCACCCGCTCGTAGAGGTCGGCGGAGCGCTGCCACTCCTCGGCCTCCCACGCCGCCACCGCTTCCCCGATCAGCTTCCTGGCCTCGGACTTCTGCACGCTTCCCGCCCCGGTCGATCCGTCGAAAGCCGGAGGATATCCGGGGACGCGGGCCGCCCGGGTGCCGGGCCCGCGGCCCTACTCCTCCGGCGGGAACACCGGCTCGCCGCTGCTCAGCAGGGAGATCATGACGGCCTCGACCGGACAGCCCTCGGCCGCTTCGAGGATCTTCTCGTTGGCGTCGGTCTCCGGTTCGAGCGGGTGGGACTGCATGCCGGCGTCGAGGCGGAAGGCGGCCGGGGCGAGGTGGACGCACTGGGCGGAGCCGATGCAGACGGAGCGGTCGACCTCGACCTGCCAGCGGTCGCCCATCCTCAGGCCTCCCAGCCGGCCGGCAGGTGGATCATCTTGTGCTCCAGGAACTCGCCGTACCCCTCGGGTCCGAACTCCCGGCCCAGGCCGGAGTTCTTGTAGCCGCCGAACGGGCCCAGCATGTCGAGGCTGAAGGTGTTGACCGAGTAGGTGCCGGTACGGACCTGCCGGGCTATGTCGATGCCGTGGGCGACGTCGGCCGTCCAGACGCTGCCGCTCAGCCCGTAGTCGGAGTCGTTGGCGATCTTCACGGCCTCGGTCTCGTCGCCGTAGGGGAGCAGGCAGATCACCGGGCCGAAGATCTCCTCCCGGGCGATGCGCATCGTGTTGTCGACGTCCCCGAAGAGGGTCGGTTCGACGTACCAGCCGCGGTCGAGCCCCTGCGGACGCCCGCCGCCCGCCAGGATCTTGGCGCCCTCCTCCTGGCCGATGCGGATGTAGTCGAGGTTGCGCCGCTGCTGCCGTTCGGCGACCAGCGGGCCGACCTGGGTGGCCGGGTCGAGCGGGTCGCCGACGACCAGCGCGTTCGCCGCCGCCGCGAAGGCCTCCGCGAACTCGTCGTAGCGCGAGCGCGGGACCAGGATGCGGGTCTGGGCCACGCAGGCCTGGCCGTTGTTCATCCAGGCCGCCGAGACGATCCCGGGGACCGCGGTCGCGAGGTCCGCGTCCGGCAGCACCACGGCCGCCGACTTGCCGCCCAACTCCAGTGTCACGCGGGTGAGACGGCGGGCGGCGACCTCCATCACGCGCTTGCCCGCCGCGACCGAGCCGGTGAAGGAGACCTTGTCGACGCCGGGGTGTCCGACCAGGTACTCGCTGACCTCGCGGTCCGCCGGGAGGATGGAGAGCACCCCCTCGGGCAGCCCGGCCTCCTTCGCGATCTCGCCGAGCAGGTAGGCGTCCAGGGGCGATTCGGGCGACGGCTTGAGGACGACGGTGCAGCCGGTCAGCAGCGCGGGCGCGAGCTTGGCCGCCGCCACGAACTGCGGGACGTTCCACGGCACCACGGCCGCCACCACGCCCACCGGCTCACGGCGCACCATGATCCTGCCGAGGACTCCGTCGCGCGTCTCCTCGTACGTGAAGCCGCGCGCGACCGTGATCGCCGCGTCCCACACCATCATCGCGCCGAGGGCCTGCGCGAGGACGCTCCAGGAGTAGGGGGAGCCGTTCTCCGAGGAGATGACCCGGGCGATCTCCTCGTGCCGAACGGCGATGGCGTCCTTGATGCGGGTCACGACCGCGATCCGCTCGTCGAGACCCATGCGCGGCCAGGGGCCGTGGTCGAACGCCTCGCGCGCGGCCGCGACGGCCCGGTCGACGTCGGCCGGGCAGGCGTGCGGCACCCGGCCGATGACCTCCTCGGTGTGCGGCGAGATCACCTCGATGACGTCCTTGCCCAGGGGGTCGGTCAACTCCCCGCCGATGAACAGCTGTCCGTGTTCCACGAGCTCGGTCATGGCCGACTGCCTCCAAGGACGCTCTCTGCCACCACTTCTGACGCTTCATCAGATACGAGAACTGATACCAGTTCCGGTGACATGAGTCCACGGCACGGACCCGACCGGCGCCCGGACGGGCACCCTCGCGCACCCGACGGTCGACTTGGGCTCCCATTGGAACTCGTTCTAGTTATAGTGACGGGAACTCGGCGATGGGTGGAAGCGCATGACGCAGGCGACCGATCACGGCGGGGGCGTCCGGTCGATCAGGGTCCCCATCCCGGACAACCCGCTCGGCCACACGCTGGTGTACCTCCTCGACACCGACGCGGGCCCCGTGCTCATCGACACCGGCTGGGACGACCCCGCCTCCTGGGACACCCTCGTCGAGGGACTCACCGGCTGCGGAACCTCCGTGGCGCAGATCCACGGCGTGGTCATCACCCACCACCACCCCGACCACCACGGTCTGTCGGGCCGCGTCCGCGAGGCGTCCGGCGCCTGGATCGCGATGCACGCCGCCGACACGGCGCTCGTCCGGCGCACCAGGGAGAACCGGCCCGAGCGCTGGTTCGCCTACATGGCGGCCAAGTTGGAGGCGTCCGGCGCCCCGGCGGACCACATCGCCCCGCTGCGCGACGCGAGCACCTCCGCGCGCCGCCCCAGCACGCTGCCCGGCTTCTCCCCCGCGCTCCCCGACCGCGAGATCGTGCCCGGCGAGTTCCTCGCCCTGCCCGGCCGCCGGCTCCGCGCCATCTGGACCCCCGGCCACACGCCCGGACACGTGTGCCTCCACCTGGAGGAGGGTCACCCGGCTCGGCTGCCCGGCAACGGACGCCTGTTCTCCGGCGACCACCTGCTGCCGAGGATCACCCCGCACATCGGCCTGTACGAGGACCCCGACACCCACGGGCGTCCTCCCTGGGCGAACGGGATCGACAGCCTCGGGGAGATCGCCGATCCGCTCGGCGACTACCTCGACTCCCTGGAGCGCGTCGGCCGACTCGACCCGGCCGAGGTGCTCCCCGCGCACCAGCACGCCTTCACCGACGCCCCCTCCCGTGTCACGGAACTGCTCACGCACCACGAGGAGCGGCTCACCGGCCTGCTCACCCTTCTCGCCACCCCGCGCACGCCCTGGCAGCTCGCCGAGCTCATGGAGTGGAACCGCCCCTGGGCCGACATCCCCTACGGATCGCGGAACATCGCGGTCTCGGAGGCCGAGGCCCACGTCCGGCGACTGGTGAAGCTGGGGCGGGCGGAGGCGGTGGCGGGCAGCGCCCCCGTGACGTACGTGGCGGTCTGACCGGCGCGCCCCACCGGGTCGCCGCCCGGCCGGCCCCCCGCCCGTCCCCGGCACCCGCGGCGGGGACGGGCCTTCAGTGCACCAGCGAGCGGATCAACTCATCGGCCTCGCCCAGGAGTCGGACCTCGTGGGCGCTCGCCGTCGGGTCGCCCGCCCGGCGCCGCCCCGCCTCCAGGAGACCGTCCTCGGTCACCTGGTCCTCGTTCCCGTCGAGCAGCGCGTCCAGGGTCTCCGCGGCCACGTCCCCGTCCTTCTCGCCACCGACGGCGACCCGGGCGAGGATCAGGGCGGACATCGCCCAGTCGAGACCCGGCGGTCCCTCCTCGGTGTCGGCCCAGCCGATGACCTTCGGCCCGTCCGGGGTGAGCATGACGTTGCCGGGGCGCAGGTCCAGGTGCAGGACGCGGACGGCCGGGTCGGCTGAGAGCCGGGCGGGCACGGCGTGCAGTCTGCGCAGCAGCCGGGCCAGGACGAGGCCCGCCTCCTGGGCGGAGAACAGGCCCTGGCCGAACGCCTCCAGCGCGGTCGGCCCGGACAGCCGCTCCATCACCAGATCGCCGCGGGTGGCCGCCCGTACCCCCGGCACCGGATAGCCGTACGAGCGCACGTGCTGCATCACCGCCGCCTCGGCCGCGGCGTCGCCCCGGCCGGCGCGGTCCCGCCGCAGCACCCACGCCTCGTCCACCTCGTAGACGTCCGCCGAACGCCCCGAGCCGAGCAGTCTCCCCGTTCGCATGGCCCGAACCTAGCGGATGTCGTCCGGGTCACCCCGGGCGCGTGCTCCAGGCAACACCCGGCGGCTTCCGCGCGGCCGGTACAGTGAGCCCGTCGTCATCACATCCGTACGAGGAGAAGCCGGTGCGAATCCGGCGCTGACCCGCAACCGTGAGCCACTTCGGTGGTGAGCCGGATCGCCTCGGACGGGACGTGACCGGCTCGCGCCCTCGGCAACCCGCCGACGGCCGGCACCGTCGAGGGACACGGGGCCCGAGTCGCCCGGATTCCTCAGTGTGCCCGGTGCTGCCCGGCTCCCCGCAGGGAGAGTCATGTCTGTTCGCCGCACCGCAGCGGTACTGGCCGCCACCGCCGTCATCGGAGCGGTCGTCGCCCCGGCCGCCTCCGCCGCCTCACCGTCGCCCTCGACGGCGATCCCGTCCGGTCTCTACGGCAAGACCGACCCGACCTACGACGGCGTCTGGCGGCAGTCGCTCGCGCTGCTCGCCCAGGACACCGTCGGCGTACGGCCCGCCGAGAAGGCCGTCGACTGGCTGACCGGACAGCAGTGCGCGAACGGGGCGTTCGCCGCGTACCGCGCCGACGCGAGCGCCGCGTGCGACGCCAAGACGCAGGTCGACACCAACAGCACCGCGGCCGCCGTCCAGGCCCTCGCAGCGCTCGGCGGGCACGACGACGCCACCCGCAAGGCCGTGACCTGGCTCAAGTCCGTACAGAACAAGGACGGCGGCTGGGGCTACATGGCCGGCGGGGCCGACGACACCAACTCGACGTCCGTCGTGATCGGCGCGCTGAAGGCGGTCGGCGAGAAGCCCGAGACCGTCACCAAGGGCGGCAAGTCCCCGTACGACGCCCTGGTGGAGCTGTCGACGCCCTGCGACGGAGAGGGCGGCGGCGCCTTCGCCTACCAGCCCGACAAGAAGGGCAAGCTGGCGGCGAACGCGGACGCGACCGCCGCGGGCGTGACCGCCGGCGTGGGCCAGGGCTTCGTGGCCCTGGCCGGGACCCCGCTCGACCTCACGGGCTGCGTCACCACCGACACCCCCAACAGGGCGGACGCGACGGCGAACGGCGCCGGCTATCTCGCCGACGAACTGGCCAGGACCCCGTACCTGAAGTCCGCGCTCCCCGGGGCGAAGGACCAGCCCGACTACGGCAACACGGCGGACGCGGTCGTGGCCCTGTCGGCGACCGGTGCGAAGAAGGCCGCGCAGAAGCCGCTCGCCTGGCTGGAGAAGAACTCCGCGGACTGGGCGGCCGAGTCCGGCCCCGCCGCCTACGCGCAGCTGATCTTCGCCGCGCACGTCACCGGCACCGACCCGCGTGACTTCGGCGGCCAGGACCTGGTCGCGCAGCTGGGCGCCACCGGGCCCGCCCCGATCGCGGCGGGCGCCTCGGCCACCCCGAGCGAGAAGAAGAAGGACGAGAAGAAGGACGACGGCAACGGGCCCGCCGTGTGGTGGATCATCGGCGTCGGCCTGGTCGCCGGCATCGGCATCGGTTTCCTGATCAGCGGCCGCAACAAGAAGCAGCAGCTGTGACGGCCCGTCGGACGGCCGCGCCCGCCCCGGCGCTCGCTCTCGCTCTCGCTCTGGCCCTCCTGCTCCTCCTCCTCGGCGGCGCGGGGCAGGCCCGGGCCGTGGGCTACCGCTACTGGTCCTTCTGGGACCTGACCGGCGGGAAGTGGACGTACGCCACTCAGGGTCCGTCGATCGCGCGGCCGTCCGACGGTGATGTCCAGGGCTTCCGCTTCGCGGTGAGCGAGGACTCCCAGCACGCCGTACAGCCGCGCGGGGAGCGGGACTTCGCCGCGATCTGCGCAGGAACGCCCGCCCGGGAGGGCGAGAAGCGCGTGGCCGTGGTCATCGACCCCGGCACGGCCGCCGACGCGCCGTCCGGCGAGAAGCCGCCGGCCCCGCGCACCGCCTGCGCCCGGGTCACCCCGGACGCGAGCGCCGCGGAGGCCCTGGCCACCGTCGCCAAGCCCCTGCGCTACGACACCAACGCCCTGCTGTGCGCGATAGCGGGCTACCCGGGAACGGGCTGCGGCGACCCGGTCGCGGCCGGCGAGCCGACCGAGTCCGCCCGGCCGACCGCCTCCGAGCCCGCCCACCAGGGCCCCTCGGTGGGCCTGCTGGCCGGCGCCGGCGCGGTGGCGGTGCTGGGCGCGGCGGCCGTCTGGCAGGCCCGCCGGCGCCGGGGCTGAGGCACCGATCATGACCAAGGGCGACCGTGACCGCCCCGCCGCGACCGCCGTGGGCCGCCGCCCCGCGGGGTGGCGGGCGTTCCCCCTGCCCCGGCGGGGCCAGGAGCCGGTGACAGGACGTACGCGGCGGCCCGCACCGGACTCCGCCGCGAGCGGGCGCCTCCCGCGTTCCCCCGCCCCCTCCCGCACGCCGGGTGCGAACCGGGCGGACTCCCTGCATCCGGGGGCCTGGTGGGTCTGGGCCCTGGGTCTCGGCACGGCGGCCTCCCGCACCACGAACCCCCTCCTGCTCGCCCTCCTCATAGGGGTCGCGGGCTTCGTGGTGGCCACCCACCGCACGGACGCCCCCTGGGCCCGCTCCTACACCGCCTTCGTGAAACTGGCCGCGGCCGTCCTCGCCGTCCGGCTGGCCTTCGCCGTCTTCCTCGGCTCCCCGATCCCCGGCACCCACGTGATCGTCACGCTTCCCGAACTCCCCCTCCCGCACTGGGCGCAGGGGGTCCGCATCGGTGGCCGGGTGACCGCCGAGGGCCTGATCTTCGCGTTGTACGACGGCTTGAAGCTGGCCACGCTGCTGGTCTGCGTCGGCGCGGCGAACGCCCTCGCGAACCCGGCACGGCTGCTCAAGTCCCTGCCCGGAGCGCTGTACGAGGCGGGTGTCGCGGTGGTCGTCGCGCTCACCTTCGCCCCGCATCTGATCGCCGACGTCCAGCGGCTGCGGGCCGCGCGCCGCCTGCGGGGCCGTCCCGACCGGGGCCTGCGCGGCCTGCTGCACGTCGGACTCCCCGTCCTGGAAGGCGCGTTGGAGCGTTCGGTCGCGCTGGCGGCGGCGATGGACGCACGCGGGTACGGACGTACGGCACAGGTTGCGCCCGCCGTCCGCCGGACCACCGGAGCCCTCACCCTGGGTGGTCTGCTCGGCGTCTGCGCGGGCACGTACGGACTGCTGACCGCCGAGGGCGGCACCTACGGCCTCCCGGTCCTGCTGGCCGGCCTCGCCGCGGCGCTCGGCGGACTGTGGCTGGGCGGCCGCCGCTCGCCACGGACGCGGTATCGGCCGGACACCTGGGGCGTACGGGCCTGGCTGGTCGCCGGTTCCGGCGCGGCGGTGGCCACCCTGATGATCGTCGCCGCGGCGGACGACCCCGCCGCGCTGAGCCCCGGCGTGGTCCCCCTGGTCGCGCCCGCCCTCCCCCTGTGGCCGGCGGCGGCCGTCCTGCTCGGCCTGCTCCCCGCCTTCGCGGCCCCGGCCCCCCAGCGAACCCCGGCCCCCGAGGAGCCATCGTGATCCGCTTCGAGGACGTCTCCGTGACGTACGCCGGGGCCGCCGAACCGACCGTGCGGGGCGTCGACTTCGAGGTCCCGGAGGGTGAACTGGTGCTCCTGGTCGGCCCGTCCGGGGTCGGCAAGTCGACGGTGCTGGGCGCGGTGAGCGGACTCGTCCCGCACTTCACGGGCGGAACGCTGCGCGGCCGGGTCACCGTCGCGGGGCGGGACACCCGGACGCACAAGCCGCGCGAACTGGCGGACGTGGTCGGCACGGTCGGCCAGGATCCGCTGTCCCACTTCGTGACGGACACGGTCGAGGACGAACTCGCCTACGGCATGGAGTCGCTCGGCCTGGCACCGGCCGTCATGCGCCGCCGTGTGGAGGAGACCCTGGACCTCCTCTCCCTCGCCGACCTCCGCGACCGCCCGATCGCCACCCTCTCCGGCGGCCAGCGGCAGCGGGTCGCGATCGGCTCGGTGCTCACGCCGCACCCCGAGGTCCTGGTCCTCGACGAACCCACCTCGGCGCTGGACCCGGCCGCCGCCGAGGAGGTCCTCGCCGTCCTGCAGCGCCTGGTCCACGACCTCGGCACCACGGTGCTCATGGCCGAACACCGCCTGGAACGGGTCGTCCAGTACGCCGACCGGCTCGCCCTGCTGGCCGCGCCGGGAGCCCCGCTGACGATCGGCACACCGTCCGAGATCATGGCCGTCTCCCCCGTCTGTCCGCCGGTGGTGGAACTGGGCCGCCTGGCCGGCTGGTCCCCCCTCCCGCTGACCGTGCGCGACGCGCGCCGCCGGGCGGTACCGCTGCGCGAGCGGCTCTCCACGGCATCCCGGGAATCCGTCACCGTCCCCGCCTCCGTCACCGCACCGCTGCCCCCTCCCCTCCCTCCCGCCCCGGCACCCCCCTCCTCCCCGTTCGCCCGTCTGCTGCGCAGGCGGAACACCGACAGCACCCCGGTCCCCTCGGACGTGGCCGTCGTCGAGTCGCTGGCCGTCCGGCGCGGGCGCGTCGAGGCACTGCGCCGGGTCGATCTGACCGTCGGGCCGGGCGAGACCATCGCGCTGATGGGCCGCAACGGCGCCGGGAAGTCGACGCTGCTCGGAGCACTGGTCGGGCTCGTGGAACCGGCCGGCGGATCCGTCCGGGTCGGCGGGGCCGTACCGCACCGCACGGCGCCCCCCGACCTCGTACGCCGGGTGGGGCTCGTACCGCAGGAACCCCGGGACCTGCTGTACGCGGACACGGTGGCCGCCGAGTGCGCGGCGGCCGACGGGGACGCCGGGGCCGCGGCCGGGACCTGCCGGGCGCTGGTGTCCGAACTGCTGCCGGACATCGGGGACGACACCCATCCCCGCGACCTGTCGGAGGGCCAGCGGCTGGCGCTGGCCCTGGCCGTCGTCCTGACCGCCCGCCCCCCGCTGCTCCTCCTGGACGAACCGACCCGCGGCCTCGACTACGCGGCGAAGGCCCGCCTGGTCGCCGTGCTGCGCGGGCTCGCCGCCGAGGGTCACGCCATCGTGCTGGCCACCCACGACGTGGAGCTCGCCGCCGAACTCGCCCACCGGGTGGTGATCCTCGCGGACGGCGAGGTCGTCGCCGACGGCCCGACCGCCGAGGTGGTCGTCGCGTCCCCGTCCTTCGCCCCCCAGGTCTCCAAGATCCTGGCTCCCGAGCCGTGGCTCACCGTCGCCCAGGTCAGGAAGGCCCTCGCGTGAGCACCCCCGAAACAGCCGTCCTCCCCTGCCGGCCCCAGCCCCAGGCCAGGGCCGTCCGCCTCGGCCCGCGCTCCGTCGCCGCCCTGACCCTGGTCAGCGCCACCGGCGCCGCCGGATTCGGCTGGCCGCTCTTCGCGGGGCCCGGATCGCAGGTCAGCGCACACGCCCAGGACGCCCCGTGGCTGTTCGCGGGGCTTCTCGTCCTGCTGGTCGCCGTGGTCGCCGCGTCGATCTCCGAGTCGGGACTCGGCCCGAAGGCGGTGGCCATGCTCGGCGTGCTGGCCGCGACCGGCGCCGCGCTGCGCCCGATCGGGGCCGGGACCGCGGGCATCGAGCCGATGTTCTTCCTGATGGTGCTGAGCGGGCGGGTGCTCGGCCCCGGTTTCGGGTTCGTGCTGGGGTCCGTGACGATGTTCGCGTCGGCGCTGCTGACCGGAGGGGTGGGGCCCTGGATGCCCTTCCAGATGCTGGCCATGGGCTGGTTCACGATGGGCGCCGGACTGCTGCCGGGCCAGGACCGGCTGCGCGGCCGCTGGGAACTGCTGATGCTGGCCGCGTACGGCTTCTTCGCGGCCTTCGCGTACGGCACCGTCATGAATCTGGCCGGTTGGCCCTTCATGGACGCGCTGGCCTCGAACGTCGCCTTCGACCCGCACGCCGCCGTCCCCGCGAACCTCGCCCGCTTCCTGGCGTACTGCCTGGCCACCTCCCTCGGCTGGGACCTGGGCCGGGCGGTCGTGACCGTCACCCTGACCCTGCTGATCGGCGGGACGCTCCTGAAGGCGCTGCGCCGGGCCACGCGACGGGCCGCTTTCGAGAGCCCGGTCACGTTCGTCCCCCGGTGACCGGAGGCCCACGTCACATCGCCCGGCGGCACCGCGTGACCACCCTCGCACCACCCGTCACCGGCGGGGTGAAGCGGGCCACAGGACCGAGGTCACATACGAAGCGGCTTAGTAGATCCAATACCCTGACATGCACTCGTCATTACGCCCTCTGACCTGGGGTTTGAGAGCCAGGTCACATCAGGGACCTTCGGCACGGATGCGACCACAACTAGTAAAAGGGGTCATTGCGGACGAGCCTCCGGGCTGTTTATCTAGAGCTGTCGCCAGGCGCCACGAGCCCATACGGGCCGCGGCGCCGACGTACGCCCCCTCCACACACCACGTGGTCACGGCGTGCGAGCGACTCCCTGTCCCCGAAGGAAGTGGTTCTCCGTGTCCGTCTCCGTCATCCGTCGCTTCGTCTCCTCCCCGAAGAAGGCCCTCGCAGGTGTCGCCGTGGCCGCCGCCACGACCGGTATGGTTCTGGCCGCCGCGCCCGCCCAGGCCGCCACACCCACCTCGGCCTCCTCCGCGAAGACGATCGCGCACAAGATGATCCCGGACG
This sequence comes from Streptomyces sp. NPDC002580, assembly GCF_042889485.1. Taxonomy (NCBI): domain Bacteria; kingdom Bacillati; phylum Actinomycetota; class Actinomycetes; order Kitasatosporales; family Streptomycetaceae; genus Streptomyces; species Streptomyces sp. NPDC002580. The sequence goes on along the minus strand of NZ_JBIAQZ010000001.1, from coordinate 812,569 downwards.
CCGCGCAGTTCAACGCCTTCAGCAACATCGTCGAGCACGAGAGCGGCTGGAACCCCAGCGCCACGAACGCCTCCTCCGGCGCGTACGGCCTGGTCCAGGCCCTGCCCGGCTCCAAGATGGCGTCCGCCGGCTCCGACTGGAAGACCAACCCCAAGACCCAGATCAAGTGGGGTCTCGACTACATGAACGAGCGCTACGGCAGCCCGGCCGGTGCCTGGAACTTCTGGCAGGCCAACGGCTGGTACTGATCAGCCCCACAGCTCCACCGAACACGTCAAGGCGGCACCCCGTTCCCGGGGCGGCCGCCTTCGCCGTACCCCCACCCGCCGCCTCCGGCACCCGGCGCGGCCACAAGCACCTTTCGCCCCCACCGCCCCCCCCTTCCCACCCCGGGGCTCCGCCCCGGACCCCGCTCCTCAAACGCCGGAGGGGACGGCCCCGGGCCGGAACCACCGCGTACCCGCGGCCGGGATGCGGCGGGAGGGGACGTGCCGGTGCGCCAACGCCCGTCGCCACCGACGGATCACGCCTCACGCAACGGCGACGGGCTGACGCACCGGCGCGGCCCCGACCCACCCACCGGACCGACACCGCGCCGCGAACGCGGACGCGGACGCCGTGATGGACTGACCTCCATGACCACGCGGACGGACACGTCTCACGACCCCGAGTCACGAGGCCTGCGACTCGTGCCCGCGCTGCTGGCGCTGACCGTGGTCAGCGGACTCATCGACGCGGTGAGCTACCTCGGCCTCGGCCACGTCTTCACGGCGAACATGACCGGCAACGTGGTGGTGCTCGGCTTCGCGGCCGCCGGAGCGCCCGGCTTCTCCGTGGCCCACACGATGACCTCGCTCGGCGGCTTCCTGGCGGGCGCGGTGACCGGCGGACGGAGCGTGGTCCGGTTCGGCGGGGGCCCGCGCCGCTCCTGGGCCCGCGGCACGTTCGCCGCGGAGGCGGTCCTGCTGGGCGCCTGCGCGGCGGCCGCCTTCGCCGCCCCGGACGCCCCCGCCACCGCGTACGTCCTGATCGCCGTGACGTCCTTCGCGATGGGCCTGCGCAACGCGACCGTCCGCAAGCTCGGCGTGGCCGACCTGACGACCACCGTCCTGACGATGACCCTGACCGGCCTGGCCGCCGACTCCCGCCTCGGCGGCGGCGCGGGCCACCACTCCCCGCGCCGCACCGCGTCGGTGTTCGCGATGTCGGCGGGCGCCCTGCTCGGCGCCTGGCTGGTCCTGCACCACGGCCTGGCCGTCCCCCTGCTGGTGGCGGCACTGGTCGCGGCGGTCCTGGCGCTGACGAGCTCGGGGCGGGAGTGAAGTCCCGCCCCGAGGCACCCGGACGCCCGCTGCGACCACTACAACCGCTGAATGATCGTCCCGGTGGCCAGCCCCCCGCCCGCGCACATCGTGATCAGCGCGAACTCCTTGTCCGCGCGCTCCAGTTCGTGCAGCGCGGTGGTGATGAGCCGCGCCCCCGTCGCCCCCACCGGATGCCCGAGGGCGATCCCGCCCCCGTTCACGTTCACCTTCTCCAGGTCCTGCCCGAAGACCTGCGCCCAGCTCAGCACCACCGACGCGAAGGCCTCGTTGATCTCGACGAGGTCGATGTCCTTCAGGGACATCCCGGCCTTGCCCAGCACCGCCCGGGTGGCGTCGATCGGACCGTCCAGGTGGAAGTGCGGGTCGGAACCCACCAGTGCCTGGGCCACGATCCGCGCCCGCGGCCGCAGCTTCAGCGCCCGGGCCATCCGCTTGGACGCCCACAGGATGGCGGACGAACCGTCCGAGATCTGGGAGGAGTTGCCGGCCGTGTGGACGGCCGTCGGCATCACGGGCTTCAACCTCGCGAGCGCTTCCATGGACGTGTCGCGCAGACCCTCGTCCCGGTCGACGAGCCGCCACATGCCCTGCCCGGCCCGCTGCTCGTCCTCGGTGGTGGGCACCTGCACGGCGAACGTCTCGCGCTTGAACCGCTCCTCCGACCAGGCGGTCGCGGCCCGCTCCTGCGAGATGAGTCCGAGCGAGTCGACGTTCTCGCGGGTCAGGCCGCGATGGCGCGCGATGCGCTCGGCGGCCTCGAACTGGTTCGGCAGGTCGACGTTCCACTCGTCGGGGAACGGCTTGCCCGGACCGTGCTTGGACCCCGACCCCAGCGGCACCCGCGACATCGCCTCCACGCCGCAACTGATCCCGACGTCGATCACACCCGCCGCGATCATGTTGGCGACCATGTGCGAGGCCTGCTGGGAGGAGCCGCACTGACAGTCGACCGTCGTCGCCGCCGTCTCGTACGGCAGTCCCATCGTCAGCCACGCCGTACGCGCGGGGTTCATCGACTGCTCGCCGGCGTGGGTCACCGTGCCGCCGACGACCTGCTCGACGCAGTCGGCGTGGATGCCGGTGCGGCCGAGGAGTTCACGGTAGGTCTCGCCCAGGAGATAGGCGGGGTGCAGATTGGCGAGCGCGCCGCCGCGCTTGCCGATGGGGGTCCGTACGGCTTCGATGATCACGGGTTCCGCGGCCATGGGGGCTCGTCCTCTCCTCAGGCCTGCCCGGCGGCCAGGCCCAGCTGACCCGCGCAGCGCGGGGCGTCCCGGCCCACCCACCGCGCAGAACTAGAACGCGTACCAGTTCTGCGTGCAGTTTGCTGAGCGAACCCCCCGCGCCGCAAGGGTCGTGCAGTCCCCGAAGTCGTGATCTGCACCAATCCCGCACGCAATTGGGGGGCCCGCGCCTCTTGCCACTTGTAGAACCCGTTACTACCTTCACGGCGATTCCCTGTTTCTGATGGGCCGTCAGAATCCCCGGGGAAACAGCCCGTCATCCCTCTTGGCGCCACCGAAAGCACCACCGCAGGCACCACCGTAGGCGCGAGACCTGGAGTTGCCGATGCCCTGTCCAGCGCTGCCCGACGGGTTCGATTTCACCGACCCCGACGTACTGCACCAGCGCGTTCCCCTCCCGGAGTTCGCCGAGCTGCGCCGGGCCGAACCGGTCCGCTGGATCCCGCAACAGCCCGGCGTGGCGGGCTTCCAGGACGACGGCTACTGGGCCGTCACCCGGCACGCGGACGTCAAGTACGTCTCGACGCACCCCGAGCTCTTCTCCTCGTTCCTCAACACCGCCGTCATCCGCTTCAACGAGCACATCCAGCGCGAACAGATCGAGGTCCAGCGGCTCATCATGCTGAACATGGACCCGCCCGAGCACACCCGGGTCCGCCAGATCGTGCAGCGCGGCTTCACCCCGCGCGCCATCCGCTCGCTGGAGGACGCGCTGCGCGACCGGGCCCGTTCGATCGTCGCGAACGCCCTCGCGGGGGCCGGCCCCGACGGCGCCTTCGACTTCGTCACCCAGGTCGCCTGCGAACTGCCGCTCCAGGCCATCGCCGAACTCATCGGCGTGCCCCAGGAGGACCGCGTCAAGATCTTCGACTGGTCCAACAAGATGGTGGCGTACGACGATCCGGAGTACGCGATCACCGAGGAGATCGGCGCCGAATCGGCCACCGAACTCATCTCGTACGCGATGAACATGGCCGCCGACCGCAAGCAGTGCCCCGCCAAGGACATCGTCAGCACGCTGGTGGCGGCGGAGGACGAGGGGAACCTCGCCTCCGACGAATTCGGCTTCTTCGTCCTGCTGTTGGCCGTCGCCGGCAACGAGACGACCCGCAACGCCATCACGCACGGGATGCACGCCCTGCTCACCCACCCCGAGCAGTGGGACCTCTACAAGCGGGAGCGGCCGAAGACCACCGCCGAGGAGATCGTCCGCTGGGCGACGCCCGTCGTCGCGTTCCAGCGCACCGCGACCCAGGACACCGAGCTGGGCGGACAGCGGATCTCCAAGGGCGACCGCGTCGGCATCTTCTACTCCTCGGCCAACAACGACGCCGAGGTGTTCGAGAGCCCCGAGGTCTTCGACATCACCCGTGACCCCAACCCCCACCTCGGCTTCGGCGGCGGCGGCCCGCACTTCTGCCTCGGCAGGTCGCTGGCCACCCTGGAGATCGACCTGATCTTCAACGCGATCGCCGACGCGATGCCGAACCTGCGGCTCGCGGGCGACCCGCGCCGCCTCCGCTCCGCCTGGCTGAACGGCGTCAAGGAACTCCAGGTCAGCCACGTATAGCGGAATGCGACGTACGGCCGTACGAGGCACTCGGCCGAACGCCGCGCACGGCCGGACACCGCACGCTCGGGCCGGCGGCCTCCCGGCACCGTCGGCCCGTCCCCGAGGGAGGCAGGGGCGCCCCCCGCCCGGCCCCTGCCTCCCCCGAGGCCTCCCGCGCCTCGGATCAGCCCGGGGTGCGGACCCTCGCCGGGACCGTCCGCGCCACACCCTCCCCGACCGGTGCCGGAGTCCGGGGCCGCGGGCCCTGGAGAATGCCGGTCAGGGCGAAGCCCGCGGCGACCACGGCCGCGCCGCCGAACGCGTCGAGGATCCAGTGGTTGCCCGTCGCCACGATCGCGGCGACGGTGAACAGCGGGTGCAGCAGGCCCAGCGCCTTCATCCACCACCCGCGCGCCAGCACCGCGATGACGAGCCCGCACCACAGGGACCAGCCGAAGTGCAGCGAGGGCATCGCCGCGTACTGGTTGGTCAGCGCGGTCAGGACGCCGTAGTCCGGCTTGGAGAAGTCCTGCACGCCGTGCACGGTGTCGACGATGCCGAGGCCCGGCATCAGACGCGGCGGAGCGAGCGGGTAGAGCCAGAAGCCGACGAGGGCCAGCAGGGTGGCCAGGCCCAGCCCGGACCGGGCCCAGCGGTAGTCCGCGGGGCGGCGGACGTACAGCACGGCGAGCACGGTGAGCGGGACGCCGAAGTGGAACGACTCGTAGTAGAAGTCGAAGAAGTCGCGCGGGAGGGCGGTCTTCGCCACCGCGTGGTTGGCCCAGCGCTCGATGTCGAGGTGCAGGAAGCGCTCGACGGCGAGGATCTGGTCGCCGTGGTGCTCGGCGGTGGCCCGGCCGCCCGTGTTGGTGCCGCCCGTCGCGGCGAGCCTGACCTGCTGGTACGCGGAGTAGCCGACGCGGATCAGGAGCAGTTCGAGGAGCAGGTTGGGGCGGGTGAGGACCCGGCCGGGGAACGGGGACCGCGGGAACCGCTTCCCTCGGGCGGGCGCCGCGCGCTCGGCGGGCACGGGCGCCCGGTAGTACGCGGACGTGCGGGACAGGAAGGGTACGGCGGTGGCGGCGGCCAGCGCCGCGATCAGCACCATGTCGTCGCGCACCGGGTGGAGCACCGGCATGTTCGGCAGCATCATCCTGGCGGGCAGCGTCATCACGAGGACGACGGCGACGGGCCACACGCGGCGGTCCGAGGCCTTCCGGCCGGCCCGGCCGACGAGCGCGAGCAGCACCCACAGCAACTGGTGCGGCCAGCTGGCGGGCGAGACGGCGACGACGACACAGCCGGTGACCGCCACGGCGAGCAGCGACTGCCCGTCCCGCGCGTACCGCACCGCTCGCCGGAGCCCGAGGAAGGCGACGGCCGCGCCGAGGGCGAGGAAGAGGCCGATCTCCAGCGGCCCGGTGAGGCCGAGCCGCAGCAGCGCGCCGTGCAGGGACTGGTTGGCGACGCCGTCGGCGTCCCCGCCGAGGCCGACGCCCGCCGGATGGTGGACCCAGTAGGTGGTCGAGTCGTGGGGCATCGCGGTCCAGGCGAGCGCGGTGAGGGCGGCGAAGGTGATCCCGGTCCAGGCGGCGGTGCGGCGGCGCCCGGTGAGCAGGAGCAGCGGCGCGAAGAGCAGCACGGTCGGCTGGAGGGCCGCCGCGAGGCCGATGAGGACCCCGCAGGCGCGCTCGCCGCGGACGCCGAGACAGCCGAGCAGGACGAGCAGGACGGGCAGGACGCTGGTCTGACCGAGGTACAGGGCGTTGCGCACGGGCAGCGACAGCATCAGCAGGCTGACGGCGACGGGCGCCGCGAGCAGCGACGCACGGCGGCTCACGGGGGGCGGCAGGGCGCGCGCGGTGACCAGTCCGAGCGCGACGACCAGCAGCAGGGTGCCGAAGGTCCAGCCCCAGCCGAGGGCCTGTTCGGCCGACCGGGTGAGGGGCTTGAGGACGAGTCCGCCGAACGGGGTGCCGGTGAAGCGCGTCGAGTCGTACAGCGAGCCCGCCACACGGAGGACGCCGTCGGGTCCGACCCACGTCTCCAGATCCGTGAGCCGCTCCGCCCTGGGCGTGCCGAGGACGGCGACGACCTGCCGTACGGCCAGCAGCGCGGCGAAAACCCACAGGCCGACACGGAGTACGCGAACCCGCGTTCGAGCGATCTCCGCCGTTCCGGTGAAGGCGTCGCCCGCTCGTCCGCCGTGCTCCATGTTCGCCACGCCTCGTCGACCCTCCCGACCCATTGGTCCCGTGTGTTCCGTCTGCCCCTGTATCTCCGTATCTATCAGACCCCCGGGGGGCTCTCGCCGCCCCCGGTCGAAAGCCGCAGGCCACCCGCCGGACCCCGCCGCACGCCCGGTTGACGACCTTCGTCCGAGGGCCTCCGAACCCCTTTCCGAGAGCCTCCGAACCCCTGCGGACCTCGCGACACAGATCGCAGACGGCCTCCCGGAGCGGCACCCCGGCCGTCTCGTCACGCCTGCGTACGCCGCCTTCATGCACACCGCGTGCCGGGTCACGCACCTGTCACGCGGACGGTCGGCCATAAGGTCGCTGTCCGGCCGTCCCCGGGCGGACCTCCGGCCCGTCCCCGGACGGACCCGTCCCCGTCCCCGGACGGACCCGTCCCCGTCCCCGGCTGAAGGAAGGCCTGTGCCGGCCGCGACCCCGACAGCCCCCTCGGCGCCCGCCCCGACCCCCGCACGCCCGACCTCCCCCGAGGTCACCGTCACCGACCCCGCGCCGGTCGGACGCGCCGTGAAGGCGGCGGCGCGGGTCCGGTGTCGGTCATGACCGCCCCGCTGCCCGACGAGGCCCCGCCGCCCCGGGGCCGGCGCGCGCCGTTCCTGATCGTGGGCCCGACAGGGCGTCGTCGACCTCTGCCTGTGGATGCGGCCGGAGGAGGCCCCGGCGTTCGCCCCGGAGATCGAGAAGTCCGAAGCCGACCGCCCGCGGTGCCGCTGCGCGAGACGATCACCGGCCAGTGGCGGACCTGCTCCTGCAGCCGTTCGCGGGCGCGCCGACCGGCCGGATCGGCCGCCGCCCGGTGATCGCCGCGGGCTTTCTCGCCCTGCCCGTCCCGGCGCTGCCGCCGATCCGCCAGGGCTCCGCCTCCGCGCGGGCGCCGACGCCGATCGGCCGGAAACGGACCACACGGCCCGAAACCCTCTGGCAGCCGACGACCCCGGCGACTAAGTTCGTCGGCGGAAGTCTTTAGCGCAACTAACTAGGCATATGAAAGGCCCGGTGCATGAGCGAGTCGCAGGTCTGGACCGACGTCGACGACCACTTCACCACCCTTCTGGCCCCCGCCGACGAAGTACTGACCGCCGCGCTGCGGGACAGCGACGCGGCCGGACTGCCCCCCATCAACGTCGCGCCGAACCAGGGCAAGCTGCTCCAGCTCCTCGCCGAGATCCAGGGCGCCCGGCGCATCCTGGAGATCGGCACGCTCGGCGGCTACAGCACGATCTGGCTGGGCCGCGCGCTGCCCGCCGACGGGCGGTTGATCACCCTCGAGTACGACCCCCGGCACGCCGACGTCGCGCGCGCCAACCTCGCCCGGGCCGGCCTCGACGGCATCACCGAGGTACGCGTGGGCCCCGCCCTGGAGTCGCTGGCGAAGCTGGCGGACGAGAACCCGGATCCGTTCGACCTCGTCTTCATCGACGCGGACAAGGTGAACAACCCCCACTACGTCGAGTGGGCGGTCCGGCTCACCCGGCCCGGCAGCGTGATCGTCCTCGACAACGTCGTCCGGGGCGGAGCGGTCACCGACGGCACGAGCACCGACCCGAGCGTGCGGGGCACCCGGGCCGCCCTCGACCTGATCGCCTCCCACCCGAAATTGAGCGGCACGGCGGTGCAGACCGTGGGCAGCAAGGGGTACGACGGGTTCGCCCTGGCGCGCGTACTCGCCTGACCGCCCCGGCCCGCCCGTGCCCGCCCCGGGCGGGCACGGGCCGGGGTCTACGCCTCGTGGTAGAAGCCCACGTTCACGCTGCGGGGACCGGTGCGGTCGTGGATGACCAGTTCACCGGAGCCGCCCGTGGGGAGCTTGGCCGTCCCGCCGTACGGAAGCGGCTGGGGCGGCTGCCCCGTCAGGATCAGCCGGACCTCGGACGACGGGTCCGCGAGGGAGCCGCGGATCCAGCTGACGTGCCAGGAGCCGTCCGGGCCGCACAGGAACTCCAGGTGGACGCGGGACACGAACAGCCAGTCGTCGGGGGTGGCGAGACGGCACACGGCCCGGTCCCGGCCCACCCGCAGCATGGCGCCGGGGTCGCTCGGCGCTTCGGCCATCTGCATACCGGCCGTCGCCCCTGCGTCCGCCCCGGAAACCGAGGCCATGGTGAGTTCGAGCACGAGCGCTCCTTCGTGAGGTGCCGTTCCGATTGTCCTGGCGCGGTTCGTCGTTGCTCCACCGCCGCCGCATGATAATTCGGCCTTTCCCGTCGTGGTGCGACCTCCGGCACAATGGACTCATGACCGAGCGCAAGCCACCGGGCGTCAGCTTCGAGTCCTGGGTCGACAGACAGATCCGCCAGGCGGAGGCGCGCGGCGAGTTCGCGGAACTCCCGGGCGCGGGCAAGCCGTTGCCGGAGGTCACCGACACACCGTACGACGAACTCTGGTGGATCAAGCGGAAGATGGCCCGTGAGGGGCTGTCGGTCCTGCCGCCCACCCTGGCCCTGCGCAAGGAGGCGGAGGACGCTCTCGTCGCGGCGTCCGCCGCGCCCTCGGAGCGGGCCGTGCGGCGGATCGTCGAGGACATCAACGCCAAGATCCGCGAGGTCATGTTCAAGCCCCCGCCGGGACCTCCGCTCGGACTGAAGCCGTACGACGTGGAACAGATCGTGCGGGACTGGCACACGGCCCGTGCCGGTCGTTCCCCCGGGGACCGGGACACCGGGAACCGGAAGACCGACGGAGCCATGTGAGCCGCCGAACCGTGTGGGTCGCCGAACCCCGCCCACGCCGGGTCCGGGAGGCCGTGTGGATCCCCGGCCAGGAGCCGGCGGAGCGGCCTGACTCGCTGAGCCGCGTACCGCCGTGGCCGCGCTCGCCTCCGAGCACGGCGGGATGCGGGGCGGCGTCCGGCGTCCGGCGTCCGGCGTCCGGCGTCCGGCGTCCGGCGTCCGGCGAAGTATCGGCCCACGAGGTCCGGGCCCGACGAGAACATGCGTGTCACGCGCCGTGAGGCCGCGGCCCGGGCATGGTCCGGGCCGCGGCCTCACGGGGGCGGGAAGGTGTCGGAGCCGGTTCAGAAGTGCAGGAGCCGCTCGGTCATCTCGCGGTAGTCCCGCAGGGCGAGCCGGAGCTGTTCCGTGTCGGAGGCCTTCGGCGTGCCTTCGCCGCCGCTCCGCCAGGAGGTCCGCAGGGCGCTCCGCCGCCGGGCCACGGCCTCCGTGACCCGGCCCGCGAGCTCCTCCAGCACGTGGTCCGCCTCCTCGACGGATGCCTGGGGCCCGTCGACGAACCCGCCGACCGCGTGCCGCATCCGCAGCGCGAACTTGTCGTACTCGTCCACCGGCAGCAGCCGGTCCTCATGCCCGGAGGGACCTTCCGCACGCTTGGCCGCACGGCCCTCGGCGCCGGCCGGACCGCTCTCGGGGAGCGCTCCCGCGGCGTTCCGCCGCTCACCGCCACCACGCACCGCGTCGGCGCCACGGGGCACGGCGGGCGGCGCGGCCTCGTCGGCCTCGCGGGACGCGGTACCGGCACCCGGACGTCCCTTGCGGTCGTCACGGGCTGCTCCGCGCTCGTCGGCAGGGACGCCGGCGGTCTCGCGGGCCGGTGCGCCGGTCCCGGCCCGGTCGCCCCGGACCGGCTCGGCGGACGCGGGCTCGACCCGTCCCTTCAGGGTGTCACGGCGCGACACCTCCCCGGCCTCCTCGTGGCCCTCCTTCGCACGGTCGGCGGCGCCTCCGCGCGCCGTCGCGCGGTCGTCCCGTGGGCGTTCCGCGGGAACCGGGGTCACCCGGCCCTTCACGACTCCTTCCGCCCGCTCCTCACGGGCCGGATCCCGCTCAGCGTCCTGCTCTGGCTTCATGGCACTCACCTTCCTCAACTCCCGTTCGTCTGACGCCTGGTGAAGGACCAGGGCAGCGAGCGGGAGCGGGTCTCGGGGGTGGAGGTCTCGGCGTTCTCCGAGCTCTCGGTCTTCTCGGCGTTCTCGGTGCTCCGGGTGCTCCGGTCGCTCTCGGCACGCCGGCCGCGGTCGGCCCGGTCCGCGGCCTCCGCGCTCTCCGCGGGTCCGGTGCGCCGGTCGTCCTTGCGCATGCCGAACCATCCGCCCTGCTCCGCGCGGGCGGCCCGGGGCTCGTTCACGTCGTCCGTGTCCGTGTTGCGCGCACGGTCGGGGGAGGTGTCCCGGCGCGCCGGGGTCATCAGGGCGTCGAAGAGGGAGCGGGCCTCCAACATGGCCTCGCGCAGCTGCTCGGTGTCGGCTCCGCCGTCCTGCCCTCCACCGGTGCGGGCCAGGGCGACCCGGTGCACTCGGCGGTAGCCGTGGACGTGGTGTCCGTGGTGCACGGAGAGTGCGGAGACCTGCTCCTCGTAGCGGTCCCCCTCGGGGAAGCCGCGTGCTCCTGCCAGCTCGCCGAGCAGCCGGTCGGCCTCGGCCACCGCCTCCCGGGGCGAGTCGACGAAGCGTTCCTGGGCCGCCGTCCAGCCGGCCGCGTACCGTTCGCGGGCCGCCGCTTCGAGCGGCCGTTCGCGCAGCGCGCCGTGTCGCTTCACGCGCTCGGCGAGGTCGCGTTCGGCGGCCTTGGTGTCGCCGTCGTGCCGGGCTACGGTCCGGTCGTACTCCGGTCCGAAGCGCCGCCGCAGGGTGCGCCCGCCCGGCGGCCTTCGGGCGGAAAGGGTCAGGGCGGCCGCGACAACGGCAACGGCCGCCACGATCACGATCAGAGCGATGATCACGCCTGTGGACATGGGTGCCTTCCGGGGTTCTCGACCCAACGGGCCGGTTCCTGGACCGGGTTGCCCGGAAGCCGCTCCTCAAACGACCCCCCTCGCGCCGTGCCCGCCACGACCCCGGAGCGACGGGCCACCCGCGCGGCTCCCGTCCGCACCCGTCCGCACCCCGGCCCCCGCACATCCTTGAGGACCGCCAACGGCCTTACGGACCCAGCTAGTTGTCCTGATCGGTCGTGGGGTCCGGTCGGCACGGCCACGCGGCGGCCCGCCAATTCGGTTGCGCGACAGGGGTGACGCCTCATGACAATGACCGGCATGACCAGATCGCCCTCCGACGCGCCCTCCTCGTGGACCGTGGCGCCCGAACCCTTCGACTCCCCCGCCGCCGCCGCGCTCTGGCGGGCGTACTACACCGAGGTCAGTGACCGGTGGTACCTGCTGCACGAAGGGCGGACGACGGATCCCGACGAGCTGGAGCGGGAGATCGCCGCGCAGCCGGGCGGCGACTTCACGCCGCCGACGGGTGTGCTCCTCGTCGGCCGGTACGACGGCGAACCCGGCGGCACGGCGGCGGTGCGGATGCTCGACGCCACGACGGGCGAACTGAGACGCGTCTTCGTCCGCGAGGGCCTGCGCGGCAAGGGCGGAGCCCCGCTGCTGCTGGCGGCAGCCGAGGAGGCCGCTCGCGGCCTGGGTGCCCGGCGGCTGGTGCTGGACACCCGCGGCGACCTCGTCGAGGCGCGGGCGCTGTACGCCCGGCACGGCTACGAGGAGACCCCGGCGCACAACGACGAGCCCTACGCCGAGCACTGGTTCCGGAAGGACCTGACCGGCTGACGCTCAGCCCATCTCTCCCTCGGGCCGGCCGAGCAGCGTGCGCTCGTGGGGCCGCTCCGCGTCGGAGCCGCACATCTCCTCGTTCAGTTCCGCGACCAACTGGGTGAGGTTCGTCGGGCGGTCGGGAGTCCACCAGTCGCCGAGGAGTTCGGCCAGGGACTCCTCGCGGGCCAGGGACAGTTTCCCGGCGGCCGCGTGGCCCGTGTCGGTCAGGACCAGGTCGAGACCCTCGCGGCGGGCGAGTCCGCGTTCCTCCACCTGGCGGGACGCGGCCATGACGACACCCAGGGGGACGGCACTCTGCTCGGCCAGGAGGGAGGGCTCCGCCCACCCGTACTTCTTGATCCGCAGCAGCAGCCAGCTCGCCGCCGGCAACAGGTCGTAGCCCGCGCGCTCGGTGATCTTCTCGTAGATCTCCCGGCGCCCCTCCCGGCTGCCGAGGGCGGACAGCGCCCGGCACACCTCGTCGTACGACGACCGCTCGACCGGATTGCTGGCGAGCGTCTCGGTGACGTCGGGCGCCGTGACGGAGGCACGCAGTCTGTCCTCGCGCAGGAACCAGGCCAGGACGAAACCGAGCAGGGCGACCGGGGCGGCGTACAGGAAGACATCCGTGATCGACGTCGCGAACGCGTGCAGGACGGGCTGCTGAAGATCGGCGGGCAGCTGCCCGATCCCCTTGGGGTCGGCCTTCAGGGAGTCCGTGGAGACGCCGGGAGGCAGCCGCTGCCCGCTCAGCGCCTCGGTCAGGTTGTCGCCGAGACGGCTCGCGAAGACCGTGCCGAAGATCGCGACGCCGAACGAGGCGCCGATGGACCGGAAGAACGTCGCCCCGGAGGTGGCGACGCCGAGGTCCTCGTACGACACCGCGTTCTGCACGATCAGGACCAGGACCTGCATGACCAGGCCGAGGCCCAGGCCGAAGACGAAGAAGTACGCGCTCATCTCGCCCGTACTGCTGTGCTCGTCCAGCTGGTGCAGCAGGAGCAGGCCGAGGGCGGTGACCCCGGTGCCCGCGACCGGGAACACCTTCCAGCGGCCGGTACGGCTGACGATCTGCCCGGAGACCGTGGACGACAGCAGCAGCCCGAACACCATCGGCAGCATGTGCACGCCGGACATCGTGGGCGACACGCCCTGCACGACCTGGAGGAACGTCGGCAGGTAGGTCATCGCGCCGAACATCGCGAAGCCGACGATGAAGCTGATGATCGCGGAGAGCGTGAAGGTGTGGACGCGGAAGAGCTTGAGCGGCAGGACGGGTTCGGCCGCGCGCCGCTCCACCACGACGAAGGCGGCGATGAGGACCACGCCGAGGACCGCGAGGCCGATGATCTGCGGCGAGTCCCAGTCCCAGGTGGTGCCGCCCAGCGAGGCGACCAGGACCAGACAGGTGGCGAGGGCCGCGATGAGGAACGTGCCGAGGTAGTCGATGACGTGCCGGGCCGACTTCTTCGGGATGTGCAGGACCGCCGCGATCACCGCGAGCGCGACGACGCCGACCGGGAGGTTGATGTAGAAGACCCAGCGCCAGCTGAGATGTTCGGTGAACAGGCCGCCGAGCAGCGGCCCGAGCACACTCGTCGCGCCGAACACCGCCCCGAACAGACCCTGGTACTTGCCCCGTTCACGCGGCGGGACGAGGTCGCCGACGATCGCCATCGACAGCACCATCAGCCCGCCGCCGCCGAGTCCCTGCAACGCCCGGAAGCCGATCAGCTCGCCCATGTTCTGCGACATGCCGCACAGCGCCGAGCCGATCAGGAAGATCACGATCGCCGCCTGGAACAGCTTCTTGCGGCCGTACTGGTCGCCCAGTTTGCCCCACAGCGGGGTGGCCGCCGTCGACGCGAGCAGGTACGCCGTGACCACCCAGGACAGATGCTCCAGGCCGCCGAGATCGCTGACGATGGTCGGCAGCGCGGTCGACACGATCGTCTGGTCCAGCGCGGCCAGCAGCATGCCGAGCAGCAGCGCGCCGATGGACACGAAGACGCTGCCGTGCACGTTGTCGTGGGCGTCGGTGGCCGCGGCGGTACGACGCCGCAGCGCCGACTCGCTCACCTCGATCGCATCGTGCGGGCCGCTCCGCCCGCCCGTGGCGCCGCCGGCCGGCTCGTCCGCCCCTTCCGTCCCGGGCGTGTCCGAGCCGTGCGCGTCCCCGGTCATGCGGCCTCCCTGAGCCCCGAGGGTCCCGGTCACCCTCCATCCTGATCGGTGTGTCCGGTTATGGCCTGTCGAGCCGACCGGAATTCAACATTCCGGGGGGCTGCTTGAACGTTGCATCAAGGTCGTCCGGATAATCGCTGGAGTTCTCATGGGGAGGGACCCACTCGTGACTGGATCGACCGGGCATGTCTGCCCCGAGTGCGACGCGCACCGGGCGCAGGACGGCACCCCGTCCTGCGCCTGCACCGGCAGGGCGTCGGACGCCCTGCGCGAGGCGCGCACCACGGAGGCGGCGGCGACGGAGGACTTCAATCCTCTGCGCATCCGGCCCTACGTGGAGTTGAGCCCGGAGCACTCCGGGTCCGCCGGGCCGGGCCATGGCGGTCCGGGCGCGGCGCACGGCGCCGCCACGGAGGCCGGCTCCTGGACGCCTGAAGGCGCCTCCGCGGCGGCGGACGGTCCCGGGGCACCCCACGGAGCACAGGGGACTTTCGACGACACGCGGACGTACGGCTTCGCGGCCGACGGCGGCGCGCCGACGGGCGGACTCCCGATGCCGGCGGCGAACGGGGACGGCGACCCCGCTTCCACCATGCAGCTGTCGGCGATCCCTGCCGACACGGGCACGCGGCCCACCGCCCCCGCGAACGACGCGACCATGCAGCTGGCCGCCGCCGTCCCCTCCGCCCCGGCCCCGCAGCCGTCGGCCGTACCGGCGGACGCGACGATGCGGCTGACGGCGCTTCCCTCGGAGGCGCGCGCCACCGACGTGCGCCTCTTCCAGGAACACTCTCCGGAGCGCGGAGCGGGGGGCTCGGCCGCCGGCCGGCCGGGGCGGCGACGCCGGACCGGTGTCATCGCCGTCGCCGGAGTCGTGGTGACGATGGTGGCCGCGGCGGGGGTCGCGAGCGGACTGCTGTCGTACGACACTCCCGCGCGGGACGCGGCACAGCCCGAGGACGTCCGGGCGAGCGTTCCGAGGGTGCTGTCCGACAGCGCCTCGGCGTCGGTGTCCGCGAGCACGTCCGCCACCTCGTCGGCGTCGGCGTCCGCCGACCCCTCCCCGAGCGCGAGCCCGTCGCCGTCGGTGTCCGCGTCGGACACCTCGGCGAGCCCCTCCGGCTCGGCCACGTCGGCGCCCGCGTCCGTCACCCCGAGCACCGGGGCGACCGCGACCGGATCGGTGGCCGCGCCCGACGACGGCGGTTCGGACGGAGCGTCCGCACAGGCCCTGCGGCGCGGTGACAGCGGGCCGGAGGTGGTCGAACTCCAGCTGCGGCTGCGTCAGACGCGGATGTACATGCGCAACGCCGACGGCCGGTTCGACCGCCATCTGGAGGACGCCGTGCGCTGGTTCCAGTGGTCGCGACGGGTCTCGGGCGACGAGCCGGGGGTCTACGGCGCGGCCACGCGCGCGGCCCTGGAGGCGGAGACCTCGGAGCCGTAGGCGGCTACGCGGGTGTCACCGGATCCGTGGTGGCGCCCGCCCTCAGCCGATGTGAAGGCGAACCGTCCCGTCGCCGAGAGCCTCGACCCGCACCTCGGTCAGATCGCGCACGACCACGTCCGGCCCGTGGACTCCCGCCCGGGGACCGACTCCGACGACCCGCATCCCGGCGGCCCGCCCCGCGGCGATACCCGCCCCGGAGTCCTCGAACACGACACAGTCCTCCGGTGCGATGCCCAGCTCGGCCGCACCCTTCAGGAAGCCCTCGGGATCGGGCTTGCTGGCGCCGACCGACTCCGCGGTGACGCGCACGTCGGGAAGCCCGAGTCCGGCGGCGGCCATCCGCCCGGTGGACAGCGCCACGTCGGCGGAGGTGACGAGCGCGTGCGGCACTCCGGCGAGGGAGGCGAGGAACTCCGGCGCTCCCGGAATCGCGACGACGCCGTCCATGTCGGCGGTCTCCTCGGCCAGCATCCGCGCGTTCTCCGCGTGGTTCTGCTCCATGGGCCGGTCCGGCAGCAGGAGCGCCATCGACGCGTAGCCCTGCCTGCCGTGGACGACCTTCATGACCTCGTCCCCGTCCAGTCCGTGCCGGTCGGCCCAGCCGCGCCAGCAGCGCTCGACGACGACATCCGAGTTGACGAGGGTGCCGTCCATGTCGAGCAGAAACGCGCGGGCGGTCAGAACGGTGGCGGCCGTCGTCATCGGAATGCTCCAAAGCGCAGACGAGGAGGCACGACACGTCCTCCTGAGAACAAGGCGGCCCCGCCCGCCGGTCAGGGAAATACGGACGGGAACCACTTTGTTTCTTCACGATACAAAACAATCCCCCCCGACGCCAACACGCCCGGCACCCCCACCGAAACAGAAGCCCGAGAACACCCCCGAATCACCATGAACCCACACACCGAGGCCCAGCCACACCCCACCCGCATCCCCACCCGCAGACGCAGACGCACGGCCCCCGGTCCCCCGCACGCGCCCCGCGGCCGGAATCGAATCCGACGGAAGGGGCCGTGCCGGTACATCCCGAGGTCCGTCGCCCACGTCCGGATCGAGCAGCGGTTCGCACCTCCGACCAGCGCCTGATCCAGCGGCGACGGACCGGATGCGCCGGCACGGCCCCGACCCCCGACGAACCCGCACCGGCGCGGACCCCGCATCCCGGGCACCCGGACCGGGCCGAGCCGGCGGGACTCAGCCCGCGACGGCCTCGTACAGGCTCCAGACACCCAGCCCCGTCATCAGCACCGCCGCCACCTTGGTGATCAACGCCAGCGGCACCCGCTTCATCAGCGCCTTGCCGCCCACGATCCCCAGCCCCGCGACGGCCCACAGCGCCAGCACCGCGCCGAGCCCCACCGACACCGGGTCGTCGTACCGGGCGGCGAGGTTCGCGGTCATGATCTGGGTGAGGTCGCCGAACTCGGCGACGAGGATGAGCATGAAGCCCGCCCCGGAGACCTTCCAGAAGCTCTGGTTCTCCGGCTTGCGGATCTCCTCCTCGCCGTCGTCCTTCTTCATCAGCAGCACCGCGGCACCGCCGAGGAACAGCACACCGGTGAGCGCGTGCAGGAGCTGCTGCGGCAGCAGTGTCAGCACGCTGCCGGCCGCGACGGCGAGCGCGACATGGACGGCGAACGCGGCGGCGACACCGGCGAAGACGTACGAGGCGCGGTAGCGCGTGCCGAGTACGAGGCCCGCGAGGGCGGTCTTGTCGGGCAGTTCGGCAAGGAAGACGACGCCGAAGACGAGCGCCATCACGCTGATGCTGAGCAAAATTCCTCAATCGGTCGGGACTGCCCCACCGAGAGTGCTGCGACTGCGCTTGCTGTGACTGCGCGACACCTCGGCACGGCAGCACACAGCTACGCCCGCACCGGGAGGTGCGGACCGAAGCGCCCACGCCGGAAAGGCCCGGCACGGGCACGTGCACTGCTTGCCGAAGGTCTCGCTGGCCGGCCTCGTGGACGAGGCCTGCCTCCGGGCGCCGGCTCAGGCGAGCTGAGCAGTATGTCGACGGTCCGGCGAAGAGCTACTCCCCTTCTGCGCGGTCCATGGTACGCGACCCCGGACGGGACCCCACAGGGCCGAAAGTCCCAGGCCGTACGCCCCGGACGGACAGACGGAGACCACCGGGCCGGGAGCGCCGCCCGGAGCGCTCCACACCAAGGCCCTTGAGCCGAGCGCTCCCGCCCGAGGCCCGAGCCGACGCCCCCGCCCCGCCCGGCCCCGATCCGACCGACGTCGATCCACCCGCCCCAAAGGCGCCACGGAAGCCCCCGCCCAAGACTCCCCAGCCGGAAATCTCCGGGCCGGAGTCGGGCCGGAGTCGGACAGAAGCCACGCCGGAGTCGGCTCGGCCCTCCCCGCGGACCGAAAGTTCCGCCATCAACCTTGTGCTGTCATGCGCACGTCATTAGCTTCTAACCGCGCACTCATCTCCCGGCAACACCACGCCGCGAGCATTCGTTCGCTCGCTCCGCAACGCCCCCACACCCCAAGGGAGTTCGCATGTCAAAGGTCTACGCGCGTCGACGCCTGAGCATACTCGCAGCCTTCACGGGTCTCATAGCCATGGCCGGTGTTTTCACCGGCCCGAGCGCCTCCGCCGCCCTCCCCACCCCGGTCAGCGCGGCCACCGCCCGCACCTACCTCGCGTCCCTCACCGTCGCGACGGAGAGCCGCACCGGCTACAACCGTGACCTGTTCCCCACCTGGATCACCATCAGCGGGACCTGCAACACCCGCGAGTACATCCTCAAGCGGGACGGCTCGGGCGTGACCACCGACTCCGCCTGCGTAGCCACCGGTGGCAGCTGGTACTCCGTGTACGACGGCGCCACCTGGACCGCGGCCTCCGACGTCGACATCGACCACCTCGTCCCGCTCGCCGAGGCCTGGGACTCCGGCGCGAGCGCCTGGACCACCGCCCAGCGCCAGGCCTTCGCCAACGACGTCACGCGCCCCCAGCTGCTCGCGGTCACGGACAACGTGAACCAGTCCAAGGGCGACCAGGACCCGGCCACGTGGATGCCCTCCCGCACCGCCTACGCCTGCACCTACGTCCGCGCCTGGGTCCAGGTGAAGTACTACTACAACCTCAAGGTCGACTCGGCGGAGAAGAGCAAGTTGACCTCGGTCCTCAGCGGCTGCTGACCCGCGCCCGCCCCACCGGCCGGCGGCCGCCGGTCTCCCGTGTTCGGCGGCCGTCCGGTCCCCCGGGTTCCGGACCTCGTCCCCCCACGCAGCGCGCGGTTTCCGGAACCTCCCCACCGCCCTCCGTCGTTCCGTACCGTACGGGGCGACGGAGGAGGGGATCACCATGGCGGAGCTCTGCCTGGGACCACTGCTGAGGTACGTGGACGGCTCGTCAGCGACCTTCTGGGTCGAGGCGAGCCGTCCGTGCACCGCGGAGGTGCGCTGCGCCGACGGCGCCCGCGGAACGGCCCGCACGTTCCACGTAGCCGGCCACCACTACGCGCTGGTGCCGGTGAGCGGGCTGACACCGGGCACCGTCACCGCGTACGAGGTCCTGCTGGACGGCACCACGGTCTGGCCGCCGCCCGACTCGTCCTTCCCCCCGTCGGCCGTCCGTACCCTCGGGGGCGACGAGGGCGCCGTCCGCGTCACCTTCGGCTCCTGCCGCTGGGCGGCGCCGCCCGCGGGCGAGAGGGACCCGGTCGGGCCCGACGCCCTGGACACCCTCGCCGCCCGGCTCGCCGCCGCCCCGGACGGTGAACGCCCGGACGTACTGCTGCTGTTGGGCGACCAGGTGTACGCGGACGAGGTCTCGAAGGCGACCCGTGCCTGGATCGCCGCACGGCGGGGTCTGGCGGACCCACCGGGCCGGCAGGTCGCCGACTACGAGGAGTACACCCGCCTCTACTACGAATCCTGGCTCGACCCCGAGATCCGCTGGCTGCTCTCCACCGTGCCCAGTTGCATGATCTTCGACGACCACGACGTCATCGACGACTGGAACACCAGCGCGTCCTGGCTCGCGGAGATCCGGGCGACCCCGTGGTGGCGGGAACGGGTGCTGAGCGGCCTGATGTCGTACTGGGTCCACCAGCACCTCGGCAACCTCTCCCCGGACGAGCTCTCCGAGGACCCGCTCTACGCGGCCGTGCGCGAGACCCCCGACGGCACGGACGTGCTGCGCGCCTTCGCTGCCCGGGCCGACGGCGACCCGGCCTCGTTCCGCTGGAGCTACCGCCGCGACTTCGGCCGGACCCGTGTCCTGATGCTCGACACCCGCGCGGCCCGGGTCCTGGACGAGAAGAAGCGCGCGATGCTCGACCCCGGGGAGGCGGCCTGGCTGCGCGAGCAGGCCCTGGACGCGCCGGGCACCTCGGACCACCTGCTGATCGGCACCTCCCTGCCCTGGCTGCTGCCCCCGCTGATCCATCACGCGGAGACGTGGGACGCGGCACTGTGCCGGGGTGAACGGGGCGCGCGCTGGGCACGGTTCGGCGAGCGGCTGCGCCGCGCCGCGGACCTGGAGCACTGGGCGGCGTTCCCGGAGTCGTTCGAGGACCTGACGGGACTGATCGCCGAGGCCGGGTCCGGGAAGCACGCGCCGGCGACGGTGTGCGTGCTGTCCGGGGACGTGCACCACGCCTACGTCGCCGAGCCGGTCTGGGCCGACCCCTCCCTCCGGCCCGCGGCCCGGGTCCTCCAGCTGACCTGCTCCCCCGTCCACAACTCCATCCCGCTCTCCGTACGGCTCGGCTTCCGCTTCGGCTGGAGCCGCCCGGCCCGGATGCTCGGCAGCCTCCTCTCCCGGCACGGCCGCCGCGGGCGCCCCCTGGTCGACTGGCGCAAGAACGGCGGCCCGTGGTTCGGCAACCAGCTGATGACCCTGACGCTGCACGGCCGTTCCGCCGCACTGCGTCTCGAACAGGCGCGGCGGCCGCGGATCGGCGGACGCGCCGGGGAAGGCGCCCGGCTGACCACGGTGGAGGAGACCACGATCACCCCGCACTAGGCCTTGTCGCCCCTCCCCGCCACCCCCGTCCGCGCCCTCCCTCCTCATCCCGTCCTCACCCCGTCCACGCCCCCGCCTGCTCCTATAGCGGACATTCGAGCCGTATGTCGTACCGGAGCGTGCGGGTCCGTGAGCGTGTTGTGATCGAAACATGCGGCCCCAGAGGATCTCCTGTCACACCCGCGGCGTACGCTGTATGGCTGTCACAGGCTGTTCCGCCGCTCCCCGGGAGCGGGCGGCGCGGTCCTGTCCACGGGGGAGTCGGGGGAGAGTTTCGGTGCTGGAGAGTGTGGGGTCGCTGACGGGCAGCCCATGGATCTACGCGGTGGTCGCCGTGTCCGTCGTTCTCGATGTGTTCCTGCCGGTCCTGCCGAGCGGCGTCCTGGTGATCGCGGCGGCGACGGCCGCGGCGGGCTCCGCCACCGGTGCCGTTCCGCACGCCGTGCCCGACATCCTGGTGCTGACCCTCTGCGCGGCCACCGCCTCCGTCTTCGGCGACCTGGCGGCGTACCGGCTCGCCTGGCGCGGCGGGGCCTGGCTGGACCGCGCCATCGCCCGCTCCCGCCGCCTGACCACTGCGCAGGAACGTCTCGGCGAAGTCCTGGCCCGTGGCGGCGGGGCCCGCGGCGTGCTCGTCGTCGTCGCCCGTTTCGCCCCGGCCGGACGCTCGGTCGTCTCGCTCGGCGCGGGCGCCGCGCACCGCCGGGTCCGCGAGTTCCTGCCCTGGTCCGTCCTCGCGGGGCTGGCCTGGGCCGGGTACAGCGTCTCGCTCGGCTACTTCGGCGGCCAGTGGCTGGGCGCCACCTGGCTCGCGACGGGCGTCTCCTTCGGGGCGCTGTTCGCCGCGGGCGCGGGCGCCGCCTACCTCGTGCGCAGACCCGCCGTACGGGAACCGCGCACCGGCGTCTGACCGATCCGCCGGGCCGCGCTATCCGGCGCGCCGGGCCGCCGCGCCGCGCACCTCCAGGCTGTCCAGCAGCTCTGCCGTGGCCGCCGCGACCGCTTCGACGGCGCGGTCGAAGGCCTCACGGTTGTGGGCGGCCGGGGCGCGGAATCCGGAGACCTTGCGGACGTACTGCAGGGCGGCGGCGCGGATCTCCTCCCCGGTGGCTTCCTCGGGGATCGCGGGCGGGCGGAGTGTCTTGATGCTGCGGCACATGCGTCCAGTCTCGCGCGTACGGCACCGTCGTGGTCACCGCTCGCCGAAGAAGGCCGTAGCGGCGAGGAATACCGCCACCGGTTCCGCTGATTGTTCGGAACATGACCTCAGTGGAGATCACCTACGTCGGCGGCCCCACCGCCCTCATCGCGATCGGCGGCCTGCGGCTGCTCACCGATCCGACCTTCGACGCTCCCGGCGCGTACCCCGTCGGCGCCCGCGAGCTGGTGAAGACCGCCGGTCCCGCGTTGCCGGCCGGGGAACTCGGCCCGGTCGACGCCGTCCTGCTCTCGCACGACCAGCACCCCGACAATCTGGACAGGTCCGGCCGCGCGTACCTCCGGGACGGGCCGCTGACCCTGTCGACGGCGTCGGCGTACGAGCGGATCGGCGCGCCCGTACGGGCCGTGCGCCCCTGGGAGTCCGTCGAACTGGCCCGTCCGGACGGCGGGGTGCTGCGCGTGACGGCCGTGCCGGCGCGGCACGGACCCGACGGCTCGGAGCCCCTCGTGGGAGAGGTGACCGGCTTCGCGCTGTCCGGGGAGGAACTGCCCAAGGTGTACGTGAGCGGCGACAACGCGTCCCTGGACGTGGTCCGGGAGATCGCCGGCCGGGAGGGCCCCTTCGACGTGGCCGTGCTGTTCGCGGGCGCGGCGCGCACCCCGTTGGTGCCGGCCGCTCCGTTGACGCTGACCAGCGAGGACGCGGCGCGGGCGGCGGAGATCCTGGGCGCCACACGGGTCGTTCCCCTGCATTTCGAGCACTGGGGCCACTTCACCGAGGACGGACCGACCCTGACGAAGGCCTTCGCCGAGGCCGGACTCTCGGAGCGGCTGCGCCTGCCGGAGCCGGGAACCACGGTGCGGGTGCCGTAGGACCTGCCGGGCGCCGGGTTCTCGGCCGCGCGCGGGTCCGGTGGCAGCGCCCCGGGCGTCCGCCCGCATCAACACCCCAGCGAAACCTTGGGGTTGGGCAAGGATCTCCGAGGATTGACTCGCCGTCAGCGGCTTGTGATCATCACCGGGGCCCCGCCGGGGTCCCCCTGAGAGGAGCGAGGACATGGCTGACGACCGGCTGACGGTGGCGGTACTCGGACCGGGCGGTGTCGGCGGGCTGCTCGCCGCGCTGCTGGCGCGCGGTGGCCACCGGGTGATCTGTCTCGCCGGGGACGAGACCGCGCGGCGGCTGGCCGCGGACGGCATCGAGGTGCGCAGCGGTCACTTCGGCGACTTCACGGCCCGGGTGGAGGCGGACACCGAGCTGCGCGAGCCGGCCGACGTGTGCCTGATCGCGGTCAAGGCGACGGCCCTGGAGGCCGCCCTGGAGCGCGTACCGGCGAAGGCCCTGGGCGAGCGGGGTCTGGTCGTCCCGTTCCTCAACGGGGTCGAGCACCCGGCGCCGCTGCGCGAGCGCTACCTCCCCGAGCAGGTGGCCCCCGCGGTCATCCGGGTGGAGTCGACTCGGATCGCGCCGGGAGTGATCGAGCACGGCAGCCCGTTCGCCGAGATCGACCTGACCGCCGACACGGCGCCCCGGGCGCGCGTCGACGCGCTCGCCGGGGCCCTGGAGTGGGCCGGGTCAAAGGCCCGGGTCCAGGACGGCGAGGCCGCGACACTCTGGGCGAAGATGGCGTTCCTCGCCCCGTTCGCGCTGCTGACGACGCGGTACGGGGTGCCGGTGGGTGACGTACGCACGCTGCACCGCGAGGAGTTGACCGCTCTGGTCGAGGAGACGGCGGCTGTGGGCCGGGCCTGCGGCGCTCCCGTCGATCCGGCGACCGCCCTCGCCCGCTATGACGCCTTCCCGGCGGCCACCAAGTCCTCGATGCAGCGCGACGCCGAGGCGGGCCGGGAGCTCGAACTCGACGCCATCGGCGGTGCGTTGCTGCGGGCGGCGGAGCGGCACGGGGTGCCGGTGCCGGTGGCGGGCGCGCTGGTGCGGGATCTGACGGCGGCCGCCGGGGGCGCCTGACCCGAGGCGGGCGCCCGGTGCCGCGTCGGCGGTGAGAGGCAATCGGCGCCGCTGCGGGTGGTTCAGTCCCCCGCCTCGGCGCGGGCGTCCGTGCAGTGCCGGGTGACCGTGTCGGCGAAAGCCTGCGCCACGGGGGACAGGGCGTCCCACTGACGTGCCGCCCAGCCGACCGTGAGGAGCGGCAGGGCCGGTACGGGGAGGAAGCGCAGTTCGGGGTGGCCGGGCCCGCGCAGGCCGGGCAGATCGGGGACGACGGCGTGACCGAGGCCGAGGCCGGCCAGCAGGATCGCGGTGTCCCAGTCGGCGACACTGGTTTCGCAGGCGGCCGTCGATATGCCCAACTCCCGGTAGGTGGAGTCGAGGTGGGCGCGCGAGGTGGAGTTCTCGGGCAGCCCGACGATCCGCAGTCCGGCCAGTTCCTCCCCCTCGACGCTGTCCCGCCCGGCGAGTTCGTCGTCGGCGCGTACGGCGAGCACCCAGGGGAGGTCGACGACCGGCCGCTGCTCGACTCCGCGTACGAGCGGGCCGAGGGTGACCCAGGCCAGGTCGAGGTCGTGGTCGGCGAGCGCGTCGAAGCAGCTCCGGCTGGAGTTCTCGGTCCGGAACTCCAGGTTCACCCCGGGATGGCTCCGCCTGAACTCGACCACGGCCTCGGCCATGAAGTGCCGCACGGTGGTGCCGCCGGTGGCGATCCGCACCGCGCCGCCCCCGCCCCGCGCGAGGTCGTCGAGGCGGCGCAGCGCGAGGTCGAGGCCGGCCATCCCGTCGGCGGCGGCCCGTTCGAGGATCCGGCCGGCGCGGGTGGGCACCACGCCCCGGGACTGCCGCTCGACGAGCCCGACCCCGACCTCGCGTTCCAGCCGGCGTACGTGCTGGCTCACCGCCGACTGCGTGCAGCCCAGCTCCCGGGCCACGGCGCTCAGGCTCCCGGCCCGGCAGACGGCGACGAACACACGAAGATCATCCAGGGTCACGGACCCCAAGGTAGCGGCGGCTCGTCGGGGGCCTTCGGTCAGCCCCGGGTCTTGTCCAGCAGCTCGACGATCTCCTCGGTCGTCCCGGTCTCACCGAGGCGGGGGAAGATCCGCTCGACGCTGTTGCGGTGCGTCTCGGCGTCGAGGTCGGACATCGCGTCGATGGCCAGGCTGACGTGGTAGCCGTGTTCGTGCGCGGCCCGGGCGGTGGACTCCACGCCGATGCTGGTGGCGATGCCGGCCAGCACGATCTGGGTGACGCCCCGTCGGCGCAGCTGCAGGTCGAGGTCGGTGCCGTAGAAGGCGCCCCAGTTCCGCTTGGTCACGGTGATGTCCTCGGGGTGCCCGGCCAGGTCGTCGACGATGACGTCCCAGCCCTCCGGGAAGGAACGGGCGCGGCTCGGACCGTCGATACGGCCGCGTACGGCGTCCGCGCCGTCGGCGGCGGCGGTGACCCGGACGAGGACGACCGGCAGGCCGTGGCCCCGGAAGGCGTCCGCGAGCCGGACGGCCCGCGGGACGACGTCGGCGGCGGCGTGCGGGGCGAGGCCCGGGTTGCCGACGATGCCGTGCTGGAGGTCGATGAGAACGAGCGCGGTGCGGTCGTCGAGCGTGGTGACTGCCATGGTCAGGCCTTTCGCGGGGTGAGGTCGTGAAGGGATCGGTCGATGAGGGTCACCGCCAGGAGCAGTACCGCTCCGGCGAGCATGAAGAGGGCCGGGTGGTACAGGCCGTCGGTGTCGGCGCCGTGGGGAAGGCGGCGTGTCTCGGCAGCGGGCGGCGCGGTCTGCGGGACCGGGTGCGGCGGGGTCTGCCGGGACGGGGCCGGGTGCCGGGCGGCCCGGTCCGGCGGGGCCTGATGCCGCGTCGCCGGGTGCGGCAGGGCCGGGGGTCGCGTGGCCCGGTGCAGCGGGGCCTGGTCGGGCCGGGTTCCGGTCTTCGGCAGGCGTAGCGCTCCGAGGACCAGGCAGGCCGGCGACATGGTCGGGAGTCTCGTCCGGATCGCCGGGTGCGCGGCGCTCCTGACCCTGGACCCCGGCAGCGCGATCTGGCCGGCGTCCGGCGTCGGCGCCCTCGTGGGCGTGCCGCAAGGTCTCAATGGCCTGGCCAATCAGAATGCCCTGTACCGGTGGGCCGACCCGCGGCCGACGTGCCGAATCCGAGCAGTGCCCGGACGGCGGCCAGCACACCGGGGTTCGGGACAGGGCGCCGCGGAGTCCGGCGACGCCCACCGTCGCCGTACCGGCGAGGCAGAGGCGCCGTGGGCCGTACACGTCTACGAGCCGCCCGACGACGGGCCGCCCCGCCGCGGTGGCGACGTACAGCCCGGAGACCAGCCACGCGGTCCGCGCCGGCGCGGCTCCGAGCGCGCCGCCGATCGGCACCGACGTCACCGCGATCATCGAGGAGTCGACGGGGTTCAGCACCGTACCGAGGACCATCGGGACGATCGGCCGGCGGTCGAATCGGCCGGAGGGGCGTCGGAGCACCGGGGTGAAGGCGGGGGCGAACCGCTGCTGGAACCGCCCGCGCAGGCCGGGCGTCACGGCCGGGCCAGCCGTTCCAGCAGTGCCATGGCCTCGATGACCGTCTGTCGCTCGCCTTCCGTACACCGCTCCTGGAAGGCCTGGGCGAGCCACTCCGAACGGGCCTGCCGGGTGCCTTCGACGCGCTCACGCCCGGCATCCGTGAGGGTGACCAACTGCCGCCGGCCGTCCCCGGGGTCCGGGTTGCGCTGGATGAGCCCGTACCGGTCGAGGGCCGCGAGCGTGGCGGCCATCGACTGCGGGCGCACGCCCTCGGTCGCCGCCAGCGCACTGGCCGTGGCGGCGCCGCTCTTGCTCACCAGGGTGAGCGCGGAGACCTGGGAGGGCGTGAGGTCCTGCCCCTCGGAGACCTCCCGGATCCGCCGCCGGAGCAGGCTGAACGCGACGCGAAGATCCTGCGCGGCGCGAGCCGCCGAATCCGAGACGCCCGTGTCGCCCTCGCGCTT
Organism: Streptomyces sp. NPDC002580; assembly: GCF_042889485.1. NCBI lineage: Bacteria > Bacillati > Actinomycetota > Actinomycetes > Kitasatosporales > Streptomycetaceae > Streptomyces > Streptomyces sp. NPDC002580. The sequence goes on along the minus strand of NZ_JBIAQZ010000001.1, from coordinate 785,982 downwards.
TCCACTCCGGTCCATGCCGTCACCGTAAATTAAACAGTCCAGACTGTCCAGTTCAGCCTGCACAGTCTCCCCTGCCCGGCCACCCGCCCGACGGCGGCGGCGTGTGCGACGGGTGCGGCGCGTGCGGCGCGTGCGGCCACATCGAACCCCCAGGCCACAGGACTCCAGAACACTCGTTCGTGTGAAGTCCCGGAAGGAACTCGCATCACAAAATCGAACAGGCGTAGCATTGCGGCGTGGCTGTGACCGATGACTTTCCGAGTGACCTCCTCGCCGGTCAGGAGGAGCTGCATCAGGTCCGGGCCGAGCTGCTGGCCCTGCTGAAACGACTCCCCTGGTCGGTGGAACCGCTGGACGGCTTCAGCGACACCGGCGGCTGGCGCAAGGTGGAGCGTCCCGCCTCCCCCGGCTGGACGGAGGACGAACAGGCCGAGGTCGAGAAGCTGCGCCGACGCGAGCTCGAGCTCGCCGTGTTCGTCACCGGTCACCGGTTCTGGTCGGAGGTCACCCCGCCGGACAAGGTCGACGCCCGCATGCGGCTGAAGCACGCGGGTGATCCCTCGTCATGAGCGGTCACGAACCCCGGCCATCAGGTCGATCGCTCTCGGGAGCGACATGCCGCACGGCGCGAGGGCCGTCGCCCGGCGCATGTACGAAGCGTTCGATCCCGTGACCTCGCCGCCGCGGAGACGATCTTCTCCGCCGACTTCGTGAGCCATCCCCCGGCACCGTCGGGGAGACGCCGTCGTGGCGGCCCGGCGCGGACTCCAGGCCGGACTCCCCGAGGTCCAGGTGGTCGTCGAGGACATGGTCGGGGAAGGTGACAAGACCGCCGTCCGCACGACGCCGCGTGGCACCTCGGCCGGCACGGACGCCGATGACCGGGCGCTGCCCTCGATGATGGAGATCTTCCGGGTACGGGACGGTCGCGTCGCCGAACTCTGGGGCCTCTCCACGCTCCATCGCCGACCTCGTGGACCCCGGACCCGGGGGGCCACCGAACCGGCGGTGGCCCCCCGGGTGCCCGGATCGCTCAGGAGCGGGTGTGGCGGGGCCACGGGCCCCGTGTCAGTCGTCGATCGCCTGGTAGAGCGCGGTCCAGAAGTCGAGCATGAGGTGCACCGGATCCGGGACGGACGCCCCGACCTGGGTGAGCAGGATTCCGGTGACGCCGTTCACCGGGTCGGCGTACGTCGAGGTGCCGCTTCCGCCGTCCCAGCCGAACTGTCCGATCGGCGCGTAGTCACCGCGATAGGTGCGCACCGCCATGCCGAAGCCCCATCCGCCGTGCTGCCCCTGGCCGTGGGACACGTGGACGTTGTCGACGGCCAGGGCGTGCCGGGCTGCCTGTTGTCCGGGCGAGAGACGGTTGGTGGTCATCAGCTCGACGGCGGGCCGGGACAGGATCCGCTTGCCCTCGTGCATGCCGTGGTTCAGCAGCATGCGGAAGTAGGCGTGGTAGTCGTCCGCGGTGGAGTTCAGCCCACCGCCGCCGCCCTGGAACGCCGGAGGCGAGCTGTGGCGCCCCGTCGCGGCCTCGTCCCACACGTGGAACTCTCCGGTACCCGGGTCGGGGGCGTACAGCGGCGGCAGCCGGTCGAGCTGGTCGGCGGGCACATGGAAGCCGGTGTCCACCATGCCCAGCGGCTCGAAGATCCGCTCGCGCAGGAACGACTCGAACGACCGGCCCGTGACCCTGGAGACCAGCACGCCGAGCAGATCACTGCTGATCTGGTACTGCCAGCACTCCCCCGGCTGGTGCATCAACGGAAGCGTGCCCAGGCGGCGCATCCACTCGTCCTGCTCCGGCATCGGCGTCGGCAGATTGGGGGTGATCCCCTGCTCGAAGACCGCGTTCATGATCGGAGTGCCCAGCACCGTCATATCCATGCCGAGGCCGAACGTGGAGGTCAGCACGTCCCGTACGGTGATCGGCCGCCGCGCCGGCACGGTGTCGTCCAACGGGCCGTCGAGCCGCTTCAGCACCTGCCGGTCGGCCAGTTCCGGCAGCCACCGCTCCACCGAGTCGTCCAGGCGCAGCCGGCATTCGTCGAGCAGGACCATCGCCCCCGCGATCGTGACCGGCTTCGACGTGGACGCCATCCGGAAGATCGTGTCCCGGCGCATCGGCGCGCCGCCTTCGTGGAGCATCGTCCCGATCGTTTCGACGTGCGTCTCGTCGCCCCGGCTGAACAGGGCGACGAGTCCGGGAATCCGCCCGGACCCCACGTGACGTTCCAGCACCTCGCGCAGTCCGCGCAGCCCCGCTTCGGAGAAGCCGTCCTTACCGAAATCCATGCTGATCTCCCCGGAGGTCAATGTCTGTAGTCATGTCTGTGCCTGTATCCACGTCGGTGTCCGTTGCATCGCTGAGGGCTTGCGACGCGGCGGCGGTGCACGACCACCGGCACCCGGTCGGGCACCGGCCGCCCGGAGATCGCCCGCCCGATGCCCCGTGACACACGAAGTGCTCCGACTCCCGCTCGAGCGGCCGAAGAAACCGATGGGACCGAGTCGGCAGCCGTGCTGCGTCGATGCGACCGAAGTCCAAAAGGACAGCTACGGGCAGAGGGTTGACGAGTGACGAACGAACGGCGCTTCGCCGTACCGGCGTTGCGGCCGCAGGGTCCCGAGCGCCTCCGAAGTCTCTTGTCCAGCAACCGAATTCACCGCTGACGGCGGTTCGGGCACGCCCGGTCGGCTCACCGAGGCGCCGGGCACCAGCCTGGCCGGGCGGCCTCCGCCGAACAACCGCGAAGCCGGCAAGGCAGCGTTGCCCGGACAGTCATCGATGTCTGTTGTGTCAACGCTGCGCCGACCGTTAAGTTCATGATCGGGAGGGGCCATGGAACTGCGCGACATCGAGATCTTCTTGGCGCTGGCCGAGGAACTTCATTTCGGACGCACCGGGGAGCGGCTGCGCATCACCCCGTCCCGAGTCAGTCACGCCATCAAGAAGCAGGAAAGACGCATCGGCGCGCCGCTGTTCGAACGTACCTCCCGAACGGTCCGGCTCACCCCACTCGGCAAGCAGCTCCGCGACGATCTGCGGCCCGCGTACGTCCAGTTGCAACAGGCCGTCGCCAAGACACAGGGTCTGACCGGTTCGCTGCGCATCGGCTATTCGACGCCCTGGTGCGCCGACCTGGTCCACCAAGCCGCCGAGGCCTTCCGGACCCGGTACCCCCACTGCACCGTGCAGATCCAGGAGATCCAGTTCGACGATCCGCACGGCCCGCTGCGCCGTGGCGAGTTGGACCTGCAGGTGAGCGAGCTGCCTGCCCCCGACCCCGGCATCACCGCCGGCCTCGTCCTGCTCCAGGAGCCCCGGGCGTTAATGGTCCCGGCCGACCATCCGGTCTCGCGCCGCGACAGCGTGTCGCTGGAGGACCTGGCCGACGTACCACTGATCACGCCGGGTGGGAACGTCTCCAGAACCCTGCTGGACGTCCACGTGCCGACCCACACCCCGACGGGCCGCCCCATCCCGCGCGGACCGTCCTACATGTTCTGGCCCGAGGTACCCCCGCTGGTCGCCGCCGGCCTCGGAGTGTCCATCGTGGCGGCCCGCGCGGCGCACTACCACGATCGTCCCGGCGTCGCCTTCATCCCCTTCCATGACGGACCGACACTGGACTACGGCGTCCTGTGGCGCACCGCCGGTCAGACCCCGCCCGCCCTGGTCTTCGCCGGCACCCTCCGCGACCTCGCCGACAACGACGAAGTCGCCCCGCAGCCCCCACGTACACCCAGCCGGACCGGCGAAGTCTCCCCAGTCACGGCACCCCTCGGACGGCCATGAACCCGTCGCGCCTTCGCCCGACAACGACCGCCGTTCCCCGGCCGCTTCCGGCCCGAAAGGCACGGGAGGCGTACGGAGTCCCGTCGGCTCCGGCACTACCAGGCCCGTCACGGATCCCGGCGCTCGGGCGAGAGGCCTGACGGCACGCTGGGCCGACCTCCCTGGCCCGCACTCGTCGGTGTCAGCCGCTGCTGTCGGCCCACAACGGCGGCTCTGACCTGCCGAGCTGAGGCTGGTCGTGGACTGCCCCTGAGACTATGATCCGGCTTCCACCCTGCGGGAAGTCCGAACGGGCGACGCTCAGGATGCGGAGTGATCGAATCAGTCAGGGTGCCGGGCGGCAGGCCTCTCCTGCCCTCGCTGATTCCTTCAGACGAATGGGGGAAACATGATCGTCGTCGTTTCCGTCGCGGTCGCCTTCGCGGCCGCGTTCGGAATCTGCTTGGTCGTACTGCGACGCAGAAGCGGCTCGGGGGAACGGGGGACCCGGGAGCGTGCGGCGGCGGCGCAGGGTCTCGCCCAAGGACTGAACATGGCGAACGCCAAGAACCAGAACACGGGGTTCTGATCCTGACCCTCGCCCTCATCACAGCCAGTCCGCCGTCACGATGAACGCCCACGCCCACGTCGTCCAGAACCCGCGGCGCGAGGCCGTCGGCCACATGGCCCGGCTGCTCACGAGGCGTCCGCATCGCGCGTAGTGCCTGTGCCACTGATGTCAGACCTGCACGCCAAAGACCCCCAGCCATGACCGGCTGGGGGTCTTTGCCCTGGTGGGCGCGGACGGTTTCGATCCGCCGGCATCCGCTTTGTAAGGGCGGTCGTGGTGAATGGCACCGTTCCCCAGGTCAGTCTGGCTGTAGAGGTCGCCCAGGCGACCGGCGCATCTCAACTGCGGCGAGCCGTCGTTGACCGTGAGTGACCGCACGATGTGGCACGGCTGTGGCACGGGGACCGCTTCGTCCCGAAACAAATCCTGCGAGCGTGCATCCCTCGACATGCTCTCCACCAAGTCCCGCCCGCCCACTACCGCGCCTGGCTGAGAACGGCCGCTAGGGCGTATGCAAGATCGCGCAAACATCTTTGGGGGATACACAATGCGGCTCTGCGCTGCCCTGCTTACTGCCTGTGCCCTCGCGGCTGTTACCGGGTGCGGACCCGGCATCACTGTAGATGAACCCAGTCCCTACGCCTATGCGGCTGGCTACCTGTCCGGTCAGACGGCACAGGCGTCCGGGGACGACCTCACACCATGGTGTCTAGAGCAGGGACGGCAGTGGTCCGATGCCGTCGGCGACACGGACGAGGACGGTGTCAGGTGGTTCGTCTATGGGTGCGAGGATGCCGACGGAGGAGGTGAGCCGGATGTGTGGCCGAGCGATCAGCCGAGCCCCGCGATGGCTCCCTGAGTCCGCTGTGTAATCAATCAGCACTGCGACCTGCAGCCTAGACGTCGGTGTTGGCCGTGCGGGCATGCCCACGTGGTCGGCTGATTCTCAATGACTCAGTCAGGCCAACGAGTCGAAGCTGACGGGCCTGCTGGGCTCCTGGCCCCATCGATGCGAACCATGGGCGCGGCGGTCTCTGAAGTCGGCCGGGCACGTCGGTTGGCGGCTGAGGGCTGGTGACGGTCGGCAGTGGGCGTGGTGGTTGCTGTACTTCGCTGCTGTACGGCATCAGCGTCGCCCTCGCATCAGGCCGACGGCTTCCGCACGCTGACCCGTGCGTCAACACCTCGCATGGCGATCGGCCAGCGCGCGTCGACGAGAGCTGCCACCTCCCGGCAGGCGTCACATGCTGACTCTCTTTCTGGCAGCCACAGGTGATCCGAAGGGGACATTTGGTCTCGCTCGATACCGCACAGTGTCCTGCTGTACGAGCCGTAGGCATGGGAGGTGGAGGGAGGTAGATCGTAGGCGGCTGCTCGCTCCCACCGCATATCGATGGGCATGTACGGCGGACGGGCGATCTCGAAGAACTCTCCACCCACGTGCGTGCTTGCGTAGCACCAGGAGCAGGACCAAATCTCGTCCTCCCATCGAGTGGGTGGAACTGGCCAGCGCTGCATCTGGCGCCCACACACGTCACACTCCATGGAACGATCTTGGCACGGGCCAGCCTTCCGAACGGCAAATGTCTCCGTTCGACAGCACGAGATCAGTTCCTCTGATTTTGAGGTCTGGCCTCATCCTTATCAGGTCGATCGAGGGGCCTCTCGACCATGATGAGCGTCCACTGAACCCTGGTCCTGCTGCCGCTGAGGTTCACCGTTGATCGGCAACGTACGCCCGTGTTGGTGTCAGCCGCTGGTGTCAGACGACGCAGGCGCCCTTGACAGTTCGGTCCGCTCGGCCGTCACAAGATAGCCGGTGAAGTCGACGTGTGGGCGATTCGCTGCCCGTCCGTCCGCCTCTCGGACCCCTGCCAATTCGGTTGTGCCTGGTACCGGATGCCGCACGTTCGACGTGCTGCCTAGAGGGACTTCGTACCTACAGTGCACCTCCGTGATGGTCAGCACCCGCAACCGGGTTGGCGCATGCTCGCCTTCCCCGCCGTGATGCTCTTCGCAAAAGTCGATCTCCGCAGCACGTTCGCTGCCAACGAGGTCGGCGTAATCCTCGGGATCGACTTCCAGCAGGTGCCAGAAGACGACATCCCCCGGTGTGAAGTTCTCCCCGCAGCACTGAATCTGCCAGTCATCGACCCAAATCGTCAACGTCATGCGGTCATTGTCCGTAGGGTGCCCTGCGCTCACCAGGGGTTTTGCTCGCACCCTCCGCACATACCTCAACCCACCGCTCTCCCCTGCTCCCATCCCGTCCGCCGTCGACCCACACGTCTGTGGACTGTGGTGGTGGGGCTGCGGGTTGGGTGCGGGAGCGTTCACCTGGGTTCATGGCCGATCGGTCGTCTAGGCCGGGAGGGTTGCGGGTCTCGCCTGAACGGTCGTGAACGGGGCTGGATGAGACGGAAACTGCGACGGGCCAGCGTCTCAGGGGCTTTCCTCGGCCCAGGCGCCGCTCAGCCTTCCTGCGCGTCGGTGGCCGCGAGTGGGCTGGTGTCCTTCGTCGGAGGCGCTTCGATGGACACGGGCTGATTGATGTCGAGGAAGGTGATGGTCAGGTCGAACGGCCCGTCTCCGGTGCCGACCAGGTCGTCATTGTGCTCGGCCCGCATACGGAACTGTTTGGTGCGGTGGTCGCCGTCTATCCACAGGTCCATGGTGAGCGGGTCGGAGACTTCCAGCTGTATGAACTGATCGAGGCGCCCTCCGGTCAAGCCCTTCCTGTTAACCGTCCCTTTGTAGTGCGTGGTCTTTGCGCTGTCGACTGTCTCGGTCCCGATCAGCCGCAGGTCCTTGGACCCGGCCAGAAGCGTGGACTGCGCGGTTGGGCTCACCTGCAGCTGACTGGGCAGTACGCCGTAGGACTGGTTGTCCACTCCGCCGCGTCCCCACACGGCCGGCTCAGCGCTGAGCCAGCTCTTGCCGTTCAGCTTCTCGGGACGCATCGCACTCCCGCCGACGTACATCACCTTGTCGACGAACCGGATCTCCAATTGGGCGTTCCCGCCCCGGACGGCCGCAGCGGTCATCTTCATACTCATGGCCAGCGGTTGCGTGTTCATGGAGGCCTCGGCCTCCAGGCGGCCTTTCCCCGGTACGGTCCCGCTGATCCGATAGCGGAGCGACGTGATGTCCTCGGCGTTCTTCGCCGCGTTCGCCACAGCCGCCGCGGGAGTCACCTTGGGTGGTGCTGCGACCGCGGAATCGCTCTTGGCACCCCCTCCGCAGGCAACCGATCCCCCCGCGAGCAGTACGGCCGCGAACGCCACGCTCGTCACTCTGCGCGGTACGGAGACAAGAACGGGCATACCCACGAACCCCCAAGGTAGATGGCAGATCTCTGCCAAGGGCCGCGAGCCTAACTCGGCGTCTGTCCTGGGGTCTGCTGGGGTCCTGTGAGGTGTGTGCGGCATACACGTCAGACGTGCTCGCACCACGTTCGGCGGTCGTACACGTGGCCGGACTCACAGCTTGGGAAGCTGAGGGCATCTGGAGCTTGCTCCGAGGCTGACCTGCTGCTGAGCGGTATCGGCGCCTGGGGCAAGGCCAGTTGGTTCCCCGGTGTTCCCCGTGGTTCCCCGCACGATCTGGCACGAGTCATTCGTCGTCGCACCGCTCCAAAACCAGGCCTACTGAGCCTTCTTCGAGTCCGTTGTTCTCCTCCATGTGGAGATGAGCGCCGTCCGGTGTGCCGTCCCGGGAGAGTGTGAGGAGGTGGCCAGCCAGGGTCTTCAGCCCGGCAGCGTTGGCCTCGATGACGACCTCTCCGCCCAGGTTGCGGACCTCGATGCGTGCGCCTTCCTCCCACGTGAAAACTCTGGTGGTTCCGTCGGTCACCGCACTCACTTGAGTGGTCATCGACGGAGCAGCGCTGGGGTCAGGAGCCATACACCAAGCATCGCGTACTCCAGGTCGGCCGCGACGGCGAGAACCGTACAGCGAGACATGGGTGATGACTTTTTTGTCCCGAAGCAACTGGGGTGGGGCAGCGCCTTGGGGTGGTATGGCTCTCTTCTGCGCTGATGATCCGCAGACGTCCGCGCTCGTTCGCCGGTGTTCGTGGGCGTTGTCATGCAGTTAGACACTCAGTCGGTGCGGCTCTTCCTGCCTCGGATCTCCGAAGCGGACAGCAAGGCGTCCAAAGCCGCTCGGGCCTCGGCAATTCGGTGGCGCCACTCTTCGCCTCGTAGGACCGCAGTGTCCCACTCGACCACCGGTTCGGCGCCGGTTGCGCAGTAGCCGTAGACCTGGTGGGCCATCTGGTCGGTGAGGAGTTCGTCGTAGTGGAACGTCCCCTCGAAAGCAGCCCAGGCCACTGCCCGCGTGTCTGCACAGACACGCCGAAGTACTGCTCGCGTGTACTCGCGTAGATCGAGCGAGACGTCATCGAAGTCGATGTCGTATGACACCAGACCGAGCCGCTCGATGGTTTCGGGTTGCCCCAGCAGAGGGAACGGCAGGAAGGCGTCAGGGACCATCTCGGCGAGGTGAAAAGCCTTCTTCGGCAATGGGGTGTTGCCAGAGCCGATGACGAACACGTTCACCGAGACCGGACCTCGCCAGCACAGCAAGTCACGTATCTCACCCGGCATCGTCCCTACCCTCTTCTCTGGCTGCCTCCGAGGTGTGCACTGCCGTCGTACCACGCCAGTCACCAGCAGTGTTGCCCAGCCTCGACGCCATCATGACCAGCGTGATCACTGCCGACCACCTCTTTAGGAGCGAGGTTGGGCGATCGTCGACGTGGCCTGGGAATCCTTGCCTTGGGCAGCGTGGGGCGGTACGCACCCCGGCGAACCCTGATTCCCCATGTCCCCGTCCGTTCTGGCACGGAAGCGGCACGCCCCGCAGCCCCTCGATGCGAACTATGGGCAGAGTGGTCGCTCAGGTCTCCTGGGTTGATGGCGCACCTGGCAAAGAGCAAGCGCCGACGACTTCGCGGCGAGTCGTTTCGCGGCGAACCTCAGCCAATCAGATAATTCGCCACCTAAGCGGCATATCCGATGGTTCAAGAGGGAGAGCGGCCGTGGCGAGCGAGAGCGGACGAGCTGCACAGCCCGTTGGCAGGGGGAAGGTCATGGGCTGGCTGTCGAAGGTGTTCGAGTTCCATCCCGCGGGGCTGAACTGGCCGCGAGCGGTGGCGTTCCTGGACGCCGGGTTGGTGCCGCTGTTCGTCTTCTGGGCGATCGGGCATGAGGTGTACCTGCTCAGCGCCTTGTTCGGTCTGCTGTTCGCGGCGCTGAGTGACCCGGGAGGCGGCTACGGGCACCGGGCACTCTCCGTCGCCGTTTTTGCGCTGGTGGGTGCCGGGGTGACCGCGCTGGCGTTCGAGATCGGGGCGGATGCCTGGGGCTGGATGGTGCTCGCGGCTTTCGTGGTCACACTGGCGGCCGGGCTGGCCGTCGCGTTCGGGGTCCACCGATTCATCAACGCCATGCTGCTCAACGTCTGGTTCGTCGTCGCGATCGGATACGAATTCGGCATCCACAAAGCGGTCCACGTCACCAGCTACATCTGGGCCCAGGTGCTCGCCTGGAGCGGAGGCGCGGCCTTGTGGATCGCGGTGACGTTCCTGTGGTGGCTGATCCGGGGACGTACGGATCAGAACCAGCCCTTCTCGGAGCTCCCGGGCGACAACTCGCGGAGGAAGCTGACCCCGCCGCTGATCCTTTTCGCGGTGATCCGGGCCGTGGTCATCGCCGGCACCGTGGCGCTGGCGTTCGGACTGGATCTGCCGCACGGCTCCTGGATCCCGATCGCGGCCATGGTCGCGATGAAGCCGAGCCTGGAACAGGCCGCGCTCATCAGCACGCAACGCCTTGTAGGAACGTTGATCGGCGCAGTCGTGGCCGGGTTGCTGCTGCTGGTGCCCACCAGCGAACACGGACTCAGACTCTTCGCGGTCGAGCGCGGCCTTGAAGTGGTGGCGCTCGTCCTGCTGATGCACGGGGCGGGGATCCGCTTCTGGAACTACAGCTTCTACAGTGCGGCCATCGCCGCGGGCGCGCTCATCCTGGTGGACCTTCCGCAGCCCTCCGACTATGCCGCCGAGGGCTACCGGTTGCTGTGGACGCTGTGCGGCGTCGGATGCAGCCTGATCGTCCTGCTGCTGGCAGGCCTGCTCGCCAAACGAACCGGCAAGGCGCGACCACAACCGACCTGACGGCCAGACGGCTGTTCGCCGTGCGCGCGGCACGGACACCGACCGGGTCGGCGAGGGGCGGACGGCTGCGGACGCCGGGCCAGGTACTGCTCTGGATCGCCTTCGCCGCCTGGGTGATCACGCTGGTCGGGCTGATCCGGAACTTGGCTACGTAGACCGAATCTGCGATCACGGCTGCGACCTGTTAATCGGAGTCTCAAGAGGTGGCTCCTGCGGTTTCCTTCACCGGAACTCGGGCTTCCGTGCGGCTGGCGAGCGTCGTCGGTCGCCCCGGAAGTACGCCGTTCGCGTGCATCCCGAGCCCGTCCGTAGGCCCTGAGCCTGGCTCCCTCTCCGGCCGTGGTTGAGTCGCCGTATGACCAAGAGTGACGCAGCGGCTCTTTTCGGCAACCGGTTCCTGACCGTGCCCGCTCCTTCGGAGACCTTCCCCGAGGAAGGCATGGCCGCAACGGATGCCATGAGGCTCGTGGATGTGGATCTCGCCATGGAGGGTGACCCGCAGCGCAACCTCGCCACGTTTGTCACCACTTGGATGGAGCCGGAGGCTCAACGGCTGATCGCCGAGAATCTCCACCGCAATTTCATCGACCACGCGGAGTACCCGATTTCCGCCGAGATCGAGCAGCGTTGCGTGCGCATGCTCGCCGACCTCTTCAACGCGCCGGGCAGGACAACCGGATGCCGGACCCAGGGTTCGTCCGAGGCGATCATGCTCGGTGCGCTGTCCCTGAAGTGGAAGTGGCGGGAGCGCCGCCAGGCGGCCAATCTGTCGGTCGACCGGCCCAACTTGGTCTTCGGCGGGGACGTCCACGTCGTGTGGGAGAAGTTCTGCCGCTACTTCGACGTCGAACCGCGGATCGTGCCGCTTGCCGAGGGCAAGTACACGATCGGCCCGGAGGACGTGGAGCCTCACCTCGACGAGAACACGATCGGCGTCGTCGCCGTCCTCGGCACCACGTTCACCGGCCACAAGGACGACGTCGTCGGGATCGACAAGCTCCTGCGGGACGTCCGCAAGGAGCGGGACCTCGACATCCCGATCCACGTCGACGGAGCCAGCGGCGCATTCGTGTGGCCCTTCCTCTACCCGGACTCGAAATGGGACTTCCGGCTCGAGCAGGTCCGCTCCATCAACGTCTCGGGACACAAGTACGGCCTGGTCTACCCCGGCATCGGCTGGCTGGTCTTCCGCGAGGAGTCCGACCTGCCCAAGGACCTCGTGTTCGAGGAGAACTACTTGGGCAAGACCGACTCGACGTTCACGCTGAACTTCTCCACCGGCGCGTCGATGGTGCTCGCGCAGTACTACAACTTCGTCCGGCTCGGTCGCCAGGGCTACACCTACATCATGAAGATGATGCAGGAGAACGCCCACGCGCTGGCGGACAACCTGCGGAGCAGCGGCCGCTTCGAAGTGATCGGGAGCGGCCTCGAGCAGCTGCCGCTGGTCGCTTTCCGTCTCGCCGGCAAACACGCCTACGACGAGTCCGACGTCGCCTGGCAGCTCTCCGCCGAGCGCGGCTGGATGGTGCCGGCGTACACGCTCCCGCCCAACGCGGAGCGGGTGAAGATCATGCGTGCCCTGGTCAAGGAGACCCTGAGCCGCGAGCAGATCGATCGCCTGAGCCAGGACATCGCCGACGCGTGTCGCACCTTGGACGACAAGGGCGCGACCCATGGGACCGAGCGGGCTCAAGTCAAGCGCGGCACCGGCTACTGACGCCCCCCTCCCCCGGGGGACGGGCTGGCGGTGTTATCCACAAGCCTGCGCGCGATCCCGGCTTCTGCCCTTACCGCGCCGCCCCTGTGGATCACAAGGGGGCTCCATGCACAGGCACGACACGACTTTCCAGGAACTCGCCATCGAGGTCATGGCGGAACTGCCGACCGACGACGCCCAACACGAAGTGCTCGCGCTCATTGAGGAGGTGCGCGCGGTCCCGCGGACGTGGTCGGATGCGCCTCTCGCCCCAACCCACCTCCCATCCCGTCCGCCGTCGGCCCACACGCATGTGGAGCGGGCGTGGTTCATGGCGTCCAGGTGGAGCGCGCCACTGTACGAACGACCTGGACGCCATGGGCCGCGTCTGCTCGGCTCTGCCTGGGGCGATGGCGGACGGGAGGGGAACACCCCACGCACGCCCCTATGGGCCCGCAGTCGAGAACGGCGCCCTCCACCCCGGTGCCGGCCGATCTCCCGCCGGAGGCATCGTTCTTGACCGTGGCTGCGGATGTCAGGTGCTCGCCGTATGGCCTCCGGCCCTATCCACCAGTGGGCGGGCGTCGGCGCAGCCGGGGCGGAGCGGGCCGAAGGCAGGAGCGGCGCCCCGAGCGGAGCCGGGAGCCCGCCCGGCGGAGCGGAGCGCGGCCGGGGCTTGATGAAGTAGAGAAAGTTCTATCCCTTGGGCTGACTGCGCTCAGCGCGGTACTCGTCCAGCAGGCTGAAGAACAGCTCCACAGCTGGCGTGTTGGAGGCCTCAGCCTCACGCTCGATCTCAACTGCCCACCCCAGGGAGCTGTGCCGACCCAGCCGCTTCCACAGCCACTCGGCGAATGGTCCCTGGCAGCCAGGGTTCCAGAAGTCGAAGTCCTCTGCGGTGCCGTGCACTGCCAACGCGACTCGGTATCCGACAAGCATGGAGTCGAGATGCTGCAGGGAACTGCCACGCAGCCACATCCCAGGGCGTAGGCGGACTTCATCGAGGAAGTCGTGTACGGCGCCCGGCTCGGTCAGCTGCCTCGGCTTCTGCCGCGTTCCATCCGGCGCAGTCATCTGGGCACCCTAGCGGCGCAGCAGCTGCTTGCCATCGTGGCTCCGCACGTGAGGACCGTTGCCGTCCAAGGCGTCGAGGAGACGGATCGGCGAACTCGCCGAACTCGACCGCCACCAGATCCCCGACCACACCCGCCGCCTCATCGAAGGCTGCAAGCAGCTCGACCCGCTCTACCCGGACCGGCGGCTGTGGGCCTGGGCTCACATGCTCGGCTTCCGCGGCCACTTCAGTTCGAAGTCCCGCCGCTACTCCACCACCCTCGGCGAACTCCGCCAGGCCCGCGCCGACTTCCGCGCGGCGCCGGAACGCGAAGCCCTCGGGCTGGACGACCGCGAGCGGACACCGTCCTCGTCCTCGCCGACTGGCAGTACGCCGGCCACAGCCACACCCCCGGCGAATCCGCCCTCGCCGCCACCATCGCCCGCGACCTCCAGCACAACCGCGAAACCGCCCGCGAAGCCCTACGCGACCAACTCGCGCAGGAAGGAGCCGCAGCATGAAAGACCGGCACCTCGGCGCGCTTCCCCCGGCGCCTGATAGCCGAGCGGCGCATCACCTTCGTCAAGGTCGGTCGCCACGTCCGCATCCCGGAGAGTGCCGTGGACGCCTACATCACGGAGCACACCGTGGAGCCGATCGCGGTCCGTGCCTCGCGGCTGAAGGCGGTGGCCTGATGGCGAACTCCAAAGGGTGCCGTCGCCGCTTCGGGTCCGTGTGCAAGCTGCCCTCCGGGCGCTTCCAGGCCCGCTACCGGGGCCCGGACGGTCTGATGCGGACGGCTGACGCGACCTTCGCTACGCAGACCGATGCGGATCGCTGGCTGGTCAAGCAAGAGGCCAAGATCCTCGACGGGGACTGGAAGGACCCTGACGTGAAGATCGCGTTCGGCGACTTCGCGGCGTCCTGGTTCAAGGATCGTGACTACGCGGCCACCACTCGGGAGCGCAACGCGGGCGTGCTCAACCGGCACATCCTGCCGACGTTTCGCGCGGTCCCCCTGCAGGAGATCACCACACCGCAGGTACGGCGCTGGCGTACCGACCTGCTCGATGCCGGGGTCGGGCCGGCCACCGTCTCCAAGGCGTACCAGGTCCTCCGGGCCATCCTGAACACGGCCGTGGATGACGGGCTGATCGAACGCAATCCGTGCCGGGTCAAGAGCGCGGCGGGCGTCCGCACCGTGGCGTTCCCGGCCTCGCTCGTGCCCGAGCTGGCGCACCACCTGGCGGAGCACGCGGAGGCCGGCCGGACCGGGCTCGTCTTCGTCGGGGCCCGCGGTGGTGTCCTGCAGCGGAACAACTTCCGGCGGATCTGGCTCCGCACGCTCGCCTCGACCGGGCTCGGTGACGTGCACTTCCACGATCTCCGGCACACCGGGAACACCCTCGCCGCGACCGGTGGCGCCACCACCCGCGAGCTGATGCAGCGGATGGGCCACTCGTCAGTGCGGGCCGCGCTGGTCTACCAGCACCTCGTCAACGGGCGCGACCACGAGATCGCCGACTACGTGGACGGTCAGATCAAGAGGGTGAAGCGGCCTCCCGCGGCCCATCTGGCACGTGAGTGGCACGACAGCCCCGAGCAGCCGAAAAAGATCAAGGCCCAGATCACCGGATTCACACCGGCTGACCTGGGCCTTGTCCGTGTCCTGAGACTGGTGGGCGCGGACGGTTTCGAACCGCCGACATCCGCCTTGTAAGGGCGGCGCTCTACCACTGAGCTACGCGCCCAGGACGAGTCGACAGCCTACATTGCCCGAGGGGATGTCCCGCAAACCCGTATCCGGCGACCGGCGGGGGCGGCGCGGCCCGGGGGCTACCCCCACCCCTGATTCGGGAGCGGGCCGGATGCCCCCCGGGCTTCCCGGGTGCCTACCTTCGAAGAGGCTCCACGGAACGGCTCCGGCCGAGGTGTCGACGTATCCATATGTCCGTGTATCCACGCACTCGAGTACCCGCGTACCCGAGTGGACGCGTGAACCACGTGTCCGCTCGTCCACGCGTCGAAGCCGCGTCGCCGCGAGATGGCGAAGCGGCCAAGTGACCAAGTGGCGAAATGCCTCTTGGACCGCCCCAGGGGGAGATCATCATGGACCGTGTCCGTACCCGTATCCGTACCCGCGACGGCGGGCAGGGCCAGAACCGTGTCCGCGGTGCCGCGCGTACGCGGGCCGTCGCCGTCAGTGGTGTCGTCGTCGCGCTCGTCGTGGGCGCCACCGCGTGCGGCGCGTCCGCGAGGGACGACCAGGAACCCGAGCAGCGGTCCTTCGGGCTGCACGGCCGGACCCTGACCGTCGACTCGGACGACTCCGCACTCGATCTCGTGGTGTCGGACTCCTCGAAGGCCGGCGAGATCCAGGTCACCCGGTGGTTCTCGGGGCACGTCACCCTCGGCGGGGACCCCAAGGTCACCTGGGCGATGCGGGACGGGAACCGGCTGGTGCTCCGGGTGAAGTGCTCGGGCGTCGTCGCCGACTGCTCGGCACGGCACCGGATCGTGGTGCCGCGCGGAGTGGCCGTCAAGGTCGGGAGCGGGGACGGAGGGGTGAGCGCGCGGGGCTTCGAGGAGGCGCTGAGCGTTCGCACGGGGGACGGCTCGATCCGGGTCGGCGACTCCTCCGGACCGCTCGCGCTCCGCAGCGGCGACGGCTCGATCCGGGTCGGCGACTCCTCGGGACCGCTCGACCTGCGCAGCGGCGACGGCTCGATCCAGGCGGTCGGCGTGAACTCGACGAGCGTGCGCACCCACAGCGGGGACGGCTCGGTGCGACTCGAACTCGCTTCCGTGCCCGACCTGGTGGACTCCGTCAGCGGTGACGGTTCCGTCTCGATGGTGCTGCCCCGGGCCACCTACAAGGTGGCGACCGGGAGCGGTGACGGTTCGGTCCACGTGGACGTGCCGCGCGACGACACGAGCTCCCACCGGGTCTCCGCGCACACCGGCGACGGAAAGATCACGGTACGAACGGCGAACTGACCGGCCCGTGTGTTCGTCTTCACTCGGTGGGAGAATGACAGCCGGGCAAGACGGATGACAGCACGGGAGAGGGATGTGACGGCGACACCTTCGCAGCCGTACTCGCCGTTTGCGCGACGCGCGCGATCGGGACACCCTCTTTCCGCCCGGCGGGGCCGCTCGCCGGGACGGCCGGCGCCCCGGCCGTCCTCGTACGCGGTCCGTGACGTCCTCACCCTCGTCGCCCTGCCGCTGCTCGCGGCGCTCGCGCTGCCCGCGTCGTTCGCGGCGGGCGGCACCCGGCGCTGGTTCGGCGGGCGGTCCGAGGGCCAGCGGGCCGAGGCGCAGGCGGCCAAGGACGCGGCGGCGGCGGCGTTCTACGAACTCGACACCGCCCAGCGCGACCTGCGGATCTCGATCGAGACCATCACGGCCGTGGACGACTCCCCGGCCGCCCGCCGCGTGGTCTCCGACTTCGCGGCGCTGGGGCGGCGGATCGACGAGGCCAGCCAGAAGTACATCACCGCCGTCGACGCCCACGATCTGGACCGGGACGAGCTGGAGGCCTCGGTCGCGGCGCGGGCCCGCGCCGAACTCACCGCCGCGAAGGACGAACTGGGCCGCGTGAAGGCCGATCTGGACCGCTTCGAGCAGAGTCTGGGGCCGTTGCTCGGCAAGGCCGAGACACAGCTCGCCCGGCTGGCACCGGCCGTCGAGCGCGCCCGGCAGGCCCTGCTCGCCGCCTCGAACGCCCTTGATGCCGTACGGCGGTCGGGGATCGGGGCCGACGATCTCGCCGGCCGGCTCGCCGCCCTCGGACCCGAGCTGACCAAGCTGAACCAGGGGGCGGGGCAGCACGGTGTGCCGGAGACGCTGGAACGCGCCGAACGGGTTTCCCGGGAGGCCGCGGCGGTCCGCGCGGAGGCCGAACGGCTGCCGGAACGGGCCGCCGAGATCGACCACCGGCTCGTTTCGCTGCGTACCCGCGCGCAGGCGCTGACGACCCGGTCGGGTCAGGTGGAGCCGGTGCTGAGCGAGTTGCGGCGGCGGTTCTCGGCGGCGTGCTGGCAGGACCTGCAGCACGTGCCGGAGCAGGCCGAGGAGAGCGTGCGGCAGGCCGAGGTGAAGCTGAAGGAGGCGCGCGCCGCACGCGACGCGCAGCGCTGGCCGGACGCGACCTCGCTGCTGGCGACGGCGCGGGCGTTGCTGAACAACACCGACGAGGCCGTCTCGGCGGCCGGTGACCGGCTCCGGCGGCTCAACGCGGTGCAGAAGGACCCCCAGCAGGAGATCGACCGCACCCGGTTCGCGATCCGGGACGCGCAGCGGCTGGCGATGGCGGGCCGCAGCACCCCCGACCCCCGACAGGCCCGCCCGCTCGACGAGTCCGTGGCCCGGCTCGACCGGGCGATCGCCACGCTGGAGGGCAGGCACCCGGACTACTGGCACTTCCTGACCGAGACGGAAGCGGTGCGGCAGACGGTGGCGCGGGTGGTCGCGCAGATCCGCGAGGAGCGCGGCGGAGCGTGAAAGGAGGGCTCGGAGGCGGCACCGGCGGCCGGCGCCTCCCCTGAGCCCTCCCGCGGGACCGTTCCCGCACGACCCTCCCGGCCCGACCGGTCGGTCAGGTCGTGCCGGGGCGATGGCCGGACGGTGATCAGGTGCGGTACGCGTAGTACGCCGAGTTCGGGTACGACGCGATGAGGCTCGACACCGAGCGCCGGTAGGTGTCGGTGTCGTGGTAGGTCAGGTACGGCACGCCGCCGGAGCTGCGGTACGACGTGATCATGGAGTGGTCCTTGGACCCGTCCTTGTCGAAGTCCATCTGCATCACGTCACCGACGTCCATCTGGTAGACGTTCGCCAGCGGGGTGGTGCGCCGCGCGGTCTGGGTGAACCAGGACCACTCATTGACGCCGACCCAGGTGTCGGTCTGCGTGGACGGGCCGTAGTTCCAGGTGCCGTACTCCTCGTCCGAACCGGTGACGAGTGTCCAGCCGCCCGCCTTCAGCGACTGGCTCAGGTAGTTGGTGCAGTCGCCGCCGACGGCGTTGAAGCTCCGGTAGGCGGGGTTGTAGTTCTTCCAGTACGTCTCGGCGTACGTCGCCATAGCCGCGTAGTCGTACGGGCCGCCGGTGAGGTTCTTGGCGTTGGCGGGCGCGGGGTACGTGGTCGCTGCCCGGGGGGCGTCGACAACGGCCATCGTGGTCCTGCGCGGCGTCGTGCTCACGGGCTCGTTGACCTGGCGGGGACCCTGGTCCGTCGAGCGTTCGCCCGTGAGCCTCCAGGTGCCGTCCGCGCGGGCGGCGAAGGTCAGCGCGTGGTGGGCGCGGAAGCCCGTGGTGGGCGGCTCGTCCCCGCGGATCTTCCGGTAGGTGAGGGTGGTGGTCTCGGTGACCCAGGCGGTGGCCCGCTGTCCCGTCACCCGGGTCCGGTCGACGGTGACCCGCGTGTCGGCGGCGCTGTAGGCCTCGCCCAGGGCCGCGAGGCGGGCCCGTGTGCCGTGCAGCGAGGAGACCGCGGTGTTCTCGGTGCGCGCGAGGGTGTCGGAGACCTGGATGCCCGCGGTGGTGGCCTTCAGGGCGGTACGGGCCGTCGGGGCCCCCTCCAGCAGAGCGGAGGTGCGGTCGGTGAACACGGCGTCGGCCACGCGGCCGAAGGCGTCGGCCGTCGACGCGGTCACCCGGGGGGTGGGGGCCGCGGCGTGCGCGGCGGACAGCGGCAGCAGGACGGCGGAAAGGGTGATCGCCGCCACGGTCGTACCGCTTCGGCCTAATTTCTTCGATATCACTGACGATTCTCCTTGATCCCCGGTCGGACTCCAGGGAGGGGAATCTTTACATGTCCCACTCAACTGTGCCGAATCCGGGGGGAGTTGGCTTCTACTGCAACCAAGTCCCTTATGCCAGAGGTAAGTTGACGATCAAGGCAACGCCAATTCATCACGGGCGACTACTTCACCACCGTCGACCAGTCGGGCGACTGCGCGGGGTCCAGGCTCCGCAACCGCTCCAAGGTCCCGGGCTTCTGCACGTCGAGCCAGGCGGTCAGTTCACGGAAGGAGACGCAGCGAACGTCCTTCTTCGTGCACATGTTCTTGATGGCCTGGTCGACGGCCTTCATGTAGATGCCGCCGTTCCAGTCCTCGAAGTGGTTGCCGATGAACAGCGGCGCCCTGCTGCCGTAGTAGACGCGGTCGAAACCGGCCATGTACGACTTGAGGGTCTCCTGTTCCCACTGCGGGTAGTTGGCCGGATCGCCTTCCGTCTCACCGTCGGACTGGTTGTAGAGGAAGTTGAAGTCCATGGACAGGCCTTGGTACTTGCCGTCCTCGTAAGGGAGCATCTGGAGCGGGAAGTCCCAGATGCCCTCCTTCTTGGCGGGCCATATCTGGAAGTCGCCCGAGGAGCTGGCATCGTAGCGCCAGTCGTACTTCTTGGCCGTGGCCTTCATGGCTTTGAGCAGGTTCTTCTGGCCTTCGAGGCAGGGCGCCCGTCCGCCGCTGATGGCCCGCGCGGGGTCGAAGGGCAGCGCGGGAACGTCGCTGTCGCCGGTGTTGGTCTTCCACTTCTCGACGAAGGAGAAGAACTGGTCGATCTCGCTCTCCCACTCCGCCACGCTCCAGTCCCCGCCGCCCTTCTCGCCGCAGAAGTGGCCGTTGAAGTGGGTGCCGATCTCGTTGCCGTCCTTCCACGCCTTGCCGAGCTCCTCCACCGTGGTGCGGATGTGCTCGTCGGTGGCGTAGCTGATGGCCGCCGATCCCGGATCGTGCATGGGCGGTTCGTAGAGCGTCTTCTTGTCCTTGGGCAGCAGATAGATACCGGTCAGGAAGAACGTCATGTGGGCGTTGTACTCCTTGGCCAGCTCCCGGTAGTGCGAGAAGAGCCCGTCGTCGCCCTGGAGCGCGCCGTCCCAGGAGAAGACGACGAACTGGGGCGGCTTCTCACCTGGCTTGAGCGGAACGGGCTTCAACTCGCCCTTCTGCGGGCCGGTGTAGGAGGTGGAGCCGTCGCCCAGCACCTTGACCTTCCCGTCCCACACCGGTTCCTTCTTCGTCTTGGCGGAGCCGTGCGCGCTGGCGGAGGCGGCCGGTGCGGCCCGGTCCGTGTTCAGGGCCAGGTAGGTGGCGGTCACGGACGTGACGACGAGGAAGGCGGTCATGGCCGCGAAGCCCTGGCGCGCGGAGGCCGCGGCAGAACCGGGATCGGGATCACGGCGACGGCGCCGGCTGTGCTTCGAGTTCATACGGGGCACATTCTGCGAGGGGGGTGGAAGGAGCGTGGCGCGGCCACCGGGAGGCCGTCGCGGGGGGCCGAGCCGGGCGGTCGGCCGACGGGGTCAGCGGAGCGGGCTCATGGCACCGGACCAGATGCCGTACGGCACATCGGCGACGGGGGTGCCGGCGATCCCCTCCAGCGGGAGCGGTTCGAGGCTCTTGGTCAGATCGATGCGGTACAGCACGACCGCCGTGGACACGGAACGGTTCGATCCCACGTACCAGGCCGCCTTGTCGTCCAGCGTGGTGCCCTTCTTCGCGGCCACCGCGGCCGAGGGAGGGGCCGCGCCGGGGTGACCGGCCCGGAAGGATTCCCTGAGGGCCTCGGTGACCTGGCGGGCCACCTCCGCCCGCATCGCGTGATGGGGTGCGGGCTTGTCCAGCCGGACGCGGGAGCCGTTGCGGGTGATGCGGCTCACCGAGAACGGCTCGTAGTGCGTTCCGTCGGCGGCGAAGGTGGCGTAGGCACTGGCCATCCGGATCGCGCTGGGTGTGGAACTGCCGAGGGACAGCGCGGGAACCTGCGGTCCGATGCTGGAGGAGAGCAGCCCCGACGCCTCGGCGGTCTTGCGCACCCGGTCCAGGCCGGTGTCCATGCCGAGCTGCATGAACGGGGTGTTCACGTTCCCTGCGAGAGCCGAACGCAGCGTGATCTGACCGTAGTTCCTGTTGCCCTCGTTGTGGGCGGCGACCTTCTTGCCGCTGCGGTCCCAGTAGGGGCCTTCGGGCGTGCTGACCGGCACGCCGTCGTCGCCGTTGTAGAGGGAGTCGGGGGTGACCGGCGTGGGCGCGGTGTCGCGGGTCTTGCGGACGCCGTGCTCCAGGGCGGCGGCGTACACGAACGGGAGGAAGGCCGAACCGGCCTGCACCGTGGTCGCGTTCGACTCGTTGTAACCCTGTTCACGGTGGTCGGGGCCGCCGTAGACGGCCAGGATCCGTCCGTCGGTGCCGATCGAGGCGGCGCCGAAGTGGGCGGACTTCGCGCCGTCCGGGTCGCTCTTCTTGGCCTTCTTGCGGGCCTCGGCCACGGAGGTGGTGAGGGCGGTCTCCCGCTTGCGGTCGAAGGTCGTGTAGATCTGGTAGCCGCCCAGGTCGAACTGCCGGGCCGAGATGTGCCCGGCCTTCTTCGCGTACTGGGTGGCCAGCTCGACCAGGTAGTCGCTCTGCTTCCCGGTGTCGTACGCCCCGGTCTGCTTGATCGGCTCGGGGAACTTCGTGTACTTGGCCCGCTCGGTCTTCGACAGCGTGCCGGCCTTGACCATGCGGTCGAGGATCCAGGACCAGCGCTCCACGGCCCGCTGGTGGTTGGCCTTGCTCAGGGTCGGGTCGTAGAGGCCCGCGCCCTTGAGGAGAGAGGCGAGGAACGCGCCCTCGCTCGCGTCGAGTTTGCTCACGTCCTTGTCGAAGTACGCCTGGGAGGCCCGCTGGAGGCCGTAGGTGCCGCGCCCGAACCAGCTGGTGTTGAGGTAGCCCTCGAGGATCTTGTCCTTGCTCATCCTGTTGTCGAGCTTGAGGGCGATCATGGCCTCGGTGAACTTGCGGCTCACCGACTGGTTCTGGGTCAGGTAGACGTTCTTGACGTACTGCTGGGTGATGGTGGAGCCACCCTGGGTGTTCCCCTGGCCGACCGTGCGCACCAGGGCGCGGGCCAGGCCCTTGGCGGAGATGCCGGGGTCGGAGTAGAAGCTCTCGTTCTCCGCCGCGAGGACCGCCGAGCGCACGGGCTTGGGTATGTCCTTCAGCGGCATGGCCTGGCGCCGCACCCAGCCCGTACGGGCCATCGGCGTACCGTCCGCCCAGAAATAGACATTGTCCTGCTGGGTGGCATATGTGTTCAGGTTCTGGGGTATGTCCGTTGCGGCGTAGGCGACGACCAGCAGCGAGCCGCTCAGGCCGAAGGACAGCGCGAAGGCGCCCAGCCACTGCCGCCAGGAAGGTACCCAGCGGCGCCAGCCGGCCCGGCCGGGGCGCGGATAGGCGGGTCTGAGGCGACGGGCGAGCGGCGCGAGGCGTGCGGCGAGGCTGGAGGCCCGGCCGGGCTGCGCGGGCTTGCGACGGCTGCCGCGACCGCGGGGCGGTCCTGATGGGCTAGCCACGGCACGCTCCCGCGTGTGGGCGGCCCAAAGACAGGGGATTCGAGGCATCGTTGCGATGCCACGTCTTGGTCACGACTGCGTCTCCCTCCGCACTTCGGAATTGCGCGCGCGGGTAGTCGCTGCTGCCGCTTGCGCGGCTGCGAGCCCCCCTCCCCGACCTTGCGGCTCGTCGCGGCCCTATTAAATTATCAGCGACCAATGCGATCCCTTCGATCAGCAACCAGACAAAAAAGCTCAGAGGCCAACGAGACTCGCCCAATTCGCCGAGCGCGACCGATTTCTGCCCGCGCTCCGGGCCCGCGGAAGCGCCTCGCCGGGAAGTCCTCGGAGCCCTACGACCGTTGGCCGGTTCCGGTTAATCTGTGCGCATGCCTCGCTACGAGTACCGCTGCCGGACCTGCGGCGACACCTTCGAACTGAGTCGCCCGATGGCTGAATCCGCCGCTCCGGCGACCTGCCCCGACGGACACGACGACACGGTCAAACTCCTGTCGACGGTCGCCGTCGCCAGGGGCGGCTCGGCGTCCGCGCCGGCGCCCGCGCCCCGTGCGAGCGGCGGCCAGGGCGGGTGTTGCGGCGGCGGTGGCTGCGGCTGACCCCGGGGCGATTCTCAGAGACTCTTCAGTTCCGCCCGAAGCCGTCCCCGGCGTGTCGCGACGGAAGGCACCCGGTCACCTCCAGGGGACCGGGTGCCTGATTTCACACGTCCACACGTCACATATCCGCCGAAGAGTTCCGATCCGGGCGCGTCGCGGGCGGAGTGTCCTCATCCGTCCCCAACACGGCCGGACCGGAACCAAGTTTGACAAACCGCCCGGCGGGACGGTTCGACGCTTCCGGACCTACGCGAGAACCCTCAGGCCGGTACCGGGCCGGCGCAGGCGGCCACGAACTCGCGGAGGATCCGCTCCCCCGCCGCGACACCCCGCTCCGGCAGCGCGGTGATCGCGGGTGCCGTCCAGTCGGCTTCGGCGAGTTCGCCGTGGCCCGGGCGCCAGCCGCGGTCGGCGGCGAGCAGCAGGTCGGCGTCGAGGAGCGAGTCCCCGGCGCCCAGGGTGAGGACGGCTCCGGTGCGGTGGGCGACCTCCCGCACGGCCGCGCTCTTGGTGAGCGGCTTCGGGACGGCGTAGATCTTGCGGCCCTGCAGGGATACCGTCCAGCCGCGGCCCTCCGCCCAGACGGCCAGGTCCTTCACCCACTGCTCGGGGAGCAGTTCGCGCTCCACCACCAGATAGGCGAACAGGTCCTCCGCGACCCGGTGCTTGCGCACCCAGAGCGGGTCCGCGGTGGCCTCCAGGTGCTCGCGGATCTCGTCGAGCGGCGCGCACTCGGCGGCGAGCCGCTCCGTCACGCTCCGGTGCCAGTCGAGGTCGGAGACGCCGTCGACCAGCAGATGCCCGCCGTTGGAGCAGATCGCGTACTCCGGGGCCGGACCGGGCAGGTTGATGCGCTGGTACTGCTTGCGGGTGCGGGTCGTCGTGGGCATGAAGTGCGCGAGGTCGCCGAGTTCGGTGAGCAGTGCGGCGGCCGTCTCCGTCATGTAGGACAGCGGCCTGCTCTCGTGCACCTCGACACAGAGCAGCCGGGGCGCCCGCGCGTCCGGCATGGTCAGCGCGAGCGCGGCCGAGGAGTAGATGAGCGTGCGGTCGAGGTCGCTGGCGACGAGCACCTTGGGAGTGGACATCAGAGGGCCACCGACTTGCCGTCGGCACCGGTCGCGCCCCGCGTGTACTTCGGGTGGATCAACCCCACACAGGTGTAGGGGAGTTCCTCGACCTCCTCGACGGGCACCCCGCGCTGTTCGGCGAGCAGCCTCACGTGGTCGAGGTCGGTGCCCGCTCCGGCGCGCGCGAGGATCTTCCAGGGGACCCGGCGCAGCAGCACCCGGGTGGTCTCGCCGACGCCCGGCTTGACGAGGTTCACGTCGTGGATGCCGTACTCCTCGCTGATGCGCTCGACCGCCGCCCAGCCCTCCCAGGTGGGTTCGCGGTCGGCGGCGAGCAGTTCCTTCGCCCGGTCGCGGGCCGATTCGGCGACGTCGGGGAAGTGGGCGGCGACGACGTCCAGGAACTCCACGGAGACGTCGGACTCGGCCAGTTCGCGGTAGAACTTCGCGCCGTGGAAGTCGTGTTCGCCGACCAGGTCGGAGCGCAGCACGGTGCGTGAGATCAGCCCGGACACGGTGGAGTTGAGGCAGGCGGAGGGGATGAGGAAGTCCTCTCGGGTGCCGTACGTGCGCACGCACGAGCCCGGGTCGGCGAGCACCGCGATCTCCGGGTTGAAGCCGGTGATGCCTTCGGTGTCCTCGAACTCCTTGATGGCCTCGGCGAGTTCGCGGGTGATGGCGCCCTTGCCGGTCCAGCCGTCGACGAAGACGACGTCGGCCGGATCGTGGTGGGCGGCGAGCCAGCGCAGCGCGTTGGCGTCGATGCCGCGGCCCCGGACGATGGAGACGGCGTAGTGGGGCAGGTCGAGGCCGTGCTGGTGCTGGGCCCAGCGGCGCATCAGGACGCCGACGGGGGTGCCCGCGCGGGCCAGCGAGACCAGGACGGGGCGGGGGGAGCACTCGGCGAGCACGAGTTCGGTGACGGCTCCCACGGCCCGGGCGATCCGGGCGGCCGAGTCGGCGAGCGCCGCGTGGAAGAGCTCCTGGTAGCGGGGGCTCGGCTGGTACTCGACCGGCAGCGACTCGGCGTAGTGGGCGCCGCCGCTCTGTATCGCCTCCTCGCGCTCCTCGGTCGGCGCCTCCAGCGTCACGTCCGACAGGTCCTGCAGCAGCCAGCCGACCTCGTCGGGGGCGTACGAGGAGAAGGCGGGGCCGCGGAGGGGCTCGGGCAGCATGGAGGACCTTTCGGTGGGCGGCCGTGCGGGGACGTACGACGGGACGACGGCGAGCAGGACGCGTCCGGTGTGGGGCGCCAACCGGGCCAGCAGTCCGTCGGGGGCGTGCAGTTCGGGGGTGTCGGCGGTGGAGTCGACGACCGCCACCACGGCGTCGAAGCCGGCGCCCGCGACGTTGTAGGCGTAGCGCTCGCCGGGGCCGTCGTCCGGGTCGTCGTGGGCCGGGAAGACGAGGCGGCTGCGGATCGCGTAGCCGGGGTCGTCGAGGGCGAGGACCGGGGACCGGGTCGTCGTCGAGAAGCGCACCTCGGCGGACGTCACCTGTTCCAGCTCGCGGGCCAGGCGGAGCGGGGCGTACATCAGTTCCTCGAAGCCGAGCACCAGCACGCGGCGCGCGTCCTCGGGCAGGGCGTCGGCGAGCCGTGCCGCCATGGCGGGCAGGGCGCCGTCCAGGCGTATTCGGTGGCCGGGGGTGAACCCGTGCCGCCCGCCGTCGGGGAGGCCGCGGGGCCAGCCGAGCTCGACGCGGATGGCCGGGGCAGCGTCCCGGCGGGCGGGTGCCGCGGGCTCCGCCCGTTCGTGCTCGGCGACCAGCGCCATCCCCGTCTCCAGGACGCCCTCGGGCAGGCGCACCGTGCCCGAGGCGGCCGCGATCAGGTCGACGCGGGCGCCGATCTCCCCGGTGAACTTCTCGAAGCGCGCCAGGTCGGACTCCGACCGCATGTCGACGAGCGCCACGACGACGTACCGGTCGCGCGGATAGCTCGCGTGCAGGTCGCGGATCGTGTTCAGGACGGTGTTGCCGGTGGAGAACTCGTCGTCGACGAGGATCAGCGGGCCGGGGCCCGCCAGCAGGTCCGGGTCCTCGGGGAGCAGGAGGTGCGAGGTGGCGTGCGAGTGGGACTCCTCGAAGCCGCCCGCCCGCCGGACGCCGGGGACCGGGCGGCGGGTGGAGTGCAGGCAGGGCGCGACGCCCACGCCGTCCGCGACCGAGTGGCCGAGCCCGGTGGCCGTCTCGGCGTACCCGAGGACCACGGCCGCGCGGGCCTCCTCGGTGCCCAGCAGCTCGCGCACCCGCCGGCCGAGCGCGAACCCGTACCCGTGGACGACGGACGGCGACTGCGGCACGTGCTTGCCCAGGACGTTCGAGACGAGCAGGTGGGCCCGCTTGGGGTTGCGCCGCAGCGCGAGCCCCAGCAGCTCGCTCAGCCCCTCGTCGCCGACGAGTTCGACACCGAGCCGCTCGGCGACCCAGGTCCCGGTCCACACCGCGTCGTCGGCGGTGTCCGGGGCGTTCCCGCCGTCACGGTCGTGCGGCTCGTGGGGGTCGTGCGCTGGGGTGTTCATCGGTTCCTTGCTGTCGGGGTTGCTCGTCGCTCGGCCGGTCCCGCTCACTCCGGGAGTCCGGCGGTGAGCAGCTCGACGAAGCCGATGTCCTCGTGGGCGACCCCGAAGACCTCGGCGCGCAGCAGGGTGCGCTCGGCCCAGGCACGATGCGGCTTCACCTCGTTCATTTTGTTCGTGTACGCCGACCTCAGTACACCCCCACCGCCGCGTTCCGGCCTGAGGATGTCCTGGGCGTCACTGAATTCCTCGTGGCTGACCACGGACAGTGCGTGCACGGGTGGCACGTGCGAGGGGTGGATGCACGTCTTTCCGAGGAGCCCGTTGGCCTGGTCGAGGGTGATCTCGCGCAGCAGCCCGTCCATGGCGTGCTCGATCAGCGTGGCGCGCAGCTCCTCCGCCTGGCCCTCCAGGAAGGGGCTGCGGCGCAGCTGCGGCTTGAACATGCGCTCCTGGACGCGGAAGTACTCCCACACCGGCCCGGTGACGGTGAAGCCGGTGCCGTCGGCCCGCCCCAGCATGTTCACCACGTCGGCGATCACGGAGGCGACGACCTGGACGTCGTACGCCGTCATGTCGGGTGCCCGGCGCAGTCCGTACGAGGAGCAGAAGTCCGTCACGCCGAGGCGCAGCGCGAGCACCCGGTCGCGGTACTTGTCGACGGCGCGGGAGATGCCCTCCAGGGTGTCCACGCGCGATTCCCGGTAGAGCAGCTCGGGGGACTCCAGGACGGGCATGGCGAAGAGCCGTCGGCCGCTCTGCGCCTCGGCGCTGTCGAGCGCCTCCAGGAAGGGCGTGCCGCGTTCCTCGGTGAACTTCGGCATCACGAACCCGGAGAGCAGCCGGACGGCCGGGCCCAGCCGCCGTACGAGGTCGGGGATCTGCTCGGGGGAACGGACCCGCACGAACAGCAGCGGCGGCTCACCGGCGTCCGGCCGGGCCGCGAGGTCGGTGAACTGGCGGACCAGGTTCTCCTCGGCGCCCTCGACCTCGGAGTCGTCGATCGAGTCCTCCAGGCACAGCACCATCGAGACCACGCCCCGCGCGGCCTGTTTGACGATGTCGTCGGCCAGCCGCGGCCGGGTCGCGGGGCTGTAGAGCGTCGCCCCCAGGGCCGTGGCCAGCACTTTGGCCGGTGAGTCGGACGTGAAGAGGCCCGGCTCCCGGTGGAAGAGGCGCTGCCGCTCTTCCGGGGTGAGGTGACCGAAATGACGCATGAAACTCCCCCGTGGCGGCTAGGGCGGCCGGATCTGATGTGGCCGGTAATAGTACGTATGGATCCATGTCTGGGATTCCCACCGGGCGTGAAGTTCAGGTAACTCCACCGTGTCCGGCATTCGCCGGTTGCGGTACGACCCCGCATTGTCGTGACCAGGACCGACAGGGCAGGATGACCGCATGACGCACGCGATGCTGAAAGGGTCGAACGTCCCGCTGGACGCCACAGCGGTGCGTGCCGTCCTGCGCTGGACGCCCGGGCAGGGCGTCCCCGATGTGGATGCCTCGGCGCTGCTCCTCGGTCCCGACGGTCGTGTGCGATCCGACGAGGACTTCGTCTTCTACAACCAGCCCCGCCATCCGTCCGGCAAGGTGTGGCGCCTCGGCAAGAAGCGCGGCTCCGAGGGCCTCACCGACACGATCCAGACAGATCTGACGGGTGTCGAGCCTGGTGTCGGACAGATTCTGCTGGTCGCCTCGGCGGACGACGTCACCTTCGACCACGTACGGGATCTGCGCATTCTGCTGTACGACGCTGCCGTCACGGACGGTGAACCGCTGGCGTACTTCGACATCAGGCCGGAGACCGGTGCGGAGACCGCGCTGATCTGCGGCGAGCTGTACCGGCGTGGCGAGGGATGGAAGTTCCGGGCGCTCGGCGAGGGCTACTCCAACGGTCTGGTGGGGCTCGCGACCGACTTCGGGATCTCGGTGGACGAGTCCGAGGCCGCCGCGACGCCGACGGCCGGATCCGTTCCCGAGGCCACCACGTGGGCCTCGCCCGCCACGGCTCCCGAGGCCTCCGTGCCGCTCCCGCCGGAGCAGTCCGCCCCGACCGTTCAGCAGCCGCCCCCGGTCCCGCAGCAGCCCGCGTACGGCTATCCGCAGCCCGCCGCGGCGGCTGTGACCGAGCCCGCGTACGGATACCCCCAGCCGGCCGGCGGTCCGGCCGGCTACGGCTACCCGCCGCCTCAGACCGCGCCGGCCACCCAGCCCGCGTACGGCTTCCCGCAGGCGGTGGGCGCGGCGCCGGATCCCGACTTCAGGCTGCCGCCGCAGGGGCCGCAGTTCCTCGGCCGCTGACCGCGGGCGCCGTCCCTCGTCCGAGCCCGGCCGGGGGCTGTCCGAGCCCGGCCGGGGGCTGTCCGAGCCCGGCCGGGGGCTAACGGCCGGCCTTCGACTTGTACCCGCGACCCCACTGGAGCCCCCAGCCGTAGAGTCGGTCCAGTTCGGCCTGGAAGCCGTACACGAACCTCACCTCGCGGCGCACGGTGACCTCGCCCTTGTTGCACTCGATCATGACGACGGCGCAGGAGCGGGCCTGCGGATGGCGCTCCTCCAGGCCGATCTCGATGCGCGGGCCGTTGCTCGGGTAGAGCGTGATGATGGCGTGCGTGCGGTCGAAGGCCGGCGTCTGGTCGTAGATGTAGACGAAGACCAGCAGGCGTTTGATGTCGTCGCGGTGGTCCAGGTTGACGAAGGCCGTCTCGCCCGACCCCGAGCCGAAGCGGTCGTCGCCGCTGAGCTTCACGTACGGCGCGGCGTTGAGTTCTCCGAAGAAGCCGCCGAGCGGCTGGACGACGCCCTTGGAGCCGTCCGTCAGCTCGTACATGACGCCGAGGTCGAGGTCGACGTTGACCATGCTCTGGGTATGCGCCTGGACCACTTCCGGCTTGAACGTGCGGAAGGGGTGGCGCAGCAGGCTCCCGCGCTGCGGTCCGGTGATGTCCGAGGTGCGCATCCGCCAGGACAGGTTGATCCTGAGGTTGCCGCCGGCCGCGCCCTGCCTGGTGAGCGAGACCGTGTGGTTGCGCTTGGTCAGTTCGATGGAGTTGGTGGCCGCGCTGCCGGAGTCGAAGTCCGCCGAACGCCCGCGCCACAGGTCCTGCCAGATGCCCATTCCGCCCCCCACGTCGTTCGGATGTGCGGCCCTCGATGTGCGGCGGGGCGGCCGTCGAGGACTCGTCCCCCACGACCGCCCCGCTCAGAGCGTTCCTCAACCGGCGGAGTGTCACACCCCGGACGAGACCTCAGCCTTCTCGCCCGAGTTCTGGCCTTTTCCCTCGGCATCCGCGAGCGCCTTGTTGCGGCGCACCGAGGACCAGAAGGACCAGCCGATCAGGACGACGCCGACGAGGCCGGTGATGACCTCGTTGATCTCGTACTGGATCGTGACGAGGAGGATCATGGCGAGCGCGCCGATCGCGTAGTGCGCGCCGTGCTCCAGGTAGACGTAGTCGTCGAGGGTGCCCTGGCGGACGAGGTAGACCGTGAGGGACCGGACGTACATGGCGCCGATGCCGAGGCCGATCGCCATCAGCACGATGTCGTTGGTGATGGCGAAGGCGCCGATGACACCGTCGAAGGAGAACGAGGCGTCCAGCACTTCCAGGTACAGGAACATGAAGAACGCGGCCTGGCCGGCGAGGACGACGGCCGGCTTCTTCTTGCCGGTCCGCTCGGCCTCCTCCTCGGCCTCGTGTTCGCGCTCCTCCTCCTCCTCGAGCTTGTCCTCGAAGTAGCCGGAGAGCCCACCGACGATCATGTAGGTGATCAGGCCCGCGACGCCGGAGATCAGCACCGTCTGGGCCTTGTCGACGTGGCCGCCGCCGTGCTGGTGGGCGTGGACCGCGAAGGTCATGGAGGTGATCAGGAGAACGATCAGGGCGATGCACACGGAGAGCATGTCGACCTTGCCGAGCTTGGCCAGCGGCCGCTCGATCCAGCGCAGCCACTGGATGTCCCGGTCCTCGAAGATGAAGTCGAGGAAGATCATCAGCAGGAACATGCCACCGAAGGCGGCGATCGACGGGTGGGCGTCGGTCACCAGCTGCTGGTACTGGTCCTTGTCGTTCAGCGCGAGGTCGACCGCGTCGATCGGGCCGATCTTGGCGCTCATGGCGACGATGACGACAGGGAAGATCAGACGCATGCCGAAGACGGCGATCAGGACACCGATCGTGAGGAAGATCTTCTGCCAGAAGGCACTCATCTTCTTCAGGATCCCGGCGTTGACCACCGCGTTGTCGAAGGACAGCGAGATCTCCAGGACGGCCAGGATCGCCACGATGCCGAAGGCTTCCCACCCCCCGTAGAACGCCGCTGCGACCAGACCGAGCGCGGTAATCGCGAACGACCAGCCGAAGGTTTTCAGAAGCACTGGCTACCCAATCATCGTGTGGTGGGGGCACCCCCAAGCGGAGGCTCGGGGGAGGATCGCCCCCAAGCGGTAGCTATGGGGAAGGGTCGCCCCCGCGCCGTACTCGGCTTTACCTACTGTTGACCACGAAGTCTAAGGGGCTGCCTTCGGCCGGTGCAGGTGGCCCTAGGAAACGTTGACGCCGAAGTCGAGCGCGATGCCCCGCAGCCCCGAGGCGTACCCCTGCCCGACCGCTCGGAACTTCCACTCGGTGTTGTAGCGGTAGACCTCGCCGAAGATCATCGCCGTCTCGGTGGAGGCGTCCTCGGACAGGTCGTACCGGGCTAGCTCCTGGCCGTCGGCCTGGTTCACGACACGAATGAAGGCGTTGCTGACCTGGCCGAACGTCTGGCCGCGGTTGTCCGCGTCGTGGATGGAGACCGGGAAGACGATCTTGTCGACGTTGGCCGGGACCTTGGAGAGGTCGATCAGGATCGACTCGTCGTCGCCCTCGCCCTCACCCGTGAGGTTGTCGCCGGTGTGCTCGACCGAGCCGTCCGGGCTCTTGAGCTGGTTGTAGAAGACGAACCACTCGTCCCCGAGCACCCGGCCGCCGTTGCACAGCAGAGCGCTGGCGTCGAGGTCGAAGTCGGCTCCTGTGGTGGAACGTGCGTCCCAGCCGAGCCCGATCATCACCTGCGTGAGGTTCGGTGCGGCCTTCGAGAGGGAGACATTGCCCCCCTTGGCGAGCGTGACGCCCATGATGCTGGTCCTCCCCGAGGTCGATCTTCATTCGTACGGCTGGTCCGGTGCCGCACCGAGACGGTGCGGCACCGGACCGGGGTGCCTGTGGCGCTCAGGACTCAGACGTTGACGCCGAAGTCCTGCGCGATGCCGCGCAGGCCCGAGGCGTAGCCCTGGCCGATGGCGCGGAACTTCCACTCCGCGCCGTTGCGGTACAGCTCGCCGAAGACCATCGCGGTCTCCGTCGAGGCGTCCTCGGAGAGGTCGTACCGGGCGATCTCCGCGCCGCCCGCCTGGTTCAGCACGCGGATGTAGGCGTTGCGGACCTGGCCGAAGGACTGCTGGCGGTTCTCGGCGTCGTAGATCGAGACCGGGAACACCACCTTCTGGACGTCGGCCGGGACGGTGGCGAGGTTGACCTTGATCTCCTCGTCGTCGCCCTCGCCCTCACCCGTGGTGTTGTCACCCGTGTGCTCCACGGAGCCGTCCGGGCTCTTCAGGTTGTTGAAGAACACGAAGTTCTGGTCGGTGCTGACCTTGCCGTCCGCGTTCGTGAGGATGGCGCTGGCGTCGAGGTCGAAGTCCACACCGGTGGTGGTACGGGCGTCCCATCCCAGGCCGACGATGACCGCGGTAAGTCCCGGGGCCTCCTTCGACAGCGATACGTTGCCGCCCTTGCTGAGGCTGACTCCCACGAGTCCTCCCAAATGGTGTTCAGGGGCGGGGAGCCCCGTAGCTGCGTTGGTATCGGATCAACGGTTCGATCCTAGTGAGGGGTTCCCGTGCCCCGCAGGGCTTGGAACCGAACAATCACAGGGTGTCGAGCGCCTTGACGTACTCGTTCAGGTCACGCGCGTCCGGCAGGGCGTTGACGACGGTCCAGCGGACGACACCCTCCTTGTCGATGATGAACGTGCCGCGCACGGCGCAGCCCTTGTCCTCGTCGAAGACGCCGTAGGCGCGCGAAGTGTTGCCGTGCGGCCAGAAGTCGGAGAGAAGGGGGTAATCCAGGCCCTCCTGCTCGGCGAAGACGCGCAGGGTGTGGATGGAGTCGTTGGAGACCGCGAGCAACTGGGTGTCGCGGTCGGTGAACTGCGGCAGGTTGTCGCGCAGGGAGCACAGCTCGCCCGTGCACACCCCGGTGAACGCGAACGGGTAGAAGAGCAGCACCACGTTCTTCTCGCCACGGAAGTCGGACAGTCTCACGGTGGCACCGTGGTTGTCCTTCAGCTCGAAGTCCGGGGCCTTGGTGCCGACCTCGATGGACATAGTCACTCGCTTCCCTTCCAAAGGTCTGTTCGGGTGACGACCAGCGTACGCAGTGATCGACACCGGGCTCCGGCGCGGCTCCGCCGGGCGGGTTCGGGGCATGCGTGAGGCCCCCGCCGAGGTGGCTCGGCGGGGGCCTCACGGATGCTCTGCTTGCAGACGGGGCTGCAGCTCAGCGCTTCGACTTGGGGGTGGCCAGGCGGGTGCCCGACCATTCCTTGCCGACGGAGATGCTCTTCGTCTGGGAGAGGCCGGCTGTCTGTGCGGCATCACTGATGTCGCTGGGCTCGACGTAGCCGTCCCTGCCGGTCTTCGGGGTCAGCAGCCAGATCATGCCGCCGTCCTCAAGGAGACCGATGACGTCCACCAGTGCGTCCGTGAGATCGCCGTCCTCGTCCCGGAACCACAACAACACCACGTCAGCGACGTCGTCGTAGTCCTCGTCGACCAGATCCTGGCCGATCAGCGATTCGATGCCTTCACGGAGCTCGTGGTCAACGTCGTCGTCGAAGCCGATCTCCTGGACCACCTGTCCGGGCTCGAACCCCAGCCTGGCGGCCGGGTTGGTCCGCTCCTCCGCGTGGTCCGCGGTCGCGCTCACGGCTTGCCTCCTGATCATGTTTCGGAATTAGGTCCTCCCCCTGCTCGTACGGAGTCAGGGGAAGTCTCAGCGTCGCGCGTGCGCGAAGCGTTGGCCGTAGTCCACACGGGCGGAGCGGATCGCGCAAGTACCCGGCCGTCGAGACCGCCGAAACGGTGACGATCCTGGCAGTGTCGACGCAACTCCCGGCGGGTCATCATGACGCCAAGTGACGGGCACCACACCCTTCTGCCCCTTTTCTTCACTTCGGAACCCTTGGGGCGTACGAGGGCCGAACGGCTTTGCGGAACGCGTCACGTACTGAGCGTATCGTTGCGTTTTGGTCGGGCCCGTCCCAACGGTCTGTGCGAACGTCCCGGTTACCCCTTAGTAGAGATGACGGATGCGTTCCCGAGGTACACGATGGGGAACGGTGCAGATGCAGGGAAAACCCACCGCAGACAGCCCTCCGACAGCGAAGGAACAGCGTGGCTTCCGGATCCGATCGCAACCCGATCATCATTGGCGGCCTTCCCAGCCAGGTCCCGGATTTCGACCCTGAGGAGACTCAGGAGTGGCTCGACTCCCTCGACGCCGCCGTCGACGAGCGCGGCCGTGAGCGGGCCCGCTATTTGATGCTGCGGCTGATCGAACGGGCCCGCGAGAAGCGCGTGGCCGTGCCCGAGATGCGCAGCACGGACTACGTCAACACGATCGCGACCAAGGACGAGCCGTTCTTCCCGGGCAACGAGGAGATCGAGCGCAAGGTCCTCAACGCGACCCGCTGGAACGCGGCCGTCATGGTCTCCCGGGCGCAGCGTCCGGGGATCGGCGTCGGCGGCCACATCGCGACCTTCGCCTCCTCGGCCTCGCTGTACGACGTCGGCTTCAACCACTTCTTCCGCGGCAAGGACGAGGGCGACGGCGGCGACCAGATCTTCTTCCAGGGGCACGCCTCGCCGGGCATCTACGCCCGCGCGTTCCTCCTGGACCGGCTCTCCGAGCAGCAGCTCGACGCGTTCCGCCAGGAGAAGTCGAAGGCGCCCCACGGACTGTCCTCGTACCCGCACCCGCGGCTCATGCCGGACTTCTGGGAGTTCCCGACCGTGTCGATGGGCCTCGGCCCGCTCGGCGCGATCTTCCAGGCGCGGATGAACCGCTACATGGAGGCGCGCGACATCGCGGACACCTCCAAATCCCACGTATGGGCGTTCCTCGGCGACGGCGAGATGGACGAGCCGGAGTCGCTCGGCCAGCTGTCGATCGCCGCGCGCGAGGGCCTGGACAACCTGACCTTCGTCGTGAACTGCAACCTCCAGCGCCTCGACGGCCCGGTGCGCGGCAACGGCAAGATCATCCAGGAGCTGGAGTCGCAGTTCCGGGGCGCCGGCTGGAACGTCATCAAGCTGGTGTGGGACCGCACCTGGGACCCGCTGCTCGCGCAGGACCGTGACGGGGTGCTGGTCAACCGGCTGAACACCACGCCGGACGGCCAGTTCCAGACGTACGCCACGGAGACCGGCGCGTACATCCGCCAGCACTTCTTCGGTGACGACCACCGGCTGCGCGCCATGGTCGAGGGCATGACCGACGACCAGATCCTGCACCTCGGGCGCGGCGGCCACGACCACAAGAAGATCTTCGCGGCGTTCTCGGCGGCCAAGGCGCACAAGGGCCAGCCGACGGTGATCCTGGCGCAGACGGTCAAGGGCTGGACGCTCGGCCCGAACTTCGAGGGCCGCAACGCCACGCACCAGATGAAGAAGCTGACGGTCGCCGACCTCAAGGGCTTCCGCGACCGGCTGCACATCCCGATCACCGACCAGCAACTGGAGGGCGGCGCGCCGCCGTACTACCACCCGGGCCGGGACTCGGAGGAGATCCAGTACATGCACGACCGCCGCAAGGGGCTCGGCGGGTACGTCCCGACGCGCGTCGTGCGGTCGAAGCCGCTCACCCTGCCCGAGGACAAGACGTACGCGAGTGTGAAGAAGGGCTCGGGTCAGCAGTCCATCGCCACGACCATGGCCTTCGTG
The DNA here is from genome assembly GCF_042889485.1 of Streptomyces sp. NPDC002580. NCBI lineage: Bacteria > Bacillati > Actinomycetota > Actinomycetes > Kitasatosporales > Streptomycetaceae > Streptomyces > Streptomyces sp. NPDC002580. The sequence goes on along the minus strand of NZ_JBIAQZ010000001.1, from coordinate 750,180 downwards.
CGGCTGCTCAAGGACCTCATGCGGGACAAGGAGATCGGCAAGCGGTTCGTGCTGATCGCCCCCGACGAGTACCGCACGTTCGGCATGGACTCGTTCTTCCCGAGCGCGAAGATCTACAACCCGCTCGGCCAGCAGTACGAGTCGGTGGACCGTGAACTGCTGCTCGCCTACAAGGAGTCGCCGACCGGCCAGATGCTGCACGACGGCATCTCGGAGGCGGGCTGCACGGCCTCGCTGATCGCCGCGGGCTCGGCTTACGCCACGCACGGCGAGCCGCTCATCCCGGTCTACGTCTTCTACTCGATGTTCGGTTTCCAGCGAACGGGTGACCAGTTCTGGCAGATGGCCGATCAGCTGGCGCGCGGTTTCGTCCTGGGCGCGACCGCCGGCCGGACGACGCTGACCGGTGAGGGCCTCCAGCACGCGGACGGCCACTCACAGCTGCTCGCCTCGACGAACCCGGGCTGTGTCGCGTACGACCCGGCGTTCGGCTTCGAGATCGCGCACATCGTCCAGGACGGTCTGCGCCGCATGTACGGCTCGTCCGAGGAGCACCCGCACGGCGAGGACGTCTTCTACTACCTCACCGTCTACAACGAGCCGCTCCAGCACCCGGCCGAGCCGGAGAACGTGGACGCCGAGGGCATCCTGAAGGGCCTCTACCGCTTCAGCGAGGGCACCTCGGGCACCATCCCCGCGCAGATCCTGGCCTCCGGCATCGGCGTCACGTGGGCCCTGGAGGCACAGCGGATCCTCGCCGCGGAGTGGAACGTCCGGGCCGACGTCTGGTCGGCGACGTCCTGGAACGAGCTGCGGCGCGAGGCCGTCGACGTGGAGCGGCACAACCTGCTGCACCCCGAGGAGGAGCAGCGCGTCCCGTACGTGACGCGGAAGCTGTCCTCCTCCCAGGGCCCGTTCGTGGCCGTGTCCGACTGGATGCGATCGGTTCCCGACCAGATCTCCCGGTGGGTGCCCGGCACCTACCAGTCCCTCGGCGCGGACGGCTTCGGCTTCGCGGACACCCGCGGCGCGGCCCGGCGCTTCTTCCACATCGACGCGCAGTCGATCGTGGTCGGGGTGCTGACCGAGCTGGCCCGTGAGGGCAAGGTGGACCGGTCGGTGCTGAAGCAGGCGATCGACCGCTATCGGCTGCTCGACGTGACGGCCGCCGACCCGGGCGCGGCCGGCGGCGACGCGTAACCCTTCACGGGGAGGGTGAGGGGCGGGGGGGCCCCGGGCCCCCCCCCCCCCCCCCCGGCGCGCCCAACCATGGGGGGCCGATCGGACAAAAGGCGCCCGGGCCCGGGGGACAGCCCCCCCCCCCGCCCCA
>NZ_JBIAQZ010000001.1:0-748840 GCF_042889485.1 Streptomyces sp. NPDC002580 | reverse complement strand
GCCCCCCGGTTGGGGGGGGCGGGCGGGGCGGGCCCCCGCCGGGGGGGGGGGGGGGGCCGCGGCGCACCCGGGGGGGGGGGGGGGGGGGGGGGGGGGCCCCGGCCCCCCCCGCCCCTCACCCCGTTCGCTCCTACGATGCGGGGCATGAAGGAAGAATCGGCGCAGGTCCGCTGGGAACTGCGCACCCAGCGGCCCCTGCTCGTCCTCGCGGTGGCGTTCGCCCTCGCATACGCCGTGCCGATCGTGGACAGCACCGCCGGCCGTTCGCTGACGACCGCCTGTACGGCCGTGGAGTGGGTGGTGTGGGGGGCCTTCGCCGTCGACTACCTCGTCCGGCTCGCGCTGGCCCGGCGGCGGAAGGACTTCGTCCGCACCCACTGGCTGGACCTGTGCGCCGTCGTCCTGCCGGTCCTCCAGCCGCTGCGGCTGCTGCGGCTCGTCTCCACGCTGCTGCTGGTGGGCCGGCGCGCGCGGATGGCCTCGCAGATCCGGCTGACGACGTACGTCGGGGGCGCGGTGGTCGGGCTGCTGATGTTCGGCTCGCTGGCCGTGCTGTCGGTGGAGCGGGACTCGCCGAACGGGAACATCAAGACGCTGGGTGACGCGGTGTGGTGGTCGTTCACGACGATGACCACCGTGGGGTACGGCGACCACGCCCCGACGACGGGGATGGGGCGCGTCCTCGCGGTCGGCCTGATGCTCTCCGGGATCGCCCTCCTCGGTGTGGTCACCGCGAACATCGCCGCCTGGTTCATCTCCCGGTTCGAGAAGGACGACGTGGAGGAGCGGCGTCAGACGGCGGCCATCGAGGCGCTCGCGCAGGAGGTGCGGGCGCTGCGGGCGGAGATCGCGGCTCTGACGGGCGGCCCGGGAACGCTGCCGCATCCGCTCTCGGCGGGGGCGGGCACGGTTACCGGCGCGAGCTCGGAGGCGGGGGCGAGCGCCGGGGCGGGGGCGGAGGAACACTCCCCGGCCTAGGCCCTGTCGTCACCTTCCCGTCGTCGCCCGGCGGGCTGCCCCGCGGCGTCGGGTGCGTGCTCCCGGTGTGCCGGGCGGAGTCCCCCGTACGGGACGTACCCGGGCTTTCGCCCGGTGCGGCGAGCGGGGGTGCCCCCTGCCCGCAGAGCTCGGGGGAGCGTGCAGGGCGTCGCGGGGCGGGCGGGAAGGTGACGACAGGACCTTGGCCGCCCGGGCCCGGCACGCCGATGGGCCCGCGCGCCGCTCGGGGCGGTGCGCGGGCCCATCGGCGGTACGAGGCGGCCGGTGCGTCTCAGAGCAGGCCGCCGCCCGCGCCGCCGGCCAGCCAGATGACCGCCAGGAGCGTGTCGATCGCTCCCAGTACCAGGGCTATGAGCGCCGGTGCCGGCCCCGATCCGGTCCAGCGGCGGCCCATCGCGAGCCACCCGCAGACCATCGCGGCAGGCCCGAGGACGATCCCCAGCGTGAAGAAGCCGGCCACCGCGCACACGACACCGACGATCCCCAGGGTCGCGCTGTCCGGCCCGGTCCGTGAGCCTGTGCGGCCACGTGACCGGGGGTACCTGCGCGTACCGTTTCCGAAGCCCGTCATCATCAACTCCCCAACTCCCGTGACCTATCGGTCGGTTCGGGTCGATGAATCGGGTACCCCCGTTCCGCGCCGGCAGACCCGGACATGCGCGGCCTCCCGCGGCGGCGCGCCGCGGATCCTGTCGCCGTCCCGCCCTGCGGGAGGGCTCGACCGACGGTGACCTGCGGCGCGCCCGGGTCGGGGAGCCTCCGGCCGGTCACTCCGGCGGGCGGGAGAACGCCCGGGGAGGACCGGCCGGCCCGGCCCGTCAGATGTGTCCGGCGCCCGCTCCCGCGGCCTCCGCGTTCTCGCCCCGCTTGGTGAGCAGCGCGACGAGGACGGCCACGACGGCCACGCCCGCGGCCACGAGGCACGCGAGGCTCATGCCGGAGATGAAGGTGTTGTGGGCGACGTCGGTGATCCGCGCGGCGATCTCCGGCGGAGTGTCCTTGGTGACCGGCGCGATGCCGACCCGGACCGCCTCGGACGCCTGGTCCAGCTGGGCCGGGGTGAGCGGCGGCAGCTCGGCGTCCGTCCAGTTGCCCGGGAGGTCGTTGTCGACCTTGGAGGCCATGACGGCGCCCAGGACGGCGGTGCCGAGGCTGCCGCCGATCTGCATGGCGGCCTGCTGGAGACCGCCGGCGACGCCGGAGAGCTCCATCGGGGCGTTGCCGACGATGACCTCGGTGGCGCCGACCATGACCGGCGCGAGGCCGAGGCCGAGGCCCGCGAACCAGATCGACATGACCAGGCTGCTCGTGTCCGTGGCCAGCGTGGACATGCCGTACATGGAGATCGCGGTGAGCGCCATGCCGCCCGCGAGCGGGATGCGCGGGCCCGTCTTCGTGATCAGGAAGCCGGCCAGCGGCGAGCCCACGATCATCATTCCGGTCAGCGGCAGCAGGTGCAGACCGGCCTCGACCGGCTTCATGCCGTGCACGGTCTGCAGGTAGAAGGTGACGAAGAACAGTCCGCCGAGGAAGGCGATGGCCATCAGGACCATCAGGACCACACCGGCCGACAGCGGCACCGAGCGGAACAGCGCGAGCGGGATCAGCGGCTCCTTGACGCGCTTCTCCCAGAGCGCGAAGAGCGCGAAGCCGAGGATCGAGGCGGCCAGGAAGGACCAGGTCTGGAGCGAGCCCCAGCCCCAGGCCGGAGCCTTGATGAGCGCCCAGACCAGGCAGAACATGGCGCCGGAGAGCAGCGCGATGCCGAGGAGGTCGAACGAGCGCGGGGCGTTCGCGGCGCGGTGGTCGGTGAGGATCAGCACGCCGAGGACCAGCGCGATGACGCCGACGGGCACGTTGATGAAGAACACCGACTGCCAGCTGACGTGCTGGACCAGCAGGCCGCCGAGGATCGGGCCGCCGGCGGTGGAGGCGCCGATGACCATGCCCCAGATGCCGATCGCCATGTTCAGCTTCTCGGCCGGGAAGGTGGCGCGGAGCAGGCCGAGCGCGGCCGGCATCAGCAGGGCTCCGAAGAGGCCCTGGAAGACGCGGAAGGTGACCACGAAGGCGATGCTGTGGGACAGCCCGATGGCGCCCGAGGCGGCGGCGAAGCCGACGACGCCGATGAGGAAGGTCTGCCGGTGGCCGAACCGGTCGCCGAGCTTGCCCGCGGTGATCAGGGTGACCGCGAGGGCGAGGAAGTAGCCGTTGGTGATCCACTGGACGTCGGCGAAGCTGGCGCCGAGGTCCTGCTGGATGGCGGGGTTGGCGATGGCCACGATGGTGCCGTCCAGGGCCACCATCATGACCCCGACGGCCACGGTGATGAGGGTGAACCACGGATGGCCACGCAGGCCCTTGGGCGGGGCCTGGTCCAAGGGGGAGACCGGAGTCTTGTCCTCCGGGCCCGTCTTGTCGATGGTGGTCTGACTAGTCATTTTTCGAGGCTAGTGACAGCCGCTGACAATTGACAAACTGATTCACAAGTCGGTAACTGTCACGTTACTCACAGATAGGCTGAACTGGGTGAACAGTTCGGAGAGGAGAGATCGCGACACCATGACGGACACGGTCGGCACGGTGGACACCGTCGGGACCGCGGAGCCGGCGGCGCCACGCCCCGGCCTGCGCGAGCGCAAGAAGCAGCGCACCCGGGACGCCCTGCTGCGGGCCGCCCTCGAACTGTTCACCACCCAGGGGTACGAGCGGACCACGGTCGACGAGATCACCGAGGCCGTCGACGTCTCCCAGCGCACCTTCTTCCGCTACTTCGCGGGCAAGGAGGACGCCGCCCTCTTCCTGCAGCGTCTCGCGGAGTCGCACTTCATCGCCGCGGTGCGTGAACGCCCCTCCCACGAGGCCCCGTTGGAGGCGCTGCGACGGGCGGTCCTGGAGAGCTGGGACACCATCGGCGAGGCGATCGAGGCCGTGGTCCCGATCGAACTGCACATGCGCACCTACCGGTTGATCGAGTCGACGCCCGCGCTGCTCGCCGTCCACCTGCGCCGCTCGGAGGAGGTCGAGGAGGAGATCGCCCGGCTGATCGCCGAGCGTGAGGGCCTGGACATGGACACCGACCCCCGCCCGCGCATCGCGGTCGCCGTGTTCGGCGGGGTGATGCGGGTGACGGGCCGCCTGTGGGGCGCCGGCGAGGACACCAGCGTGGCGGCGATCCGCGAGCTGACCGCCGCCTACCTCGACCATGTGGGGCCCGCGTTGGCGCAGAAGTGGGGACCCGGCCCCGAGTGACGACCCGATGACACATCGTCACCGTCACCCTTCGACGCTTCCGGCGCACGCCCCGTCGCGCGTGCCGTGTCACACCCGCGGCCGGAACCCGGCGCGCACCCCCGCACGTTGTACGGATGAGCTGCGCGCGAGACCTCGGCGCCCTGCCCGGGGACCCGCAACACCCCTACGCGGAGCGTCACATATAGGACACGCGTCGCAGACAACTGCGCACAGAGCGTCAGTATTTATCTCAAACTGAACCCGGTTTGCCCCAATCGCCCCACGAGAAACGTGATCCCAGTCACTCGTTTAACGGGAGGCTCCTCACTTCTCCTAGGGTGTCCTCTCAGTGACTTCCTTCGACACATCCCCCCAACTCGGCGTCTGGCGCGCGACTCTCGCGCTGGCCGTGGTGTTCGTGATGCTGGCCACCAGTGGCTGGACCGCGCTCCATGGCCACCGGGCCGCCACGCCTCTCCAGGCGTCCCGCTCCGCGTGGGAGCACGCGAGCGTCGCCGGTCAGCGCCTTCCCGACGCGGACTCCGCCCCGGACCGGCTGGCCAGGTTCTTCGGCACGCTCGACGCCGCGCAGCGCTCCCGGCTCGTCCATCGCTTCCCGCTCGCGGTCGGCAACATGAACGGGGCGCCGGTGACGCTGCGCTACGAGGCGAACCGTCTCGCGCTGGAGCACGAGCGCAAGGTCGAGCACAAGCGCATGCGCGACGGCGGGCTGTCGACGCTCGGCCGGCACGACGCGGACCGCCGGATGCACCGCTACGAGGCGCTGCTGCACGGGAACCGCAAGATCCTCGCCTTCGACCCCAACGGCTCCGGGCGGGTCGCCGAGGTCTTCGGCGACCTCGACAGGGCCGACCACGTCTCGGTCGTGGTGCCCGGCGTCGACACCGACCTGCTCTCCTTCCAGCGCACCTACAAGCGGTACTCCGCGCCCGTCGGCATGGCGACTTCGCTGTACCGGGCGGAGCGCGCGGCGGACCCGGGCAAGCGGACCGCCGTGATCGCGTGGGCCGACTACACCACCCCCAGCGGGCTGGGCATCGACGCGGCCACCGCCATGCGCGCCGAGGACGGCGGGGTGCGGCTGAACGCGCTGGTGCGGGCGCTGCCGGGAGACTCCCGGGTCGCCCTGTACTGCCACAGCTACGGCTCGGTCCTGTGCGGGGTGGCCGCCCACTCGCTGCCCTCCCGGGTCTCCGACATAGCGGTCGCCGGCAGCCCCGGCATGCGGACGGCGAAGGCGGCGAACCTGGGCACCACCGCCCGGGTCTGGGCGATGCGCGACGCGGACGACTGGATCCAGGACGTGCCCTATCTGGAGGTCGGCGGCCTCGGCCACGGGGCGGACCCGGTGTCGAAGGGGTTCGGGGCGCGCGTCCTGTCGGCCGACGGGGCGAAGGGACACACCGGCTACTTCGAGCCGGGCACGGAAAGTCTCCGCAACTTCGCGGAGATCGGCATTGGCGCGTACCGCGCGGTCCAGTGCGCGAACGACAACGACGCATGCCGGACGGGTTTGTCCGCCGACACGTCGGTCTGACGCGCGTAGAGGACGAAGAACCGCGGTCCGCCCGGAGAGGCGACGGAGGCTCGCGTGCCGCATACGATGGCCCGCATGGGTGACGTACTGGCCGGATTTCATGCCGCCTGGGAGTTCGAGTCCGACTCCGTGCTCATCCGCTTCGAACGGGGGATCCGTACGCCGAAGCTGTTCCAGGCACTCGGCGAACGCCGTATCCCCCTGGCGGCGATCGCGGCGGTGACGCTGACGCCCGGGAAGCGAGGCACGGTCGTTCTGCGCGCGGTGCCGAGACCCGGCGCCGATCCGCTCGTGGAAGCGGCCGCGGGACAGCTCAAGGAAGGGTGCGACCCCTACCGTCTGGTGCTGCCCTCCGAGCGCGAGACACTCGCCGAGTACTACGCGGACGAGCTGCGCGCCCGTCTCACCGCGGACGGGGAACCCGCCGAGCGCTATCTCGTGAGCCCGCCCGAGGGGCCTCTGCACTTCAAGGCGTACGACGGGAAGGCCTCCTTCGACGGCAAGGCGGTGTCCTTCCGGTGGTTCTGGACGGGCGCGTCCTCGGCGAAGTGGAAGGCCGGCGACCAGACCTTCCCGGTCTCCGCGCTGAGCGGGGTCGAGTGGCGTTCCCCGGAACTGTTCGAGGGGCATCTGCGACTGCTGCGGCGGGAGCCCACGCCGGTCCAGCCCACCCAGGCCGATCAGGATCCGGCGGCGGTCGTCTTCGGGCTCGGGTACGGGCCCGTCCACGAGTCGCTGCCGTTCGCGGCGGCCGTGCTCGCCGCCGCGCGCTCCGCGAGTCCGTCGCCGTCGGCCGTGCCCCCGGCACCGCGCCGGGATCCGGCCGACATCGCCGACCGGATCCGGCATCTCGGGGAGCTGCACGAGGCGGGGCTCGTCACCGACGAGGAGTTCTCCGTCAAGAAGGCGGAACTGCTCTCCCAGCTGTGATTCCGGGGCGCGTCATCGGATCCGCCCCGGGTCAGGACCTCTCCGACGCCAGGGCGCGCCCCGCGTCCCCGTAGAAGCCGATCTTCCGGTCGAGCACGGCGAGGGTGTCCTGGAGTTCCGCGATCCGGGCCTTGACGTCCCGGCGGGTCGCCTCCAGGAGTTCGTAGCGGTCCATGTACGTGTGGTCGCCGGCGCGCACCATCTCCGCGTAGCGGACCATGTCGGCGACCGGCATCCCGGTGAGCCGGAGCTTGCCGACGAGCCCCAGCCAGTCCAGGTCACGGTTGTTGTAGCGGCGCTGGCCGGTGTGCGAGCGGTCGATGTGCGGCATCAGCCCGATGCGCTCGTACCAGCGCAGGGTGTGCGCGCTGAGGCCGGTGAAGGCGACGACCTCGCTGATCGTGTAGTTGTCCCGGCCGTCCGGACGCCGGACCCCTTCGGGAGGGCCCGCGCAGGCGTCGGTCGCGGTGGCCTCGGCTGTGGTCTCCATCACCGTCATGGCTCCCACGCTAAAACGTTGGAGTGCACTCGAAGCAAGCCGGACCCGTCGAAAATGCGAGGACACGGCAGAGGGCGGTGGCTACCGTGCCGGTCATGGGTCTCGTACGCCGCGCCACGCCCGAGGACGCCCGGGAAGTACTGCGCCTGCGCCAGGTGATGATCGACTCGGTCTTCGCCGTGGACGGCTCCACCGGGTGGCACGCCGCCTCGCTGCCCACCGTACGGGGGAAACTGGCCGATCCCGAAGGGCCCTTCGCCGCCTTCGTGGTGGACCACCCGGACCGCCCGGGGGCTCTCGCGGCCCTCGTCGCCGGGACGATCGACTACCGGATCGGGCGGGCCGACAATCCGCACGGCGCGGTCGGGTGCGTGTTCAGCGTGGCCACCAACCCGGACACCCGGCGGCGCGGTTACGCCCGCGCGTGCATGGAGTCGCTCCTCGGCTGGTTCCGCGAGCGGGGTGTCGCGCACATCGACCTCAACGCGTCCGCCGAGGCCGAGCCGCTGTACGCGTCCCTCGGCTTCGTCCGCAAGCCGGACCCCTCGATGCGGCTGACCCTGTGAGCGGGCTTAGGGTCGTGAGCATGTCTTTGCAGAGCCTGGCGCTGATCTCGAACTGGCCCGTTCCCACCGCCGCCGCCGCGGTCGTCCGCGCGGACGGCTCGGTGACCGGCTCGTACGGGCCCGGCGGACACCGCTTCGCGCTCGCCTCCGTCACCAAGCCGCTCACCGCGTACGCCGCGCTCGTCGCGTACGAGGAGGGGGCGATCGAGTTCGACGAGCCGGCCGGGCCCACCGGTTCGACGGTCCGGCACCTGCTCGCGCACACCTCCGGCCTGGCCTTCGACGAGCACCGGGCGACGTTCACGCCCGGGGAGCGCCGGCTGTACTCCAACGCCGGGTTCGAGGTCCTCGGGGACCACATCGCCAAGGCGGCGGACATGCCCTTCGCCGAGTATCTGCGCCAGGCGGTGCTCGAACCGCTCGGCATGACCTCGACGACGCTGGACGGTTCGCCCGCGAAGGACGGCGTCTCGACGGTGGACGACCTCGTCCGGTTCGCCGCCGAGCTCCAGGCCCCGCGACTGCTGGACCCGCGCACCGTCGCGGAGGCGATGACCGTCCAGTACCCGGGGACCAAGGGCGTCCTGCCCGGGTACGGCCACCAGAACCCCAACGACTGGGGGCTCGGCTTCGAGATCCGCGACTCCAAGTCACCTCACTGGACGGGGACTTCGTCCTCGCCACGGACCTTCGGCCACTTCGGGCAGGCAGGTACGTTCCTGTGGGTCGACCCGGTCCTGGGCGCCGCCTGCGTCGCGCTGACCGACCGGCCCTTCGGCCCCTGGGCGATCGAGGCGTGGACCCCGTTCACCGACGCGGTGCTGGCGGAGCTGCGGGGCTGAGGGACGTCCCGCGGGCCGACGGCGCTCCCGGCCCGGTCAGCGGAAGGCCGCCGCGTTGCGCCGGGCCCAGGCCGCGAAGCCGGCCGGCGCGCGGCCGAGGACGCGTTCCACGTCGGAGGTGGCCCGGCGTTCCTCGTCGGTCGGATCGCCCAGGATGGCGAGGGTGCCCTCGACCACGGGCAGCGGCATGAAGGCCGCCATCCGGGCGTGCGCCTCCTCGCGGGTCTGCTCGGTGAAGCGCACCGGCTCGCCCAGGGCCGCTCCGATCGCGGCGACCCGTTCGCGCGGAGTGGTCGGCGCGGGGCCGGTCAGGGTGTAGGTGGCCCCGGCGTGCGCGCCCTCCCGCAGGACCGCCGCCGCGACGGCCGCGACGTCGTCGGGGTCGACACAGGGAAGGCCGACGTCGCCGAAGGGCGCGGCGGCCTCCCGCCGGGCGCGGATCGCGTCGGCCCAGGCGAAGGCGTTGGAGTCCAGCCCGCCCGACCGCAGGACCGTCCAGTCGAGGCCGGACTCCCGGACAGCCTCCTCGAAGCGGGCCGGGTGCCCGTAGGCCTCCGGGCGCGTCGCCACGCCCTGCGAGGACAGCAGCACCACCCGGCGGATCCCGGCGGTCTTCGCCGCGTCCAGGACTCCCCGCGGATCCTCCCCCGCGACCAGCAGGAACAGCGCCTCCGCGCCCTCGAACGCGGGCCCCAGACCGGCCGGGTCGGCCAGGTCGGCGGCGACCGCCCGGACTCCCCCGGGGACGTCGGAACCGGTGATCCGGCGGGCCACCGCCGTGACCGGCAGCCCGGCTCCCGCGAGCATCCGCACCAGCACGCGTCCGACGTTCCCGGTCGCACCCGTCACCACGTACATGTCGATCTCCTCGGCCCAGAAGTTAGTTAGTCGACTGACTGACTCGATGGGCGGGACGCTAGCAAGGCGGGCGGCGGGCTGTCTATAGTCAGTCGGGTGACTGACTCAAAGAAGTCCCCGGGGCCTCGGGCCGGAGCGTCCGGCAAGCGGCGCCGGCTGACGGCGGCCGCGGCCCGGGTGCTGCACGAGCAGGGCGTGGAACGCACGACGATCGCGGACATCGCCCGGGCCGCCGAGGTCCCGGCGGGCAACGTGTACTACTACTTCAAGACCAAGGACGAACTGGTCGAGGCGGCCCTCACCGAGCACGCCGACCGGCTCCGGGAACTCACCGACGAACTCGACCGGCTCCCCGACCCGCGGGCCCGACTCAAGGCGCTCGTCACGGGGTGGGTCTCCGGGCGGGACACCGCGGCGCGCTACGGCTGCCCCACCGGCACGCTCGCCGCGGAGCTCGGCAAGCGGGAGGAGGGCGGCCTCGACCTCACCATCGGCCGGGTCGTCCGGCAGCTGCTGGGCTGGGTCGAACAGCAGTACCGGGAGATCGGTGTCACCGGCCCCGAGGACCGGGCGCTCGCGCTCGTCGGCGCCTACCAGGGCATGTCCCTGCTCTCGCACGCCCTGCGCGACCCGGAGATCATGACCCGCGAGGGAGACCGGCTGATCCGCGAGCTGGACGCGCCGGAGTAGGCCCCGGCACGGGCGGGCCGCGCGGGGGACGAACCGGGCGGCACCCGGACAGCCCGGCACTCCGGCTCCATGGCGGCTCGGGACCCCGGGCTCCGTGGCGGACCGGGAAGTCCGGGCTCCGTGGCGGACCGGGAAGTCCGGACGGCGGCACCGGCACCCGTCAGCCGACCGCCATCTCCCACACCAGCAGCTCGGCGGGGGCGCCCGCGACGGCCTCCAGGTCCTTGGCGTCCGTGATGCGGACCGCGTCGCCCTCCCCCAGCTCCTCGCCGTCCAGCCGGATCTCGCCGCGCACGACGTGGACGTAGACGAAGGGCGCGTCGGGGACCGCCGTGCGCTCGCCCGCCGTCAGCCGGCGCACATGGAGCATGGCGCCCGCCTCCGGGACCGCGTACGGGGTGGAGTCGGCGATGCCGTGGACGACCTCGTACGCGGGGTCGCCGCCCGGTTCCAGCGGGGCCAGCCACATCTGGACGAAGGCCAGCGGCAGCTCGCCGTCGTTGCGCTCCACGTGGCGGACGCCGCCCGCGGAACTCAGCCGCTGGACGTCTCCGTGCCGCAGCACCGACTCGTGGCCGTTCGCGTCGCGATGGGTCAGCTCCCCTTCGACCACCCAGGTGACGATCTCGGTGTGGCTGTGCGGGTGCTCGTCGAAACCCGCTCCGGGAACGAGCCGCTCCTCGTTGCAGGCGATGACCGCGCCGAAGCGGAGGTTGTCGGGGTCGTAGTGCGGGCCGAAGGAGAAGGCGTGGAACGAGGAGATCCCGGCCGCCGGATCCCCTCCGCTGTAGCGCTCGTCGGCGCGGCGGACGTCCATCACATCCACCACGGTAGCCGGGGCGCGGCGACCGCTCCGTCCTTACTTGCGACCCGCCGCCGCACGGCTCCGTCCTGATAAGGCAGTCTTGTCCCGTGCCCGAACCCGAAGCCCGCAAGACCGAGCGCCCAGCGCACGACGTCGACTCGCACACCGCGACCCTGAGGCGGCTGGAGAAATCGGCCGGCAGTCTCGCCGCCCAGGCCATCACGCGGATGGACGAGACGCTGCCGTGGTACCGGGCCATGCCCCCGGAGAACCGGTCGTGGATCGGTCTTGTCGCCCAGGCCGGTATCGCCGCCTTCACCGAGTGGTTCCGGCACCCGGACGCGCCGCAGGCCATCTCCACCGATGTCTTCGGGACCGCGCCACGCGAGCTGACCAGGGCGATCACGCTGCGCCAGACGGTGGAGATGGTGCGGACCACAATCGAGGTCATGGAATCGGCCATCGACGAGGTGGCGGCTCCCGGCGACGAGTCCGTGCTGCGCGAGGCGCTGCTGGTCTACGCCCGTGAGATCGCCTTCGCCACCGCCCAGGTGTACGCGCAGGCGGCGGAGGCACGCGGCGCCTGGGACGCCCGGCTCGAATCGCTCGTCGTGAACGCGGTGCTCTCCGGCGAGGCGGACGAGGGCGCCGTCTCCCGGGCCGCCGCGCTCGGCTGGAACTCCCCCGACCATGTCTGTGTGGTGCTGGGCACGGCACCCGACGGTGACAGCGAGCTGACGGTCGAGGCGATCCGGCGGGCCGCGCGGCACGCCAAGCTGCAGGTGCTGACCGGGGTGCTCGGGGACCGGCTGGTCGTCATCGCGGGCGGCAGCGACAACCCGCTCGCCGTGGCGAAGTCGCTGATCGGCCCGTACGCCGCCGGATCCGTCGTCGCCGGTCCGATCGTGCCCGATCTGCTCGCCGCGACCCGGTCCGCGCAGGCCGCGGCGGCCGGACTGAAGGCGTGTTTCGCCTGGCAGGACGCCCCGCGCCCGGTCCTGGCCGACGACCTGCTGCCGGAGCGCGCGATCGCCTCGGACCCTGCCGCCCGCGAACAGTTGGTGGAGGAGATCTACAGACCGCTGGAGGAGGCGGGCTCCGCGCTTCTGGAGACGCTCAGCGTCTATCTGGAACAGGCGAGCAGCCTCGAAGGCGCCGCCCGGATGCTCTTCGTCCATCCCAACACCGTGCGCTACCGGCTCCGACGTGTGACTGACGTCACCGGCTGGTCGCCGTCGGATGTACGCTCCGCGTTCACGCTGCGGATCGCGCTGATCCTGGGGCGTCTCGCCGATGGAGATCCCCAGACCTAGCCTTTTGTCGGGGGCCTACAATTCCCCCTCGTGTTCTTCGTCCCTGTCCCCACGGGCGGTCGTGGCCGTCCACAAGAGAGAGTGTGAGAGTGCTCGTACTCGTCGCTCCCGGCCAGGGCGCTCAGACGCCCGGCTTCCTGACTCCTTGGCTCGACCTCCCCGGCGCCGCCGAACGCCTCGCCGCGTGGTCGGACGCCATCGGGCTCGACCTTGCCCACTACGGCACCCAGGCCGACGCGGACGCGATCCGGGACACGGCTGTCGCCCAGCCGCTCCTGGTCGCCGCCGGTCTCCTGTCCGCCGCGGCACTCGGTGACGTGAACCCCGGCGCGGTCGCCGGTCACAGCGTCGGCGAGATCACGGCCGCCGCGTTCGCCGGAGTGCTCGGCGACACCGCCGCGCTGACCCTCGTGCGCAAGCGGGGCCTCGCGATGGCCGACGCCGCCGCGATCACGCGGACCGGCATGTCGGCACTGCTCGGCGGAGACCCCGACACGACGGTCGCGCACCTGGAGAAGCTCGGGCTGACCCCGGCGAACGTGAACGGCGCGGGCCAGATCGTGGCCGCCGGCACCCTGGAGCAGTTGGCCGCCCTGGAGGCGGACAAGCCCGAGGGCGTCCGGCGTGTCGTGGCCCTGAAGGTGGCGGGCGCGTTCCACACCGCGCACATGGCCCCCGCGGTCGAGTCGCTGGAGAAGGCCGCCGCGGACCTGACTCCGGCGGACCCGCGGATCACGTACGTCTCGAACCGGGACGGACAGGCCGTCGCCTCCGGTGCCGAGGTCGTCTCGCGCCTGGTCGGCCAGGTCGCCAACCCGGTCCGCTGGGACCTGTGCATGGAGACGTTCAAGGAGCTCGGCGCGACCGCGCTGGTCGAGGTGTGCCCCGGCGGCACGCTGACCGGTCTCGCCAAGCGCGCGCTGCCCGGCGTCGCGACGCTGGCCCTGAAGACACCCGACGACCTCGACGCCGCTCGCGCGCTCATCGCCGAGCACAGCGCAGCGTAAGGAGCCCGAGAGCATGTCGAAGATCAAGGCACCCAAGGGCGCCCCGTTCGCGCGCATCCTGGGCGTGGGCGGCTACCGTCCCGTCCGGGTGGTGCCCAACGAGGTGATCCTGGAGACGATCGACTCGTCCGACGAGTGGATCCGCTCGCGCTCCGGCATCGAGACCCGGCACTGGGCCTCCGACGAGGAGACCGTCGCCGCGATGTCGATCGAGGCGTCCGGCAAGGCCATCGCCGACGCCGGGATCAGGGCCGAGCAGATCGGCGCCGTGGTGGTCTCCACCGTGTCGCACTTCAGCCAGACCCCGGCCATCGCCACCGAGATCGCCGACAAGCTCGGCACGAACAAGGCCGCGGCCTTCGACATCTCGGCCGGCTGCGCGGGCTTCGGCTACGGCCTGACGCTGGCCAAGGGCATGATCGTCGAGGGTTCGGCCGAGTACGTCCTCGTCATCGGCGTGGAGCGGCTGTCCGACCTCACCGACCTGGAGGACCGCGCGACGGCCTTCCTGTTCGGCGACGGCGC
Source organism: Streptomyces sp. NPDC002580 (assembly GCF_042889485.1). Taxonomy (NCBI): domain Bacteria; kingdom Bacillati; phylum Actinomycetota; class Actinomycetes; order Kitasatosporales; family Streptomycetaceae; genus Streptomyces; species Streptomyces sp. NPDC002580. Next base: position 735,014 of record NZ_JBIAQZ010000001.1, on the reverse strand, counting down.
GGGCGCGGTCGTCGTGGGCCCCTCGGACGAGCCGCACATCGGCCCCACCGTCTGGGGCAGCGAGGGCGACAAGGCCGGCACGATCAAGCAGACCGTCCCCTGGGACCAGTTCCGGACCGGCGACGTCTCGCAGCTCCCGCTCGACTCCAAGGGCGATGTCAAGTTCCCTGCCATCACGCAGGAGGGCCAGGCGGTTTTCCGCTGGGCCGTGTTCGAGATGGCGAAGGTCGCCACGGAGGCCCTGGAAGCCGCCGGGCTCTCGCCGGACGACCTGGATGTCTTCATTCCCCACCAGGCCAACGAGCGGATCATCGACTCGATGGTGAAGACGCTGAAACTGCCGGCACACGTCACGGTCGCGCGTGACGTGCGCACCACCGGCAACACCTCGGCCGCCTCGATCCCGCTCGCGATGGAGCGGCTCCTGGCGACCGGTGCGGCGAAGAGCGGCGACACCGCGCTCGTCATCGGCTTCGGGGCGGGTCTCGTGTACGCCGCGACGGTCGTTACCCTCCCCTAGGCACTCCGTACCGGATCATCCGGTCCGTACGGAATCCGCCACCCCTCTGGAAACACACCGAAGGAGCGCCTGACATGGCCGCCACTCAGGAAGAGATCGTCGAAGGTCTCGCCGAGATCGTCAACGAGATCGCCGGGATCCCCACCGAGGACGTCCAGCTGGACAAGTCCTTCACCGACGACCTGGACGTCGACTCGCTGTCCATGGTCGAGGTCGTCGTCGCCGCCGAAGAGCGCTTCGACGTCAAGATCCCGGACGACGACGTCAAGAACCTCAAGACGGTCGGCGACGCGACGTCCTACATCCTCAAGCACCAGGCCTGATCCTCAGAGCACCTGGGCCTACCGTCCGGGTTCACCGGGGCCGCGCGCCCTGGTTCGCCCTGGCTGATGCCCCGCCACCCGGCGGTGGCGCCGCTGAATCCTCGTATCCGTTGGAGAAAGAATTCCCGTGAGCCCGACCAATCGCACCGTGGTCGTCACCGGTATCGGCGCAACCACACCGCTGGGTGGCGACGCAGCCTCTACCTGGGAGGGCCTGATCGCCGGACGTTCCGGCGTACGCCCCCTGGAGCAGGAATGGGCCGCCGACCAGGCGGTCCGTATCGCGGCACAGATCGCCGTGGAGCCGAGCGAGGTCATTCCCCGCCCGCAGGCCCGCCGCCTGGACCGCTCGGCGCAGTTCGCGCTGATCGCGGCCAAGGAGGCCTGGGCGGACGCCGGTTTCACCGACAGGGCGGGCGAGGACAAGAACGTCGACCCCGACCGGCTCGGCGCTGTCATCGCCTCCGGCATCGGCGGCGTGACGACCCTGCTCGACCAGTACGACGTGCTGAAGGAGAAGGGCGTACGCCGCGTCTCCCCGCACACCGTTCCGATGCTGATGCCGAACGGCCCGTCCGCCAACGTGGGACTCACCGTGGGCGCCCGTGCCGGTGTGCACACCCCGGTCTCCGCCTGCGCGTCCGGCGCCGAGGCCATCGGCTACGCCATCGAGATGATCCGCACGGGCCGCGCCGACGTCGTCGTCGCCGGTGGCACCGAGGCGGCCATCCACCCGCTTCCCATCGCCGCGTTCGGCAACATGATGGCGATGTCCAAGAACAACGACGACCCCGAGGGCGCCTCGCGTCCCTACGACGTCGCCCGTGACGGCTTCGTCCTCGGCGAGGGCGCCGGTGTCATCGTCCTGGAGTCCGCCGAGCACGCCGCCCAGCGCGGTGCCCGGGTGTACGCCGAGGCGGTCGGCCAGGGCATCTCCGCCGACGCGCACGACATCGTGCAGCCGGAGCCCGAGGGCCGCGGCATCTCGCACGCCCTGCAGAACCTGCTCGACAGCACCGACCTGGACCCCGCGGAGATCGTGCACGTGAACGCGCACGCCACCTCGACGCCGGCCGGTGACGTCGCCGAGCTGAAGGCGCTGCGCAAGGTGTTCGGCGACGAGGCCGACCACTTCGCGGTCTCGGCGACCAAGTCGATGACCGGTCACCTCCTCGGTGGCGCCGGTGGCGTCGAGTCGGTCGCGGCCGTCCTCGCGCTGTACCACCGGCTCGCTCCGCCGACCATCAACGTGGAGAACCTCGACCCCGAGGCCGAGGCCGCCGCCGACATCGTCCGCGGTGAGCCGCGCAAGCTGCGCGCCGAGGGCCGGATCGCCGCGCTGAACGACTCGTTCGGCTTCGGCGGACACAACGTGGTGCTGGCGTTCCGTACCGTCTGACGCCGCCTGCTCCGCTCTGAACGGCGTGTGGCCCGTACCCCTGGCAAAGGGGGTACGGGCCACACGCCGTTCGTCGTCGGTCGGGCGCCCTGCGCGGGCGGGTCAGACCACTTGGTGCAGCCAGCGGACCGGGGCGCCCTCGCCGGCGTAGCGGAAGGGCTCCAGCTCGTCGTCCCAGGGCTTGCCGAGGAGTTTGGCGAGGTCGGCCTCCAGGTCGCTCTCGCCGTGCTGGGAGCGCAGGAGGGCCGCGCGCAGCCGGTCCTCGGGGATGAGGATGTCGCCGTGGATCCCGGTGACCGCGTGGAAGATGCCGAGCTCGGGGGTGCAGCTGTAGCGCTCGCCCTCGGCGGTGGGGCAGGGCTCGGCGGTGACCTCGAAGCGCAGCAGGTGCCAGCCGCGCAGCGCGGAGGCCAGCTTGGAGGCGGTGCCGACCTCGCCCTTGAAGGAGAACTCGGATCTCCAGGTGCCCGGCGCGGCGGGCTGCCGGATCCAGTCGAGGTTGACGCGCGTGCCGAGCACCCCCGCGACCGCCCACTCGACATGCGGACACAACGCGCGGGGCGCGGAGTGCACGTAGAGAACTCCACGTGTCGTCACTGGGGCCTCCGGACAGAGCGAGACATCTTGTAACTTAGCGGAACGGCAGTGGCAGGGCGGCCACGGGGCGAGGCTACCGTGCGGCGGCGCAAGGAGTGTGACGTACCGTCGGTCCAAGCGCCCGGAACCTCCGAGGTTTCACCCGGCGGGACGCGTCCGGACCCGCCTGCCGGGGGTCCGGGGTCGCCCCCCGGGCAACGGCGGCCACCCAGGGAAACGCGGTGCGACCGGCCGTTCACTACGTGGTGCGACCGACCGCGCGGAGCGGGTGCCGACCAACCCTGTACAACGAACGAGGAGACCAGGGGATGCGGAATCGCAGCCACCGTTCTAGGGCCGTCCTCGCCTTCGCGGCGGCGGCCCTCCTCGGCGTCGCCGCCTGCGACGCCGCCGGTGGTGATTCCGCCACGTCGAGAGGGACCGCGGCGGCGCGGCCGTCCCCGAAGCCGACACCGGTCTGGGACCGCAGCCCGAGGTCCATGGCGGCGGTCGGCGACTCCATCACCCGCGGGTTCGACGCGTGCAGTGTGCTGTCCGACTGTCCCGAGGTGTCGTGGGCGACCGGCAGCGACCCGGGGGTGAACAGCCTCGCCGTACGTCTGCTCGGCACGGCCGGGGCGGCCGAGCGCAGCTGGAACTACGCGGTGACCGGGGCGCGGATGGCCGATCTGCCCGGGCAGATGGCGCGGGCGGTGACCCGGAAGCCGGAACTGGTCACGGTGATGGCCGGGGCCAACGACGCGTGCCGCTCGTCCACCTCGGCGATGACCTCGGTCGCCGACTTCCGCACCGGGTTCCAGGACGCGCTGCGCACGCTGCGCCGCTCGCTGCCCAAGGCCCAGGTGTACGTGTCGAGCGTGCCGGATCTGAAGCGGCTGTGGTCCGAGGGGCGTGGCAATCCGCTGGGCAAGCAGGTCTGGAAGCTGGGGATCTGCCCGTCGATGCTCGGTGACGCGGACGCGCTGGACACGGCGGCGACCCTGCGGCGCGGGAAGGTGCAGGGCCGGGTGGAGGCGTACAACGAGGTGCTCCGGGAGGTGTGCGCCAAGGACCGGCGCTGCCGCTTCGACGGGGGCGCGGTGTTCGACTACCGCTTCGGCACGGACCAGTTGAGCCACTGGGACTGGTTCCACCCGAGCGTCGACGGACAGGCGCGACTCGCGGAGATCGCCTACCGGACCGTCACCGCGCGCGAACCGGTGACCTAGGGTTTCCCTCATGAGTGAACTTTTCGGCACACTTTCCGACGGCACCCCGGTTCATCGCTGGACTCTGGAGCGGTCCGGGGTCAGAGTGCGCGTGCTCACGTACGGCGGGATCGTGCAGTCGGCCGAGGTGCCGGACCGCGACGGGCGGGCCGGGGGCGTGACGCTGGGCTTCCCCGACCTCGCGGGGTACACGGCGAATCCAGGCCCGTACCTGGGGGCGCTGGTGGGGCGGTACGCGAACCGGATCGGAGGCGCCCGCTTCACCCTGGACGGCGTGACCCACCGCCTCGGCCCGAACAACGGGCCCAACTCGCTGCACGGCGGCGACGGCGGCTTCGACAAGCGCGTGTGGGACGCGGAGCCGCTCGAACACGGGCTCCGGCTCTCCCGGGTCAGCCCGGACGGCGAGGAGCGCTTCCCGGGCCGCCTGGAGGTCTCGGCGACGTACACCCTCGACGAGCGGGGCGCGCTGCGGATCGCCTACGAGGCGGTCACGGACGCGCCGACCGTGGTGAACCTGACGAACCACACGTACTGGAACCTGGGCGGCTCGGGCAGCGCGCACGGGCACGAACTGCGGCTCGACGCCTCGCGGTTGACGCGGGTGGACGGGGACCTCATCCCGACCGGGGAGCTCGACCCCGTCGAGGGCACCCGCTTCGACTTCCGGGAGCCCCGCAAGACCGGCTCGGGGTACGACCACAACTACGTGCTCGACAAGGGGCTCACGAGCACGCCCGTGGAGGTCGCCGAGCTGTACGACCCGGCGTCCGGGCGGGTGCTGACCGTGGCGACCACCGAACCCGGCCTCCAGCTCTACACCGCCGACCACCTGGACGCCCCCTTCACCCCGGGCGACGGCATCGCGCTGGAGACGCAGCACTTCCCCGACTCCCCGAACCGGCCGGACTTCCCGAGCACCGTGCTGCGGCCGGGTGAGGTGTTCACCTCGGAGACGGTGTACGGGTTCTCCGTGCGCGACTGAGGGCTGTCCGGCCGTTCGCTGCGGGGTCCTGGTGCCGCCCGCCCGCAACGAGGGAACGGCAAGCTCCGGTCCGGGTGTCAGGTACCGGACCGGAGCTGGTCGAGGGGGCGTCGCTCACGCCTCCACGATCGTGCTCAGACGGTAGTCCAAAAGGCTACGGCCTGCCCGGATCTCGTACGAACCCTTCACAAACGCCCACATGTCCGCCGCGGTGTCCCAGACCTCGAACGCGCGGCGCGGAAGTTCCACGACGGCCTCGGCGCTCTCCCCGGGCCCGGCCTCCACCCCCGCGAATCCGGCGAGTGCCCGGACGGGCCGCTCGGCGTCGGGTCCCACCGGCGCGAGGTAGACCTGGACGACCTCGCGCCCGGCGCGCTCACCGCGGTTGCGGACGCGGACACGGACACGGACGGTGTCGTTGGTGGTGCCGTCCTCGCCCTCGACCTCGATCGACTCGTACGTCCAGTCGGTGTAGCCGAGACCGTGCCCGAAGGGGTACGAGGGGGTCCTGCCCGCCCTGTCCCAGGCGCGGTAGCCGATGAAGACGTCCTCGGCGTAAGGGAGTTCGCCGTCGGCCGGACGGACCCGGGTGACCGGGGCGTCGGCGAGGGGGCCCCAGGTGGTGGGGAGGCGGCCGCCCGGCTCGTGGACACCCGTGAGGACGTCGGCGAGGGCCGCGCCGCCCTCCTGGCCCGGGAACCAGCCGAGGAGCACCGCCGCGACCTCGTCGCGCCACGGGAGTTCCACCGGTGAGCCGGAGTTGACGACCACGACGGTGTTCGGGTTGGCGGCGGCGACGGCGTGCACCAGCGCGTCCTGCCGGCCCGGGAGCCTCAGGTCCGCCCGGTCGAAGCCCTCCGACTCGACGCGGTCGGTGGTGGCGACCACGACGACGACGGTGTCGGCGGCGCGGGCCGCCTCGACGGCCTCGGCGATCAGCTCGTCCGGGTCACGCACGGGCTCCCGGTGGGCGAGCGAGAAACCGACGACCGTCGTCGCGGCGCCCTCGGGGAACACGACGGCGTGGGTGAGGGAGACCTCGACCGGTTCGCCCGCGGTGAGTTCGGCCTCGCCGCGGGGCACCGGGGCGCCGAAGAAGGTCACGAAGGGGTCGTCCCGGTCGGCGCTCTGGACGTCGTCGAAGTACGTCGTGCCGTCGACGGTGAGGGTGAACGCGCCGAGGCCCTTGATGCCGAAGGTGTGCCGGCCGCTGTCACGCGGGGTGAAGGTGCCGGTGAGTTCGACGGTGTGGAGGATGTCGGGGGTGACGCCCTCGGGCAGGTCGTCGCCCATCCATTTGATGGTGCCGTTCGGGGCCGAGCCGCTGCCGATGATCTCGCCGGCCGCGTCGCGGCAGACCGCGCGCAGGACGAACCCCTTGTCGGCTACGGGGAGTTCCACGTCCGGGTCTGCGCCGACGGCGTACGTGAGGGAGCCCTCCGGCAGGGCCGCGGCGAGACCGTCGAGGGGCGAGACGATCCGGGCGGGGAAGACGGTGGCGGAGCCGCCCCCCTGGACGCGGGCGTCACGGGCGGCGGCTCCGACGAGGGCCACCCGGTGGCCGGCGGCGAGCGGCAGGGCGCCCTCGTTGCGGACGAGCACGAAGGAGCGGCGGGCGATCTCGCGGGCCAGCGCCCGGCCGTCCACGGTCCTGGGCGGCTCGGTCACGACCGGCTCGGCGCCCGCCAGGACGCCGACGCGGGCGGCGAGGCGGAGCACGTTGCGCACGGCCGCGTCGACCGCGGCCTCCGCCACCTCGCCGGCCCGTACGGCGGCGGCGAGCGGTGCGCCGTAGACGGTCCGGGGGCCGGGCATGGCGACGTCGAGTCCGCCCTCGATCGCGGCGCGGGTGGAGCGGGCGGCCGACCAGTCGGAGACGTTGAAGCCGTCGAACCCCCACGCGCCGCGCAGGACCTCGTTCACCAGGTGGTGGTGCTCGGTCATGGTCGTGCCGTTGACCGAGTTGTAGGCGGTCATGACACCCCAGGGACGGGCGTTCTCGACGATGGCCTCGAAGGGGGCCAAGTACAGCTCGCGCAGGGCCCGTTCGGAGACGAGGTTGTTCGCGGTGAAGCGGTCGGTCTCGGCGTCGTTCGCCACGAAGTGCTTGACGGTGGTGCCGACTCCGCCGGACTGCACGCCCCGGACGTAGCCGCCGCCGATCGCGCCGGTGAGGAGCGGGTCCTCGCTGTAGGCCTCGAAGTGACGGCCGCCGAGCGGTGAGCGGTGCAGGTTGACGGTGGGGGCCAGCAGGACGTGGACGCCCTTGCGGCGGGCCTCCTGGGCGAGCAGGACCCCGGCGCGGCGTGCCAGGTCCGGGTCCCAGGTGGCGGCGAGCGCGGTGGGCGAGGGGAGCGCGACGGAGGGGTCGTCGGAGGTCCAGCGGACGCCCCGGACGCCGATCGGGCCGTCGGACATGACCAGGGACTCCAGCCCGATCTCGGGGAGCGCGGGCAGGGTCCACATGTCCTGGCCGGACAGCAGCCGGGCCTTCGCGTCCAGGTCGAGCGCGGCGAGGGCCGCCTCGACGACCGCCTCACGGGCCGTCTCGGCCTCGGCCCGGGCCGCCGCGTTCTTCCGGCCGCTCGCTGTGTCCGCCATACCGGCACCTCCTCGTAGAAAGCCGTCGGGCTGCGCCCCTCCATCCTGCATCGGTTGCCCCCCGAACGGTCGGCGCCGTGAGCCGGGCGCGGGGAACCGCGCGGCGGGCGACGGTCGTTCCCGGCCGTCTGGGCGGGCGCCGGAGGCCGGGACCGGCCGGCGCCGGAGGCCGGGACCGGCAGGTGCCGGGAGGCGACGGGTGGCGTCCCCGGCCCGTCCAACAGCCGTCGTCCTTCGGCCACTTCCGTCACGCGCCGTGGCGTGGGCCCCCTTCGTCACGGGATACTGCCGCGGCCCGGCAGCCCTCACTCGACGGAAGGCCCGAACTCCCTTGACTTGGTTACCCGTTCGGATCTGCGTTCTCGGACTCGCCCTGCTGGCGGGGCTCTCCGCGACACCGGCCCAGGCGGCGACCGTCGCCGAGACGCCCACGGTCGAGGAGCGGCGGCTGGACGGGGCGGCGCCCCGGGAGATCCTGCGGCGCTCCGGATTCGACGCGGTCGCACCGGAGTTCCTGCGCGCGCTGGACAGGGCCCGGTCGTACGCGCAGGCCGAGCGGATCGTGACACGGCAGGGCGCGCGGCTCTGGCGGCGGGCGGTCGACCGGGCGCAGGGCCGGGGCCCGGCGGGCGGGGATCTGAGCCGGGACGACGACCGGCCGCTGTACTGGGCACGGCTCGGCATGACCCGCGAAGTACGCCTGTGGGAACCCGGGTTCGGGCTGACCGCGGCCGGACGCGCCCGCCTGATCGACGACTTGGAGCGGAACTCGCGCGGCCAGACCTCCGTGCGCTTTCCGCCGCGCGAGGCGATGCGGCGCGTTCTGGTCACCGGGTTCGACCCGTTCACGCTCGACCGCGACATCCGGACCTCCAACCCGTCCGGGGCGACCGCGCTCGCCCTCGACGGCACCACGATCCGGACGGCGGACGGTCCGGCCCGCGTGGAGACCGTCGTCTTCCCGGTCCGCTGGCGGGACTTCACCGGTGGCGCCGCCGGGACGTCCGGCACCGGGGAGGGCACGGTGGAACGGACCCTGCGGCCCCTCCTCCCGCGGGTGGACCTGTTCGCGACGGTCAGCCAGGGGCGCGTGGGCCGGTTCGACGTGGAGCGGACCAACGGGGCCTGGCGGGGCGGCTTCCCGGACAACGAGAACGTCTCCGTGACCGGGACCGTCCCGGTCAGCGACCCGGCCTCGCAGCCCCAGTGGACGTCGACGACCCTGCCGTACGCGGAGATCGCCGCCGCGCGGACGGGCCGTTTCCCGGTCTACGACCACACCTCGGTGACCGAGATCCCGGCGGGCTCGGCCGATCCCGTCGTACGTCCCGACGGACCGACCCCGGGTTCGCGGGCCCGGGCGGGCGGTGGCGGGGACTACCTGTCGAACGAGATCGCCTACCGGGCGACGCTGCTGCGCGACCGTCTCGGCCTGGGTGTCGGCCTGCCCGGCGGCCATGTCCACACACCGGTACTGCAGTTCGGTCCGGGCAACACGGACCCGGCCACCGGGACGGTGACGGACTCCGAGTTCGTGCGCAACCGTCTCGACATCATCGCCCAGGTACGGGAGATCCTGATCGTGGCGGCGGACACGGCCTCCCCGGCCGGCGGAGGGACGGGGCCGACGCGAGGGTGACGCCGGGCCCCGCGGGGAGGGGCCGATCACCCCGTTCGGAGCCTTCCCGCCGCGCGATCGTCCGTGCGGGACGGCCGGGAGCGTGACGGCAGCGGCAGCGGCAGCGGCAGCAACGGTCGGGCCTCGGTCAGGAGGTGGCCCGCCGGCGCTCACCGGCGACCGGCTCGGGATCCGTTCCGAGGTCCACGCCGGAGGTCGTTCCGGGGTCCTCGGCGTCGCCGCCCTCGCCGATCTCCTCGCCGAGCAGGTCGCGGGCCATCAGCGTGGCGCCCGCGACGGCTCCCGGCATCAGGAAGACCGCGACGAACGGGACGAGGAAGGCGAGGCCCAGCGGGGTGCCGAAGCCCCACACCAGCGTCTTGCGGGAGCGGAGCAGGGCGAGGCGCTCCCGGAGGTCGACACGGCGGCGCTGGAGGGCGACGGCGACGAGTTCCTCGGTGAGGAAGAAGCCGGTGACGAAGAAGCCGAGCACCGGGACGACGGTCTGGCCGACGAGCGGGACGAAGCCGAGCGCGAAGAGGAGGATTCCCCACACGAGGGCCCGCGCGAGGATCCGGAGGCTGTCCCGCCCGGAGATCCACAGCTCGCGCCAGAGCGGCAGTCCCGACTCGGGGGCCGTGCCGTCCGGGGAGACGTCGCGGTCGACCCGTTCGGAGAGGCTCTCGTAGAAGGGCTGGCCTATGAGCAGGGTGACGGCCGTGAAGGTGAGGACGGCCAGGAGAAGGGCGAGCGCGAAGAGCACGGCGGTGAGGAAGCCGCGGAAGAGGCCGGACCAGGGACGGGACCAGTCGTCCGCGAAGGGCGTCGCCCAGGTGACGAAGCCCTCCCCGTACACGCCGAGGGCGACCAGGGCCGCCGCGTAGAGCACGAGCGTGATGAGCCCGGGCAGCAAACCGAACCCGTAGCTCTTCCCGTGCCGGGCCACCCATCGCTGGCCCCGCAACAAGTAGCCGAAACCCACCCCAAGATCGCGCATGGGGGAACCATATCGGGGCCCCGCGGCGGTCCGCATCGGACCGGACGTCGGCGGTGACGTACGGGGGGGGCGGAGACGGTGGCGAGGAGGGTCAGGGTGAGGGGGCGGTGACACCGGGGGCGGTGACACCGGGGGCCGTGGCACCGGAGGGCGTGGCGGTGGCGGCCCGGTGGGAACCGGCCCGCGACCCGGCCTCGTGGGACCGTCCGCCCGGACGCGGCGGGCGGCCCCACGAGGCCGGAGATCGACCGGGCGTCAGAGCTTGACGATCATCTTTCCGATGTTGTCGCCGCGCAGGACGCCGAAGAACGCCTCCACGTTGTTCTCGATGCCCTCGACGACCGTCTCGGCGTACTTCAGCTCACCGGAGCGGACCCAGGCGCCGACCTCCTGGACGAACTCCGGCTGGAGGTCGTACTGGTCGCCGACCAGGAAGCCCTGGATGCGGCCGCGGGTCTGGATCAGCCGGGCCAGGTTCCTGGGGCCGGCAACGGGCTCGGTGCTGTTGTAGACGGAGATCATGCCGCAGACGGCGATGCGGCCGTCCCGGTTCAGCGAGCCGATGGCCGCCTCCAGGTGGTCACCGCCCACGTTGTCGAAGTAGACGTCGATACCGTCCGGCGCGGCCTCACGGAGCTGCTGGCTCACCGGGCCGTTCTTGTAGTTGAAGGCCGCGTCGAAGCCGTACTCCTCGACCAGCAGCTTCACCTTCTCGTCGGACCCGGCGGAGCCGATCACCCGCGAGGCGCCCTTGAGCTTGGCGATCTGGCCCACCTGGCTGCCGACGGCACCCGCGGCGCCGGAGACGAAGACGGAGTCGCCCTCCTTGAAGGAGGCGGTGCGCAGGAGCCCGGCGTAGGCGGTGAGGCCGGTCATCCCGAGGACGCCGAGGTACGTCGACAGCGGGGCGGCCTGCGGGTCCACCTTGACGGCCTGCTTGGCGTCCACGACGGCGTACTCGCGCCAGCCGAGGAAGTGCAGGACGTGGTCGCCGACGGCGATGCCCTCGGCGTTCGAGGCGACGACCTCGCCGACCGCGCCGCCCTGCATGGTCTTGCCCAGCTCGAAGGGCGCGACGTACGACTTGGCGGCGCTCATGCGGCCGCGCATGTACGGGTCGACGGACACGTACGCGTTCCGCACCAGGACCTCGCCCGGCCCCGGCTGCCGGATCTCCTCCTCCACGAGGGCGAAGTCCTCGGCCTTCGGCCAGCCGACCGGACGGGCGGCCAGGTGCCATGCGCGGTTGACGGCGGGGAGCTGGGGGGTCTCGGACATGAGGGTGCGCCTTTCACGGTGACGGGCGAGCGGCTCTGGTGTTGAGCATCGGAAGCAAGTACTTCACTACCTGAAACAACCATGCGCCTGAATATTTCATGATGTCAAGTAACGCGGTAGGCTCGGAGGCATGGCCACCCACAAGAGACCACGGATCGACCCTCTGACCATGGAGGTCGTCGAGCTGATCGGCACGGTCGTGGCCCGCTACCACGACGAGTACGAGGACGCCGCCGCCGAGCACGCCCTCACCGGCGCGCAGGCGCGCCTGCTGAGCCTGCTCTCGCTGGAGCCGCTTCCGATGCGGCGCCTGGCGCAGCAGCTGAAGTGCGAGCCGTCGAACGTCACGGGCATCGTGGACCGGCTGGAGGTGCGGGGGCTGGTCGAACGGCGCCCCGACCCGGCGGACCGCCGGGTGAAACTGGCCGCGGCGACCACGGAGGGCCGCAGGGTCGCCGGGGGGCTGCGCGACTCGCTGGACTTCGCCCGCGAACCCCTCGCGGAGCTCTCGGACGAGGAGCGGCTGACCCTGCGCGACCTGCTGCGCCGCATGCTGGGCACGGAGTCCGGCGGCACCTGAGGGCACCCGCCGGGGGCGGAGCCACGCCGGCACCGGGCGCCGCCGCCGACACCCGACGGCGCGCCGCGCCGGGCACGCGGGGCGTGGTGTCCGGCAGGCGGGCCGGCACTCCCGGGCGGCGGCCGACCCGGTCCGCGGCTCCTCGCCGCGCGGGACCGGCGCGGCGTGTCGCGGACCGGCATCGCGGACGGGAACGTATCGGGAACGGGAACCGGAACGTCTCAGGGCGCGGGAGCGGAGCGCCGCCTCACGGGCGTAGGGGCCATGGTGCGTCGGCCCGTCGCGTTCACGGCAGGGCAGATCCGGGGTCGGTTCCGGCGCCGTGCCGAGGCGGCGTGCGTCAGCTGCACCACCACAGGATGCGACTGCACGTCTCCGAGGGCGAGGGGCCAGGCGCGGAGGCCGAGCTCGTCGGTGCCGTCGTGGCGGTCGGAGAGGTCCTGGGGGACGAGGAGGTGGCCGGCGCCGAGGCGTTCCGCCCCGGGAGCGTCTTCGAGGTCGCCGGCCGATCGTCGTCGGCGCCCTTCCCGCTCGTCGCCGAGGCGGAAGCGGAGGCCGAGCCGGAGGCGGAGGCGGAGACCGACGCCGACGGGTCGGACGTACCCGTGGCCGAGGCGCTTGCCGCGCCGGAGGGACTGCTCCTCGGATGCGAGGCCTTCCCCGTCTCCGAGGCGGAACCGTCCGCCGACTCGTCCGCGACCGAGGTGGGCCGGGGGCTCAACCCCGGTGCGTCGATGCCGAGTTCGGCGAGACTCAGACCGGCGGCCGCGAGCACGAAGCCCACGGCGACGAACAGGGTGCGGCGGCGCCGGCGACGGTGCGCGGCGGCCTTGCGGTCGCGACGGCTGGAACCGCCGGGGGTTTCGGCGCCCTGCGGTCCGCCCGGACTCCCGGCACCCCGGCCCCGCCCACGACCGCGGGCGGCCCGCCCGGCGCGCCCCTCGGCGCCGTCCTCGCCGTCGTCCGGCTCCGAGCGCGCTTCGGCGTCCTCCGGGCCCACGTCGAGTTCGTCGACCGGAGTGCCGCACCCAGGACAGGCGAGGGCGCCGTTGAGGTGCCGTCGGCACGCTTGGCAGTAGTCCATGACGCGGGAAGACTAGGGTCACCGCCGGTAACGTTCCTAGGGGTAGTTGTGAAAGTTGTGTGCGGAATCCAGGATTCCGCTACGTCGGACCCCGACACCCCGGACCATTCCGCACCATCTCGCGCCCATCGCGCCGAAACCGTTATGCGTCCGACCCATTGACACCCCCGGGGAAGCGTCCTTACTGTCACGCCAGCATTTCGAACGTATGACGAAATTTCGAACAGAGCCGAAAGCACAGGGGGCATCTGCCGTGCGCATCACGGGAATCACCACACACGTGGTCGGGACACCCTGGAGGAACCTGACCTACGTCCAGGTGCACACCGACGAGGGCATCACCGGGGTCGGCGAGACCCGCATGCTGGGCCACACCGACGCGCTGGTCGGCTATCTGCGCGAGGCCGAGGCCAACCACATTCTCGGCTCCGACCCGTTCGCCGTCGAGGACCTGGTCCGCCGGATGAAGTACGGCGACTACGGGCGGGCCGGCGAGATCGTGATGTCCGGTATCGCCGTCGTCGAGATGGCCTGCTGGGACATCAAGGGCAAGGCCCTCGGGGTGCCGGTCTGGCAGCTGCTCGGCGGCAAGGTCACCGACAAGGTCAAGGCGTACGCCAACGGCTGGTACACCACCGAACGGACCCCGGAGGCCTACCACAAGGCCGCCCAGGAGGTCGTCGCGCGGGGCTACAAGGCCCTCAAGATCGACCCCTTCGGCACCGGGCACTTCGAGCTGGACCACGAGGCCACGCTCTACTCGGTGTCGCTCATCGAGGCGGTGCGCGACGCGATCGGGCCCGAGACCGAGCTGATGCTGGAGATGCACGGCCGCTTCTCGCCGTCCACCGCCGTCCGCCTCGCCCGCGAGCTCGCGCCCTTCAAGCCCGCGTGGCTGGAGGAGCCGGTGCCGCCGGAGAACCTCAAGGCGCTGGAGAAGGTGGCGGCCAAGGTCGACATCCCGGTCGCCACGGGTGAGCGGATCCACGACCGCGTCGAGTTCCGCGAACTCTTCGAGAGCCAGGCCGTCGACATCATCCAGCCCGACGTCGGTCACATCGGCGGCATCTGGGAGACCCGGAAGCTCGCCGCGACCGCCGAGGCCCACTACGTCCTGGTCGCGCCGCACAACGTCGGCGGCCCGGTCCTGACCGCCGCCTCCCTCCAGGTCGGCTTCACCTCGCCGAACTTCAAGATCCTGGAGCACTTCAACGACTTCGCGGACGCGGAGATCAAGAAGATCGTGAAGGGCGCCCCGCAGGTCGTGGACGGCTACTTCGAGCTGTCCCACGAGCCCGGTCTCGGCGTCGAGCTGGACGTCGAGGCGGCGGCCGAGTTCCCGCAGCAGCAGGCCCGGTTCGACCTGTGGGCCGACGGCTGGGAGCAGCGCAAGCCCAAGGGGGCCAAGTGAGCAGCGCGGTCGTCGTCGAGGGACCGGGCGAACACCGGCTGGTCCCGCACGAGCCGCGGCGGCCCGCGGCGGGCGAGGCCCTCGTGCGGGTGCACGCGGTCGGCATCTGCGGCAGCGACCGCGAGGTGTACCAGGGCAACCGGCCCGAGGGGTACGTCCGCTACCCGCTGACCCCGGGGCACGAGTGGTCCGGGACCGTCGAGGAGGTCGGCGCCGGTGTCCCCCAGGCGCTGGTCGGCCGCAAGGTCGTCGGAGAGGGCTTCCGCAACTGCCAGGTCTGCGACCGTTGCCACGCGGGCGAGACGACGTTGTGCACGGCCGGGTACGAGGAGACCGGTTTCACCGAGCCCGGCGCGATGGCGAGCACGCTGACGCTCCCGGCACGGCTGCTCCACGTCCTGCCCGACGACGCCGATCTGACCGCCGCCGCCCTGCTGGAGCCGGCCGCCTGCATCGCGGCCGCCGCCCTCAAGGCGAACGCGCGGCCCGGTGAGCGCGTGGCCGTGGTGGGCACCGGAACGCTCGGGATGTTCGCCGTGCAGTTCCTGAGGGCGGGTTCCCCGGCCGAGCTGCTCGTGGTGGGCACCCGCCCGGACCGGGCGGCGCTGTCGAAGGAGTTCGGCGCCACCGGCTTCCGGACCAGGGACCAGGAACTGCCCGACGACTTCGACGTCGTCATCGAGACCGCCGGGTCCGCGTCCGCCGCGCGCACCGCCGCCTCCCTGCTGCGGCGCGGCGGGCGCCTGGTCCTCACGGGGATCCCGGCGCCGGGCGCCGAGGGTCTCGACCCGACCGATCTCGTCGTACGGCAGCTGGAGGTGCACACCGTGTTCGGGGCGCCCCCGGAGGCCTGGGCGCACACGGTGCGGGTGTTCGGCGCCGGTCTGCTGAACCCGTCGCCGCTGGTGACGCACGAGCTGCCGCTCGCCGCGTTCCCGGAGGCCATCGAGCTGGTGGGGTCCGGTGACCCCAAGGTCGGAAAGGTCCTGCTGAAGCCGTGACCGCGCGAGCCGTACGCCGGTCCGGGGTCTCCTGACGGCCCCCCGACCGGCGTACACCCGGCCCTCGCACACCCAAGGCCGCGAACCCCGCCCGAAATATCGAACATGAAGGACAGCTCGTGACCGACGCCTCCCCTAAGGCAGCCCGACGACCCGGTGAGCAGGCACTCGCCACGCTCGGCCTGGGCGCGCCCGCCCTCTCCCCCGCCGACGCCTCGCCGCACACCTTCCCCGGAGGCGGCCGCTGGCGCACCGAGGTCCCCTCCGTGGAGGGGCCCGAGGCGCTCGCCGTGGTCCTCAAGGAGTCCTCGCGGCTCGACGTGCCGATCCACCGCATCAGTCAGGGCAGCGGTGTCTGGATGCTGACCGACGCCGAGATCACCGAGATGGTCGAGGCCACCGCTGAACGCGACATCGAGCTCTGCCTGTTCACCGGCCCGCGCGGCACCTGGGACATCGGCGCCTCGGTCCGTACGGACTCGCGCGGCGGCGGGCTGCGCGCCCGCGGCCACGACGCGGTGGCCGGCTGCGTCGAGGACGCCGTCCGGGCGACCGCACTGGGCGTCAAGTGCCTGCTCGTCGCCGACGAGGGCGTGCTGTGGACGCTGCACCGGGCCCGGACGGCCGGGATCATCCCGGCCGACACCACCCTCAAGGTCTCGGCGCTGATCGGTCCGGTCAACCCGGCCTCGTACGCCGTGTACGAGAACCTCGGCGCCGACTCGGTGAACGTGCCGAGCGACATGACGCTCGGTCACCTCACCGAGATCCGGCGGGTCTCCGCCGCCCCCATGGACATGTACATCGAGGCCCCCGACGATCTCGGCGGGTACGTGCGGATGTACGAGGTCGCCGAGCTGATCCGGCGCGGCGCACCGCTCTATCTCAAGTTCGGGCTGTCCAAGACCCCCGGGATCTACCCGTACGGACACCACCTGCGGGACCTGACGCTGAGCACGGCCCGGGAGCGGGTGCGGCGCGGCCGGCTCGCCCTTGACCTGCTCGCACGGCACGGAGCGGACGGTGACATGGCGCCGCTGGGCACCCGTCTGCCCGGCGCTCTGAACCGGTTCGACACTCCCTCATAACGTTCGGACAAACCCCCTTCACAGAAGCCGACACAGTCGCGCACAATCCAACACACCTTCTCGGCCTTCCTCTCCACCCTCACGGAGCGTTCGAGTTCCGCGAGACCGAGCCCGGTCCAAGACATCAAGGATGATGATCATGCGTAACCGCAGAGCCGCCCTCACCGCCATAGCCGGAGCAGCCTCCCTCGCCCTCACCCTGTCCGCCTGCGGCCAGAACAGCGACGGCGGCAGCAAGGACAAGTCGGGGGACACCAAGGGCGCCACGATCGGCATCTCGATGCCGACGAAGTCCTCCGAGCGCTGGATCGGCGACGGCAACAACGTGGTCAAGGACCTTGAGGCCAAGGGCTACAAGACCAAGCTGGCCTTCGGTGAGGACGACCCCGACCAGCAGGTCTCGCAGATCGAGAACATGATCACGCAGGGTGTGAAGGCCCTGATCATCGCGGCCATCGACAACAAGTCGATGAACAACGTGCTCCAGCAGGCCGCCGACGCCAAGATCCCGGTGATCTCCTACGACCGCCTGATCCTCGGCACGAAGAACGTCGACTACTACGCGTCCTTCGACAACTCGAAGGTCGGCGAGCTCCAGGGCAACTACATCCTGCAGAAGCTCGGCCTCGCGGACGGCTCCAAGAAGGGCCCGTTCAACATCGAGCTCTTCGCCGGCTCGAACGACGACAACAACACGAAGTACTTCTTCGGCGGCGCGATGAAGGTCCTGCAGCCGTACATCGACAAGAAGCAGCTCGTCGTCAAGTCCGGCCAGACCGCGCTGAACCAGGTCACCACCCTGCGCTGGGACGGCGGCACCGCCCAGAAGCGCATGGACGACATCCTCACCTCGTCGTACAAGAGCGCCAAGGTCGACGCGGTGCTCTCGCCCTACGACGGCATCTCCATCGGCATCCTCTCCGCGCTGAAGTCGGACGACTACGGCTCCAAGAACAAGCCGCTGCCGATCGTCACCGGCCAGGACGCCGAACTCGCCTCGGTGAAGTCGATCATCGCGGACGAGCAGACGATGACCGTCTACAAGGACACCCGCGAGCTCGCGAAGGTCGCCGGGAGCATGGTCGACGCGGCGCTCAAGGGCAAGAAGCCCGAGCTCAACGACGAGAAGACGTACGACAACGGCACCAAGGTCGTCCCCGCCTACCTGCTCCAGCCGGTCGGCGTCGACAAGACCAACTACGAGAAGGAGCTCGTCACCACGGGCTACTACAAGGAAAGCGACCTCAAGTAACCGCCACCCCCTAGTGATTGGAAGGCACGACCATGGCGGGACCCGTCCTGGAAATGCGCTCGATCGTCAAGACCTTTCCCGGCGTCAAGGCGCTCTCGGACGTCACTCTGACCGTCCGGCAGGGCGAGGTCCACGCCATCTGCGGAGAGAACGGGGCCGGCAAGTCGACCCTGATGAAGGTGCTCTCCGGCGTTCACCCGAACGGCAGTTACGAAGGGGACATCCTCTTCGAGGGGGAGGTCTGCTCCTTCAAGGGCATCAGGGCCAGTGAGAACCACGGCATCGTGATCATCCACCAGGAACTGGCCCTGGTGCCCTACCTCTCCATCGCGGAGAACATCTTCCTCGGCAACGAGCACTCCACGCGCGGAATCATCAGCTGGACCGAGACGCTGCGGCACGCCTCCGAGCTGCTGCGGCGGGTCGGGCTCGACGAGAACCCGCAGACCCGCGTCGCCGACATCGGCGTGGGAAAGCAGCAGCTCGTCGAGATCGCGAAGGCGCTGTCGAAGAAGGTGAAACTGCTCATCCTGGATGAGCCGACGGCCGCCCTGAACGACGAGGACAGCGGCAAACTCCTTGACCTCATCCTGGAGTTGAAGGCTCAGGGCATCACCTCGATCATCATCTCGCACAAGCTGAACGAGATCGAGCGGGTCGCGGACTCGGTGACGATCCTGCGCGACGGGCGGACGATCGAGACTCTCGACGTGAAGGCCCCGGAGACCACCGAGGACCGGATCATCAGCGGCATGGTCGGCCGCGACCTCGAGCACCGCTTCCCGGAGCGGACACCGCACGAGCCCGAGGCGGGCGCGGCGCCCGCCCTGGAGATCCGCGACTGGACCGTGTTCCACCCGATCGACCAGCAGCGCAAGGTGGTCGACGACGTGTCGATCTCCGTGCGGCGCGGCGAGATCGTCGGGATCGCCGGACTCATGGGCGCCGGCCGCACCGAACTGGCGATGAGCGTCTTCGGGCGTTCCTACGGCCGGTACGCGGACGGCACGGTGCTCAGGGACGGCGAGGAGGTCCGTACGAAGACCGTGTCCGAAGCGGTGAAGCGCGGGATCGCGTACGTCACCGAGGACCGCAAGCACTACGGGCTCAACCTCATCGACACCATCAACCGCAACATCACGCTCAGCTCCCTGAACAAGGTGGCGAAGCGCGGTGTGGTCGACGAGCACGAGGAGCGGCAGGTCTCCGAGGGCTTCCGCACCTCCATGAACATCAAGGCTCCGACCGTCTTCGAGCCGGTGGGAAAGCTGTCCGGCGGCAACCAGCAGAAGGTCGTCCTCAGCAAGTGGATCTTCGCGGAGCCCGAGGTGCTGATCCTCGACGAGCCGACCCGCGGGATCGACGTAGGGGCCAAGTTCGAGATCTACACGGTCATCGACAGGCTGGCGGCCGAGGGCAAGGCGGTCGTCTTCATCTCCTCCGAGCTGCCGGAGCTGCTCGGAATGTGCGACCGCATCTACACGATGGCCGCGGGGCGGCTGACGGGTGAGTTCTCGCGGGCGGAAGCCTCGCAGGAAACGCTGATGCGCCAGATGACGAAGGACAAAGAGGTAACCCGATGAGCACGGATGTGACCGCCAAGACGCCGGCCCCGGCGCCGGCCGGCAAGAGCGGCTCGGACCCGGACGAGAGCCTGCTTCGGCTGCTGCTGGACGGCATGCGCCGCAACATGCGGCAGTACGGCATGCTGTTCGCCCTCGGTCTGATCGTGGTGCTGTTCGCCGTGTGGACCGGCGGGGACCTGCTGCTGCCGCGCAACGTCTCCAACCTGGTGCTGCAGAACAGCTACATCCTGATCCTCGCGATCGGCATGATGCTCGTCATCATCGCGGGCCACATCGACCTGTCGGTCGGCTCGCTCACGGCGTTCGTGGGCGCGGTGGGAGCCGTGCTGATGGTCAACCACGACATCCCCTGGCCCATAGCCCTGGTGTTGTGTCTGGCCATCGGCGCCGCGTCGGGCGCCGCGCAGGGCTTCCTCATCGCGTATCTCGGCATGCCGTCGTTCATCGTGACCCTGTCGGGCATGATGATCTTCCGCGGTATGACCGAGATCTTCCTCGAGGGGCAGACGATCGGCCCGTTCCCCGAGGGCCTGCAGAAGGTCGCCAACAGCTTCCTGCCCGAGGTCGGACCCACCACCAACTACCACAACCTCACGCTGCTGCTCGGCCTCGGCCTGATCGCGTTCGTGGTGCTCCAGGAGCTCCGCGACCGCAAGCGGCAGCAGGAGTACTCGCTCGAGGTCCTGCCGAAGAACCTCTTCCTGCTCAAGCTCGTCGCGCTGGTCGCCGCCGTGCTCACCGTCACCATGCTGCTCGCCAGCTACAAGGGTGCCCCGGTGGTCCTGCTGGTCCTCGGCGTCCTGGTCGCCGGTTTCGGCTACCTGATGCGCAACGCGGTCATCGGCCGGCACATCTACGCGATCGGCGGCAACCTTCCGGCGGCCAAGCTGTCGGGTGTGAAGGACAAGAAGGTCACCTTCCTGGTCTTCCTCAACATGGGCATGCTCGCCGCTCTCGCGGGCCTGGTCTTCGCGGCCCGCTTCAACGCGGCCTCGCCGAAGGCGGGTCTGAACTTCGAACTCGAAGCCATCGCGGCCTCGTTCATCGGCGGCGCGTCGATGAGTGGCGGCGTGGGCACGATCCTCGGCGCGATCATCGGTGGTCTCGTCCTGGGCGTGCTGAACAACGGTATGAACCTCGTCGGCATCGGCAGCGACTACCAGCTGGTCATCAAGGGATTCGTCCTGCTGGCCGCGGTCGGGTTCGACGTGTGGAACAAGCGCAAGGTCGGTTCGTAAGTCAGCCGGGGCCCCGCCGAACGGCGGGGCCCCCTCCATCTGGGCAGGAGCCGCATGGAAACGAGCAGACGTACGGTCATCGCAGCGGCGGCGGCAGCGGGATTAACCGCCGCCACCATCGGCACGGCGCACGCCTCGGGAGGCAGGAAGCCCGAGAGAGAGCTCTTCGGCAGGCTCGCCGACGGGACGAAGATCCACCGGTGGTCGCTGGAGAACGGCGGGACACGGCTCAAGGTCCTGTCGTACGGCGGAATCGTCCAGTCCCTGGAGACACCCGACCGGCACGGCCGGTACCGGAACGTCTCCCTGGGCTTCGACAACATCGAGGACTACGTCGCGAAGACGCCGTACTTCGGCGCCCTCATCGGCAGGTACGGCAACCGCATCGCCAAGGGACAGTTCACGCTCGACGGCAAGAGCCACCAGCTCTCCGTCAACGACGGCGTCAACAGCCTCCACGGCGGCACCAAGGGCTTCGACAAGAACGTCTGGGACGTGGAGGGCTTCACCTCCGGCTCCGACGTCGGACTCGTCCTGCACTACACGAGCATCGACGGCGAGATGGGTTATCCGGGCACGCTCCGGGCGAAGGTCACCTACACCCTGACCCGGCACGGCGACTGGCGCATCGACTACGAGGCCACCACCGACAAGGCCACCGTCGTCAACCTCACCAGCCACGTCTACTGGAACCTCGCCGGTGAGGGCAGCGGCTCGATCTACGACCACGAGCTGGAGATCGCGGCCGCCCGCTACACCCCCGTCGACTCGGGCCTGATCCCGACGGGCGAACTGGCCAAGGTGGCCGGCACCCCCTTCGACTTCCGCCGGACCAAGACCGTCGGCAGGGACATCCGGGTGGCGAACCAGCAGCTCCTGTACGGCAAGGGCATCGACCACAACTGGGCCCTCGACAAGGGCATCACGGCGAAGCCCCAGCACGTCGCGACGCTCCGCGACCCCTCCTCGGGCCGCACCCTGAGCATCGCGACGACCGAGCCGGGGCTCCAGTTCTACTCCGGCAACTTCCTCGACGGCACCCTGGTCGGCACCGGCGGGCACATCTACCGCCAGGGCGACGCGCTGTGCCTGGAGACCCAGCACTTCCCGGACTCCCCGAACCAGCCGTCGTTCCCCTCGACGGTGCTGCGTCCGGGGCAGACCTACCGGACCACCACGGTGCACTCGTTCGGCCCGTGACCGGGTGACCCGGTGACCGGACGACCGGCATTTCACAGCCGGTTCACAAAGTCGGCACGGTTTCTCATCGATTGAACAGCGCCACATCCGTATCCGTATGAGAAGGCGGCCCGTGCTCCCCCGCACGGGCCACCCAAAGACGGAGGGCCCGTCCTCCCCAGCGGGCTCGCCCATACGGAGGTTCCATGGCCGGCAACGTCACCTCGCTCTTTCGCGGCACCGCGGCGCACAGTCCGTCGATGGCCGCACTGACGCGGGAGGGCGACGGAGCGGGGCCCGTGGACTTCTGCATCCCGTGCAATCCGTATTTCCCCACCCCCGCGATGTTCGACGAACTCGCGGGCAGGTTGCGCGAGATCATCACCTATTACCCGAGCAGCGCCGACACGATCACCAGTGAGCTGTGTTCGCTGCTCCAACTTCCGCCGCAGTGCGTCGCGATGGGCAACGGTTCGACCGAACTCATCACATGGATCGATCACTTGCTGGTCCGTGAGTCCCTCGCGATACCCGTCCCCACGTTCGGCCGCTGGACCGACCAGCCGATGGAGACCGGCAAGCGGGTCGACATGTTCCCGCTCCAGGAGTCCACCGGTTTCGCGCTCGACCTCGCCGCGTACGCCAAGTTCATCCGCTCGCGCGGCACCAAGGTCGCCGTCATCTGCAACCCGAACAACCCCGACGGCGGCTTCCTGCCGCGCCAGTCCCTCATCCAGTTCATGGACGCGATGGCCGACCTGGACCTGATCGTCATCGACGAGTCGTTCCTGGAGTTCGCCGACGCCGAGTCCGAGCCGAGCGTGGTCGAGGACGCCGTGATGCGGCCGAACGTCATCGTGCTGCGCAGCCTCGGCAAGAACTTCGGCCTGCACGGCATCCGCTTCGGCTACATGGTCGCCAACCCCTCCCTGGCGGGCAAGGTCCGCTCGATGCTGCCGAAGTGGAACCTCAACTCCTTCGCGGAGACCGTGGTGTTCATGCTCAAGAACCACGGCAAGGAGTACATGGAGAGCCTGCACATGGTCCGCCGCGACCGGCTCGACATGGCCCGCCAGCTCTCCGCGCTGCCCGGTCTGACGATCTACCCCTCGCAGGGCAACTTCCTCTTCGTGCGCCTGCCCGTCGGCGCCGAGGGGACGGTGGTCCGGGACCGGCTGCTCACCGAGCACCGCATCCTGGTCCGCGAGTGCGGCAACAAGGTCGGTTCGTCCAGCCGCTTCCTGAGACTCGTGGTGCGTCCCCAGTCGGATGTGATCCGCCTGGTGTCCGGCCTGGAGCAGGTGCTCTACGGGTCCAGGAAGCAGGCGCCCGTCCCCGAGCTGAGCAACGGGGCCGGCTACGGCTCGGGCACCGCGATGGTGGACCGGCTCGTCGGCGGGACCAACGGGGCGGGGATGCCCGGGCTGGGCGCCCAGGCCAACGCCTGGCCCGGACAGCCCGCCCCGGCCCAGCCCGTCCCGCAGCCCGTCCTGCCGCCCGCTCAGCCCGCCCCGGCCGCGAGCTACCAGCAGCCCGTGGCGGCCGCGAACTACTCCGCCCCGCAGCCCGCGCCGGCCCCGGGCTACGCCACCCCGCAGCCCACTTCCTGGCCCGCCGCGGCCCCGGGCGCGATGCCCGCCCAGATGCCTCCCCTGGCCATGTCCGCCCCCGCCCAGCCCGTCCCGGCCCAGTCCGGCCCCGCCCAGCCCGCCGGACTTCAGCCGGCCGCCCAGACGGGCATGCCCGGCATGGCCGGCGCCGCCTCCATGGGCGCCCAGGGCGGCCTGACGGCGGCCCAGGTCAGGGGCAGGACCCAGCCCGAACCGCCGCCCCCTCCCCCGGCGGACAGCGGCTGGGGAGCCGTGGGCGCGATGCTGTACAACCAGGCCGGATAACAGGCCACCCACCTCGCCGGGCGGACACCCGGCGACAGGCCACGGGCCGGTCGCCGGGAACCACCCGTGCCCGGCGGCCGGAGCGCGGCGAACGCACGCCCGCGCCCGGCGCCGGACGTCACGGTCACCGAAGGACTGCCGCGCCACCGCCGGCACCCCGCCGGGACCGGGCACCACCTTGACGGCGCCGTCCGCCGTCCGCCTTCGCGGCACTGTTCGCCGCCCGCCCCCGCGATCCGCCCGCGCGCCTTCGCCCCGCCTCGCCCTCGTCCTCGCCCCCGCGCGTCGGGACGACCCGGCCGCGGGCCCGGGCACGTGCGGGACGCGGGACGCGGGCGACGGTCCGGCAGTCGCACCCCGTCCGTGCCCCGGTCGCCGGTCACCGCGCCCGTCGCGGCACGTCCGTCGCGGCACGCGGCGACCCGGCCCGATGTCCGCCGCCGGCCACCGGCACGGGCCCACCGGACCGCAGGCGGAACACCGGCCCGGGGACGGGCGTGCGACCTGTCCAGCAACGACCTTGACGGATCGTCATTTTGCGGAACTGACAGCCGGGGGACAGCATCCCCTCCTACGGTGCCGTGTTCATGACAGATTCCCCCTCGAAAGACACGTCAGAGGCGCCTGTCGGGCGCCGCACCGTACTGATCGCCACGGGCGCCACGGCCGCGGCACTGGCCGTGGGCGCAGCGGCGCCCACAACCCCCACAGCCCCCGCCGGCGACGACGCGGCCCCCGCCGCGGCCGCCGTCTGCACCCTCACCAAGGAGATGACCGAAGGCCCCTACTACCTCGACGGGCAACTCGTCCGCGCCGACGTCACCGAAGGCAAGGCGGGAGCCCCGCTCAAGCTGGCGCTCACCGTCGTCGACGACGACACCTGCGCGACGATCCCGGGCGCCCTCGTGGAGATCTGGCACTGCGACGCGCTCGGCGAGTACTCCGGCTTCGTCGGCAACAACGGCCACAGCGAACCGGACGACGGTACGTTCCTGCGCGGCGGCGTCCTGACGAACGCCTCCGGCGTCGCGAACATCACCACGATCTACCCGGGCTGGTACCGGGGCCGCTGCGTGCACATCCACGTCAAGGTGCACACCGGCGTCACCCTGACCTCCGACGGCTCCTTCACCGGCGGCAGGGAACTCCACACCGGTCAGCTCTTCTTCAACGAGACGATCACCGTGGCGATGGCCAAGGTGTCCCCGTACTCCACCAACAAGGTCACCCGCACCACGCTCGCCCAGGACTCCATCTACGACGACGCCGGCGCCTCTTCCGGCCTCCTCACGCTGACGGCCCTCGGCAGCACCGCCTCGGCCGGATACACCGGCACCCTGACCCTCGGCGTCGAGACGAGCTGACCCGCCCTTTCCCCCCCACGGAGACCGGGGGCGACCCGCGACCACGCGGGCCGTCCCCGGCCGCGTCCGACCCCCGCACACGGCCGACGGCCACAACGGGGGCCTGCGCCCCGCCGTTTCACCCTCCGGCCGTGACGCCGCCCCGCCGTCCCGCCGCCGAGCCCCGCAGCGGTCTTCGGCGGCTCCAGGACCCCCGGTACCGCCCATACCGCGTAATCCGTCCGCGCCGAGCCCGTTATATGACCATCAAATGACCTGGTCCTGTGGACAATGGCCGCACCTTCCCCACGGTTCCCGGGCTCGGCCCGGACAGCGGGGAAGCTCCATCGCCGTCCCCGGAAGGA
Organism: Streptomyces sp. NPDC002580; assembly: GCF_042889485.1. Taxonomy (NCBI): domain Bacteria; kingdom Bacillati; phylum Actinomycetota; class Actinomycetes; order Kitasatosporales; family Streptomycetaceae; genus Streptomyces; species Streptomyces sp. NPDC002580. The sequence continues at coordinate 709,466 of NZ_JBIAQZ010000001.1, read as the reverse complement.
CCCGCATGGTGTTGAGCAGACGAACCTTCAGCGCACTCGCCGGCACCGCCGCGCTCGGATTCTCCCTGAGCGGCAGCGGAAGCTACGAAGCAGGCGCGGCCGGAAGGGCGCCGCTCGCACCCACCGGGCCCGCGCCCGCACCGCCCGCCGCCGACGGCAGGGCCCACACGGTCGGCTTCGACCGCTACTCGATGCTGATCGACGGCCGGCGTCTGGTGGTCTGGTCCGGGGAGGTCCACCCGTTCCGGCTGCCGAGCCCGTCGCTGTGGCGGGACGTCCTGCAGAAGCTGCGCGCCCACGGCTACAACGCGGTCAGCATCTACGTCGCCTGGAACTACCACTCCCCGGCGCCCGGGCAGTACGACTTCACCGGCGTGCGCGACCTCGACCTGTTCCTGCGGACGGCCGCCGAGACCGGGCTGTACGTCATCCTGCGCCCCGGCCCGTACATCAACGCCGAGGTCGACGCGGGCGGCTTCCCCGGCTGGCTGACCGCCACCGACGGCGTGGCCCGCACCTCCGACCCGACCTATCTGTCGCACGTCGACGCGTGGCTGACCGCCGTCGACCGTATCGCCGCCCGGCACCTCTACACCGACGGCGGCGGCACGATCGTCCTCTACCAGCTGGAGAACGAGTACGAGGACCACGTGACCGAGCCGACCGGCCGCGACTACATGGCGCACCTCTACGCCAAGGTGCGCGCCGACGGCATCGACGTGCCGCTCTTCCACAACGACAAGCACAGGAACGGCCACTGGGCGCCCGGCAGCTTCGACACGGGCGGCGAGCGCGGGCGTTACCTCTACGGCTTCGACGGCTACCCGTCCCCCTCCAAGACCCCGCCCGACTGGGGCCTCTTCGGCATCGGCGGCGCGAAGGGCGGCGCCACCGCCAGCCCCGACACCCCGGGGTTCATCCCCGAGATCGGGGGCGGCTGGTTCGACCCGTGGGGCGGAGCGGAGTTCGACGGCCTCGGATACGCGGAGTCGCGCCGCACCCGGGACGCGGCCTACGAGCGGCGCTTCTACCTCACCAACCTGGCCAACGGCATCACGCTCCACAACGTCTACATGACCTTCGGCGGCACCTCCTGGGGCTGGCTGCCCGCGCCGATCGTCTACACGTCGTACGACTACGGGGCCGCCCTCGACGAGGCCCGGCAGCCCACCGAGAAGCTCGTCCCGATGCACCAGATCGGCCAACTGCTGCGCTCGGTGCCCGACTTGGCGAAGCTCGACCGGGCCGAGGCGAACCCCGGCGACGGTACGGGCGCCGGCCCCGGCATCACGGCGTACCACCTGGTCAATCCGGACACGAAGGCGCACTTCCACGTGCTGCGCAACGACTCGGAGGGCGAGGCCGTCGCGTCCGTCCCGCTCGCCGGGACGACCCTCGCCGTGCCGGTGCCCGCCCACGACGCCCGGCTGCTCGCCGCCGGGATCGCCCTCGGGCGGCGGACGCTCCGCTACTCCACCGCCCAGCCGATGCTCCTGCTGACCGCCGGGCGGCAGGACGTCGCGGTGTTCACGGGCCGGGCGGGCGAGCGGACGCGCACCTGCGTGGAGTCCGCGAGCGCGCCGTCGGTCACGGTGCTGGAGGGGGACGCGGCGCACACGTACCAGGACGGGGTCCTGCGGATCGACGCGCGGCTCGGGGGTCTCACCCGGGTCCTGGTGGAGGGCGGGGGCGTCGCCGCGCCCCTCCTGCTGCTGCTCGCGGACGACGAGAGTTCCCGTCTGCTGTGGCGGTACGACACCCCGTCCGGTCCGGTGCTGGTGCGCGGCCCGGCACTGCTGCGCACGGCCACCCTGCGCGGCACCGCCCTCCATCTCACCGGGGACACCGTGCGATCGGCCGACCTGGAGGCGTGGGGGCCTCGCGGAATCAGTGAACTCGTCTGGAACGAGAGCGTGTCGGCCTCCCGCGCCACCCCCTCGGGGAGCCTGCGGGCCGAGCTGCCGCTGGCCGGTGTGACCGAGGTGCGCCTGCCCGCCCTGACCGACTGGCGCCGCTCCGAGGGGAATCCGGAGTCGGAGATCGACCACGACGACTCGACGTGGCAGATCGCGGACAAGAGGTCCTCGTTCAGCGTGACCCCCGTACCCTCCGGGCAGCCCGTGCTGTTCGCCGACGACTACGGCTTCCACTACGGCGACGTCTGGTACCGGGGACACTTCGCGGACGAGGACGCGACCGACGTGGACCTGGTGTCGCTCTCCTATTCCGCGGGCACCCAGGGCCTGTTGATGGCCTGGCTGGACGGTGAGCCGCTGGGCACGCACCGGATGCCGGTGCCGGACCGGAAGACCGTGCGGAAGGGGAGCTGGGCGGCCACCGCCACGTTCCCCGTCCGGCCCCGGCCCGGGCGTCCCCACGTGCTGTCGGTCCTGGTCCGGCGCATGCAGCACGACCAGGACGGCAAGGCGGACGACACGCACAAGGTGGCCCGGGGGCTGACGGCCGTCGCCTTCCCCGGAACCGCTCCCCCGATCCGCTGGCGCGTCCAGGGCTCGGCGGCCCCCGACCCGGTGCGCGGACCGGTCAACACCGGGGGCCTGCACGGGGAACGGCACGGCTGGCACCTGCCGGGGTTCGCGGACGGCGGCTGGAAGGCGGTCGGGTTCCCGCGCGCGGAGCAGCGGCAGGGTGTCACCTGGTACCGCACCGGGTTCCGGCTCGCCGTCGACAGCGGCGTGGACGCCTCGATCGGCCTCACCCTCACCGACGAGCCGTCCCGCGCCTATCGCGTCCAGATCTTCCTGAACGGCTGGAACATGGGCCAGTACATCAACGACGTAGGGCCCCAGCACACCTTCGTCCTCCCGAATGGGGTGCTGCGCACACGGGGGCTCAACACACTGGCGCTCGCCGTGCTGTCCGACGGGACCACCCCCGCGGGTCCCGGCCGGGTGGAGCTGACGCTGCTCGGCAGCGCGGCCGGAGGAGTACCGGTCACCCCGGTGGACTCCCCCGGCCCGGGGACCGCCCAGGCCCCTGTCGCCAAGCCCTAGGCCAGCCTGATCATGTTCCAGGACAGCGGCTCCAGGACGGCGCTCAGGGTTCCGTCCCGGAGCACGGTCCCCTCGACCGGGTGCGGGGTGACCCGCTCCTGGTCGTGCAGGCTGTTGGTGGCGTCCGGGTCGGCGTCGGCGAGCGCGCTGTGCTCGACCACGCTCGTCACTCCGAGGCGGTTCAGGGCGACTTCGAGCGGCAGCGGCTCGGTCCGGCTCCGGTTGACGGCGAAGACGGTGACCGAGCCGTCCGCCCCGCGCACGGCGGTGGCGTGCAGCAGGTCCGCCTCGCCGTACTTGCGGGTCCGGTACGTGGGCGAGTCCACCCGGACGTCCAGGACCCGGCCGCGCCCGTGCGCCGAGGCCTGCGCGAAGGGGTAGAAGGTCGTCTGGCGCCAGGCCGGGCCGCCCGGTTCGGTCATGATCGGCGCGATGACGTTGACGAGCTGCGCGAGGCAGGCGACGGTCACCCGGTCCGCGTGCCGCAGCAGCGCGATCAGCAGCGAGCCGAGGACGACCGCGTCCGTGACGGAGTAGACGTCCTCCAGCAGGCGCGGGGCCTCCTGCCAGTCCTCGACCGGGTGCGGGTTGGGCCGGCTCTGGTACCAGACGTTCCACTCGTCGAAGGAGAGGTCGATCCGCTTCTTCGACTTCAGCCGGGCGCCCACGTGGTCGCAGGTGGCCACCACGTTCTCGATGAACGACTCGGTGTCGACGGCCGAGGCGAGGAAGGAGTCCCGGTCGCCGTCGGTCTCCTCGTAGTAGGCGTGCAGGGAGATGTGGTCGACGAGGTCGTACGTCTCCTCCAGGACCGTCGCCTCCCACGCGGCGAAGGTGGCCATTCCCTGGCCGGAGGAGCCGCAGGCGACGAGTTCGAGGTCCGGGTCGATCTGGCGCATCGCGCGGGCGGTCTCGGCGGCGAGCCGGCCGTACTCCCCGGCGGTCTTGTGGCCGGTCTGCCAGGGTCCGTCCATCTCGTTGCCCAGGCACCACAGCCGGATGCCGAACGGGTCCTTGTCGCCGTGGGCGATCCGCAGGTCGGAACGGGCCGTCCCGGAGGGGTGGTTGGCGTACTCCAGGAGTGCCAGGGCCTCGGCGACACCGCGGGTGCCGAGGTTGACGGCCATCATGGGCTCGGCCTGCGGGCCGATCTTCCTCAGGAAGTCGATGTACTCGCCGAGCCCGAAGCGGTTGGACTCGGTGGAGCGCCAGGCGAGGTCCAGCCGGCGGGGCCGGTCCTCGGCGGGGCCCACCGAGTCCTCCCAGTCGTAGCCGGAGACGAAGTTGCCGCCGGGGTAGCGGACGGTGGTGACACCCAGCTCCCGGACCAGCTCCAGCACGTCCGTGCGCAGGCCTTCGGCGTCCGCGGCCGGGTGACCGGGTTCGAAGACGCCGGTGTAGACGCAGCGGCCGAGGTGTTCGACGAAGGAGCCGAAGAGGCGGGGGCTGACCTCGCCGATGGTGAAGGCGGGGTCGAGGGCGAAGCGGGCGGTGCGCATGGGGTCCTTTCGGGGCGCCTGAGGGTGGGTGGTCGTCTCGTCCATCGCAGGCTCGGGCGGCCGTTCGCGTTCCGGATCAGCCTGTTCAGGCCCGCTTTGGGCGTGCCGCCGTCGTCCGCGTCGCAGTAGTGGTGGGCCAGCCGGTCCTGGCCGCCGTCCCGGAGGGCCGACTCCCCGAAGGCCTTGCCGTGGCCGGTCCAGGTGCCGGGCAGACCGCTCGGGGAGGTGGCGACCCCGATCGCCGAGTGGTTGCTCCCCCAGGAGGAGAGCGGCGGCGAGAACCGTCGCGAGTCCGGAGCGCTTCAACCGCGGTCCTCCTTCGGGGGAGTTACCGGCCGCTGAGGGTGTCACTGGCCCGCGAGGCCGGTGTGCGCGACACCCGCCACGATCTGGCGCTGGAAGAAGACGAAGACGACGATGAGCGGCAGTCCGGCCATCAGACCGCCGGCCATGAGCTGGGCCCACTGGATGCCGTAGGAGTTCATGACGGTCGCGATGCCGTTCGGCATGGTCATCAGGTCGGGGTTGTTGGTCACCATGTACGGCCACAGGAAGTTGTTCCAGGACGCGATGAAGGTGAAGATGCCGACCGCCGCGAGGGAGGGGCGGGAGAGCGGGAGCACGATGGTGAAGAAGACCCGCCAGCGGCCGGCGCCGTCGATGAAGGCGGCCTCCTCCAGTTCGCGCGGGACGCCCTGGAAGAACTTGTAGAGGATGTAGACCATCGCGGCGGGCGCGCACTGCGGCAGGATCATGCCCCAGTAGGTGTCGACCATCCCCATCTGCTGGACCGTCGTGAACAGCGGCACGCCGAGGACGGCGGGCGAGACCATCAGGCCGGTCATGACCAGGCCCAGCAGAGCGTTCTTGCCGCGGAACTCGGTGCGGGCGAAGCCGTATCCGGCGAGCGCGGCGACGCTCAGCACCACGGCCGTGACGCACACCGAGACCACCAGCGAGTTCACGAACCAGTCGGTGATGTTGCCGGTCTCGAAGATGGCCTTCCAGGCCTGGGCCGTCCACACCTTCGGCAGCCAGTGCGGGGGCACCTCGACGGCCTCGGTCTCCGACTTGAGCGAGGTGGACAGCGCCCAGGCGAGCGGCGCGAGGAACACGGCCGAGACGGCGGCGGCGATCAGGGTGAGCACGATCTGGCTGGGCGTCCAGGCCTTGCGGGTCCTGGTTCGCGTCTGTGCGGCGGTGGTCATCGGCCGCCCTCCTCACGGTTGCGCAGCAGCCACATCCGGGCGAGGGCGACGGCCGCGATGATCACGAAGAAGATGATGGAGATCGCGGAGGCGTAGCCGACGCGGTAGCTGGTGAAGCCCTCTTCGAGGGTGTACTGCACGAACGTCCTGGTGGAGCCCTCGGGTCCGGGCTGGAAGTCCATCATCACCACGGCCTGGTCGAAGACCTGGAGCGAGGCGAGGATCTGCAGGGCGACGACGAGGCCCGTGATGTGCCGCAGCATCGGCAGGGTGATGTGCACCGCCCGGTGCCACGCGTTCGCGCCGTCCAGTTCGGCGGCCTCGTAGAGGTGCGCGGGGATGCCCTGGAGGGCGGCGAGGTAGAGCAGGAAGCTGAAGCCGACCGTCCACCACAGGGTGCAGACGACGACGGCGAGCATGGCGTACGACTTGTCGGTCAGCCACGGCGTCTCGATGCCGAGGCCGTGGTTGATCATTCCGGTGCCGGGGTTGAACAGCCACTGCCACAGGTTGGCGGCGACGGTGGACGGCAGCAGGAAGGGGACGAAGAAGCACAGCCGCCACAGCCGCTTTCCGCGTTCGATGTGGTGGGCGAGCATCGCGAGGAGGAAGGCGAGGACCGTGATGCACGGCACGACCAGGAGCGTGAAGTACGCGCTGTGGCCGAGCGATTCCCACACCAGCGGGTCGTCCAGTGCCTCGCGGTAGTTGTCGAGTCCGATGAAGTTCGTCGCGTCGCCGGAGATGTCGGCGTCCGTGAAGCTGAGCCAGAGGCCGCGCAGCAGGGGCCAGATCACGAACAGCGCGAACAGCGCGAGGAACGGGGCGATGAACCAGGCGCCGTGCTGGAAGCCCTGCCTGCGGCGGACGGTCGCGCTCTCCGCGGCGGTCCTCGGGCGAGCCGGGGCGATGACGGTCCGCGCTCCGGTCGTCGTCACGCGGCCGCACCTCCCTGCGCGGCGGTCCTGCCGTCCATGGGGTTCTTCATGGCGAGCAGTTCGGTGAGCGTGCTCCTCATCCGGCGGGCGGCGGCGTCCGGCTCGGCCGAGCCCGTCGTGGAGGAGACGACGATCGGGCCGACGCGCTGGGCCAGGATGCCGGTGGACCCGGCGAACCACACCTTGGGCTCGGTCGCCTGGTGGTCCATCGCCGAGACGTACTCGCTCTGCGGGTCCAGCTTCCTGTAGGCGCCCGTGGACAGGGTGGGCGTGTAGGCGGGGATGTGGCCGCCCGCCGCCCACTGCCGGGCGTGCCGGACGATGTAGGCGGCGAGCCGGTGGGCTCCTTCGTCGGAGGCTCCGCCGCGGTCGGACTGGTGCGGCAGCACGAAGGAGTGCGACTCGGCGTGGGTGGCCCGCTCGCCGAAGACGGGCGGCAGCGGGGTCGCGCCGTAGTCGATCTTCGCACCGTCGAAGACCGGCACCGACCAGTTGCCCTCCCAGACGAAGGGGGCGCCGTTGACGAACTGTTCGGCGCCCGCGCCGCCCCCGAAGGCGGGGTCGGCGTAGCCGTCGGTGATGTGCCGGCGCAGGAACTCCAGGACCTGGACGGCCTTGTCGGTGTCGAAGGTGACCTCGGTGTCGGAGGCGTCGAACCAGGTGCCGCCGAGCTGGGTGTAGAAGGCGACGAAGAACCACCACTGGAAGTTCTGGTCGTTGTGCCACAGGCCGATGGTCTGGAGGCCCTTCTTCGCGGCCTTCTTCGCCTCCTTCAGCACCTCGAACCACTCGTCGGTGGAGGTGACCGGCACCATCCGGCCGTCGTCGCCGAGCAGGCCCGCCTTCTTCAGCACGTCCTTGCGGTAGAAGCAGAGCTGGACGTGGATGTCGAGGGGGAGGGCGTAGAGCTTGCCGTCGACGACGGCGCGCTTCCACAGTTCGGGGTTGAAGTCGGCCTCCCGCACGCCGTGTTCGGCGAGCAGGTCGACGTCCCAGGGGTCCAGGAGCCGCCCCGGGGAGAAGCCGGTGACCCGGCCCAGGTGCATGACGCCGAGGTCCGGGGCGCGGCCGCCCGCCGCCGCCATGGCCAGTTTGGTGTAGAAGGGGCTCCCCCACTGGAGGGTGGAGTCCTTCACGTCGATGCCGGGGTTCGCCCTGCGGAAGGCGTCCAGTATCGCGATCATGTTGTACCCGTCGCCGCCGCTGAAGAGGTTCCAGTAGCGCACCCGGGTGTCCGCACCGGAGACGAGCGCGTCCGCGCCGGTGCCGAGCGCGGCGAATCCGAGACTGCCCGCGACCGTCAACCCGCCCACGGCGGAGAGCAGTTGTCTGCGGTTCAGGCCGGGTCGTCCCATACTCGCTCCCACTGTTCGAGATGTCGGCAGGCGATCGCGACTTCGAACGGGACCGTAGACAGCAAGCGCTTACCCGTCAATGGTTCACGCAAGAATCGGTGTGCGTGCCGGCGAAAGTCCCCGCCCGGTGACCTGCGACCGGACGAGGACTCGGGGAGCCCCCGGGAGACCGGGAAAGACTCGGGCGGGCCGCTTACCCGGCGAACTCCGGCTGCGGCAGGCCCCGTCCGGCGCCCGGGACGACGAGCAGGGAGCCGGACATCGGGTGCGGCGCGGCGAGACCCGTACGGGCGGTGGTGATGTAGAGGTCCGTGAGGTCCGCGCCGCCGAACGCGCAGGAGGTGGGGCGGCGGACCGGCAGGTCGAGGACCCGGTCCAGCGCGCCGTCCGGCGTGTAGCGGTGGACGGCCGCGCCGTCCCAGAGGGCCACCCAGACACAGCCGTCGGCGTCCACGGTCAGACCGTCGGGGAACCCGTCCCGCACGGTCGCGAACGGGCGCCGGCCGACGGGCAGGCCGTCGTCGGCGATGTCGAAGACGTCGACGCGGCGGGTCGGCGAGTCGACGTAGTAGACACGGCGGCCGTCGGGGCTCCAGCCCGTGCCGTTGCTGACGGCGACGTCGTCGAGGATCGGACGGACCGTGCCGTCGGGGGCGATCCGCGCCAGCGTGCCCCCGCCCGGCGCTTCGTCGTAGCGCATCGTTCCGCACCACAGCGAGCCGTCGGGGGCTACGGCCGCGTCATTGGCCCGGCGGCCCGGCACGGGCTCCCGGTGCAGCCACCGGAACGCGACGCCGGCCGCCGTCCCCCCGGCCACTCCCCCGGTCGGCACCGATCCGGCCGGATCAGCGGTTTCGCCGGTCCCGCTCCCACCCGTCGGCCCGTAGAGGCCGACGCCGTCACGGAGGTTGACGACCAGGCCGCCGCCCGCCCGGGGCTTGGCGGCGCCCACGTGCTGCTCGGTCGCCAGCACCGTGCGGCGCCCCGAGGCGGGATCGTAGGTGTGGACCCGGGAACCGAGGACGTCGACCCAGATGAGCCGCCGCGCCCGGGCGTCCCACGTCGGCCCCTCGCCGAGGGCCGCCTGCGCGCGGACCGCGACCTCGACGGCCGTCATCGCGCGTTCCGGTGGCCGAGCCGCTCGGACAGTTCCGCGGCGCCCTTCGCGGCGAGCTGTTCCAGTTCGACGCGGCGCTCGTCGCTCCAGCGGATCATCGGTACGGAGATGGAGAGCGCGGCGACGACCTGTCCCGCGCGGTCGCGCACCGGGGCGGCGACGCAGCTGACGTCCGGGTTGGACTCGCGGCTCTCCACGGCGATCCCGCGGCGGCGGATCTCGTCGAGCGCCTCGCGCAGGGCGCCCGGCTCGGTGATGCTGTTGGGGGTCATCGCCACCAGGTCGGCGTCGTCCGGGACGCGTGAGGTCAGCTCCGGCTCCGAGAGGGAGGCGAGCAGCATCTTGCCGACGGAGGTGCAGTGCGCGGGGAGGCGGCGGCCGGCGGCCGAGACCATGCGCACCGCGTGCGTCGAGTCGACCTTGGCGATGTAGATGACGTCGGTGCCTTCGAGGATCGCGACGTGCACGGTCTCGTCGCAGGTCTCGGCGACGGAGCGGGCGACCTGCTGGCCCTCGGCCGCGAGGTCGAGCTGCTCGGCGTAGCGGCTGCCGAGCTGGTACGGGCGCACGCCGAGCCGGTAGCGTCCCGGCTGGCCGGGCACCTGCACGATGTACGAGCGGGCGGCCAGGGTCGTCACCAGTTCGTGCACGGTCGTGCGCGGGAGCTGGAGCCTGCGCACGATGTCGGGGGCGGAGAGAGTCCCGTCCCCGTCGAGGAAGAGTTCCAGTATGTCCAGAGCTCGGGTCACGGCAGGTACGAGGCGTCCCACAACCGGCCCCCTCCCTTTTGTTCGAAATTTCAACAGACGATCGGGATGACGAACACAGGCTAGTCACACTGGGCTCGGCCGGGCAATGGGTCGGGGGCGTGGTCCCCGGCACGGAGTGCCTCCGGGCTGGCCCGGCGGGCGCTCCCGCGGATGCCTCGCGGATGCCCCCGCGGCGGATCTTCGCACGCCGCGGGCCGGGGCGGCGCCGTGCCCGGGAAACCGGCGGGAAGGACCTCCCTGTTCGCCCCGGCACGCGCGGTTCCTACCGGGGCGGGGGGGCGCCCTCCGGGTCCGGGGACCCGCCACCGTCGGGGTGCGGGATCTTTGCGAGCCGGGCGCGGGCCGGGCGCAGACCGACACTGACCCGGTGCAGGCCGGTACGGGCTGGGTGCTGCTCGGTGCGGACCCTGTGCCGGCCCACCGCGGGCCGAGTACAGGCCCGATACGGACCGAGTACAGGCCCGATACGGACCGAGTACAGGCCGGGTACGGGCCGAGTGCACGCCGGGTACGGGCCGGGTGCACGTCGAGTACAGGCCGGGTACGGGCCGGGTCCTGCCCGGTGCGGGAGCATGGGGCCATGTCGGCCCAACGTCCCGCCGCCCCGTTCACCCCGCTCGACTTCCAGCTCGTGCTGCTGCGCCGCATGGCCGACCACAACCCCGGCCTGGTCGAGGACGCCCGGCACCGGCTGGGCGTGTCCATCGCCGGGATGCGCGAGGCCAACCGCCGCTGGCAGTCGATGCTGCACGCCCCGCGCTCACGGTCCGCCGCCGCCCGCTACCGCTCGGTCCTCGGTGCCCCCGAGTCCGCGCGGGAGCGCCGGATCGGCGACCTGACCTGCGAGGCCCTGTGCTGGCCGGTGCCCCTGTGGCCCGATCTGCGCTTCGAGGTCCTTCTCGCCCCGAACGGTGTCGCCTGGAACGAGTGGCTCGTCCGGGCCCCGGGTTCCCCCGCTCCCGTACTGGAGTCCCTGGAGGATATGACCCCCTGGTCCTGCACGGTCGACGAGGCGGCCCGCGCCTTCGCCCCCGCCAGGCCCCTGGAGGGCACGGCCCCGACCCGCTGGGGACTGGCCTTCACGGCCCCCGACGCGTCGGGCGTCCCCCGGACGTGCGCGGCGGAGTTCACCTGGGGTCTGCTGCAACGGGTGGGCGTCGAGGGGCCCGCCCCAGAGTCCTCCGAGAGGCCCGCCGACAGCCCCGAGGGCGGGCCGGACGGCGGGGTCGACGCCGGGCCCGCCGCGGTGACCGGTGGAGAGACGGCCGGGGAGTCGGCCGAGTAGCGGCCGTGGGCCGCGGCAGGGAACCCCGTGGGGCCCTCGGAAGGGGCTCAGCGGGCGGCCGCCTCCAGGATCTCGTCCACGACGACGGGCAGCGACTCCGGGTGCAGCCACAGGAAGAGGTTCGGCTCGACGAGTTCCAGCTCCATCACCACGGGCTCGCCGTCGTCGCCGTCGACGAGGTCGACGCGCGCGTAGAGCACCTGGTCCGCGCCGCCCGGCACCGCGGCCAACGCCCTCTCCGCGACCGTCCGTTCGGCCGCGGTCGGCTCCCAGACCTCCAGTCGCGGGTGGGGCGTCTTGTCCCCGTCGTAGGGCGTCCCGGGCTCCAGGACCGCTCCCTTGCGGCTGGCGTGCAGCAGCCGCCCGCCGAAGAACTGGAGCGCCCGCTCGCCCGCGGCGTCGATGTTCGCGACGTACGGCTGGACCATCGCGGTCAGCCCCTCGGCGTGCATCCGCGCGAGCTGCCCGAGGGCTGTCTCCCGCTCCTTCGGCGCGTACCGGGCGGCGTAGCGCGCCCCCGCCCCCGCGGTGGGCTTGACGACGAACTCGTGGTCGCCGGGCAGCTCGACGGGGTCCCCCGGCGCGAGATACCGGGTCGGGACGACCGGCACGCCCGCGTCCCCCAGGTCCCCGAGGTACCGCTTGTCCGTGTTCCACCGCACGACGGGCGGCGGATTCAGGAGCCGGGTGAGCCCCGCGCACCGCTCGGCCCACCCGACGAACTCCGCCACGCGCCAGCTGTAGTCCCAGGTCGACCGGATCAGCGCGAGGTCGAACCCCGCCCAGTCGGCCCCGGGGTCGTCCCAGTGCACGATGTCCGCCACGGCCCCGGCGTCCTCCAGCGCCTTGCGCAGGACGGGCAGATCCCGGTCCGCGCCGGGCTCCTCGCCCGGGTCGTAGGTGACGAGCGCGATACGGGCCACGACGGACTCCATCCTCCTGTGAAACCGGCGTACGGCTCCGCCCCACGGCGCAGGCGTACGGCCATGGGGGCGCACCCATCCGGCGCGCCGCCTCGGACAATCCCGCCGCAGGCTAACAACCGTCCGGGCCCCGGGGCCAAGCCGTTGGCTCCGCCGGGGCCGGGCGCCGGTCAGTCCTGGGAGCCCCGGAGCCCCAGGGAGGTCTCGATGGCGCGGCTGACCGGGTCGACGGCGCCGGTGGGTCCCGGGGCGGTCACCCAGGAGCGGAAGACGCTCGCCAGGTGCAGGCCGAAGGCCTCGGCCTGTGCCTCGTCCGCCTGACGTGACCCGTCGCGGGCGGCGACGCCGAGGGCCACCTCGGGTCGGATCGGCGCTCGCGCTCCGGGAGCGCGCCACTCGGAGCGGTCCGAGAGGGCCGCGCGCGCGACGGCCGCCGGTCCGTCCGCGTGGTGGCCGCGGTGGCCTTCGTTCATGTGCCACAACTCGTGCCCGAGGATGACGAGTTGCTGCACCGTCTCGGCACGCTCCTCGACCACGACGAGGTCGAAGTCGTGGAACTCCAGCCACAGGCCGGTCACTTCGATCTCGTCGGGGAAGCGTTCGAAACGCAGCCGGACGGGACGGCCGCCCCGTCGCCTGCTCATCTCCTCGCAGAGCGCCTGCGCCAACTCGCGTATTCCGACGGGCGCGTCGGCCCTTCTTCGGAGTGCCCGCCCGAGCTCCACCGCGAGGGCCCGCATCTCGGAGCGGGCGCCGCGCGGACGCAGCGTCGCGAGGAGCCTCCCGACCGGGCCGGCGGGCTTCGTCGTCATCGCTCGGCCTCCTCGCCGTACGCTCCGTACCGCGCCCGCGGGCGCCCCCGGACAGGGGCGCCGCCCCTGTCGCCGCTCGAGGTCCCGCCCGTGAGCGGTGCCCGGACCAGCTCCCGGGGCGGGGCGCCCCGATACGACGGCGCGCGGGGTACGAGGACGTCGTCCCGGTCCGGACCCCGCTCGGCGACCGTTGCGTCGAGGCGTCCGAGGGTCTCGGGGAGGGGCGGCGGGGACACACTCACCAATGGGCTCCCGGCAGTTGACTCATCAAGTTGTCACGCGTCGCCGACATTACGTGGCCGGGTCCGTCCACGCCACGATTCCCGAACGATCGCCCTCCCTTTCGAAACGATCCTCACGCCGTCCGCGCGCCCCCTCCACGCGCCCCGCGCGAACGGGCCGGCGACCACCCGCCCCAGGAGCGGTCATCGTGTAGGAAGGGCCTTGTCCGTCCCGGTGAAGTCCTCTCGGCAAGGAGTCCCCGTGTTCTCCCTCTTCCCGGCCCTGGTGAGCGGTTCGGTCGCGGACCGGTCCGCGCTGCGCTTCGGCGATCGGTCCCTGACGTACGCGGAACTGGCCGCCACCGCGGGCGCCCTGGCAGCACGGCTCGACGGTGCCGGGAGGGTCGCCGTGTGGGCGACGCCGACCCTGGAGACGGCCGTCGCCGTCGTCGCCGCGCTGCTCGCGGGCGTGCCCGCCGTGCCGCTGAACCCGAAGTCCGGGGAGGCGGAGCTCGGCCACATCCTCGGCGACAGCGCGCCGTCCCTGGTGCTCGCCGCCCCCGGGGACACGCTGCCTCCCCGGGCCGCGGCGCTGGACCGCGTCGATGTCGAGGTGTCCGGACCGGAGCCGGGTGCCGTGACCGGCACGCCCGCCCCGGCGGAGGGCGCCGCGCCCTCCGGGGCGCCCGCGTTCGCCGCGTCCGGCGACGGCGTCACCGACCCCGCCGCTCCCGCCCTCGTCGTCTACACCTCCGGCACCACCGGTCCGCCCAAGGGCGCTGTCGTCCCGCGCCGGGCAATCGCCTCGACCCTGGACGCGCTGGCCGACGCCTGGCAGTGGACGGGTGACGACGTGCTGGTGCACGGCCTGCCCCTGTTCCATGTGCACGGGCTGATCCTCGGCGTACTGGGCCCGTTGCGGCGCGGCGGGTCCGTGCGGCACCTGGGGCGGTTCAGCGCGGAGGGCGTGACGCGGGAGCTGAACGACGGGGCGACGATGCTGTTCGGGGTGCCGACGATGTACCACCGGCTCGCCGAGGCGCTCGGTGAGGACCCGTGGCTCGCCGAGGCGCTGGGCCGGGCGCGGCTGCTCGTCTCGGGCTCCGCCGCGCTGCCCCTGCACGACCACGAGCGGATCACGGCCGCGACCGGACGCGGGGTCGTCGAGCGGTACGGCATGACGGAGACCCTGATGAACACGAGCGTACGGGCGGACGGGGCGGCCCGGCCCGGGACGGTCGGCGTGCCGCTGCCCGGTGTCGGCCTGCGGCTCGTCGAGGAGGACGGGACGGTGATCGCCGGGTACGAGGCCGACGGCGCCCCGACCGGCGCGCACGACGGGGAGAGCGTGGGCGAGATCCAGGTGCGCGGGCCGAACCTGTTCAGCGAGTACCTGAACCGGCCCGACGCGACGGCCGCCGCGTTCACCGGGGACGGCTGGTTCCGCACGGGTGACATGGCGGTCCTCGACCCCGACGGCTGCGTCCGGATCGTCGGCCGCAAGGCCACCGACCTGATCAAGAGCGGTGGTTACAAGATCGGCGCGGGCGAGATCGAGAACGCGCTCCTCGACCACCCCGCCGTGCGCGAGGCCGCCGTCACCGGGGAGCCCGACGCCGACCTCGGTGAGCGGGTGGTGGCCTGGATCGTCCCACTCGATCCCCAGGACCCGCCGCCAGCCGAGGAGTTGGCCGGCCACGTGGCCCGTCGTCTCGCCCCGCACAAGCGGCCCCGCACCGTGCGCTTCCTCGACGAGCTGCCCCGCAACGACATGGGCAAGATCCTGAAGCGGGCGCTGCCGCGTGACTGAACGGATCTCGGCCCGCGAGGCCATCGCCCTGGTCACCGACAGCTTCGCCGAACTCCCTTCGCCCAAGGACGCGTTCGGGACCGACGGTCCGCTCTCCTGGCCGGGGTACGACGCGGCGCGGGAGCGTGCCGCCGCCCGTACCGGCGAGGACGAGTCGGTGGTCTGCGGCACCGCGACCTTCGGTACGGCGAGCTTCGGCACGACGATCGACGGCAGGGCTCCGCTCGGCCCGGTGACCGCCATGCTGGTCGTCTTCGAGTTCGGCTTCCTCGGCGGGTCCCTGGGCGAACGCACGGGTGACCGCCTGGAGTCGGCGTACGAACACGCCAGGGCGCACCGGCTGCCCGTCGTCTCGCTGGTCGCCACGGGCGGCAGCCGTATGCAGGAAGGCATGCTCGCGCTCACCCAACTCCAGCGGGTGGCACGGCAGTCGGCGCTCACCCGGGAGGCGGGGCTCGCCCAGATCGCCGTCCTGCGGGACCCGACGACGGGCGGCGGCTGGGCCACGCTCGGCGCGGGCGCCGATGTGACCCTGGCACTGCCGGGTGCCCAGGTCGCCTTCGCGGGCTCCCGGGTCCGCCCGCCCGACGCGGACCCCGCCGCGTACACGGCCGAGGCGCAGGTGGCGGCCGGTTCCGTCGACGCCCTGGTGACGCCGGACGGTCTGCGGGAGGCGCTCGCCCTGTGGCTGGACCTGCTCACCCGGCCCTCCGCCGGGGCGGCGCCCGTACCGTCCGCGCTGGGCGCGACCGACCTGCCCGCGACGGGGTGGGACGCGGTGCGGCGTGCCCGTGCTCCGGAGCGTCCGCGCGCGGAGAGCTACCTGGACGCGTACTTCAGCCGCCGCGCGGCGATCGCCGGGGACCGCTGCGGGGGCACCGACGACGGGATGTTGTGCGGTTTCGGCCGCGCGCGCGACGGGCGGACCGTGGCGTACGCCGCCCAGTGCGGCACCCCGACCCGTCCCGCCGGATACCGCACCGCCGCCCGGCTGGTCCGGCTGGCGGGCCGGCTCGGCATCCCGGTCCTGACGCTGGTGGACACCCCGGGCGCCGCGAACGACGCGGACGCCGAGCGGTGGGGGGCGGGGTCCGCGATCGCGGACCTGTTCGCGGCGGTCGCGACCGCGCGTACGCCCGCCACCACGCTGGTGATCGGCGAGGGCGGCTCCGGCGGCGCGCTCGCCCTGGCCGCGCCCGGCAACACCTGGGCCACGCCGGACAGCTACTTCTCGGTGATCGCCCCCGAACTGGCGGCCGCCATCCTGAAGCGGCCGCCGGAGGACGCCGAGGCGACGGCGAACGACCTGCGCGTCCGTCCGCAGGACCTGGTGGAGCTGGGCCTGGTCAGGGGTGTCGTGACACCCGAGTAGACGGGTACCCGGCATACGGCGGCGCCGTCCCCCCGGTCGAGGGGGGACGGCGCCGCCCGCCGGTCCGTCAGGCCTTGTCGTCGCCTTCCGCCTGCCCCGCGGGCGACGACGGGAAGGTGACGACAGGACCTGGGCCTACCTCACCCCCACCGCCCGGATGATCTCCTGCTTCACGGAACCGCCCTTGTCGTCGCTCACGGAGGCCCGCAGCGAGACGTACGAGGCGCCGCGCGGCACGTTCAGCGTCCCGCGCCAGTCGGCCCGCCCGGCACCGGTGAGCTTCACCGACCGCCAGGTCGTGCCCTCGTCGTAGGACACCTCGAGCTTCCCGCCGCCGAGGGTCCCGGTGCCCTCGGCGTCCACGACGTACTCACCGCCGATCCCGATCGGCACCCGGCCGCCGCCCCGGACGTCGCCCGCGAGGTCGGTGTCGACGTCGAAGGAGAGGTTGATCAGGGGCAGGAAGGTCCAATGGTCGTCGGGCGTGGCCGCCGAGCGGAAGGTCCACTCGGCGTGGCCCTTCGTCGCGAGCCCCCATCGGGTGGGGTCGAGCGCGGTGTCGGTGACCACCTTGTAGGCGTGTTCGTCGGCGGGCGCCTTGCGCACATAGGCGCCGGAGCTCTTGCGGCGTTCGACGAACACCCCGTCCAGGTAGGTCTCGGTGGACTGGGTCATCCCGCTGTCGTCGTCCCACACGTTGCCGAAGCCGGTGTGGTCGGGGCCCGAGTCGCCCCAGCCGGGGGTGTTGAACTGCAGCGTGCTTCCCGCGCGTTCCTGGCCCCAGCCGAGCCCGGTGCCGAGCCACGGGTGCCAGACCGGCTTGAACCAGTCGAGGGCCGGGTGGCTGCCGCCCTTGTAGGTGACGAGTCCGCTGCGTTCCTCCAGCGCGTTGTCGGAGGAGTACACGGTCTCGTGCCACTTCTGTCCGGGACCGGTGGAGACGTAGTCGGTGCGCTCGAAGGGGTAGTCGATCCGCTGGAGGTAGCCGATCCCGACGGGGAAGGAGTCGGTGATGGAGTAGCGGAACTCCCCGCCGCTCGACGTCGGCTTCCTGCCGTGGAACTTCGCTTCGATGACGGCGAGTTCGTGGCTCCTGGGCCGGTAGGTGAGGTCGCCGTCGGGGACCGCGCCCGGGTATCCCTTCGAAAGGTCGTAGGTGAAGGGCGAGTTGACGGTGCCGGTCATGTCGACCTGGTGCAGCCGGCGCAGCCGGGCCGCGTCCGTGGCGTTGAGGGTGACGATCTGCAGGGGGCGGTCGGCGCCGTCCTCCGTCCCCCAGTAGGTGTTCAGCCGCCCGGTGACGTCGTCGGTCACGAACAGCGCCGCGGCCCCGGCGTCCTGGGCGGCCTGGGCGAGCGCGCCCGGGGTGGTGCCTGCGGCGAGGTGGGCGAGGACCGCCTTGCCCTTGACGCCGGCGAAGGGGCCGTCGCCGACGTCGACCAGCGGAAGCCGGGAACGGCCGTCGAGGACGGTGCCGCCCCGCTGGACCAGCGCGTCACCGACTCCCTCGACCTCCAGCAGCGGCTTGGCGAGCCGCCACACGGTCCGGAACTCGAAGGTGCCCTGCTTGGTCCTCGCGGTGGGCGCCGCGAAGACGCTGTCGTACTTCGGGGACACCAGTGCCGCGCCGAACAGGTCGGAGCCGCCCGCGTTCCGGTCGTACTCCAGGAGCAGTTGCCGGGTCTCGGTCCGCCGGCCCACCTCGGCCTTGATCTCCCTCAGTCTCCGTCCGTCGAGGGTGACCTCACGGTCCCGGTCGAGGGTGATCTCGGGGGCCGCGAGGTAGCCGAGGCCGAGCGAGTCGGCGCCGTGGCTGCCGCGCACGTCGAGGAAGGAGCTCAGGCTGTACGAACCCGGGGCCAGGCGCAGCTTCACCGTGCCGGAGTCGCCGACGTGGACGGAGACGGCGTCGGTGTCCGCGGCGAGCGGCTGGAGGGCGAGATAGGCGGCGGTGGCCGCCCCGGCACGGTCCTTGACGTTCACCGTGAGCGTGTAGCGCTCCTCCTCCTTGACCATCCCGAAGGCGGTGTGCGCGAGGACGGTGCCGTCGGCCGAGGCGGCCACGATCCGCCCGGTGGTTTCGCCCACCGCCGCCTTGGCGCCGTCGCCGGTCACGATGGTGGAGGCGGTGCCGTGGGCGGGCACGGTGAGGGTGGTGTCGGCGAGGGCGGCGACACCGTCGGGGGCGCCCTGCGCCGACAGGCTCAACACCACGTCCGTGTCACCGGTGTTGGTGTAGGTGACGGTCCGCTTCGCTGGCTTGTTGCTCTCGTACGGCCAGGAGTGGAAGCCGAGGTCGGCGCTGCCGGTCGCGGTGATGTGCGCGGCGACGGCGTCGGGGACGCTCACCCGGCCCGCGCCCAGCACGTAGGGGGAGGCGTCGAGTCGCTTCGACGTGGACATCAGCGCGTCCTTGAGCTGGGCGCCGCTCCAGTCGGGGTGTTCCTCGGCGAGCAGCGCGGCCACTCCGGCGACATGGGGCGTCGCCATGGACGTACCGCTCATGGAGGTGTAGTAGCCGCTGCCGCCGACCAGTTGGGAGCGGGCAGCGAGGATGTTCACACCGGGGGCCGAGAGATCGGGCTTGAGGGCGTTGTCGCCGTAGCGGGGGCCGGCGCTGGTGAAGTAGGCGGCCTGGTCGGCGGAGTCGACGGCGCCGACGGTCAGGGCCGCGTCGGCGGAGCCGGGCGAGCCGATGGAGGAGGGGGCGCCGGTGTTGCCGGCCGCGATGACGAAGAGGGCACCGGTCTCCTGGGAGAGGGTGTCGACGGCCTGGGCCATCGGGTCGGTGCCGTCGCTCGCCTCGCTGGAGCCGAGGCTCATGGAGACGACCTTGGCGTGCTCGTCCCGGGCGGCCCACTCCATGCCGGCGATGATCTGGGACTCGCTGCCCGAGCCCGTGTCGTCGAGCACCTTGCCGACGACGAGGTTCGCGCCGGGGGCGACGCCCTTCTCCTTGCCGTCGGAGGCGGTGCCGCTGCCGCCGACGGTCGAGGCGGTGTGGGTGCCGTGACCGTGGTGGTCGGCGACCTCCTGCCCCTCGATGAAGCTCTTGGTGTCGGTGACCCGGTCCTTGAGATCGGGGTGGGTCAGGTCGGCCCCGGTGTCGAGGACGGCGACGGTGACGCCCTTGCCGGTGAGTCCGGCCGCCCAGGCCTTCTCCGTGCCGATCTGCGCGTTGCTCGCGGCCATGTCGGCGGTGACGCGCCCGTCCAGCCAGAGGCCCTTCACCCCGTCCTGCGCGGTGAACGCCCGCCAGAAGCCGCGGCCCTTGTCCGCCTCGACGGCCGCCCCGCGCACGCTGGGCAGGGACCGGGTGCGTTCGGCGCCGCGCGGGGTGACGGTCCGCGCGCCCTTGTCGTAGGTCATGATCAGCGGGAGCTCGTCGGTCCTGCTGTCGGCGAGCCCCTGCCGTATCAGCCCACTGACGTCGAACAGCCGCTCGTCGAGGGTGCCCGCCCGCAGGTAGGGCAGGGCCTCGTCCGGTACAACGCTGATCTCGCCGTCGGCCGTCTGGGTCCGCACGGTCCCGGTGGCCCCTTCGGGCCGCTCGACCATGACCGTCTTCTTCCCGCCGCCCAGGTCGGTCACGGTCACCTTGTCGCCGGTGACGAGGGTGACGGTACGGGCGGCGCTCGCGGAACTCACCGCGTTCGGGGCGTTCGTCGGGGTCGGGACGGCCGGGCCGCCGCTCTGCGCGCCGGCGTCCACCGCCGGCAGCAGG
Organism: Streptomyces sp. NPDC002580; assembly: GCF_042889485.1. Classification (NCBI taxonomy): domain Bacteria; kingdom Bacillati; phylum Actinomycetota; class Actinomycetes; order Kitasatosporales; family Streptomycetaceae; genus Streptomyces; species Streptomyces sp. NPDC002580. The sequence continues at coordinate 689,418 of NZ_JBIAQZ010000001.1, read as the reverse complement.
CCGATCATGAGCCCGGCCGACAGGAGGGTCGCCCCACGTCTGACAGGTCCTCTGGTCATCCACGCCTCTCTTCGGTCGTGTGCTGTGAGGAGAGTGTCAGGGGGCTTGTGTTGCGGGGGTGTTGACGGGAACGGGCGGGAACGCGCCTTGGCGGGTTCCCGCCAGAAGGCGAGCGGCTCGGGACACCCGTATCCGTCCCGCAAAGGGTGATTGGCGCGCGTCGGCCATGAATGCCTTACGGAAAAGGGGCGTTCACCGTCGCCCCACGCCCCTCACGACCACGCACCCCCCGGCCGCACCACCCGCCCCGCACTCCGGCACAGGCACCGGCGCCCACCACGACCACGGCCGCCACGGTCATGCCTGAAGCCGACCGGTCCACACACCGTCCCCCAGCCCCGGCCCCTCCCGCGCCCCGCGCCTCCGCCCCCGGCTCCCGTCTTCGCCCGCTCCCCCGCGCTCGTCCCCCTTCTCGCCCTGCGCTCTCCGGCGCTCCTCCCCCGTCCTCGCTCCCGTCCCGCCCGCTCCCCTCGCCCCGCCCCGGCCTTCGCCCGCCCCCCCCTCGTCCGCGGTGCGATCCGCCCGTTCCGGTGCCGGGTTCCCCCGTTCGGCGGCGGCCCGCCTAGCCCCTCCCGGAAGGCGCCCGCCGCCCGGCGCCCGCAGGATGCGAGAGAGGACCGCCGCCCGGCGGGGCCCCATGGTCTGCGCTCTCGGGAGGACCTGCCATGACCGCCAGTCTGGAGCAGCTGCGTCGCTGTCACTTCGCCGTCGACCTGGGCGCGGCGAGGACCCGGGTGTACGTGAGGGGCGCGGGCCTGGTCGTCGACCAGCCGAGCGTCGCCGCGATCAACACGAAGACCGGCGCGCTGATCGCGGTCGGGGAGTTCGCGGAGAAGATGACGGGCCGTACGCCCGACTACATCCGGGTGGTGCGTCCCGTGTCCGGCGGGACGGTCGTCGACATCGACATGGCGCAGCGGATGCTGCGCCATCTGCTCGGCGACAAGGTCCGCCGCACCCTGCGCCGCAAGCCCCGGCTGCGGGCCGCCGCCTGCACCCCGCACGACGCGGACCCCCTCGCCCAGCGCGCCACGATCGAGACGCTGGTCGGGCTGGGGGCCCGCCGGGTCGAGCTCGTCGACACGCTGATCGCGGCGGCGGTCGGCTGCGGACTGCCCGTCGAACGGCCCGAAGCCACCATGATCATGGTGTGCGGTGCCGCCGCGACCCAGCTCGCCGTGCTGTCACTGGGTTCGATCGTCACCGCCGAACGCATCCCGGTCGGCGGCGAGGCCGTCGACCACGCGATCGTGCAGCACCTGCGCCACCAGCACGAGCTGATGCTGCCGAGTCAGGCCGTACGGCCCCTGCAGCTCGCCCTGTCCGGGAACGGGCTCACTCCGCACGGCCCGGCCCTGACCGAGATCCACGGGCGGGACGTGGCGACCGGCCTGGCCCGTTCCGTGCAGGTCGACACCGCCGCCGTACGCATCGCGATCGAGACGCCGCTGACCGCCGTGCTCGACGGCATCGGCAAGGTGCTGCGCGTCTGCCCGCCGGATCTGGTGGCCGACCTCGCCGACCGCGGGATCATGATGGTCGGCGGCAGCGCGCTGCTCCCCGGACTCGACCAGATGCTGCGGCAGGCGACCGGCATGCCCGTCCACATCGCCGAGCGGCCGGACGTCTGCGCCGTCCAGGGTCTCGGCGCCATGCTGGAGGGCAAGGTCGAGCCGCTGATCCTGGACCCGCTGGCACGCTGAGGCCCCGGCGGCCGAGGCCTCGCATGACCGACCCCGCACCCGGGCTCCCGCTTCTCCTCGAAGCGGTCCTCAGCGTGGGCACCGAACTGGAGCTGCGCGCCACGCTCCAGCGGATCGTGGACGGTGCGGCCGTGCTGACGGGGGCCCGGTACGCGGCGCTGGGGATGACGGATCCGGGCCGGGACGGGCTGGTACGGATCCGGACGGCCGAGCCTCCCCCCGCGGGGACGGGGCCCGCCCGCCCCTCGGAGGCGGCCGGGGCCGACATCTGTCTGGACGTGCCCATCCGTGTCGACGACGAGGTGTTCGGGAACCTCTACCTTGCGGACAAGTCCACCGGCCCCTTCACCGGTGAGGACGAACGGCTGGTGCGCCTCCTCGCCACGCAGGCCGGTATCGCGATCGCCAACGCCCGTCTGTACGAGACCGCCCGGCAACGGGAGCGCTGGATCGAAGGTGCCGCGGCCGTCACGACCGCCCTGCTCAGCGGGGAGCCCCCCGACGACGCCCTGCTGACGGTCGCCGAGCAGGCCAGGATCCTGGCGGGCGCCTCGGTGGGGGTCATCCTCCTGCCCACCGCGGAGGGCGGCATGGAGGTCGTGACCTCCTCCCCCCACGACGACCCCGCCGGCCTGGTGGGCGTCACCATCGCGCCCGGCAACCCCGCCCTCGAACAACTCCTCGGCGGGGAACCGGTGTTCATCGAGGACCCGGCGACCGACCCGCGGATGACGGCGTCCGTACGGTCCCGTTTCGGGCCGACCGTGATGCTGCCCCTGCGGGCCGAGGGCCGTCTCATCGGCACGCTGGCCCTTCCGCGCGGGCGGGGCGACCGCCCCTACACGCCGGTCGAACGGCGGCTGGCCGGCCAGTTCGCCTCACAGGCGGCGATCGCCCTGGTCCTCGCCGACGCCCGGCACAACAGGGAGCGCCTCGCGGTCTTCGAGGACCGGGACCGCATCGCCCGCGACCTGCACGACCTGGTCGTCCAACGGCTGTTCGCCACCGGCCTGATGCTGGAGTCCACGCTGCGCCGGAGCCGGACGGCGGGAGCCGGGGACACGGCCGGCACCCGGGGCGGGCACGGAGCGGGCGCCACCGGGGACTTTGGTGGGGACGACAGTGGGGACAGCGGTGGGGAGGCCTCGCAGGAGGACTCCGGCGCCGAGGAGGTGCGCGCGGTGCTCGGGCACGCCGTCGACGAACTCCGCTCCACCGTCCAGGAAGTCCGCACAGCCATCTTCGCGCTGCAGCAACCGCCCGCCGACGCTCCCACCACCTTCCGGGGAAGAGTGCTGCGCGAAGCGGCGGGCGCGGCGGCCGTGCTCGGTTTCCGGCCCTCCGCCCGGTTCGTCGGAGCCGTGGAGAACCAGGTCCCGGAATCCGTCAGCGATCAGCTCATGGCCGCCCTGCGCCGCGCGCTGGCCGCCGCGTCGCGCCGTGCCGGGGTGTCCCGCATCGAGATCTCCGTGGACGCCACCGTCACCCTGACGGACGGACGGCCCGGCGTCCGTCTCACCGTCCTGGATGACGCCCCCACGGCCGAGGGCCTCGTCGGCACCACGCTCACGTGGCAGTCACCCCTGTGACCTTCCGGCACCCACCGAACAGGTGTCCGCTTCCGCCCGTCTCGACGCCGTGCGGGCCGAAGGATTCTCACCACTGGGCGCGTTCCAATTGCGCAACCACCGACGCATCACCGAAACTGGGGAAATCAGAAGTGCCGGTTGCGTGACAGACAACCGGCGCACCCCCTGGGTAGCTACCCACCATGGGGCGTAGCTACCCATCAGCGAAAGTTCTAAAAAAAATGAACCTTACGGCGACACCGGCGACGCACCTCTCGGCCACCCCTGGGCCCACGCGCCGATCGCACACCCCCTTGTCGGCCATCAACCCGATCGGGGCTGCCGCGGTAAGGTCCGCCGGACGGGTGATGGACATCCCCGGGCGCCGTCCGGTCAAGCCGATCACGTTCGACTCGGCTCTTTAGTCACGACCGCTTCGAGTCGGGCGCACCCGGCGGCTCTCTCCGGTCCGGTGCGCCCGCGCGCGCCCTCAGGGTCCACCAACACCCTTTGATCATCAACGAGTTCGCGGTACCAGCGACGCGCGCGCGAGACTACGCTGCACCGGGTGAAGCTCCAGCAACTCGTCCTCAAGATCCACAGCCGATGCGACCTCGCCTGTGATCACTGTTATGTGTACGAGCACGCCGATCAGAGCTGGAAAGGTCGCCCCACCTTCATCTCCGAGGAAACACTCGGGAAGGTGGCCCGCGGATTCGCGGACTATGCGGAGAAAGAGAAACTCCCCTCCGTTTCGGTGATCCTGCACGGCGGAGAGCCTCTTCTCGTGGGCCCCGGCCGAATGAGAAACATTTGTGCGGAACTCGTTCGCACCATCGTCCCGGTGACCGCGCTCGACCTCCGTATTCACACAAATGGCGTCCAATTGAACACCAGGCATCTGGATGTGTTCAAGGAATTCGACGTAAAGGTCAGCGTCTCGCTCGACGGCGACCGCGTCGCGAACGACCGGCACCGCCTGGACCGCCGCGGCCGCAGCAGCTACGACCGGGTCGTTCGCGCGGTCGGACTGCTGCGCAGGCCCGAGTACCGGCACCTCTACAGCGGCCTGCTGTGCACCGTGGACATCGCCAACGACCCCGTCGCGGTGCACGACGCGCTCACCTCCCTGCACCCGCCCCGCATCGACTACCTGTTGCCGCACTCCACCTGGGACAGCCCGCCGAACCGCCCCGACGGCTCCCCCACCGCGTACGCCGACTGGCTGCTCAAGATCTTCGACCGCTGGAGCGAGCAGGGCCGAACGGTCGGGGTGCGGACCTTCGAGTCGGTCCTCAGCACCCTCCGGGGCGGTCCGCCGCTGACCGAGGCGATGGGCCTCGCGCCGAGCGATCTCGCGGTGGTCGAGACCGACGGCAGCTTCGAGCAGGCCGATTCCCTGAAGACGGCGTACGACGGCGCTCCGGCCACCGGCTACGACATCCGCCGGCACACCTTCGCCGAGTTCGCCGGGCATCCCGGGGTGCGCGCCCGTCAGCTGGGGCTCGCCGGTGTCGGCGCGGACTGCCGCCGCTGTCCGGTGATCGAATCGTGCGGCGGAGGCCTGTACGCGCACCGCTACCGCACCGGCCACGGCTTCGCCAACCCGAGCGTCTTCTGCGGTGACCTGCGGGCCTTCGTCGACGGTGTCGCCGAACGCATCACCGACCACGCGCTCAGCCCCGCGGTCCACGACGGTCACGAACTCGGCTACGCGCAGGAGGAACTGGTCCGCAACCTGGTCTCCGTCGTGTCCGCCCAGCACGCCGGCGAACCGGGCTGGGACGAGGTGTGGCGGGCCTTCGTCGAACTCGACTCGGCCCCGTCGACCGCGCCGTACGTCGACGAGATCCTCGCCCACCCGTATCTGCACACCACGCTCAAGAGCTGTCTGCACGGCAGGATCACCGACCCGGCCCCGCTCGCCCGCGCCGTCGTCGTCGCGGCCGTCCGCGCCGGCGCCGACCTCGAACTCGGCTGGGACCAGCCCACCGCCGAACTGCACCTTCCCGCCCTGGGCACCCTCACCCTCCACGAGGCGGGCCCCGTCGCCGCCTCGGTGAAAGCCGGTGAACTGCGGGTGCGCACCCCCGGAGGGGACGAGTACACCGTCGACGAGGCAGCGGCCGCCTGGCGGCCGCTGCGCGTCCTCCCGGTCGCGGACGGCACCGGGCTGCTCCTCGACGACGCCGACCCCCTCCGTGACTGCTACCCCGCCCCCGTCGCCCCGCCGCTGGACGCCGAAGACCTCGCCTCGTTCACCCGACGGCTGCGCACCGCCTACGAGTCGACGGCCAAACGGGGCTGGGGCGGGCGGGACGGCGCCAACGCGTTGCGGCTGACCACCGTCACCCCGCTCGCGGCGGGAGCGGGCGTACGGCTCGGCGCCCACGGGCTGGGCGCGCTCGGGCTGGCCGTCGACTTCGAGCCGGAGGACCTCGTCCGGGAACTGCCGCGCGCCGGACGCCACGCGCGGCTCTCCGCGCTGCGCGAGACGGCCGATCTGAACGTGCCGGGCAACCAGGCCGGCCGACTGCTCGACCGGGCGGTCCGCGAACTGGGCGACGCCGACTACTGGGCGGGAGACGCCGGCCGCGAGGCCGCCGCGCTGGAGCGCGCGGGCCTCGCCCTGAACCTGCTGGCGGCCCGCCCCGAAGGCGAACTCACCGAGACGGGAGCGGCATTGGCGGCGGAACTGCGCGGCGAGCTGGAGAGCGCACGCCCCTCTCCGGCCGATCCGGTCGGCCACGATGGCTGATTCAACCCGACTGACAGGCCTGTTCAAGGAGTTGGGTCTGCAGTCCGGCGGCGTCCTCATGGTGCACGCCTCCCTCGGAGGCAGCGGCCTGCGGGACACCGAGGTACGGGACGCACTGCTCGACACGCTCGGCCCGGGCGGCACGCTCGTCGTGCCCGCGTTCACACCGGAGAACTCCTTCACCTCTCGGGCGTACAAGGAACTCACCGCGGGCATGTCCCCGTCGCAGGAGGCCGCGTTCCGGGCCTCCCGGCCGCCGTTCGACGCCGCGAAGACACCCTGCCCGACGATGGGCGTGCTCGCCGAATGCGTACGGACGACTCCGGGCGCCGTGCGCAGCGAGCACCCGCACACCTCGCTGGCCGGTCTCGGGCCGCGGGCCGCGGAGCTGCTGGGCGGACACGACCCGCACTGTCATCTCGGCGAGCGCTCGCCGCTCGCCGAGTTGTACGCGGCGGGAGCTCAAGTCCTGCTGTTCCGGGTGGGGTTCGAGGTGTGCAGCGCGTTCCATCTCGCCGAGTACCGGCTGCGTCCCGGGCCCGCCCTGCGGTCGTACCACGGGGTGGTGGGTGAGCCGGGCCGCTGGACCTCGTACGAGGACATCGTGCTGCACGACGGGGATTTCGGGGCCATCGGGGCGCGACTGCCGCGTGATCTCGCCACCGAGCGGGAAATGGCGGGAAGAACGGTACGGCTCTTCGCCATGCGCGAGGCCGTCGATCTGGCCGAGGTCCTGATGTCTGGATATCGCCAGGGTTTGACGTGAAAGAGGCGACCCGTGCGGGCCCTCGGTCGGGAAGATTGTTGGTTCCGGCCAGGTGAACATCCCGTAGGGGCTCATCCACAGGCAGGGGGGCGCGTGGACATACCTGAACCGGCAGCGGACAACCGGCCCTATTTTTTTCTGAGTTACGCCCATACACCGTCGTGGGGGCCCGGCGGCGGGGATCCGGACCACTGGGTGCAGGTCCTCTACACGGATCTGTGCGACCACATCATGGCCCTCACCGATCTGCCCGGTGGCGCGACCGTCGGATTCATGGACCGGGAGATGCGTTCGGGGGACGGCTGGCCGGAGAAACTCAGCGAGAATCTCGCCACCTGCCGGGTGTTCGTGCCGCTGTTCTCGCCGCGGTACTTCACCAGTGAGAGTTGCGGCCGGGAATGGTTCGCTTTCAACGAACGCATTCTGCGGGCACGGGCGAGCGGGGCAGGCGCGTCGCGGGCGATCGTCCCCGCGTTGTGGACCCATATCGACCTCGACCAACTCCCTGATTCCGTACGGCACATCCACGTGGACCACGCCCAGTTCGGCGAGAGGTACACGGCCAACGGGATCTACGGTCTGATCAAGCTGAACCGGCTGCGCGACGAGTACGAGGAGACGGTGCTCGGGCTGGCGCAGCGGATCGTGCAGATCGCGCAGCACTCTCCGCTCCCCTCCAGCCGGCCCCGCCCGTACGAGCGCACGCCGAGCGCGTTCAAGCCCCGCGGCGAAGGTCCCCGGCACATCCATCTGACGGTGGCCGCGCCCACCCGGCACACCATCCCCGAGCATCGTGACGTCCGCCCCTACGGGGAGGAGGCGCAGGACTGGAACCCGTACCACTCGGAGTCGACCCGGTCGCTGCCCTCGATGGCCGAGGAGCTGATCCGGTCGCTGGACTACCGGATCACCGTGTCCTCGTTCGACGACGAGACCACCGACGACGACCTGGGGGCGGACGGCTCCGAGAAGACGGGTCCCGACCATCCGGGGATCCTGCTCATCGACAGGTGGGCGCTCACCGACGAGGAACGGGCGCGCAGGCTCAAGGCGTTCGACTCGGGCGCCCACCCCTGGGTCAGCGCGATCGTCCCCTGGAACCGGTCCGACATCCAGTGTCAGGGCGAGGAGGGGCGCAAGCTCGCGGCGGACCTCGAACGGACGCTGCCGACGATCCTGGACCGGGGGCGGCGCGCCGACTGCCGGACCGCCGTCAACGGCGTACCCACCCTGAAGGCCTTCACCGACGTACTCCCTGTCGTCGTCGCGCACGCGACCCGGCAGTACCTCAAGCACGCCGAGGCGCATCCGCCCGCGGGTCCGCCCGTCCGCAGGCCCCGTCTGATGGGCCCCACCCACCCGCCACTGCCCGAAGGCGGATCCGACCACGGAGGAGAAGAAGCATGACGGCCGCGCAGGACGGACGGATCATCACCTTCTACTCGTACAAGGGAGGCACGGGCCGCACCATGGCCCTGGCCAACATCGCCTGGATCCTCGCCGCCAACGGCAAGCGCGTCCTCGCCGTCGACTGGGACCTGGAGGCCCCGGGTCTGCACCGCTTCTTCCATCCCTTCCTCGACCCGAACGCGCTGGCCGCCACCACCGGCGTCATCGACATCATCAACGAGTACGCCTGGGCGGCGACCACCGGAAGCCAGCGCTCGGGCCAGTGGCACCTCGACTACGCGAAGGTCGAGCAGCACGCCATCTCGCTGACACCGGAGCGGCTCGGGCTGCGGTTCCCGGAGGGCGCCTCGCTCGACTTCCTGTCCGCGGGACGCCAGGACCGCTCGTACTCGGCGACCGTCTCGTCCTTCGAGTGGGACAACTTCTACGAACGCCTCGGCGGCGGGCTCTTCCTCGACGCGCTGCGCGACGACATGCGGGCGTCCTACGACTACGTCCTGATCGACAGCCGTACCGGGCTGTCCGACAGCGCCGACATCTGCACCATCCAGATGCCCGACGTCCTCGTGGACTGCTTCACGCTCAGCGACCAGTCCCTCGACGGCGCGGCGGCCGTCGCCCGCAGCGTGGAGAACGGCTACGTCAAGCGGCCGATCCGGGTCCTGCCGGTGCCGATGCGCATCGACGAGGGCGAGAAGGAGAAGGTGGACGCCGGCCGGGCGCTGGCCCGGCTGAAGTTCGAGGGGCTGCCCAAGGGCCTGGGCGGGGAGGAGATGCCCGACGAGGAACTGACCGACTACTGGGGCAACGTCGAGATCCCGTACCGCCCGTACTACGCCTACGAGGAGACCCTCGCCACGGTCGGTGACGAGAGCGGGATCGCCAACTCGCTGCTGTCCGCCTTCGAACGGCTCACCACGGTCGTCTCGGACGGCGAGGTCACCGCCCTGCCGCGGATGCCGGAGCCGGTGCGGCTGCGCTGCCGGGACGCGTTCCTGAGGCGGCGGCCGATGGCGACCACCGCCGACGTCGTGATCGCGTACACGGCGGAGAACCGGGTCTGGGCCGACTGGATCGAGTCGCTCCTCAAGCGGGCCGGCTGCAACGTCACCCCGCACGACATCGCGGGCGGACCCGTCGAGCATCCCGACCCGGCGACCCGCACCCTCGTGCTGCTGTCGAAGGCGTTCCGCAAGTCCCGGCACGCCGAGACCGTCTGGCGGGCGCTGACCGACGGGGGCCACGAGGCCGCGCCCGGCACCGTGGTCCCGGTACGGGTCGACGAGGTCCACCTGCCGCAGTACTACCTCGACCGCAACCCGGTCGACCTGCACCGGCTGGACGAGACGCAGTGCGTCAACTCGCTGCTGAGCGTTCTGGAGCTGCCGGGCCGGCCCCTCGAGGGCAGCACGTCCGGGCCCCGCTTCCCCGGCAGCACGCCGGCGATCTGGAGCGCGCCCCAGCGCAACAACACGTTCACCGGCCGCGATGTCATCCTCGACCATGTGCGCGAGCAGCTCGGCGGCGGCATCTCGGTCGTCCTGCCGCGGCCGCAGGCCCTGTACGGGCTCGGCGGTGTCGGCAAGACCCAGGTGGCGCTGGAGTACGTGCACCGGTTCATGGCCGACTACGACCTGGTGTGGTGGATCTCCGCCGAGGACCCCGGCGACGTCGTCTCCTCGCTCGCCGAACTGGCCGTCCGCCTCGGCGCGCCCAGCAGTGAGGACATCAACCAGGCCAGCCAGGACGCCGTACAGATGCTCGCCCGCGGGACGCCGACCAAGCGCTGGATCCTGGTCTTCGACAACGCCGACGACCCGGCGCAGCTGAAACGCTTTTTCCCGACCGGGGGCGGCGGTCACATCCTGGTCACCTCCCGCAACCAGGCCTGGGCGCAGCAGGGGGCCTCGCTGCCCATCGACGTGTTCCTGCGCGAGGAGAGCGTGGAGCACCTCACCCGGCGCGCCTCGGGGCTGAGCCTCGAGGAGGCCGACCGGGTGGCGTTCGCGGTCGGCGACCTGCCGCTGGCGGTGGAGCAGGCGGCGGCCTGGCTCGCGGAGACGGCCACCCCGATCGAGGAGTACCTGCGTCAACTCGCCGAGCAGACGACCGATGTGCTGGACCTGAACCTGGCCGCCGACTACCCGAAGACGGTGGCCGCGACCTGGAACATCTCCATAGCCCGGCTGCGCGAACGCTCCCCGGCCTCCGTACGGCTGCTCCAGCTGTGCGCGTTCCTGGCGCCCGAGCCGATCTCCTCGCACCTGCTCTACAGCAAGGAGATGATCGACGCCCTGCGGCCCTACGACCCCGCGCTCCAGGAGAGTCTGCTGCTCGGCCGGGTGATCCGCGAGATCGGCCGGTTCGCGCTCGCCAAGGTCGACCAGGTCAGCAACAGCGTCCAGGTGCACCGGCTGGTGCAGGCCGTGATCCGTTCGCAGCTCAGCGAGGAGGAGCAGCGGGAGGCACGGCACGTGGTGCACACGGTCCTGGCGGGCTGCCGGCCCGACGGCGACGAGCCGATCGACGACCCGGAGAACTGGTCGCGCTTCGCGGTCATCTGGCCGCACCTGACGGCCTCCGACGCCCGCAACTGCACCGAGGCCGGCACGCGCAGGCTGCTCATCGACCGGGTCCGCTACCTGTGGAAGCGGGGCGACTTCCCCAGCGCCCAGGCGCGCGCCGAGGATCTCCTCGACCTCTGGAAGCCCCTCCTCGGCGAGGACGACGTCCAGTATCTGTACCTGCGCTGCCAGCTCGGCAACATCCTGCGCTCCCAGGGGCGTTACGTGGAGGCCCGCGAGATCAACACCGAGCTCCTGGAACGCCAGAAGCGGGTCCTCGGGCCCTCGCACCCCCACACGTACGTCACCATGTCCAGTCTCGCCAGCGACCTGGCGGCGCTCGGTGTGTACGAGTCGGCGGTCGAGTTCGCCCGCGAGGCGCACGAGGGGTTCCGCCAGATCTTCCACGAGTCGCACCGGCGCACCCTGAGCGCCGCCAACAACCGCGCGCTGGCGCTGCGCATGGTCGGCCGCTACGGCGAGGCCCGCACCCTGGACCAGGAGACCTTCGACCGCCGGACCGAGGTCCTCGGCACCGACCACCCGTACACGCTGGCGTCGGCCGCCCGGCTCGGCCGCGATCTGCGGGAGGTCGGCCGGTACACCGAGTCGGTCTCCCTGCTCTCCCGGGCCTACGACGCCCACAAACGCATCCTCGGCAAGGGGTTCCCGGGCACGCTGAGCTGCGCCAAGTCCCTCGCGGTGTCACTGCGCAGGGCGGGGCAGTTCGAGGACGCCCGCCGGCTCACGACGGCGACGCGCGGCCAGTACCGCCAGCAGTACGAGGCGCCGACGCCCGACTCGCTCGCCTGTGACCTCAACATGGCCGCCGACCTGTTCGCCGCGGACGAGCGTCAGGCGGCGCGGGAGGTCGCCCGCGAGGCGCTGGCGGAGTACATGAAGGTGCCGGGCGAGGACCACCCGTACACCCAGGCCGCGCTCAACAACCTGGGGATATTCCACTGGGGCTGCGGCGACAACGAGGAGGCGGAGAAGGTGTTCCGCAGGGTGCTGCGCCGGATGGGCGAGGTGCTCGGCGAGAAACACCCCCACACCCTGTTCACCGGCGCCAACTACGCCAACGTCCTCGCCGACCAGGGGCGTCTGGCCGAGGCCCGCGAACTGGAGGAGAACGCCGTCCTGAACCTCCGCGGGGTTCTCGGGCCCCATCACCCGGAGACCCTCGCCATCGTGGCGAACGCCGGTCTGACCCTGGCCGCGCTGGGCCGCGAGGAGGAAGCCCGCCGGATGCGTGCCGAGGCCCTGGCGGAGCTGCGTTCGCTCCTCGGCGACGAGAACGGCATGACCCGGGTCGTGGCGGACGACCGCCGCATATACCGGGACCTGGAGCCGCTGGCGGTGTAGGGCACCTGCCTCCCGGGCGCCGGAGGGACCGTTCGTCGGCCCCTCCGGCGCCCGGCACCGGGCCTCGAAGGGTCCGGTCCGGACCGGCCGTCCGCTCCCGCGTCGCCCGGTGGGCGTCCCCCACGTACCTGGGGGACGCCCACCGGGCCCGGGGAACGCCCGCCGCGCCCGCGGCGTGAGCCCGCGGGTCGGTGGGTGAGGGGTCAGATCGAGGTGGGGGCCGGGGGGCGCAGGCTCCCGGACGCGCCGGGGCTGACCGTCTCCGGGGTACGTCCCCGCCGGTGTCCGGGCCAGACCGGCACATCCGCCAGCAGCCAGCTCAGCACCTTGGGCAGGGCCCGCAGGGCGGCGAAGTGCGCGGCGGCGGGTTCGAGCACCGCGGTCGCCCGGGGGATCCGCGCGGCCATCCAGGAGGAGTGGGAGGCCGGGGAGAACACGTCCTTCACGCCGTGCCACAGCAGCACCGGCACCTGGATCTCCGCCGGGTCGAAACCCCAGTGCCCGGTGAGCGCCAGCGCGTCGTCGATCCAGCCGTACGGCGAGGTCCGCAGCGCCTCGCGGTAGTTGCGGAGCAGCATCGACTGGATCGTGCTGTCGGAGACGATCTGCCGGTCGTCGTCGGTGAGTTCCCGCCGCAGCTGGTCCAGCAGCCGCACGGGATCGCTGCGGATCTCGGCGGACCTCGGGATCAGCCGGGCCACGAACCGCTCCGGATCGGTGAACGCCGTCCGGAACTCGTCGACGTTCGACGGGGCCATGCCCTCGAACCAGTCGAGGCCCTCGGCGTCGCGCGGCGCCAGCCCGACGAGCGCGGCGGCCCGGCTGACCCGTTCGGGCATCAACGCGGCGCAGGCCAGCGCGTGCGGGGCTCCTCCGGACCGTCCGGCCACCGCGAACCGGTCGAGGCCCAGCGCGTCGGCGACGTCGGCGACGTCCCGCGCCACGTCGATGACCCGGCGCCCCGGATGCCGGTCCGACCCCCCGTACCCCGGCCGGTCGTAGCTGATGAGCCGGGTGCCGGTCTGGTACAGGAACATGGCCCGCGGGCGGGGTCCGACCCTGCTGCCGGGCATGCCGTGCAGCAGGAACACCGGGCGTCCCCGCGGATCCCCCGAGACCTCGACGCGCAGCAACCGCCCGTCCGCGGTCCGCACATGGTCACGCACAGCGCTCCCCTCCCTCGGTCCGGACGGACCGGGACAAACGCTGCCCGATCCATTCCCGCGCGCTCAGACGACGAAACGGATCCCCGAGTCAACCTGGCCTCATATCAGGCCACTTGACGCCGCCGGGCGGTCTCCGTACCGTCACTTCCCGTACGTGGACGTGACCCACGTTCACATGTGAGAACTCTGACGACGGGCGGAACGGACATGGGCGGACGGCGTGTGGTGGTCTCCGGCGGCGGCACCGGGATCGGTCTGGCGACGGCGGAGGTGTTCGCCGCGGACGGGGACCGGGTGGTGCTGCTCGGCCGCCGCGAGGACGTCCTGCGCAAGGCGGCCGACGGGCTGAACGAGCGGTACGGACCGGCGACCGCCTCCTGGTTCGCGGCGGACCTGGCCGATCCCGAACAGGTGGAAGCGGTACGGGAGTTCATCGTCCGGGACGACACCCCGGTGGACGTCCTGGTCGCCAACGCGGGCGGCAACGCGTCCGTTCCGCACGACGGCGGCCTGGCCTCCGTCGCCGAGAGCCACCGGCGCAACTTCGACGCCAACGTCCTGACCGCCGTCCTGCTCACCGAGGCGCTGCTCCCCCATGTGCGGCGCCCCGGCGGCCGGGTCGTGCAGCTCTCCTCGATCGCCTCGCTGCGCGGCCCCGGCGCGTACGGCGGCTCCAAGGCCTGGATCAACACCTACACCTACGACCTCGCCCAGCGGGTCGGCCCCGAGGGCATCACCGTGAACGCGGTCGCCCCCGGCTTCGTCGGCGACACCGAGTTCTTCGGGGACCGCGCCACACCGGAGTTCGTCGCCGCCCGGGTGGGCCAGTCCCTCACCGGACAGCCCGGCCGGCCCGACGAGATCGCGGCCTTCATCCGGTACGTGGCGTCACCGGAGGCGGCCTACGTGACGGGCCAGCTCCTCCACATCAACGGTGGTGCGGCGCTGGGGCGTTGACCCTCCGCCCGCCGTCCACCGCCCCTCAGGGACGATCTCCTCTAATCTGTCGCGCATGGACGTACCGGGGGACATCGTCGACGGACGGTTTCAGCTGATCGAACGGCTCGGCAGCGGCGGGATGGGCACGGTGTGGCGGGCCCGCGACACCGTGCTGCACCGCGAGGTCGCGCTCAAGGCCGTACGGGCCGACGCGGGGACCTCCGCCACCGTGCGGGAGCGGGTGCTGCGCGAGGCGCGGGCGCTCGCCCGGATCAGCCATCCGCACGTGGTGACCGTCCATCACATCGTGGAGGCGGAGCCGCATCCGTGGATCGTGATGGAGCTGGTGCCGGGTCCGACGCTCCAGGACCGGCTCGGCGCGGGCCCGCTGTCCCCCACGGAGACGGCGCGCGTCGGCCGGCAGATCCTCTCCGCCCTGCGGGCCGCCCACGCCGCCGGCATCCAGCACCGCGACGTCAAGCCCGCCAACGTCCTGCTCCGCCCCGACGGGACGGCCGTCCTCACCGACTTCGGCATCGCCGCCCTCCACGACTCGACCTCCCTGACCGCCACCGGTGAACTCGTCGGCTCCCCCGAGTACATGGCGCCCGAACGCATCCGCGGTCACGCCGACGACCCGGCCTGCGACCTGTGGTCCCTCGGCCTCGTCCTGTACGTCTGCGTGGAAGGGGTCAGCCCGCTGCGCCGCGCGACGACCCTCGCGACGCTGGCCGCCGTCCTGGACGATCCGCTCCCGCCGCCGGTCCGCTCCGGCCCCCTCGCGCCCGTCCTGACCGCCCTGCTCGTACGGGACCCGGGCGCGCGCCCCGACGCGGAGAGCCTGGACGCGATGCTGGAGCGGGCCGAGTCGGGCGCGGCCGCGCACTGGGGTCCGCCGACGCAGACCGCGCCGGCGCGAGGGCTGTATCCGGGGCCGGTTCCGCGGCCCTTCGACGGGCCGGTGCCGCCGGCCGGGACGGGACAGGGCGGGTCCGTGCCGCCCGTGGCCACCCGGCTGGACACGCCCCGGCCCGCGCCCGCGTCACCGCCCCCCGGCGGCCCGGACGGCCGCCGGCGGACGACGATCGCCGTCGCCCTCGCCGTCGCCGCGACCGTGGCACTGACGGTCACGGGGACCACGCTCTTCCTGACCCTGCGGGACCAGGGGACCCACCGTGGGACGGGAGGGGGAACCGGCTCCTCGGCATCGGTGTCCGCGTCCGCGCCGCGGACCACGCGAACCGGTCCCACCACACCGGCGGCCACACCCACGCCCACGCCCACGCCGAAACCGACCCCGACGCCTTCACGTTCCGCCCCCGGCCCGGCGCCGACCGGAGCGCCGTCCGGCGGCCGCTGGATCGCCCAGCTCTTCTCCGAACCCGTCGGTACCGGCACCGCCGCCCGGGACCTGCGGCTGGCGAAGATCAGGAAGTCCGTTCCCGAGGCGCAGATCCTGCGCAGCGACAAGTACGCCTCCCTGCGCCCGGGTTACTGGGTGGTGTACGCGCCCGGGCCCTTCGCCGACGGCCGCGCCGCACTGGCCTTCTGCGCCGAGCGCGGCAGGACCTCCGCGAACACCTGCATCGGCCGCTACCTGAGTCACCGCTCGGCCGAATCCGTCCTCCAGTGCCGTCCTCCGGCGGGCGCGCCCACCGGCCGCTGCACCCGCCCGTAGAACGGTGCGGTCGGTCGCTGCGGCGGTCGGCGCGGGGCCGGCAACCGCTCGTCTCAGTAGGGCAGCACACGCCCCGACGGGGTCCTGCGGTCGATCGGCATCTCGCGCGGAGCGGCGGGCCGGCGGCTGACGCGAATCCGGATCTGACGGTTCATGACCCCTCCTCATGACTGATGAGCCCAGCGTCCTCGCCGACGCGCATATGCGCATCGTGCCCACGGAGGCGCCCCTCCTACCCTCCGAGCAGGATGTTCCGGCGCGGACCCTCCTCCTGGGGGGAGGACACCGGCCTCCGGAAGCGGGCGCGCGCGTGGTGCGCGAGGGGCGCGCGAGCACCGGGGACGCGGCCGGACACCGGGCGTGAACGGCTGAACACGCCTCACGGAGCCGTCCCGGCCACGATGATGAAGACCGCGGACGACGGGCAGAGGTGTGGTGGGCAGTGGTCGGTTCCCAGGGCGGCGCTCCGGCGGTCGGCCTGTCCGAGATGCGGGCCCAGGCCCCCGATCTGGTCAGCCTCTACAAGTCGGCCGGATCCAGTGTCCGCGCGCACGGCCTCGAAGGGGTGCGCGCCGCCGTCTACCTCGTACTGGACCGCTCCGGCTCGATGCGGCCCTACTACAGGAACGGCACCATGCAGCATCTGGGCGAGCAGGTCCTCTCGCTGTCCGCCCACCTCGACGACGACGGCACCGTTCCGGTGGTGTTCTTCTCCACCGAGGTCGACGGATCGACCGATCTGCGGCTCGGCGGTCACCACGGCCGCATCGACAAGCTGCACGAGAACCTCGGGCACATGGGGCGCACCAACTACCACTGGGCCATGGACGAGGTCATCGACCACTACGTGGATTCCGGCAGTGACGCCCCCGCTCTGGTGATCTTCCAGACCGACGGCGGCCCCACCAGCAGGGCGGCCGCCGAACGCTATCTGTGCAAGGCCGCCCGCCTGCCCCTGTTCTGGCAGTTCATCGGCTTCGGCGACCCCGACGACAACGAGTTCGCCTTCCTCCACCGGCTCGACGACCTGGCCGTACCCGGGCACCGCGTCGTCGACAACGCGGGCTTCTTCCACGCCGGCCGCGATCCGCGCGGCGTGCCCGACAGCGTGCTCTACGACCGGCTCCTGGAGGAGTTCCCCAGCTGGCTCGCCGCCGCCCGCGCCGCTCGGGTCCTGTGCTGAACGGCTGAGCGCCGGGGCTCCCGCGCCGCCCTCCGTGTCCCAGCTCCGTCCCAGCGGTGATCGGTCCCCGCAGGTCAGCGGCGTGTGACCGTCCCGGCGCCCCAATCCGTCGCTGAGGGGATCCGCCGCGGGACGACCGCTGCCAGCATGATCGGCGCCGGGGGCTCCCGGCCACTCATCAGAGCAAGAGGGGGAACACCGGATGGTAAAGACGCTTCTGCGGGGCCTGACCCTCGCCGTGGCAGCGGTCCTGCCCCTGTACGGGCCCACGGTGGCGCAGGCGGCGGAATCCGCCGCGGCAGCCGCGGTCGCGGTCTGCGGGCACACGAGCGCACAGCCCACGCTGCAGCGGGGATCGACGGGGGCCTCGGCGGTCGAGGCGCAGTGCGAGCTCAATCTCGCGACGAAGCCGAGCAAGTACACGCCGATCGCGGCGGACGGCTCGTTCGGGGCGGGTACCGAGACGCGGTTGAAGGAGTTCCAGCGGTGCGCCGGGCTGGGCGTGGACGGTGTGCTCGGCCCGCAGACCTGGACGGCCCTGAACGTCTGGGCCGCCCAGCCGCACACCTGCGCGGACCAGGGTGCGTCGGGCACGGCGCAGGCGACCGTGTGCGGCCACAGCGACGCGCGCCCGACGCTGCGCCTGGGGGCTACGGGCAGCGAGGTGAAGGAGGTGCAGTGCCGCCTGAACCTGGCCATGGAGCCGTTCCACTATCCGCCGCTGACGGTCGACGGCACGTTCGGGGGCGGGACCGAGAACCGGATCATCGAACTCCAGAACTGCGCCAACCTCGGCACGGACGGCACGGTGGGCCCGAACACCTGGGCGAAGCTGGTGGACTGGTCCAGCCGTGACACGTACTGCACGCCACCGCGCCCCGCCGGCTACCCGATCGACGGCCTGGACACGGCCAAGTACCAGCACCCCGGCGGCGCGCCGATCGACTGGAAGGCCGTACGGGCCTCGGGTGTCGAGTTCGCGACGGTCAAGGCCACCCGCGGACTGAACGTCACCGACGAGTACCTCGCCACCGACCTCCCGGCGGCCAGGGCTGCGGGGCTGGCCGTCGCGCCGTACCACTTCTACACGGGCACGGCGGCCGACACGGGTGCCGCGCAGGCCGACCGGTTCATCGCCGCCGTGCAGGCGACGGGCTACACCGGGCAGCGCGCGGGCGACCTGCCGCCGATATTCGACCTGGAGCGCATGGACGACGGCAGCGGGCGCTGTCCCACGTACGGCACGGTGGCCGACGCCAAGGTCTGGCTCGACCGCGTGGAGACGGCCTTCGGCCGTACTCCGATGATCTACACCCAGAAGTCGTTCCTGGACGACTGCCTGGGCTCGACCACCGCCTTCGCCCGGTATCCGCTGCAACTCGCGGACTACCGCCAGTCGATCACCCAGCCGCCGCTGCCGAACGGCTCGACGACCTGGTCGATGTGGCAGTACACCGAGGCCGCGCTCGTCCCGGGCGTCAAGGCACCGGCGACCGCGGACGTGTTCAACGGCACCCAGGCCGATCTGGACCGGCTGGCCAACCGGTGATTCCGGACGAGCGGGGACGCGGGGGCGATCCGGTCGCCCCGTGGGCCGTCGTCGGCACGTGCGCGACATGACGTTCCGGCTCGCCCGCCGACCCCTGCGTACGCACCCGCACACCGTCCCGGAAGGACAAGGAGAACGCCCGCCGCTGCATGGACAAGCTGGAGGCGCTGCGCAAGAAGCTCGGCGACAAGCCGGTCACGGTCAACTCCGGCTTCCGCAGCATCGCGCACAACGCCGACATCGGCGGGGCGAGCGACAGCATGCACCTGTACGGCACCGCGGCCGACCTCGACATGCCCGGCGTGGCCACCAGGACCGTCTACCAGAAGGCGGAGACCTGCGGGTTCTCCGGGCTGGAGCGGTACACCGTCGATCACCAGCACGTCGACAGCAGGGCCGACCTCGGCCGCGCCTGGTGGTGGGAGGGCGGCACGATCTGACAGCTCCCGGGTGACCCGGGGCCGGGCGATCCGGTCCCGGGTGATCCGGAGCGGGGGAGGGTCCCCGGGTGCCGCGGCGGCGGTACCCGGGCTTCCGGCTTCAGCCTTACCGCTTCAGCCCTTCGGCACGTCCTTCAAGTCCTTCCGCGCCGCCTCGCAGGAGGGCCAGTCGTGGAAGTCGCGCCGGACACTCCACAGCCGGTGGGCGGCCTTGATGTTCCACTCCGGGTCCAGGGCCCGCCGCGGTGTGCCGTCGAGTTCCCGCAGGCGGGCGTCGGAGATCTGGAACACGCCCCAGTTCCGGCTGCCGTTGGTGTTGGGCAGCACCCACAGCGGGTCGAGGAACGACGCGCAGCGGGCGATGGCCACGGCGGTGCCGGGATCCTCGGCGAACACCTCACGGATCCGCTTCGTCACCCGCTCCGGCGACCAGGTCGCCATGCTCGTCCCCCGCTCGTAGAGGGCCTTCCTGGTGGCCTCGTCGACCACGCTCCTGGCCGGCACGTCCGCCAGCACCTGGAACGCGGTCAGCCTGCGCAGGGTCTCCGGCCCGAAGTCCCCGTCGACGGCGAGCCGGCCCTTCGCCCGGACCAGCAGGGTCTGGACCTCGCGCACGCACGCGTCGTGCTGCCCCATGCTCACCGACTCGCACGCCGGGGAGTACAGCAGTCCGTCGCGGGACTCCCCCGAGGCGTCGGCGACGGGCCCGCCGGGCAGCCACACGAAGCCGGCCACCAGCACCACCGAGACCACGGCGGCCAGCACCGCGGAACGGGGGGACAGCTTCCCGGGCACCTGGAACCGGCGCGGCCGGTCCGTCTCGCCGGGGGCGCTGTCCGGAACGGGGTCGCCGCCCGGCCCGGAACCCGCCCGCACCGTCGCGCCGGGTTCCTCGGGCCCGGGGCTCACCCGCACAGGCACGGCGGGACCCTCCGGCGCCGACATCGGTTCCGACTCCGGTTCCGGTTCCGGCTTCTCCTTGACGGCCGGGGCGTCCCGGTCGGTGTCCGCCAGCGCCCACAGCCGGTGGAGTTCGCGGAGTTCCTCCGCGCTGGCGCCGCACACCTTGGCGAAGGCGTGCACGACCCGGTAGTCCGTCGGGACGCTGAGACCGGAGCAGTAGCGATGCAGGCTGGAACCGCTGACTCCCGCCTCCTTGCCGAGGCGGTCGTAGCCCCGGCCGCTGCGGTCCTTCAGGATGCGAAGACAGGCGGCGAACTTCTCGGTCCACGGAGAGGCAACCACGCATCCACCCTTGCTCAAGCCGCTACTGACGGGTAGAAGCTACACGGCGGACAAGGGCCACGGGTGCCCTTCGGCCGCCGGACGCGGTCGCCAACGGCCTTGCGGGCAACGCCGTTTGACGGGGCATTCATCGGCACCCCCCGCTCCGGGCGGCCCGGCCGGTCTCAGCCGCTCGCATGAACGACACCCTGCAAGGAGTCCGGCGCATTGACACACAAAGGGGCAAAATGCCCTAATGGCGACCAAAGATCGCTTACAGGTGCGAATCGCCGGTTCGTGACCGGGCAGGGCACCTGAGAGGAGCTGTCCGGATGGCGCGACACCTCACCGCACTCGGAGCGATCACGGTCGCCGCCGCTCTGGCCGTGACCGGTTGCGGCGACGAGAGCCCCGAGGCCGCCTCGCCGTCCGCCTCCGACCCGGGCAAGGGGCCGTTGTACGACACACTGCCCGCCTCGGTGCGGAAGGCCGGCGTCATCAAGGTCGGCTCGGACATGCTCTACCCGCCGATGGAGTTCATCCAGAACGGCAGGCCGACCGGCGCCGACCCCGACCTCGCCGCCGTGCTGGGCCGTGAACTGGGGGTGCGGTTCCAGTTCAGCAACGGCACGTTCGACACCCTCCTCGCCAATCTCCGGGCCAAGCACTACGACATCGCGATGTCCGCGCTGAACGACACCGAAGAACGCCAGAAGGGGCTGGACCCCTCCACAGGGGAGAAGATCGGCGAGGACATCGACTTCGTCGACTACTTCACCTCCGGATCGTCGATCATGGTGAAGAAGGGAAATCCGGAGAACATCGAGTCGCTGGCCGACCTCTGCGGCAAGAGGACGGCCGTGCAGAGCGGCAGCACCACGTACGACCTGCTCCAGGCGCAGAAGTGCGACGAGCCGATCGACATCGAGGCCTACGACACCCACCAGGAGGCGCAGGCCCGCCTCAAGTCCGGTGGTGCGGTGGCCGACGTCGCCGACTTCCCGGTGACCTCGTACGCCGTACAGACCTCGGGCGGCGGCGAGGACTTCGAGATCGTCGGCGATCAGATCGATCCCGGACCGTACGGCATCGCGGTGTTGGCCTCGAACACCGAACTGCGGGACGCGATCCGGGGAGCCCTGAACGCCGCCATCCGGGACGGTTCCTACGGGAAGGTCCTGAGCAAGTGGAACGTCAGCAAGGGTGCCGTGACCAACGCCACGATCAACAGCGGCACTTGAGCCGGGTGCTCAGGCGCTGATCGCCCGGCGGCGCCCCTCCCGGCCCGGCGTCCCGCGCGGGACCGGGAGGCGCGGCTGTCAGACTCATCCGCTGTGCGGCGCGCTCTTGAGCGGCGAGATGTCGAGCGTCTTGAAGACCGGCCACTCGTTCCCGGCCTTGTTGATGCCGGACCGGATGGTGACACCGCCGGAGAGCTGCTCGGAGGGCTTCGTCGACTCATAGGTCAGTTTCACGTGACCGTCGACATAGGCCGTGGTGGTGTCCCGCCCGACTTCGACGGTCACGGTGTGATCGGACTTCGGGTCCAACGGCTGCGAGGCCACCCGATAGCCGTCGGCCAGCAGGATCGCCCGGCTCCGGGTGACGACCACGGTCATCGGTTCCTTGCTGTTGGTCCGGACGCCCAGCGCGGCCTGGTTGGTGCCGTTGCCCAGCGAGCCGAGCACCGCGGTGGCCCGGTAGTCCGTCCAGTCGACACTGCTGTCGGGCCGGAAGTCGGCCTTGGCGTAGCGGGGTGTGTTCGGCGACGACGGCGCCCTGCCCACGAAGACGCCGAAGCCCGTGCTGGTCTGGCGCCCTCCCCAGTTCCCCGGCTCGGACAGCGGCCGGGGCACGTCGGCCGGGACCTGGACGTGCTGCGCCACGTCCGCCAGCATCTGCGCGGGAGTGGTCCGGGCGACGACCTCGACCCGCTGGACGTAGCCCTCCGCCGCGGACCGCCTGCTGGCGGTGAGCGGAACGCTGGAGCGGTTCGTCATCACGAGCGGGAAGAGCTGCTTCAGCACATGTCTGGCGTGCGCGTCCGTCGAGTCGGCGTCCTGCTCGCCCTGTTCGTCGGAGAAGGGGACGGCGAACATCGACGGGGTCGGCATGCCGTGGCGGACGATGTCGCTGTTGGAGCCGACGAGGTCGTGGAGCACCCGGGCACGGTACTCGGTCGGGGTCTCCCGCCGTCCTTCGTTCTTCAGCCACAGACGGTTCGCCAGCGGTGCCCCCGTGTCACCCATGGCGTCCACGGGCTGAACGCTGTGCATGGCTCGGGTGTGGCTCTGGAAGTCCCAGCGGCCCGAGTGGTGCATCCGCTCGATCTCGCGCCAGGTCAGGTAGTACGGCCGGTGCTTGTCCATCGACCCGGTGATCAGGAAGATCGTGCCGCGCATCCTGTGCGCGGCCAGGATGCGGTCGGCGTACTTCCACAAGCCTTCGGTGCCGTCGTCGAAGGTCAGCAGCACCGAACGCCGGGGCACCGGACCGCCGTTCATGTAGTTGTTGAACTGGTTCACGCTCAGCGTGCGGTAGCCGGCCCGCTCCAGCGCGGTCAGCTGGGCGTCGAAGGCCTGCGGGGTGAGCACGTAGGGGCTCTTGCTGTTCTTGTTGACGTCGTGGAAGGCCAGCACCACGGGCGGGGCGTGGTCCGGAAGCCCCAGGCCCTCTTCCGTCCAGTGGACCTCGTCCGCGTCGGTGATCCGCGCCTGGGCCAGCGGGGCCTGCGAGGACATGTACTTCAGGCTGAGGTAGCGCTCGATGCCCGTTGCGCCCGACGCCGCCACCACGGCGAGGGTGAGCGCCCCGAGCAGGACGCGGACGGGCCACTGCGTCCGGCCGCGGCCCCAGCCCTGGCCGCGGCCGCGGTCGTGCCCCGTCTTCTCGGCGTAGTCGCCGCGGAGACAGGGTTCCGGCCCGTGCCCGTGGTCGTGCACGACGGCGTCGTCGGCAGGCTCGCGCCGCATGCGCTTCACAGCCATGACAACACGTTCCCTCGGGACAGGACGACCAGGTAGACGCAGCTCACCACCGCGACGGCGACCACATCGGTGATCACGCGAACCGACTTGCGCCGCAGGAATTCCTTCATCATCGGGTCCTCGACCAGATACCGCGACGGATGGTCGCGAGGGAGTACGGCAGCAGCCAGGACAGCAGCAGCGCGGACAGCAGGCTCATCAGCGGCCGGTAGCGCCAGCGGGGGTCACCGGGGTTGTCGAGCTTGAACGCGAGACCCCAGATGCTTCCTTTGAGCACCACGCCGGACAGATACAGCACGCTCACGAAGATCCCGCCCTGCATCGGCGACCAGATCATGTGACGTACCGCCATCAGCGGCGCGGCCATCACCCACAGCACGTGCCCGTAGTAGAGGCAGGACGGGCCCACCCCTCGCCGCCACATGAAGGTGCCGGTGAAGCAGGTGTTGCGGATGAAGCTCTTCTTCCAGCGGACCTGCTGCTTCATGAACGGCCCGAAGTGCTCGGGGACGTTGGTCCACACCTTGGCCGACTCGACGTAGCCGATCCGCCACTTGCGCTCGGGATAGTCCTGCGCGGTGATGAACGGGGAGTCGGCGTACTGCTTCTTCAGCCGCTTGCCGACCCACAGCTGTCCCAGGACGTATCCGGTGAGCTGCCGGTCGGTCGCGAACCGGAAGGGAGCACCGAGGAAGCGGTCGCCCGCCCAGGCCGGGAAGTAGTTGTACACCGCGTCCCGGCGGAAGACCGCCATGGGACCGGAGACGCAGGTGACCGAGCCGAAGACCGACTCGGCGGCCTTGGCCACCCGGAACTGCCCCTCGTACCAGACGTCCTGGGCCTTGGTGAAGATCGTCTCGTCCACGTTCAGCGCACGGCAGTGGCCGCTGACCGCGCCCAGTTCGGGGTGGTCGACCAGGGCCTGCACACACTTGCGCAGGGCGTCCGGCGCGATGACGCAGTCGGAGTCGGTGAACGCCAGCACGTCGCCGGTCGCGAGGGCGGCTCCCTCGACCAGGGCGTGCTTCTTGCCGAGGTTCTTCTCCAACTTGAGCAGGACGATGCCGAGCTCCTGCGCCAGCCGGTCCAGGATCTCCCGTGTCCCGTCCTCGGACAGATCGTCGATGACGATGATCTCCAGGTCCGGGTAGTCGCTGCCCGCCATCGAGCGGACACAGCCCTCGATGAAGTCGACCTCGTCCTTGACCGCGAGCAGGAAACTCACCTTCGGCACGGCCGGCAGGGACGGGAACGACGCGAGGTCCTTGGGGCGCCTGCGGAGGGTACGGACCGACGGGTCGTCGTAACGGCTGTACGCGATCTGCAGCATGGCGATGGTGCCCACCAGCACCGTGATGCCGTAACCGATGACCAGCGGCTTCTGGGGAACGAGCGGGAACTCGCGGGCCAGGATCAGGCCCAGCGGCAGCAGGCAGAACATGGCCAGCACCCGCCGCACCGAGAAGCGCACGTCGGTCTGCATCCGGTTCGTCCAGCGGGTCAGCGGGCCGGGCGGCCTGCCGACGGCGGCCGCCGAGCGGACCGACGGCAGCGGCACGGACGTCTTGGGATGCGGGTTCGGCAGGATGAGGCCGCACGCGGCGGCGGCCACCGGGACGGCCGCCCCCTCGAGAGTGACCGTCATGTCGTGGGATTCGGCCGGGCTCGCCTGACCCGGGACGCCGCCTCGCGGCACCCCGGACAGCACCGCCCCGGGCGCCGCGAGGGCCGCGTCCACGGCTCCCGGCGCGTGCGGGTCGGTCACAGGGTCTCCCGGGCGCCCACGGAATCCAGGCGGTAGGTGGCGTCGAGGACGTCGTCCCGTCCCTCCAGCCAGGTCAGGTCGGCGTTCGGGTGCACGGTGTGGACGAGCACCAGGTCCCACTCGTGGTCCTGCGGGGAGATCAGGCTCTCCTGGATCTCCCCGGCCACGAGCGCCGCGCGCACCATCGAGTCGGTGAAGCGGACTCGCGCGCCCTCGCGGACGAGTTCGTCGAAGATCTCCAGCGCGGGCGACTCCCGCAGGTCGGCGACGGCCGGTTTGTACGCCATGCCGACGATCAGGACCCTGGCTCCGTCCAGCGGCTTGCCACGGTCTCCCAGCGCCTCGCGCACCCGTCGGACCACCTGGCCGGGACGGCCGGCGATGGCGTGCATGGCAGCCTCGACCAGCGGGGAGGTGCTGCGCTCGGCGCGCAGCTGCCACAGCAGGTAGTGCGGGTCGCAGGGGATGCAGTGCCCGCCGACGCCCGGACCGGGGTAGAAGGGCATGAAGCCGAACGGCTTGGTCGCGGCGGCCTCGATGACCGGGATCGGGTCCAGGCCCAGGACGCGGCAATTGTCGGCGAACTCGTTCGCCAGGGCGATGTTGACCGCGCGGAAGGTGTTCTCCCACAGCTTGGTCATCTCGGCCGCCTCCGGTGAGGGCAGCACGTACACCGACGAGGAGGTGCGCTCCATGACCGACACCGCGCGGTCGATGGTCTCCCGGCCCGCGCCGCCGACCACCCTCGGGGTGGTGTCCTGGGTGTGCTTGGCGTTGCCGGGGTCGATCCGCTCCGGCGAGAAGGCTACGAAGATGTCCTCGCCGACGGTGAAGCCGCGCTTGGCCAGCGGCTCCTCCAGCAGGTCACGGGTGGTGCCGACATACGTGGTGGAGGTCAGCATCAGCAGCTGCCCGGCCACCGCGTGCTCGACCACCGTGGAGGCCGCGGCGGTCAGGGCCCGCAGGTCGGGGGCGAGGTGGCGGTCGACGGGCGTCGGCACGCACACCAGCACCGTGCGGGCGCGGGCGAGCGCCGCCGGGTCGTCGGTGACGGTGAAGCGGGGGTCGCCGTTGAAACGCTCCAGCCGCTCCAGGTCACTGGGCAACAGGTCGACGGCACCGGCGCGGACGTCGGCCAGTCGCTCGGCGCTGACATCGATGCCGATCACCTCGGTGCCGGCCGCCAGCAGGCCGAGCGCGGTCGGCAGGCCCACGTAGCCGAGGCCCACGACCGCCACAGCCCCCACATCCTCGGCCTCCAGAGCGGTCTCACCGCTGAGGGGCTCGAACGTCGCGCCGAGGTGGAGTCCGTGCGACGCGGAAAGGGTGTTGAGAGGCATTTCGACGCTCCAGGGTCTCGTGGGAATACACACCGATGGGCGCGCATGCATTGCCGCTGTGGGGACCCCGAATCCTCTTCGTGCAATGTCCTTGAACACCACAACCATCCCAAATGTCCATTTATTGGGCAACCGCCGGCAATGCCGTCGCAATCGACACCCCCGCCCCTTTACGAAATCGCTACCTACCCGCCGACCAGGGATTTCGCCCGCTTTTCACTCGACGGGGAGCCCTTTCGGCGCCCGGGCGGATGTGACATAGCAGCTATTTCCCGGATGAACAAGAAAAGTGGCGCATATCACTTACGCATTCTTTAGGGCCGACGGCTGTCACCCCGCGCGCGGCTGTCACCTCATACGGCGTGAGGCTTTCCGCCGTCGCGTCGGGCAGGTCACACGCTTCACCCCTCCTCGCCGACTCGCCGCGTGGAACAATGGACGAAGGCTGCGGAGTGGCTGCTCCGTGAGCGAGGCGTCATGCGGGTGAAAGAACCGGGGCGCCGGACAAGGCGAGTGGTAACCACCCTCGCGAGGCGCCGTGTCCGCGGTCCGGGCCGGCCATGATCGCGGAACAAGCGGGCATCCCTTATGACTTGTGGCATCGCGGCAGCACCTCACTGCCGATTCCCCGTGCCGGGCGCATCGTTGCGGCACTCCCTCACCGAGCGCTGGGCGTCCGAGCCGTGACCCGAAGACGACGCACGGCCTGTCTTCTGGCCGTGGCCATCGCCGGTGGCGCGGTGACACAGACGGCCTGCGGCGGCCCGCCCCCGTCCGGCAACCGGCCCACGTCCTACGACGCGGAGGTCCGGGCCGACTCCCCGGCCGTCTACCTGCCGCTCGGCGCCGGGGCCACGAAGCAGCGGCCGGCGGGCACCCTCAAGGCCACCTACCACCACGCGCCCGGCGTCACCTCCCTGCCCAACGGTGACCGTGCCTCGCTGTTCGACGGAACCTCGCAGTACGTGGAGGTCCCGGACGACGACCGGCTCTCCGTCACCACGACCGGCGAACTGACCGTGGAAGCGTGGGTACGGCCCGACACGCTGACCTTCGCCAAGACCGTGGGCACCGGCTACGTCAACTGGCTCGGCAAGGCCTCCGGCACGGAAGCCCGGTCCGAGTGGCTGGCCCGCGTCTATTCGCGGGACAACACCGAACTCCGCGCCAACCGCATCAGCGGATACGCCTTCAACCCCGACGGGGGTCTCGGCGCCGGATCGTACTTCGAGGACCGGATCAAGCCGGGCGAGTGGATCCACTACGCGATGGTGATCAATACCCGCGAGAAGAGCGACGCCTACCCCACCGGGTACGTCAAGATCTACAAGGACGGGGTGCTCCGCGACCAGGACGCCCTCGACGACTACGGCATCACCCCCGGGAACACCGACTCCCCGATGCGGATCGGCACCACCGGCACCAAGTCGTACTTCGACGGTGGGATCGGCAAGGTGGCCGTCTACGACTCCGAGGTGCCCGCGTCCCGTCTCGCCGCCCACCACCGGGCCATGGGCACGGGCCCCGGGCGATCCGTCACCGCGACCAACACCTGACCGGAGCGGTTCCGAGGGGGATCCGGCCTCCTCCACTCCCCGGGTCCGGGCCGTGCGGCCTGCGGAGTCGGATTGTTCGGCTCCGTCATGCGAAGCCGCCTCCTTGCGTGGTGCGCGGTCCGTCACTCCGGATCTCGGTGGTCACCGTGTTTCGCGCTGCCTGCCCAAGAACCGCGCAGGGCACGGATGTACTCGCGCGGCATCATGTCCGGGCGTCGCCCGGGTACGAGGAACGGACGGCTTCCGGCCGCCCGCCGGACCGGGTCGAGGACTATGCTGCTGTACGGACGTCCCGGACCCTGGCGGCTTGTCGTTGCTCGACACAGATGGCTGCAGGGAGCGGACTCTTCGTCTGTGGCCCGGCGCATCCCTGGAGGGAACTGGGCGGGTCCGGTGTGCTGCCGGACCGGCCGTTGCTCCGCCTCCGCCGAACGTACGCCCTGCCGGCGGCGCGCCATGGGGGCCGGATCCCCGGCGTCACCGAGTCCGCTGCCGGATGGTCCACCGAACCGAGGCACCATGCCCCGACCGCAGCTAGCCCTCTACCGCCGTGACCGAGGGAAGCGGGTGCTGATCACCCTGACCGGTGAGATCGACCTGGAATCGGCCCCGCTGGTACGCACGGCACTGGCGCGATGTCTGAGCGACGGTATCCGCACCATCGACGTCGACCTCACCCCTGTCACCTTCTGCGACTGCACCGGCCTCAACGTCTTCCTCCACGCCGCGCAGCGGACCACCGAGGCCGGCGGGACCCTGCGACTGCACCACCCACCACCCGTACTGGGCCTGATCCTCGACCTCACCGGCTCCGGGTTCCTGCTCCTCGACGTTCCGCTCGGGCATCTGTCACCTCCGCTCGGAGATGTCCCGGCCCCGACCGCCCAGACCCCGCGGCACCGGGCTGTTCCGCTCGCCTCTGCGCTCTCGGGTGATGCGCGGTGACGGCCCGGGCGGGGCGGGGGCAGCCACGGAAGCCCCGTGGCAGCGAATCGCCCGCTATGGAAGCGGTCCGCTTACGTCGGGTGAACCGCGGGCTGGCACAGGGCTTGAGCGGGAAGCTGACGGATCTGTACGTGGACTCCCACGAGACATCGTCGCGTCCTGACGCGTACTGCCGTCCCAGCCGCCGGAACTTTCTGAACCGTCTCACCGCCGACATCCGGCGGCCGGGCTTCGCCATGGTGATCGCGGAGACGGACTGCCTGGTGGGATGTGCTTTCGGATTCCCGGTACACAGCGACGGCTTCTGGTGGATCGGGCTCGACGGGGCCCTACTGCGCGGCGTCGAGCAACTCGCGGCGGATGGCGGCATCTTCGCGATCACCGACGTCCTGGTCCCCCCGCACCCGCAGGACGCGCACGTGGCCCGCCGGTTGCAGAGGCGGCTGCTGGCCGACCACCGGACGTCACTCGGCGCCACCCTGGTGGACCGGGCCGATCACCCCACCCTCACCACGCTCCGTTCCTGGGGGTGGCTGGACGTGGGAGAGTTCTGGAAGCCGGCCGGCGCCACGCTGCTCCGGGTGCTGGTCCTTCCCGTCGGTGAACCAACCGCTCTGAGGCCGGAGGGACTTGCGCACGATGCCTGGACGCGGTGGCCCGGGTGAGACTCGACAGCCGGTCGGCCCGCGTCCACCTGCTCGATTCGCAGCACGGCGACCGCGTCGCCGCCTTCTCCCCCGCCCGCCCGGAGTCATCGCCCGGGAGCGGCCCGTCCCGCCCCTGACGGTCGTGAGGCGTCGGTGAGGTCGGCGCCGGTGGCGGCGTCCCGCTGGAAGTGACCGGTGCCGCGCCAGTCCAGGCACATGACGGTCGCGTCGTCTTCCAGGTGACCATGGCCGGCGTCGACGATCGCCCCGATGAGGGCGCGCGCGGCTTCGCGGGGATGCAGTGCGCGGCTGCGGACGATCAGGTCCGGCAGGTCCAGGTTCTTGGCGTTGCGCTCCAGCATGCCGTCCGTCAGCATCACCAGCCGGTCCCCCGGCCGCAGGTCCAGCGACTGCACCCGGTAGGTGTGCGGAGCGTAGAAGCCGAACGGCATATCGACCTCCGGAGTGATCTCCCGCACCTGGCCGTCCCGCATCCGCAGCGGCCAGGGGTGACCTGCGTTGACGAACTCGGTACCGCCGTCGAGCAGACTGATCCGCAGCAGCTGACCGGTGACATAACCCGCACGGCCGTGTCCCGCACAGCCCGGTCGGCTTCGTGGGCCTGCTCCTCAAGGCTCGCACCGGCCCGCCGTGCGCGGCGCAGGGCCCCCACCACGAGGGTGGCCAGGAGCGCGGCGTCGACGTCGTGCCCCATGGCGTCGGTGACGGAGAGCTGGACGGTGTCCCGGTCGATCACGTAGTCGAAGGTGTCGCCCCCGACGTGGTCGGCGGGTTCCAGCGCGCCGGCGACCGCGAACTGCGCCGCCTCGCACGCCAGCGACGCCGGAAGCAGCCGGTGCTGGATCTCCGCGGCCAGGCTCAGCGGGGTGGTGCGCCGGCCCCACTGGTAGACGTCGGTGAAGGACCGGTTCGCGATGACGATGTACGCCAGCGCGTGCGCGGCCTCGCCGATCTCCCGCATCGCCTCCCCGTCCGGCGCCACGGGCAGGAACAGTTCGAGGAGACCGAGGGCGTCCCCGCGGTTGGTCACCGGGGCGACGATCCGCACCAGCGCGCCCTCGCCCTTGTCCTCCACTCTCGGCCGCTGGGTGCGGATCACGTCGTCGTACAGAGTGCCCCGCAGCGTGATCCGCCGGGCGGGCTCATCGGTGTCGACGCTGCCCGCCACCCCCAGCCGTACGACGGAGCTGCCGGTGAAGTCGGTGATGAGGAACGACACCGACACGGCCCCGAGATGTTCCTTGAGCATGCGCGCGACCACGTCGAGCGACTCCACGGGCGCCGCGGCCTCCGCCGCCTCCAGCGTCCCCGCCAAGGTCATCGCACTGCCGTGGCGGCTGTCGCCATCGGAATGACGGGGGGCCCGCCCGCCGCCCGGCCCTCTTGCGGTCACAGCGGCTCCTTCACTGCTCGATGACGCTCAGGACTCCGCCCCGGATGCGCGAAAGACCTGTGCCAAGCCCAGCACCGGACAGGTCACCTTGCACCCCGGGACCCGGAAGCCGCCCCGCCCACCAGCCTCTCCCGGACCATGTGCGGCCGGGCCCGTCCGCCGCGTCCTGCGCTTCGGCGTCCCCCGAACGCAGTCACGCGGCTGCCAGGACGATGGCCGTGTAGTGCGCGGTGAAGGCGGCGACGGTCAGGGCGTGGAAGACCTCGTGGAAGCCGAACCAGGCCGGTGAAGGATCGGGACGCTTGAGGGCGTAGACGACCGCGCCCGCGCTGTAGAGCAGCCCGCCGGCCACGATCAGGGCGAGTACGGCCGCTCCGCCGGTGTGCAGGAAGTCGGGCGTGGTGCCGGGGGCGGGCTGGAAGTGTCGTCCGTGTGCCGACGGCTGGGTGTCTTCGGCGATCATGCGCTCATGTTGCTACAACCGCGCCAACCGGCCGACGGTGACGACTCGGCCGGAGGCGTCCAACGGCACGGCTGCAGGACGGCGGGATGCGGTGGGTGCAAGCCGACGTCACCTGTGGGCCATGTCCTCGGCGCCGGATGGATCACGTAAGCCATAGGAGAGCGCGGTTGATGCGACGCCCGGGAAAGGTACGAGCCGCGCCACCCGCAGTAACATGGATGGCGGGTTGGCTCACTCTCACGTGCAGCCGCCCGGAAGGGCGACTCCGGCGTGTTTGCGCCGGAGTCGTTGTCACAGCCGAACTGGCGGTTCCGGCCGGGCCGCGACCTTCCAAGGGGCGCGGCTCGCATCGACGGGCGTCTTTCTCAAGAGGGACAGCGCATGATCCGGGCAGCCGAGATCCGCGAGTGGCGCACCTCCTGACACCGGGCGAGCAGTGACGGAGCGGGTCCGTGCGCCCGGTGTGCCTCGACCGTCGGCTGCGGCAGCCGATCAGTATCCGGGTGCTCGGCACGGTATTTCACGCACCGGCCTCCACGCCTGTTTCCGGCCTGCGGTTCGCAGGATCCCGACGGCCGACGCCGTATCCTCCGTCGAAGTGACAGCCGTCAACAGCCGCTGCTCTTCACCGGGCATGGTCACCTGGTGCACAGTGCGTACCTCGCAACGCGGTCGTCTTCTCCAGGAGCGTTCAGCGGCGCGCCAGTTGCCGTTCGCCGGCCGCACCGGGCCGGTAGGCGAGTCCGTAGTGCCTGAAGATCGCTTCCTCCTGCTCGGCGGGCAGCACGTCGTCGGTGCCGATCGAAGGGGCCTCCCTCACGAGTGCCTTGGTATAGCCGACCCTGAGATAGTCCGGCCCTGCGATCGCGTCCGCCAAGGGGACGAAGACCAGCCGGTGCCGCGTGGGCAGCCCGGTGCGAACCGTGGCCATGGCGGGCTCATCCGTGGTGGTGTCCACATACACCGCCTCCAGGACACCGATCTTGTGCGAACCCGTATCCACGACGTCGCGGTCACGCCACTCCCGGACATCGGCTGCGTGAATCAGGACCTGCCCCTTACTGACGGCTCGTCCGCCCGTGGTGAGCCGCACCCTCGGCCTTCCGCGTAGAGCCGCCGCAGCGCACGCCGCAGCTCCCCCTTCATCAACCGCGAGAGCGGCTCGCCCTCCCAGGCGGCGACCAGAGCCGCGGCCACGTCCGGAAGTTCGGTGTTGCTGTGCCGCGAGATCTCCACCAGCAGGTTCCTGGCCGGCCCACGGCGGCAGGACGCCAGGATCATCACCATGCCGCAGGCCTGGTCGACGACCGCACGCGCGCCCAGCGCCCACCGCAGCCGATCGATCTCGGCGCGCAGCGCCACGACATCCTGGCCCGCCGGGTCCTTCTCCACCGAGGCCTCGGTCTTCAGCCTCTGCCGGTCCTTCGGGAACATGGCTGTGCGATACACGGCATCCGCCTCTCCACGATGTTCGCGCGCCCGGTGCGGCCGAGAGCCACCCGGAAACCTCCTGATGCCGAGCCGGTTGACCGGTCACCCGCGGCGTTCGTGGTCCCGACGGTCCTCACGCCTCCAGCGCGCCCGGTTCTGACGGCTGTAGCGGCGGTCCCAGCGGTCCTGGCGGTCCCGGCGCTGCTCGTAGTCCCGGTAGCCCTTGAGATCGGAACCATCGCCCCGGATCCAGCCTCCCCCGCGATCACGGCCGTAGCGGGTGGCGACGAAGAGCAACACGGCTGCGGCCACCCACCAGAGGGGGTTGAGGAAGCCGAGGCCGAACAGGACGACGATCAGGACGAGAAGCAGAACGAACACGGCGGGCCTTCCCGGAGCGGAACAAACCATCACTGCCGGGGGCCAGGGCCTGTACGCACAGCGTAGCCCTCTCAAGAGGCCGCGGATAGCGCCGCATGTCCGCGGCGTCCGACGGAAGCGGATGGCCACTTGACGTCTGTCCGGGGAGTGCGGCGAGGGCTAACGTGCGTGGTACGGCCCGAGCCCCCGGCAGCGTCGATCACCTCTCGCGCTCCTTCGGGGGCGCACCTAACGCATCAGTGCCGGACTCCGTCCCGTCACCGACGGGCCGCTCCCGCACCCGCCGTCGCCCCTGGACCCCGGCGCAGCATCGATGCGCCCCAGACGGGCACCCTCGCGCTGTCCGCCGCGTCGCACGCATACCACCGCAGGCGGTACACATGTACGCGCTGATCATTCCGGCTTCGACCCCCTTCGTCCTGCTCGCCGTCGTGATGGGCCTGTCCTGGTGGGAGGACCGCATCCTGCCGGCGCCACCGGCCGCCAAGCCGGTCGACACTCCCGCCGAGGCTCCGTTCGCCCCGGCGGCCCCCGCCCAGCTCGCGGAACTCCCGCTTGTCGAGACTGCGTTGACAAGGGAGGGAGCCGGGTGTTGACCGGCGGCACGGCGTAGGCCATGCCACTCCGGATCACCAGGGCGGCGCATTCCGCTCACCGCCGCGTAAACATCGTGATGCCTCTCTCCGGACCGACCAGGAGACCGACCTCGGGACTATGCTGCGTACGGACGTCCCAGACCCCGGCGGGCCACCACTGCTTCGCCCACATGCCTGGGAGCGGATCACCCGTCCGCCCGCCCCGCGCATCCCGAGGTGACCGGCTGGGTCCCCCGCTCCGGAACATCGGCTGCTGGACCGGTCACTCACCTGCCTGCACGACCGTACGACCGTACCGCGCACCCGGTACGGTCTCGTGAACCGAGGCACCCTGACCATGGGTATCCCACCGATCCTGAACGTCTGCCGGCACGACACGGACAACCGGGCGCCGGTTCTCCCCTTGGGGGGCGAACGGCGTTGAGGCCGGAGGGAGTCGATCACCGCGCCTGGACCCGGTGGTCGCCATGATCCCCGGCAGCCGGTCGGCGCGGATCCAAGCTCTCGTGGCCGAGCAGGCGGCTCTGCGCGGCACCCGAGTCGGCGTCCTCGACGTGTGTACGGCGGCGGTGGCCGCACTGCCGGTCGGCGGGGCCGGGATGTCCGCGATGTCCCGTGACCGGGCGAGTCATCCGCTGTGCAGCACCGACTCCGTCAGCCGGCATCTGGAAGAACTCCAGCTCACCCTGGGCGAGGGACCGTGCGTGGACGCCTACGCCCTCGGCTCGACGGTCCTCTGCCCCGACCTGTTGGCCGGTGGACTCCAGCGGCATTGGACGGTGTTCGCCGACGCGGCGCTGGAAGCCGGTGCCAGAGCGGTCTTCGCCTTCCCCCTGCGGATCGGGGCCGTCAGCCCCGGCGTACTCGACCTGTACTCGTCCAGCTCGGTCGAGCTGGACGCGGAGGAGGTGGCCGATGCGATGGCCTTCGCCGACGCCGCCACGCTGATTCTGCTCGACGCCCGGATCAGTGAGACGGGTGTCCCGTTCGACACCCACACGCCCGACACCGACGCGGCCGACACCGACCGGCCGGACGCCGCGCCCTTCGACGACCTGGGCGGATACCGCGCCGAGATCGACCAGGCCACCGGCATCCTCATGGTCCAGCTCGACGTCGGCTTCGAGGAAGCCTTCATCCGGCTGCGCGCCCACGCGTACGCCCGAGGGACACGGATCTCGGTGGTCGCCGCCGACGTGGTCGCCCACCGGCTCCGCCTCCCCCCGGACACGGCTCCGTCCGACATCCGACCGCCGGATACACGACCCCCCGACGAGGAGTCCTGATGCTCACGCGCCATACGCAGAGGTGGGCACGATGAAGGAACAGTTGATGGCCCGGACGTTCGTGGAGCTCGCCGACAGTCTCGTCGCCGACTTCGACCTCATGGACTTCCTGCGCCTGCTCACCGACCGCTGCGTCGACCTGCTCGACGCGAGCGCGGCGGGCGTCCTGCTCGCCGACCGTGACGGCGTACTGCGCGTCATGGCCGCCTCCGACGAACGGGTGCGCCTCCTGGAACTCTTCCAGCTCCAGAACCACGAAGGCCCCTGTCTGGACTGCTTCCACACCGGAATCGCGGTCTCCGTCCACGACCTGCGCGACGAGGCGGCCCGCTGGCCCCTGTTCACCGCCCAGGCTCAGCGCAGCGGCTTCACCGCCGTCCAGGCCCTGCCCATGCGCCTGCGCGACGAGGTCGTCGGCGCCCTCAACCTCTTCCACACGACCCCGGCGCCCATCAGCCCCGCCGCCGCACCCTTCGCCCAGGCCCTCGCCGACGTCGCCACCATCAGCCTGCTGCAACAACGCACCACCGAGCGCAACACGCTCCTCAACGAGCAGTTGCAGACAGCCCTCAGCAGCCGTGTCCTGATCGAACAGGCCAAGGGAAAGCTCGCCGAACGCCGCCGCACCGACATGGAACAGGCCTTCACCGCCCTGAGGGCCTACGCCCGCTCCCACAACCGCCGCCTCTCGGACGTCGCCCGCGCCTTCATCGACGAATCCGAATTCCTCCCCGGCCTCAGCTCCCGAAGTTCCTGAGCAGCCCTCTTCAAGAAGGGTTCGTCATGCCACTCGGCCCCCTCGCGAGACCTCCCGCGACACGCTCGGCACTCCCACCGGCCTCGACCGCCTCGACCGCCTCGACGAAAAGGAACTGAGCACGCTGGACGCCCACTGGCGGGCGGCGAACTATCTGGCCGTCGGACAGATCTACCTCCTGTCCAACCCGCTGCTGACCAAGCCTCTGACTCTTGAGCACGTCAAGCCGCGGCTGCTGGGGCACTGAGGCACCTCACCGGGACTGAACCTGGTCCACACACATCTCAACAGGGTCGTGAAAGCGCGGGGCTTGGACGCGATCTGTGTCTGGGGACCCGGTCACGGCGGACCCGCCGTGGTGGCGAACTCCTGGCTGGAGGGCAGCTACACCGAGACGTACCCGGACATCACGCGTGACGCCGCCGGCATGGCCCGCCTCTTCCGGCAGTTCTCCTTCCCGGGCGGCATCCCCAGTCATGTCGCGCCCGAGACCCCCGGATCGATCCACGAGGGTGGCGAGCTGGGCTACTCCCTCTCGCACGCGACGGGGCCGCGTGCGACAACCCGGGGCTCCTGGTGGCGTGCGTGATCGGCGACGGCGAGGCCGAGACGGGGCCGCTGGCCGCCTCCTGGCACTCGAACAAGTTCCTCGACCCGGTACGGGACGGTGCCGTCCTGCCGATCCTGCACCTCAACGGCTACAAGATCGCCAACCCGACGGTCCTGGCCCGGATACCGGAGCCCGAACTCGACTCCCTGCTCCGGGGATACGGCCACGAGCCCCTCCACGTCACCGGGAGCGACCCCCGCGCCGTCCACCGGACGATGGCCCGCGCCATGGACGAGGCCCTGGACCGCATCGCCGCCCTCCAGCACGCCGCCCGCACCGAGGGCACCGGTTCCGCCGTCACGGAACGCCCACGGTGGCCGGTGATCGTGCTGCGTACGCCCAAGGGCTGGACCGGACCGGCCGAGGTCGACGGCCTCCCCGTGGAGGGCACCTGGCGGGCGCACCAGGTGCCGCTGCCGGCCGTACGCGAAAACCCGGACCACCTGCGGCAGTTGGAACGACGGCTGCGCTCCTGCCGGCCGGAGGAGCTCTTCGACGAGCATGGACGCCCCCGGGCACAGGTCCTGGCCTGCGTCCCCGACGGCACGCACCGCCTGGGCGCCAACCCGCACGCCAACGGCGGTCTGCTGCTGCACGACCTGCCCCTCCCGCCCCTGAACGGTTCGCCGTCCCGGTCGACAAGCCCGGCGCGACAGCGCATGAGCCGACCCGTGTCCTCGGCGACCTGCTGGCACGGGTGATGGCCGACACGGCCGAGCGGCGGGACTTCCGCCTGGTCGGCCCGGACGAGACGGCCTCCAACCGCCTCCAGGCCGTCTACGAGGCGAGCGGCAAGGCGTGGGAGGCCCAGGTACTGCCGACGGACGAACACCTGGAACGCGGCGGCCGGGTGATGGAGATCCTGTCCGAACACACCTGCCAGGGCTGGCTGGAGGGCTATCTCCTCACCGGGCGGCATGGCCTGTCCTCCTGCTACGAGACCTGCGTCCACATCGTCGACTCCATGGCGAACCAGCACATCAAGTGGCTGCGCGTCGCCCGCCGGCTCCCCTGGCGCCGCCCGATCGCCTCCCTCGACTACCTGCTCACCTCGCACGTCTGGCGCCAGGACAACAACGGCTTCTCGCACCAGGACCCCGGTTTCGTCGACCACGTACTCGACAAGTCGCCGGAGGTCGTGCGGGTCTACTACCCCCCGGACACCAACACCCTGCTGTCCGTGGCGGATCACGTGCTGAGCAGCCGCGACTACGTCGACGTCGTCGTCGCGGGCAAGCAGCCCTGCGTGCGCGGCTACAAGGAGGAGGGCACCACCACGACCCCGTTCGACATGGTCGTACGCAACGACCTCGACCGGTACCGGCTGGTCATGGACGTCATCGACCGGGTTCCCGGTCTCGCGGTCCGCGCGGCTGAGCTGCGGCAGCGGATGGTCGATGTCCGCTACCGCCATCACGACTGGATCCGCGCCCACGGGGCGGACCTGCCCGAGCTCGCCGAATGGACCTGGAGCCGGTGACCATCCGGGTGGCCGAGCTTCGGCTCCGTCTTCGACTTCCTCACCTTCGCGGTCATGGACGAGATCTTCCGTACGGGCGCCGAACTGTCCCGCTCCGGCTGGTTCGCGGAGTCCCTCGCCACGCAGGCGCTGTTCGTCTTCGCGGTCCGCACCCCTCGGGTGCCGTTCTGCCGCAGGGGTCTCCGGCTGCGGCCGGGGTGGTCACAGCACTTCCACGGTCCTCATCTCGCCGTCGGCGGAGCGGAGACGACCGGGATCCGCGGGCGTGCTGTCGGCTCGCGGACCGCAGGGTCCCCTTCGGAGTGCCAGGCCGCCTGAACGGCCCGGTCGGTCTCCGAGACCGTGCACAGGCTCGCCGCCTCCACCATCAGCCGGCCCGCGTGCGAGGTGCGCAGGCAGTCGCTCCCGGCGGCCATCAGCCAAAGAGCCGAGGCGGGAGTCGGCTGTACCTGCCCACGTACGGGCGCCGCGCCCGGGACAGCCGGCCGGTACGGGTGGTCCGCCGGGTCGCCGGTGCCCCGACCCCACAGCGGGTCGAGCACGGCCGTCGGCGAGGAGTCAAGGGAAGCGGAAGGCGTCCGGCAGGACGAGGAGGAGGCGCTTTCGGGGATCGGCGTGGGGGAAACGGTCGCATTCATGACACGAACCCGGCTCCGGACCGAACGCAACCGGCCCGAGATGATCAAATCGCCGAAAGCGACACGGACATGGGAGCCGGTGCGCGAAATACCCTCGGTAGCACCGAGCGTACTCCGCCGAAGGTCTGGTCGGGCTGCGCCGCTCGGTGCCGGACCGAAGGCACAGACTGCCCTCGACCGGTCAGGTGACGACGCCCCCGGGCCCACAGCACCCCTGGGTGCCACGGGCCCACGGCCGGTCCGGCAGACACCGTCAGCGGACAGCGGTCCCCGACCCCAGGCTGTCCTTCACGGCGGTGTCCATGCTGTCCATGAGCCACCCGGCCTCCGCCGCCGTGGCCGCGGGCGGTACGACCAGCAGGTCCCATCGGCCGCGGCCGGACGCCAGCAGACAGACGGTGGACGGGGCCCGCCGACTGGTCGTCCGGTTCAGACGTACTACCTGGTCGGCGACGAGCAGCCGTCCGGGGAACGGGGCCCATACGGCCTCGTCCACCAGGACGCTGCTGACGTGCCCCCAGACGGGCGGCAGTCCGCCCAGCAACTGGGGCAGTTCGGACGTCAGATCGGTCGAGCGGGGCCACCAGGCGCCGTCGATGTACCGGGGCATGTGCCTCTGTGCCGGTTGGGCCGACAGACGCAGGCGGACGGCGGACGACGAGAGCTGGGGCGGGAGCGGGAGCGAGGGAGCGTGTGTCATGAGAACTCCTGAAGGGCCGTGCCGGGCGCTGGTGGGGTCGGTGTGGTGGAGGTTGTGCCAGCTCTCGCCGAACGAGAGCAGGGCCAGAGGCCACAAGTTGGTGGCGCGGTCGTGGAGACGGGTGCGGAACGGACGCTCGCCGATCACGTGGCAGAAGGAGTTCACGCTCCAGGTGACGTGGTGGAGCAGGGCGATGCGGACAAGTCCCGCCCACAGCAGGGCGGTCAGAGTGGATGGCGACCCAGCCGATCACGTCGCCCAGGAAGCTCATCGACCCGCGCCGTCGCGAGCGCGATGCGCAGTGGTCGCACGGCCCGGTAGCCGCCGTGGGTCAGGCCCCGGTGGAGCCGACTGTGACGCCGAGGCCCGTGACCGCGCAGAGCACCGCGGCGAGCAGGACGTCGACAGGATGGATCAGGCGCCCCCACGACAACCAGCCGGCCAGACCGAGTGCCAGGAACGGCAGGAAGACGATCGACACCGTGATCGTCAGGGACAGCCGCTCGTTGCCGGTGCGCTCGCACGTCGTTCCGCCGCTCGGGAAAGGTGCCCTCCCGTCGTACTCCAGGTGCGGCGGGGCACTTTCCGGCTGAGCGGCGGACGGAGAGACATGGGCGGTCCTTGACCTCGGTGACGACAGTGCGGCCGGGGTCTTGGGCTGCGCCTCTTCGACGGCGGGTGGGTGGGTGCGATCGGCGGGCGGTCCGCGGAAGTCGAACCAGGAGCGGAGCGGACCCGCGGCGTGCGGGGCGACCGCCGTGAGGTGCGGTCGTGTCCCCGCTCCCGAGGGGCCCACGACGTTGTCAGCGTACTCCTGCCGGTGCGACGGCCACGGCAGGAGAACCGGCAGGAGTACGGTGAAGGCACCGAGGGCATTTCGCACACCGGCTTCCACGCCGGGTCGTTCCCGGCGAGAAGTGAAACCCGGGGCGCAACTCAGGGGCGACCCGGAGACGGGTCCTCATCATGACCGCAACCTTCGAAGCAACCCTGCCACGGCTCGCACCCGTCGCGGCCCCTCCCGCCCGTCTCGCGCTGAAGGCCGACGCCCCCTCCCGTGGACTCCTGGACGGCGCGTGGTGGCCGCGCTCCCGCGACCTGCTGCGCGAACTGCCCGCGCTGACCGACGTGCTGGACCCCCTGTGGGGCCGCATCACCCATGCCGCCGTCAACCCCGAGCGCTGGCCGGTCATACCGCACAAGGTGCCCGTCGGCGGTCATGTCGTGAAGGTCGGCTGGTTCGATCCGGAGATCGACCCGAACAAGCTTCTGCTGTTGTCCTACGGCACCGGCCGCTGGGACCTGCTGGTGATCCCGCCCGAGACCGACCCGGAGGCGGCCGCACGTCTGATGGCGGCGGCATCCGAATACGGCGGCCCGCCACTGACCGCTAGCGCGCTCATCACCGCCGACCGGGCCCTGCACGACGTCTCCGCGCCCAACCAGGTGCGGTACGCGGAGACGGCGTGGGAGTCGG
The DNA here is from genome assembly GCF_042889485.1 of Streptomyces sp. NPDC002580. Taxonomy (NCBI): domain Bacteria; kingdom Bacillati; phylum Actinomycetota; class Actinomycetes; order Kitasatosporales; family Streptomycetaceae; genus Streptomyces; species Streptomyces sp. NPDC002580. The sequence continues at coordinate 648,572 of NZ_JBIAQZ010000001.1, read as the reverse complement.
AGGGCGGCGCCTCGCAGCCCTCCGCGGCAGTCCCGAAGCAGGCCAGCCGACTGATCATCGGCATATGAGGAACGCGGCGCCGGAACAGATGCCTCCGGCCTCGGCCGGTCCGCGGCGGACCGGCCGGGAGGCTGACCCCCGGAGCCCTGCGAAACGCTCACGAGACGGAGCCCTGGGCGCGCTGCGGGCCGCCTCCGGGGACGGTCCCCTCCGTGCACTGCACACCGCTTCAGGGAGGGGTGGGGCCGGTGCCGGTACGCTCCAACGGAGGAGCGGTCAGGCCGTCCGAGTGATGGCGGACTCGGCCGGGGCTCCGGGCCTCCGGCGGGCCCTGACGATCATCAGGCCGTGACCGGGAGAGGCACCCAGGGGCCCTCAACTCGCCTGACCAGTCAGGGAAGTTACTGGCCACATCGATTCTGCGCGCATAGCGCGTAGTGGGGCGGGTGGGACTCGAACCCACGGCCGACGGATTATGAGTCCGCTGCTCTAACCGGCTGAGCTACCGCCCCGTTACGGCGCGCCGCGCACATTTGTGCGCGCCGTCTGCCGCAGCATAGCCGCTCATACGATCTCCTGCTCCGGATGGTCGGCATCGCCCGACGATCAGGACTTCGGCATGCCCGGGGCGGTTCCCGCGGACATGAAAGAGGGCCCCGGAGGGGCCCTCTTTCGTTGCTCTCCCGACTGGACTCGAACCAGTAACCTGCCGGTTAACAGCCGGCTGCTCTGCCAATTGAGCTACAGGAGATCGAGCTCCCCCGACTGGACTTGAACCAGTAACCTGCCGATTAACAGTCGGCTGCTCTGCCAATTGAGCTACAGGGGATCGATCTTTGCATCGAACGCACCCACCTGGGTATTCGCCAGGGGGCGTGCGCTTGCTGCGACACATACATTAGCGCAAGCAGGGGGGTGCTCCGCCAATCGGTTCCCTCCGCACCGATGCCGACGCAAGGGAAGGGTGGCCGTCATGCGCTACCGGCTCACGTTCGTCGCCGGACTGGCCCTGGGCTACGTGCTCGGCACGCGGGCCGGGCGCGAGCGCTACGAACAGCTGAAGAAGTCCGCCCGCCAGGTCTCGCGGAACCCCGCGGTGCGCAACACCGCGGAGACCGCCGCCCAGCAGGGCCGCGAGATCGCCGGCAAGGCGCTGCACACCGTGAGCGAGAAGATGGGCGACCGCGTGCCCGACTCGGTCACCGACCGGGTGCGTTCCCTGCGGAACCGGAGCGCCAACGGCGCCCGGGAGGACGACTGGGGCACCAGTAACACCTAGGGACGCCTGGCCGCGTCGGGTCCTCTGTGCCCGCCCGGCGCCGCCGGCCCTCGCCGTACGGCAGAATTTCCGCCATGGGGATAGTCGCCGGGCTGGACAGTTCGCCCGATTTCACTCGAATCGTTGTCTGCGACTCGGACACGGGTGCCGTACTGAGGCAGGGTTATGCGCCACATCCGGTCGACAGCGCCGAGGGTGGCGGCCGTCCTTCCGACGTGGACCCGCAGGCCTGGCTGCTGTCCCTGGGCGAGGCCGCCGGCGGCGGGCTGCTCGAAGGCGTCCAGGCCATCGGCGTGTCCGCGCAGCAGAACGGGCTCGTCCCGCTGGACGCGCAGGGCAACACCGTGCGCCCGGCGATGGTCGGCGGTGACAAGCGGGCCCAGGTGGCGGCGGCCGATCTGATCGACGCGCTCGGCGGGCGCGAGGCGTGGGCGCAGGCGGTGGGCAGCGTCCCGCAGGCCTCCCAGCCGGTCACCAAGCTGCGCTGGCTGAACAGGACCGAACCCGAGGCCGCGCGGCGCACCGGCATGCTGCTGCAGGCCCACGACTGGCTGGTGTGGCAGCTCCTGGGGCGGCCCGTGCGCAGGACCACGGACCGGGGCGGCGCCTCGGGGACCGGGTACTGGTCGGCGGCGACCGGCGCGTACCGGCCCGATCTCATCGAACTGGCGCTCGGCCACCAGGTCGGGCTGCCCGACGTGCTCGGCCCGTCCGACTCCGCGGGAACCACTCCCGAGGGGCTGCTGATATCCGCCGGGACCGGCGAGACCATGGCGGCGGCCTTCGGGCTCGGCATCGGGCTCGGCGACGCCGTGGTGTCGCTGGGCGCCTCCGGTTCCGTGATGGCCGTCCACCCCGAGGCGCTGGTGGACTCCACCGGCATGATCACCTCCCTGGCGGACGCGACCGGCATGCACCTCCCGGTCGTCACCACGCTCAACGCCGTACGGGCCCTGCGCGGGGCGGCCGAGCTCCTCGGCGTGTCCGACCTGGAGGGACTGTCCGACCTGGCGATGAAGTCGACGCCGGGCTCCCACGGGCTGGTGCTGCTGCCGTACCTGGAGGGCGAGCGCACCCCCAACCTGCCGCACACGGCGGGGACGCTGGCCGGTCTGCGCCGGGAGTCGATGCGGCCCGAGCACCTGGCGCGGGCCGCCTTCGAGGGCATGCTGTGCGGGCTCGCCGACGCGCTGGACGTGCTGCGCGGACGGGGTGTCGACGTGCGCCGGATCTTCCTCCTCGGTCAGGCCGCCGAGCTGCCCGCCGTGCAGGCCGTGGCGCCGGCGCTGTTCGGCGCGCAGGTCGTCGTACCGCAGCCCGCGGACTACGCGGCGCTCGGCGCGGCCCGTCAGGCCGCCTGGGCCCTCGGCGTGTCACAGGGCACCCTGAACCAGCGGACCCCGCCCACCTGGCAGGGTCCGGTCGCCCAGGTGCTGGAGCCCGGGGACGAACTCGCCGTGGGGCAGGCCGTACGACAGCAGTACGTGTCCGTACGGGAACAGGCGCATCCCGGGGCTTTCCGGGCGTGACGCGTCACCGGCCTACGTCTCCGGACGGAGACCGGCTCCGTTTTTGGACCGCCCTTGGGTTAATCGGTTGAGGTAACAGGGGTGGAGTGTTCGACGATAGGGGGTGGTGCAGCATCCATCGCCCGCCGAACACCCCGCCTCCACGATCCGAGAGACCCGCGTGCTCATACGACTCCTGCGGACCCACCTCAGTCCGTACAAGAAACCCATCGCCCTGCTGGTACTGCTGCAGTTCCTGCAGACCTGCGCCACGCTCTACCTGCCCACGCTCAACGCGCACATCATCGACAACGGTGTCGTGAAGGGGGACACGGGCTACATCCTGTCCTTCGGCGCCCTGATGATCGGCATCTCGCTCGCGCAGGTCGTCTGCAACATCGGGGCCGTCTACTACGGCGCCCGTACCGCCTCCGCGGTCGGCAGGGACGTCCGGGCGGCCGTCTTCGACCGTGTCCAGTCCTTCTCGGCACGTGAGGTGGGCCACTTCGGCGCGCCGTCGCTGATCACCCGCACCACCAATGACGTCCAGCAGGTCCAGATGCTCACGCTGATGACGTTCACCCTGCTGGTGTCGGCGCCGATCATGTGTGTGGGCGGCATCGTGCTGGCCCTCGGCCTGGACGTGCCGCTGTCCGCGGTGCTCGTCGCCGTGGTGCCGACCCTGGGCATCTGCGTGGCGCTCATCGTGCGCAGGCTGCGTCCGCTCTTCCGCACCATGCAGGTGCGCCTGGACACCGTGAACCGGGTGCTGCGCGAGCAGATCACCGGCAACCGCGTGATCCGCGCGTTCGTGCGGGACGGCTACGAGAAGGAGCGCTTCAAGGGCGCCAACACCGACCTCACCGAGACGTCGCTGGCCACCGGCCGGATGCTGGCCCTGATGTTCCCGATCGTCATGACCGTGGTGAACGTGTCGTCCATCGCGGTCGTCTGGTTCGGCGCCCACCGCATCGACAGCGGCGGCATGCAGATCGGTGATCTGACGGCGTTCCTCGCCTACCTGATGCAGATCGTGATGTCCGTGATGATGGCCACCTTCATGTTCATGATGGTGCCGCGCGCGGAGGTCTGCGCCGAACGCATCCAGGAGGTCCTGGACACGGAGAGCAGTGTGGTCCCGCCCCTCGCGCCCGTCCTGGAGCTGCGCCGCCACGGCCACCTGGAGATCCTCGGGGCAGGTTTCCGCTACCCGGGCGCCGAGGAGCCGGTCCTGAGGTCCGTCGACCTGGTGGCACGCCCCGGTGAGGTGACCGCCGTCATCGGCTCGACGGGCAGCGGGAAGTCGACGCTGCTCGGCATGATCCCCCGCCTGTTCGACGCGACCGACGGCCAGGTGCTCGTCGACGGCGTGGACGTGGCGACGATCGATCCGAAGCTGCTGGCCAGGACGGTCGGGCTGGTCCCGCAGAAGCCGTACCTGTTCGCGGGGACCGTCGCCACGAACCTGCGGTACGGCAACCCCGAGGCCACCGACGAGGAACTGTGGCACGCGCTGGAGGTGGCGCAGGCCAAGGGCTTCGTGGAGCAGCTGGAGAACGGTCTCGACTCGCCGATCGCGCAGGGCGGGACGAACGTGTCCGGCGGCCAGCGCCAGCGTCTGGCCATCGCCCGTACGCTCGTGCAGCGCCCCGAGATCTACCTGTTCGACGACTCCTTCTCGGCCCTCGACTACGCGACGGACGCGGCGCTGCGCGCGGCGCTGTCCGCGGAGACCGCCGAGGCGACCGTGGTGATCGTCGCCCAGCGGGTGTCGACCATCCGGGAGGCCGACCGGATCGTGGTCCTGGACGAGGGCCGCGTCGTCGGCACCGGACGACACCACGAACTGATGGCCGACAACGAGACCTACCGGGAGATCGTGCTCTCCCAGCTGACGGAAGCGGAGGCCGCCTGATGGCCGGGCCGATGGGGCGGATGATGGCCGGGGGCGGCCCTGATCAGCGCTCGATGGATTTCAAGGGGTCGAGCCGACGGCTCCTCGCCCAGTTCAAACCCGAGCGCGGCACGCTGTACGTGATGCTGGTCGCCGTCGTCCTGAGCGTGGGGCTCTCGGTGGTCGGGCCGAAGATCCTCGGCCGGGCCACCGACCTGATCTTCGCGGGGATCGTCGGACGCCAGATGCCCGCCGGGACCACCAAGGCGGAGTCCCTGGAGTCGCTGCGCGCGCACGGCCAGGGTGCCGTCGCCGACATGCTGGGGAGCACCGACTTCACCCCCGGCCAGGGCATCGACTTCACGGCCGTCGGGCACGTCCTGCTGTTCGCGCTCGGTACGTTCCTGCTGGCCGGCCTGCTGATGGCGGTCGCGACGCGCCTGGTGAACCGGGCCGTCAACAAGACCGTCTACCGCATGCGCGAGGACCTGCAGGCGAAGCTGTCCCGGCTGCCCCTGTCGTACTTCGACAAGCGGCAGCGCGGTGAGGTCCTCAGCCGTGCCACGAACGACATGGACAACATCCAGCAGACCCTCCAGCAGTCGATGGGGCAGCTCGTCAACTCACTGCTGACCATCGTGGGTGTGCTGGTGATGATGTTCTGGGTGTCGCCGCTCCTCGCGCTCGTCGCGCTGGTCACGGTGCCGCTGTCGTTCGTCGTCGCCACCCGGATCGGCAAGCGCTCGCAGCCGCACTTCGTGCAGCAGTGGCGCACCACCGGCAAGCTCAACGCCCACATCGAGGAGATGTACACCGGGCACACCCTGGTGAAGGTGTTCGGGCGGGCGGACGAGTCGGCGGCGCAGTTCGCCGAGGAGAACGACCGGCTGTACGAAGCCGGGTTCAAGGCCCAGTTCAACAGCGGCGTCATGCAGCCGCTGATGATGTTCGTGTCGAACCTGAACTACGTGCTGGTGGCGGTCGTCGGCGGTCTGCGGGTGGCCTCCGGCTCCCTGTCGATCGGTGACGTGCAGGCCTTCATCCAGTACTCCCGCCAGTTCTCGATGCCGTTGACGCAGGTCGCGTCGATGGCGAACCTGGTGCAGTCGGGTGTCGCCTCGGCGGAGCGGGTCTTCGAGATCCTCGACTCCGACGAGCAGGAGGCCGACCCCAAGGTGTCGGCCCGACCCGAGGAGCTGCGCGGGCGTGTGGCGCTGGAGCACGTGTCCTTCCGCTACGACCCGCAGAAGCCGCTCATCGAGGACCTCTCGCTGAAGGTGGAGCCGGGCAACACGGTCGCCATCGTCGGCCCGACCGGCGCCGGCAAGACGACGCTGGTGAACCTGCTCATGCGGTTCTACGACGTCACCGGCGGCCGGATAACGCTCGACGGGGTCGACGTGGCGTCCATGTCCCGGGACGAGCTGAGGTCCGGAATCGGCATGGTGCTCCAGGACACCTGGCTGTTCGGGGGCACGATCGCCGACAACATCGCGTACGGGGCCTCGCGGGACGTCACCCGCGGGGAGATCGAGGAGGCGGCGCGCGCGGCGCACGCCGACCGGTTCATCCGCACGCTGCCCGAGGGCTACGACACGGTGATCGACGACGAGGGGACCGGGGTCAGCGCGGGCGAGAAGCAGCTCATCACGATCGCTCGGGCGTTCCTGTCCGATCCGGTGATCCTGGTGCTCGACGAGGCGACCAGCTCCGTGGACACCCGCACCGAGGTGCTGATCCAGAAGGCGATGGCGAAGCTGGCGCACGGCCGTACGTCGTTCGTGATCGCGCACCGGCTGTCGACGATCCGGGACGCGGACACCATCCTCGTCATGGAGGACGGGGCCATCGTGGAACAGGGCGCGCACGCGGAACTGCTGGCGTCCGGCGGGGCCTACGCCCGCCTGTACCGCGCCCAGTTCGCCGAGGCGGTCGCCGAGGTCGACTAGCCGTCCGCCTCCCTGGACCCCCGCTGAAGTGATGCGACCGCTCCGGCGGGAAACTCGGCCCCTCCGGCGTTCGAGGAGCGGGGGTCCGGGGGAGGCGCCCCCGATTACGGGACGGGAAGGGGCGGAGGGGGCGAGACAGGCCGCGCCCCGGCGGGCCCCTCAGTCGAGATAGCCCCGCAGCTGGTCGGCGAAGGCGTGGTCCCGCAGCTTGTTCAGGGTCTTCGACTCGATCTGCCGGATGCGCTCGCGCGTGACGCCGAAGATGCGGCCGATCTCCTCCAGGGTCCGCGGACGCCCGTCCGCCAGCCCGTACCGGAGCTGGACGACCTTGCGCTCCCGCTCGCCGAGCGTGGACAGCACCGCCTCCAGGTGCTGGCGCAGCAGCAGGAACGCCGCGGACTCCACCGGAGACGTCGCGTCGCCGTCCTCGATGAGGTCCCCGAGGGCCACGTCGTCCTCCTCCCCGACCGGGGCGTGGAGGGACACCGGCTCCTGGGCCAGCCGCAGGACCTCGCTCACCCGCTCGCCGGTCAGGTCGAGATGCGCGGCGACCTCCTCGGGGCTGGGCTCGTAGCCGCGCTCCTGGAGCATCCGGCGCTGTACGCGCACCACCCGGTTGATCAGCTCGACCACGTGGACCGGGACGCGGATGGTGCGTGCCTGGTCGGCGAGCGCGCGCGACATGGCCTGCCGGATCCACCAGGTGGCGTACGTCGAGAACTTGTAGCCGCGGGCGTAGTCGAACTTCTCGACGGCCCTGATCAGGCCGAGGTTGCCCTCCTGGACCAGGTCGAGCATGGTCAGACCGCGGCCCACGTACCGCTTGGCCACGGAGACGACGAGCCGCAGGTTCGCCTCGATGAGCCGGCGCTTGGCCATCCGGCCCATGACGACGATCTTGTCCAGGTCCAGGGCGAGCTGGCTGTCCAGGTCCGGGGCGAGGCGGAGCTTCTCCTCGGCGAAGAGCCCGGCCTCGACGCGGCGGGCGAGTTCCACCTCGTCGGCCGCCGTGAGGAGCGGGATCCGGCCGATCTCCCGCAGGTACTGGCGGAACAGGTCGGACGAGGGGCCACCGGTGTCCCCGGCGCGGGTCCGGGGCGGCTCGACGGGTTCGGGGGCCTCGGCCTCGGTCTCCACCTCCGCTTCCACCTCCGCCCCGGGGGCTTCGGCGGCCTCGGGCGGGCCCTCCGGGCCGGCCTCGGGATGGTGCGCGGCACGGCGCTGCGGGGGGACCGCCGCGACGACGTCGGGCTCCGCGTCCGTGTCGATGGTGTTGTCGGTCTGTGCGAGGGTCTGGGTCTGCACGGGGGCGACCTCCAGGAATGTCGCTGCTGAGGCATGCGGCAGCGGTACGTCGGAGATGGGGGGCGACGTCCTCGCCGCTGTCCATCCCGTAGTCGTTTTGCGGAACCGCGGGGATCGGGGACCCATGGCGTGCGGGTCGGCCGCGCTCCGAGGACTCAGGCACCGGAACCCAGTGTGGAGTACGACACATCGCCGCCACGAGGGGCGTGCGGTGACTTTTTGCGTCCGTTCCGTGACCGCGCGATTACCGTCGTGTACGAGTGCGCAGCTCAGCCGAGACGAAACATGGGGAGGCGGGTACGGGGATTGGCATGTGCGCGGAGCCCCGCCGGCCGCTCCGGAGGCTCACCGGGTGGCCGCCGTACCCCCGCCGCACTCCCCGGCCCGCGCGGCGCCGCCCTCGCGGCACTGCGCCGGGCCGCTGCCGAGGGGCCTCAGAGGGCCTCGGCGCCCCGCTCGCGGAGCGCCTGGCCGTACTGCTGGAGCACCCACAACTCGTTCTGCACGGCGGCCAGTTGTGCCGGGTCGCCGCCCGAGCTGAGGCGGGACAGGGAGCCCTGGACGTCCCGGACGCGGCGGTCGACGGCACGGCGGCGGACCGCGACGAGCTGGTCGCCCGCGTAGGTCTCGTCGACGGTCTTGCGCAGGATCGCCTCGACGGCCAGCTCGGTGACCATGGCGCGCACCGAGTCGTCCGGGGCGGCCTCGCGGACCCGGATCAGGAATTCCTGCGGGTCCTGGACGCCGTACTCGGTGCCGCCGGCGTCCATGACCGCCTGGCGCACCGCGGCGTAGGGCGGCGCGGTGAACTCGTCCATGCCGTACGCGTCGAATGCCGGGGCCACCAACTCGGGCCGCTGGAGGGCGAGTTTGAGCAGTTCTCGTTCGGTGGCGAAGACCGGGTTGCGCAGGGTGAGGGCCGGTCCGGCGCCGGTGGGCGCCTGGGTGGCGGTGTAGGTCCGCTGGGGGCGGCCACCGGCGGGCGCGGGCCCCATGCCGCCCCGGTCACGGGCCCAACGGGCCAGCTGGGAAACCCTCTTGACGACGAACTGGGTGTCGAGGATGCCGAGCATGCCGGCGAGCTGCACCGCGACCTCGTGCTGCGCACCGCTGTTCTTGATGCGGGCGACGATCGGGGCGGCCTCGTCCAGGGCGGCGGCCCGCCCTGCCGGGGTCTCCAGGTCGTACCGCAGGACGATCTGGCGCAGCGCGAACTCGAAGAGGGGGGTGCGGGGTTCGACCAGGTCGGCGACGGCCGCGTCGCCCTTGGCCAGGCGCAGTTCGCAGGGGTCCATGCCGTCGGGCGCGATGGCGATGTAGGTCTCGGCGGCGAACTTCTGGTCGTCCTCGAAGGCGCGCAGCGCGGCCTTCTGGCCGGCCGCGTCACCGTCGAAGGTGAAGATCACCCGGGCCGATCCGTTGTCCATCAGGAGGCGGCGGAGGATCTTGATGTGGTCGCCGCCGAACGCCGTGCCGCAGGTCGCGATGGCCGTGGTGATGCCGGCCAGGTGGCAGGCCATGACGTCGGTGTAGCCCTCGACGACGACCGCCCGGCTGCTCTTGGCGATGTCCTTCTTGGCGAGGTCGATGCCGTACAGGACCTGGGACTTCTTGTAGATCCCGGTGTCGGGGGTGTTCAGGTACTTCGGTCCGTTGTCGGACTCGTACAGCTTGCGGGCGCCGAAGCCGACGACCTCGCCGCCGATGTCGCGGATCGGCCACATGAGGCGGCCGCGGAAGCGGTCGATCGGGCCGCGGCGGCCCTCCTGGGAGAGGCCGGAGAGGACCAGCTCCTTGTCGGTGAAGCCCTTGCCGCGCAGATGGCGGGTGAGGTGGTCCCAGCCCTGGGGGCTGTAGCCGACACCGAAGTGGGCGGCGGCGGCCTGGTCGAAGCCGCGCTCCGCGAGGAACGAGCGGCCCGTGTCCGCCTCGGGGCTGGTGCCGAGCTGCTCGATGTAGTACTGGGCGGCGGCCTTGTGCGCCTCGACCAGGCGGATGCGCTCGCCGCGCTGGTGGGCGGGGTTGTACCCGCCCTCCTCGTAGCGCAGGGTGATGCCGGCCTGGGCGGCGAGGCGCTCGACCGACTCGGAGAACGTGAGGTGGTCGACCTTCATCACGAACGTGATGGTGTCGCCGCCCTCCTGGCAGCCGAAGCAGTGGAAGAGGCCCTTGCTGGGGCTGACCTGGAACGACGGTGACTTCTCGTCGTGGAAGGGGCAGAGGCCCTTGAGGTTTCCGCCGCCGGCGTTGCGCAGCTGGAGGTACTCGGAGACCACGGCGTCGATCGGGACCGCGTCCCGAACAGCCTTCACGTCCTCGTCATTGATCCTGCCTGCCACGTGGTGATTCTACGGGGCCGCACCGACACTCCCGGGCGGGCGAAAGGCCCCGTCCGGGATTCCCGGGAGCGGATCCCGGGAATCCCGGCACGGGCGACGTGGGAGCCGGGCGCCGCCGACGGTCAGGGTGCCAGGCTCTCCAACGGAACGCGCGGGTCGGCGAGCGCGTCGGTGTCCACCCGGGCCCGGGTCCGGATCAGCTGCTGGATCGGCTCCGTGACGTCCCACACATTCACGTTCATCCCGGCCAGCAGCCTGCCTTCCTTCATCCAGAAGGCGATGAACTCCCGCTTGGCCGCGTCGCCTCGGATCACCACCTGGTCGTACGACCCCGCGGGCGCCCAGCCCGAGTACTCGAGGCCCACGTCGTACTGGTCGGAGAAGAAGTAGGGCACGCGGTCGTAGGCCGTCCCGCGGTCCAGCATCGATCGGGCGGCGGCCGGTCCGCCGTTGAGGGCGTTGGCCCAGTGTTCGACGCGCAGCCGGGTGTCGAAGAGGCCGTGGTGGAAGGAGGCGACGTCACCCGCGGCGTACACGTCGGGGTCGGAGGTCCGCAGCCGGTCGTCGACCGCGATCCCGCCGCCGTGCGCGCGGTCGGCGATCGCCAGGCCCGCGGCCTCGGCGAGGCCGGTGCGCGGGGCGGCGCCGATGGCCGCGAGGACGATGTGGGCGGGGTGCTCCTCGCCGTCGTCGGTGCGGGCGGCCAGCACCAGGCCGTCCTGGCCGACGATCTCGGTGAGCTGGGCGCCGAAGTGGAAGCGGACTCCGTGCTCGTGGTGCAGTTCGTCGAAGATCCGGCCCAGCTCGGGGCCGAGCACGTTGTGCAGGGGGGTCTCCGCGGGTTCGACGACGGTGACCTCGGCGCCGTACTCGCGGGCCGCGGCGGCGACCTCGAGGCCGATCCAGCCGGCGCCGGCGATGACCAGGTGTCCGTTGTCCCGGCCGAGGGCGGCGAGGACGCCCTTGAGCCGCTCGGCGTGGGCGAGGCGGCGAAGGTGGTGGACTCCGGCGAGGTCGGTGCCCGGGATGTCGAGGCGGCGCGGCTCGGCCCCGGTCACGATGAGCAGTTTGTCGTAGTGGACGAGGGTGCCGTCCTCCCCGAAGCGGACCGTCTTGGCGGTGCGGTCGATCGCGTCGACGGTCTGGCCGAGGTGCAGCTCGATGTCGTTGCGCGCGTACCAGGCCGGTTCGTGGACGAAGACGCTGTCGCGCTCCTCCTTGCCGAGGAGGTAGCCCTTGGACAGCGGGGGGCGTTCGTAGGGGTGGTCCCGCTCGTCGCAGATCAGTATCACGCGGCCGGTGAAGCCCTCCGATCGGAGCGTCTCGGCCGCCTTGGCGCCTGCCAGGCCTCCTCCGACGATGACGAATGTCTGATCCGCGTCGACCACTTGATGCCTCCTCGTAAGGATGTCGCCCTATGCGAGCCTCCCGCACGGAGCGTGATGCGGGAAGGGGGAGTGGCCCGATCAGGCCACGCAGGGTCACACTCCGCCGCCTCCATGGGAACGCGTGGTGAGCCTGAGGTGCAGGGAACGCGCCGAGGCATCCGTGAGGGATGCGATCTGGTCGACGATCACGCGCTTGCGGGCACGGTCGTCGGCCGCGTGGTCGAACAGCGCCCGGAACTGCGGATCCAGTACCCCGGGAGCCCGGACGGTGAGCGTCTCGGCGAGCTCGGCGACGATGATCCGCTGGTCGGCGCGGAGCCGTTCCTGCTCGGCGCGCTGCATCACGTACCGGTCGGCGACCGCCTTCAGGACGGCGCACTCGTGCCGGGCGTGTCGCGGGACGACCAGCTCCGCCGCGTACCGGGTGAGGCGCCCGCTGCCGTACCTCGCGCGGGTGGCGCCCTCCGCGGCCAGGCAGAAGCGGCCGATGAGCTGGCTGGTGGCGTCCTTCAGGCGGGCCTGCGCGACGGCCGACCCGTCGTACCCGTGCGGCCACCACTCCTGGTCGAGGAGCCGGTCGAGGGCCTCGGAGAGCTCGGCGGGATCGGTGTCGTCGGGCACGTACCGGCCCAGGGCCACGGCGAAGATGTCCCGCCGCTCCGGTGCGGAGCGCAGCAGGCCGGGGTCGATGTGGCCGGCGTGCAGACCGTCCTCGATGTCGTGCACCGAGTACGCCACGTCGTCGGCCCAGTCCATGACCTGCGCCTCGAAGCACGTGCGCCCGGCGGGGGCGCCCTTGCGGACCCAGTCGAAGACCGGCCGGTCGTCCTCGTAGACCCCGAACTTCGGCGACTTCGGGTCGGCGGGACGGGCGCCTCTCGGCCAGGGGTACTTGGTGGCGGCGTCGAGCGCGGCGCGGGTGAGGTTGAGGCCGACGCTGACGAGGTCGTCGCCCGCCCCGGCGGCGGCCGAGGTCACCATGTCGCTGCGCACGAAGCGCTTGGGTTCGATCCGGGTGAGCAGGCGCAGCGACTGGGCGTTGCCCTCGAACCCGCCGCAGTCCTCCGCGAATTCGTTGAGCGCCTGTTCGCCGTTGTGCCCGAAGGGCGGGTGGCCCAGGTCGTGCGAGAGGCAGGCCGCCTCGACCAGGTCCGGGTCGCAGCCGAGGGCGGCGCCCAGCTCGCGGCCCACCTGGGCGCACTCCAGGGAGTGGGTCAGCCGGGTCCGGGGACTGGCGTCCCACACCTGGATGGGCGTCCCGCCCGATCCGGCGGAGCCGAGCACCTGGGGAAGGGTGCCGGGCGTGACGACCTGGGTCTTGCCGGCGAGGCGGCGCAGGGCGGCGGAGTGCAGCACGCGCGCGCGGTCGCGCTGGAAGGCGGTACGGCCGGGGCGTTTGTCGGGTTCGACGGCCCAGCGTTCGACGGCCGACACGTCGTACTCGTCGTGAGCGGTGTGGTTCTCGTGGGTCCCCTGCGCGGTGTCTTCGGTCTTCGGTGCCATGCCTTCCATGCACCGACAGTAGACGCAGGCACCGACAATCGGGCCACGTCCCCGGTGGCACGGTGCCGGGCGTGGAGGGGGGACCGCCGGGCTCGGGCCGGGTTCAGGCGGGGACCAGGGCGCGCTCCGACGCGGTCTCGGGGGCGGCGACGGCCTGGTCGTAGCGGTGCAGGACCAGGCGGGCCATCGCCGGGTGGTCGCCCAGCGGTTCGGCGCAGATCCAGGGAGCCTCCTCGGCGCACTGGGTGGCGAAGCGGCCGGGAGCGGTGAAGTACGAGGCGACGGCGATCCGGTGACGGCCCCGGGCGGCGAGGGCGCGCACGGCGGCCGGGACGGTGGGCGCGGCCGCGGAGGCGTACGCCGGGAGGACCGGCACGCCCAGGCGTTCGGCGAGCAGCTGGGCGGTGCGGCGGGTGTCGGCGGCCGAGTCCGGGGCACGGGACCCGGCGGACGCGAGGACGACGGCGCTCGCCCGGCGGGTCGAGTCGCTCATCCTGGTCCGCCAACCGGCCTCGACGAGCCGGGCGTGGAGGGTCTCCACGAGCAGCGGGTGCGGGCCGAGCGGGCCGGCGACGCGGGTGCGCACGCCGGGGGCGGCGGCCGCGGTCTCGGGGATGTCGCGGCGGACGTGGTAGCCGCGGCCGAGCAGCAGCGGTACGAGGACGGCGTCCTCGCCGTCCAGCGAGGTGAGGGTGTCGCCGAGCAGGGGCTCGTTCAGCTCGATGTGGCCGAGCCGCACGGACAGGTGGGGACGCAGTTCGCGGACGCGTTCGACCAGGGTGCGGATGGTGGCGAGCGCGCGGGGGTCGCGGCTGCCGTGGGCGACCAGGACCAGCACCGGCGGCGCCGGACGGCGGGTGCCGTCGAGCGAGACCAGGCTGAGCTGACTGCCGAGCTGGCTGGTGATCCGGTTCATGAGTTGCGCCGTACTGTCGAGGTGGCCTTCGAGGCGGGCGCCGCGCGGCGGCGGGCCGCCGGTGCGGTGGGAGGACTCGTCGCGAGCGGGGTTCGACGCCGTCATGGGACGATCCTGACGGCAGCAGGTTGCCGGGCCGTTGCGCGTGGATGACGGGTGTTTTCCGTCGGTTCACCGTTCGGCGGCGGCACGGTGTGAGCGCCTCCCACCTGCGGCTCCCTCCCGCCGCGCCGACCCGGTTCGGTCCGGCGAGTGAACCGGACGGCCTGACGACGCGTCTTCGTCTGTCGAGAGGGACGCGAGGTCCGGCGCGGGAACCGGAATGAGAACCTGCACGAGAAACCGAGCGGGAACCCGCGCGGAGGCCGAACGGGATCCGGCGGGCGCCGGCGCGCGTACCGGCCCGCGCGCCGTCGCGGGGGAACGACACCTGGGGGACATCGATCATGCCGCGCCTGCCACGACTGCCACGTCCGAAGGGCCCGAGCACGCGCCCGCGCGGACCGGGTGCGCCGCGCCTCGCGCGCCTGCCGCGGCTTCCGCGCACGCGCAAGGGGCAGCGGCGGACCGTACAGGCGCTGATGGTCCTGTGCGTGCTGGCGCTGCTCCCCTCGACGTGGATGTACGTGGTGACGGGCGACCGGCTGCGGACGACGGCGGACGTCCCGCGCACCGAGGTCGCGATCGTCTTCGGCGCGGGTCTGTGGGACGGCGAGCCGTCCCCGTATCTCGCCCACCGGCTGGACGCCGCCGCGAAGCTGTACCGGGCCGGCCGCATTGAGGTCGTCCTCGTCACCGGCGACAACAGCCGCGAGGACTACGACGAACCCGACGCGATGCGCGCCTATCTCACCGCGCGCGGAGTGCCCGGCCGGCGGATCGTCAGCGACTACGCCGGCTTCGACACCTGGGACTCCTGCGTCCGGGCCCGCGAGATCTTCGGCGTCCACGAGGCGGTCCTGATCAGCCAGGGCTTCCACATCCGCCGCGCGCTCGCGCTGTGCGGGGCGGCGGGCGTCCGTTCGTACGGCATCGGCGTCGAGGCCAAGCACGACGCCACCTGGTACTACGGCGGCACCCGCGAGATCTTCGCCGCGGGCAAGGCCGCGCTGGACGCGGTGTTCGAACCGGACCCGCGATTCCTCGGGCCGAAGGAGCCGGGCGTGGCCCGGGCCCTGGCGTCGACGCGCTAGCCGTCCGGGGGCGATGCCCCCGGTGCCGGGCCGCGGGCCCCGGGAGGGCCGGCGGCCGGGCCCGGGAGGCCCGGCGGGGGGTGATCCGCCGGACCGTCCGTTCGGCGCGAGGCGACCTCACCACGTCTCCCGGCCGGCCGGGAGGTGTCCGCCCCGGCCGTGTAACGCCTCCCTCCCCGGGGCGTAACACGCCCACCGCACGCTGGGCGCCATGAACGCCTCCGCGACGCCCACCCACTGCCCGTACTGCGCCCTGCAGTGCGGGATGAACCTGACGCCCACGCCCGGCGGAGGCGTCGAGGTGGCCGAGCGCGCGGACTTCCCGGTGAACCGGGGCGCCCTGTGCGGCAAGGGGCGCACGGCACCCGCGCTGCTCTCGTCCCGGGTGCGGCTCACCTCGCCGCTCGTCCGCACCGCGGGCGTCCTGGAGCCCGCGGGCTGGGACGTGGCGCTGGCCCGGATCGCCGAGGGGCTGGCCCGGGCGCGGACGGGGTACGGACCGGACGCGTGCGGGGTGTTCGGCGGCGGCGGGCTGACGAACGAGAAGGCGTACTCCCTCGGGAAGTTCGCCCGTGTCGTCCTCGGCACCTCGCAGATCGACTACAACGGCCGTTTCTGCATGTCGTCCGCGGCGGCGGCCGGGGGCCGCGCCTTCGGTCTCGACCGGGGACTGCCCTTCCCGCTCGAGGACGTCCCGAGGACCGGCTGCGTGATCCTCGTCGGCTCCAACCTGGCGGAGACGATGCCGCCCGCGCTGCGCTTCGTCACCGAGCTGAAGGAGAACGGCGGCACGCTCGTCGTCATCGACCCGCGCCGCACCCGCACGGCCGAACAGGCGGACCTGCACCTGGCACCGCGCCCGGGGACCGACCTGGCGCTCGCGCTGGGGATGCTGCATCTGGTGGTCGCCGAGGGGCGTACGGACGAGGAGTACATCCGGGCCCGTACGAGCGGCTGGGAGGAGACCCGGGCGGCGGCGATGGCGCACTGGCCGGAGTACGTGGAACGGATCACGGGGGTGTCCGTTCCCGAACTCCGGGCAGCCGTGCGGATGTTCTGCGAGCCCGAGGACGCGATGGTCCTCACCGCACGCGGACCCGAGCAGCAGGCCAAGGGCACCGACACCGTGAGCGCCTGGATCAACCTGTGCCTGGCCACCGGGCGTCCGGGCCGGCCGCGGTCCGGCTACGGCTGCCTCACCGGGCAGGGGAACGGGCAGGGCGGACGCGAACACGGCCAGAAGGCCGACCAGTTGCCCGGCTACCGCAAGCTCACCGACCCGGCGGCGCGACGGCACGTGGCCGAGGTGTGGGGAATCGACCCCGACACCCTGCCCGGTCCGGGACGCAGCGCGTACGAACTCCTCGACGCGCTGGGCACGGACATCCGCGCCCTGCTGCTGATGGGATCGAACCCGGTGGTGTCCGCGCCCCACGCCGCGCACGTCGAGGAACGCCTGAAGTCGCTGGACTTCCTCGCCGTCGCCGATGTCGTCCTCTCCGAGACCGCCGCCCTCGCCGACGTCGTGCTGCCGGTCGCCCAGTGGGCCGAGGAGACCGGCACGACGACGAACCTGGAGGGCCGGGTGCTGCTGCGCCGGCGCGCGCTCTCCCCTCCGGAGGGGGTACGCACCGACCTCGAGGTGCTGCACGGGCTCGCCGCGCTCCTCGGCGTGGAGAAGGGGTTCCCGACGGATCCGGAGGAGGTGTTCGAGGAGCTGCGGCGCGCGAGCGCGGGCGGGCCGGCGGACTACTCGGGGATCACCTATCGCCGACTGGCCGAGGAGAACGGGGTGTTCTGGCCCTGCCCGGCGCCCACGGCCCCGGGGGCGCCTCAGGAAGCGGGCGCGGGGGCGGGCACGGACCCCGACAGGACGACTCCGGGGGCAGGCCCGCCCGCGAGGGCGCGTACGGACGCCGGGGCGGGTACGGAGACCGAGGCGGTGACCGGCGTGATCGGTCGGGAGGGCGGTCGCTCCGAGGGGGCCCCGGGCGCCGCGGGGCGGGACGGCACCGCCGACGCGCACCATCCCGGCACGCCCCGCCTCTTCCTCGACCGGTTCGCCACCGAGGACGGCCGGGCCCGGTTCGTGCCCGTGTCGCACCGGCCCGTCGCCGAGGAGCCGGACGAGGAGTACCCGCTGCTGCTGACCACCGGACGGGTGGTCGCGCAGTACCAGTCGGGGGCGCAGACGCGGCGCGTCGACGAGCTGAACGCCGCGGCGCCCGGCCCGTACGTGGAGATGCACCCGCGTCTCGCCGAGCGGCTCGGCGCGGTGGACGGGGTCGCCGTGACGGTGGTGTCGCGACGCGGCCGGGTCGTCGCGCCGGCCCGGATCACGACCGCCATCCGCCCCGACACGGTGTTCATGCCTTTCCACTGGCCGGGCGAGGGACGCGCCAACACACTGACCAACCCGGCCCTCGACCCGGTCTCCCGGATGCCGGAGTTCAAGGCGTGCGCGGTGCGGGTGGAGCCCGCGGGGGAGGCCTGACGGCGGGGCACCGGCTCCGCGGGTCCCGCCGCCGGGTCTCTCAGCCGGGTCCCGCCGCCGGGCGCCGTGCCCGGGCTCGGTGTCCGGGTGCGGCAGCGGCACGGGTCGGCGCACGGAGGTCGGCGCACGGCGGCCTGTTCCCCCTCGGTCCGCCCGGGCTCGTGGGCGCAATCCGGCCGTACGGCGGTCAGTCCCCGCCCGGAGCCTTTGGCCGGGGCCGCTCTGCGGACTCGGGGGTCGCCCTCGAACCGGACCCGGAGCCGGACCCGGAGGGTTTGTCCGGCCCCTGGTCGGCGGAGCAGGAGCTGAGCCCGATGCCCAGGGCGGCGCCGACGGCCGCCCCGCTGAGCGCGAGAACACGTCGTCTGGTCATGTCGCGGTCGGTCATGGCCGGACCCTAGGGGCGCGGACGGACCCGGCGCCGGGGGCGCACGGGGCGGCCACCCGCACGGGTGCACGCGGAGGCGGCGGGCGTCCCTCAGCCCCGGTGGCGGGCCCGGGCGCCGCCTCCGCCGCCGCGCCAGTCGCCGTCCTCGATCGGCCTGCCGTCGGCCCGCAGGCGCGCCGCGACCGCGGGCGCGGCGACGTAGACCCAGGCCCGTACGGCCGGGCCGCCGTCCGCCCGCACGGCCTCACGCACGACCCGTTCGTACAGGTTGCGCGGATCGCCCGGCACGTACTCCTCCAACGCGTCGAGCGACGCGAGGAGTTCCTCGTACACCTCGGGCCGCGCGGTCACGAGTTCGCCGCGCACCGCGCCGCCGGGTTCCTCGACGGCGTACGGATATCCCGGTCCCTCGTACAGCACGAGCCCCCGCATCCGCCCCGGCTCCTCGGAGCGGGTCCGGCCGCGCAGGAACAGGTCGTGGTTGTGCTCGCCGGGGCGCAGGGTGCCGTAGACGAAGAAGGGCAGTGCCGCCTCGCCGGAGGGCCTCAGCGGGTTCAAGAGGCCGTTTCCTCGTCCAGCCAGCGCAGGTAGTCCGGGCTTCCCGCCACGATCGGGGTCGCGATGATCTCGGGGGTGTCGTAGCCGTGGGCGTCCAGGAGGTACGCCTGCAGCGCCGGGTAGCGCGCCTCGGTCGTCTTGAACTGGATCCGCCACTCGGAGGCGGTCCGCACGGCCCCCTCCCAGCGGTAGACGGAGGTGACCGGCCCCGAGATCTGCGCGCAGGCCGCGACCCGCGCCGCCACCGCGCCCCGGGCCAGCACCTCGGCCCCGTCGGCGGTGTCCGTCGTGGTCAGGACGGCCAGGCAGGCCGGCATTTCCATGATCGTCTCCATTCGTGAGGGTACGGAAACGATTCTCGCCGTATCCCGCGCGGACCCTACGGGCGCTATGGACATGACATGTCATGGACCCTTAAATCTGACTCAGCTTTTCAGCGCCTCCCCCACGTGCGCTCCGCCTTGGGGAGGGCGTCTCCCCCACGCGCCTCCCCCAAGGCGCCTTCCCAAGGAGACCGATGAGTCGAATACGGCACATCCGAGGTTCCTCTCCCGCCGCCGTCGGCGCGGCCGTGACCACCGCCGTCCTGGTGGCCGCCGCGCTCGCCCCCGCCGCGGACGCGGCCGACCGGCCGACCCGGGCCGCCGCGATCGCGAACGCGGCCTCGGCGCTGACCGCCCACGCCACGAACCTGGGCCTCACCTCCGCGCAGAACACCTCGGTCCGCGACGTCGTCGTCGACGGCGACGGCACGCAGCACGTGCGCTACGACCGGACCTACCGCGAACTGCCGGTGCTCGGCGGCGACTTCGTGGTGCACCTGGCTCCGAACGGCGCGTACCGCGGCGCGAACCGCGCGACGGGCAGGGCCATCTCGCTGGCCGACGTCACCCCCGCCCTCTCCGGACCCGAGGCGGCCGGCCGGGCGGTGAAGGCGCTGCGCGCCGCCAACCCGGGCGAGGCGCTGCGGAAGGTGACGGCGAAGCCGCGGCTGGTCGTCGACGCCCTGCACGGCACTCCGAGGCTCGCCTGGCGCACCGACGCGGTGGCCCAGGACTCGCTGGGCAATCCGGTCGCCCGCACGGTCCTGACCGACGCCCGCACCGGTGCGCGGATCGACGCGTGGGACAGCATCGAGACGGCGACGGGCGACGGCAACTCGCTCTACAGCGGCACGGTTCCGCTGGAGACGACGACGTCCGGCTCGACGTACCAGCTCAAGGACCCGACGCGCGGGAACACGTACACGGGCGACGCGGCGAACAAGACGGACCTGTGCATCTTCGGGATCTGCTTCAGCCGGGCGCCCGCGACGCTCTTCACCGACGCGGACAACCACTGGGGCACGGGAGCCGCTTCGGACCGCTCGTCCGCGGCGGTGGACGCGCAGTACGGGACGAACGAGACCTGGGACTACTACAAGAACGTCCACGGGCGGAACGGCATCGCGGGCGACGGCAAGGGCTCGTACAACCGCGTGCACTACGGCAACAACTACAACAACGCCTTCTGGGACGACAGTTGCTTCTGCATGACCTACGGGGACGGTGACGGCTCGACGTTCGGCCCCCTGGTCGCGCTGGACGTCGCCGGGCACGAGATGTCGCACGGCGTCACCTCGAAGACGGCCGCGCTGACGTACTCGGGCGAGTCCGGCGGCCTGAACGAGGCGACCTCCGACATCTTCGGCACCATGGTGGAGTGGTACGCGGACAACACCTCGGACGCCGGTGACTACCTGATCGGCGAGGAGATCGTCCGGTCCGGGTTCGGCAAGCCCGCCCTGCGCTTCATGGACAAGCCCTCCAAGGACGGCAACTCGGCCGACTGCTGGAGCAGTTCGGTCGGCAACCTCGACGTCCACTACTCCTCGGGCGTCGCCAACCACTTCGCCTACCTGCTCTCGGAGGGCAGCGGCGCGAAGAGCGTGGGCGGCGTCGCCTACGACTCCCCCACCTGCAACGGCTCCACGGTCACCGGCATCGGCCACGACAAGGTGGGCAAGATCTGGTACCGCGCGCTGACGGTGTACATGACCTCGTCCACGAAGTACGCGGGAGCGCGCACCGCCACGCTGAACGCGGCCAAGGACCTGTACGGCGCGGGCAGCGCCGAGTACGCCGCCGTGGCGGCGGCCTGGTCGGCGGTCTCCGTGAGCTGACCGGCACCGGACACCCTCCGGCAAAGACCCGTGGGCGGGCGCCGCACCGACGCCTGCCCACGGGGCCCCGGACGATCCCCTAGGGCGCCGGCCGGTACACGCTCACGTCCGCGCCCGTCTTCGCGGTGACGGTGGAGACCCGTTCGAGCGGGCGCTTCATACCGTCCTCGGGGAAGATCGACTTGCCGCCGCCGAGGATCACCGGCATCCGGATCAGCTGGAGTTCGTCGACCAGGCCCTCGGCCAGCAGGGTGCGGACGAGCGTGGGGCTGCCCATCATCGCGAGGTCGCCGTCGCCGCTCGCGCGCAGTTCACGGATACGGGCGACGCACTCGTCACCGGGGATGAGGGCGGAGTTCTCCCAGGCCGCCAGCTCCGTCTCGCCGAGGGTGCCGGAGACCACGTACTTGGGCAGGGAGTTCATCCGGTCCGCGAACGGATCGCCCGCCCGCTCGGGCCACGCCCCGGCCATGGTCAGCCAGGTGCGGCGCCCGAACAGCAGGGCCCTGGCGTCGGCGAGCCCCGCCGCGAACGCTCCGCCCACGACCTCCGGGTCGAAGTACGGGTGGGACCAGCCGCCGTGGGCGAACCCGCCGTCGGTGTCCTCCTCGGGACCGCCGGGTGCCTGCACCACCCCGTCCAGGCTGATGAACTCGCTGATCACGATGCGCATGGGACTCGCTCCTCGTCGCTGTCTCGGTCACGTCAGGCGTTCGGCACATCACACACTCGGCCACGTCGCACGTCCGGTCTCGTCACGCGCGTGGCCGTGTCGCGCGTCCGGTCACGTCGGTAGGACCGGCGCACCGCTCCGAAATCATCGCGCGCGGCCCTGCGTCATGGCGCGACTCGGCTCACATCCCGGCGCGTCCCACGGCACCCGTCGGGGTCGCGCCCCGCCGCCTCGCCGCCGTACGGGATCCGCTGATCGGGGTGGCGCGCACGGAGTCGGCGTGCCGCCCGGCCCGGCGCGACCCTCAGCCCCCGTACGGCCGCCGCGCCCTGGCCTCCCTCAGCGACCTCGCCCACCAGCCCAGTTGGTCGAGCATCGTCTTCGCCGCCGCCGCGGGGCCCACCGGATCGCGCGGGGTCCCGGCCTCGTCGAACGCGGCGCCCGCGCCGTGGAAGGACACCGTGTCCCGCACGGTCACCGCGTGCAGTTCGGCGAAGACGTGACGCAGGTGTTCCACGGCCCGCAGACCCCCCGAGACACCGCCGTAGGAGACGAGCGCGACCGGCTTGGCCCGCCACTCGCCGTAGTGCCAGTCGATGAGGTTCTTCAGACCGGCCGGGAAGGAGTGGTTGTACTCGGGCGTGAGGACGACGAAGGCGTCCGCGTCCGCGAGGGCGGGGGTGACCTTCGCCAGTTCGGCGGCCACCTCGGGTGACGGGGAGCGGGACATGACCGTGGGCAGGTCGACGGAGGCGATGTCGAGGACTTCCGGGAGGAAGTCGTCGCGTTCGCCGATCCGGTCCAGCAGCCAGTTCGCGACGACGGGACCGAAACGGCCCTCGCGATTGCTGCCGATGACGACGGCGACCCGTACGGGGGACTCGGGCACCTGGTCGGAGGCCGTGGATGCGGCTGTGGCTGTCTTCATGACGCACAGCCTCACACCTCAACCATTCTTGAGGTCAAGCGACGGGCCGGGGTGATCGGCAGACCCCCGGCACGGGTCGGGGTGACCGGCCGCCCCACGGGTCGGGGTGGCCGGCAGACCCCGGGGGCGGGCCGGGGCGATCAGCCGACCCGGCGCCGAACGACGGCCACCTCGCCCCACCCGCCTCCGCGCGCCCCGCCACCGACGCTCACCCCATCCGCCTCACCCGCCCCGTACGGCGACCCTTCCCCGCGCGCCCCGCCGCGGCCCCGCCCCGCCGCACACCTCCCGGTCACCCGTTCACACCCCCGCCCTCCCTCCTTCGGCCCCTCTCGCGCGGCGCGCCGGGCGCACCTCGGTGACCTGCCGGAACGCCGGGCCTTTCGCCCGTTCCGGCGTCTCACCTGACACCCGTTCACATCATTTCTGACGCCCCATCAGAGAGCGGGTGCGGGAATGTGCCACTTACCTCGGTAGGGCAGGGGCTCGACCGACGCAGCGGCACTTGAGGGTGTCGCGGGCCGCGCCCCCTCGGAGGAGCTAGCACGATGCGACGTACCGCCCGCCTGCTGACCGGTACCGCGCTCGCCGCCGCCGCAGCGGGTCTGGCCGCAGCGCCCGTGTACGGCCGGGACGCCGGGACCCTGGAGGTGTTCCCCTCCGCCGTCGTCCCGGGCGACGAGGTCACCGTCACCACCTCCGCCTGCGGGGCGGACGGCACCGCGGACGGGGACGCCGGCGCGGTGGGCGCCGGTACCTTCACGCTCGCCGCCAGCGCGCACGAGCACGACGCGATCGGCCAGTTCCGGGTGCCGCCGAGCGCGCAGCCGGGGACGTACGAGATCGTCGCGAGGTGCTCCCACGGCCGCCGGGTCGCCGGGGACCTGACGGTGACGCTCGCCTCCACGCGTGAGCAGGTACAGCCGCGCGGGCATGTGAACACGGGTGTCGGCGGCGCGCTGGGCCCCGACCCCGTACAGACCGCGGCGGGAGTGGCGGCGCTGGCCGTCGCCGCCGCGGGCGGTACCTGGCTCCTGCATCGCCGGGCGAGAGGCGACGGGATCTGACGGACAACCTCCGCTGTCCGTCCGCCGGTACCGCCGTCCCTCCCCCTCCGTGGCCCGACGCCCCTCGCGGCCCGGAGGGGAAGGGACCGACCCCTTCAGCACCCCCAGCCGTCGGGCCCGGCCGGTCCGGCCCCGGAAAGGATCCGTGAGGAGCTCGCGTGCGCCGGTTCAGCAATGCCGCCATAGCGTCGGTCACCGTCGTCGCCCTCTGCTCCGGGGCCTGGCTGCTGCGCAACGGCGCCGAGGCGCACCCGCCGCCCCAGCCGTCCCCGGCACAGGCGGCGACCGCCAGGGACCACGCGCGGTCCGGCGCCCCCGCGATGCCGCACTCCCCGCCGGACCGCATCCGCATCCCCGCCATCGGCGTGGACGCCCCGCTGACGGGCCTCGGCCTCACCCCGCAGGGCAGCCTGGACGTGCCGCCCCCCGAGCGGAAGAACCTGGCCGGCTGGTACGAGGCCGGGACCAGCCCCGGCGAGCGCGGCACGGCCGTCGTGGCCGGGCACGTCGACAACGCGGAGGGACCGGCCGTCTTCTACGACCTGGGCGCCCTCCGCAAGGGCGGCACGGTCGAGGTGGACCGGCTCGACGGCAGAACGGCCGTCTTCACCGTGGACGCGGTCGAGGTGTACGACTCCCGCGCCTTCCCCGACACGAAGGTGTACGGCGCCGCGCACCGGCCCGAGCTGCGGGTCATCACCTGCGGCGGCGGCTACTCGGAGACGACGGGCTACCAGGGGAACGTGGTCGTCTTCGCCCACCTCACGGGCAGCCGCTGAACCTCCACGGGCGACGGCCGGACTCTCGCGGCGACCGCCGAACCCTCGCGGACGACCGCCGGGCCCTCAGGCGAGCCACTGCTGGTACGCGAGGTTCGCCACCAGCGCGAACACCACCGTCAGCAGCACCACCCGGACGAACCCGCTGCCCTTCTTGAGCGCGGTCCGCGCCCCGACCATGCCGCCCGCCAGGTTGAACACGGCCATCAGCGCGGCGAGTTGCCAGAACACCGTGCCCTTCCAGGCGAAGGTCGCCAGGGCGCCCGCGTTGGTGCAGCAGTTGACGATCTTCGCGGTGGCGGACGCGGTCACCAGGTCGAGGTGGAGCAGCGCGGTGAGCGCGAGCACGAGGAACGTGCCGGTGCCGGGACCGATGAGCCCGTCGTAGAAGCCGATGCCGAGTCCCGCGAGACCGATCGCCGCGAGGACGCGGCGCGGGGAGACCGGGCCGGGCGAGGGCGCCGTGCCGAAGGCGGGCCGCAGGATCACGAAGGTGCCGACACCGAGCAGGACGACCATGACGACCGGCTTGAGCACCTCGGTGCTCAGCCCGGCCGCGACGAACGCGCCCGCCGTCGAACCGGCGAGCGCCGCGAGCCCGATCCGTACGGCGAGGCGCACATCGACGGGTGTCTTGCGCGCGTAGGTGACCGCGGCTCCCGTCGTGCCGACGATCGCGACCGCCTTGTTCGTGCCGAGCGCGTACGCGGCCGGGGTGCCGGCGGGCAGCCCCAGCAGCATGGCGGGCAGCAGGAGCAGCCCTCCGCCGCCGACCACCGCGTCGATCCAGCCGGCCGCCAGGGCGGCGGCGCAGAGCACAAGGACCGTGGTCAGGGATATGTCGGGCATGATCGCGACCCTAAGGGACGGATGGATGTGTCGTGCACGGGCCCTGGGAGACTTGAGCGACTCCTGAGGTTCGCCCGACGGGAGCCGGGCGGGCGCCAGGCAGGAAGCCGACGGGTTCGCCCGGCGGGGACCCGGGGTTCACCCCGCGGGTATCCGGTGGGAACTCGGCAGGATCCCGGCAGGACTGGCGGATTCGCCCATCGAGGATCCGGTTCGCCCGGCGGGGCCGGGCTAGCCCGGCGGAAACCCGGTGGATTCACCCGGCGGGAACCGGCGGCCCGGCCCGGCGTCTGATTTCCCGGCCCTCACACCATCGCCCCGCCCCCGCTGAGGGCAGCGTTCCAGTCGGGAAACAGACGTGATGCCACCGGGTAACACCGGCACCGCACCGTGTGGTCATGACCTCGAATACGCGTGTGGTGGTGATCGGCGCCGGGCTCGCGGGCGTCCGGCTCGCCCGGCGGCTCGGCGAACTCGGAGCGGCCGGCGACGCCGGGTCCGCCCTGCCCCCCGTCTCCGTCACGCTGATCGGCGACGAGGACCACGCCCCGTACAACCGTGTGCTGCTCGCGGAGGTCCTGGCGGGGCGGTACGCCCCCGAGGTGATCGCCCTTCCCGGCGTCGACCGCCTCACCCGGGCCCGGGTCACCGGCATCGACCGGGTGACCCGCACGGTGCGCTGCGCGGACGGCTCGGCGATCGGGTACGACACGCTGGTCCTCGCGACCGGCTCCAACCCCGTACTCCCGCCGCTGCGAGGCCTGTTCACCGAGGGGCGGCACGAACTCCCCGAGGGCGTGCACGCGTTCCGGACCATGGACGACTGCCTCGGCCTGTCGAAGGCCGTCCGGCCCGGTGTCCGCGCCGTCGTGATCGGCGGCGGCCTGCTGGGGGTGTCGGCCGCCCGGGCCCTGGCGGCGCGCGGGGCCCAGGTGGTGCTGGCGCAGCAGGCCGAACGGCTCATGGAGCGCCAGCTCGACCCGGCCGCGTCCCGTCTGGTGCTCCGCCGCCTCACGGACCTGGGCGTCGAGGTGCACACCGAGTGCCGGGTGCGCGACGTGCGTTCGGCCGGCGGCGCGGTCCGCTCGGTCGAGATGGCCGACGGGTACGCGCTGGACGCCGACCTCGTCGTGCTGGCCTGCGGCGTCCGTCCCCGCACGAGGCTCGCCGAGGACGCGGGACTCGCCGTCCACAAGGGCGTCCTCGTCGACGACGAGCTGCGGACCTCCGACCCGCGCGTGCGGGCCGTCGGCGACTGCGCCCAGCACGGCGGCACGGTCTACGGGCTGGCCACCGCGGCCCTCGAACAGGCCGATTTCGTCGCCGAGTCGATCGCCGCCGAGGCCCTGTCGCCACGGCGCGCGGACACCGGCGCCCCGGCCCGCTACACGGGCACCCGTTCCCTCACCCGCCTCACCCTGGCGGGCGGCACCGCCTCATCGGCCGCCGCCCCCGCCGGACTCGTTCCCTCCGGACTCGTTCCCTCCGGCCTCGGCCCGTTCGACCTGGCTCCCTTCGACCTCGCCGCGTTCGGCGAGACCGATCCCCTGCCCGGCGACGACGTGGTCCAGCTCGCCGACGCCACCCGCGGCACCTACCGCAAGGTCGTCGTCCGCGACGACCGGCTGGTCGGCGGCGTGCTCGTCGGCGAACTCGGCACCGTCGGTGCCCTCGCCCGCGCCTGGGAGGGAGCGGAGCCGCTCCCCTCGGACGGCGCACCGCTGCTCCACCTGCTCACCAACGACGGAGGCTCCTGAATGTCCCCGGACACGACGACGAAGACCGCGACGACCCGGCCGGCGACGGCCGCTGACGCCGGGGCCGGGAGCACGCCCACGATCGTGCTCATCGGCCACGGCATGGTCGGCCAGCACTTCCTGGAGTCGCTCGCCGAACGCGGCCTGACCGCCACGCACCGGGTGGTCGTGCTCTGCGAGGAGCCCCGACCGGCCTACGACCGGGTCCGGCTGACCTCGTATTTCTCGGGCCGCACGCCCGACGAACTCTCCCTCACGGACGCGGAGTTCATCAAGGAACACGGCATCGAGCTGCACATCGGCGATCCGGCCGAGTCGGTCGACCGGGACGCGCGGACCGTGACGGCCCGCTCCGGCCTGACGATCGGCTACGACACCCTCGTCCTCGCCACCGGCTCCTACCCGTTCGTCCCGCCGGTTCCCGGCAAGGACGCCGAGGGCTGCTTCGTCTACCGCACGATCGAGGACCTGCTCGCCATCGAGGAGTACGCGAAGGCCCGGGCGACGACCGGTGCCGTCGTGGGCGGCGGTCTGCTCGGACTGGAGGCGGCCGGCGCGCTCCAGGGGCTCGGACTGACCACGCACATCGTGGAGTTCGCGCCGCGCCTGATGCCTGTACAGGTCGACGACGGCGGCGGCGCCGCGCTCCTGCGCACCATCGAGGGCATGGGCCTGAGCGTCCACACGGGCACGGGAACCCAGGAGATCGTCACCGGCGACGACGGCGCCGTGACCGGCATGAAGCTGTCGGACGGGTCCGAACTCCCCACGGATCTTGTGGTTTTCTCGGCCGGAGTCCGTCCGCGCGACCAACTCGCCCGCGCCATGGGCCTCACCGTCGGCGAGCGCGGCGGCATCACGGTCGACGAGCGCTGCCGCACCTCCGACCCGTCCGTGTTCGCGATCGGCGAGTGCGCCCTGGCCTCGGACGGCCGGGTGTACGGACTCGTCGCGCCCGGCTACGAGATGGCCTCGACGGCCGCCGCGACGATCGCCGCCGACGAGGCGAGCTTCACCGGCGCCGACCTGTCGACCAAGCTGAAGCTCCTCGGTGTCGACGTCGCCTCGTTCGGCGACGCGCACGGAGCCACCGCCGACTGCCTCGACGTCGTCTACGCGGACTCGCGTTCGGGCATCTACAAGAAGCTGGTCATCGGCCGCGACGGACAGCTCCTCGGCGGCATCCTGGTCGGCGACGCGGAGGCCTACGGCACGCTGCGCGCGCTCACCGGCTCGGTACCGCCGATCTCCCCCGAGCAACTGGTGCTGCCGGCGGGCGCGGGCGGCCCGGTGACCCTCGGCCCCTCCGCGCTCCCCGACTCGGCGGTCATCTGCTCCTGCCACAACGTCACCAAGGGCACGATCCGCGGCGCGGTCACCGAGCACTCCTGCACGACCGTGCCCGAGGTCAAGAAGTGCACCAAGGCCGGTACGGGCTGCGGGAGCTGCGTGAAGGTCCTCGGCCAGCTGGTCAACGAGGAACTCGCCGCGAGCGGCGTCGAGGTCGACCACGGCCTGTGCGGCTGCTTCGGTCAGACCCGCGAGGAGCTGTACGAGATCGTCCTGGCGCTGCGGATCACCTCGTACCGGGCGCTGCTCGACCGGTACGGCCGCGAGGACGCCCGGGGCGGTGACGGCTGCGAGGTCTGCAAGCCCACCGTCGGCTCGATCATCGCCTCGCTCGCCCCGACGATCGGTGCCCACGGCTACGTCCTGGAGGGCGAACAGGCCGCGCTCCAGGACACCAACGACCACTTCCTCGCCAACCTCCAGAAGAACGGCTCGTACTCCATCGTGCCGCGCATCCCCGGCGGCGAGATCACTCCCGAGAAGCTCATCGTGATCGGCGAGGTGGCGCGCGACTTCGGGCTCTACACGAAGATCACGGGCGGCCAGCGGATCGACCTGTTCGGCGCCCGGGTGGAGCAACTCCCGCTGATCTGGGCACGGCTGGTGGACGCCGGCTTCGAGTCCGGCCACGCGTACGGCAAGTCGCTGCGGACGGTGAAGTCCTGCGTCGGGCAGACCTGGTGCCGTTACGGCGTGCAGGACTCGGTGCGGATGGCGATCGACCTGGAGCTGCGCTACCGGGGTCTGCGCTCGCCGCACAAGCTGAAGTCGGCGGTCTCCGGGTGCGCCCGGGAGTGCGCCGAGGCCCAGTCCAAGGACTTCGGCATCATCGCCACCTCCAACGGCTGGAACCTGTACGTCGGCGGCAACGGCGGCGCGACCCCGCGCCACGCGGACCTGCTGGCCCAGGACCTGTCGGACGCCGAACTGGTCCGCCTCATCGACCGCTTCCTGATGTTCTACATCCGTACGGCAGACCGCCTGGAGCGCACCTCGACCTGGCTGGAGCGGATTCCCGGCGGCCTGGACCACGTCCGGGACGTGGTGGTGGAGGACTCCCTCGGCATCTGCGAGGAACTGGAGTCGCTGATGACCGCGCACGTCGCGAACTACCGGGACGAGTGGGCCGAGACCATCAACGACCCGGAGAAGCTCGGCCGGTTCGTGTCCTTCGTGAACGCCCCGGACACCCCGGACCCGGTCGTCGGCTTCGTCCCGGAGCGCGACCAGATCAAGCCCGACCTGCCGCTGCTGACCATCGGACACCGCCCCCTGGAAGGAAGTGCCCAGCGATGACCCTGGCACCCGAGACGACCCTGGCGACAACGGACCTCAAGCTCGAACTCCGTCTGGAGGAAGGCTGGTTCACGGTCTGCGAACTGTCCGCGCTGACCCCCGGCCGAGGGGTCGCCGCGCTCCTCCCGGACGGCCGCCAGGCCGCCCTGTTCACCGACCGCGCGGGACGGACGTACGCCATCGACAACCGCGACCCGTTCAGCGGGGCGGCGGTGCTCTCCAGGGGCCTGACCGGCACCGACCGGGGCCGCCCGTTCGTGGCGTCCCCCCTGCTCAAGCAGCGCTTCGACCTGGAGTCGGGCCAGTGCCTGGACGACGAGGGCGTACAGGTGACGACGTACGAGGTGCGGGCCGCCTGAAGCGGGCCGCGGCCGGGCGGCCGGGCCGCCCCGCCGCCCGGCCCGCCGTCAGCCCTTGAGTCCCTCGTAGGTGACGCCCGTCAGCTCCTCCGAGGCGGCCCAGAGCCGCTCTCCCGCGCTGTCGTCGCGGGTCCTGGCGGCGCGCCAGGAGGTCGCGGGCGAGCCGCGCCACATGGCGAAGGACCGCCCGACGAAGGTGTCGGGCGCCACGCCGGCCGCCGTGGCGGCGTACAGCGTGGGCAGTGCTCCGGCCTCGGCGCTCTGCCCGAGGACCCGGTTGCCGATCTCCATCAGCCGCTCGGCACCCTTGCGTCCGGCCATCCGGGGCCCCGCGGTCTGCAGGTTGGTGGAGGCGTACCCGGGGTGCGCGGCGGCCGCGACGACATCGGCCCCTGCGCGTGACAGGCGTCGCGCGAGCTCGTGCGTGAACAGCAGGTTGGCGGTCTTGGACCGGGCGTAGGCGATCCACTTGCGGTAGGGCGCCCGTTCGCTGTTGAGGTCGTCCATGTCGAGGCCGGAGAGCGCGTGGACCATGCTCGACACGGTGACGATCCGCGCGCCGGGGGTCTCGGCGATCAGCGGGAACAGCAGCCCGGTGAGCGCGAAGTGGCCGAGGTGGTTCACGCCGAACTGGGTCTCGAACCCGTCGGCGGTGCGGCCGAGCGGCAGGGCCATGACCCCGGCGTTGTTGACGAGCAGGTCCAGCCGTCCGTGCGTCCGCCCGAAGACGTCCGCGAACTCCCGCACGGAGTCCAGTTCCCCGAGATCCAGCCGTACGAACTCGACCTCCGCCCCCGGCACTTCGGCGACGAGCCGTTCCACGGCCTCGGCTCCCCGCGCCTCGCCGCGACAGGCGAGCACGACCCGGGCCCCTTTACGCGCGAGCTCGCGAGCGGTCACGTACCCGAGACCACTGTTGGCCCCCGTGACGACGGCGGTGCGCCCGCGCTGATCGGGGACGTCCTGCGCGTTCCAGCCGGGCATGGCGGATTCCTTCCGGGGGGGTACGGGGGCCCCAGCCTAGGACGGCCGGCGGCGAGTCAGGCCCGGGGGCCGCCCGGCACGGATCGCCGCCCCCGGGCAGCCGTGGCCGGCACACGGCGCGATGGTGATCGTGGTGAACCAGGGGCTCGCCTGATGCCGGTGGGTTGCGTCATGCTGTGACACCTCCAACAGGCCTGTTGTGGCAGGCTCGTTGGCGGGGGGGGGCGGCCCGGTCTTCGGCGAGCGAGGGGCGCCCCTGTTCTCCGGCACGAGGGGGCCGCCCCTCCGTTTCCGACGCTTCAGGGGAGTCGCTGGACATGACCGGAAGGCAACCGCGCGAGGGCGGGACGGATCGCGACTGGAGAGACCGCCCGTGGACGGCCGGTCTGGTGGTGCTCTGCGTGGAGGGGGCGCTGTACGGGTTGATCGTGCTGCTGGGCCACCTCGTGTGGGGCAGGTCGTGGAGTGCCTCCTCCCCGACGCTGGGCCCGATGATCGCCGCGCCCGCGTACGTCATGTGGTTCCACTGGCGACGCCGGCGCAGGGAAGAGGCCGCCGCCAGGTCCGCAGTCCCGGCGCGGGTACCGCCGCCTCCTTCCCCGGCACCGCCGCCGCTGCCGTAGCCCGGCCGTGGGCGCGGGTTGAACTCGGCCATGGACCTGAGGCGTTCATGCGAGCCGGCGTCAGTGTTCGGGGCGGACGAGTTCGGGAGAGAGGCCGCCGATGCCGATGGTCCGGCGGCGGCCTGGTCAGCGGCGTGCCTCGACAACCCGGCGGACAACGCCCGAGGGGGCGGCACCCCCGCACAGGGTGCCGCCCCCTCGTTGGATTCCGGGGCCCTTGCCGGTCGGTGAGGGTCAGGTGACCGGGGTGGGCTCCGGGGTCTAGCGGTGGTCGCTGCCCGTCGAGTTCGAGGCCGCGCGGCCCGCTTCGAGGCGGGCGACGGGGATGCGGAACGGGGAGCAGGAGACGTAGTCGAGTCCGACCTCGTGGAAGAAGTGGACCGACTCGGGGTCGCCGCCGTGCTCGCCGCAGACGCCGAGCTTCAGGTCGGGACGCGTCTCGCGTCCGGCCTTCACCGCGGACTTCACCAGGGAGCCGACGCCGTCCCGGTCGATCGTCTCGAACGGGCTGACGCCGAAGATGCCCTTCTCCAGGTACGCCGTGAAGAAGGAGGCCTCCACGTCGTCGCGGCTGAAGCCCCACACCGTCTGGGTGAGGTCGTTCGTGCCGAAGGAGAAGAACTCCGCGG
Source organism: Streptomyces sp. NPDC002580 (assembly GCF_042889485.1). Classification (NCBI taxonomy): domain Bacteria; kingdom Bacillati; phylum Actinomycetota; class Actinomycetes; order Kitasatosporales; family Streptomycetaceae; genus Streptomyces; species Streptomyces sp. NPDC002580. Next base: position 616,403 of record NZ_JBIAQZ010000001.1, on the reverse strand, counting down.
CCTCCGCGATCTGGCCGGCCGTCAGCGCGGCCCGCGGCAGCTCGATCATCGTGCCGATGGCCAGCTTCAGCTCGACACCGGTGGCCGCCTGGACCTCCGCGATGACCTGGTCGGCCTCCTCGCGGACGATCTCCAGCTCCTGGACCGTGCCGACGAGCGGGATCATGATCTCCGCGCGCGGGTCGCCCTTGGCGTTCTTGCGCTCGGCGGCCGCCTCCGCGATGGCCCGTACCTGCATGGTGAACAGGCCGGGGATGACCAGGCCGAGGCGTACGCCGCGCAGGCCCAGCATCGGGTTCGCCTCGTGCAGGCGGTGCACCGCCTGGAGCAGGCGCAGGTCGTTCTCGTTGGCGTCCTTGCGGGACTCGGCGAGCGCGACGCGCACCGACAGCTCGGTGATGTCCGGCAGGAACTCGTGCAGCGGCGGGTCCAGGAGACGGACCGTGACCGGGAGGCCGTCCATCGCCGAGAACAGCTCCACGAAGTCCTTCTTCTGGAGCGGCAGGAGCGCCTTCAGCGACTCCTCGCGCTCGGCGTCGGTGTCCGCGAGGATCAGACGCTCGACGAGCTCACGGCGGTCGCCCAGGAACATGTGCTCCGTGCGGCACAGACCGATGCCCTGGGCGCCGAAGCGGCGGGCGCGCAGCGCGTCCTCGGCGTTGTCGGCGTTGGCGCGTACGCGCAGGCTGCGCTTGCGGTCGGCGAAGGCCATGATCCGGTGGACGGCCTCGACCAGCTCGTCGGCGTCGTCGGCGCCGGCGTGCATCCGGCCCTCGAAGTACTCGACGACCGGGGACGGGACGACGGGGACCTCACCGAGGTACACCTTGCCGCTGGAGCCGTCGATCGAGATGAGGTCGCCCTCCTCGACGACGTGCCCGCCGGGCACGGTCATCCGGCGGCGCTTGGTGTCGACCTCCAGCTCCTCGGCGCCGCAGACACAGGTCTTGCCCATGCCGCGCGCGACGACGGCCGCGTGGGAGGTCTTGCCGCCGCGCGAGGTGAGGATGCCCTCGGCCGCGATCATGCCGTCGAGGTCGTCGGGGTTCGTCTCACGGCGGACGAGGATGACCTTCTCGCCGGAGCGGGACCACTTCACCGCGGTGTACGAGTCGAAGACCGCCTTGCCGACCGCGGCGCCGGGCGAGGCGGCGATGCCCCGGCCGATCTGGTCGGCCTTCGCCTGGTCGTCGAAGCGCGGGAACATGAGCTGCGCGAGCTGGGCGCCCGTGACCCGCTGGAGCGCCTCGGCCTCGTCGATCAGGCCCTGGTCCACCAGCTGCGTGGCGATGCGGAAGGCCGCGCCCGCCGTGCGCTTGCCGACGCGGGTCTGGAGCATCCACAGCTGCCCGCGCTCGATGGTGAACTCGATGTCGCAGAGATCCTTGTAGTGGTTCTCCAGGGTCTCCATGATCTGCATGAGCTGGTCGTACGACTTCTTGTCGATCGACTCCAGCTCGGCGAGCGGGACCGTGTTGCGGATGCCGGCGACGACGTCCTCGCCCTGGGCGTTCTGGAGGTAGTCGCCGTACACGCCCTGGTGACCGGAGGCGGGGTCACGGGTGAAGGCGACACCGGTGCCGGAGTCGGGGCCCAGGTTGCCGAACACCATCGAGCAGACGTTGACGGCGGTGCCGAGGTCGCCCGGGATGCGCTCCTGGCGGCGGTACAGCTTGGCCCGGTCGGTGTTCCAGGACTCGAAGACCGCCTTGATGGCGAGGTCCATCTGCTCGCGCGGGTCCTGCGGGAAGTCCCGGCCGGCCTCGGCCTTGACGATCCGCTTGAACTTGGTGACGAGCTTCTTCAGGTCCGCCGCTTCGAGGTCCGTGTCGACGGTGACCTTCTTGGCCGTCTTCGCCGCCTCCAGCGCGTCCTCGAAGAGCTCGCCGTCGACGCCGAGGACCGTCTTGCCGAACATCTGGATGAGACGGCGGTAGGAGTCCCACGCGAAGCGGTCGTCGCCGGCCTGCCGGGACAGACCCAGCACGGACTTGTCGGAGAGCCCGATGTTCAGGACGGTGTCCATCATGCCGGGCATGGAGAACTTCGCTCCGGAACGGACGGACACGAGGAGCGGGTCGTCGGCCTGGCCGAGCTTCTTGCCCATCTTGGCCTCGAGGGCGTCGAGGTGCGCACTCACCTCGTCACGCAGTGCCGCGGGCTCCTCGCCACTGTCGAGGTAGGTCTTGCACGCCTCGGTGGTGATGGTGAAGCCGGGCGGCACGGGGAGCCCCAGGTTGGTCATCTCGGCAAGGTTGGCGCCCTTGCCCCCGAGGAGGTCCTTCAGATCCCTGTTGCCCTCGGTGAAGTCATAAACGAACTTCGCCCCGCCGACGCCGCTTTCGCCGCTCTCAGTTACGTGGGGATCTTTGTTTTCCGACACGAGTCTCGACTCCTCGACGTCGCGGTGGCTGCCCTGACGACGGGGAACATACCCAGATCGAAGGCGCATGGGTACGTCCACTTGCGCGTCATGCGCCTGTAACCACTCGTCCGCCACCAGATCGAAAGTCAAAGCTTGGCAAGCCATCGGGAGGCGATGTTTTCACTTCTTGAACGAATCAACGCACTGGGACGACCTCAGCCGCTCAGGTGAGCAGACTTCGGCACGCCTGAGTTTAATCGATGAACGATCAGAGGGTGGCACTGAGTGCCACCCCTTAGGGAAGTGCAGCCGGGCAAGATCCGCTCATCTGAGCGTGACCCTTATCAAGGGTGGCGAGAATCACGCCTCGAGACGGAGCCAGATTCCATCATGCGGACCGCGATCCGGACACGACACACGGATGACACGCGCGGATGACACACGCGGATGACACGCTTGGCCGACCCGACCGGACGACCCGACCGGACGATCTCCTGAACTGCCTACCCGGACGACCTGCCTGGATGGCGTCCGCCGCGTCCGGCCAATCCGCCGCGCCCCGGGACCCGCGACCGCCTCCGGATCCGCCGCACCTGCGGGCCCACTCCACTTCCGGGTCCGTTCCGCCTCCGGACCCGCCGCCCCCGCGCGTCCGTCACACGCCGAGCGCCGCGAGTCGCTCCTCGGCCCGCTCCGGGGCGTACAGGTACTCCACGACCATCGCCGCCGCGCCCACGAGCCCCGCCCGCTCACCGAGCCGGGAGGTCACCACGTCCAGGTGGGCGGTGGAGCGGGGCAGCGCCCGCTGGTACAGCAACTCCCGGACGCCCGTGAGGAAGGGGGTTCCGGCCAGGTCCCCGGCGATCATCAGCACGCCCGGGTTGAGCAGCGTCACCACGGTGGCCAGGACGTCCCCGACCTGCCGGCCCGCCTCGCGCGCGAGCGCCGTCGCCTCGGGGTGCCCGGCCGCCAGCAGCTCCCGTACGTCCGATCCGGACGCTGCCGGGACCCCCGCCTCCGCGAGCCGCCTGGCCACCGCGCCACCACTGGCGACGGCGGCCAGACAGCCGTGCGAGCCGCACCGGCACAGCGCGTCGGCACCCACCCGGATGTGCCCGATGTCGCCCGCCCCGCCGTCGACGCCCCGGTACACGGTGCCGCCGACGACCATGCCCGCGCCGATACCGGTGGAGACCTTGACCAGGGCGAACGCCGAGCAGTCCGGATAGCCGGAGCGCTGCTCCCCGTACGCCATGAGGTTGGCGTCGTTGTCGACGAGCACCGGGACGCCCACGGCGCCGGGGCCCGTGTGTTCGGCGAAGGCGCGGCCGAGCCGGCCCCTTATGTCGTAGCCGTCCCAGCCCGGCATGATCGGCGGCTGCACCACACGGCCGGTGTCGCTGTCGACGGGTCCCGGCACCGCGAGCCCGATGCCGCAGACCGCGTCGGCGCGCCGCCCGGATTTCCCCAGCAGTTCGGCGAACCAGCCTCCGAGTTCGCCGAGTACCGCCTCGGGCCCGTCGTCGATCACCAGGGGGCCCGCGTGCTCGGCGAGGATCTCTCCGGTGAGGGTGAGGAGGGCCGCCCGGCCGTGCCGGGTGTCGAGGTCCGCGGCGAGGACGACGGCGTGCTCGTCGTCGAACTCCAGGGTGATGGAGGGGCGCCCGCCCAGCGGTGAGTCGACGGGGCCGCCCGCCCCCTCACGGAGCCAGCCCGCGCGGAACAGCCGGTCGAGGCGATGCCCGACCGTGGCCCGCGACAGGCCGGTGGCGCGTTGGAGCGCTCCGCGCGTGGTCGCCCGGCCGCTGCGCACCAGTTCGAGCAGTTCTCCGGAGCTTGCCTGGTTCACGGTCTTCACGGTCCTCCCCGCTCTTTTCGTCATGCGCACCCTCTTGCGTTCCCCAACTCTGCATTACATATTGAGTTTTGCGTGTTAAATAGACGTAACCCTACGGCAGCTGCTGCCGAACCGGCCGGCCGGACGTCTTCGGGGAGACCTGAGTGGACAGCACATCCCAGCTCACCGCCCTGCACAGGGCACCCACCGACCCCTTGCGTACCTCCGGCTCACCCCGGCGCGCCTCCGGGCCGCCCTCTCCGCCCGCTCCGGGCGGCACCGGCCGGGACGGATCGCCCGTATACGATCCCGCCGGGCCTTCGGGGTCACTGCGCCTCAGGGCGTCCCGGGTGCTGAACGACAACTGGACGGGAACCTCCACGGTGCCCTCGCGCGGCCTGTATCCGCACCAGTGGTCCTGGGACTCCGCGTTCATCGCGATCGGTCTGCGCCACGTGTCCCCGCTGCGGGCGCAGACGGAGCTGGAGACCCTGCTCGGCGCCCAGTGGGCCGACGGGCGTGTCCCGCACATCGTGTTCAACCCCTCCGTCCCGCTCGACGCGTACTTCCCGAGCCCCGACTTCTGGCGCTCCTCGACCGCGGGGCGCGCCGCGGGTGCCCCGCGCACCGTACAGACGTCGGGCATCGTGCAGCCACCGGTGCACGCCCTGGCGGTGTGGCTGGTGCACCGGGCGGACCCCGGGCTGTCCCGGGCCCGCTCCTTCCTCTCCCGGATGTATCCCCGGCTGGCGGCCTGGCACCGCTATCTCCTGCACCGGCGGGACCTGGGCGGCGGCCTCGCCAGCGTGGTCCACCCCTGGGAGCAGGGCATGGACAACAGTCCCTGCTGGGACGCCCCGCTCGGCCGCGTGGACCCGGCGCCCGCCCGCTCCTTCCGGCGCGCCGACCTCGACCACGGCGCCGCCGAGGACCGGCCGACCGATCTCGACTACGGGCGGTACGTACGGCTGGCGACGGACTACCGGGACCGGGGGTACGCCGACGGCGGCGGCGAGTTCGCCGTCGAGGACCCGGCGTTCAACGCCCTGCTGATCGCCTCGGAACACGCGCTGGCCCGTATCGCACAGGAGTTGGGCGCGGCGGGGACCGCCCGCCACGCGCGCGCGGAGCGGCTGACGGCGGCCCTGGTGGAACGGCTGTGGGATCCGGCGGAGGGCCTGTTCTTCTGCCGTGACGAGCGCGCCGAGGGGAACGGCGGGCGGAGCGACGTGGACGGCGGTGGGCGCGGGGCGCTGATCCGTGAGCGCGGTGTCGCCGGGCTGCTCCCGCTCATCCTGCCGACGCTGCCGCGTGACATCGCCGCCGCGCTCGTGCGGACCGCGGGCGGGCCGCACTTCGGGCTGGGCGGGGCGACACGGCTCGTACCCAGCTACGACCTGACAGGCGAGGCGTTCGATCCGCACCGGTACTGGCGGGGACCGGCCTGGTTCAACACCAACTGGCTGCTGGAGCGCGGGCTGCGGCTGCACGGGGAACACGGGCGGGCCGACGCTCTGCGGGCCGCCCTGCTGGACACCGCCGGGGAGTCCGGGTTCGCGGAGTACGTGGACCCGTTCACCGGCGAGGCCTGCGGAGCACTCGGTTTCAGCTGGACGGCGGCGCTGACGCTCGACCTGCTGCACGAGTCCTCCGGGACGGCGGTCGTGTCCCCGGCGGGGCATGACGCCTCGACCGGCACGGCGCACAGCGCCGCGGCACAGAGCGCATTCGAGTTCGAGACGGGCGCCAAGGGAGGGGACCGGGGATGACGGACCGGCATCATCTGCTCGTGCAGGGTGGGACGTTCGCCGCCGTGGGTGACGGCGGGGACATCAGCGGAGTACGGGGCGGCAGCTCGCCGGACGGGTTGTTCGTCCGGGACGCCCGGCACCTCAGCCGCTGGCAGCTGACGGTGGACGGCGCGGTGCCCGAGGCACTCACGCCGGTCACGGACGGCGACACGGCGCGGTGCGTACTGGTGCCGCGAGGCGGCCGCGACGAACCGCCCGCGTACACGTTGTTCCGCGAACAGGCGGTCGCCGAGGGCTCGTTCGTGGAGGCGCTGCGCGTCACCAGCAACCGCCCCACGGCCACCACGGTCCGGATCGCGGTGACCGCGGACGCCGACTTCACGGACCAGTTCGAACTGCGCTCCGACCACCGCACGTACGCCAAGACGGGCGTCGTGCGACAGCGCCAAGTGCTCGACGACGGTGTCGAGTTCAGCTATCGGCGCGGGGAGTGGCGATCCCGTACGACGGTCACCTCCGAGCCCGCCCCGGACGGGGTGGAGGAGACGGGCACGGGCGCGCGCCGCCTCGTGTGGACCCTCGACCTGGAACCGCACGGCTCGGCCGAGCTGGCGCTGCGGGTCGCGGCGCGTCCGCACGGCGCGGCCCACGAGCCGCACGTGCCCGCCTCCCCCACGGCCGCCACCGAGCGACTGCTCGCGCTGGAGGGCGAGTTCGCGGAGGGAGTCCCCTTCCCGACCGGCTGGCCCGAGCTGGCCGCGGCCTGTTCACGGGGCCTGTCCGACCTGGCGGTGCTCCAGGTCCCGGCGACCGGCCCGGACGGCGAGGAGCTGCGGGTCCCCGCGGCCGGAGTCCCCTGGTTCCTCACCCTGCTGGGCCGCGACGCGCTGCTCACCTCGCTGTTCGCGCTGCCCTACCGGCCCCAACTGGCCGCCGCCACCCTGCCCGCGCTGGCGGCGACGCAGGCGGTCGAGGTGGGGGCGGGCACCGTCGCCCAGCCCGGCAAGATCGTGCACGAGGTGCGGCACGGCGAGCTGGCGCACTTCGGACAGGTGCCGTACGGGCGTTACTACGGTTCGGTGGACGCGACGCCGCTGTTCCTGGTGCTGCTCGGCGCGTACACCGAGCTGACCGGTGACGTGGCCCTGGCCCGCCGGCTGGAGCCCAACGCCCGTGCGGCGATCGGCTGGATGCTGGACCACGGCGGGCTGACCTCGCGCGGGTATCTCGTCTACCGCGCGGACGGCGGCGGCCTCGCCAACCAGAACTGGAAGGACTCCCCGGGCGCCATCTGTTCGGCCGACGGCAGCCGCCCCACCGGGCCGGTGATGGCGGCCGGCGCGCAGGGGTACGCGTACGACGCGCTGCGCCGCACCGCTCAGCTGTCCCGCGCGGTCTGGGGCGACGAGGTGTACGCGGCCCTTCTGGAACAGGCCGCCGCCGATCTGCGCGACCGCTTCCAGCGGGACTTCTGGATGAGCGAACACGCCTTCCCCGCGCTGGCGTTGGACGGCGAGGGCCGCCATGTCGACGCGCTCGCCTCGGACGCCGGCCATCTGCTGTGGTCCGGCCTGCTGGACAAGGAGTACGGCGAGATGGTCGGCCGCCGGCTCCTCGCACCGGACTTCTTCTCCGGCTGGGGCGTGCGGACGCTCGCCTCCGGCCAGCCCGCGTACCATCCGCTGTCGTACCACCGGGGTTCCGTCTGGCCCCACGACAACGCCCTCATCACCCTGGGCCTCGCGCGGTACGGCCTGCACGACGAGGCCCGGACGGTGGCGCACGCGCTCGTGGACGCCGCCACCGCCGCCGGTCACCGCCTCCCCGAGGTCCTCGCGGGCTACGGCCGCGACACCCACGCCGAGCCGGTGCCCTACCCGCACGCGTGCGTACGGGAATCGCGTTCCGCGGCGGCGCCGCTGGCCCTGCTCACGGCGGTCGGGGGTGCCTGAGGCCCGATGAGCGGAGTGCGGGTGCGGCGGGGTCCGAGAGGGTCCGGCCGCATCCGGGCGGCGGAACGACGGGGCCGGGAGCCGTGCCCTCGCCGCCCGTGCTCGCCCAGGCGGCGGAGCCGCGTGGCCGGGGCCCGTGCCCTCTCCGGGCACGGCCGCTCGGCTCAGCCGCCGGAGGTGTCCAGTTCCGCGTCCTCGGACACGCCCGCGCAGTCGTAGGGGTCCTTCAGCCAGCCGTCCGGCAGGACGACCCTGTTGTTGCCGGAGGTGCGGCCGCGGGGGCCGTCGGCGCCCGACGGCCACGGCTGGTCGAGGTCCAGTTCGGCGAGCCCGTCGGAGAGTTCGGCGAGCGAGGAGGTGATCGCCAGGCGCTTGCGCATCTCCGAGCCGACCGAGAAGCCCTTGAGGTACCAGGCGACGTGCTTGCGGAAGTCGATGACCCCGCGCGCCTCGTCGCCGATCCACTCGCCGAGCAGGGTGGCGTGGCGGACCATGACCTGGGCGACCTCGCGCAGCGCCGGGCGGGCGTACTCCTGGCGGCCCTCGAAGGCGGCCACCAGGTCGCCGAACAGCCACGGCCTGCCGAGGCAGCCGCGCCCGACGACGACCCCGTCGCAGCCGGTCTCGCGCACCATCCGCAGCGCGTCGTCCGCCGACCAGATGTCGCCGTTGCCGAGGACGGGGATCTCCGGCACGTGTTCCTTCAGCCGGGCGATGGCGTCCCAGTCCGCGGTGCCGCCGTAGTGCTGCGCGGCGGTGCGGCCGTGCAGCGCGATGGCCGTGACGCCCTCCTCGACCGCGATCCGTCCGGCGTCGAGGAAGGTGATGTGGTCGTCGTCGATGCCCTTGCGCATCTTCATGGTGACGGGCAGGTCCCCGGCGCCGCTGACGGCCTCGCGCAGGATCGCGCGGAGCAGGGGGCGCTTGTACGGGAGCGCGGAGCCGCCGCCCTTACGGGTGACCTTGGGGACCGGGCAGCCGAAGTTGAGGTCGATGTGGTCGGCGAGGCCCTCCTCCGCGATCATGCGGACGGCCTTGCCGACGGTCGCGGGGTCGACGCCGTACAGCTGGATCGAGCGCGGCTTCTCGGTCGCGTCGAAGTGGATCAGCTGCATGGTCTTCTCGTTGCGCTCGACCAGCGCCCGCGTCGTGATCATCTCGCTGACGAAGAGACCCTTGCCGCCGCTGAACTCGCGGCAGAGCGTGCGGAACGGCGCATTGGTGATCCCGGCCATGGGGGCGAGGACGACGGGCGGCTGCACCTGGTGGGGGCCGATCGACAGCACGGAGTTCACGGTGGACGTGGGCGTGGGCATTCCCCCATTGTGGCGCACGGGGCCGGATGCTCGCGCGAAAGATCGTGTATTGGTCATTAGTTAGACGCACTATCGATGTCGGCGTAGGCTGGGTGAATGCCTGAGCTCAGCCACCGCCGCCGGATGCTGGTGCTCGCGATCTGCTGCATGAGTCTGCTGATCGTGAGCCTCGACGTCACGGTTCTGAACGTCGCCCTGCCCTCGATGCAGCAGGAACTGCACACGAGTGTCGCGGGCATGCAGTGGACCATCGACGCGTACACCCTGGTGCTCGCCTCCCTGCTGATGCTCGCCGGTTCGACCGCCGACCGCATCGGCCGGCGCAAGGTCTTCACGGCCGGCCTGGTCCTGTTCACCATCGGCTCGGTGCTCTGCTCCCTCGCCCCGGACCTCGACGCGCTCATCGTCTTCCGGATGATCCAGGCCGTCGGCGGCTCGATGCTCAACCCCGTGGCGATGTCGATCATCACCAACACCTTCACGGACCCGCGCGAGCGCGCCCGCGCGATCGGTGTGTGGGGTGCCGTGGTCGGCATATCCATGGCCGCCGGACCGCTGGTGGGCGGAGTGCTCGTCGACACGGTCGGCTGGCGGTCGATCTTCTGGATCAACCTCCCCGTCGGCCTCGCCGCGCTCCTGCTGACCCTGCGTTTCGTCCCCGAGTCCCGCGCGCCGAAGCCCCGCCGCCCCGACCCGGTCGGCCAGCTCCTCGTCATCGTCCTGCTCGGCTCCCTGACGTACGCGATCATCGAGGCGCCCACCTCCGGCGCCCTGCCGACGGCCTGCTTCGGCGTGATCGCCCTCGGCGCGCTGCTCGGCCTGCTCATCTACGAGCCCCGCCGCGACGAACCCCTCATCGACCTGCGCTTCTTCCGGTCGGTTCCGTTCAGCGGGGCGACCGTCATCGCGGTGAGCGCGTTCGCCGCGCTCAGCGGATTCCTGTTCCTGTCGACGCTGTACCTGCAGAACGTCCGCGGGCTCGACGCCCTGCACGCGGGGCTGTGGATGCTGCCCATGGCGGCCCTGTGCTTCGTCTGCGCGCCGATCTCCGGACGGCTGGTCGGCAGCCGCGGCCCCCGTCCTTCACTGCTGATCGCGGGCGTCACGATGACCGTGAGCGGCGTGCTGTTCGCCGCGTTCGAGGCGGAGACGTCGAACGTCACGCTCGTCGTCGGCTACGTCTTCTTCGGCATCGGCTTCGGCTTCGTGAACGCCCCCATCACCAACACCGCCGTCTCCGGCATGCCCCGCGCCCAGGCGGGCGTCGCCGCCGCCGTCGCCTCGACCAGCCGTCAGATCGGCGGGACGCTCGGCGTCGCGGTCATCGGCGCGGCCCTCGCCTCCGGCATCCAGGGCTCCGCCTACCGGAGCGGTTTCGTCTCCGCGGCCCGCCCCGGCTGGTGGATCATCACCGCCTGCGGTCTCGCCGTCCTCGTCCTCGGCGCGCTCACCAGCGGACGCCGGGCCCGCGCGTCGGCGGAGCGCACGGCCCGCCTGCTGGAGTCCCCGGAGCTCCAGGAAGCGGCGGGCGTACGGGCCCCGGACCGCTCCGCCGCCTGATCTCGGCGGCGGCGCGGACGCACCGGGCCCGACGGCGCCCACCGTCGGGCCCGCACCCCCGCCGTCCGAGCCTCCCGACGCCGGGACAACGGACCTCGCGGTCTGCGTGATCAAACCGCCCCCGGCGCTTGTGCCCGGGACGTGTCGGCTCCGCCTCCGGCTTCCGCAGCCGCCTCCTTCGCCTCCGCCTCCAGCGCGATCGCGTGCAGCTTCTCCAGCCGTTCGCGGCTCTCGTCGTCGGAGGGCGCGTACGTCACCATGCGGGCGCCCAGGTCGGGGGCGAGCCACAGATCGGTGTGGTCGACGGTGACGAGTCCGACGTACGGGTTCAGGAACTGCTTGGTCTTGCCGGGGGCTCCGACCACCTCGTACCGGTCCCAGATCTCGCGGAACTCGGCGGACTCGGTCCGCAACCGCTTCAGCAGCATCTTCCAGGCGGGCTCCCCGAGGTGCCCGGCCATCGAGACGCGCAGCCTCGCGGCCATCAGCCGCATGGTGTCGTCGATGAAGACGATCGACTCGCGCCACTCCGGGTTGGTGTAGGCGAGGATCACGCAGTTGCGGTCGGCGGGCGGGATCGTGTCGAGGTCGCCCATCATCAGCCGCGCGTAGGTGCGGTTGTACGCCAGGATGTCGTACCGGCTGTTCTGGATGCAGGCCGGAACGGGCTCCAGGCGCGTCAGGATCTGGCGCAGCGCCGGGGTGATGACCGCGCACCGGGCGGCGGGCGAGGGGTCGACGGCGCCGGCCAGCTGGAAGAGGTGGGCCCGCTCGCTGGTGTCGAGCAGCAGGGTGCGGGCCAGCGCGTCGAGGACCTGTTCGGAGACCTGGATGGCACGCGCCTGCTCCAGCCACGTGTACCAGGTGACCCCCACCGCGGAGAGCTGGGCGACCTCCTCGCGGCGCAGGCCGGGCGTGCGCCTGCGCCGGCCGCGGGGCAGCTGGACCTGCTCGGGCGTGATGCGTTCGCGTCTGCTGCGCAGGAAGGTGGCCAGCTCGTTCCGCCGGATCTCGCTGCCGCGGGACGCCACGGTGGCGGCCGGGACCGTGCCGTCCGGGGCGGATCGGGCCGGGACCGGAACCGGCTCTGCCGGGGCCGGGCCGGTGGCCGTTTCGCGTGCCGTGCCGCGTGCCGTGGTCGTCATGCCCCCAGACTGCCGCTCATCGCAGCCTGTTGCCAGGTAGTCCTTGTACCAGGATAAGGAGACTCTGGTACCCGTCTGAGTTCCGGACAAGTCTGGAGCACGTGACCGACACCGGAACTCTCACCACCACCGTCCGCGCCCCCACGGCGCCACCCGCCCTCGGCGGCCTCGGACTCTTCACCGTGCTGCTGGGCGCGGCGCTGCCCCTGATCGACTTCTTCATCGTCAACGTCGCCCTCCCGACCATCGGGCACGACCTGGACGCGAGCGAGGCCGTCCTCGAACTGGTCGTCGCCGGCTACGGCGTCGCGTACGCCGTCCTGCTCGTCCTCGGCGGACGCCTCGGCGACCTGTTCGGCCGCCGCCGGCTCTTCCTCGGCGGCATGGCGGCCTTCGGCCTGACCTCGCTGGCCTGCGGCCTCGCGCCCACCGCCTGGACCCTGGTGGCGGCGCGGGTCGCGCAGGGCGCGGCGTCCGCGGCGATGCTGCCGCAGGTCCTCGCCACCATCCAGTCGGCGACCTCCGGGACCCGCCGGGCCAAGGCGATGGGCCTGTACGGCGCCACGGCCGGCCTGTCCATGGTGGCCGGGCAGATCCTCGGCGGCGTCCTGGTCGCGGCCGACATCGCGGGCACCGGCTGGCGCTCGGTGTTCCTCGTGAACGTGCCCGTCGTCGTCCTCGGTCTGATCCTGGCCGCCCGCGCGGTCCCCGAGACCCGCTCGCAGCACCCGGAGCCGGTCGACACTCCCGGCACCGTCCTGCTCGCGGTCGCCCTGCTGGCCCTGCTCGCCCCGCTCACCGAGGGCAGGGCGGCGGGCTGGCCGCTGTGGACCTGGGTGTCCCTCGCCCTGTTCCCGCTCGCGGCCGCCGCCTTCTACCTCGTCGAACGCCGTGCGGACCGGAACGGGCGCACTCCCCTGGTTCCCCCGAGCCTGTTCGAGCTGACCTCGTTGCGCCGGGGCCTGATCATGATCGTGCCGTTCTCGATCGGGTTCAGCGGCTTCATGTTCGTGATCGCGGTGGCGCTGCAACGCGGTGCGGGCCTCGGGCCCGTCTCCGCGGGGCTGGCCCTCGCGCCCATGGCGGGCGTCTTCTTCGTGACGTCCCTGTGCGGGCCCCGGCTGATCGCCCGCTTCGGCACCCGGGTCGTCACCGCCGGCGGACTGATCCAGGCGGTGGGCGTGGCGCTCATCGCGCTGGCCGCCCAGCGTTCCTGGCCGGACCTCGGAGTGGGCGAACTGCTGCCCGGCGCTGCGGTCGCGGGTGCGGGACAGGCACTCCAGCTCCCCGTCCTCATCAGGATCGTCCTCTCCGAGGTGCCTGCGGCACGGGCCGGTGTCGGCAGCGGTGTGATGGCGACCACCCAACAGGCCGCCCTCGCCGTCGGGGTGGCCACCCTCGGCACCCTGTTCCTGTCCCTCGCCCCGGCCCACGGCATGGGGAACGCCCTGGTGACGACGCTCCTGGTCCAACTGGCGGGTGTGGCGCTGACCATCGCGCTGAGCCTGCGGCTGCCGCGCACGATCAGCTGAGGAGCCGGTCCGGTGTCCGGCCGGGCCACCTGTCCCCGCCGGGCGCCGACCGCTGCCGCTGCAGCGGCAGCGGCAGCGGCAGCGGCAGCGGCGATCGTGCCACCCACGCCCCAACTCCCTTTGCGGCCACGGGTGTACGCGTTCGCCGGGGCCCCGCTTCCCCTTCGTCCAGAGGCCGTCGGCCTCGGCGAAGCGTCAGGTCGCGGAGGGGCGCGCCTAGGTCGAACGCGACGTACCCGGCGGTGGCCCGGTGCGTCGCGTTCGACCGGAGCGGGATCCTCCCGGCCTCCCGTGCCGGTCCGGCCCGGGAGGCCGGTCCCGGCGCGGGGTTCCCGCCCGCGCCGAACTCACCGCCGAAGAGCCCCCGTTGATCTTCGCCATGCTGCACACTCCTTGCTGCGCAGACGAAGCGGGAGAACCAGGAGGTGTCATGCTTCAGATCAACACGAGCAAGGTGAGCCGCTGGGATCAGCACGGCCGCGAACACACCGTCCGCGTCCAACGAGCGGGTGCGCAGCGCACCATCAGATGCGACACCTGCGGCTGGCGCAGGAGCGCCCAGTTCCTCCCCTGGCTGAAGGCGGAGGAACACCTCGCCGAGGAGCACCAGGCGACGGTGGAATCCAAAGAGGACTAGAACCTGTCCGGCCGGTCAGGGTGTCGCCCGTGAAGGGCGGCGCCCGGTGCCCGCCCCCGGGGGTCTCCCGACCGATGGGCCGGGGGCCCGCCGGGTCGAAAGCCCTCGTACTGGACGTACCTCGGGCGTTCGGCCGGGCCGAGGGCCGGGGCGCGCGCCGGGCGTCGCCATGCGCTCCCCCGGCCGACGGGCGCCAGGGACCACGCTCGCCCCACACCCACGGGAAGGGCGGACGCGAGCGCTACGGCCTCACCCCGCGCTACGCGGACGGCCCCGAGGGTGCCGCCGACCTGGCCACGCTCGTCGGCGTGCTCGACCGCCGCCGTCACGGGGCCACGGCCGGACGTCCCTGAACGACGGGCGGCGGCCGGACGCGCCGCCGCCACTTTGGTCCAGACCTATTGACGAAAGGTCTGGACCGCGCGACTGTCATGCCTACGACACCTCACCGCACCCCCACCGGGAGGCCTCGCATGATGCGCCGAACGCCGCGCCTGCTCGCCGTCGCCCTGGCGGCAGCCGTCCTCGTCCCCCTGTCGATCGCGGGCGCTCCCGCCGCCGTCGCCGCGGACACCTGCGCCGTGAAGTCCCGCCCCGCCGGAAAGATCCTCCAGGGCTACTGGGAGAACTGGGACGGCTCGTCCAACGGCGTGCACCCGCCCTTCGGGTGGACGCCGATCACCGACTCCCGTATCGCCGCGCACGGCTACAACGTGATCAACGCGGCGTTCCCCGTCATCCGCTCGGACGGCACCGCGCTGTGGGAGGACGGGATGGACACCGGCGTGAAGGTCGCGACGCCCGCCGAGATGTGCGCGGCCAAGGCGTCGGGGCAGACCGTCCTGCTGTCCATCGGCGGGGCGGCCGCCGGGATCGACCTGAGTTCGTCCGCGGTCGCCGACCGCTTCGTCGCGACGATCGTCCCCATCCTGAAGAAGTACAACTTCGACGGCATCGACATCGACATCGAGACCGGGCTCGTCGGCAGCGGGAACATCGGCACGCTCTCCGCCTCGCAGGCCAACCTGGTGCGCATCATCGACGGAGTGCTGGCGCGGATGCCGTCCGGCTTCGGGCTGACCATGGCACCGGAGACGGCGTACGTCACCGGCGGCAGCGTCGCGTACGGCTCGATCTGGGGCGCGTACCTGCCGATCGTCAAGAAGTACGCGGACAACGGGCGGCTGTGGTGGCTCAACATGCAGTACTACAACGGAAGCATGTACGGCTGCTCCGGCGACTCGTACGCCGCGGGCACGGTCCAGGGCTTCACCGCCCAGACGGACTGCCTGAACAAGGGGCTGGTCGTCCAGGGCACCACGATCAAGGTTCCGTACGACAAGCAGGTCCCGGGGCTGCCCGCGCAGCCCGGCGCGGGCGGCGGCCATATGGCGCCGAGCCTCGTCTCGCAGGCCTGGCGGCACTACGGCACCGCCCTGAAGGGCCTGATGACCTGGTCGGTCAACTGGGACGGCTCGAAGAACTGGACGTTCGGCGACAACGTGAAGTCCCTGCAGGGCCGTTGAGGACGTAGGACCGCCGAACCGGTACCGCCCGCCCCGCCGCCCCCGGCCCCCGACGCCCGGACACCCCATGGTCCGGGACAGCGCGAAGCCCCCGGTCCCTGCGCGGGAACCGGGGGCTTCGTGGGTGACGCGTGATCAGCAGCCGACGAGGCGGGCGGCCAGGTAGCCCTCGATCTGGTCGAGGGAGACGCGCTCCTGCTTCATCGTGTCGCGCTCACGGACCGTGACGGCGTTGTCGTCGAGGGTGTCGAAGTCGACGGTGACGCAGAACGGGGTGCCGATCTCGTCCTGGCGACGGTAGCGGCGGCCGATGGCGCCGGCGTCGTCGAACTCGATGTTCCAGTTCTGGCGCAGCGCGGTGGCGAGACCCTTGGCCTTGGGCGACAGCTCGGGGTTGCGCGACAGCGGCAGCACGGCGACCTTGACGGGCGCGAGGCGCGGGTCGAGGCGCAGCACGGTGCGCTTCTCCATCTTGCCCTTGGCGTTGGGCGCCTCGTCCTCGACGTAGGCGTCCAGGAGGAAGGCGAGCATCGCGCGGCCGACACCGGCGGCGGGCTCGATGACGTACGGGGTCCAGCGCTCCCCGGCTTCCTGGTCGAAGTAGGTGAGGTCCTGACCGGAGGCCTTGGAGTGCGCGCTCAGGTCGTAGTCGGTGCGGTTGGCGACGCCCTCCAGCTCACCCCACTCGTTGCCGCCGAACTGGAAGCGGTACTCGATGTCGGCGGTGCGCTTGGAGTAGTGGGAGAGCTTCTCCTTCGGGTGGTCGTACCACCGCATGTTCTCCTCGCGCATGCCGAGACCGGTGTACCAGTTCCAGCGCTGCTCCATCCAGTACTCCTGCCACGTCTCGTCCTCGCCCGGCTTGACGAAGAACTCCATCTCCATCTGCTCGAACTCGCGCGTGCGGAAGATGAAGTTGCCGGGCGTGATCTCGTTGCGGAAGGACTTGCCCATCTGGGCGATGCCGAAGGGCGGCTTCCGGCGCGAGGTCGTCTGCACCTGGGAGAAGTTGGTGAAGATGCCCTGGGCCGTCTCGGGACGCAGGTAGGCGACGGAGCCGCTGTCCTGGGTGGGGCCGAGGTGCGTGGAGAGCAGGCCCGAGAACTGCTTGGGCTCGGTGAACGTGCCCTTGTTGCCGCAGTTGGGGCAGTTGAGGTCGGCGAGGCCGTTCTCCGGGAGGCGGTGGTGCTTCGCCTCGTAGGCCTCCTCCAGGTGGTCGGCGCGGTAGCGCTTGTGACAGGAGGTGCACTCGGTGAGCGGGTCGGAGAAGGTGGCGACGTGCCCCGACGCGACCCAGACCTCGGGGGCGAGGATCACGGAAGAGTCGATACCGACGACGTCCTCACGCGAGGTGACCATGTAACGCCACCACTGGCGCTTGAGGTTCTCCTTGAGTTCGACGCCGAGCGGGCCGTAGTCCCAGGCGGCACGCTGTCCACCGTAGATCTCACTACAGGGGAAAACGAAGCCACGGCGCTTGCTCAGGCTGACGATGGTCTCGATCTTGTCGGCGGCCACGGTGCTCTCTTCATTACGAACGGACGGCAGCGAATGCTTCAGGTTACCGGCGCCGCCCACCTCTGCATCAAATCGGTTCGCCGAGTGGACCGCTTCCTGCCGCTTACATCCCCTTGATACCTGTTGTCAGGGGGTTCGGGGACGCCCGGACGAGGGCTTGTTGACAATCGTTTCCAGATTTGTTGAAAATGAGTGTCATGAACGTACGACGACGCCTCATATCCGGGGCCGCGGCCGTGGCGGCCACCGCCCTCGGTCTCGGCGCTCTCACCGCCTGCTCGGGCGCCGCCGCGGCCGGCGGGAGGAGTGACGGGAAACTGGACGTCGTGGCGTCGTTCTACCCGCTCCAGTACCTCGCCGAGGAGATCGGCGGGACGCACGTGAACGTCACGAACCTGACCGAGCCCGGCCAGGAACCGCACGACCTGGAGATCAGCGCCCGCCAGACCGCACGGCTCCAGGACGCGGACGCCGTCCTCTACATCAAGAACCTCCAGCCGGCCGTCGACGACGCGGTGGTCCAGGCCGAGGTGAAGAACAAGATCGACGCCGCCTCGCTGACGAAGCTGGAGAAGCACGGCACCGAGGTCGGCGGGCACGCGGCCGCCCACGACCACGGCGAGGACGAGGAGGGCGGCGCCACCGACCCGCACGTCTGGCTCGACCCGGTGCGCTTCGCCGAGGTCGCCGAGGGCGTCGCCGCCGCGTTCGAGAAGGCCGACCCGAAGCACTCCGCCGACTACGCGAAGAACATGGCGGCGCTGCGCAGCAGGTTCGTGGCGCTGAACACCGACTTCGAGAACGGTCTCGCCCGCACGAGGACGAAGACGTTCATCACCACCCACGCAGCGTTCGGCTACCTGGCCGAGCGCTACGGGCTCACCGAGGAGGCCATCAGCGGCCTGGACCCGGAGTCCGAGCCCAGCGGGAACCGGATCAAGGGACTGGAGTCGATGGCGAAGGCCGACGGCGTCACGACGGTGTTCTACGAGACGCTCGTCAGTGACCGCACGGCCAGGACGATCGCCGGGGACACGGGTCTTCGCACGGATGTCCTCGACCCCCTCGAGGGCATCACCGACAAGTCCAGGGGCAGCGACTACATGCAGGTCATGGAGTCGAACCTGAAGGCGCTGCAGAAGGCTCTCGGCGCCGAATGACCAGTGTGGAGGACGTCGTGAACGAGTCCGTCGTGTCCCTGCGCGGTGTGCGGGCGGAACTGGGTTCCCGCCCGGTCCTGCGCGGCATCGACCTCACCGTGGGCCGCGGGGAGGTCGTCGCCCTGCTGGGCGCCAACGGCTCCGGCAAGTCGACCGCGGTGCGCAGCGTCATCGGCCAGGTCGCCGTCAGCGCCGGGGAGATCGAACTCTTCGGTGTCCCGCGACGCCGTTTCCGCGACTGGCGACGCGTGGGATACGTCCCGCAGCGCACCACGGCGGCGGGCGGCGTACCGGCGACGGTGACCGAGATCGTCGCCTCGGGACGGCTGTCCCGCGCGCGCTTCGGCATGCTGCGCAAGGCCGATCACGCGGCCGTACGACGGGCCCTGGAGCTCGTCGGGATGGCGGACCGCGCCAAGGACTCCGTGAACGCCCTGTCGGGCGGGCAGCACCAGCGGGTCCTCATCGCCCGCGCGCTGGCCTGCGAGCCCGAACTGCTGATCATGGACGAGCCGATGGCGGGCGTGGACCTCGCCAGCCAGGAGGTGCTGGCCGCCACCCTGCGCGACCAGGTCGCCCAGGGCACGTCCGTGCTGCTCGTCCTGCACGAACTGGGCCCCCTGGAGCCGCTGATCGACCGCGCGGTCGTCCTGCGGGACGGCTGTGTGCTGCACGACGGGCCGCCGCCGCGGGCCCTCGGCCAGCACGCGCTGCCCGGCCACGACCACGTACACCCGCACGCGGCGCACGACGCCGAACCCCTCCGGACGGGACTGCTGAGCTGATGGAGATCCTCGACTACGCCTTCATGCAGCGGGCCCTGCTCGCCGCCGTCCTGGTGGGCATCACCGCCCCCGCCGTCGGTATCTACCTGGTCCAGCGCCGCCAGGCCCTCATGGGCGACGGCATCGGCCATGTCGCGATGACGGGCGTCGGCCTCGGCTTCCTGCTGTCCTGGTCCCCGATCTGGATGGCGACGGCCGTCTCCGTGCTGGGCGCGGTCCTCATGGAACTGGTCCGCTGGTACGGCAGGACCCGCGGCGACATCGCGCTCGCGATGCTCTTCTACGGGGGGATGGCGGGCGGCGTGATGCTCATCAACCTCGCGCCGGGCGGCAGCAGCACCAACCTCATGTCGTACCTCTTCGGCTCCCTCACGACGGTCTCCCAGGAGGACGTGACGGCCATCTGCCTGCTGGCGGGCTTCGTCCTCCTCGTCACCATCGGCCTGCGGAGGCAGTTGTTCGCGGTCAGCCAGGACGAGGAGTTCGCGCGGGTCACCGGGCTGCCGGTGCGCGCCCTGAACCTGCTCACGGCCGTCACCGCGGCGGTCACCGTGACCGTCGCCATGCGGATCGTCGGCCTGCTGCTCGTCTCCGCGCTGATGGTGGTGCCGGTCGCGGCCGCGCAGCAGCTCAGCCGGAGCTTCGCCGCCACCTTCGCCATCGCGGTGGCGATCGGAGTGAGCGTCACCATCGGCGGCACCGTGACCACGTACTACCAGGACGTGCCGCCCGGCGCGATGATCGTCCTGCTGGCCATCGGCGTGTTCGTCCTGCTGACGGGGCTGGCGTCACCCCTGGCCCGGCGCCGGGCCAGGGCGGTGGCCGCCGCGCAGGCGGCCGGAGACCCCGCGGAGTGCGCGATTCCGGCCACCCGGGGCCCGGAGAGCACGGTCGGCGTCTGACCGGGCCCCGCCCGGGCTGGCACAATGGCCGGGCAAGGGCAGACGCGAGGAGGCAACGGTGACAACCGCTGGATCGCCCGTCCGGGGCCGTTCGACCCGGCAGCGGGCCGCCGTGGCGGCCGCGCTCGACGAGGTGGCCGAGTTCCGCAGCGCGCAGGATCTCCACGACATGCTCAAGCACAAGGGCGACTCCGTCGGGCTCACCACGGTCTACCGCACGCTCCAGTCCCTGGCCGACGCCGGCGAGGTCGACGTCCTGCGCACGTCGGAGGGCGAGTCCGTCTACCGGCGATGCTCCAGCGGCGAGCACCACCACCACCTCGTCTGCCGGGTGTGCGGCAAGGCCGTGGAGGTGGAGGGCCCGGCCGTCGAGAAGTGGGCCGAGGCCATCGCCGCGGAGCACGGCTACGTGAACGTGGCCCACACGGTGGAGATCTTCGGTACGTGCGCGGAGTGCGCGGCGGCGAAGGGCTGAGCCCCTTCGGGGGCTCGGGCCCTCAAACGCGTGTCAGGTTGCGGTCGAGGATCGCCCGCAACCTGTCCACGTCCGCGGGCGGCGGGTGTTACGAGCCGTCGCCCCGCATGGCCCGCTCCATCGCGAGCAGTTGCTCGTTCGGGACGGCGCCGCCGAAGCGGCGGTCGCGCTGCGCGTACTCGACACAGGCCCGCCACAGGTCGCGCCGGTCGAAGTCGGGCCACAGGACGTCCTGGAAGACCATCTCGGCGTAGGCGCTCTGCCACAGAAGGTAGTTGGAGGTGCGCTGCTCGCCGCTCGGGCGCAGGAACAGGTCCACGTCCGGCATGTCCGGGTAGTACATGTACTTCTGGAGGGTCTTCTCGTCGACCTTGGACGGGTCGAGGCGGCCGGCCTTCACGTCCTCGGCCAGCGCCTGCGCCGCGTCGGCGATCTCGGCACGGCCGCCGTAGTTCATGCAGAAGTACAGCGTGAGCGCGTCGTTGTCCTTGGTCTGCTCCTGGGCGATCTGGAGCTCCTTGGCGACCGACTTCCACAGCTTGGGCATCCGGCCCACCCAGCGCACCCGGATGCCGAGCTCGTCGAGGGTGCCGCGGGTCTTGCGGATGAAGTCGCGGTTGAAGTTCATCAGGAAGCGCACCTCGTCGGGCGAGCGCTTCCAGTTCTCGGTGGAGAAGGCGTACAGGGAGATGCTGCCGACGCCGACCTCGACCGCGCCCTGGAGCACGTCGAGAACGCGCTCGGCTCCGACCTTGTGCCCCTCGGTGCGCGGCAGCCCGCGCTCCTTGGCCCAGCGGCCGTTCCCGTCCATGACGATCGCCACGTGGTCAGGGATGAGCTCGCCGGGGAGTTTGGGCGCGCGGGCACCGGAAGGGTGCGGTTCCGGCGCCCTGTACTCGCGGCGCTGGCGTCCCAGGATCCCGCGTACGACCATGTGCTTCTCGTCTCCCTCTGGCTTGCGCGCGCTGGGCGCTCGTCTCGTTCTGCTTGCTGTTCGGTGCTGTTCTTCGCTGTCTCGCGCGTTGGGCGCCCTCGCCGCCCCGGCCTGCCGGGGTGCGGCTACTTCTCCACGTACCGCAGGGAACGCAGTCCGCGCTCCAGATGCCAGTGCAGATACGCCGACACCAGCCCGCTGCCCTCCCGGACGTGCCGCGGTTCGCTCGCGTCCGCCGTCTCCCAGTCTCCCGTGAGCAGCGCGCCGAGGAGTTCGAGGGCCTGAGGTGAGGGTACGACGCTGCCGGGCACCCGGCAGTCGACGCAGACGGAACCTCCCGCCGCGACCGAGAAGAACCGGTTCGGCCCGGGCATTCCGCATTTGGCACAGGCGCTGAAGCTGGGCGCGTAGCCGTTGACGGCGAGGGAGCGCAGCAGGAAGGCGTCGAGGACGAGGTGCGGTTCGTGCTCACCCCGCGCGAGGGTGCGGAGCCCGCCGACCAGCAGCAGGTACTGCTGCACGGCCGGCTCCCCCTCGTGGTCGGCGAAGCGCTCGGCGGTCTCCAGCATGGCGGTGCCCGCGGTGTAGCGCGCGTAGTCGGTGACGATCCCGCCGCCGTAGGGGGCGATCGTCTCGCTCTGCGTGCACAGGGGCAGACCGCGGCCGATCAGCTCGCCGCCCCGGGCGAAGAACTGCACGTCCACGTGGGAGAAGGGTTCGAGGCGCGCCCCGAACTTCGACTTGGTCCGCCGGACACCGCGCGCGACCGCCCGCACCCGTCCGTGACCGCGTGTGAGCAGCGTGATGATCCGGTCCGCCTCACCCAGCTTCTGGGTGCGCAGCACGATGCCGTCGTCGCGGAACAGACTCATGCTGCCCATTCTCGCCTACGGCGCCCGCGGCCCGACCCGGACGGGTCCCTTCGTTCCCGGGCGCCCGCGAAGCACCGCTCGGCGGCCACGTACGACGCCGTTCCCATCCGGCGGCGCTCCGCCCCTCCCGCTCCCGGCTCTGCCCGACCGGTCCCGGCCCCGGACCGGCTCGACCCCGCCGCGGCCTCCTCCCCGGCCCACCGGGACAGAGGGCTCCATGACCCGATGACCACCGGGACCCCGGCCCCGAGTCACCGAGTCACCGAGTCACCGAGTCACCGAGCGATCGGGACCCGACTGCGCCGGCCGCGCCGGTCAGCCGACGCGTTCCAGGCCGGCCCGCACGGTCTGCCGGGTGCCGTCCCGCTTGGTCGACCCGTAGGCGAAGTCCATGGTGTCCCCGGGGCGCAGGGTGAGCGTGATGCGACCGTTGGTGACGCAGTCGCCGGACCGGATGTCCTCCCCGAGCGTCACCTGGTCGCTCCCGGCCGCCGTCAGCGTGAGGACGCCGTGACAGTCGGAGGACTCCATGGCGTAGTGGATGGTGCCGACCTGTTCCCGCCGGTTTCCCCCTTCCAGTTCCAGGGTGACGCGGTAGTGGTCGGTCTCGGTCGCGTCGATCTCCTCGGCATAGCCCTGCCAGCGTCCGAGGAACTCCTCCGGCACGCCGACGGCGGCCGGCGCGACGGGGGTCGCGCCGGATCCGCCGGACGTCCCGGGCGTCGTCCCGGACGGGCTCGGCGGGGGTGCCGGACTCGACGGGGCGGCGGTGGCGGGGGCGCTGGACGCGGCCAACACGCCCGGCGCCTCGGAGACGGGCGCCGCGCCGCCGAGGGACGGGTCCGGACCACGCTGCTCCACCTCCCCGCTCAGTTGCACGAACAGGCTGATGAGAGTGGCGATGATGGTGGCCGCGGCGCCGATCAGCGCCACGACGAGCGCGGTGCGGTGGGACTCGCCCGGGGCCGGACGGCCCGGACGCTGCGGCCCCGCATAGGGGTCCGTCGGGGACTGCGGTCTGGTCATGGCGCGGCCTCGGGTCCGTGATGCGGAGGAAGATCAGGCCATATTGCCGCCCAGGCACGGCAGTTGTGCGACTTTAACGCAAATCCACGGAATAGATCATGGTGAATCGATTCGCCCTGTATCGGCACGAAGACCATGGGTTCACGGCCGAGTCGTGCGGCCCCCGCCGGACGGGACACCGGGCCCACGGAGGCCAGGTGTCCGCGCCGGAGCCCTCACGGCTCCTGGCCGCCGAAGCGCCGCACGTACGCGCGCTGCCACGGGGTCTCCACCGCGTGCCGGTCGTAGTGCCGGCGCACGTAGGCCACCGCGTCCTCGGGCGGTACGCCGTCCAGGACGGCGACGCAGGCCAGGGCCGTGCCGGTGCGGCCCCGGCCGCCGTAGCAGGCGATCTCGACGCGTTCGCCGGCCGCCCGCCGCCAGGCCTCGGTGAGCACCGCGCGGGCCTCGGCGCGGTCGGCGGGCAGCCGGAAGTCCGGCCAGCGCAGCCAGCGGGCCTCCCAGGGGACCGCGGGCGGCCGCTTGCCGAGCAGGTGGACGGCGTACGTGGGCGGGGCGCCTGCGTCCGCCGGGAGCGGCCGGCGCAGGCCCCGGCCCCGTATCAGCCGGCCGGAGGGCAGCGTCAGCACACCCGCTCCACCCGGATCCCAGGTACCGCCACCGGTGCCGGACCCGGGCGGGGAGTCGGGTTGGGTTTCGGTCACGAGGCCAGCGTAGGGGAGCCCGGTGGGCGGGGGATCGCGGCGGGGACCCCGGGCGACGCCCGCCCGGGAGAGCGCGGACCCGGGACAGCCCCGCCCGGGATGGGGCGGGCCCGGGAAGGGGCGGACCCGGGAAGGGGCGGACCCGGGCCGTGACCCGCCACGAGGCGGGCCCGGGAGGACGCCGGTGGCGGTCAGCTCACCCCGCGGGCGCCCTGGGCGGCGCGGGCCTCGATGCCGCGGAAGTGGTCGGCCATCGCGCGCTGGGCTCCCTCGACGTCCCGGGCCCGCAGGGCGGTGAGGATGTCGCGGTGGCGGCGGGCCGTCACCTCCGGGGTGATGTCGTCGGTCCAGCCCCGCACCACGGCGACCCGCCGGAACACGGTCCAGAAGGCGCCGAGCAGTTGCGGCACCAGCGGGTTGCCGAGCGAGGCGTACAGCAACTCGTGGAAGCGGCTGTCGAGTTCGGGGAAGGAGCGGCCGTCGTCGCCCGCCGACTCCATCTCCGTGACGACGTCCTCCAGCCGGTCCAGCTCCTCCTCGGTCAGCACCTGGGCGACACGGCTGATCAGCCCCTCCTCCAGCACCTCGCGGACCTGGAGGATCTCGGCCAGCGCCCCGGTCGGATCGTCCGGACGGGCGAGCGTGCGGAAGGTCAGCCCGTCGACGAACGGCGTCATGGACGCCTCGCCGACGTACGTGCCGTAGCCGTGCCGGATCTCGACTATGTCGAGCGCCTGGAGCGCCTTGAGCGCCTCGCGGACCGAGTTGCGGCTCACACCGAGATCGGCCATCAGCTCGGTCTCGGTGGGCAGGGGCGCACCGGCCGGAAGCCCCTGGTCGAGGATCAGTTGCATGACCTCGCGCTGGATCTGGCCGCTCACCCGACGCTCGGGCCGACGCCGGTTCCCGCTCTCCTCAGGCATGCGCCGCATCGTACGCTCGCTGGACATCGGACGTCCCACCTCCGGGCTGATCAAACGCCAAGTTCGGCCAACTACCCCTGTTTCATACCGTCATTGGTCGCGCCTGTGGAAGATGCGCCATTCGTGTGCGGGCCCTTGACCCCCTCCGCGCCCCCTTTTATGGTCACGCTGCCCCCTATGACGTAGGACGTCGTATCTCCTGCCTCCCGGGCCTTCGAGCACCGCCCCACCCGCTTCACCGCACCGCTCAACTGGACCACTCCTTGTTGGAGGAACCGTGCGCGACGTGCCCCACACTCCGGCGCTGCACCGCCGGTCGTTCCTGAAGTACACGGGCGCCCTGAGCGCGGCCGCCGCCCTCTCCTCGTCCCTGGCCGCCTGCTCGTCCGGGCCGGAGTCCACGAACGACACCAGCGGCTCGGGCGGTGGCCGGAACGCCACGCTGACGGCCGTGATCGGCTACGGGAACGACGGCAGCTGGGATCCGACGCAGACCGCGTCCGCCTTCTCGATGGCCGCCAACAACCACATCTACGAGGGCCTGCTCGACACCGACCCGATCTCCCGCGAGCCTTATGCCGCGCTCGCCACCCAGGTGCCCGCCGACCTCACCGGCACGTCCTGGAAGTTCACGCTGCGGGCGGGGGCCACGTTCCACGACGGGAAGCCGGTCACCGCCGACGACGTGGTCTTCGTCTTCGACCGGATACTCGATCCGGACACCCAGACCCTCGCCAAGGGCTTCTTCGCGAGCTGGCTGAAGGAGGTCCGCAAGATCGACGCGGAGAACGTCGAGCTGGTCCTCGAGTTCCCCTTCCCGGAGGGGATCTCCCGGCTCACCCTGGCGAAGATCATGCCCAAGCACGTCTTCTCGCTGCCGGGCGCCTGGGACGACGCGATCAAGGGCAAGGCGATCGGTTCGGGGCCCTACCGGCAGACCGCGCACCACCCGAAGTCGAACACCACCTTCGAGGCGTTCGCCGCCTACAACGGGCCGCGCGAGGCCGCGTTCAAGAAGATGAACTGGCTGACCATAGTGGACGCCGCGCCCCGCGTCGCGAAGATCTCCGGGGCCGGCGCCGGCGCCCAGATCGCCGACAACATCCCGTACGCCAACATCGAGCAGCTCCGCAAGGGCGGCATGACCGTCCGGGGCGGCGCGGGCATGAACAACCTGTTCCTGATGTTCAACACCCGGCACGAGCCGTTCGACGACGTGCGCGTCCGCCAGGCGCTGCACTACGCCATCGACACCGGGAAGATGGTCGAGGTCGCCCTGAAGGGGCACGGAAAGCCGTCGAGTTCCTTCCTCAACGAGGGCAACCCCGCCTACCGGCCCGCCAGAACCGTCTACTCCTACGATCCCGAGAAGGCGAGGAAGCTCCTGAAGGAGGCCGGGGTCGAGGGGCTGAGGATCGAGATCCTGTCGGTGAACGTCAGCTGGATCGTCGACTGCCTGCCGACCATCAAGGCGTCGTGGGACGCGATCGGGGTGAGGACGACGCTGTCCCCGCAGGAGACGACGGCCGTGTTCACCAAGATGGACCAGAAGCAGGACTACCAGGTCGTCGCCGCCGCCTCGAACCCCAACCAGTTCGGCCTCGACGCCGACCTGATCATGCACTACAACTACGGCCCCCAGAACCTCTGGATGGGCTACGCCCGCTGGGCCGGCGACCCGGTCGCGAAGAAGCTCTTCGAGGACATGGACCGGGCGACGCGGGAGCCGGACGCCGACAAGAAGAAGGCGATGGTCCAGGACTGCATCGACACCGTCGCCGAGCAGGCCGTGCTCTACCCGGTCGTGCACAACGAGCTGATGACGGCGTGGAATCCGCGGCGGATCGCCGGGATGAGGCCGCAGCCCTATCCGGGCATCAACCTGCTCCAGGCCAAGTGGGTCTAGGCGACGAGGGAGTTGACACGTGGTCGCCATCGTCAGGATCCTGCTGCGCCGCGTCGCACTGCT
This sequence comes from Streptomyces sp. NPDC002580, assembly GCF_042889485.1. Classification (NCBI taxonomy): domain Bacteria; kingdom Bacillati; phylum Actinomycetota; class Actinomycetes; order Kitasatosporales; family Streptomycetaceae; genus Streptomyces; species Streptomyces sp. NPDC002580. The sequence goes on along the minus strand of NZ_JBIAQZ010000001.1, from coordinate 589,514 downwards.
CGTTCCGCTGATGCTCGGGATCGTCCTGTTCGTCTTCCTGGTGATGCGGTTCTCGGACGTCGATCCGGCGTCCGCGTTCTTCCAGGGCGCGAACCCGACCCCGCGGCAACTGCACGACTTCCGGGAACGGAACGGCCTGCTCGATCCGCTGCCCGTCCGCTACCTCCACTTCGTGGGCGCCCTGGCGCGGGGCGACATGGGCACCTCGGCGCTGACCAGGGCGCCGGTCGTCGAGCAGGTCACCACCGCGCTGCCGCTCACGCTCCAGCTCACCTTCCTGGGGCTCGGGATCGCGGTGGTGCTGTCCCTGCTCGGCGGGGTCACGGCGGCGATCCACCGGGACCGGGCGGCCGACCAGATCATCCGGGTGGTGTCCCTCGTCGGGGTCGCCGCACCGGGCTTCTGGCTGGCGCTGCTGATGATCCAGTATCTCGCCGTCGACCAGGGCTGGTTCCCGACCGGCGGCTACGTCAACCCGGCCGACTCGCTCTCCGGCTGGCTCCGGACCATGGCGCTGCCCGCGCTCGCGCTGTCCCTGCCGGTCGCGGCCCAGCTCACCCGGATCGTCCGGACGTCCGTGGTCGAGGAGCTCGACAAGGACTACGTGCGCACCGCGATCGGCAGCGGGCTGCCGCCCCGGGTGGTCGTCGGCCGCAACGTGCTGCGCAACGCCCTGATGAACCCGCTCACCGTGCTGGGGCTGCGCGTCGGCTATCTGCTGGGTGGCGCGGTCGTCATCGAGACGATCTTCTCGCTGCCGGGCATGGGCAAGCTGATGATCGACGCCGTGAAGAACGGTGACCCGGCGGTCGTGCAGGGCGTCGTCCTGACCACGGCCGTCGGCTTCGTGGTCGTGAACCTCGTGATCGACCTCCTGTATCTGCTGGTCAACCCACGACTGAGGGAGGCGACCTGATGTTCACGCGGAAGGAACTGGCGGGAGCCCTCGCCCGGCCCGGTGTCCGGCTGCGCGGGCTGCCGCCGTTGTCACGGATCGCGGTCTGCTTCCTGGCCGTGGTCGTGCTGACGGCCCTGTTCGCCCCCCTGCTCGCGCCGCACGACCCGCTCGACCAGCAGCCGCCGGTGGACGGCACCGGGCATCCGTCGGCCGGCCACTGGATGGGGCAGGACAGTCTCGGCCGGGACATCCTCGGCCGGCTGATGTACGGGGCGCGCTGGTCCCTGGCGATCGGTTTCGGCGCCACCGCTCTCGCCCTGGTCGTGGGAGCACTGCTCGGCGCGCTCGCCGCGACCTCGCGCCGGGCGGTCGACGAGACGCTGATGCGCTGCCTGGACGTCGTGATGGCTTTCCCCGGCATCGCGCTCGCCGCCGTGCTCGTCGCCGTGTTCGGCGGCGGCATCACGGTCCTGATCTGCGCGATCGCGTTCCTGTTCACCCCGCCGGTCGCCCGGGTCGTCCGGGCGAACGTCCTCGACCAGTACGGGGAGGACTACGTCACGGCCGAGCAGGTGATCGGCGCCCGCACCCCGCACATCGTGCTGCGGCACGTCGCCGTCAACTGCGCCGCCCCGGTGCTGGTGTTCTGCACCGTCCAGGTCGCCGAGGCCGTCGTCTTCGAGGCCTCGCTGTCCTTCATCGGAGCGGGGGTGCGGCCCCCGGACCCGTCCTGGGGCAGTGTCATCGCCGACGGCAAGAACATGGTGCTGACCGGCGGCTGGTGGGCCACGGTCTTCCCGGGCCTGCTGATGCTGATCACCGTCCTGTCGCTGAACATCCTGTCCGAGGGCGTCTCCGACGCCTGGGCGGCACCGGCCGCGCGCGCCATCTCCGTGCCGCCCGCCGCGGACCGCCTGGAGGCGCCCGAGCCGGGCAGCGGAACGGTCCTCGAACTGCCCGGTCTGGCCGAGGCCGCCGCGCGGCTGCGCTCGCGGGCCCGTCCGCTCCCCTCGGGACGGCAGCCCGTCCTCGCCGTCGAGCACCTGGCCATCGGCTTCGACGACCGGCACAGCGGTGCGGACATCGTCGACGGCATCAGCTTCGCGGTGTATCCCGGTGAAGTCCTGGGCCTGGTCGGCGAGTCGGGCTGCGGGAAGTCGCTGACGGCTCTGACGGTGATGGGCCTGGAACCGAAGGGCGCCCGGGTCGGCGGCCATGTCCGTTTCGACCAGCGGCAGTTGGTGGGCGAGCCGATGCGCGTACGACGTCGGCTGCTGGGCCACGAGATGGCGATGGTCTACCAGGACGCGCTGTCGTCCCTGAACCCGGCGATGACGATCAGGGCGCAGCTGAAGCAGGTGGTACGGCGGGGCGGCAGGCGCCCGGCGGCCGAGCTCCTCGCCCTGGTCGGCCTCGATCCCGAACGGACCCTGCGCAGCTATCCCCATGAGCTCTCCGGCGGCCAGCGCCAGCGCGTCCTGATCGCGATGGCCCTGTCCCGCGAGCCCCGGCTGATCGTCGCCGACGAACCGACGACGGCCCTGGACGTGACGGTCCAGGCGCAGGTCATGGAGCTGCTGCTGCGCCTGCGTGCGGAGCTGGACTTCGCCCTGATCCTCGTCTCGCACGACCTGGCGCTGATCTCGGCGGTCACCGACCGGGTGGTCGTGATGTACGGCGGCCAGATCGTGGAGACGGGGGTGACGGCGGACCTGGTGGAGTCACCGGCGCACCACTACACGCGCGGGCTGCTGGGCAGCGTCCTGTCGTTGGAGTCGGCGGCGGAACGCATGACGCAGATCAGGGGAGTCGTCCCCTCCCCCGCCGACTTCCCGGCGGGCTGCCGCTTCGCCGACCGCTGTCCGATGGCGAGCGAGGTGTGCCGGACGACGGCACCCGGCCTGGTCGGACCGTCCACGCACACGGCGGCCTGCCACCATCCGGCCGTCGACCTGGTGACCATCGAGAGCGAGGCCGTGACGTGAGGATTCCGCCGACGCGGACCGGGGCCGTCGTATGACCGCGCCGGTGCGGGAGGCCGAGGTCCACCGGACGGAGGCGCTGGTCCGGCTCACCGACGTGGCGGTCGTCCACAGGGCCCGCAGCGGCGGGGTGTTCACCCGCGACCGGGTGTACGCGCTGACCGGCGCCGATCTCACCGTCGCGGCCGGGGAGACGGTCGGCGTGGTCGGCGAGTCGGGCTGTGGCAAGTCGACGCTCGCGAAGGTGCTGGTGGGGGTGCAGCGGCCGACCTCCGGCACGGTGGCCTTCCACGGCCGCGACCTGTGGTCCCTGAAACCGGACGAGCGGCGCGGGGCCGTCGGGTCCAGCACGGGCATGATCTTCCAGGACCCGGCGACGGCCCTGAACCGCCGACTGCCCGTGCACCGGATCCTGCGCGATCCGCTCGACGTGCACCGGCGCGGCACGCCGGCCGAACGCAACGACCGGGTGCGGGAGTTGATGTCCCTGGTCGGTCTGCCCCGGGCACTGGCGGACGCGTTGCCCGGCCAGCTCTCCGGCGGGCAGCGCCAGCGGGTGGCGATCGCCCGCGCCCTGGCGCTGGACCCGGGGCTGGTGGTGGCCGACGAGCCGACGAGCGCGCTGGATGTGTCGGTCCGCGCGCAGATCCTCAACCTCCTCCTCGATCTGAGGGAACGCCTCGGCCTGGCCCTGGTGTTCGTGTCCCACGACATCCAGACGGTGCGGCGGATGAGCGACCGGGTGATCACGATGTACCTCGGCCGGATCGTGGAGGAGTCACCGGCGGACGCGGTCACCGACGGCTCCCGTCACCCGTACACCCGGGCGCTGTTCTCGGCGACCCCGGGCCTGCTGGATCCGATCGAACCGATTCCGCTGACCGGCCCCGTCCCCTCGGCCACGCGCCCGCCGAGCGGCTGTCCCTTCCGCACCCGGTGCTGGAAGGCCGACGAACGGTGCGCGACCCGGATGCCGGACTTCACGGCCGCGTCGGCCCCCGGTCACCGCTTCCGGTGTCACCATCCGGTGGAGGAGGGCCGGCCGACGCGATCCCTGGTCGCCCAGGCCGAGTCCGCCGCCGAGGCCACCGCCATGGCCGACCTTCCGTTCCAGCAGCACATCCGGGAGCCCTCGTGACCTTCCCCGCCCCGCTGACCGGTGTCGTACCGCCCGTCTGCACCCCCCTGACACCGGACCGCGAGGTGGACGTCCCGTCGCTCACCCGGCTGATCGACCATCTGATGGCGGGCGGGGTGCACGGTCTGTTCGTGCTCGGCTCGACGTCCGAGGTCGCCTATCTGACGGACGCCCAGCGCAGGCTGGTCGTGGAGACCGCGGCGGGGCACGTCGCCGGCCGGCTCCCCGTCCTGGCCGGCGCGATCGACATGACGACGCCGCGCGTCCTGGACCACGCGCGATCCGCGCGGGCCGCCGGCGCGGACGCGATCGTCGTCACGGCCCCCTTCTACACGCGCACGCACCCCTCGGAGATCGCCCGCCACTTCCGTCTCGCCGCGGGTGCGGGACTTCCCGTGTTCGCGTACGACCTGCCCGCGTCCGTCCACACCAAGCTGAGCCCCGAGCTGGTCCTCGAACTCGCCGCCGACGGTGTCCTGGCGGGCCTCAAGGACTCGAGCGGTGACCTCGGCTCCTTCCGGGCGGTCGTCACCGGCGCCCGTTCCCACCCCGGCCTGAGCGGCTTCACCGCGCTCACCGGCTCCGAGGTGGTGGTCGACTCGGCGCTGGCCCTCGGCGCGCACGGCGCGGTCCCCGGCCTGGCCAACGTGGACCCGGCGGGTTACGTGCGGCTGTACGACCTGTGCGTGGCGGGCGACCGGGAGCGGGCCCGGGCGGAGCAGGAACGGCTGTGCGAGCTGTTCGCCATGGTGGGCGTCGGCGATCCCGCCCGGATGGGCGGCAGTTCCTCGGCGCTCGGCGCGTTCAAGGCCGCGCTGTTCCTGCGGGGCGTCATCGACTGCCCCGCGACGGCGGAACCCCAGGTCCCGCTGTCGCAGGAGGAGATCGAGCGGGTCGGGAAGTACCTGGCGGCCGCGGGGCTGCTGTAGGTCCTGGAGCTAGGGCGTGCGCGTCGGTGCGGTCGGCGGCCGGTTCACCGGCAGGCGCCGGAACTCGATCGTCTCGTACGGTCCCGCGTCGCCGGTCTCGTAGAGGACGCCGACCCGGGCGGGGCCGAGCTGGACGAGGTCCGAGTAGGCGGCTCGCCGGGTGGACAGGGTGGCCGCCTTCGTGAAGGCCGCGCCGCGGTCCGTGCTGCGCCACAGGGCCATCGACCGACGGACGGTCGAGACGGAGGGGCCGGAGAAGAGGAGTGGGGCGAAGGGCCCGGTGAGCTGGAGGACGCTGCCCTGGACGACGGGAACGTCGTTCAGGGCGGGCTGGACGGCGAAGGGGCGGTCCAGGGTCTCGGCGCCGTCGCCCGAGTAGGCGTCGAGGCGGTTGCCGGGACTCGTCCCGTTCTGGTCGCGCGCGCTGAAGTAGAGCCTGCCGTCAGGGAGTTCGGCCGCGGTGCTCTCGTTGGAGTTGACGGTTCCGTCATAGGAGTCGTCGACGTAGCCGAGCCGCCAGCGGACCCCGCCGTCGTCGCTGTAGAGCGCGTGGGCTCCGTAGTACCCGGGCTCCTGCCCGGTGTCGGCGGATCCGGCGGGCGGTGCGGCGGAGTGGTTGGCGGGCACGACCAGGCGTCCGGCGTGAGGGCCGCGGCGCAGGGCGATCGCGTGACCGGGACCGGTGGCGTACCAGCGCCAGCCCGGCCGCTTCACCCGGTCCGTGATGTCGCGCGGGGCGGAGAAGTGCCCTCCGTCGTCGCGGCTGGTCTGCACGAAGACGCGCCGGCTCTGTTCCGCGGTGACCTCGCCCCGCATGATCTGCGCCTCGGTCACGGTGCCGCTGTTGTAGGAGAGGTGAGCAGGACGATCCGGCCGGTCCGCGGGTCCACCACCGGCGCCGGGTTGCCGCGGGTGTCACCGTCGCCGGACGCGACGACCCGCAGCGGGCCCCAGGTGCAGCCGCCGTCGGACGAGCGTCTGAGGACGACGTCGATGTTCCCGGTGTCGCCCGCGCCGCTGTGCCGGCCCTCGGCGAAGGCGAGCAGCGTGCCGGCCCGGGTCGTGACGACGGCGGGGATGCGGTAGGTGCCGTAGCCCTCCCGGCCCGCGGTGTACGGGACCGAGGAGGCGCAGTTCCCCGGGGCCAGGGGCGCGGCTGAGGCGGATCCTCCGGTGGCGGCGAGGGTGGTGAGGAGTCCGGCGGCGGCTGTGAACGCGAGCGTGCGGCTCGTGCTGGTCATGGCACTCCCTGGACTACGTCGGACATGGGACGTGGGATGTCCAGGTGAACCTAATGTTCCCCGCCGCACACATCAGTGCCCTTGCTTTCGCGGCGTGATGACGAGATGTCGATTCGCCCGGATGCCCTGCTGGGCCGTGCGGACGGCCGCCTCAGACCTGGCCCGCGGCTCCCGGTGTCACCAGCCCCGACTCGTACGCCACGATGACCAACTGGGTCCGGTCGCGGGCACCCAGCTTGCCCATGATGCGGCTGACATGGGTCTTCGCGGTGAGCGGGCTGAGCCCCAGCGTCGCCGCGATCTCGGTGTTGTTGAGGCCGCGCGCGACCAGCGTGAGCACCTCGCGCTCGCGCTCGGAGAGCCCCTCGGGGCCGCCCACGGTCAGCGCGGGCACCGAGGGGGCGGACAGGAAGCGGGCGACCAGGCGGGCCGTCGGGCCCGGTGAGAGCAGCGCGTCCCCGGCGGCCACCGTGCGGATCGCGTCGAGGAGTTCGGCGGGCCGGGTGTCCTTCACCAGGAAGCCCGAAGCCCCGGCGCGCAGCGCCTCCACGATGTGCTCGTCGGTGTCGTACGTGGTGAGGACGAGGACCCTGACCCCGGACAGGCTCTCGTCGGCCGCGATGAGCCGGGTCGCCTCGATGCCGTCCAGGTCGGGCATGCGGATGTCCATGACGATCAGGTCGGGCCGCTCGCTGCGCGCCAGTTCGACGGCCTCCCGCCCGGTGGCCGCCTGTCCGACCACCTCCATGTCCCGCGCCGACTCGACGAGCATGGCGAAGGCGGCCCGCACGAGGTTCTGGTCGTCGGCCAGCAGCACCCGGATGGTCATCGGGCCTCGCCCCTTCCGGTCTCCGACGCGGCCACGGGACCGGGTCCGGCCACGCGGCGGTCCCCGCGGACGCCCTCGCCGTCCCGCGCGGCCCCTGGATCACGATCGGTCCGTGGATCCCGTACGTCCTCGGGGCCGTCCAACGCTCCGGGGCCCCGTACGCCACCGAGTTCCGGCACCCCACCGAGGTCCCGTACGGACACGGCGCCGTCCTCTGCCTCCGGTCCGCCCGGCCCTTCGAGCCGGTCCGTCCCGTCCCGCACCGTCCGCTGTCCGGGCAGCGCCGTCCCGAGGGGCAGCGTCGCGACCACCGCGAATCCGCCCTCCTCCCGGGTCCCGGCCTCCACCGTGCCGCCCACGCTACGAGCCCGTTCCCGCATCCCCGTCAGACCGAAGCCGGGCGGGCCGCCCGCGTCGCCGACGCCGTCGTCGGTGACCGTCACGCGCAGCGCCCAGCCGTCCGTGCGCAGGTCCACCCGGACCAGGACGTCGGGGCCCGCGTGCCGTACCGCGTTGGTCAGCGCCTCCTGGACGATGCGGTAGGCGGCGGCGCCCACGGCGGAGGGGACACCGTCCGCCCGGACCGCGCCCCGCGTCTCCACTCGCGCGCCGGCCGAACGGGCCGCCGCCACCAGGTCGGTGACCCCGTCGAGGCCGGGCAGCGGGCCCCGCCCGTCGCCTCCGCCGTGCTCGCAGGCCCGCAGCACCTCCAGCGTGGTGCGCAGCTCGCCGCGCGCGGTCCGGCAGGTCTCGGAGATGTCCTCGAGGGCCCGGGCGACGGCCGTACGGTCGAGGCGGTCGGGGTCGGCGGCCAGGACGTGCGCGGCGACGGAGGTCTGCACGCCGATCAGTGTGATGCTGTGGGCGAGCAGGTCGTGCAGGTCACGGGCGATGCGCAGGCGTTCCTCGGCGACCCGGCGGCGAGCCTCCTCCTCGCGGGTGCGCTCGGCGCGCTCGGCCCGTTCGACGACCGAGGCGAGGTACTGCCCGTGCACCCGGACGTACACGCCGAGGACGATGAAGGCGACGATCCAGCCGGTGATGCGCAGCGCCTCGGCGCCCTCGGCGGCGCCCTGCCCGAACTTGACCGTGAGCATGATGCCGATGACCCCGGTGCCGATGGCCAGGGAGCGCAGCGGGCGCCCCGTGACGGCGACGGTGAACAGCCCGGTCATCGAGACGAGCAGCGGCGCCTCGTGGTCGAAGTCGAGAGCGTGGTACGGCCCCATGCAGGCGACGAGCGCGAGGAACGCGGCGAGCGGGGCGCGCCGCCGCCAGACCACCGCGACGTGCGCGGCGATCAGCAGGGTCCAGCCGAGGACATCCGGACGGCGGCCGTCGGTGTCCACGGTGAGCGCCACGGTGACGTCGGCGATCAGCAGCACGCCGGCGAGCAGCGCGTCCTGGCGCAGGATCCGCGCCGGGTCGACGCTCCCCCGGTGTCCGAAGCCGGTGAGGCGCAGCATGCGTTTGACGTCCACCGCTTCATCCTTCGTGAGGGCGCCGGCGCCCCTCCGGGAGGAGGGACGCCCGATTGTCCGGTGCGTGAGGGGCCGGCCGGCCCGCATCCAGTGTGCGGGACCGGCCGGCGTGGGCGTCCGCGCCGGGTCTCAGGACCGCCCGGCGGCGAGACGGCCGGCCTGACCGCCGGATGGCTCAGCCGACGGTTACGGGCTTCTGCCGCCCCGCCGTCTCGGTCTCCGGCTCGCGCGAGAGGGCGCCCGGCCACCACATCCTGCGCCCCAGCGCCACGCTCGCGCTGGTCACCAGGTACGTACGGACGAGGAAGGTGTCGAGCAGCACCCCGACCGAGATGACGAAGCCGAGTTCGACGAGTTGGAGGAGCCCCATGTTGGTGAGCACCGCGAAGGTGGCCGCGAGGACGAGGCCGGCCGAGGCGATCACGCCTCCCGTGGTGCGCAGCGCGGTGAGCGCGGCGGCGGCCGGTTCGGCGCCGGACAGGGACTCCTCCCGCATCCGGTGCATGAGGAAGATCCCGTAGTCGACGCCGAGGGCGACCAGGAACACGAAGGAGAGCAGGCCGAGGCCGGGATCGGTCCCCTCGAACCCGAACAGTGGTCCGAAGACCAGGCCGCCGAGGCCGAGCGACGCTCCCCACACCGCGATCACGGCGGTGATGAGCAGCAGCGGGGCGACCAGGCTGCGCAGCAGGACGACGAGGATCAGCAGCACGGCGACGAGCACGAGGGGCACGACGACGAGCCGGTCGCGGGCGTTGGTGTCCCGCAGGTCGAGCTGCTGGGCGCTCGGGCCGCCGACGTACGATCCGTCGAGATCCGCCCGCAGGGCCTCGATCGTGGCGGTCTCGGCCGCCGACTGGGGCGCGCCGCGCGCGATGACGGAGATCTCGGTCCAGCCCTCCGCTCCGCTGCGTCCGCGCTCGGCGCTCGCGACGCCCGCGTGGCCGCGCACCGCGGCGAGCGTGGTGTCCGCCCGGCCGGTCGGGGTGATCACGGTGATCGGCTGGGTGCCCCGCTCCGGGTAGGCGCGGGCGAGTGTCTCCATGGCGGCGACCGAGTCGGGCCGGTGGACGAAGGAGTCCTGCTGCTTGAGCGGGCCGGGCAGACCGAGTGTGCCGAGGGCGAGCGCCCCGAGCAGGACGGCTCCGCTCGCGAGGACGACGAGCGGCCTGCGCCCGGCGGACGATCCCATCGCGGCGAACAGGCTCCGCCGCTCGCGGGGCCGGGATCCGAAGGCCGGTACCAGCGGCCAGAACAGCCGGCGTCCGAGCAGGACGAGCACGGCGGGCAGCAGGGTGAGCATGGCGAGGAGGGCGCAGAGCACGCCGACGGTGCCCGCGGGGCCCATGCCCCGGCTGCTGTTGAGGTCGGCGGCGAGCAGGCAGAGCAGTCCGGCCGCGACGGTTCCGGAGGAGGCGAGCACGGCGGGCCCGCAGCCGCGCAGCGCCGTCCTCATGGCGTCGTAGGGCCGTTCCACCCGCCGCAGTTCCTCCCGGTAGCGGGAGATGATCAGCAGCGCGTAGTCGGTGCCGGCGCCGAAGACGAGGATCGTCATCATCCCCGAGCTCTGGCCGGAGACGCTGGTGCCGAACGCCTGGTGGAGTCCGTAGGCGACGCCCATCGACAGATAGTCGGCGACGCCCGCGACGGCGAGCGGCACGAGCCACAGCAGCGGGCTGCGGTAGATGAGGATCAGCAGGACGGCGACCACGCCGACGGTGGTGTAGAGCAGCGGCCCGCCGAGGGAGTCGTAGACCTCGCCCGCGTCGGTGGCCAGTGCGCCGGGCCCGCCGACCTCGACGCTCATCCCGTCCGCCGGGCGGGCGACGGCGCGTACGTCGTTCACGAACGCGTCGCGCTTCTTCTCGTCGGTGCCGGGGGCGTTGCTGGCGACCGCGTACATCAGCGTGCCGCCGTCCCGGGACGGCACGGCCTCGGGGGTGCCGGTGAGCGGGTTCGCCCGGGTGATGGTCTCGATCTGGCGGGCCGCCACGGCCCGGTCGGCGGCGCGGAGGCCGCCGTCGCGGTGGTAGACGAGCACCAGTTCGGTGGCCTCGCCGCCGGGCAGCCGGTCCTCGATCTTCGCGACCCGGGTGGAGTCGGCGCTCGCCGGCAGATAGTCCACGGCGCGGTCGTGCTGGACGTCCGCGAGCTTCGCCGCGAACGGCCCGACGGCGGCCAGCACGGCCACCCACAGCCCGAGCAGCAGCCAGGGCACGGCCGACCGCCGCCCTGGGCCCCTTCTCGTCGTTCCGGCCTTCTCGGGCCCCATGGCGGGATCCTCCCCTTGTCGCTGATGTCTGGACAGACACCAGACTTCCGGCGGGGCGGACCGGATACGTCGCGCGCGAGGGCGAGTTCGGGGGTACTGCGAGGGGTGGCCCGGGGGCCCGACTACTCCCCGGGGAGTACCGGCCGGGCGGGCCGGGAGGGTGCTACGACGGCGTCCGTACCGTCGCCAGAAGCCGGGTCACGTCGTCCGAGCAGATCGTCAGGGCGGCACCCACGGTGGCCAGGACGTCCCGTTCGGCGGGGGTGTACGGCCCGTCGGCGAGGGCGATGCGGGCGCCCTGGAGCAGGATCGCCTCGCGGCCCGTCGGGGCGAGGTGCGGGGCGAGCGGGTCCAGCGCCTCGTGCAGCTCTATGGCCAGGCTCGCTCCGCAGGGCTCGCCGAAGAAGCGGCCCGTGTCGGCGGCGAGCGCCTCGACGAGGGCGCTCAGCTGGTCCTCGGTGCAGTCGTCGAAGCCGGCCGAGCGGACGGCCGCGGCGGCGGTCTCCAGGGAAGGGCGGGCGCGGCTGCCGCCCGCCGCGAGCACCGCGAGGGCGACGGTGTGGACGGCGTCGCGGAGCATCGCGGAGAAGCGGGTGGTGGTGGGATGGTCGAGGACGTCGGCGCCGTAGTGGCGGCGGCAGGCGGCGCATTCGACGACGGGGCCGGTCTCGCCGCGCGGGAGGACGGGCACGCCGAGCAGGGTGAAGCGGCGGCGGCCGGTCAGCCGCTCGTAGTTGCGGTCGCCTCCGCAGCCGGGGCAGAAGAACTCGCCGTCGCCGACGGTGCTCCACGCCGTACGGACGCCCAGGATGCGGGGAACCTGGACTGCACGACCGTTTCGTCCCCATCCTGGCAGCACGTCGCACACCTCCGTGACTCCCCCACGGCCTTGAAGGCGATGAGAGGTACCCCCGCGGCAACATCGCCGCGCTGGCGTGATGTTAGCCACATTGTTGAGGTGCCGTCAGTACCTAGGACGAGACCTGCTCGTGACCTGCACATCGATTGGCCGGTATACGACCGGGCCCCGCCCGCCTCGGAAGGCGGACGGGGCCCGAAAGAACCAGGTGAACGAGGTCAGCGGGCCGCGCGGTTGACGGCGGAGACGACGGCCTTCAGCGAGGCGCGTGTCGTGTTCGCGTCGATGCCGATTCCCCACAGGACCTTGTCGCCGATCGCGCACTCGATGTACGAGGCGGCCTGCGCGGAGGCGCCCTCACTCATCGTGTGCTCCTGGTAGTCCAGGAGCCGCACGTCGATGCCGATGGACTGCAGGGCGTCGAAGAAGGCGGAGATCGGGCCGTTGCCGGTGCCGCTCAGGACCGTGTCCGCGCCGTCGACGGTGGCTTCGACGGTCAGCGAGTCCACGCCGTCCTTGTCCGTGGTCGACTGGCCGGTCCTGACCTGGATACGGCCCCACGGGTTCGAGGGGTTGGGCAGGTACTCGTCCTGGAAGGCCGCCCAGATGTCCTTCGGGGTGACCTCGCCGCCCTCGGCGTCGGTCTTCGCCTGGATGATCTTCGAGAACTCGATCTGCATCCGGCGCGGCAGGTCCAGCTTGTGGTCGTTCTTCAGGACGTACGCGATACCGCCCTTGCCCGACTGCGAGTTGACGCGGATGACGGCCTCGTAGGAACGGCCGACGTCCTTCGGGTCGATGGGCAGGTACGGGACGGCCCACTCGATGTCGTCGACGGTGACGCCCTTGGCGGCCGCGTCGGCCTCCATCGCGTCGAAGCCCTTCTTGATGGCGTCCTGGTGGGAGCCGGAGAAGGACGTGTAGACCAGGTCGCCCACGTACGGGTGGCGCGCGTGGACCTCCATCTGGTTGCAGTACTCCCACGTACGACGGATCTCGTCGATGTCGGAGAAGTCGATCTGCGGGTCGACGCCCTGCGAGAACAGGTTCATGCCCAGGGTGACCAGGTCGACGTTGCCGGTGCGCTCACCCTGGCCGAACAGGCAGCCCTCGACGCGGTCGGCGCCGGCCATCAGCGCCAGCTCGGCGGCGGCGACGGCGGTGCCCCGGTCGTTGTGGGGGTGGATCGACAGGCAGACGTGCTCACGGCGGGACAGGTGGCGGCCCATCCACTCGAAGCGGTCCGCGTGCGTGGAGGGGGTCGAACGCTCCACGGTGGCGGGCAGGTTGAGGATGATCTCGCGGCCCGGGCCGGGCTGCCAGACGTCCATGACCGCCTCGCAGACCTCCAGCGCGAAGTCCAGCTCGGTGTCGGTGAAGATCTCGGGGCTGTACTGGTAGCCGAACTCGGTCTCGGGGCCCAGCAGCTTCTCCGCGTACTCGACGACCAGGCGGGTGCCGTCGACGGCGATCTGCTTGATGTCGTCCCGGGAGCCGCGGAAGACGACGCGGCGGAAGACCGGGGCGGTGGCGTTGTACAGGTGCACGTTGGCGCGCCGGGCGCCCTTCAGAGACTCGACGGTCCGCTCGATCAGGTCCTCGCGGGCCTGGGTCAGTACGGAGATCGTGACGTCGTCCGGGATCGCGGTCTCGTCCTCGACGATCGAGCGGACGAAGTCGAAGTCCGTCTGGCCCGACGCCGGGAAACCGACCTCGATCTCCTTGTAGCCCATCTTCACCAGCAGGTCGAACATCTCGCGCTTGCGCGCGGGCGACATGGGGTCGATCAGGGCCTGGTTGCCGTCGCGCAGGTCCGTGGACAGCCAGCGGGGGGCGACGGTGATCCGGTTGTTGGGCCAGTCGCGGTCGGGGATGTCCACCTGGTCGTACTGACCGTACTTGTGGACCGGCATCGACGTGGGCCGCTGACGGTTCGGGCGGGTCTGCTGGCTGCTCTGGCTGTTCGCCATGATGCGTGGGCTCCTCAGGATGTCCGAAAGGACGGCCGACGGCGCAGCACCGAACTCCGCGGGGAGGGGGCCGGCCTCGACTACAGACCCTCGCCGCGGCAGCTAAGGAGAAGCAGCCCGAAACGCATGATGCTCGGCAGCCTAACCGAGCCGCGCTCCGTACGGGGGGGCTGTATCAGTATGCGGGATCGCACCCCCTGAAAAGGACGAAAAGTGCGCCATACCACTTCTTTGCGGAATCACAGGCTCCCCGTCCGGCATTTCACCAATCATGGTTGCGCGTAGTGACATGAAGGTCACTCAGTGCAAGGGTGCCGGGCATGACGACACACGGGGGCTTCGAGCCCGTCTTCTGCACCATCGTCCCGCCCCACGTCCTCGACAAGCTCGCCCGGCACGAGGACCCCGCGCTCTCCGGTCCCGCGCGCCAGACCCTGGAGCGCGACGCGTACGAGCGCACCCACCGGCGGCTGACCACCGTCATCGGCGCGCCCTCCGTGGCCGCGCCCACCACGGGCGACGAGCCGAAACCGCACCGGACGATCTACGACGCCCGCCACCGCCAGGACCTCCCCGGCAAGAGGGTCCGCGGCGAGGGCGACAAACCCGGCAAGGACGCCACGGTCAACCGCGCGTACGCCGGTCTCGGCGCGACCTTCGAGCTCTACCTGAAGGCCTACCAGCGTGCCTCGATCAACGGCGAGGGCCTGCCGCTCGACGCCACCGTGCACTTCGACACGAACTACAACAACGCGTTCTGGAACGGCGAGCAGATGGTGTTCGGCGACGGTGACGGCGAGATCTTCCTCGACTTCACCCTCCCGATCGACGTCATCGGTCACGAGCTGACCCACGGGGTCACCCAGTACACGGCGAACCTCACCTACTTCGGCCAGCCGGGCGCCCTGAACGAGTCCATGTCGGACGTCTTCGGCTCCCTGATCAAGCAGTACACGCTCGGCCAGACCGCCGGTGAGGCCGACTGGCTGATCGGCGCCGGGCTGCTCGCCCCCCGGATCAACGGCACCGCGCTGCGCTCCATGAAGGAGCCGGGCACGGCGTACGACGACGACGCCCTCGGCAAGGACCCGCAGCCCGCGACGATGGACGACTACGTCAACACCGGCCGCGACAACGGCGGCGTCCACATCAACTCCGGCATCCCCAACCACGCCTTCTACCTCGCCGCCCAGGCCCTCGGCGGCCACGCGTGGGAGCGGGCCGGACAGCTCTGGTACGACGTGCTCACCGGCGGAGAACTGCCCCAGCAGGCCCTCTTCTCGGACTTCGCGCGGCTGACGCTCGCCGCGGCCCGCGCCCGGTACGGCGAGGGCGAGGAGCTGCTGGCCGTGACGAAGGCCTGGGAGCAGGTCGGAGTGCCGTCCGTCTGAGCCCCGCCCTCCGGACGGGACCGGGCCCCCGGGGCGACGGGGGCCCGGCCGCTCGCCGCCGGGCGTCTGGCCCCGGCGCCCGACACGTACTAGACAGGGACCCATGCGTATCCAGGTACGGCGCACGGGCGGGTTCGCCGGCATCGAGCGCCACGGCGAGGTGGACACCTCGGGGCGGCCCGACGCCCACGAGTGGCACACCCTGGCCGAGCGGGCACTCGCGGCCGGCCGGAGCACACCCCCGGCCGGCGTCCCGGACGGCTTCGGCTACCGGATCACCGTGGACGGCAGGACGGTCCACGCCGCCGACCCGGGGCTGACCGAGGAGCAGCGCGAGCTGATCTCCCGCGTACTGAAGGAAGGGGCCTGAAGGAGGGCGCCTGACGAGGGGCCGGACCGGAGCGTCCGGCGGCCCGCCGGGCGGGCGGCGGGCGGGAGCCACGGGTTCACGCCGAACCGTTGACTTCCGTCCCCGCCGGTACCGATGATCGCGCGCATGGCGACCCATCCGCTCCCCCGGTTCCCGTCCGACTTCCTCTGGGGTGTGTCCACCTCGGCCCACCAGATCGAGGGGGCCGTGGACGAACGCGGCCCCTCGGTGTGGGACGCCTTCACCGCCGGGCCCGGACACATCAAGGACGGCTCCACAGCGGCGGTGGCCTGCGACCACGTCCACCGCTACCCCGAGGACGTGGCCCTGCTCGCCGGCCTCGGCGTGGACGCGTACCGCTTCTCCGTCTCCTGGCCCCGGGTGAACTCCCCCGGGGGACTCGACTTCTACGACCGCCTGGTCGACGCCCTGTGCGCGGCCGGCGTCCGGCCCGTGCCGACCCTCTTCCACTGGGACCTGCCGGCGGAACTGGACTGGATGGACCGGGACACCGCCGAGCGGTTCGCCGAGTACACCTCGGTCGTCGCCGGACGCCTCGGCGACCGCGTCAAGAAGTGGATCACCCTCAACGAACCAGCCGAACACACCCTGCTGGGCCACGCGCTCGGCGCGCACGCCCCCGGCAAGCAGCTCATGTTCGACGCCCTGCCCGCGGCCCACCACCAGCTCCTGGCCCACGGTCTCGCCGTACGGGCGCTGCGCGCGGCCGGCGCCGACGACATCGGCATCGCCAACTCGCACGGCCCTACCTGGGCGGCCTCGGACCGCACGGAGGACGTCGAGGCGGCCGACTTCTACGACCTCCTGCTCAACCGCCTCTTCGCCGACCCCGTGCTGCTCGGCCGGTACCCCGAGGGCATCGGCGAGCTGATGCCCGGTGACGTCGAGGCCGACCTGAAGATCATCGGCGAGCCGGTCGACTGGTACGGGATCAACTACTACCAGCCGACGAAGGTGGGCGCCCCCGAGGGCGCCGAGATCGAGTTCGGCGGACTCACCCTGCCCGCCGAACTGCCCTTCACCGTCAAGGAACTGGAGGGGTACCCGGTCACCGACTTCGGCTGGCCGGTGGTGCCCGAGGCGCTCACCGAACTGCTGACCGGCTTCCGCGAGCGCTACGGCGACCGGCTCCCGCCCGTCGTCATCACCGAGAACGGCTGCAGTTACGACGGCGTCGACGACCAGGAGCGGATCGCCTTCCTGGACGGTCACATACGGGCGCTGCACCGGGCGTCGGAACAGGGCGTCGACGTACGCGGCTACTTCGTCTGGTCCCTGATGGACAACTTCGAGTGGGCGGAGGGGTACGAGCGCCGCTTCGGTCTCGTGCACGTCGACCACGACACCCTGGAGCGGACCCCGAAGGCCTCGTACGGCTGGCTGCGGGACGCCCTGCGGGCGCAGAGATGACCGCGGCCGACCCGGTCGTGCCCGTGGCCGCGCTCACCGAGCCCGCCGAACGGGTCGGCCGGGGCTGGACCTCGGCGCTCTCGCTCGCCAACGGGGCGATCTGGGTGGGCTGGTACGGCCCCCTGCAGATCCTCCTCGCCTCCCAGGCGGAGGACTTCGCTCCCGGCAGCGGCCTGTCCAAGGAGGCGATGCTGGCCTGGGTGACGGGTGCGGGCGCGGTCGTCTCGCTGATCGCCAACCCGCTGTTCGGCGCGCTGTCCGACCGTACGACCTCGCGCCGGGGCCGCCGTACGCCGTGGATCGTGGCCGGGGCGGCCGGCGGAGCGCTGTCCCTGCTGCTCCTCGCGGGAGCCGGCGGCGTGTGGACGATGGCGGCGGGCTGGTGCCTGGTCCAGCTGACCCTGAACGCCGCGTTCGCCGCGGTCACCGCGGCCGTCCCCGACCGGGTGCCGCGGCTGCAACGCGGCTCCGTGGGCGGCTGGCTGGGCGCGGCCCAGATCCTCGGCGTGGTCGGCGGCACGGGGCTGGCGACGGTGGCCGGGGGCATCGGCGGCGGCTACGCGGCCTGCGCGGTGTTCACCCTGGTGGGCGTCCTGCCGTACGTGCTCCGCTTCCCCGACCTGCGTCTGCCGGTGTCGGCCCGCCCGCCCTGGTCCCGGCGCGCCTTCCTCGGCTCGTTCCGGCTGAGCCCGCGCGAGCACCCCGACCTGGCCTGGGCCTGGCTGACCCGCTTCCTCATCAACCTCAGCAACGCCCTGGTCCTGCTGTACCTGCTCTATTACCTGCGGGACCGCCTGCACCACGACGACCCCGAGCAGGGGGTGCTGATCCTGACGGCGGTGAACGGGGTCACGCTGCTCGCCACGGTCGTCGTGGGCGGGGTGTGGTCGGACCGGCTGGGCCGCCGCAAGCCGTTCGTCATCTGGTCCGGGGTCCTGATGGCGGTGGCCACCGCGGTCCTCGCGGGGTGGCAGACCTGGCCCGGGGCGATCGTCGCGGCCGCCGTCCTCGGGGTCGGCTTCGGCGTCTTCACCTCCGTCGACTTCGCCCTGATGACCGACGTCCTGCCCACGGCCCTCGACCGGGGCAAGGACCTCGGCGTCATCAACATCGCCAACGCCCTCCCCCAGGTCGCGGCGCCCGTGCTGGCGGCCCCGATCGTGACGTATCTGGGCGGGTACCGGGTCCTGTACCTGGTCGCGGCGGTGATCGGCCTCGCGGGGGCGGTGCTGGTGGGGCGGATCAGGGGAGTCGACTGAGCGCGGGGCCGAGGGGGAACCCCGGGGGAGCCGAGGGCCGGCGGGGTCGAGCGTGGCCGAAATCGGGTGACTCCTCCCGGGCGGTCGTCTTGGATGGCCGCATGACCACCCTGAACCCGTCACTCGGCCGGCTGGAGCAGTACTACGACGCGGTGCCGCGTGCCTCCGCGCGGGCTGAGGACCTCGGCCCGTTCACCCTCTTCGTCCGGGAGCCCCCGGGCTGGCCGTACTACGCGCGCCCCGCGATCGGCTGGACGGGCCCGGCAGCGACCGCCGAGGACGTCGACCGCGTACGGGCCCGGCAGCGCGAGCTCGGGGTGCCGGAGGCGTTCGAGTGGGTGGCCGAGGTGACACCCGGACTGCGGGAGGCCGTCGAGGCCGCGGGGCTACGGGTGCACGCGCACCCGCTGATGGTCCGGGAGGGCGACCTGACGGACCGGGACGCAGACCTGACGGACCGGGACGGCGCGGACCCGGCCGGTGCTCTCCCCGGCCCCCACCCCCTCGTCCGCGTGCTCGGCCCCGACGACCCGTTCCTGGCCGGTGCGCTGGCCGTTCCGCACCTGGCGTTCGCCGCTCCCGGTACGGCCACGGGCCCGGCGGGGCCCGCCGAACTGGCCGCCGAGATCATCGCCCGGGCCGACGAACTGCCCGCCGGGGCGGAACGCGTGCGCGCGGGCCGCACGGTGATCGCCGCCGCGGTCGAGGACGGCGTGGTCCTCTGCTCCGGCATGCACCTGCCCGTCGGCCGGGTGAGCGAGGTCGTGGGCGTCGGCACGCTGCCCGCCGCGCGCCGCCGCGGGCTGGGCCTCGCGGTGACCGCCGCCCTGGTGGCCGACGCCCGGACGCGCGGTGTCGACACCGTGTTCCTGTCCGCCGGGGACGAGGACGTGGCCCGGATCTACGCCCGCCTGGGGTTCCGGCGGGTGGCCACGGCGCTGATCGCGGAACCGGTGGCCTGAACCGTCACAGGGCCCCGGCGTCCCTGGCCGTCCACAGGGACGGGTACACCGGGCGGAAGCCCAGGTCGTGGCGGATGCGGTCGGTGGACACGATCCCGTGCCAGGGGTCCGGGTCCGTGCGCTCGTACAGGGCGGGCGGCACCTCGACTCCGTTGATCAGGTGGAGGTCGACGGTGGTAACGGGGGCGTCGTCGGCGATGTTGTAGATCCGGCCGCCGCCCACGGCGGGGGCGTACAGCAGGCGGAGCAGTCCCTGGGCGACGTCCGCGTGGTGGACCATCTGGAGCCGCCGGCCGGCGGCCCAGTGCGCGGCCCAGTGCAGTGACGCGGCCAGATGCGGGTCGCCCTCGCCGTAGACGAAGGAGAGGCGGCCGATCCGGACGTCCATGCCGCCCTCCAGGGCGAGCAGGCCGTCCTCCGCCTCCTTCTTGGACTCCGGGTAGGCGCCCCACATCTCGGCACCGGGCAGGGTCGGGTCGTCCTCGGTCAGCGGGCGGCCCCGGCCCTTCCCGTACACCAGATTGGTGCTGACCTGCACGAACCTGCGCACGCCCGAGGAGAGCGCGGCGCGGCCCAGTTCCAGCGCGGCGTCGCGGTTGACCGACCGGGCCTCCTCGTCGGGCACCCCGCGGAAGGCGGCGGCGATGTTCACGACCGCGTCGACGCCCACAAGGGCCTTGCCGAGCGTCCCGGAGTCGCGCAGGTCCCCCACGGCGATCTCGACCCCGAGACCGGTGGGGCCGGTCAGGTCCGCCAGGGCCGTGGCCCGGGACTCGTCGCGGACCAGCACCCGCACCCGGTCGCCCGGGGGTGCCTGCTTCAAGAGGCGGGGTACGAAGCGGCGTCCGACCTCGCCGGTGGTTCCGGTCACCAGTGTCAGCATGATCTGTTCCTCTCGTCGGCCTCCACCGTCCCCCGGTGCCGGGCGGGGCGGGAGAGACCTCCTTGTCCGGGGACCGGCGGTCCCTGGATAAGACCGGCGGCCCGCGTCACCCTGGAGAGGTGGACCGAGCCGAACTCGCCGACTTCCTGCGCCGCGGCCGTGCCCGGCTGGACCCCTCCGACGTGGGGCTCCCCGCCGGTTCCCGGCGCCGCACCCCGGGCCTGCGCCGCGAGGAGGTGGCGGCGCTCGCGGGCATGTCCGTGGACTACTACACCCGGCTCGAACAGGCGCGCGGACCGCATCCCTCGCGGCAGATGCTGGGCGCCCTGGCCCGGGCCCTGCGGCTCACCGGCGACGAGCGGGACCACCTCTTCCACCTGACCGGGGAGGAACCGCCGCGCGCCACGAGCGCCTCCGCACACGTCCGCCCCGGACTGCTCCTGATCCTCGACCGGCTGCACGACGCGCCCGCGATGGTCCTGACTGACTACGGCGACGTGCTGGCGCAGAACGCGATGGCGGCCGCGCTGACGGGCGAGGCCGAGCCCGGGCGCAATCTCGTACGCCGGTTCTTCACCGACCCGCGGGCCCGCGCCCTCTGCCCTCCCGAGGACCGCCCCGGGCACGCGCGCTCCCATGTCGCCAACCTGCGCGCGGTCGCCGCGGCCCGCCCCGACGATCCGGCCCCCGCCGCCCTGGTGGCCGAACTCCGCTCCGTGAGCGAGGAGTTCGCGCTCCTGTGGGAGTCCCACGAGGTCGCGGTGCGACGCGCCGCGACGAAGCGGTTCCTGCATCCCACGGTGGGTCTGCTGGAACTCGACTGCGAGCTCCTGCTCAGCTCCGGCGACCACCAGCAGCTCATCGTCCACACCGCGCGCCCCGGCACCGAGTCCTACGAGCGCCTCCGGCTGCTGCGTGTGGTGGGCCTGCAGGACATGACCTCGCCCGCCGGGCCGCCGACCGGTCCGAGGTGACACCGGACGCCCGCGCCCACACCGGAGCCGGGTACGGAGCCGGGGCGTCGGTCCGGCCCCGGGTTCGACTTCGGCCACTTTTCATGACCGTTGAAGGAAAGGGTCCGCTTCCCTTGCCATCGTGAGGCACCCGCGCCTCAATGGAACCGCACGTTCCGACAGGCCGTCAGTCACGCCTCCGCACGGCGTCCCGCACCCCACCCGCGGACGGTCCGCGTACACGTCTCCCCGCACCCTCACCGGGCACAGAGGTGAGGACCCGTGTGCCCGGACCAGGGCGGACGGACCCGTCCCGACCATCCCCACATGGCAATTCCCGTACAAGGGAAGGGATTTCGATGAGAGGCAAGCAACTCACCACCGTCGCGGCGTTAGCCGCCGGCACCCTCGCCGCGACCGGTCTGGCCTTCGCGCCGGCCGCCGCGGCCGTCACTCCCCAGAGCGCCACCATCAACGCGACCTGCAACATCGGCGGTGGCGGAGAGGCCACCCTCACGGCCACGCAGGACAGCACGGCCGCGACGATCACCCTCAGCTCCACCAGCATCACGACCCCGCTCCCCCTGGCCCAGAACTCGGTCACCTCCACCCTGACCCTGGTGAACGCGAGCGGCGGGACCACCGCCTTCAGCGGCAAGAAGAACCCGGCCATGGCCGCGGGCAGCGGGGTCTCGGTGGGCCCGCTGGACGGCACCGTCGCCTCCGGCGACAGCCTGGAGACCTACGGCGGCTCCCTGAAGATGGTGGTGTTCGGCATCACCATCAGCTGTACGGCGAACGCGCCGCAGTCCCCAGGCCCGTTCGTCTTCGACTGACCCGCCACGACCTGACCCGAGGGCCGGTGCCGCCCGCGCGCAGCGGCACCGGCTCGGCAGTTCCCCGGCGGGTGGAGGCAGCCGCCGACCATGACAGGAACTGATGGGCCATCAGTCACTGCACCGGGACTCCATTGACTTCTTACACGGCCCGCACATCAATGGCCCCCTGTCGGCGCGGATGAGCCGCTGCGCCCGCATCCCTCAGGAGGGGGCAACAACCATGTCAACCACGGGTCCGACAACCCGAAGACGCCGATGGGCGGCACTGCTCGGGGCGGCCGCCCTCGCACTCACCGCGGGAGGTGCGCTGGCCGCCCCGGCCGGAGCCGCCTCCACGAACGTGGACTTCGCCACGCACTGCATCCCGCCGGCGATCGCGGGCCTCCCGCCGATCGACGGCACCACCACGGCGAAGATCACGGTGGACGACGCGAGTCCCCAGGTCGGCGACACGGTCACCGTCACGTACACGGTGGTCACGCCCGCCGCGAGCAACCCCACCGATCTCGCCCTGCCGGCCGACATCATGACGCCGACCGGCAAGGTCACGCTCGGCGGGGCGCAGACGGGCAACGTCACCGTCGCGGGGCCGAAGAAGAACGACCCGGTGCCCGGCCGGGGCGCCTTCCCGTCGTTCTCCATGACCGGCACCTTCACGGTCACCGCGCCCGGCGCGATCACGCTCTCGCCCGGCGACTACAACATCCACACCAGCTACATCCTGGAGCTGGACACCCCGTGCACGGTCATCAGCCCGCCCGCCCCGGTCTCCGAGACGGTCACCGCGACGGGCGGCGGACAGACCAACACCCGGGCCATCCAGCTCGGTTCGGCATCCGGCAACCCCGGTGACAGCGTGACCGTCACCGGCAGCGACTTCACCCCGGGAGCCACCGTCACCCTCGCCGGACGGTCCGGGGCCACCCAGACCGCCGACACGGCGAGCGTGACCGCGAACGCCCAGGGCTCCTTCAGCGGCTCGCTCGTCGTCAACGACAAGACGACGACCGGCGTGGTCGCGTACGAGGGAGGAAGCTGGAACGCGGACACCGGAGCGGGTCCGGCCGCGTATGTCGTCATCGACAACACCCCTGTCCCCGAGGGCAGTCAGAAGCTCACCACCACGGTGAAGGCGGGCACGCTGTCGATGACCCAGGCCGGGGACGCCGTCGCGCTGTCGGCGGTCGACTTCGGCAAGGGCGGAGCCTCCACGGGCGCCCTGAAGACGGTGACGGTCAAGGACTTCCGCGGCGGACCCGCGGGCTGGTCCCTGACCGGCAAGGTCACCGACTTCACCGGCCCCGGCGCGAAGATCGACGCCGGTGCCCTGAGCTGGACCCCGGCCTGCGCCACCAAGGCCGGCAGCCCGAGCACCTGCCAGGCCGGCTCGTCCGGCACGGTGGGCACCTCGGGAGCGACCCTGGCGTCCACCCCCAACGGGGCAGTCACCGGTGGCGAGTTCACCGTCGACGCCGGACTGTCGCTGAACGTCCCGGAGTTCACGCCTCCCGGCTCCTACTCCGGTGTGCTCACGCTGACGCTCAGCTGACCGGTCCGCCGGTCGCTCCGCACCCCGGTGGCCGGGCGCGCACCCGCCCGACCACCTCGTCCGCCCAAGCCGTCCGCGGGGGTCCGCACCCATGCGCAAGACGTACGCCCTCCTCCTGAGCCTCTTCCTGGCCCTCCTCGCCACCCCCTCGTACGCGGCCGACAACGGCAGTTGGTCGGTCTACCCCGTCGCCTCGCGCGTCGCAGCGCGGCCGTACTTCTACCTGTCCGCCGATCCCGGCCAGACCCTGAGGGACAAGGTCACCGTCACCAACAGGACCGGCCGCCCCCTGGCCTTCCGGCTGTACGCGGCCGACGCCTACAACACCGCCCGCGACGGCGGTTTCGCCGTGCGCACGCTGAAGGAGAAGCAGCGCGGGGTGGGGGCGTGGGCCAGGGCCGCCCGCTCGCGGGTCACCGTTCCCGCGCACGGGAAGGTCACCGTGCCGTTCACCCTCCGGGTCCCGGAGGGGGCCGAACCCGGTGACCATCCGGGCGCGCTGGTGGCGCTCGACGAACGGATCGAGACGGGCGGGGACTCCCTCACCGTCGGGGTACGGCGGGCGGTGGCCGCCCGTGTCTATCTCCGGGTCGGCGGACCGACCGTTCCCGCCCTCGCCGTGGAGAAGGTCCACCTCTCCCACCACCAGCCGCTGATCCCCGGCGCGGGATCCGCCACGACCACCCTCACCTACACCCTCCACAACACGGGCAACGTGACGCTGAACCCGCAGGTGCGGCTGAGGGCCGAGGGCCTCTTCGGACGGACCCTGCTGTCCCGGGGGCTCACGGACATCCCCTCGGAACTGCTCCCCGGCCAGCGGGTCCGGCTCACCGCCCCCTGGCACGGATCGCCCCAACTCGACTGGGGAGACGTGACGTTGACAGCCAGTGCCCCCGGTACCCGGGAGTCGGCGAGGGTGTCGTTCCTCGCACTGCCGTGGCCGGCGGCGTTGCTCGTGACGGCCGGACTCGCGGCGGCGGTGGTACTGACGGTCAGAGCGCGTCGGGCCCGCGTTCGCCCGTCCGCACCCGCACGACCGTCTCCACGGGTACGGCCCACACCTTCCCGTCCCCGATCTTCCCGGTCCGCGCGGCCTTGACCACCGCGTCGATGACCGCCTCGGCGTCCGCGTCGTCGACGACGACCTCGATCCGGGCCTTGGGCACCAGGTCGACCTGGTACTCGGCGCCGCGATACACCTCCGTGTGCCCGCGCTGACGCCCGTACCCGCTGGCCTCGGTGACGGTCAGCCCGTGCACACCGATCTCCCGCAGGGCGGTCTTGACCTCGTCGAGCCGGTGGGGCTTGACGATCGCCGTGATGAGCTTCATTCGTGGGGCCTGGCCTTCTGCGCGGTGGGAAGGGACGAGGAAACCGGGGCGCCATGGCCCAGAACCCCGTGATCGTAGGCGCTCTCGGCGTGCACCGTAAGGTCCAGGCCGGTCCGCTCGTGGTCCTCGTCCGCGCGCAGGCCCACGACCCGGTCGATCAGCCTGCCGAGGCCGTAGGTCACGGCGAACGCGTACGCTCCGACGGCCGCCACCGCGACCAGCTGCCTGCCGAGCTGGCCGAACCCGCCGCCGTAGAGCAGCCCCTGGGCCCCGCCGGTCATGTCGTGGACGGCGAAGACGCCGATGAGCAGCGTGCCGATGACGCCGCCGACCAGGTGGACGCCGACGACGTCCAGCGAGTCGTCGTAGTTCAGCCGGAACTTCCAGCCCACGGCATACGAGCAGACGGTGCCGGCGGTGAGCCCGACGGCGAGCGCGCCCAGCAGGGACACGGAGCCGCAGGACGGGGTGATGGCCACCAGACCGGCGACCGCGCCCGAGGCGGCGCCCAGCGTCGTCGGGTGGCCGTCGCGACGCTGCTCGACGAGGAGCCAGCCGAGCAGGCCCGTGCAGCCGGCGGTGAGCGTGTTGAGGAAGGCCGCGGCGGCCAGACCGTTCGCGCCGAGGGCCGACCCGGCGTTGAAGCCGAACCAGCCGAACCACAGGAGACCGGCGCCGAGCATGACCATGGGCAGGTTGTGCGGTCGCATCGCTTCTTTCTTGAAGCCGAGCCGCGGGCCGAGGACCAGGCACAGCGCGAGCCCGGAGGCGCCCGAGGTGATCTCGACCGGCATACCGCCCGCGAAGTCGAGCGCGCCGAGACCGTCACGGATCCAGCCGCCCGGACCCCACACCCAGTGCGCGACGGGAACGTATACGAGCAGCGCCCAGGCGGGCACGAAGACGAGCCACGCCCCGAACTTCGCCCGGTCGGCGACCGCCCCGCTGATCAGCGCGGCGGTGATGACCGCGAAGGTGAGCTGGAAGGTGGCGAAGAGCAGGGTGGGGACGGTGCCCTGCACGTCGGCGGGACCGAGTCCGGCCATCCCGGCGTGCCGCAGCCCGCCCACGAGCCCGCCGAACGCGTCCTCGCCGAACGCGAGGGAGTACCCGGCGGTCAGCCACACGACCGTCACCAGGGCGATCGACACGAAGCTCATCATCAGCATGTTGAGCACGCTCTTGGCCCGGACCATGCCGCCGTAGAACAGGGCGAGGCCGGGAGTCATCAGGAGGACGAGCGCGGTGGCGGCGAGCAGCCAGGCTGTGTCGCCGGTGTCGATCCGGGCAGCGGCCAGAGTCACGGTCTCTCCAACGGGGTGGGGGCGTCGTCAGAGCGTCACGGGCCCGCATTTCCGGATGTGTTCGCCGAGGTTTCCACGGTGTTTCATTGCGTCGCGGTTACCGGATCCTCACCTCCGGCACACCGGTGGGCGACATCGGGACGGCCCGGACCGCGCGTCCCGGCCCACCGGCGGACGCGTCCTCGAACGCCGTGCGCGCGGGTAGCGGAATGCCTGCTTCCGGCCTCTCGAACAACTTGGTACGGCGGGCACCCGACGATCAGGGAGAATGGGCGCCATGAGCGTTCGCAACCAGTCATCCGAGCCGTCCAAGGACGGGGGCAGCTCGCAGGCCCTCGACGCCGCGGGGAACCACCGCGCCGGCTTCGCCTGTTTCGTGGGCCGCCCCAACGCGGGCAAGTCCACCCTCACGAACGCTCTGGTCGGCCAGAAGGTGGCGATCACCGCCAACCAGCCGCAGACCACGCGGCACACGGTGCGCGGCATCGTGCACCGGCCCGACGCGCAGCTGATCCTCGTGGACACCCCCGGCCTGCACAAGCCGCGCACCCTGCTGGGCGAGCGGCTCAACGACATCGTCCGCACCACCTGGGCCGAGGTCGACGTGATCGGCTTCTGCCTGCCCGCGAACGAGAAGCTCGGCCCGGGCGACCGTTTCATCGCGAAGGAGCTGGCGTCGATCAAGAAGACGCCGAAGATCGCGATCGTCACGAAGACCGACCTCGTCGACAGCAAGACGCTCGCCGAGCAGCTCATCGCGATCGACCAGCTCGGCCGGGAGCTCGGCTTCGAGTGGGCCGAGATCGTTCCGGTGTCCGCGGTGGGCGACTCACAGGTGGGCCTGCTGGCCGACCTGATCGTCCCGCTGCTGCCGGAGGGGCCCGCCCTCTATCCCGAGGGCGACCTGACGGACGAGCCCGAGCAGGTCATGATCGCGGAGCTGATCCGCGAGGCCGCGCTGGAGGGCGTCCGCGACGAGCTTCCGCACTCCATCGCCGTCGTGGTCGAGGAGATGCTGCCGCGCGAGGACCGCCCCGCCGACAAGCCGCTCCTCGACATCCACGCCTTCGTCTACATCGAGCGCCCCAGCCAGAAGGGCATCGTCATCGGCCCCAAGGGCAAGCGGCTGAAGGACGTCGGCATCAAGTCCCGCAAGCAGATCGAGGCGCTGCTGGGCACGCCGGTCTTCCTCGACCTCCATGTGAAGGTCGCCAAGGACTGGCAGCGGGACCCCCGGCAGCTGCGCAAGCTCGGCTTCTGAGGAACCTCCGGCTCCGGCCGCCGTCTCCACCCGCACCGCCCGCACCGCCCGCACCGCCCGCACCGCCCGCACCGCCCGCACCGCCCGCACCGCCCGCACCGAGTACTTTCGGCCGCCCGGGCAGTGGCGGCGGGGTGGGGTGGGACAGGCGGGGCGGACGGTCGGACGAAGCGGCCGGTCGGTCCGGCGGTCGGTCGGGGCTCAGCCCGCGGTGACCGTCATGTGCACCACACCGTCGGGTCCGGCCAGCAGCACCGGTGTGCCGGGCCCGCCGAGATCCCGTACGGCCGCGAGATCCTCGTCCACGACGGCCGCGACCTCGGACACCACGGCAGCCGCCTCCAGGGACTTCGCCCCGGACGCCACCGCCATCGCCACGGCCGTGCGCAGGGCGCTCAGCCTCAGGGACGCCAGGTCCACGGTCCCGGCGACGTAGGTACGCCCCGTCTCGTCCCGTACGGCCGCCCCCTCGGGCACACCGTTGCGGGCCCGCGCTGAACGGGCCAGGGTGACGATCTTGCGGTCCTCGGGGTCGAGCGCGCTGCTGTCGGTCATGCCCAGAGCATACGAAGTGCCGGGGCCGGTCCCCGCCGACGGGTCAGGGCCGGTCGAGGCGCAGCCGCTCGGCGCGCGGCAGACCGGCCACGACGAGGTCGTACGAGTCCTCGACGAGCTCCCTGACCAGGCGGTCCGGGAGTTCGCCGTCCACGGTCACCGTGTTCCAGTGCCGCTTGTTCATGTGCCAGCCGGGGACGATCAGCCCCGGGTACTGCTCGCGCAGCCGGATCGCGTCCTGCGGGTCGCACTTGAGGTTGACCGCGAGCGGGCGCGCGTCCAGGTTCGTCAGCGCGAAGAGCTTGCCCAGCACCTTGTAGACCGAGGTCTCGGGGTTGAAGGGGAAGTCCTCCACGGCGGCGTTGAAGGACAGGCAGAACGCGCGCAGCCGCGACGGAGTCACCCGGGTTCCTCCTCCTTCTCCTGACCGGCCGGGCGGACCGGTTCCACGAGCACCGTGACGATCTTGTTCCGGCGGCCCGCCGCGGCCTCCGCGGTCAGCCGCAGCTCGCCCCCGTCGGGCAGTTCGACCACCGAGGAGGCGCCGGCGATGGGCACGCGTCCCAGCGCCTTGGCGAGCAGGCCGCCGACGGTCTCCACGTCCTCGTCGTCGTAGGCCTCGAAGCCGTACAGCTCGCCGAGGTCGCCGATGTCGAGGCGGGCGGTCACCCGGAAGCGCCGGTCGCCGAGCTTCTGGACGGGCGGCAGCTCGCGGTCGTACTCGTCGGTGATCTCGCCGACGATCTCCTCGAGGATGTCCTCGATGGTGACGATGCCGGCCGTGCCGCCGTACTCGTCGATGACGACGGCGACGTGATTGCGCTCCTGCTGCATCTCGCGCAGCAGGTCGCCCGCGTTCTTGGTGTCGGGCACGAAGGTGGCCGGCCGCATCGCGGTGGACACGAGTTCGGACTCGGCGTCCCGGCTGATGTGCGTCTTGCGGGCCAGGTCCTTCAGGTAGACGATCCCGACGATGTCGTCCTCGTTCTCCCCGGTGACGGGTATGCGCGAGAAGCCCGAGCGCAGGGCGAGGGTGAGGGCCTGCCGGATCGTCTTGTAGCGCTCGATGACGACGAGGTCCGTGCGGGGCACCATGACCTCGCGCACGAGGGTGTCGCCGAGCTCGAAGACGGAGTGCACCATGCGGCGCTCCTCGTCCTCGATGAGGGACTCCTTCTCGGCGAGGTCGACGAGCGCCCTCAGCTCCGCCTCGGAGGCGAACGGGCCGTGCCGGAAGCCCTTGCCGGGGGTGAGCGCGTTGCCGATCAGGATCAGCAGCGGGGGGATCGGGCCCATGATCCGGGCCAGCGGCAGCAGGACGTACGCGGCGGCCGTCGCGGTGTTCAGCGGGTGCTGGCGTCCGATGGTGCGCGGTGAGACCCCGACCGCGACGTACGACACGAGGACCATGACGGTGATGGCGACGGCCAGTGCCTGCCAGGTCCTGTCGAGCTCCTTCAGGCAGGCGTAGACGACGAGCGCGGCGGCGGCCATCTCGCAGACGACACGGACGAGCAGCGCCACGTTCAGATAGCGCGTGGGGTCCGCGGCGACCTTCGCGAGCTTGGCGCTGCCGCGCCGCCCGCCGCGCACGGCCTCCTCGGCGCGAAAGCTGGAGACGCGGGCGATACCCGCCTCAGCGCAGGCGGCGAGCCAGGCGACGACGACCAGGGCGATGGCGCCCAGGACCAGCTGAGCGCTCATGACACGGTCGGGGCCGGAGAGGGACCCGTCATGCCCTTCTCCGCGCGCCAGCCGTCCACGATGGCGGCCTGGAGACCGAACATCTCGGCCTTCTCGTCGGCCTCCTCGTGGTCGTAGCCGAGCAGGTGCAGCACTCCGTGGACGGTGAGGAGCTGGAGCTCCTCGTCCATGGAGTGCTGCGTCGGGGCGTCCTTGCCCTGCTGTTCGGCGACCTCGGGGCAGAGCACGATGTCGCCGAGCAGGCCCTGCGGCGGCTCGTCGTCGTCCTTCGACGGCGGACGCAGCTCGTCCATCGGGAAGGACATGACGTCCGTCGGGCCGGGCAGGTCCATCCACTGGATGTGCAGCTGCTCCATGGCGTCGGTGTCCACGACGATGACCGAGAGCTCGGAGAGCGGGTGGATACGCATCCGGGCGAGCGCGTAGCGGGCGATGTCGAGGATCGCCTGCTCGTCGACCTCGGTTCCGGATTCGTTGTTGACGTCGATCGACATGGCGGTGCTGGTCTACTTCCCCTTGTGTCCGGCGTTGCCGCGGCCCTTGTGGGAGCCGTTCTCGGTGCCGTTCTCGCTGTCGTACTTCTCGTACGCGTCGACGATACGGCCGACCAGCTTGTGCCGGACGACATCCTGGGACGTGAGCCGCGAGAAGTGCACGTCGTCGAGGCCCTCGAGGATGTCCTGGACCTGCCGCAGACCCGACTTGGTGCCGCTCGGGAGGTCGACCTGCGTGACGTCACCCGTGATCACGATCTTCGAGTCGAAGCCGAGCCGGGTGAGGAACATCTTCATCTGCTCGGCGCTGGTGTTCTGGGCCTCGTCCAGAATGATGAAAGCGTCATTGAGGGTGCGGCCCCTCATGTACGCCAGCGGTGCGACCTCGATCGTCCCTGCCGCCATGAGCCTCGGGATCGAGTCGGGGTCGAGCATGTCGTGCAGGGCGTCGTACAGGGGGCGCAGGTACGGGTCGATCTTCTCGTACAGCGTGCCGGGCAGGAATCCCAGCCGCTCGCCGGCCTCGACCGCCGGGCGGGTCAGGATGATGCGGTTGACCTGCTTGGACTGGAGCGCCTGGACGGCCTTCGCCATCGCGAGGTACGTCTTGCCGGTACCGGCGGGGCCGATGCCGAAGACGATGGTGTGCTTGTCGATGGCGTCCACGTAACGCTTCTGGTTGAGCGTCTTGGGGCGGATGGTGCGGCCTCGCGAGGACAGGATGTTCTGCGTGAGCACCTCGGCCGGAGTCTCCTGGCCGTCGCCCTCCCCGTTCTCGCTCGCCCTGAGCATGGCGATCGAGCGTTCCACTGCGTCCTCCGTCATGGGCTGCCCCGTGCGGAGCACCAGCATCATCTCGTCGAACAGGCGCTGGACGAGAGCGACTTCATCGGCGTCGCCGACCGCACTGATCTCGTTTCCCCGGACGTGGATGTCGGCCGCCGGGAAGGCCTTCTCGATCACGCGCAGGAGGGAGTCCCCGGAACCCAGCACCGTCACCATGGGGTGTTTGGCCGGGACGGTGAAGTGCGCGCGTGCCTGCCCCTGAGCGGGGTCGTGAGCTGTGGGTGTCTGAGTCATGGGCCGGCTCTGTAGGCCTGCGTATCCTCCTCGGTCGGCACGCTTGCCACACGGGCAGCCTTGCGTTCCCAGCGTACGTCGCGGCGCTGACAGAGCCGTAGGGCTTTTCCCGACGTCACGACGTCGTGACCTGAGAGCGAGACGATCAGGCGCCTCCGGCCCCGTCCCCGGCCTCGGGGCCGCGGGCACGGACGCGCCTACGGCGAGGGAGGACCCACGATCGGGCTCTCCGCGACCGGCCGTCCCCTCGTCGGGCACTCCGTTCGATCGAGCGCCCGTTTGATCGAGCGCCCCACGACGGGCCGGTCTCACGCCGAGCGGCCGAACCCGATCGTCGGCACGGCCCGCCGCAGCGGCCAGGGGCGGGTGACCTCGGGGAGCAGTCCCTCCAGGAAGGCGTACCGGCGCAGGGCCGCCGGGTCCTGGTCGTCGACCGACTGGACCCGGCGCCACCAGGCGGCGATCTCCGACCAGCCGGGCGCCGACAGCGATCCGCCGAACTCCTGGACGGAGAGCGCGGCGGTGAGCCCGGCGAAGGCGAGCCGGTCGGCGAGCGGCCAGTCGGCCAGCGTCCCCATGACGAATCCGGCGACGAAGACGTCCCCCGCGCCCGTCGGGTCCAGCGCCTCGACGGCGATCGCGGGAACCTCGGCGCACTCCCCCGAGCCGCCGTCCACGGCGTAGGCGCCGTCGGCGCCGAGGGTGACGACCGCCAGCGGCACGTGCTCGGCGAGCGCGTGCGCCGCCGCGCGCGGGCAGTCGGCGCCGGTGTACCGCATGGCCTCCTCGGCGTTCGGCAGGAACGCCTCGCAGTGCGCCAGGTCGGCGAGGCCCGCCAGGTCCCAGCGGCCGGTGTCGTCCCAGCCGACGTCCGCGAAGATCCGGGTCCCGCGGCTCGCGGCCTGCGCGAGCCAGGGCGCGCGGATTCCCGGGGTCAGCGAGGCGACGGCGGCACGCGCGCGGGGCGGGCAGTCCGGGGCGGGCTCCTCGGGGGGCGGCTCGTGCCCGTGGCTGACCATGGTCCGCTCGCCCTCGTACGCCATCGACACGGTGACCGGCGAGTGCCAGCCGGGCACGGCCCGCGACGGCGTCAGATCGATGCCCTCGCCCTGTTCGAGCGCGTCCCAGCAGTACTCGCCGTAGTGGTCGTCCCCGAAGGCCGCGGCGAGCGAGGTCCTCAGACCCAGCCGGGCGAGGGCGGTCGCCATGTTCGCGACCCCGCCGGGGCTCGAACCCATGCCCCGCGCCCAGGACTCGGTGCCGCGCACGGGGGCGGAGTCCAGCCCGGTGAAGATGATGTCCAGGAAGACGGGGCCGGTGAGGTAGACGTCCCAGGGCGGGTCCTGCGCCGTGCGCAGCCGGGCGAGCGGGTCGACATGGGCCTGGCGGAACGGTCCCCCGCCGTTGGACGCGATCACGGTGCGCTCCCTGGGGTGGTACGGATCTGGCCAGTGTGCACCACACCGGCCGGACGGGCCGTGGGTCACGCCGGGGCTGTCGCCGCCCGTGGTGCGGGCGGGGCTCCACCGGTCACCGACCCGCGCCCGCCGCCGCCCCCGCCGAGGGGCGCGCACCCGCGGCCACCTGCCGGTACGCGGTCCTTCCGGGGTGCGGGAGGCGTGCTCCGACGGCTCGCGCCAGGGCGGCCCGACCGCCTTCCCCCGAGCGGGGGCCGGCCCCGCTCCCGCGCCGGGTGATGACGTCCGGCACCGTCCGGTGCCGGGAGAAGGGGCCTGGCTGCCCCCTCGGCCCCCACCTCAAACAAAGAGTGCCCCAGATCACACCGTCACACCTTTTTCGCGGACCCCCCACTTTGATACAAATTGCCCGCGCGTTCCTGTCCGTCGACAGCCGCTCCTCCCCCTCTCTCTTCCGAGTCGCTCTCGCATGCCCTGGGAACGCCCGTGTCCGCCCGCACCCCCACGCCCTGGCCCCTCGTCGCCCTTTTCACGGCCGGGTACCTCGCCGCGTATCTGCTGCCCACCACCGTCGGCCGGCTGGACGCGGGGCTCCCGCTCTCGGCCACGCAGGCCGGAGCCATCGGCAGTGTCCTGCTGCTGGGCTCCGCCTCGTCCGGCTTCCTGCTCGCCTCCCGCGTCGACCGTTTCGGCCCGCGCGCTCTGGCCCGCGCCGGTCTGCTCCTCGCCGTCGTCGGCTACGGCACCGCCGCGCTCTGCGGAGCCGTGCCCCTCGTGGTCGCCGGCGCGATCGTCGGCGGCTTCGGATCGGGTACGGCCACCACGGTCGCCGCGACCGGAATCGCCGGCCGGCGCGATCCGCACCGGGTCACCACGCTGGGTCTGCTCGGGGTCTCCGGCCTCGCGGGCGCGCTGTACCTGACGATCCCCCACCTCGGCCCGGCGCACGGCGTCCCGCTCGCCGCGATCGCCTGTACCGCCCTGCTCGTCCTGCCCCTGACGGGACGGCTGCCCGCGCACGCGCCGGCCGCCCACACCCGGCGTGCCGCCGGTGCGCTCCCGCACCGGCGCTCCGGCCTGCTCCTGGCCGCCTCGATGCTCTTCTGGTCCCTCGCGCAGAACTCCCTGTGGGGCGTCAGCGGCCGGATCGGCGTGACCCAGGCGGGCCTGAGCGAGGTCACGGTCGGCGCGGTGTTCGCGGTGGCGCTCGGCGCCGGACTGCTCGGGGTCGTCGGAGCGGGCGTCCTCGGCCCGCGGCTCGGCCGGGCGCTGCCGATCGGCCTGGGCACGGCGCTGATAGCCGGCTGCATCGCGCTCAGCTCGGCGGCCACCGACCTGACGTCGTTCGCGTCGGGCGAGATCGCCTGGAACGCGCTGTACCCGGTCGTGCTCACCTACGTGATCGGTCTCGCCGCGTCCATGGACCCGCGGGGCCGGTGGGCGGTCCTCGTCGGTTCCGCCTCCTCGCTCGGCACGGCCTGCGGTCCGCTCACCGGCAGTCTGCTGTCGGCGCGGGCGGGCTACCCGGCGATGGGCACGGTCCTGGCGGCGGGTCTGCTGCTGGTGAGCGTCCCGATGACGCTGGTGGCCCTGCGCTCGCGACGCGGCACGCAGGTCGTGGAGATCCCCGTCGTGGAGGTGCCGGTCGCGACCGAACCGGTGGCGCCGGTCCCGGTCATGGGCGGCGGGTCCACCGAACTCCCCGTCTCGGACGGCCGGTTCCCGGAGGTCCCGGTCGTGGAGATCACCCTGGCGCCGGTCCCGGCGGCCGAGCGGCCCTTCGCCGAGATCGGCCCGGAGCCCCCCGCCACGGCGATCGCCTCGCAGGCCCCGTCGGCCGGGCCGGCGGCGTCCGACGCGGCGGGTCCCCGGCACCCGGTGGCGGCCCGCTAGGCCGTGCCGTCACCTTCCCGCCGTCGCCCGGAGGGCGGCCCCGCGGCGTCAGGGCCTAGGGGAACTCGTACGCCTCGACCTCGGCGATGTAGCGGGCCCGCCGCTCCTCGTCGTGTTCCAGGAAGGACGCCTCGAACGAGTTGCGCGCCAGTTCCCGCAGCCGCTCCTCGCCGAGCCCGAGGGCCTCGCGCACCGCGCGGAAGTTGTCGCCGACGTACCCGCCGAAGTAGGCGGGGTCGTCGGAGTTGACCGTGCACAGCAGCCCGGCGTCGAGCATGGCGGGCAGCGGATGCTCCGCCAGGACGTCCACGGCGCGCAGCCGTACGTTCGACAGCGGGCAGAGGGTCAGCGGCACCCGCTCCCGGACCAGTCGCTCGACGAGCGCGGGGTCCTCCATGCAGCGCAGCCCGTGGTCGACGCGCTCGACGCCGAGGACGTCGAGGGCCTCGGTGATGTAAGCGGGCGGCCCCTCCTCGCCGGCGTGCGCCACGCGCCGCAGACCGAGCTCGGCCGCGGCCTCGTACACCGCCCGGAACTTGGCCGGCGGGTGGCCGACCTCGGCGGAGTCGAGTCCGATGCCGACGATCCGGTCGAGGTGGGGCTTCGCGGCCTCCAGGGTGTCCATGGCCGACTGGGCGGACTCGTCGCGCAGGAAGCACATGATCAGCTGGGTGGAGACGCCGTGGGTCTCCTCGCTGCGCCCGAGCGCCCGCCACAACCCCTCGACGACCGTCCCCATCGGCACGCCCCGGGCGATGTGCGCCTGCGGGTCGAAGAAGATCTCCGCGTGCCGCACGCCCTGCGCGGCGGCCCGGGCGAGGTAGGCGTCGGCCAGGTCGGCGAAGTCCTCCTCCGTCCGCAGCACGGCCATCAGCTCGTAGTACAGGTTCAGGAACGTCTGGAGGTCGTCGAAGAGGTACGCCTCGCGCAGCTCCTCGGTGTTCGCGTACGGCAGGGTGACGCCGTTGCGGGCGGCGAGCGCGAAGGCCAGTTCGGGTTCGAGGGTGCCTTCGATGTGAAGGTGCAGTTCAGCCTTGGGGAGGGACATCGAAGCATCGTACGGTCGATTCCCGGGCACACCGAAACCGGCACCTTCCCGACACCGGTGCCGGACCCAGCCCGGACCCGGCCCGCGGCGAACCGCGGGCGACGGGCCCCGGCCCGGGTCCGTCGCCCCGTCACCGGCGCTTGGGGACCGGCACCCTGACCAGATCGTGCGCCACCGTCAGTTCCCCGTCGAACCCCGCCGCGCGGGCCTCGCGCTCGAACTCCCCGGGATCGGAGTAGCGCTGGCTGAAGTGGGTGAGCACGAGGTGCCGTACGCCCGCCTCCTTGGCCACCCGGCCCGCCTGCCCGGCGGTCAGATGTCCGTGGTCCGAGGCGAGCTTGTGGTCACCGTCGAGGAAGGTCGACTCGATGACGAGCAGGTCGCAGTCCTCGGCGAGGGCGTCCACCCCCTCGCACAGCCGGGTGTCCATGACGAACGCGAACCGCTGGCCGCGCCGCACCTCGCTGACGTCGTCCAGCGTGACGCCGCGCAGCGAGCCCTCGCGGTGCAGCACGCCGACGTCGGGGCCCCTGATCCCGTGCTCGGCGAGCCGCTCGGGCAGCATCCGCCGGCCGTCGGGTTCGACCAGCCGGTACCCGAAGGACTCGACGGGGTGGGAGAGCCGGCGGGCCTCGAGGGTGTACGCGGGGGTCGTCGCGAGCACGCCGTCGTCCGCGACCGGCGCCTCGGTCAGCGCGACCGTCTCGCGGTAGGCCGTGGCGTACCGCAGCCGCTCGAAGAAGTGCTGTCCGGAGAGCGGGTAGTGCGCGGTCACCTCGTGCGGTACGCGGTCGAGGTTGACGCGCTGGATCACCCCGGCGAGTCCGAGCGAGTGGTCGCCGTGGAAGTGGGTGACGAGGATGCGGTTCAGGTCGTGCGCGGCGGCCCCGGCGCGCAGCATCTGGCGCTGGGTGCCCTCGCCCGGGTCGAAGAGGAGACCCTCGCCGTCCCAGCGCAGCAGATAGCCGTTGTGGTTGCGGTGCCGGGTCGGGACCTGGCTGGCGGTGCCGAGGACCACCAGTTCACGTGCGGACAAGGCGGGCTATCCCGGCGGCCACTGGAGACCGCGGCCGCCCAACAGGTGGGCGTGCGCGTGGAAGACGGTCTGGCCGGCGCCGCTGCCCGTGTTGAAGACGATGCGGTAGCTGTCCAGCTTCTCCTCGCCCGCGACCTCACCGGCCTCGCGCAGGACGTCCGCGAGGACGCCGGGTTCGGCGGCGGCCAGGGAGGCCGCGTCCGGGTAGTGCAGTTTGGGGATGACCAGGATGTGGGTCGGCGCCTGCGGGTTGATGTCGCGGAACGCCACGACCGTGTCCGTCTCGCGTACCAGTGTCGCCGGGATCTGCCCCGCCACGATCTTGCAGAACAGACAGTCGTCCTGCGGTTCCCCGCCGTCTTCCCGCCTCGGCTCCTGCGCCATGCGTGTGCCTCCTCACGCCAGCCGATCATTACCTGGGCATGCTAGGCCCTGTCGTCACCTTCCCGCCTGTCCCGCGACGCCATGCACGCTCCCCCGAGCTCTGCGGGCAGGGGGCACCCCCACTCGCCGCACCGGGCGACAGGACCTGGCGGCCCGGCGCGGGCGGGCCGCCTCTCACGCCGCCCGCCCGTGCCGGATCACAGCGGCGGCAGCGCGGGGGCGGTCCTCGCCGGGTTCTCCTCCAGCGCGGCCAGCGCGATCCTGACCGCCTCGTCGAGCTGGGTGTCGCGGCCGGCCGCGTGGTCCTGCGGGGCCTGGACGACCTCGATGTCGGGATCGACGCCGTGGTTCTCGACGCTCCACTCGTAACCCTCCAGCCAGAAGGCGTACTTGGGCTGGGTGACGAGGGTGCCGTCGACGAGGCGGTAGCGGCTGTCGATGCCGATGACGCCGCCCCAGGTGCGGGTGCCGACCACGGGTCCGATGCCGAGCGCCTTGATCGCCGCGTTGACGATGTCGCCGTCGGAGCCGGAGAACTCGTTGGCGACGGCGACGACCGGGCCGCGCGGCGCGTCCTCCGGGTAGCTGTAGGGGCGCAGGCCGCGGGGCAGGTCCCAGCCGACGATCCGCCGGGCGAGTTTCTCCACGACGAGCTGGGAGGTGTGGCCGCCGCGGTTCTCGCGGACGTCCACGACGAGGCCCTCGCGGGCCACCTCGATGCGCAGGTCGCGGTGGAGCTGCGCCCAGCCGGAGCCGACCATGTCCGGCACGTGCAGATAGCCGAGGCGCCCGCCGGACCGCTCGTGGACGTAGGCCCGCCGGTCGGCGACCCACGCGTGGTAGCGCAGCGGTTCCTCGTCGGCGAGCGGGACGACGACCGCGTGCCGGGGGTCGCCGCCGCCCGAGGGCGAGACCGTCAGTTCGACCGGTTTGCCGGCCGTGCCGACGAGCAGCGGCGCGGGTCCGGTCACCGGGTCCACCGGCTGTCCGCCGACCGCGACGATCGCGTCCCCGGCGCGCACGGCGACTCCGGGCGCGGCGAGCGGGGCCCGCGCGTCCGGGTCGGAGGTCTCCGAGGGGAGGATCCGGTCGATGCGCCAACTGCCGTCCTCGTGGCGGGAGATGTCCGCCCCGAGGAGTCCCTGCGCCCGGTCGCCGCCGCCCCGGCCGCCGCGCGGGGTGACGTACGCGTGCGAGGTGCCCAGTTCTCCCTGGACCTCCCAGAGCAGGTCGACGAGGTCGTCGTGGGTGGCGACCCGGTCCAGGACGGGGCGGTAGCGGTCGAGGACCGCGTCCCAGTCGACGCCGCCCAGGTCGGGGCGCCAGAAGTTGTCCCGCATGAGGCGGCCGGTCTCGTCGTACATCTGGCGCCACTCGGCGGCCGGGTCGACGGTCTGGCGCACCCGCGACAGGTCGACGGTGATGTTCGTGTCGCTCTCGTCGTCGTTCGAGGCGCGCCGGTCGCTGGGGACGACCTTGAGCTTGCCGTCGGTCCACAGCAGGACCCGCTTGCCGTCGCCGGTGACGGTGAAGTGGTCGGCGTCGGCGGCGAGGTGCTCGATGCGCTGCTGGGCGAGGTCGTACCGCTCCAGTTCGGTCTTCGGGTCCGGGTCGTCCGGGGTGGCGCGGGAGGCGCCGAGCACGCCGCGGACCGGGTGGCGCAGCCAGAGCACCCCGTCCTTGGCGGCGCGCAGCGTCGAGTAGCGGGCGGCCT
This sequence comes from Streptomyces sp. NPDC002580, assembly GCF_042889485.1. Taxonomy (NCBI): domain Bacteria; kingdom Bacillati; phylum Actinomycetota; class Actinomycetes; order Kitasatosporales; family Streptomycetaceae; genus Streptomyces; species Streptomyces sp. NPDC002580. The sequence goes on along the minus strand of NZ_JBIAQZ010000001.1, from coordinate 551,053 downwards.
CGACGGGGAACGGCACGATCCGGTCGGCGAGTCCGTCGAGGTCGATGCGGGTGCTGGGGGTGCCCTCGCTGTCGGGGGTCTCGTCCTTGTCGGGTGTCTCGAAGGGTCTGCCGTGGCGCTGCGGTCCGAAGGGGGAGGGTGTCGTCGCCGCGAGGGTGATCAGGTAGGGCCGGGAGCCGCCGACGAAGGCCAGGTCGAAGACGTGCTCGTCGTAGACGGGGTCGAAGGCCCGGGCCGAGAGGAACGCGAGGTGCTTGCCGTCGAGGGTGAACGCGGGCGCGTAGTCGCGGAAGCGCAGCGGGGTCGCGTCGGTCACCGACAGGTCGGTGGTGTTGGCGAGCTTGAGGTGGCGCAGCGGGCGCGGTCCGGGGTGCGACCAGGCGAGCCAGGCCGAGTCGGGGGAGAAGACGAGCCCGGTGACCTCGCCGTCCTCGCTGCGGTCCACCTCGCGGACCTCGCCGCTCTCGCGCTCGACGAGCAGCACGCGCCCGTCGTGGGAGGCGACGGCGGCGCGGCTCCCGTCGGGTGCCACGGCGAGGCCGAGGACCCTGCCGAGCGCGCCCGCGGCGAGCCGTCGCGGGGTGGCCCCGGGGGCGACGCCGGTGGCGGGGGCGAACTCGAGGGCGTCGTCGCCCTCCGCGTCCGTCACCCACACCACGTGCTCCTCACCCTCGGCACGGAAGGTGTGGGGCAGCCGGGCGCGGACGCCCTGGGTGGTGGCGAGCGCGCGGGCCGGGCCGGAGCGGTGGGTGACCCAGTGGACGGCGCCGCGCACGGAGACGGCGCTGCCGCGTCCGGTGTGGTCGGGCGCGGCGGCGGAGAACCAGCGCGCGGCGCTGACGGGGTGCGGCTGCTGGTCGACGCGCTGGCCGCCGAGCCGGATGTCGAGGCGGCGCGGCTCGGCGCCGTCGAGGTCGTCGAGGAGCCACAGTTCACCGGCGGAGGCGTACACGACGCGGGTGCCGTCGGTGGCCGCGTGGCGGGCGTAGAAGTGGTCGAGGGGCGTGTGGCGGCGCAGGTCGGATCCGTCGGCGAGGGAGGAGTACAGGGCCCCGACGTCCTCGTGGTCGGACAGGAAGGCGATCCGTTCGCCCACCCAGAGGGGGTGTTCGAGGTTTCCGTCGACGTCCTCGTGCAGCCGGACGAACTCGCCCCGGCCGTCCCGGTCGATCCACAGCTTGCCCGCCGTCCCGCCCCGGTAGCGCTTCCACCAGGCGGCCTCGCGGCCCATCGGGGCGGACAGCAGGACGACGCCGGGCGCGCCGTGGGCGACGTCGCCGACGGGGCCGTACGGCAGGGTCGTGGCGGGGCCGCCGTCGAGCGGGACGGACCGTGCCCAGGTGCGGCGCAGGCTGGCCTGGCCCTGGGTGCTGAGCGCGAGCACCTGTCCGTCGGGGGTCCAGCCGCGCACCTGGGTCTTCGAACTGCCCCAGTACGTCAGCCGTCTGGCGGGCCCGCCGTCCAGGGCGGCGACGTGGACCTCGGGGGCTCCGTCACGCGTGGACGTCCAGGCCACGGTCGTGCCGTCCGGGGAGATGCGCGGATGGTTCACCGGTACGTCGTCGGCGCTGACCCGCCAGGCGCGGCCGCCGCCGTCGAGGGCGGCGGCCCAGATGTCGTCCTCGGCCGTGAAGACGACCAACTCGCCGTGCAGGTGCGGGAACCGGAGATACGCGGAGGCTGCGGACTCTGTCACCCGGTCACCCTACGCAGCCCGTGGACGCCCCGACAGAGGTTCGGATCACTTGAACCTCGTACGGCCCGGCAGGTCACTTGCCCTGTGCGGGCCAGCAGGTGGGGTCGCCCTTGCACCACATCGTCTTCGTGACGGTGACGGTGACGGTCGGGTCGGGCTGTCCGTCCGGGGGTCGGTAGGTGGCCGGCGGGGTGGTGGTGTCGCAGTTGCCCAGACCGCTCACGTGGAACCACTGCTTCCCGCCGACGGTGGCGCGCAGGTCGCCGCGTACGCAGGCACCGCTGACCGCGCGGGTGACCTTGCCCTTGACGGTGATGTCCCGTCCGTCCTCGGTCTGGCCCCGGCAGTCGACGGACACCACGGTGTTCTCGCTCGGCGAGCGTGACCTGCCGGGGGTGGGGGCCTTGTCGGCGCCGCCGTAGTTCGCGGTGCAGGTGAGCCAACTGACGTCCACGTGCTGCCGTTCGAGCTGCTTGGTCGCCGTCTGGTCGGTCGTGTAGGCCACGGTGGCGGCGCTGAGGCCGTCACCGGGCTCGCACCCGGTCACCGCGAACACACCGGCCGCGGCCAGCCCGAGTGCCGTCAGCACCCGCTCGCGCACCGCCCGGCGCCTGATCCGCCTCAATGCCCCCATGGACGGCAGCGTGCCACCGCGCGGCGCGGCGCGGTAGACCGCATGCGGCCATCGGGGGCACAACCACCCGAAGGAGTTGCCCCTCTCCCCCGGGTCACGGGGGAGGTTCCCCGTCCCCCGGCCCGCCGGGCCGGGGGCCGCCGGTCAGCCCAGCAGCAGGAGCCACTCCTGGAGTTCCACGAGGTTCCCCTCGGGGTCCTTGAGGTGGGCGACGCGCATGCGTTCGGTCATGGGCGCCGGGCCGTGCACCAGGGTCGCGCCGCGCGAGACGACCTGCTCGCAGTAGGTGTCGAGGTCGTCCACCCGCAGCACGACCAGCGAGCGGTGCCCGGCCACCTCGTCGCCGATCTCGCCCAGGATCCCGGTCATCATGGCGCGGTCCTGGAGGGCGATGCCGGCGGACCCCGTGACGGGACTGAACTTCTCGTACGGGCCCTCGGCGGCGCCCGACTGGGGCTTGAGGCCGAGGACCTCCGAGTAGAAGCGGTAGCAGGCGGGGAAGTCGGAGACGAGCAGCCGTACCTGGGCGAGTTCCATGGGTTCCCTGCTGGATGTGCGGACGGTGGGGGTCAGGACCAGCGGCCGGTGCGGGCCAGCAGCAGTGCCGTGGCCACGGTCCCCGCCGTCGACGTACGCAGCACCGTACGCCCCAGGTGGAACGTCTTCGCCCCCGCCGCGGTGAAGAGGGCGACCTCTTCGGGGGAGATCCCCCCCTCGGGGCCGACCACCAGGACGATCTCACCGGAGCCGGGCAGGGCCGCCGTCGCGAACGGCTCGGTGCCGGCCTCGGTGTCCTCGTGGAGCACGGCGGCGAGGTCGGCTTTGGCGAGAAGTGCGGCAACCTGCTTGGTCGTCATCGCGTCCGCGACCTCCGGGAAGCGCACCCGGCGGGACTGCTTGCCGGATTCCCGGGCGGTGGCGCGCCACTTGGCGAGAGCCTTCAGGCCCCTCTCGCCCTTCCACTGCGTGATGCAACGGGAGGCCGCCCAGGGGACGACGGCGTCGACGCCGGTCTCGGTCATGGTCTCGACGGCCAGTTCGCCCCGGTCGCCCTTGGGCAGTGCCTGGACGACCGTGATGCGGGGCTCCTCGGCCGGTTCCTCGGCCACCGTGTCCATCTTCACGATCAGCCGGTCCTTGCCCTCGGTGTCGAGGACCACGCAGTCCGCCCAGCGGCCGGCGCCGTCGGTGAGTACGACGTCCTCGCCGGCCCGCAGCCGTTTCACGGAGACGGCGTGCCGTCCCTCGGGGCCGTCGAGGACGTAACGTCCGCCGCCGCCCGCGTCGAAGTGCTCGACCAGGAACACCGGTGCTGTCATCGGGCCGCTCCCTCTTCCGGGATCTCCTCGGCCGCCGACAACGCTGTCCGCGCGGCGGCGATCTCGGCGTTCAGTACCTCCACGAGCTGCCCGGCGGGCAGCTCGCGTGCCATGCGGTGCCCCTGTCCCGCCCACAGCGCCATGCCCTGCGCGTCGCCCGCCTTGGCGGCCGCCTTGCGCAGCGGCACGGTGAGGTGGTGGACCTCGGGGTAGGCGGCGGGGGCGTACGGACCGTGCTCGCGCATGAAGCGGTTGGCCAGCCCGCGCCCCGGACGCCCGGAGAACGCGCGCGTGAGTTCCGTGCGGACGAACAGGGGGTCGGTCAGCGCCTGCTTGTGCACGGCGTGCGCGCCGGACTCGGGGGTGGCGAGGAACGCGGTGCCGAGCTGGGCGGCGTTCGCTCCCTCGGCGAGCACGGCGGCGATCTGGCTGCCGCGCATGATGCCGCCGGCCGCGACGATCGGGATCCCCACGGCCTCGCGGACCTGCGCGACCAGGGAGAGCAGGCCGATGCCCGTGCCGTCCGTCTCCGGGTTGTCGCGGTGGGTGCCCTGGTGGCCGCCGGCCTCGATGCCCTGCACGATGACCGCGTCGGCGCCGGCCCGCTGCACGGCGAGTGCCTCCGCGGCTGTGGTCGCGGTGACCAGGGTGAGGGTGCCGGCGCGGCGCAGGGAGTCGAGCACGTCCTGGCTCGGCACGCCGAAGTGGAAGGACACCGCCGCCACCGGGTTGTCGAGGAGGACGGCGAGTTTGGCGTCGTAGCCGTCGTCACGTCCGCTGTCCCGGTCGCCGAGCTCGACCTCGTACCAGGCGGCCTCACCCGCGAGCTGGCAGGCGTACACCTCGACCGTGGCGGCGTCCGCGTGCTCGGGCTGCGGCATGAACAGGTTGACGCCGAAAGGACGGCCGGTCAGTCCGCGAAGCTGCTTGATCTCCTGGTACATGCCGTCGGCGGTCTTGTACCCGGCGGCGAGGAATCCGAGCCCGCCCGCATCGGACACCGCGGCCGCGAGCTGCGGGACGGAGACGCCGCCCGCCATGGGGGCCTGCACGATCGGGTGAGGGAAGAGATCGGTCAGTGCGGAGGACATGACGGCATGTTGTCACGTCCCCAGGGCAAGTCCGAATCCGGCCGTCCGCCCGGCACGGGCCGCCGCGACCGGCGGGCACGGGGTGGCATCCCACCCCGTGCCGCGCTTGGGTCAACGGCCGTTGAAGGCGTCCTTCAGCCGGGAGAAGAGCCCCTGCTGACCGGGCTGGAACTGACCGGTGGGCCGCTCCTCGCCGCGCAGTATGGCGAGCTCGCGCAGGAGCCGCTCCATCTCCGGGTCGAGCTTGGTCGGCGTGGTGACCTCGACGTGCACGATGAGGTCGCCGCGTCCGCCGCCCCGCAGGTGGGTGACGCCCCGGCCGTGCAGCGGGATCGACTGGCCGGACTGCGTGCCCGGACGGATGTCGACCTCCTCCATGCCGTCGAGCGTCTCCAGCGGCACCTTCGTGCCGAGGGCCGCCGCGGTCATCGGGAGGGTGACCGTGCAGTGCAGGTCGTCGCCGCGCCGCTGGAAGGTCGAGTGCGGCAGCTCGTGGATCTCGACGTACAGGTCGCCGGCGGGGCCGCCGCCGGGGCCGACCTCGCCCTCGCCCGCGAGCTGGATCCGGGTGCCGTTGTCCACACCGGCCGGGATCTTGACCGTGAGGGTGCGACGGGACCGGACCCGGCCGTCGCCCGCGCACTCGTGGCACGGGGTCGGGACCACGGTGCCGAAGCCCTGGCACTGCGGACACGGCCGCGAGGTCATGACCTGGCCGAGGAAGGACCGCGTCACCTGGGACACCTCGCCGCGACCGCGGCACATGTCACAGGTCTGCGCGGTGGTGCCGGGGGCGGCACCCTCGCCGCTGCAGGTGGCGCAGACGACGGCCGTGTCGACCTGGATGTCCTTCGTGGTGCCGAAGGCCGCCTCGTCCAGCTCGATCTCCAGCCGGATCATGGCGTCCTGGCCCCGGCGGGTGCGCGAGCGCGGTCCGCGCTGCGACGCCGTGCCGAAGAAGGCGTCCATGATGTCCGAGAAGTTCCCGAAGCCGCCCGCGCCGAAGCCTCCGGCGGCGCCGCCCTGCTGGGACAGCGGGTCACCGCCGAGGTCGTAGACCTGCTTCTTCTGCGGGTCCGACAACACCTCGTAGGCGGCGTTGATCTCTTTGAATCGCTCCTGCGTCTTCGGATCGGGATTGACGTCCGGATGCAGCTCGCGTGCGAGCCTCCGGAACGCCTTCTTGATCTCGTCCTGGGACGCGTCGCGGCGCACGCCGAGAACGGCGTAGTAGTCCGTGGCCACTCAGGACTCCGCCAGGATCTGTCCGACGTACCGTGCCACCGCTCGTACCGCTCCCATCGTTCCCGGGTAATCCATGCGGGTCGGGCCGACCACGCCGAGTTTGGCTACTGCCTCGCCGCCCGAACCGTAGCCGACCGAGACCACGGACGTGGAGTTGAGTCCCTCATACGCGTTCTCGTGCCCGATTCGCACGGTCATGCTCGAATCCCCGGCCTCTCCAAGCAACTTGAGGAGCACAACCTGCTCCTCCAGCGCTTCGAGCACCGGCCGGATGGTGAGAGGGAAGTCATGTCCGAAACGGGTGAGATTGGCGGTACCGCCGATCATCAGCCGCTCCTCGGTCTCCTCGACGAGTGTCTCCAGCAGGGTGGAGACCACTGTCGAGACCGTACCCCGGTCCTCCGCCTCGAAGGCGTCCGGGAGGTCCTGCACGAGCTGCGGCACGTCCGCGAAGGGGCGTCCCGCGACCCGGCTGTTGAGCCGGGCCCGCAGATCGGCGAGGGACGTCTCACCGAACGGCGCCGGGCAGTTGATCATGCGTTGCTCGACCCGGCCGGTGTCCGTGATCAGCACGAGCATCACCCGCGCGGGGGCGAGTGACAGCAGCTCCACATGGCGCACGGTCGAGCGGGTCAGCGAGGGGTACTGCACGACGGCGACCTGGCGGGTGAGCTGCGCGAGCAGCCGCACGGTCCGCCCGACGACGTCGTCGAGGTCGACGGCACCGTCCAGGAAGTTCTGGATGGCCCGCCGCTCGGGCGCGGTCATCGGCTTGACGCCCGCGAGTCTGTCGACGAAGAGCCGGTATCCCTTGTCCGTGGGGATGCGCCCTGCACTGGTGTGCGGCTGGGCGATGTAGCCCTCGTCCTCCAGGGCCGCCATGTCGTTGCGGACGGTCGCCGGCGAGACGCCCAGGCGGTGCCGTTCGGTGAGCGCCTTGGAACCGACCGGTTCCTCGGTGCCCACATAGTCCTGGACGATGGCGCGCAGCACCTCGAGCCTGCGTTCACTGAGCATCGCGCACACCTCCAGAGTCGACTCGGTGGTCTTCGTGGCCTTCGTGGCTTTCGTCTGGCACTCAGCGCACACGAGTGCCAACGTTCCCCGGTTCAGTGTACGGCGGTGCGGCACGACCCCGGCAAGGGCGGGCCTGCGCCGTGGTGGAGTGGCACCCGGTCACCGCTAGCGTCGCCGCATGAGGCTGACTTGGGAAGAGCTGGAGTGGGAAAGGGTGGCGGACCGGGTCGGACGGCGGCGGCTTCCGGACTGGGACTGCACCGTCGGGCTCGTCGTCGGCGAGGGCGCGGCCCTGCTGATCGACGCGGGATCGAGCCTCGCGGAGGGCGCGCGGCTGCGCCGGGAGGCGCAGGCCCTCGTCGGGCACCGTGTGACGCTTGTCGCGCTCACCCACCCCCATTTCGACCACGTCTTCGGCGCGGCGGCGTTCGCGGGCGCGGAGATCCTCGTCGCGGACGGCTCGGCCGAGATGTACGAGAGGGGCCGCGGCGAGCTGTGCGCGGACGCGGTGCGCAACGGGCTGGACCCCGGGGCGGCGGAGGAGGCGGCCGACGCCCTCGTGCGCCCTGGGGGGTTCGTCCGGGGGACGCGGCGCCTGGAGCTGCCCGGCGGCGTCGAGGTCCTGCTGGTGCGGACGGGGGACGGCCATACCGCCCATGACCTGGTGGTCGTGGTGCCGGGTGATCCGACGGTGGTGTTCTGCGGCGACCTCGTCGAGGAGTCCGGCGAGCCCCAGGCGGGGCCCGACGCCGTGCCCTCGCGCTGGCCCGCGGCCCTCGACCGGCTGCTGGACCTGGGCGGCGAGGACGCGGTGTACGTGCCGGGTCACGGCGCGGTCGTGGACGCCGGGTTCGTACGGTCCCAGCGGGACGCCCTGGCCGCGCGTTTCGGCGTGCCGGGTTCCGGCGTGTCGCGGTGAGCGCCGCCGGGTTTCTCCTATCGTCATCCGAATGCGCCAGTACTCTCCGGACCTGACCCCGCCGTGGAAGAAGCCCGAGCCCGTGCCCGAGGTCCCGGCGGACCGGGGTCTGGTGGTGGAGGAGCCCGGCACCGGCTTCTGCGGCGCGGTGATCCGCTGCGAGGCGGGCACGGTGACCCTGGAGGACCGCTTCGGCAAGCACCGGGTGTTCCCGCTGGAACCGCGTGGCTTCCTGCTGGAGGGCAGGGTGGTGACCCTGGTGCGCCCGGCCGCCGGCGCGCCCGTACGCCCCGGCCGCACGGCGTCCGGCTCGATGTCCGTGCCCGGTGCCCGCGCCCGGGTCGCGCGGGCCGGACGCATCTACGTGGAGGGCCGCCACGACGCCGAACTGGTCGAGCGGGTGTGGGGCGACGACCTGCGGATCGAGGGCGTCGTCGTGGAGTACCTGGAGGGCGTCGACGACCTCCCGGCGATCGTCGCCGCGTTCGACCCGGGCCCGGACGCCCGGCTCGGCGTCCTGGTCGACCATCTGGTGCCGGGTTCGAAGGAGTCCCGGATCGCCGGGGCGGTCACGAGCGAGCACGCCCTGGTGCTCGGCCACCCGTACATCGACGTCTGGGAGGCCGTGAAGCCGTCCTCCGTGGGTATTGCGGGCTGGCCGAGGGTCCCGCGCGGTCAGGACTGGAAGACGGGCGTGTGCCGGGCCCTGGGCTGGCCGGAGAACACCGGCGCGGCCTGGCAGCACATCCTGTCCCGGGTGCGCTCCTACAAGGACCTGGAGCCGGAGCTGCTGGGCCGGGTGGAGGAACTGATCGACTTCGTCACTGCGCCGGAGTGACGGCCGGGGCGGCGGCCTCCCGGGTCCGGCGGCGGTGGCCCTTCACGTCGGGGGTCCCTTCGTAGCCCGGCGGCATCCGCTGCGCGCCGAACCAGAGGTCGGGCGCCCAGCGCCGGCAGCCCGCCGCCACGGCGTGCCGGGCGCTGCCGGGCCGGACGGAGACGCGGTGGCGCAGCCGGGGTCGCCCCGGCTGCGCCGGCTCGCTGTCGCGCACGAAGATCCACAGCATCGGGTCGTCGCGGTCGATCTCGTCCTTCGGACAGAGTTCGAGGGTGTGGAGGGCCGATGTGCCATGGATGCCGACGCCGGTCAGCGACTCCCACGGCACGGTCGCGGACCGCCCGCGCCGGCTGACGTGGACACCGGCGGCGTCCATCGTGACCCGCTGGTTCCAGATGTATCCCACACCCCGGGCGATCGTCACGAGGGCCCAGGAGGTCAACAGCACGAGGGCGGCGGCGAGGCCGTCGCGCACCACGGCACCCACCCCGTGCCCGTGCTCGGGGACGAGCGCCCACGCGGCCCACGCGCAGGCCGCGACCATGACCGACGCCGCGGCCAGACGGCGGCGGACCAGTACGCCGCCACGATGGACGACGACCGAATCCCCGATCTCGACGGTGTCGAGCACCAGCGCGTCGGACGCGGCGTCCGCCGCCGGGCCGGTCCGTCCGGCCAACCGGTCCCGGTGCCCCTGGCGATCCTGCTGGCCCGGGTACGAGTACGGCTGCTCCTTGCGTCCGAACCACAGGTCGGGCGCCCACTGTCTCAGGGCCTTCTCGTACAGCTTGTCGGAGCCACGGACGTCGATGCGGTACCTGAGCCGGGGCAGGTCCGGCCGGATCGGGTCCGTGTCGCGGACGAACTTCCACAGCAGCGGATCATCACGGTCGATCTCGCCCTTCGGACACAGCTCGACCGTGAAGACGACGCTTTTGCTCCCGCGCGCCCAGTAGATCCCCGCCCCGGCCAGCGAGTCCCAGCGGATCAGCGCGATCTCCTTGCCCCGCATCCACCAGAACCCGGTGGAGTCGAAGACGGTGATCCAGCGGCGGGCCCGCCAGGCGGAGACGAGGAGTGTCACCCCCATGATGCCCAACAGCAGCGCCATCCAGCTGGACGCCGTCCCATGGACGGCGCTCCAGAGTCCCATCGCGCTACTCCCGATGAGCACCACCACGAACGGCAGCACCTGGAGCAACTGCCGCTTTCCGTAGCGCACAACGGTCGCGTCCTCGTCGGGCCGTCCACTGGAGATCATGGTGCCGGACGGTAGCGAACAGGCGTTCAGTCCACCAGGTCCCGGACCACCGCGTCCGCCAGCAGCCGTCCGCGCAGCGTGAGCACGGCGCGGCCCTCGTCGTAGGGGCCGGTTTCGAGGAGTCCCTCGGACAGGGCGCGGCGGGAGGCCGAGAGTCCGGCCGGGCGGAGCAGCGAGAGCGGGCAGCCCTCGCGCAGCCGCAGTTCGAGGAGGATGCGCTCGACCCGGCGGTCCTCGCCGGAGAGGAGTTCGCGCCCGGCCCCCGGGGAGCGGCCCGAGGCCAGCGCCGCCGCGTACGCCCCCGGATGTTTCACGTTCCACCAGCGAACGCCGCCGACGTGACTGTGCGCGCCGGGGCCCGCTCCCCACCAGTCGGCGCCGCGCCAGTACAGCTCGTTGTGCAGACAGCGGCCTGCCTCGGAGGTGGCCCAGTTCGACACCTCGTACCAGTCGAAGCCCGCCGCGGACATCACCTCGTCCGCGATGAGATAGCGGTCCGCGTGCACATCGTCGTCCGTCATCGGGACCTCGCCGCGGCGGATGCGGCGCGCGAGCTGGGTGCCCTCCTCGACGATGAGCGCGTACGCGGAGATGTGGTCGGGTCCCGCGCCGAGGGCCGCTTCGAGCGAGGCCCGCCAGTCGTCGTCCGACTCCCCCGGTGTGCCGTAGATCAGGTCCAGGTTCACATGTGCGAAGCCGGCCGCGCGGGCCTCGGCGACACAGGCCTCGGGGCGGCCGGGGGTGTGCGTGCGGTCGAGCACCTTCAGGACGTGCTGCCGGGCGCTCTGCATGCCGAAGGAGATCCGGTTGAAGCCGCCGGCGCGCAGCGTCGCGAGGTACTCCGGTCCGACCGACTCGGGGTTCGCCTCTGTCGTGATCTCCGCGTCGTCCGCGAGCCCGAACTCGTCCCGGACGGCCGCCAGCATCCGTACGAGGTCGTCGGCGGCCAGCAGCGTGGGCGTGCCGCCTCCGACGAAGACCGTGCGGACGGGGCGCGGGTCGTCGCCGAGGACCTTGCGGGCGAGGCGGACCTCGTCGATCAGCGTGTCCGCGTAGTTGTCGCGGGAGGCGAGCACACCGCCGGTGCCCCGCAGCTCGGTCGCCGTGTAGGTGTTGAAGTCGCAGTAGCCGCAGCGGGTCGCGCAGTACGGCACGTGGAGGTAGAACCCGAGGGGCCGCTCGGCCGCCCCGGCCAGGGCGTGAGCGGGCAGCGCCCCGTCGTCGGGGACGGGCTCACCGTCGGGAAGTGCGGAAGGCATGCGTTCCATTGTCCAGCACGGGCGGGGTCCACGTGTCCGGCCGGGACGGGCGCGCACGTGTCCGATGTCACGGGCGGGGTCCACGTGTCCGGTCCCACGGGGCGCTCGCTCTCGTCCCGCGCCCGGTCCGGCACGGACGCGGGCCGGTCTCCGGCCGGGCGCCCGCCACCGCCGCGGGTGCGCGCCCCGGCACCGGCCCGAAGCGCGTGCCGTCGCGTGCTACTCCGCCTGTAACACCAGGAGGGCCATGTCGTCCTCGGGCGGGCGCGGACCGAATGCGTGGACGAGCCCGCGGATCCGTTCCGCGACGGACTCGGCGTTCAGGCCGGCGCAGTCCGCGAGGGCGCGCGCGAGGCCGTCGTCGTCGTCGAACTGGCGGGACCCGTCGCGCCGCTCCGTGACCCCGTCGGTGACGCACAGCAGGGTGTCCCCGGGATACAGCTCGAAGGACTCGGAGACGTACTCCGGGTCCTCGAAGACGCCGAGCAGGGTCTGCGGCCGGGCCACCTCGCGTACGTCGCCGTCGGGGCCCAGCAGCAGCGGCAGCGGATGCCCCGCCGAGGCGAGGGTGCAGCGGACTCCGCCGTCGAAGGGCACCAGCTCCCCGTACAGCATGGACAGGAACCGCGTCTGCGGTCCGAGGTCGGTGCCGAGCCCGGGTCCGCCCGCGGCCACGAGCGCGCGGGCCGCCGCGTCGGCGGCCTCCGTGGCGTCGTCGAGCAGGAGCTGGTTGAGGCGGTCGAGGACGTCCGCGACGTCGTAGCCCTCGCGGGCCAGCAGCCGCAGCCAGGGCCGGGCCAGGCCGATGACGACGGCGGCCTCGGGCCCCTTGCCCTGGACGTCGCCGACGGCGAAGCACCAGCGGCCGTCGCCGGCCGGGAACACGTCGTAGAAGTCGCCGCTGGGCCCGCCCTTGTCGAGCGGCTCGTACACGAGCGCGCTGCGCACCCCGGGGATCTCCGCGACCGCGCCGGGCAGCAGCCCGCGTTGCAGGATCCGGCTGATGGTGGCCTGGCGCGCGTACTGGCGGGCCGCGCCGATGGCGAGGGCGATGCGGCGGCTGAGGTCCTCGACGAGCCCGGTGACCTCGTCGGGGAAGTCCGGCAGTCCGGCCCGGCCGATGACGAGCGTGCCCAGCGGCCGGCCGCCCGCGATCAGCCGGTACGCCAGTGCCGCGCCGCTCACCCCGCGCGCGCCCAGGGCCGCGCCGGGCCAGGGCACCGGCACGGCACGGGACCGCACCGCGTCGGGCAGCCGCGGCGGGTCCCCCTCCAGGGCCGCGCGCAGGTCCTCGATGAGGTTCTCGCTGCCGTGCCAGACCCTGGCCAGGCGGGGCCCGAGGGCCAGGCCGAGGCCGCCCGCCCGGTCGGTGGCCTCGTCCTCCAGCCACACCGCGCACCAGTCGGCGAGACGGGGGACCAGGAGCTGCCCGGCGAGCGCGGCGACCAGGTCCTCGTCGAGCTGTCCGGCGAGCAGGTCGGAGGCCTCTGCGAGAAAGGAGAGGGCTCCCCGGTCGAGCCAGTCGTGGGCCTGCGCCGTGCCCCACGGCGGCCCGGAGGCGAGCGCCCCGGAGGAGAAACGGACGGCGGCCCGCGGCTCGTACCCCGCGGACCACGCCTCGGCGTACGCGTCGGCCCCGGCCGGATCCGCCCCGCCCGCCGCCCCCACACGGCCGACGTCCGCGAACCCGCCCATCCCGGCGAGGTCGTCGGCGTCCGTGAACCCGCCGGCCCCGGGCACGCCGTCGGCGTCGGTGAACCGCCCGGACCTGGCCGGCTCGTCCGCGTCCGTGAACGCGCCCGTCCGGGGCACGACTCCGGTGTCCGTGAACACGTCCGGTCCGGGCGGCACAGCGGCGCTCGCGTCGGCGGGCAGGCGCGCCCACACCGTCTTGACGCCCGGCCGGTAGGTGATCCCCCAGGCCTCGGAGAGAGCGGAGACGAGACGCAGACCGCGCCCGTACTCCGGTGTCCCGTAAGGGTGTTCGGCGCTGTCGTCCCGTATGGCACGGGCCGGGTGCTGGTCGGAGACCTCCAGGACCAGCGCTCCGGGCAGGCCCTCCACCGGGCTCTCCAGGCGGCACAACAGCTCGACGTCGGTGCCCGCGTGGACGACGGCGTTGGTGACGAGCTCGCTGACCACCACGGCGGCGTCGTCGGCGAGCCGGTCGTCGGTCGTCCCGGGCCCCGGCAGGCCCGGTTCGGCCCAGATCGCGAGCGTGTCGCGCAGGAACCGGCGGGCGGCGCCGGGGGCGAGCGGGGTACCCGGCAACGAGGTGCGGGCCACGGCGTCCTGGCCGGGGCGGTGATAGGCGGGCATGCCCGGGACGCACGCCATGGACTCCCGTTGCGTCGGAATGGCCCCCACTGTGCGGCTCCCTGAGCAGTTCGGACGAATACACCTCAGCCGGTGCGGACAGGGTGACAGACTGAGCGCGCCCGTATGCGGCGAGTCACCGAATCGGGCCGTCATGAGTGAGAACAGTGGTAGTCATGTGCCCGAAGACGGACAGATCCGAGCATCGGGACGCACGTCCACTGTTCGCCTCGACGACCGCGGCCTCCCCGCGCGGACGCGGGCCGCCGCGACCCGATCGGGTCCGTCGACACCGGTTCCGCGCGAGCCGACCCCGTCGGCGAAGGCGCCGCGAAGCGGGGCACCGAGAAATCGCAGACCGAGTGAGGCACCGTCACGATGAGCGCTGAGGCAACGACCGGCGAGCGCGCGAACATCCTTCTTGTCGACGACATGGAGGACAACCTGATCGCCCTGGAGGCCGTCCTGGGCTCCCTCAACGAACCGCTGGTGCGGGCGCGTTCGGGCGAGGAGGCGATGCGGGCCCTGCTGCGGCAGCGGTTCGCGGTGGTCCTGCTCGACATCCGGATGCCGGGGATGGACGGTTTCGAGACGGCCGCGAACATCAAGAGGCTCGACCAGACCAAGGACGTGCCCATCATCTTCCTGACGGGCACGGACACCGACGCGGGCTACGCCTTCCGCGGGTACGCGACCGGAGCCGCCGACTACCTGACGAAGCCGTTCGACCCGTGGGTCCTGCGCGCCAAGGTCACCGTCTTCCTCGAGCTGCACCGCAAGAACCGGCAACTGGAGCACCTGCTGGCCCGCGAGCGGGGACAGTTCGACGAACTCGCCGACCGGCTGCGGAGGATCGAGGCGCACCTGGCGGCCGGCACCCTCCAGGACGCGTCCGAACTCCGCTCCCGGATACGGCGGATGGAGGAACTGCTGACCGAGATACGCAGGGGGCGGGCCGCGTAGGGCTTCACCGCTCGATCGCGGAGAAGCCCCGTACGACACCGCTCCCGTCGGCACCGGGCCACGGACCCGGACGCAGGTCCCCGACGCCGGACCCGGACGCCGGCCCCTGACATCGGGACCCTTGCGTCGGACCGGCCCCGCCCCCAGCCCCGGACCGGGGACTACGCCTCGCGGCTGCCCGCGTACATCTCGTCGATCAGGTGCTTGTACTCCCGCTCGACGACCGGGCGCTTCAGCTTGAGGCTCGGGGTGATCTCCCCGTGCTCGACGTCCAGGTCGCGGGGCAGCAGGCGGAACTTCTTGATGGTCTGCCAGCGCTGCAGACCCGCGTTGAGCTCCTTCACGTAGCCCTCGACGAGGGCGAGCGTGACGGGCGCCGCGACGACCTCCGCGTACGACTTGCCCTCCAGGCCGTTGTCCTTGGCCCAGCCGAGGATGGACGGCTCGTCGAGGGCGATGAGCGCGGTGCAGAAGTTCCGGTCCGCGCCGTGCACGAGGATGTTGGAGACGTACGGGCAGACGGCCTTGAACTGGCCCTCGACCTCGGCGGGCGCGATGTACTTGCCGCCCGACGTCTTGATGAGGTCCTTCTTGCGGTCGGTGATCTTCAGGTAGCCGTCCACGGACAGCTCGCCGATGTCGCCGGTGTGGAACCAGCCGTCCGCCTCCAGCACCTCGGCGGTCTTGTCCGGCAGCCCGTGGTAGCCCTCCATGATGCCGGGGCCGCGCAGCAGGATCTCGCCGTCGTCCGCGATGCGCACCTCGGTGCCGGGCAGCGGCTTGCCGACCGTGCCGGTGCGGTAGGCCTCTCCCGGGTTCACGAAGGAGGCGGCGGAGGACTCGGTGAGTCCGTAGCCCTCCAGGATGTGGATACCGGCGCCGGCGAAGAAGTAGCCGATGTCCGGCGCGAGCGCGGCCGAACCGGAGATGCAGGCGCGCAGGTTGCCGCCGAAGGCTTCACGGATCTTGGCGAAGACGAGCGCGTCGGCGACCTTGTGCTTGGCGCCCAGCGCGAAGGGCACGGAGGCCGAGCCGGTGCGGCGGAAGTTGTCCTGGCTGGCCTTCGCGTAGTCGCGGGAGACCTCTGCGGCCCACTGGAAGATCTTGTACTTGGCGCCGCCGCCGGCCCGTGCCTTGGCCGCGACCCCGTTGTAGACCTTCTCGAAGATGCGCGGCACGGCGGCCATGTACGTCGGCCGCACCACCGGCAGGTTCTCGATGATCTTGTCCACGCGGCCGTCGACCGCGGTGACGTGACCGACCTCGATCTGGCCGGAGGTGAGGACCTTGCCGAAGACGTGCGCGAGCGGCAGCCACAGGTACTGGACGTCGTCCTGGCCGATCAGGCCGGTCGAGGCGATCGCCTTCGCCATGTACGACCAGTTGTCGTGCGGCAGACGGACGCCCTTGGGGCGGCCCGTGGTGCCGGAGGTGTAGATGAGGGTCGCGAGCTGGTCGGCGGTGATCGCGCCGACGTGCTCCTTGATCAGCTCGGGGTGCTTCTCCAGGTACGCGGCACCGCGCGTCTCCAGGTCGGCGAGCGTCAGGACCCAGTCGTCGGTCTCCACGCCCGCCGGGTCGATGACCACGACATGCGTCAGCTCGGGAAGCTCCGCGCGCGTCTCCCGGGCCTTGGCGAGCTGGGCCGCGTCCTCCGCGATGAGGACCCTGCTCGCGGAGTCGGCGAGGATGAACGCCGACTCCTCGGCGTTGGTCTGCGGGTACACGGTCGTGGTGGCCGCGCCCGCGCAGAGGATGCCGAGGTCCGCGAGGATCCATTCGACCCGCGTCGAGGAGGCGAGCGCGACGCGCTGCTCCGGCTGTACGCCGAGTTCGATGAGGCCGGCCGCGATGGCGAAGACCCGCTCGGCGGCCTGTCCCCAGGTCAGCGACTTCCAGTCTTCCGGGCCCTCGCCCGAGGCGGGCACCACCGGGTAGCGGTAGGCCTCGGCGTCCGGTGTGGCCTCCACCCTCTCCAGGAAGAGGGCCGCGACGGACGGCGGGCGGTTCTCGATCAGGGTCTGTGTGTCGCTCACGACATCCTCCGGGGCCCCGCGGCAGTGCGGCTGGCTCAATTGCGGCTGTTGTTTAACTCGCGAGTAACTACCGAGCAGAGATCAGACTAGAGCGCGTCCGGCCGGTGCGTAAGAGGCGGCGGGTCGTCACTTCCTCCAGGACATCACCCGGAGACAAGCACAGGGCCCGCCGCGCCGAAGCGCGACGGGCCCTGGATTACGGCATTCGGCGTGACTACTTCTTACCCTTGGCCGAGCCGCCGCTGTCGTCGCTGGACAGCACGGCGATGAAGGCCTCCTGCGGAACCTCCACAGAGCCCACCATCTTCATCCGCTTCTTGCCCTCCTTCTGCTTCTCCAGCAGCTTCCGCTTACGGGAGATGTCACCGCCGTAGCACTTGGCGAGGACGTCCTTGCGGATGGCGCGGATGGTCTCGCGGGCGATGACCCGGGAGCCGATGGCCGCCTGGATGGGCACCTCGAAGGCCTGCCGCGGGATCAGCTCGCGCAGCTTGGCGACCAGCCGGACTCCGTACGCGTACGCGGCGTCCTTGTGCGTGACCGCCGAGAAGGCGTCGACCTTGTCGCCGTGCAGCAGGATGTCGACCTTGACCAGGCTGGAGGCCTGCTCGCCGGTGGGCTCGTAGTCCAGCGAGGCGTAGCCGCGCGTCTTGGACTTCAGCTGGTCGAAGAAGTCGAAGACGATCTCCGCGAGCGGCAGGGTGTAGCGGATCTCGACCCGGTCCTCGGAGAGGTAGTCCATGCCGAGCAGGGTGCCGCGCCGGGTCTGGCACAGCTCCATGATCGCGCCGATGAACTCCGAGGGGGCGAGGATGGTCGCCCGCACGACCGGCTCGAACACCTTGTCGATCTTGCCCTCGGGGAACTCGCTCGGGTTGGTGACCGTGTGCTCGCTGCGGTCCTCCATCTCGACGCGGTAGACCACGTTCGGGGCGGTCGCGATCAGGTCGAGCCCGAACTCGCGCTCCAGCCGCTCACGGATCACGTCGAGGTGCAGCAGGCCGAGGAAGCCGACACGGAAGCCGAAGCCCAGCGCCGCCGACGTCTCCGGCTCGTACACCAGCGCCGCGTCGTTGAGCTGGAGCTTGTCCAGGGCGTCGCGCAGCTCGGGGTAGTCGGAGCCGTCCAGCGGATACAGGCCCGAGAAGACCATGGGCCGGGGGTCCTTGTACCCGCCGAGCGCCTCGGTGGCGCCCTTGTGCAGGGTGGTGATCGTGTCACCGACCTTGGACTGACGGACGTCCTTCACGCCGGTGATGAGGTAACCCACCTCACCGACGCCGAGCCCGTCGGCCGCCTTCATCTCGGGGGACGAGACGCCGATCTCCAGCAGCTCGTGCGTGGCGCCGGTGGACATCATCCTGATGCGCTCACGCTTGTTGAGCTGGCCGTCGATGACACGGACGTACGTCACGACACCGCGGTACGAGTCGTAGACCGAGTCGAAGATCATCGCGCGGGCCGGGGCGTCCTGGACGCCGATCGGGGCCGGGATCTCCGCGACGACCCTGTCGAGCAGCGCCTCGACGCCGAGGCCGGTCTTGGCCGAGACCTTCAGCACGTCCTCGGGGTCGCACCCGATGAGGTTGGCGAGCTCCTCGGAGAACTTCTCCGGCTGGGCGGCCGGCAGGTCGATCTTGTTCAGTACGGGGATGATCTTGAGGTCGTTCTCCATCGCCAGGTAGAGGTTGGCGAGAGTCTGCGCCTCGATGCCCTGGGCCGCGTCGACGAGCAGCACCGTGCCCTCGCAGGCCGCGAGCGACCGGGACACCTCGTACGTGAAGTCGACGTGCCCGGGGGTGTCGATCATGTTGAGGACGTGGGTCTTGCCCGGGTCCTCGGTCGGCGCCCAGGGCAGCCGGACCGCCTGGGACTTGATCGTGATGCCACGCTCGCGCTCGATGTCCATACGGTCGAGGTACTGAGCACGCATCTGCCGCGGGTCGACCACCCCGGTCAGCTGGAGCATGCGGTCGGCGAGCGTGGACTTGCCGTGGTCGATGTGCGCGATGATGCAGAAATTGCGGATCAGAGCCGGGTCGGTACGGCTCGGCTCGGGCACATTGTTAGGGGTCGCGGGCACGCAGGGTCCTGTCTCTTGAGGCGCCTGTCGCCTCGGGTCGGATCGATACGTAGGCTCCATGGTCCCACGCGCGGGGACCTGCGACCGGTTTGGGCCACGTGAGCGGGGCATCCGCCGTCTTGTCCCGAGCCCGGACCGCGCTCGCGCGCACGGGCCGGGCACGAGTGGCGCACGGGTGGGGGCGGACCGGTTCCGGGTCCGCGAGCAGCGGCGGGGCGGCCGGGTTTGGGCCGGTCGCACGGGGACTGGTAGCCTGGGTGGCTGTGTCTCGTGCCCTCTCAGCAGGAGACACGCCCAAGAAAATCAAACGGCGAGTGAGACGTGCTGTCTCGCGCGCCTGAACCTGTAAAGGCTCATTCGTGGCGAACATCAAGTCCCAGATCAAGCGGATCAAGACCAACGAGAAGGCCCGGCTGCGCAACAAGGCCGTCAAGTCTTCCCTGAAGACCGCGATCCGCAAGGCCCGCGAGGCGTCTGCCGCGGGTGACGTCGAGAAGGCCACCGAGTACACGCGCGCCGCGTCGCGCGCTCTCGACAAGGCCGTCTCGAAGGGCGTCATCCACAAGAACCAGGCCGCCAACAAGAAGTCGGCGCTTGCTTCGAAGGTCGCCGCGCTCAAGGGCTGAGTCGGCTGAGTCCGTCTGGGCTCAACCCCTGACTTGACCGTCGGCCGGACCCGAGCGGGCCCTCTCTCCCGCTCCCGACCCGACACCTCGGATTCGCGCACGATCTGCGTTCGCCACGCGGGCGCGAATCCACCGGCTTGAACCGAAGGCCCCGCTCCTCCCTTCCCCGGGAGCCCGAGCGGGGCCTTCGGTGTACCCAGGAACTTCCCCGCGGTACTTCCACCGCCGGTGCCGGCGCCGTGGCCCGTGCGGTCGCTGTAATTCCGGTGTCGGGGCCGATGCCGGTGCCGCCGCGGTGTTTCCGCCACCGGTGCCGGTCGCGGTGCTTGCGCTGCCCATGACGAACTGCTGGGGCCGGTGCGGTCGCGGTGCTTGCGCTGCCGGTGCCGTGGCCGGTGCGGTCGCCGTGTTTCCGCCGCCGCGTCGTGGCCGGTGCCGTCACCGCGGTGTTTCCTCCACCGGTGCCGGTCGCGGTGCTTGCGCTGCCCGTGACGAGTCGCTGTGCCCGTCGAGGTGCTATCGCCGGCCGGAGCGGGCGGCGCGGGCGATGGCCACGACCGCCTTCTCCAGGGCGTACTCGGGATCGTCCCCGCCGCCCTTGACCCCGGCGTCCGCCGCGGCGACGGCCGTGAGGGCCGCGGCGACCCCGTCGGGTGTCCATCCCCGCATCTGCTGCCGCACCCGGTCGATCTTCCACGGCGGCATCCCCAGCTCACGCGCCAGGTCCGCGGGTCTGCCGCCCCGGGCGGAAGACAGCTTGCCGATCGCCCGAACCCCTTGCGCGAGCGCACTGGTGATCAGGACGGGAGCCACGCCGGTCGACAGTGACCATCGCAAGGCCTCCAACGCCTCCGCGGCGCGCCCCTCCACGGCCCGATCGGCCACGGTGAAGCTGGAGGCCTCGGCCCGCCCCGTGTAGTACCGCCCGACGACGGCCTCGTCGATGGTCCCCTCGACATCCGCGGTCAGCTGCGACACGGCGGACGCCAACTCGCGCAGATCGCTCCCGATGGAGTCCACCAGCGCCTGGCAGGCCTCCTGCGTCGCGGCCCGGCCCAGCGCCCGGAACTCGCTCCGCACGAACGCCAGCCGATCCGCCGGCTTCGTCATCTTGGGACACGCCACCTCCCGCGCCCCCGCCTTGCGCGCGGCGTCGAGCAGCCCCTTGCCCTTGACCCCGCCCGCGTGCAGGAGCACCAGGGTGATCTCCTCGGCGGGCGACCCCAGATACGCCTTGACGTCCTTGATCGTGTCAGCCGAAAGATCCTGCGCGTTGCGTACGACCACGACCTTGCGCTCGGAGAAGAGCGACGGACTCGTCAGCTCGGCGAGCGTGCCGGGCTGCAACTGGTCCGGGGTGAGGTCCCGTACGTCCGTGTCGGCGTCGGCGGCCCGGGCGGCGGCCACCACCTCCTGCACGGCACGGTCGAGCAGGAGATCCTCCTGGCCCACTGCCAGCGTGACAGGGGCGAGAGGGTCGTCTTGTGCGGTCTTCTTGGCCATCCCCGAAAGCATCCCACGCGCCACCGACAACAGGTGCCGCGAGCCGCGACCCCCACGCGAGCGAACTCCCGCCCCTTGCCCGGCGCCCCGGACACGCCCCAGGCTCCCGCTCCTGCCCCCGGCGCGGCTACGACCCAGCGCTCCCGTTCCTGCCCCCGGCACGGGCACGACCCGACACGCCGTTCCTGCCCCCGGCACGTCCACGGCCCCGCGCTCCCGCCCCGCCCTCGGCGCGGCCACGGCCACAGCTCCCCTGGCCCGCCTGCCCTGCGCACGGGTACGGTCCAGCGCTCCGGCCCTGCCCAACCCGCTCGGCTCGGCTCGGCTCGGCTCGGCTCGGGCCACAGCTACAACCACGGTTCCCGCCCCGGCCAGGTCTTCTGCCGCCCCGGGCAGGAACCCCCGCCGATTCCGGCTCCTCCCCGGTTCGGGCTACGGCTCCTCGTGCCAGCCGTCCCACTCCGCCGCGAACTCGTCCAGTTCCTTCGGGTCCAGCCCCGTCCCGGGGTCCGTCAGCACCACCAGCCACTGTGCGTCCTCGGCGTCGTCCTCGCCCGCCAGGGCATCGCGGACCAGCTGCGGCTCCTCAAGAAGCCCGAACCGGTCACCTACGGCCTCCGCCGCCTCTTCCGCGGCATCACGGTCGGGCAGCACCAGCACATGTCTCACATCGCTCACGTGAACATTTTCCGATACGCCCGGAGCGGCCGACGCCGGGGGCCGCCCTAGGGTCGGCGGCCCGGCCCGGCCGCCTCACCGCCGCGCCCTGGCGGCCCGCCCGACCCCGGTCTCCTCGACCGCCCGGCTCACCGTCGTCCGAGCCGGCTGCTCACCACGCTCCGGGGACCGCCGGGCCGGAGTCACCGCGTTCCCCGCGTTCCCCCGACTTCCGGGACCCGGTCCAGTTCGATTCCGAAGCGGTCCCGGTAGCAGGCCAGCACCTCCTCGTCGGTGGCCGGTTCGGACACCTCCTTGGTCCCGTCGGCCGCCGTCACCGTGAACCTGCGGCCGCTGAGTGTGATCCGCCCGCCGTCCTCCGTGACCCGCGAGCAGACCAGTGAGCGGGTGAAGTGGGACAGCGGCGAGGTGCGGTGCCACCACGCGCCGGCCACGAAGTCCCCGAGCGCCCGAGGCCGAACCTCCAGGCGGTACTGGCGCTTGCCGCCCATGAGGACGTCGAGGTCCTCGCGCTCCCGCGATCCTCCGGCACCGCGCACTCCCGCCGCGTCCGGGCCCGATTCCACGACCCGGAACACTCCGCCGGGATCCTGCTGCTCCCCCCGCTCCCCGAAGGCCAACGGGTAGTGGCTGTGCGCCCCGAACCCCACATCGGTCAGCCAGTCACCCCCGTCCACCGTCCGCACCCGCAGCGCGAGATGGTCGAAGGGAATCCCGGGCTTCCCCTCGTCTCCGTACACCCGCGCCGCGAGCAGCGTCACGTCGAAGCCCAACGCCCCCAGCAACGCCCCGAAGGCACCGTTCAACTCGTAGCAGAAGCCTCCTCTGCGAGCGCCCACCACCTTGTCCAGCAGTCTCTTCTCCTCCAGCACGATCTCCTCGCCGAGATGGATCGACAGGTTCTCGAACGGAACCGTCCGAAGATGGCGCAGCTGAAGGTCACGAAGCACATCGGACGTGGGCCAGGCCGGGTGCTGGGCCCCGATCCGGCGAAGATAGGCGTCGGCCTGTGCGGAGTTCATGTCCTCATTGTCCTGCCACGCTCAGCCCGTCGCCCACACCGCTGACCGCCAGCGCCCCCTCCTCGTCGGTGCGCACCACCACCGCTCCCCCGGCTCGCAGGGCCGCGACCGTACTCGGGGCAGGGTGCCCGTACCGGTTGTCGCCGCCGACGGAGATGAGCGCGAGTCGCGGCGCCACTCTGCGCATGAGTTCCGGATCCTGATAGGCCGACCCGTGATGGGCGACCTTGAGCACGTCCACTCCGCCCAGTTCCCCGGCCTCCGGTGATCTCGACAGGGCCCGCTGCGCGGGTGGCTCCAGGTCTCCCAGCAACAGGAGCCGCAACCCCGCGGACCGCACGAGCAGGGTGACGCTCGCGTCGTTCGGACCGTCCGGGACCGGGGCAGGGTCCGGTGGCGGCCACAGCACGCGCCAGTCGAGGTCTCCCGTACGCCGCCGCTCCCCCGCCACGGCCCGAGTCAGCGGAATGTGCCGTGCGTCCGCCTCCCTTCGTACGAACTCTGCCTGCTCAGGGGGCTCTTCGAACCCCGTCGTCTCGATCGCGCCCACCGAGCGCCCGTGGAGCACGCCCGGCAGCCCCGCGACATGGTCGGCGTGAAAATGTGTCAGGACGACGAGCGGGATCCTGGTGACGCCGAGCGTGCTCAGGCAGCGGTCGACCAGCACCGGGTCGGGCCCGGCGTCCACCACCACGGCACTGCCGTCACCCGCCGCCAGGACCCCCGCGTCGCCCTGGCCCACATCACATAGCGCGAACCTCCAGCCCGCCGGCGGCCACCCCGTGATCACACGGGTGAGCGGCGGCGGCTCCACCACCACCAGAAGGAACAGCACCGCGCAGACGGCGCTCAGCAGCGGATGCCTCAGCAGCCTCCGACCGGCGACCACGACGACCACCACGACCAGGGCCAGCAGGAGGGCTCCCGTCCAACTGCCCGGCCAGTCCACTCCCCCACCGGGCTGGGCCGCCCCCGTCCGCCCGATGTCGGCGACCCATCGCACGGGCCAACTCGCGCACCACGCCAGGGCCTTGGCCACCGGCATCGCCACGGGAGCCGCCGCCAGCGTCCCGAAACCCAGCACCGTGGCCGGCGCGACCGCGAACTCCGCGAGCAGGTTGCACGGTACCGCCACCAGACTCACCCGGGCCGACAGCATGACGACCACGGGCGCGCACAGGGCCTGGGCCGCGGCGGCCGCGGCGAGCGCCTCGGCCAACCTCGGAGGCACCCGGCGCCGCTGAAGCGCCCTGCTCCAGCGCGGGGCGAGCGTGAGCAGGGCTCCGGTCGCGAGAACGGAGAGCAGGAAGCCGTAACTCCGGGACAGCCAGGGGTCGTACAGCACCAGGAGCAGCACCGCCGTGGCCAGGGCCGGAATCAGGGACCGGCGGCGTCCGGTCGCGATGGCGAGCAGCGCGACCGAACCGCAGGCCGCAGCCCGGAGCACGCTCGGGTCCGGTCGGCACACGATCACGAAGGCGAGGGTGATCGCTCCGCCGAGCATCGCGGTCGCCCGGAGCGGCAGGCCGAGCCAGGCTGCGAGACCTCGGCGCTCGACCCTCTGGGCGAGACCCGGCGGCCCGATGAACAACGCGAGGATGATGACGAGGTTGCCTCCACTGACAGCGAGGAGATGGGTGAGATCGGTGGCCTTGAAAGCGTCGTCCAGCTCCGGCGGGACACGCGAGGTGTCCCCCACCACCAGCCCCGGCAACAGCGCCCGCGCGTCCGTGTCCAGGCCGTCGGTCGCCTCCCGCAGTCCTTCGCGCAGCCGGCCGGCGAACCGCTGCGGCCCGGACGGCCCCGCCACCACCTCCGGCGGGACGCTCCCCCGTACCCGCAGCACCGCGGCGATGTCGTCCCCGTCCGACAGAGCGGGCACGATCCTGGCCGCCACCCGCAGCCGGGTGGACGGCAGCAGCGACAACCAGGGCGAGCGCTCGACCGCCCGGGGCGAACCGCGTCGCGTGCGCGCGTCGACGACCACGAGCACCGGTGTCCGCGTGGCCAGCGCCTCGCCGCCCACCGGCGTGACCCGGGTGACCCTCGCGTCGAACACCACCCCGGTCGGAACGACCCGGTCCCCGCTGACGCGGGGGCGGGTGAGCCGTGGATCGGAGGTGATCTCCACCTCGGCGATCACGTCGGCGTACCGCTTCGCGAGCGCGGGAACCGGTCCGCGTCGCAGGTCCGCTCCGTGCAACCCGGCGGAGGCCGCGGCCGCGCCGACGCAGAGCAGCACGGCGGCGACCGCCACCCATGGTGACGACTCCGGCCGCGCGACCGCTCGTCCCCGCCCGGCAGGCGCGTCACTCCGCCCCGCACGCTCGTCCGGCCGTCTCGTGGCGCCGTCTTCGCGCCGCTCCTTGATCGTGTCCCGCCGCCCGACCGCCAGCACTGCGCAGCCCGCCACCAGGGACACCGCCACCACGCCCGTGACCCAGCCCGGCGACAGCCCGACCGTCACGGCCGCCGTGAGCCAGACCGCTGCCGCGGGGCCCACCAGCCGAAGGTCCGCGGGCCCTTCCGTCCTGGGGTGCGAGGCGCCAAGGCGTCCGCCCGAGGCGGCGTGCACGGACCTGCGGTCGGTGGCGCCGGGGAGTCCCGACGGGCGCGGCGGACGGTCATCCGACTCACCGACCTCCCTCGCCCCCACCGGCCCGCGTGGCTCTCGCGTCATGCCCGGCTCTCGCGTCGCTTCCGATTCGCCCTCCCCCACCAGTCCTCGCGGCTCTCGCGTCATAGCCGCTTCTCGTACCGCTTCCGATTCGCCTTCGCCCTCCCCTCCCGCGCTCCCCAACCCACGCGGCGCCGGCGTCGCCGCCCGGCCTGACTGCCCGCTCGCTCCCCCAGGCCCGCGCGTCCGTCGGGTGACCAGCCCTCCCCGTCGGTCCCGCGTCGCGGACCCGGCCGGCCCGGCACGTCCCGCACGACGTCCGGCACGCCCGTTCCCGGCCAAGGGCGCACCACGGCACGTGCTCGTCGCCGGGATCGTGATCCTGACCCTCCTCCCTGAATGCCTCATGGCCGCACCAGCGGGCGCAGGTCGGCGAATCGGCGGTCCCCGATGCCGTTGACCTCGCGGAGTTCGTCGACGGAGCGGAACCCTCCGTGCGTCGTGCGGTAGTCGACGATGTGCCGGGCCAGGACAGGACCGACGCCGGGCAGGCCGTCCAACTGGTCGACGGTGGCCGTGTTCAGGGCAACCGGCGAGGAGGGTGCCGCTCCCGCCACGGATCCTCCGGACCCGACCGGACCCGGACCGCCCGCTCCCGCCCCCGCGACGGGCACGGGCGCGCCGACCACGATCTGTTCGCCGTCCACGAGCAGCCGCGCACGGTTGAGACCGTCCGTGTCCGTGCCGGGCCGCACCCCTCCGGCGGCTCGCAGGGCGTCCTCGACACGGGACCCCGCCGGCAACCGCTGGAGTCCGCGGACGCGCACCTTCCCACCGACGTCCACGACGATCGTGGTCCCGACGGCCCCGGTGTTCGAGGCTGCGGCCGGGGCCCCGGACTCCGTGCCCGGCGACTTGCGCGGCCCGCTCTTCCCGCCGAACGGCGCCGCCGCGCGCACCACTTCAGGAGCCCGGACCGGCTGGGTCCTGCCGGCCCAGAAGTGCTGGAGGGCGAAGACGGCGGCGACGGCCAGCAGCACGGTCAACGCCGCCGCGCTCCTGCGCTCGAGACCGCACCTGGACTGCAACCACAACGGCATCCGTTCCCGCACGGCGAGCCCGGCCCTGTCCCGCCAGCCGCCCGCCTCCACGACCGGCACGCTCCTGCCCGTCCCCGTCGTCGGCGCGCTGGTGGCGGCCGCCCGGCCGGTCCGTGAGCGGTCCGGCCAGCGGGTCCGGTCCGTCCCGTCAGTCCCGTCAGTCCCGTCCGTCTCCGGACCCCTGTCACGGCCGTCGGTGCGGAC
The DNA here is from genome assembly GCF_042889485.1 of Streptomyces sp. NPDC002580. Taxonomy (NCBI): domain Bacteria; kingdom Bacillati; phylum Actinomycetota; class Actinomycetes; order Kitasatosporales; family Streptomycetaceae; genus Streptomyces; species Streptomyces sp. NPDC002580. The sequence continues at coordinate 524,626 of NZ_JBIAQZ010000001.1, read as the reverse complement.
CTGGCCGTATCGGGGTCGCCGAATGTCGGCCGCAACTCGCGTATCCACCGCCGTGTTCGTGCCGGGGCCGTCCCCGGCATCGCGGTCGGCTCCCGGTGGCGCGTTCCCCGACTCCCTTCTGCCTCCCGGGCGTTCGACGAAGAGCGCTTCGGCGCGCAGGCGGAGGGCCGAGGCCGACACCTCGTGGCGACGGGTGCGGCCTCGTGGATGCCGAGGTCGATGCCGGCCGCGGCTGTCGGAGGCGGGGCCGCGACCGGGTCCACTGGTCGGCGTGGCAGTGCGTGAGCTTGATCGAAGTGCCATGCGACGAGAATCCGGCATCCCGGCACCCTCGCGATGATCTTGCTCAATTCCGGTGGAGAACGCCCTGGTTGTGGATAACCCCGTCACCCTCACGGGCGCCAGGCACAAGCAGAGCAGAGGGCCGCCTCAACGAGGCGACACGACCACCCCGAGCAGTCCCGGACCCGTGTGGGCTCCGATCACCGCGCCCACCTCGCTCACGTGCAACGCGGCGATACCCGGCACCCGTGCCCGCAACCGGTCCGCGAGCGCCGAGGCACGCTCGGGGGCCGCCAGATGGTGAACGGCGATGTCGACCTGCGCGCCGCCCGCACGGTCGGCGACGATCTCCTCGAGGCGGGCGATCGCCTTGGACGCCGTCCGGACCTTCTCGAGGAGTTCGATGCGGCCGTCGTGAAGCTGCAGCAGCGGCTTCACCGCGAGCGCCGAACCCAGCAGCGCCTGCGCGGCCCCGATCCTGCCGCCACGGCGCAGGTAGTCGAGGGTGTCGACGTAGAAGTACGCGGATGTTCCCGCCGCCCGCTTCTCGGCGGCCGTGACCGCCTCGTCGACGGTGCCCCCCGCCTCCGCGGACTCGGCCGCGGCCAGCGCGCAGAACCCGAGCGCCATCGCGACCATCCCGGTGTCCACCACACGCACCGGTACCGGGGCGTCGCGCCCCGCGAGCACGGCGGCGTCGTAGGTGCCCGAGAACTCGGAGGACAGGTGCAGGGAGACGATGCCGGTGGCACCGGACTCGGCGACCCTGCGATAGGTCGCGGCGAACGTCTCGGGGCTGGGCCGGGATGTCGTGACGGGGCGCCGCTTCTGCAGCGCCTGGGCCAGGGAGCGGGCCGAGATCTCGGTGCCCTCTTCGAGCGCCTGGTCACCGAGGACCACCGTCAGGGGGACCGCTGTGATGCCATGGCGCTCCATCGTCCGCGGCGGCAGGTAGGCCGTTGAATCGGTGACGATCGCGACATGGCGGGACATGAGCTGGAGATTACCTGGCGGGGCGGGTGCGCGGCAGCCCGGCCCCTCCCACCCGCGGTCGACACGGCCGGATCACGTCGTGCTCTCGGGGCGGGGCTTCTTCTGCCAGGGGTAGGTGGGACGTTGGGCCGGCGGCTTGATGGCGGCACGCGTCGGCTGCTCCGGCGTACCGGGCTCGGGAGCCCCGGGCCAGGTCTGTCCGCCGGAACCGTCCGCGTCCGTGGTGGGAGCCTCGGGCCAGGAGGCGGGCCCCGGCTCCTGGGTCCAGTGACGCAACGCCCCGGCCTCCACGTCGATCTGGGCACTCAGGGTGTCCAGGTCGTCGCCCGCGAAGCGGTGGGCCCGGTCGCGGGCGGCCCAGCGCAGCGAGTCCGCGGACCGCGTGATCCGCTCGGCGCGTTCGCGCAGGCCGGGCAGCCGGCTGGCGAGCGTGCCCCGGTCGGGCTCGGTCTCCAGTCGCTTCAGTTCCGCGTCCAGCTCGTGGCCGTGCGCGCTGAGCCGCTCGAAGAGGCTCAGCGATTCCTTCAGGGACTCGTCCTCCGCCGCGCTCGCGTGCAGCGCGTCCTGAGTGGCGCGCATCGACCTGCGCAGCGTCAGCCGGAGCTGGGCGAGCTCGCCCTGGGGTCCGGGCTGGGCGAAGGTCTTCGCGCGCAAGGTGGTGTCCTCGACCGTGCGGCGGGCCTGCGAGATCGTGCGGTCCACGCCGCGCTTGGCGGCGCCGATCACCTTGACGGTCGCGTACGCGCCGAACACCACGAACAGTAGGAAGAGCAGAGCGATCACGGTGATCACTGTTCCCATCACACTCCTCCTCGGCCGGTCGCGGCGAGTGTCGCCACACTCTCAACGGTAAACGCTGCGGGCAGGTTCGGAGTTCCGGAAGAACCCCGAACCTGCCCGTAGGGGACGACCCCGACCCGGCCGCGTGACGGGCGTCGGGCCGGGGCCCGGCACCCGTCACGCCGTGCGGACTAGGTCGTGACGATGTTCACCAGCTTCGGCGCGCGCACGATCACCTTGCGGATTCCCGCGCCGTCCAGCGCCGCGACGACCTTGGCGTCGGCCAGCGCCACCTTCTCCAGCTCCTCGTCGGAGATCGAGGGGGAGACCTCCAGGCGCGCCTTGACCTTGCCCTTGATCTGCACGACGCAGGTCACGGCCTCGTCGACGACGTACGCGGGGTCGGCGACCGGGAAGTCCCGGTGGACGACCGATCCGGTGTGGCCCAGCTTGCGCCACAGCTCCTCGGCGATGTGCGGGGCCAGCGGCGCGACCATCAGCACCAGGGCCTCGGCGACCGGGCGGGCCAGCGGGCCGCCCGCCTTGGTCAGGTGGTTGTTCAGCTCGGTGACCTTGGCGATGGCGGTGTTGAACCGCATGCCCTCCAGGTCCTGGCGTACCCCGTCGACAGCCTTGTGCAGGGCGCGCAGGGTGTTCTCGTCCGGCTCGGTGTCGACCACCGTGACGTCACCGGTCGCCTCGTCGACGACGTTGCGCCACAGCCGCTGCAGCAGCCGGTACTGGCCCACCACCGCGCGCGTGTCCCACGGCCGGGACACGTCCAGGGGACCCATCGCCATCTCGTACAGACGCAGGGTGTCCGCTCCGTACTCGGCGCAGATCTCGTCGGGAGTGACCGCGTTCTTCAGGGACTTGCCCATCTTGCCCAGCAGCCTGGAGACCTTCTCGCCCTGGTGGAAGTAGGCGCCGTCGCGCTCCTCCACCTCGGTCGCCGGCACGGCGATGCCGCGGCTGTCGCGGTAGACGTAGGCCTGGATCATGCCCTGGTTGAACAGCTTGTGGAACGGCTCGGCCGACGAGATGTGGCCCAGGTCGAACAGGACCTTCGACCAGAAGCGCGCGTACAGCAGGTGCAGCACGGCGTGCTCGGCACCGCCGACGTACAGGTCGACGCCACCGGTGGGCTGTCCCTCGCGCGGTCCCATCCAGTACTGCTCGATGGCCGGGTCGACCAGCTTCTGGTCGTTGTGCGGGTCCAGGTAGCGCAGCTCGTACCAGCAGGAACCGGCCCAGTTGGGCATGGTGTTGGTCTCGCGGCGGTACTTCTGCGGGCCCCGGCCGTCGCCCAGGTCCAGGGTGACGGCCACCCAGTCCTCGTTGCGGGACAGCGGAGTCTCCGGGGACGTGTTCGCGTCGTCCGGGTCGAAGGTGCGCGGCGAGTAGTCCTCGACCTCCGGCAGCTCCAGGGGCAGCATCGACTCGGGCAGCGGGTGGGCGACGCCGTCCTCGTCGTAGACGATCGGGAAGGGCTCGCCCCAGTAGCGCTGGCGGCTGAACAGCCAGTCGCGCAGCCGGAAGTTGACGGTGCCCTCGCCGATGCCCCGGCGCTCCAGCCACTCCGTGACACGCGCCTTGGCGTCGACGACGCCCAGGCCGTCCAGGGAGACCTCGTCACCGGCGGAGTTGACGATCTTCGCGTCGTACGAGGCGAAGGCGTCGTCCCAGTCGGCGGGGTCGGTGCCGCGGTCGTCCGAAGGCTCGACGACACAACGCATGGGCAGTTCGAAGGCGCGCGCGAACGCGAAGTCGCGGGTGTCGTGGGCCGGGACGGCCATGATCGCGCCGGTGCCGTAGCCCATCAGCACGTAGTCCGCGATGAAGACCGGGACCTTCTCGCCGTTGACCGGGTTGGTCGCGAACACGCCGGTGAAGACGCCGGTCTTGTCCTTGGCCTCGGCCTGTCGCTCGACGTCGGACTTCGAGGCGGCCTGCGCGCGGTAGGCGGCGACGGCCTCGGCGGGCGTCGCGTGACCGCCGGTCCACACGTCGTGGGTGCCCTCGGGCCAGGCGGCCGGGGTGAACTTCTCGACCAGCGGGTGTTCCGGGGCCAGCACCATGTAGGTGGCGCCGAACAGGGTGTCCTGGCGGGTCGTGAAGACCGTGATCGCCTCGCCGTCGACGGGGAAGTCGACGCGGGCGCCCTCGGAACGGCCGATCCAGTTGCGCTGCTGCAGTTTGATGGCCTCGGGCCAGTCCAGCGCGTCCAGGTCGTCCAGCAGCCGGTCGGCGTAGGCGGTGATGCGCATGTTCCACTGGCGCAGCTTGGCCTTGAAGACGGGGAAGTTGCCGCGCTCGGAACGGCCGTCGGCGGTGACCTCCTCGTTGGCCAGGACGGTGCCCAGGCCGGGGCACCAGTTGACCGGCGCGTCGGAGGCGTACGCCAGGCGGTAGCCGCTCAGGACGTCGGCGCGCTCGGTGGCGCTCAGCTCGTTCCACGCGCGCGTGGTGCCGCCGGCGACGGGGACGGCGCGCTCACCGCTCTCGAACTGGGCTACCAGCGCGGAGACGGGACGGGCCTTGCCGGCCTCGTCGTCGTACCAGGAGTTGAAGATCTGCAGGAAGATCCACTGCGTCCACTTGTAGTACTCCGGGTCGATCGTGGCGAACGACCGGCGCTTGTCGTGGCCCAGGCCCAGCGCGCGCAGCTGGACCTTCATGTTCTCCATGTTGGCCTCGGTGGACACGCGCGGGTGCGTGCCCGTCTGCACGGCGTACTGCTCGGCGGGCAGGCCGAAGGCGTCGAAGCCCAGGGTGTGCAGGACGTTGTGGCCCGTCATCCGCTGGAACCGGGCGTACACGTCGGTGGCGATGTACCCCAGGGGGTGACCCACGTGCAGTCCCGCACCCGAGGGATAGGGGAACATGTCCATGATGAACTTCTTGGGCCTGGCGGCCAGCTCGGGATCCCCGGCCAGGTCACCGGTCGGGTTCGGGGCCTCGTACGTACCCTCGGCGTCCCAGAAGTCCTGCCAGCGTGCCTCGATGTCAGCGGCCAGGGCGGCCGTGTAGCGGTGCGGCGCGGCCACCTCGGCGGGGGCAGCGGTGTTCGTCTCGCTCATGATCCTCAAAGCTCCATCGATCGTCTCTGCCAGCGGCTGCGACATTCAGGAAACGAAAAATCCCCTCGCACAGGAGGGGACGCCGCGCCGATGCCGACCACGATTCGTCAGCGGTCGGGACTGATCAGCGCGGCTCGCTAAGCAGAAGGCGTACGGCACGCATGGCGTCAGGGTACCCCAGCCCCCGCGCGAGCCGCGACGAGCTTCCAGGACCACGCGACACGCCGCAGGACCCCCGCGATCCTAAAAAAATATGTTGAACGAAGTTCAAATTTTACTTCGCGTAACGGACTCTTGCGGACAACACAAAGACCTCGCAGCCCTTTGGTAACAACGCAATAACTGAAACCTCGAACTCGTCGGTATTTCTCGACCTAGAGTGCGGCTTCGGGACCGCTTCCCCGAACCGTTGGGAGTACCCCCCCATGAACCCTCGTCGTAACAACAGCTCGCTCCCCCGAGCGGGCCGTTCGGCCTACGGGACGGCTACGGCTGCCGTCCTGCTCCTCATACCCGTGGTCGTGCTGGTAGGAGGCAATGGAGTCCGTGACTTCCTGAACTTCGGCGCCGGCGTCCTGTCGCTGGTCTCCTTGTCGTGCTCCGTGATCTGGGGACTCGTCGCGACGGACCGGGTCTTCCTGAACACCCGCCAGCGGCTGGTGGCCCAGGCGGTGCACCGGACGACCGCGGTGTCCTCGGTCGCCTTCCTGCTGCTGCACATCACCGTCAAGGTGGCGCTCGACCACACGAGCCTGCTCTCCGCCCTGATCCCCTTCGGCCTCGGCGTCACCGGAACGGCCGGGCTCATCGGGCTCGGCTCGCTGGCCGCGCTGCTCATGATCTTCACGGCCGTCACCGGCGCGATGCGCAGCGCCTTCGCCTCGCCCGCGCCGATCGCGGCCCGCTGGCGCACGATGCACATGCTGGCCTACCCGGCCTGGTGCTCGGCGCTGGTCCACGGCCTCTACGCGGGTCGCCAGGCGAAGCCGATCTTCACCATCCTCTACAGCCTGTGCCTGATCGCGGTCATGGCGGCCCTCCTCCTGCGAACGGCCCCCGCCCCCTTCAAGCGCAAGCTCGCCGCGCAGGTCCTGGGGATCCTCGGCGACAGCCCCGGCCGCGGGTTCCGCGACGACCTCGAGGCCTCTCGCGCGACCGCGGCGGAGTCGCGCTCCGCCCAGCAGCCCAGGGGCGACAACGGCGTCCCCTCCCAGCGCGGCAAGTCCCCGACCGCGCAGTACGCCGCCACGCCCGACCCCGCCGCCGACACGGCCGGCTTCGCCGCGGCCTACCGGGCGGTGTCCACCCCCGGCGACGGTGCCGCGGCCTCCGGGACGCAGCAGTTCCAGATGCCCATGAACATGCAGCCCACCGAGACGTTCCCCCGCGTCGACAACGGCGGCGCTCAGGGCAGCTGGCCCGTTCCCACCCCGCCGCCCGTCGGTGAGGCACCGGCTTCGGCGTACGACCCGCTGAACGACACCGGATATACCGTTCCGGTCTACAGCAATCCGGCCTCCAACGCCTACGGCACAAGTGATGCGTACAACACCGGTGAGACGAACGCGTCCTACCGCACGTACAACACCAACGACACGTACGGCAGCGGTCCCACGCCTGACGTACTGCCGGGCGCCTTCGACGCTCCTGGCTCCGGTGAATCATGGAACGCCCCTTCCGGAGGCTTTAAGTGAACGAGGCCCTGCCCGACGTCCCGGAAGTCCGCGTGGTCGGACTTCCGCAGCTCACGTCGGGTTTCGACCTGGTTGAACGCCTTGATCTGCCCATGCACCTCAAGGTGCACGGTCCGCTCGAACCCCTGGGCGGGGAACAACTCGCGAAGCTGGCCGAGGACATCGTCCTGAAGGGCCGCGGCGGCGCGGGCTTCCCCTTCGCCAAGAAGCTCCGCTCGGTAGCCGAATCGGCCATCAAGAAGGGCATCCGCCCGGTGGTGGTCGTCAACGGAAGCGAGGACGAGCCGGCCTGCCGCAAGGACACGGTGCTCATCAACCGTGCCCCGCACCTCATCCTCGACGGCGCCCTGCTGGTCGCGGAGGCCATGGGCGCGCGCACGCTCGTGATCGGCGTCACCCGTGAGTCCACGCAGCGCTCCATGGAGGCGGCGCTGGCCGAGCGGGGGCTGAGCAACCGGCGCGGTTCGCCCCTTCGCGCACGCGTGCAGCGCAATCCGATCCGGATGGTGACCGGAGCGGCCGCTTCGCTGATCCGTTCGATCGACGGCGGTCCGCCCATCCCGCCGGGCCGCAAGGTCAGCGCGTCCCAGACCGGTGTCGGAGGCGCGCCCACCCTGCTGTCGAACGCCGAGACGTTCGCGCAGCTGGCCATCGCCGCCCGCATCGGCCCGGACCGCTACCGCAACACCGGCCTCTACGACGAGCCGGGCACCGTCATGCTCACGGTGTCCGGGGCGGTCGCACGCCCCATGGTCATCGAGGTCCCCACCGGCGTACCGCTGCGCTACGTGCTCCAGCTGGCCGGCGCCCCGCCGATGCCGCAGGGTGTGCTGACCGGCGGCTACCACGGCAAGTGGCTGGACGCGGCGACGGTCAACGAGGCGATCGTCTCGCGGGACAACCTGGCCGCCGTGGGCGGTGCGCTCGGCGCCGGCGCGATCCTTCCGATCACCCAGGAGACCTGCCCCCTGGGCGAGTCGCTGCGCGTGGCGCAGTGGCTGGCCGACGAGAGCGCGGGACAGTGCGGTCCCTGCTACCTCGGCCTGCCCGCCGCGGCACGCGGCCTGGAGGACATCCTCAACGGCGGCGGCCCCGCGGCGCTCGAGGCCGTGAAGCAGGTCGCCAAGTCCGTGAAGCGGCGCGGCGCCTGCTCCCACCCGGACGGCTCGGCGATGTTCATCGAGTCGACCCTCAAGGCGTTCACGGACGACCTCGCCGCGCATACCCTCGGAAACGGCTGCGGAAGGCCCGTGGAGGGCGTTCTGCCGCTCTTCGAGGGCGGTCAGGTCCCGCTGAGCATCACGAGCGGCCAGGGCGGGCAGGATGCCGGTCCCAGCCGCCAGAAGATCTTCGTCGACTGGACGCTGTGCCGCGGGCACGGCCTGTGCGCCGACCTCCTCCCCGAGGTCTTCGAGCTGGGCGCCGACGGTTTCCCCACGGTCGCGCAGGCTCCGGTCCCCCAGTTCGCCGAGGCGAAGGCTCTACGCGCGGTGCGCCGCTGCCCGGCCCTCGCCCTGCGCATCGAGGAGGACACCCGGTCCTCCGCTCCGGCGCGCAACCTGCCGGTCCTCTCCCAGGGGCGCGGTCGCCGCGCGCTCGGCAGCGGCCGCTGAACACGAGAGAGCGGGCCGCCGGTCATCGGTGGCCCGCCTTCGCCACGTTCCGCTGGACCCACCGCACAACGAAGAAGCGGGTCACCCGATCGGGTGACCCGCTTTCAACGTCTGTGGAGCTAAGGAGAATTGAACTCCTGACCTCCTGCATGCCATGCAGGCGCTCTACCAACTGAGCTATAGCCCCTCGTGGCCACGCGGCCGGGCCGCGTATTCACTGTGTCGCCCGGTTTCCCCGGCGGCGACGCCAACATTACACGGTTCCCCTGGTGCACCACCAAATCGTTTCCCTTATGTACCGATTCGGCACTTCATGTCTTCCTTCGGGCGACTCCTGGAGGGCAGTCGGCATCGGGAACGGGGCGGCCTCGCGCTGACGGCGCGAACGGTGTGGACGACGCGGGCTCCGCAGGAACGCGGCCGACGGAACGGGGGCGGGACGGAAAGGGAAGGGGCGGCGATCCCGGCCCTCAGATGCCCCCTGGCGGGCCTCACGGGCCCCTGTCGTGGTCCGCCGACCCCGAGTTGCGCGAGCACCGCCCCTGGGCGGCCGTGGCGGGCGCGCGGCGGTCCCGGCGCCGATGCCGCCGGCCGTCGGATCTCAGGGCTCCGGGCTCCGGGCACACCCCCGACGGTGACGGCGGGAGTCACACCGACCGGGCGGGTCGGAACCTCGCGGGAACGGCACCGGGTTGACGTCGTCGGACCGCTACGGGGAAACGGGTGCCGCGCCGGCCGCTCCCGGGGTCAGGCCGTGGCGAACGAGTAGAACCGCTTGAGGGTGCAGTGCTCGTCGAGGAGGCGTGCGTAGATCGGCTCGCCCTCCAGCTCGCGGTACGTCTCGATCGGGTCGCCTTTTATGATCAGCGCCCGCGCGCACTCCTCACACCAGTACTGGTAGTCGTCGTTGACCGGCTCCATGTCGCGGACGATGGGCGTACCACTGCCGCACCAATCGCATTTCCGCCTGTGCGCACCCATCAATCAGCTCCAGCTGTGGCCGCAGGCCGTGCACACGTAGGAGATTCCACCGTTGTCACCAAGAACTTGGGCAACGTGGACCGATCCGCAGGAAGGGCAGTCGAGGAGGGTGGCTTTCTTACGGTTCAGTGCCACTTCGAGGAGATCGTCGACCTCCTCGATGATGCTGGCAGGCATCGCTACTCCCTCCCGTCGGGCCGCGCCCCCTTCCGGCCGTTTGATTCTGCCACGGCCGGAGCAATACGGTCAGCGACGCCTGCGTACCAGTCCGGACACAGCGCCCCAGCACGGCTGTCGCGGCCAGCGCATACGTGCACGCCGGGAGCGCGTCCGTAGAGGTATACGCCCCCAGGGCCCAACTGACTCAAGGCACCGCGAGAAGAGTGTGCGGTACGCAGGAATCCGGGCCCGGGTCCCGGCTGTGCCGCGGGCGGTGGCGAGGGGCCTCCCGGGAACGAAAAATCCCGCCCCCAGGAGGGGCGGGATCCTTCATCACTGATCTTCGACAACTCCCTGGAGAGTCGAACTGTGGAGCTAAGGAGAATTGAACTCCTGACCTCCTGCATGCCATGCAGGCGCTCTACCAACTGAGCTATAGCCCCTTGCGTTCTTCCCGCTCCGCGGGCCGAACAAGAAGAACTTTAGCCTGCGACCAGCCGGAAAGTGAAATCCGGTCCCGCCGGGCCCCGAGGACCGGACGGGGGCCGCCCCGGTGCCCTCAGTCGTCGTCGCCGAGCACCGGTTCCGGCAGCGTGCCGGCGTTGTGCTCCAGGAGCCGCCAGCCGCGGGCGCCTTCGCCGAGGACGGACCAGCAGCAGTTGGAAAGGCCGCCGAGGCCCTCCCAGTGATGGGCCTCCAGGCCGAGCAGACGGCCGATGGTGGTACGGATCGTGCCGCCGTGGCTGACGACGACGAGGGTGCCGTCGTCGGGAAGCTTGTCCGCGTGCCGCAGCACCACGGGGGCGGCGCGGTCGGCGACCTCGGTCTCCAGCTCGCCGCCACCCCGGCGCACCGGCTCACCGCGCTTCCACGCGGCGTACTCCTCGCCGTGGCGGGCGATGATCTCCTCGTGCGTCAGCCCTTGCCAGACGCCCGCGTAGGTCTCACGCAGGCCCTCGTCGTGGGTGACGCCGAGGCCGGTGAGCCCGGCCAGCTCCGCGGCCGTCGCGGCGGCCCGCTCGAGGTCCGAGGCGACGATGGCGTCGGGCTTCAGCGAGGCCAGCAGCCGGGCGGCGCGACGGGCCTGCCCGATGCCCGTCGCGGTCAGCTCGACGTCCGTGGAGCCCTGGAAGCGACGGTCCACGTTCCAGGAGGTCTGGCCGTGCCGCCACAGGATGACGCGGCGGCCCCGGCCGGGCCTGCCGCCGTCCTTCTTCCCGGCCTCCGCGGTCACCGCAGCTCCTCCAGTTCGGCGGAGTCCTCCTCGGCCTGGAACTTGGCGTGCTCGGCGCCCTTGCCGCGGGTGGCCTTGGCCTCTTCGGGCAGGTCCAGCTCCGGGCAGTCCTTCCACAGCCGCTCGAGGGCGTAGAAGACGCGCTCCTCGCTGTGCTGGACGTGGACGACGATGTCGACGTAGTCGAGGAGCACCCAGCGCGCCTCGCGGTCGCCCTCGCGGCGCACCGGCTTGACGCCGAGCTCCTTGCTCAGGCGCTCCTCGATCTCGTCGACGATCGACTTGACCTGGCGGTCGTTGGGCGCGGACGCCAGCAGGAAGGCGTCGGTGATGGAGAGCACATCGCTCACGTCGTAGGCGATGATGTCGTGCGCGAGCTTGTCGGCGGCCGCCTGTGCGGCGGTCTTGATGAGCTCGATGGAGCGGTCCGTGGCGGTCACTACGCGGCTTTCCGTCGGCGGTCGGTTACGACTCAAGGGTCTCACGGACCGCCGAGGACACCCCACGCGTTTCTCCGGCCACGCCCCGGGCGGACCCGGGGCGTGACACCCGTCACCCCTTGGGAACCGCGACGACCCGGTAGTCCTGGCCGAGGACGACGGACACGTCCGCGTTGGTGGTGACCTTGCCCTTCGTCACGGCGCTGGTGGGCAGGCCCAGGGTCTTGGCGACCTCGACGGCGTCGGCCTTCTTGGCCGCGTCCGCGTAGGTGATCTGCGACACGCTCTGGGCCGCGGCGGCGGAGCCGGCGTCCAGGTAGGTGTAGCCGCCGTTGACCAGGAGGACACGGGCCTGGCCGGTGGCCGCCTTGTCGCCGGTGGCGTTCCTGATGCCCACGCGGACCGCCGCTCCGGCGTCGGGGCTCTTCGCCGTACCGCCCAGGACGTTCTTGATCACGCTGCTGGAGGCGCTCTCGCTCAGGGTGCCGTCCTGCTGCACGGGCAGCAGCGCGGTCTTGTAGTCGCCCCCCTTGGCGAGGTCGGCGAGCTCGGCGAGGAAGGCGCCGAGGTCCTGGTCGGTCAGCGAGGGGTCGAGGATCTGCGCCAGGGTCTGCACGGTGGTGGTCGCGGCCTGCTTGTCCGAGGACAGCTTGCGCATCACTCCCTGCATGACCTGCCCGAACCGCTCCAGCTGCGCGTCCTGGTCCTCGCCGGGGGCCCGGTAGGTGGCGTAGGCGACGGCCATCTTGCCGCTGAGGGTCTGGTCCTCGCCCTTCTTGACGAGCGGGGCCTCGCCCTTCTTGACGAGCGGGGCCTCGCCCTTCTTCTTGGAGGCGGGGTCCGGTACGGCGGCGTCGGTGGTGACCTCGATGTTGCCGACGAGTTCGACGAGGTTGTTCAGGTAGGGGGTGTCGAGCCGCCAGGTGCCCTGGATGTTCGTGCCGAGGACGGTGTCGACCGCGTCCCGCGTCCCGGAGGAACCGTCGTCGTCGACGGACTTGGCGAGCGTGGTCGTCGAGCCGTCGTCGTCCGTCAGCGCGAGGGAGTTGGGCAGCAGGACGGTGGTGCCCTGCTTGGTGGTGGTGTTGTCGACGAGCAGGGCCGTGGAGGTGCCGCCGCCCTTGGTGTTGTGCAGGTGGACGACGATCACGTCGCGCTTCTGGGCGGTCACGGCCGTGGTGGCGCCCGGCTTGCCGTCCGAGGCCGTGCCGGGCAGCTTGTCCGCGTACCAGAGGTAGCCGGCGCCACCGACCACGACCAGGGCGACGACCACGACCAGCGACACGACCCGGCTGCGGGCGCGGCGCTTGGCCTCCTCGCGGCGCTCGGTGCGGTTCTCGGTGAACTTCAGCCAGTCGATGACGTCTTCGGACTCGGCTTCCTTCTCCTCGACGAAGGCGAACTGCTCGGTGCCGTAGTCGCGGTCGGCCTGGGGAGCGTCGTCCTCCGACGGCCCCGCCTGCTGCGGGATGTAGGCGGTCTGCTCGGCGACCCTGGGCTGCCGACCCGTCCCCCCGGGCTGCCGGGCGACACGGGGCTGCTGCCCGGTGCTCGCCGCACCGGCGGACTGTCCGTAGGGGTCGTACGACGTCGGGTCGGCCCCGCCGCTGCCGGGCGCACCGGTGCCGAACGCGTCGAAGGCGTCGCGCGTGGGGGCGGCCTGCTGCTGACCGGTGTCGTACGGCGCCACAGGTGGCTGCCGGCCCGTGTCGTAGGGCTGGACGGGGTCCTGACGGCCCGTCGCATAGGGGTCGTAGCCGTAGCCCTGCTGCTGGGCGTCGTAGCCGTCGTACCCCTGGGCAGGCTGCTGGGGCACCTGTCGGTACACAGGCTGCCCGTACTCGTCGTAGCCGACGAGTTCGTACTGGTCGCCGCCCGCGTATCCGTCGTATCGGTCGTTCACCGGGTGCCCCTCTCGGCTCACTGGCCGCGGTACAGCTCACGCTTGTCGATGTAACGCACCACACCGTCCGGCACCAGGTACCAGACGGGGTCGCCCTTGGCGACTCTCGCACGGCAGTCTGTGGAGGAGATGGCGAGCGCGGGGACCTCGACGAGCGAGACACCGCCCTCCGGGAGCCCCGGGTCCGTCAGCGTGTGGCCGGGCCGGGTGACCCCGATGAAGTGCGCGAGGGAGAAAAGTTCTTCGGCGTAGCGCCAGGTGAGGATCTGGCCGAGCGCGTCGGCGCCGGTGATGAAGAAGAGGTCCGCGTCCGGGTTGAGCGCGCGCAGGTCGCGCAGTGTGTCCGTCGTGTAGGTCGGGCCGCCGCGGTCGACGTCGATGCGGCTGACCGAGAACTGGGGGTTCTCGGCGGTCGCGATGACGGTCATCAGATAGCGGTCCTCGGCCGGGGTGACCTTGCGGTCGATCTTCTGCCACGGCTGCCCGGTCGGCACGAACACCACCTCGTCGAGGTGGAACTGCGCGGCGACCTCGCTGGCCGCGACCAGGTGTCCGTGGTGGATCGGGTCGAACGTGCCGCCCATGACGCCGAGACGGCGCTTGCCCGGAGTCGACGGGCCGTTGCCGGGTCCGGTCGCCAGACGCTTCACCGTGCCGCTCGCGCCGCCCGTGGCGGTGCCGGCGGCGCCGCTCTCCGTGTCACTCGCCGGACCGGTAGGCATGTCCTGCTCTCCCATGCGTGCAGACCCTACCGGCCCGGCCGACGGGCTCCTGCGGACAGGGGCCCCGAGCGGGCCCGGTGGGGCTCAGCGGTCGCGGTTGAAGCGCGTGGTGATCCACAGCAGCAGAAGCAGGAGGAACAGGGCCCCGCCGCCGGTCAGGTACGGGCTGAGGCTCTCGTGGTTGCCGCCGTTCTCGCCCTCGGCGACGACGGTGGCCAACTGTGCGGCGGTGCTGTGGAAGCTCATCTCGGCAGGACCTATCCGATGGGGGTCCCCCGCTCGCGCGAAGTCGAGGGTGGGGGAACGCGGGACAACGACGTCGGCTCATCGTATGCGGGCGCCTCGACCGCGAACACGCCGACTCCGCCGTTGGGGACGCCGGTTGCCGCGGCCCTCGCGCCGGATCGCGGGTGACGGCCTTCTCCTCGGAAGCGCCGCCGATCCGGTCGCGCCTGGACGTACGTCTAGTCGTCGCGCTTGTAGCCGCGCAGCAGGAACCAGGCGGCCAGGACCACGCCGATGACCATGACGACCAGGACGACCCGGAGCAGGTTGCCCGGGCCCTGCCGGTCCGCGGCCTTCGCTGCCTCCGTGAGCCAGGCGGCCGCGGGAATGTGCTCCATGACGTACGACTCCTTATCTGTACTGCCCGTCAACGGTATATCCGCCTAGGCTGGTCCCTGCCTCGGGGGCACATGGGGCACTCAGACGCACATGGGGGAACACATGTCCGACGACGGCCACGAGCAGAACGGGCACGAGAAGGCGCCGAGCAGGCGGCGCAGGCGCTTCGAGGGGATCTCCTCACGGACCTACGAACACCCCGCGGACCGCTCGGCCCTGGTGGCCCTGCGCAAACTCAGCGGCTTCGACACGGTCTTCAAGGCACTGAGCGGTCTGCTGCCCGAGCGCAGCCTGCGGCTCCTCTTCCTCTCCGACTCGGTGCGCGTGTCGGACGCCCAGTTCACGCACCTCGACGTCATGCTGCGGGACGCCTGCCACATCCTGGACCTGGAGAAGGTCCCGCCGATGTACGTGAACCAGGACCCGCAGCCGAACGCCATGTGCATCGGGCTCAACGACCCGATCATCGTGGTGACGACCGGGCTCGTCGAGCTGCTGGACGAGGAGGAGATGCGGGCGGTCATCGGTCACGAGGTCGGCCACGCGCTGTCCGGTCACGCGGTCTACCGCACGATCCTGCTGTTCCTCACCAACCTCGCGGTCCGGGTCGCCTGGATCCCGCTGGGGAACCTCGCGATCATGGCGATCGTGACCGCGCTGCGGGAGTGGTTCCGCAAGTCGGAACTGTCCGCGGACCGCGCGGGGCTGCTGGTCGGCCAGGACCTGCGGGCCTCGATGCGCGGACTGATGAAGATCGCGGGCGGGAACCATCTGCACGAGATGAACGTGGACGCGTTCCTCGCGCAGGCCGAGGAGTACGAGTCGGCGGGCGACCTGCGGGACTCCGTGCTCAAGATCCTCAATGTGCTGCCGCGTACGCACCCCTTCACCGCGGTCCGCGCGGCCGAGCTCAAGAAGTGGGCGGAGTCCCGCGACTACCAGCGGATCATGGACGGCCACTACCCGCGGCGGGACGCGGACAAGGACACCTCGGTGTCGGACTCCTTCCGGCAGTCGGCGGCCAGCTACGCCGGTGACGTGAAGAACTCCAAGGACCCGCTGATGAAGCTGGTCAGCGACATCGCGGGCGGCGCGGGCGACCTCGGGGGCCGGGTACGCCGCGGCTTCGGCGGTTTCGGGAGCGGTACGTCCGCGGACG
The DNA here is from genome assembly GCF_042889485.1 of Streptomyces sp. NPDC002580. Classification (NCBI taxonomy): domain Bacteria; kingdom Bacillati; phylum Actinomycetota; class Actinomycetes; order Kitasatosporales; family Streptomycetaceae; genus Streptomyces; species Streptomyces sp. NPDC002580. The sequence continues at coordinate 508,962 of NZ_JBIAQZ010000001.1, read as the reverse complement.
CCGGTACGGAACGGCCGCCGCGTGAGGGCAGCTCCGACGACGAGGACACCGGCGGCCGCGGCTGATCACCCCGCCGGGCGCCGCCCGACCTCGCGGCGCCGCCCGGCGGTCGGCTACACCTTCGGCTGCGCGCTCCTGGCCAGCGACCCGCACAGGGCCGTCGCGCTGTCCGTGGCGTACGGGTCGGTGCCGGCCGGGCCGCCCGCCTTGGCCGTCTGACCCGCGAGCAGCGGCCGGAACCGGCTCACGGAGTCCTCGGAGCAGGCGAGCGGGCCCGCCTGGACGTAGGACATCACCGGCTCGGCCTGGTGCAGGCGCAGGTCGTCCCGGTCGAAGCGGAAGCGCACCTCGCGCCGGACGGTGAACAGCGAGGCCTCGGCCCCGGCGTCCGCCCCGGCCGGTTTCAGCGCGTACACGAAGGTGTGGTCGGCGATGACCTCCAGGGTGTTCGCGTCGAACTCGGCGGCCTGGAGGGTGCCCTGCACCCGGATCTTCTCGTCGGCGAGCTGCGCGCGGGTCGCGTCGAAGCGCACCAGCCAGCCGGTCGGGGCGTGCCGTCCGTCGGCGACGGGGTGCCCGAAACTCTGGTCGAACTGGTCGAGCTGCCGCGGGTCGAGCAGCATCCGCACGGGCCGGGTGGTGCCTCCGGTCAGCACGCTCGGGTCGAGGGACGACTCGACGAGGTAGTCCTTGGCCGTGGTCAGGGCGGAGACGACCTGGCTCTCGGAGAAGTGCGCGGTGCGCCGGGTGGCGGGCATCGTGATGCCGTCGGCGCCGATGCGGAACTGGGCGGCCGGGCTGCCGGCGTACAGCTCGTCGGTGTTCGTGGAGCCGGGCACGGCGGTCTGCGGGGCGAGCGGGATCACCGTCATCCGCAGGGGTTCGGCCGGGAGGGCCGCGGGTGTCTGGTACGGATGGCGTACGCCCAGGTAGATCGCGGTGCCGAAGGCGACGGCGATCAGCAGGACGAGGATCAGCGCCTGCCGGGACAGGCCCCGCTGGAGGGGCGGACGGCGGCGCACGGCCAGGCTGTGGTCGGCCATGCGTTCCTGCGCGGAGAACTCCTGGAGACGGGCAGCACGGACGAACGACTCGTCGAAGACGACGGATCGGTACTCGTCCTCTCCACCGGCGGGAGCCCCCTCGGGTGTCCCCTCCGGTGGGTCTCCAGGCCCGCCCATATATTCAGAGTAGGTCTCCGGGAGCTTCGGTAAACGCTGTGGTGCGCGACAAGTTCTGACAGGTTCCCACCAGGAGGGTCACGCTGTTCGAGGGGTCGTCGGTGCCTCGCCGGACGGAGCGCGCTCAGGGTGTTCGCGGCACCGCGGAGACCGCGGGCTGGGAATAGTCCGCCGAGGCCGACGGGCTCGTGCCGGTGACCTTCTCGCGAGCCTGCTCGAGGCCCGAGGAGGCGGGCGAGGGGACCTGCTCCTGGCGCCCGGAGGAGGCGCCCCGGTACACCGCCGTGAACGCGAGGGCCACCATGCCGATCCCCATGGCCAGGGCGAGGATCCAGGCGACGGGGCGATGCCAGCGGCTGTGCCTGCCGTACGGCCTGCCGAACCATCCCGGTGCGCGGTCGCGGCCTTCCAGGACCTCGGTGCCGTCCGGATCGTCCAGGTCGGGGTCGTAGCGGAAACGGCCGGGGTCGTCGGGGCCGAAGCCGTCCTCGTAGCGCTCGTCGTCACCACGGTGGCCGCGGGTGTGCGACCGGCGCGCCTCCGCCTCGGAGGCCTCGGCGCGGGCCTGGGCGGCTGCGAGCAGTCTCTCGACGGCGGTCGGTTCGTGAATCACCGCCGCCCGCACGAAATCCTCGTCGAAGACCACGGAGGCGAACTCTTCGTCCGCGCCCCCGCGGTCGTCGTCGTCGGGCTCCCAGCCGTCAGGGAACGGCGTGCCCCCCACGTCCTCCGGCACGGACCCAGAGTAGACCTGGGGGGTCAATTTGGGCAGACGGTATGGAAATTCATCCTCCTGCCGGGATGCGCCGACGTGGACGCGGGCCGTGAACCGTCCGCCGCACGCCCCGGCGCCCGGCGCCACGACCCCCGCGCGCCCCATGTACGCCCCTCGTGCGCCGGTCGCGCGACCGGCGCACGGCGAACAGGGCCGGGGCCGGCAGAAGGAGCCGCTCCCGTTCGGGGAAGCCGTCCGGTACGTCCGTACCCGCCCCCGACCGCCATCGACCGGCGGGGGCGACCGGCAAGCGGCGACCGGCGGGCCCCTCGGCGCCCTAGGGGCCCTCCACGGCTCAAGGCCGCCGCCGGAACGCTCACAGGCCTGTCTCCGGGGCTTCCCGACGCCTTCCCGGCCTCGCCCCGCTCACACCGCCCTCCCGGGCTTCCTGGGGCCGCAACCCGCCCGGGACACGGCTCTACGACCGCGAGGCCGCGAGGTCCCGTGGACCGCGCCCGAGGCCGCTCACCCGCCGTCCGTCACCGCCGGCCCCCGCCGGTGCCTCAGCGTCGGATGTGGCCGTCGCCCGTGACGATGTACTTCGTGCTCGTCAGTTCCGGCAGGCCCATCGGCCCCCGGGCGTGCAGCTTCTGGGTGGAGATGCCGATTTCGGCGCCGAAGCCGAACTGGCCGCCGTCGGTGAAGCGGGTCGAGGCGTTCACCGCGACCGTCGTGGAGTCGACCAGTTGGGTGAAGCGGCGGGCGGCCTGCTGGGAGTTGGTGACGATGGCCTCGGTGTGGCCGGAACTCCAGAGCCGGATGTGCGCGACGGCCTTGTCGAGCGAGTCCACGACGGCCGCCGCGATGTCGTAGGACAGGTACTCGGTGTCCCAGTCCTCCGCCGTGGCCTCCACGACGGTGGCCTTGGAGTCCTTGGCGTGGGCGAGGACGCGCTCGTCGGCGTGCACGGTGACCCCGGCGTCCGCGAGGGCGTCCAGGGCGCGCGGCAGGAACGCGGCGGCGATGTCCTGGTGGACCAGGAGGGTCTCGGCGGAGTTGCAGACGCTGGGCCGCTGGGCCTTGGAGTTGATCAGGATGTCGACGGCCATGTCGAGGTCGGCCTGCGCGTCGACGTACACGTGGCAGTTGCCGGTGCCGGTCTCGATGACCGGGACGGTGGACTCCTGGACGACCGTGCGGATCAGGGAGGCGCCGCCGCGCGGGATGAGGACGTCGACCAGACCGCGGGCGCGCATCAGCTCGCCCACCGACTCCCGGCCCTCGCCGGGGACGAGTTGGATGGCGTCGGCGGGCAGCCCGGCGCCGCCGACGGCGTCGCGCAGGACCCGGACGAGGGCCGTGTTCGACTCGTAGGCGGAGGACGAGCCGCGCAGCAGGACCGCGTTGCCGGACTTCAGGCACAGCGCCGCCGCGTCGACGGTCACGTTCGGGCGGGCCTCGTAGATGATGCCGACGACACCGAGGGGGACCCGTACCTGGCGCAGGTCGATGCCGTTCGGGAGGGTCGAGCCGCGGACGACCTCGCCGACCGGATCGGGCAGCGCCACGACGTCACGGACGTCGGAGGCGATCGCCCGCACGCGCTCGGGAGTGAGGGTGAGCCGGTCGATGACGGTCTCGCTCGTCCCGGCCTCACGGGCCCGTGCGATGTCCTTGGCGTTGGCGGCGACGATCTCGCTCGTACGGACTTCCAGCGCGTCCGCGATCGCGAGCAGCGCGTCGTCCTTGTCGGCCCGCGGCAGGGGGGCCAGATCGGCGGCGGCGGACTTCGCGCGGTAGGCGGCCTGGGCGACCGGTGACATCGAGTCGTACGGCGAGAGCGTGGTCATGAGAGAAGGGTAGTGCGCCCGCCGGGGCCGCCCGGCGGCTGTCCCGAACGACGAGACGCGCTCAAAAAGGGTGGACTCCCACGGGCGTCGCCGGCAGCGGCCCGTACCCCTCCGCGATCCGCTGGTGGTACGTCTCCCGGTCGATGACCTCCAGTCCGACGATCTCCCAGGGCGGGAGTTTCGCGGTCTGACGGTGCTCGCCCCACAGCCGCAGCGCGACGGCCGCAGCGTCGTGCAGGTCGCGGGCCTCCTCCCAGTAGCGGATCTCCGCGTGGTCGTTGGCGTACCGGCTGGTCAGCAGGAAGGGGTGGTCGTGGGCCAGCTGTTCGAGACCGCGCCTGACCTCGGTCAGCGGGGCCTCGCCGCCCGAGACGCTCAGCGTGACGTGCCAGAGGCGGGGCTGGTCGGCGGGCCGCTCGCTCTCGAAGGTGTCACCGGCCGCGACGCTCGTCAGCGCCCGTTCCTCGCCTGCCGCACGGGAGGCGGGACCACCGCGGGACGCCGCCGCCCCAGGGCGCACTCGTCTCACGACGGCCTCCTTTACCCAATGGTCGTACCGGTTCCCGGACTCTCCCTGCCACAAAGTTGAGCAGGTGAGAAGCCGCCATGTGGCGGTTTTACGGAACGTCCCCCGGTGGGGGCGGAGGGAATCGGCCGTTTACGGGTGTAGCGGGCGGGGCGAGGGCGTCACGGGTTCAGCAGGACGAGGTCGTCGCGGTGCACGACCTCACGCTCGTAGGCGGGACCGAGCTCACGTGCCAGCTCCCGGGTGGAGCGGCCGATCAGCTGGGGGATCTCCTTGGCGTCGAAGTTCACCAGCCCACGGGCGACCGCCCGGCCCGTGCTGTCGCGCAGCTCGACCGGGTCACCCGCGATGAACTCGCCCTCGACGGCCGCGATGCCCGCGGGCAGCAGCGACGTACGCCGCTGGACGACCGCGCGCACGGCGCCGTCGTCCAGGGTCAGGGCTCCTTGCGGGGTGGAGGCGTGCTGGAGCCACAGCAGGCGGTCGGCGGACCGCTTGCCGGTGGCGTGGAAGTAGGTTCCCGTGTCCCGGCCCGCGAGGGCGTCGGCGGCGTGGACGGCGCTGGTCAGCACCACCGGGATGCCGGCGGCCGCGGCGATCCTGGCCGCCTCGACCTTGGTGACCATGCCGCCGGTGCCGACACCGGCCTTGCCCGCGCTGCCGATCTCGATGCCGGCGAGATCCGAGGGGGCCCGCACCTGCGCGATCCGGGAGGTGCCGGGCCTGCTGGGATCGCCGTCGTAGACGCCGTCCACGTCGGAGAGCAGGACGAGCAGATCGGCGCGTACGAGGTGGGCGACGAGGGCCGCGAGACGGTCGTTGTCGCCGAAGCGGATCTCGTCCGTGGCCACCGTGTCGTTCTCGTTGACGACCGGCAGGGCACCCATCGCGAGGAGCTTGTCGAGGGTGCGCGAGGCGTTGCGGTGGTGGGCCCGACGGCTGGTGTCGTCGGAGGTGAGGAGCACCTGTCCGACGCGGATGCCGTAGCGGGCGAAGGAGGCGGTGTAACGGGCCATCAGGAGGCCCTGTCCGACACTGGCGGCGGCCTGCTGACGGGCGAGGTCCTTGGGCCTCCGGCGCAGTCCGAGCGGTGCGAGACCTGCGGCGATGGCACCGGAGGAGACGAGGACGATCTCCTTCTCGCCGCCGTCGCGCCCCTTGGCCAGGGCGTCCACCAAGGCGTCGACCCGGTCCGCGTCGAGGCCGCCGGAGGCGGTGGTGAGCGACGAGGAGCCCACCTTGACGACGATCCTGTGGGCCTGCCCCACGGCGTCCCTGCCGGCGTTCGTCTCGGTCTGGCCTGCCCCTGCCACCTGCGGTCTCCCCCTCGCGTCGGTCCCGGTGTCCGCAATCTACGCGAAGGGGAAGGGTGTCGGCCCGCCGGTCCGGTGGACGGACGGCTCCGCGCGGGCGCGCGACCACGTCTCGTCGTGCGTGCGAGGCGTTCGCGGGGCCGCCACCGTCGGCGAGGGGCCCCTCCCGTGTGGGCCGGACCCACGCGTGACGGTGGCGGCCCCGCGCGTGACGGTGGCGGTTCCACGCGTGCCGCCGGTGACGCGCCGGTCGGGGACGCCACGCGCCGACCGTCTGGATCGCCGGATACGGGACCGCCGGACTGCCTAGCTGCCTGACTACCTGCCTAAACGGTCGGGAAGACCGTCGGGCCGTCGGGAAGCCGGATCTCCAGACCTGCCGGACCGCCGGGGAAGGACCCTGCCGGACCGTCGGGGAAAACGGTCGAGAAGGGCAGGGAGGGGGAAGGCGGTCGGGGAAAACGGTCGGGCGCGGAGAGGATGATCCTCTCCGCGCCCGCTACGACTTCCGGGGATCCGGCCGGTCGCCCCTCCCCCGCCGGGGATCGACGCCCGCGTCCACCCGGGCCGGGGCCGACCGCGTCGGCTCCGGCAAGGCCGCCCCCCGTACGGGCGACGGCCGGCTCCGGCTAGAACGGCTCGAAGTCGTCGTACTCCTTCTGCGACTCGTCCCGCTCGGCCTGCTTGTCCCGGCGGCGCTGGGTGGCGGGGCGCGGCTCCTCGAACCGGTGGTCCTCACCACGGCGGCCCAGCATCTCCGCACCCGCCATGACGGTGGGCTCCCAGTCGAAGACGACCGCGTTGTCCTCGGGGCCGATGGCGACGCCGTCGCCGGAGCGGGCACCCGCCTTCATCAGCTTCTCCTCGACACCGAGGCGGGCGAGCCGGTCGGCGAGGTAGCCGACGGCCTCGTCGTTGCTGAAGTCGGTCTGGCGCACCCAGCGTTCGGGCTTCTCGCCGCGCACGCGGAAGAGGCCGTCCTCCTCCTGCGCCACGGTGAAGCCGGCGTCGTCGACCGCCTTCGGACGGATGACGATGCGGGTCGCCTCCTCCTTGGGCTTGGCGGCCCGGGCCTGCGCGACCATCTCGGCGAGCGCGTAGGAGAGTTCCTTCAGGCCCGTGTGGGCCACCGCGGACACCTCGAAGACGCGGTAACCGCGTGACTCCAGGTCGGGGCGGACCATCTCGGCCAGGTCCTTGCCGTCCGGCACGTCGATCTTGTTCAGGACGACCATGCGCGGACGGTTGTCCAGGCCGCCGTACTGCTTCAGCTCCTCCTCGATGATGTCGAGGTCGGAGATCGGGTCGCGCTCGGATTCGAGGGTCGCCGTGTCCAGGACGTGGACGAACACGCTGCACCGCTCGACGTGGCGCAGGAACTCCAGGCCGAGGCCCTTGCCCTGGCTCGCGCCGGGGATGAGTCCGGGCACGTCCGCGATGGTGTAGACGGTCTCGCCCGCGGTCACCACGCCCAGGTTCGGGATGAGGGTCGTGAACGGGTAGTCCGCGATCTTCGGCTTGGCTGCGGACAGCACCGAGATGAGCGAGGACTTGCCCGCGCTCGGGTAGCCCACCAGGGCGACGTCGGCGACGGTCTTCAGCTCCAGGACGATGTCCTGGGAGGTGCCGGGCACACCGAGCAGCGCGAAACCGGGCGCCTTGCGGCGGGCCGAGGACAGGGCCGCGTTGCCGAGGCCGCCGCGGCCGCCTTCGCCGGCGACGTACGACGTGCCGTGACCGACGAGGTCCGCGAGGACGTTGCCCGCCTTGTCGAGCACGACCGTGCCGTCCGGCACCGGCAGGATCAGGTCCTGGCCGTCCTTGCCGGAGCGGTTGCCGCCCTCGCCGGGCTTGCCGCTGGTGGCCTTGCGATGGGGTGAGTGGTGATAGTCGAGCAGCGTGGTGACGGACTGGTCGACGACCAGCATCACGTCACCGCCACGGCCGCCGTTGCCGCCGTCCGGGCCGCCGAGCGGCTTGAACTTCTCCCGGTGTACGGAGGCACAGCCGTGACCTCCGCTACCCGCGGCGACATGCAGCTCGACGCGGTCCACGAAGGTGGTCATGTGGGGTGCCTCCAGCACTTCGGTTACTTCTGTCCGTACGGGATGTCTCGCACGGAATGTCTCTTGCGTAACACGCGAAAGGCGGACCCGCTTCCCGTGGGGGAAGTGAGGTCCGCCTCGCGAAGAACTCTGTTCTGCGGAGCCTGGGCCCCGAGGCGTGCGGTCCGTCCGTGGGGACGGATCAGCCTCGACGGGACTGGATCAGGCGACGGGAACGATGTTCACGACCTTGCGGCCGCGGTGCGTGCCGAACTCGACCGCGCCGGCGGCCAGCGCGAACAGCGTGTCGTCCTTGCCACGGCCGACGCTGACGCCGGGGTGGAAGTGGGTGCCACGCTGGCGGACCAGGATCTCACCGGCGTTGACGGTCTGACCGCCGAAGCGCTTCACGCCGAGCCGCTGAGCATTGGAGTCGCGACCGTTCCGAGTGGACGATGCGCCCTTCTTGTGTGCCATGTCTCAGTCCCTACCCTTACTTCGCAGCCGCGGGGATCTCAGTGACCTTGATCGCCGTGTACTGCTGGCGGTGGCCCTGACGACGGCGGTAGCCGGTCTTGTTCTTGTAGCGAAGGATGTCGATCTTGACACCCTTGTGGTGGTCCACGATCTCGGCCTGGACCTTGATGCCGGCCAGGACCCAGGGGTCGCTCGTCACGGCTTCGCCGTCGACAACGAGCAGGGTCGAGAGCTCGACCGTGTCGCCAACCTTGGCGGTGGGAATCTTGTCAACCTCAACGATGTCGCCGACAGCAACCTTGTGCTGGCGACCACCGCTGCGCACGATGGCGTACACGCGGATCTCTCTTTCGCTCGGAACGGACCCCGCAGTCCAGCCGCCGACTTGCGCGAGCAGCCTCTCCCGGCACATGAATCACCGGGAGGAAAAGGTTTACGGGGGTGCGGCGCGTCAGGGGACACGCCGACGGTCAAGGTTACGGGGCCACGGCCGAAAGGGTCAAACCAGGCCGGGCCCCGCGGGTGTGCCACCGGTCACGCGACGTCCCGGGCCCGGCGGATGCGCGGGCCCGGGACGTCGTGCGGAGACTCAGCTCTCGTCGGTGGACGCCGTGACGGAGGGCATCGTCTGCTCCGCCGCCGCGGTCTTCTTCGCCGTGGACTTGGCGGCCGTCTTCTTCGCGGTCGCCTTCTTGGCCGTGGTCTTCTTGGCGACCGTCTTCTTGGCCGCCACGGTCTTCTTGACGGCGGCCTTCTTCGCGGTCACCTTCTTGGCCGTCTTGCGCGCGGCCGTCTTCTTCGCCGCGGGGGCCTCGGCGTCGGCCTCGGCCGGCTCCACGGGCTCCGGCTCGACGGGCTCGGCGACCGGCTCCGCCGCGGCCGACGGGACGACCGTGACGGCCGCCTCCGCGGAGGCGGTGGGCGCGGTGGCCTTGCGGACGGCACGACGGCGCGGACGGGCCGGCGCGGCGCTCTCGGCGGCGGCCTCGGCCACCGGCTCGGCCTCGGGGGCGGCCTGCTCGGCGACGGGCGCCGGAGCGGGCTCGGTGACCGTGACCTTCACCACGGTCTCCTCGGCCGCCTTGGGCGAACCGGCCGGAGCCGACACCTTCCGGGTCGCACGACGACGCGTACGGCCCCTGGGCGCGGCCTCGTCCTCCGCCGGGGCGGCCGGGGCCTCCTCGACGGGAGCCTCGGCGACCGGCTGCTCGGCGGCGGGCGCCTCGACGACCGGGGCCTCGACCACCGGCTGCTCGGCGACCGGCGCCTCGACGACGGGGTCCTCGACCGCGAACGGCTCGGCCTCGGCGTCCTCGCGGTACCGGGCGGCGGCCCGCTCGGCCCGCTCCTCGCGCCTGCTCCGGGGAGCACGCTCCTCGGCCTTCGGCGCACCCGCCGGAGCGGACGCGCGCCGGGTGGCCCGACGCCGCGAACGGCCCCGGGTGGCCGCGGCCTCCGCCTCGGCGGCGCTGCCGTACAGCTCCTCGTCCGGCTGGAACTCCGTGTCGACGAGCGCGACGGGCGCGGCGACCTCGGCGGCCACCTCGGCCTCGCTCTCCAGGGTCTCCTGCTCGTCCGCCGACTCGTGGGTGAGCTCGTGCTCGTGGTCCTGCTCGGCACCGCCGCGGCCGCGCTTCCTGCGCTTGCCGCCGCCACCGACGGACGTGGGCTGCTCCATGTGCACGATGACACCGCGGCCGTTGCAGTGGACACAGGTCTCGGAGAAGGACTCCAGCAGGCCCTGGCCGACCCGCTTGCGGGTCATCTGCACGAGGCCCAGCGAGGTGACCTCGGCCACCTGGTGCTTCGTACGGTCACGTCCCAGGCATTCGAGCAGGCGCCGCAGCACCAGGTCCCGGTTGGACTCCAGGACCATGTCGATGAAGTCGATGACGACGATGCCGCCCAGGTCGCGCAGCCGCAGCTGGCGCACGATCTCCTCGGCCGCCTCCAGGTTGTTCCTGGTGACGGTCTCCTCGAGGTTGCCGCCCTGGCCGGTGAACTTTCCGGTGTTGACGTCGACCACGATCATGGCCTCGGTCTTGTCGATCACCAGCGAACCGCCGCTGGGCAGCCAGACCTTGCGGTCCAGCGCCTTCATCAGCTGCTCGTCGATCCGGTACGTGGCGAAGACGTCGACCTCGGAGGTCCACCGCGACAGCCGGTCGGTCAGGTCGGGCGCCACGTGGGAGACGTACCCGTGGATGGTCTGCCACGCCTCGTCGCCGCTGACGATGACCTTGGAGAAGTCCTCGTTGAAGATGTCGCGGACGACACGGACGGTCATGTCCGGCTCGCCGTAGAGCAGGGTCGGGGCGTTGCCGCTCTTCGCCTTCTTCTGGATGTCCTCCCACTGCGACTGCAGACGCTCGACGTCACGGCGCAGCTCGTCCTCGCTCGCGCCCTCGGCGGCGGTGCGCACGATGACGCCCGCGTCCTCGGGGACGATCTTCTTGAGGATGGTCTTCAGACGCGCGCGCTCGGTGTCGGGCAGCTTGCGGCTGATGCCGGTCATCGAACCCTCGGGGACGTACACGAGGTAGCGGCCCGGAAGGGAGACCTGGCTGGTCAGGCGCGCGCCCTTGTGGCCGATCGGGTCCTTGGTGACCTGTACGAGGACCGACTGGCCGGACTTGAGGGCGGCCTCGATGCGGCGCGGCCCGTGGGCCATGCCGAGCGCCTCGAAGTTGACCTCACCGGCGTAGAGGACCGCGTTGCGGCCCTTGCCGATGTCGATGAACGCGGCCTCCATCGACGGCAGCACGTTCTGGACCTTGCCCAGGTAGACGTTGCCGACGTACGAGGTCGCCTGCTCCTTGTTGACGTAGTGCTCGACGAGCACGTTGTCCTCGAGGACGCCGATCTGGGTGCGCTCGCCGCTCTGGCGGACGACCATCACGCGCTCGACGGCCTCGCGGCGGGCCAGGAACTCGGCCTCCGTGATGATCGGAACACGACGGCGGCCCTGCTCACGCCCTTCGCGACGGCGCTGCTTCTTCGCCTCCAGACGGGTCGAGCCCTTGATGGACTGCACCTCGTCCGAGGGGTGCTCTTCCTTCTTCGCGCGCGGCTCGCGGACCTTGACGACGGTGCGCTCGGGGTCGTTCTCGCCGAGGTCGGCGTCCCCGCCGGAGTCACCGGCACGACGGCGGCGACGGCGACGGCGACGGCTGCTGCTGCTGGAGCCGCCCGACTCCTCGCGCTCCTCGCCCTCCTCGGCGTCCTCCTCGACCTGCTCGGCGGTGTCCTCGGCGTCCTGTTCGGCCTGCTCGACGGCGTACTCGTCCTCGCCGGCCTCGCTGTCCGACTCGGCGGACTCACCCCGGCGACGGCGACGGCCGCCCCGGCGGCGACGGCGACGGGAGCCCGCGGACTCCTCCTCGCCCTCGTCACCCTCGACGGCGTCCTCGGCCTCGTCGGCGTCCTCGGGGGACTCCTCGGGCTCCTGCGGCTCCTCGGCGGCGACGGTCACCGGCTCGTCCTCGGCGCCGCGGCGGCGCCGGCGACGACGGCCGCCGGTCGGCTCCTCGACGACCTCGACCCGCTCGGGGGCCTCGATGACCTCGGCGGCTTCCTCGGCTTCCTCGGCTGCCTCGGCGGCAGCCGCGGCGGCGGCCCGCTCGGGCGTCTGGAACATCGGCTCGGTGAACACCGGCGCCTGGAACACGGCGACGGCCGGACGGCCGGGGCGACGCGAGGACTCCTCGGTCTCCTTCGGCGCGGGCGCGGAGAAACCGCCGGCGGCCTTGCGGGTGGCACGGCGGCGGCCACGGCGCGGGGCGCCCTCCTCGGCCTCCGGCTGCGCGGCCTCTTCGGGCTTGTTCTCGCTGGTCACGGGCGCCTCCACACGCTCGTCGGCGGCGTCGCCCTCGGGCGCGCCGGCGGGTGCGGAGACGCGCCGGGTGGCACGACGGCGGGTGGTGCGGCGGGGCCCGGCCTCTTCGGCGGCGGGCTCGGCGGCGGGCGCCTCGGCCTCGGCGGGCGCGGAAGCGGTCACCGGTTCGGCGGCCGTGGCGACCTCGGCGGACTCGGAGGTGCCGGGCGTCCCGGTGGGCGTGGTGACCCGGCGGGTGGCGCGACGGCGGGGCCGGCCCGCGGGAGCGGTCTCCTCGACGGCGGGCGCCTCTTCGGCGGTCCGGGTCTCGGGTTCGGCGCTCGCGGCGGCGGCGACCACCGTCTCGACGGGGGCGCTCTCGGCCGCCGCGGGCGTACCGGCGGGGGCGGAGGCGCGCCGGGTGGCGCGGCGACGCGTACGGCGGGGTGCGGCGTCGTCGGTGGCGGCGGGAACGTCGGCCTCGGCCGGCGTCTCCTCCGTCTCCTCGGCCACGACCGTCCCGACAGCCTCGTCGGTCTCGTCCGGCTCTTCGGCCTCGGCGTTCGCGGAGGCCGGGTTCTGCGCTGAGGAGTCCTCCGCCCTGAGGTCGGCGGACGCCACGGCCGGTATGGCCGGCGCGGTGGTCTCGCCCGAGGCCTCGGAGGCCCCGGTCGGAGGACCGGCGGGTCGCGACGCCGCGCGACGGCGACGCCGCGGCGGCAGGGTGTCGCTGGGTGAGTTGTTGGTCTCGGAACCCTCGGTGGGTTCGGTCGGCTCGAGCATGCGGGTGGATCTCCCGTCAGGCTCCCGGGCGCCGCACCTGGTCCGGCAGTGCCGGTGACGTCCGCGGCTCGCGCGATGCGCGGTGCCGCCGTCCGGGGCGCGGGCGCCGCACGGGAGCTCTCTGTGTCCTGTCTCGCCGGTTCCGTACGCCATGTGTGCGTACGGCCTGGCGAAAGTCTTCTGGTCGGTGCGCTGCCCGACCCAGGTGGCTCCCGGATACGAGGGCGGCGCTACGACGTCCGTCCCTACGCGGGACCTTCCTTACGCCGACGCCTTCGCGGCGGCAGTTTCGGCGGCCCCTGTGCGATCGGCTGGGGCGGCTGCGACTGCCTCGCGGTCGGGCGCGAGCGGGTCGGTCACCGTGCCGGTCTCTTCATCGAACAGCCCCTGCGCCAGCCTGGTCACCGCTGCGGCGACCGGCGGCGCCAGGTCGGCCACGGCGCGAAGACCGGACAGGACGTCGTCGGGTCGAACGGCAGGCGTCACGTGCCGAACAACCAGCCGCAGTATCGCACAGCCCTGGTCGGTCGGCCTATCAGCCTGTGGACTGTGCGTCTCGGGGGTTGTCTCGAGGCTTGCCACGGCACCGCGGGCGTCGAACGTCCGCATGCCGTTCTTGGTCTTGCGGCTGACCTCTACGGTCTCGGCCGCGTTGAACACCTCCACGGCACGCTCCGCCTCCTTGGGGTCCACGCCGTCGAGGCGCAGCTCCCACACCGAGGCGGTGAGCCGTTCGGCGAGACCCGAGACGCGGGCCTCGACCGCCTCGATGATGTCGAGCCCCAGGGGCATCGACTCGTCGAGGAGCGCGCGCAGTGTCTCGGGATCGCGCTTCTCTGTGAGCGCGATCTCCAGGTACTCCGCCTCGCTGCCCGTGCCGGTGGGTGCGGCATTGGCGTACGACACCTTCGGATGCGGCGTGAATCCCGCCGAGTACGCCATGGGTACGGCGGCACGGCGAAGCGCACGCTCGAAAGCGCGCTGGAAGTCACGGTGGCTGGTGAACCGGAGGCGGCCGCGCTTGGTGTAGCGCAGGCGGATGCGCTGCACCGCGGGTGCGGGCGGCGGGCCTTCGGGCTGTCGCTTGCCCAGTGTCGTTCAGTCCTTCGTGAGTGCGGTCGTACTGCTACCTAGAGTACGTGTCTCACCGGCCGGTGGTTCCCGCCGGGCGACCGGCAGCGGTTCCCGGGGTGTTCCGAAGAGCATTCTCCGGAAGTCGGCCCGGGCCTGCCGGGCGCTGTCCCGGGCGGCGGTCAGGGCGGCCCTCGTGGCCTGTCCGACGCTGCGGGCGGCCTCGGCCGCGGGCTTCAGCACCAGGTCGCGCACGACGTGCCCGACCGGTGTCAGCACCGTCCGGTAGGCCCAGCGCACCGGTTCCACGAAGACGATGCGGAAGAAACTCGCGAGGAACCGTCCGACGGCGAGCGACACGTGTCCGGCGACCCGCCAGGCGTGTCCGAGTGCCTCGCCGATCTCTCCGGCGACGACGGCGATGGCCCGCCCGATCGGCGCGAGCACCCAGCGCCACACCGCGAGCGCGGGCAGCACCAGGAGGACGCGTGCCGTCCAGTAGAGCGCGATGCCGATACCCGCGAAGACCGTCCGTACGGTCCACGCGAGCCCCGCGGCCAGGAGGGCGAGCGCCTTGCCGACGGGCGTGAGGACCCAGACGTACAGCCACAGGGCCGGCACGACGATCAGGTGGCGCACCAGCCAGGCGACGACCGTGTACATCCCGAGCCCGACGGCCGCGAGGACCAGTCCGACGCTCTTGAGCAGCCATACGACGGCCCGGCCCGTCGGCGTGAGCAGCCGGGCGTACACCCAGCCGAGCCCGGCCCCGACGCCGCCGGCGAACCAGGCGATCACGGACGCGACGCCCACGAACAGCAGGACGAGCCCGGCGGCGGTCCTCCGCGCCGCCCAGGAGACGGCGTGGCCGAGCGGGGTCAGGACCGCCCCGTGGAGCCACACCGCGGGCACGACGAGCAGCACCCTCCCCAGCCGGGCCAGCGCCGTACCGACCGGCACGACGACGTAACGCCAGAGCGCCACCCAGGGCCAGACGAAAAGCGCCCGTGCCAGCCACCCGAGCGCCCGCCCCAGGGGCCGCAGCAGGACGTCCCGGAGAACCCTTCCGCCGACGACGAGCGCGTCCCACGCCATCCGTACCGGCACGACGAGCACGAACACCACGATCCGCACCGGGACGCGGATCGCGACGGCAAGGCATCCCCCGGCCTCGCCGGTCGGCCCGGCGGGTTGCCCGGCAGGTTGCCCGGCGGGTTGCCCGGCGGGCGGTTTCTCCAGATCCATACCTGCGTAGACGCACCCGCCACCACGATGGATGCGACGTATCCGCACCCTTTTGGCACCTCCGTCGGTACATCCACGCCCGGGAACGTGCCGCGCCCGGCGGCCGTACGTCCGTGAACCGAGGCGGGTCGCACCGCAGCCGGGCGCGACGGGACGGAGCGGGACGCCGGACATCCCGGGATGTTCAGCGCGGAACGCACGGTCGACCAGCGCCCGTCCGGCCACGGGTGACCCCGACTTCGAACGGGGCCACGGGGGCGCCCGGTGCGCGTGCCGACATCGACGCCGCGCAGGACGTGAACTCGTGCGGGGTCCGCGCCGCACTGACCGGAGGGAGGACCTTCGCGGGCGTCCGGGACCGGCGGGTCAACGAGTCGCAGAACTTCGTGTGGACCAATCTCAGTACGCACCCCGGCCACCCCCTGAACACGGTGACCGGCGTGCTGCCCTGCGCCGCCGCCGTGAACGCGCACGGCGGCGACGACCTCATCAAGTTCGACGTGATCACCGGCACGGGTCAGGTCCGGGAGACCGGCTGCCTGGCGGTCACCAACACCCATCCGGTCACCCTGAACTGCGACAGCACCAACAACACGCCCATCCCCTGGACGCTGGTGACCAACCAGCCGGCCTGAGCCGTCGCCTCGCCGCGACCGGTCCGTCGTGGGCGGCTCGTTCGAGCCGGCAGGGGCCACCGACCCGCGCAAGGGGTGTCCGAAGGGTCACCGGCCGACCGCTCCGGGCAGCCCTCGCGGGTCTCACGGACCTCGCGCGCGGCATCGCTGCCGGCGCCGGTTCGGTTCGGTCCGGTCCGCGCGGACCGTTCCGCGACGGGCGGTGGAGCGAACACCACCGATACCCCCCGGACTCGTCCGACTCCGAAGCACGGGTGGGCCATTGACCCATCAGCTCGCCCGGAATTGAGCTGATCTGATGATATGCATGGCGTTTCGATCGGATACGCCGGTCCGGCCACCGCCGAGGAGTCAAGCTCACGGTCGGCTTCGGGAAAACCCCACCGATCGATCCAAGGAGCACCCGCACATGAATCCTGAGTCCAGGCCAACCGCCCGGCTGGGCCCGTCGGCCCGCGGCCGGTTCAAGCAAGCCGGCATGGTGGCCTCGCTCGCGCTGATGGTGTCGTCCGGCGCGGCCGAGCCCGCGACGGCGGCGGCCGTGAGCGCCACCGGCCACGCGACGGCGACCTCGTACGCCGCCGACAAGTGCAAGCCCAGCCACCACCACGGCCACCGGGCCCTTCCTGGCCGGCCCTCCGACGGCAAGGACTGGTGCAAGCGCCCGACCGGTCCGACGGGCCCCCGCGGCCCGAGAGGTGCCACCGGGCCCAGAGGGCCGATGGGTCCCCAGGGCCAGACGGGTGTGGCCGGCGCCGTCGGAGCCGACGGAGCCGACGGAGCCGCGGGCGCGCCCGGAGCCACGGGCCCCGCCGGCCGCCGGGGCCCGACCGGCGACCCGGGTCCGTGCTCGGCCATCGACTCCGCGCAGGAGTCCAGCGACTTCGAGCTCCGCGTCGCCCTGACCGGCGGCAGGACGTACGCGGGCGTCCGTGACCAGCGGACCGGCGAGACGAAGAACTTCCTGTGGACCGACCTCAGCACCCACCCCGACTACCCCTCGGGCGGTTCGGCCGGCTTCCCCTGCGGCGCCTCCGTCAACGCGTACAACCAGAGCACCCTGAACCGCATCAAGTTCGACGTCGTGACCACCACGGGCCAGGTCTGGGAGACCAGCTGCGTCGTGCTCACCAAGACCCACCCCGCCGTCCTGTCCTGCAACGACCGTATGGGCCCGAAGGCCTGGAGCCTGGTCGCCCGGCAGCCGAAGCCCGGCGTCGTCAACGGCGGCGCGTGATCGTCACCGCTCCCCGGACGGTTCCGCGCACGTCCCGCATCCGCGTCTGAACCGGTCGGCCGGCCGACACGCGAAAAGGGTGCCCGAGGTGTCGACGACCGACCCCTCGGGCACCCTCACGACCTACCGCACCGGTCACACCGCGGCTCCGCTCCCCCGAAGTCGTCGAGCCACCTGTCGACGACGTGAGGTGACAGGACGTGAGGTGACGGCAGGAGGCGGAGGGACCACCGATGAGTTCCGCCGGCCGCGTCGGTCTACCCGGACGTACGCCATCGAGCCATCCACTGGAGACCCGCCATGACCGATCCCTCGCACCCCGGCCGCATGCTGTTCGTGAACCTCCCCGTCACGGACCTCGAGCGCAGCAAGGCGTTCTTCGCCAAGCTGGGGTTCTCCTTCAACCCGAAGTTCACCGACGAGACCGCCGCCTGCATGCTGGTCGGCGAGCACGCCTTCGTCATGCTGCTCACCCGCGAGAAGTTCGCGGAGTTCGCGAAACTGCCGATGGCCGATCCCACCACGCACACGCTGGCGTTGTACTCCTTCAGCGTGTCGTCGCGCGACGAGGTCGACGCGGTCGGCGCCGCCGCGCTCGCGGCGGGCGCCACCGAGGCGGACGGCGCCGAGGACTACGGCTTCATGTACTCACGCAGCTTCTTCGACCTCGACAACCACGGCTGGCAGGTCATGTGGATGGACCCGGCGGCGGCCGAGCAGGGCCCCGAGGAGTTCGCGGCCTCCACGCAGGACGCCGACGCCCGAGCCTGACCCGCCGCCGCGTTCCGCAGGCGGTTCGGCTGTACGGCGGTGCGCCTCACAGCGCCGGATCGACCGGGTCGAACGCCACGCCACCACGCCGAGAGCCCTCTCCCGGACGGGAGAGGGCTCGAAGGCGGGACAGCCTCGCACCAGCCTGGTGCGAGCTCTGCCGTCAGTGCGTGTGACCGGTCGGGGTCGGGGCCGAGGCCGCATTCTTGACCGTCAGCGGCAGCAGCTTCTTCCCGGTCGGGCCGATCTGGATCTGGGTGTCCATCTGCGGACACACACCGCAGTCGAAGCACGGGGTCCAGCGGCAGTCCTCGACCTCGGTCTCGTCGAGGGAGTCCTGCCAGTCCTCCCAGAGCCAGTCCTTGTCGAGGCCCGAGTCGAGGTGGTCCCAGGGCAGGACCTCCTCGTAGGTGCGCTCGCGGGTGGTGTACCAGTCGACGTCCACGCCGAAGGCGGGGAGCGTCTTGTCGGCGCAGCTCATCCAGCGGTCGTAAGAGAAGTGCTCGCGCCAGCCGTCGAAGCGGCCGCCGTCCTCGTAGACGGCGCGGATCACGGAGCCGATGCGGCGGTCACCGCGGGACAGCAGGCCCTCGACGATGCCCGGCTTGCCGTCGTGGTAGCGGAAGCCGATCGAGCGGCCGTACTTCTTGTCACCGCGGATCTTGTCGCGGAGCTTCGTGAGGCGGGCGTCCGTGTCCTCGGCGGAGAGCTGCGGCGCCCACTGGAAGGGGGTGTGGGGCTTGGGGACGAAGCCGCCGATCGACACCGTGCAGCGGATGTCGTTCTGGCCGGAGGCCTTGCGGCCCTCGGCGATCACGTTCATCGCCATGTCGGCGATCTGCATGACGTCCTCGTCCGTCTCCGTCGGCAGGCCGCACATGAAGTACAGCTTCACCTGGCGCCAGCCGTTGCCGTAGGCGGTGGAGACGGTCCGGATCAGGTCCTCCTCCGAGACCATCTTGTTGATGACCTTGCGCATGCGCTCGGAGCCGCCCTCGGGGGCGAAGGTCAGGCCCGACCGCCGGCCGTTGCGGGTCAGCTCGTTGGCCAGGTCGACGTTGAAGGCGTCCACGCGGGTGGAGGGGAGGGAGAGGCCGATCTTGTCCTCCTCGTACCGGTCCGCCAGCCCCTTGGCGATGTCGCCGATCTCCGAGTGGTCGGCGGAGGACAGGGAGAGGAGGCCGACCTCCTCGAAGCCCGTGGCCTTGAGGCCCTTCTCGACCATCTCGCCGATGCCCGTGATGGAGCGCTCGCGCACCGGGCGGGTGATCATGCCCGCCTGGCAGAAGCGGCAGCCGCGCGTGCAGCCGCGGAAGATCTCCACCGACATGCGCTCGTGGACGGTCTCCGCGAGCGGCACGAGGGGCTGCTTCGGGTACGGCCACTCGTCGAGGTCCATGACGGTGTGCTTGGACACGCGCCACGGGACGCCCGACTTGTTCGGGACCACGCGGGCGATCCGGCCGTCGGCGAGGTACTCGACGTCGTAGAAGGCGGGGACGTAGACGTTGCCCGTCCTGGCCAGGCGGAAGAGGACCTCCTCGCGGCCTCCGGGGCGGCCCTCGGCCTTCCAGGCGCGGATGATGTCCGTCATGTCGAGCACGGCCTGCTCGCCGTCGCCGATGATCGCCGCGTCGATGAAGTCGGCGATCGGCTCGGGGTTGAAGGCCGCGTGCCCGCCCGCGAGGACGATCGGGTCGTCGAGCGTGCGGTTCTTCGACTCCAGGGGGATGCCGGCCAGGTCCAGGGCCGTGAGCATGTTCGTGTAGCCCAGCTCCGTGGAGAAGGACAGGCCGAACACGTCGAAGGCCTTGACGGGGCGGTGGCTGTCCACCGTGAACTGGGGGACCCGGTGCTCACGCATGAGCTCCTCCAGGTCCGGCCAGACGCTGTACGTGCGCTCGGCGAGGACGCCCTCGCGCTCGTTCAGTACCTCGTAGAGGATCATGACGCCCTGGTTGGGCAGCCCGACCTCGTAGGCGTCGGGGTACATGAGCGCCCAGCGGACGTCACAGGCGTCCCAGGGCTTGACCGTGGAATTGAGCTCTCCGCCGACGTACTGGATCGGCTTCTGCACATGCGGGAGCAGGGCTTCGAGCTGTGGGAAGACCGACACGGCGGTTTCGGCAGGCATCTTGCGAACCTTCGTGAGCTGACAGAGGGGACCATCAAGCGTAACGCGACGGGAGGGACCCGCCGCACCGCTGGACGGACCGTCGGTCTCGGAGGGCCCGATCCCGGACGGTACGGCCCGGACGGAAACTCCCTCCCGGGCGGTACTGCCCGGCCGGGAACTCCCCTCGCGGACGCGTCCCGCCCCCGTCCGCGCCACGGGACGGAACCCCTCCCCGGTGCCCGGCTGCCCGCCGCGCGAGCCGTCAGACGGACGTCTGGCCCTCGATCGCCTCCCAGACCTCCGGCAGGGCCGCCTCGACCGCCGCCGCCCGCTGCTCCTCCCGCCCGTACAGCACTCCGTACGTGAACGAGCTCTCCCCCGCCGCGTGGGCCAGGGTGGCCAGTTCCCGCAGGGCCTCGCGGGTCATCACGCTGTCCTGGTGGTCGCCGAGCAGACTCTGCAGCGACTTCATCGACTTGACCAGACCCGCGGCCGGTCCGCCCAGGGCCGGAGCGGCGGCCTCGGAGGCGTAGCGGGTGCGCTTGGCCTTCTTCCGGGCATCGTGCATCGCCTGGTCGCGGTCGGCGCCCGGCGGCCGGTCCAGGGCCTGGGCGACGAGGTCGGAGACCTTGGCGAAGTCCTTGCGGACGGCCTTCGCGACCACCTTCGCGGGATCGCCGGCGGCTGCCTCGAGGAGCGGCGGGTCGGTGACGAGCGCGTCGAGCGCGGTCAGCAGCGCCAGGTAGCGCTTTCCGTCCAGGACGGCGATCAGGCGGCGCCTGGAGCCGCCGCGGCGGGCGTGCGCCCAGGTGCGCAGCCGGGTGCGGACGGGTCCGGTGAGCAGGACGCGCGGCAGGTCGGCGAGGGCGCCGGTGAGCCGTTCGGTGAGGACTTCCTGGTCGCGGTCGACGCCGAGTTCGCCGGCCAGCCACTTCAGCTCGTCGCCGATCGGGTCGGTGACGGCGCGGTCGAGGATCTTGCCGTACGAGCGGAAGGTGCCGCGCGTCCGGCGGGTGGCGACGCGCATGCTGTGGACGGAGTCGAGGACGTCCCGGCGGACGGCCGGGTCGAGTTCGACGATGGCGTCGTACTGGGCGCGGAGGTAGGCGAGGACGTGGTCGCCCGCGGTGACCGGGTCCTTCTCGGGGGCGGGCTTCCTGGCGCGTTCTCCCGTCTCGTCCAGCGCTTTCGCGAGTTTGGAGGACGAGGTGGAGCGGCGCAGGCCGGCCTTGCGGAGCTTCTTCTCGACCTTGTCCAGGAAGGCGGGGTCGCCGTCGTCGGCGAGTTCCACCTCGATCTCGGTCCATTCGACGGTGCCCTCGCCTCCGCCGAGCCGTTCGGCGCGGACCCGGTCGAGGCTGACCTCGGCGAGCAGGGCGCCGGACGCGTCGACGAGGTGGCGGATGTCGCGGGTGGACCTCAGCCGTACGAGGGGGGCGAGTTCGGCGTCGCGTACCCGGGAGCGCACGAGGCTCGCCAGGGCGCGGGGCACGGTGTCGGCGAGCGGGGCCCGGATCTCGTCGCGTACGCCCTCGGAGACGGGGAGTTTGAGGTGCCAGCCGGCGTCGCCCCCGCCGGTGCGGCGGCGCAGGGTGAGGGAGGCGGCGGCGAGCCGCTGGTCGGGGGTGTCGAAGTAGGTGGCGTCGAGGTCGGCGACACCCTTGTCGACGACGCTCGCGACTCCGGCCACGCCGCTCAGGTCCGGCAGACCGGTGCCGCCCTCGGCCGCGGGACCTTCGTACTTACGCTCGATCTCGCGCTTCGTGTCCGCCATCTCTCTCCTTGCGCGGGAATTCCGGCCTTCAAGCCGGGCGAGAAACGCATCCGCAGTGCCGGACGGCGCAGTACGCTTTGCATCTGCCTCCGGCAGCGGTCAGGGCTTGGCCGTCATGAAACTCCTCGGAGTCGAGTGAGAAGCCCCCTCGTCCGCGAGGGGGAGGAGTCACGAACCGAATCTAGACGCGTTGGCGGGCCCTGGGCAGTACCCGACCGGCCCCCGCTTGTCCTGGGGCCGTCTTTTTCCGCTGGCCCGGGTGTCGCCCCGTGTTCTCCGAAGCGACACCCGGAATCCTTCCGGGCCGTTCTCAGGCCGACATCGGGCGCTGGACCCTGATCGACTGCAGGAGGCCCACCGCGACCCAGACCGCGAACATCGACGATCCTCCGTAGGACACGAACGGGAGGGGCAGACCGGCCACCGGCATGATGCCGAGGGTCATGCCGACGTTCTCGAAGGACTGGAAGGCGAACCAGGCGATGATGCCGGCGGCGACGATCGTGCCGTAGAGCTCGGTCGTCTCGCGGGCGATGCGGCACGCGCGCCACAGGATGACGCCGAGGAGCAGCAGGATCAGGCCCGCGCCCACGAAGCCGAGTTCCTCGCCGGCGACCGTGAAGACGAAGTCCGTCTGCTGCTCGGGCACGAACTGGCCGGTCGTCTGGGAGCCGTGGCCGAGGCCGGTGCCGAAGAGGCCGCCGGAGCCGATGGCGATCCTGGCCTGGTTGGTGTTGTAGCCGACGCCGGCCGGGTCGAGTTCGGGGTTGGCGAAGGCCGCGAAGCGGTTGATCTGGTACTCGTCGAGGATCTTCAGTTGCCAGGCGGCGACCGCGCCGAGGGCGCCGGCCCCGATCAGGCCGAAGACCCAGCGGTTGGAGGCGCCGGAGGCGAGCAGCACGCCGAGCACGATGATGACCGCGACCATGATCGTGCCGAGGTCGGGCATGAGCAGCACGATCAGCATCGGGACGGTCGCGAGGCCCAGCGCCTGGACCACCGTGCGGTGGTCGGGGTACTGCTTGTCGCCCGCGTCGACCCGGGTGGCCAGCAGCATCGCCATGCCCAGGATGATCGTGATCTTGATGAACTCGGCGGGCTGGAGCGACAGGCCGCCCGCGACGAGCCAGTTGCGCTGGCCGTTGATCGTCTCGCCGAGCGGGGTCAGCACCAGCAGGATCAGGAAGACCGAGAGGCCGTACAGGATCGGCACGGCCGTGCGCAGGGTGCGGTGGCCGAGCCAGATCGTGCCGACCATCAGGCCGAAGCCGATGCCGGTGTTCATGAGGTGGCGGATCAGGAAGAAGTACGGGTCGCCCTGGTTGATCTCGGTGCGGTTGCGGGTCGCCGAGTAGACGAGGGCCGTGCCGATCAACGAGAGCGCTACGGCCGACAGCAGTATCGGCCAGTCGAGACGGCGGGCGAGCGAGTCGCGGGCGAGCAGTCTCGTCCAGCCCGCGCGCTCGGGTCCGTACCCGGAGACGGAGAAGTTGTTGGCTCCGGTCATGTCAGGATCCTCAGCACCTTGGTCACCGCGGTCGTCATGTGAGGACCCTCTTTCCCCGC
This sequence comes from Streptomyces sp. NPDC002580, assembly GCF_042889485.1. Lineage (NCBI taxonomy): Bacteria > Bacillati > Actinomycetota > Actinomycetes > Kitasatosporales > Streptomycetaceae > Streptomyces > Streptomyces sp. NPDC002580. Next base: position 485,843 of record NZ_JBIAQZ010000001.1, on the reverse strand, counting down.
CCCTTGTTCCGGCGGGCCGTACGCCTCCGGGTGTCGCGGTTGCCGGTGCCGGGTGAGGCGGTGGTGCCGGCGGGCAGCGGCTGGCCGGTGGCCCCGTCCTCGGGCTTCTCACTGGCCTGCAGGTCCTTGACCGGGTCCTTGGAGACGCGCGGGGACTCGACCGTGCCGTCGGCCTGGATCTTCGGCAGACCCTTCTGCGGGGTCGGCAGCAGGGCCTTCTTCTTGTCGACGGAGCCGTCCGCGGAGACACCGTAGAGCGCGTTGTAGATCTTGCGCACGGCCTCACCGGAGGCACCGGAACCCGTACCGGCCTGGGAGATCGTCATGATGATCGTGTACTCCTTGGAGTACGTGGCGAGCCAGGACGTGGTCTGCTTGCCGTAGACCTCGGCGGTACCGGTCTTGGCGTGCAGCGGGATCTTGTCCTGCGGCCAGCCCCCGAACTTCCAGGCGGCGGTACCGCGGGTGACGACGCCCGCGAAGGCCTCGTTCATGCCCTTGAGGGTCGCCTTGCTGACCGGCAGCTTGCCGTTCACCTTCGGCTTGATCTCCTGGACGGACGTGCCGTCCGCGCTGACGACCGCCTTGCCGATGGTCGGGGCGTACAGGGTGCCTCCGTTGGAGACCGCGGAGTAGATGGCGGCCTCCTGGACCGGGGTGACGAGGGTGTCGCCCTGTCCGATGGAGTAGTTGATCGAGTCACCCTCGCGCATCCGGTTGCCCTCGAGGCAGTTCTCGTACGCGATCTGCTGGACGTAGGTGCCGCCCTTCTTACCGGTCTTGCACCAGACGGCCTTGTTGGCCTTCCAGTAGTCCGCCTTCCACTTGCGGTCCGGGATGCGGCCGGTGACCTCGTTGGGGAGGTCGATGCCGGTCTCCTTGCCGAGTCCGAACTGGTGGGCGGTCTTGTAGAAGTAGTCCTTGGGCTTCTTCTTCGGGTTGATGCCGCCGTCCTTCTTCCACTCGTTGTCGGCGAGTCCGTAGAAGACGGTGTCGCAGGAGACCTCGAGGGCGCGGCCGAGCGAGATGGGGCCGAAGCTCTCTCCCTCGAAGTTCTTGAAGACCTGGCTGCCGACGGAGTACGAGCTGGTGCACGGGTAGCGGCCGTCGAAGTCGTAGCCGGCCTGGACCGCGGCGGCGGTGGAGATCACCTTGAACGTCGAGCCGGGGGCGGACTGACCCTGTATGGCGCGGTTCAGCAGCGGGTAGTTGGACTTCTTGCCGGTGAGCGCGGTGTAGTCCTTGCCGGAGATGCCGCCGACCCAGGCGTTCGGGTCGTAGGTCGGCTGGGACGCCATGGCGACGACCCGTCCGGTCTTGGCCTCCATCACCACGACCGCTCCGGAGTCGGCCTTGTAGTTCTCGCCGGTGATCTTGTCGAACTGGGTCCGGGCGACTTCCATCGCGTAGTTCAGCTCGTACTCGGCGACGCGCTGGACGCGGGAGTCGATGCTGGTGACGAGGTTGGCACCGGGTTCGGCCTTGTCGGCCTTGGCCTTGCCGATGACACGGCCGAGGTTGTCGACCTCGTAGCGGGTGACGCCGGCCTTGCCGCGCAGGGCCTTGTCGTACTCGCGCTCCAGGCCGGAGCGGCCGACCTGGTCGGAGCGCAGGTAGGGCGAGTCGGTGTCCTTGGCCTTGGTGATCTCGTCGTCGGTGACGGGCGAGAGGTAGCCGAGCACCTGGGCGGTGTTGGCCTGGCCGGGGGCGGCGTAGCGGCGCATGGCCTCGGGCTCGGCGGTGATGCCGGGAAAGTCCTCGGAGCGCTCGCGGATCTGCAGCGCCTGGCGCGCGGTGGCCTCGTCGGTGATGGGGATCGGCTGGTAGGGCGAGCCGTTCCAGCACGGCTGCGGTGTCTTGGCATCACAGAGGCGGACCTTCTGGATGACGTCCTTGGGCTTCATGCCCAGGACACCGGCGAGCTTGGTGAGTACGGCCCTGCCGTCGTCCTGCATCTTCATCAGGTCGGTGCGCGAGGCGGAGACCACGAGCCGGGTCTCGTTGTCGGCGATCGGCACGCCCCGGGCGTCCAGGATCGAGCCGCGCACGGCGGGCTGGACGACCTGCTGGACGTGGTTGCCGGAGGCTTCCTTGGCGTACTCGTCACCGTTGCGGATCTGGAGGTACCAGAGGCGTCCGCCGAGGGTGCCCAGGAGGGAGAGCACGAGGATCTGGATGACGACGAGCCGGATCTGGACCCGCGGGGTCCGACCGGTCTCGGGAATGTTGGTCATGGGCGCAGCCCATCCCTTGCAGGGGTGGTGGCGGGCGACGGGTGGGTGTTGGTCATGGGCGCAGCCCATCCCTTGCAAGGGCGGTGGGCGACGGGTGGGCGTGGGTCACAGCGGCTGCCTCCCCCTCAGTGTGTGTACGAGACATACGAGTACACGGCGAACCTGTGCGCGGCGCCGCCGCGGTCGGTCAAGTTCCGTGACTCGTGCGGCGCTTGAGGTGTGCGCCCGGCGGCTCTCGTCGCTGTCGTCACAGCCGCTTGACCCCCTTGATGCGTCCGGCGCGGGCGACCCGCGCCTTGGCCGCCTTCACGCGCAGTCCGCCGCGCTGGCTGCCGATGCGCAGCCCGGTGCCGGAGGACAGCCAGCCGGAGGCGACGTCGGCGGACTTGGACGCCGAACCGCCTTCGCCGAGCGGGTCGTTCTCGGCGCGTCGGGCCAGTGCCATCAGCACGGGGACGACGAACGGCGCGAGCAGCAGGTCGTAGAGGGCGGCCGTGAACAGCAGGCTGCCGAGTCCGACGTGGCGGGCGGCGGTGTCTCCGACGAGGGCGCCGACACCGGCGTACAGCGCGGTGGAGCCGATCGCGGCGGCGACGACCACGGCCATCGGCCCGGTGGCCGACTTGAGCCGGCCGTTCTCGGGTCTGGCCAGGCCCGCGAGGTAGCCGATGACGCAGAGCACGAGGGCGTAGCGCCCGGCGGCGTGGTCGGCGGGCGGGGCGAGGTCGGCGAGCAGACCGGCGCCGAAGCCGATGAGCGCGCCGCCGACGTGGCCGTAGACCAGGGCGAGGGCGAGCACGGTCAGGAGCACCAGGTCCGGGACGGCGCCCGGGAGGTGGAGTCGGGCAAGGACGCTCACCTGGATCACCAGGGTGACGACCACCAGGGTGACGGAGAGCAGCATCCGGTTGAAACGCATGGGATTCGGCTCCTCCTGCTACTGCTGCTGGCCGTCGATGGGGGCGCTCGCCGAGGGGGTGACCGTCACGGTCACGGTCGGCGTGGGCGTCGGTTTCGGTTTCGGCGGCAGGACGGTGTCGCGCGGGTCGCTCTTGGGAGCCGCGACGACGACGCCGACGATGTCGATCTTGGTGAACGAGACGAACGGCGTGACGTAGATCGTGCGGGTCAGACCGCCGCCGGACGGATCGATACGGGAGACGAGACCGACGGGGACGCCGGGCACGAAGGGCTTGTCGGCCTGCGAGCCGAAGGTGACCAGCCGGTCGCCCTTCTTGATCTTCGCCTTGGCGTTGAGGAGTTCGACGCGCAGCGGGCGGTCGCCCTGTCCGGAGGCGAAGCCGAGTTCGTCCGTCGACTCCATGCGTGTGCCGACGGTGAAGTCGGGGTCGTTGGCGAGCAGTACGGTCGCGGTGTCCGGGCCTACGGTGGTGACGCGGCCGACCAGTCCGTCGCCGTTCAGGACGGTCATGTCGCGCTTGATGCCGTCGTTGGCGCCGACGTCGATGGTGACGGTCCAGGAGAAGCCCTGGGCCGCCCCTATGGCGATCACCTCGGCGCCCTTGATCCCGTACTGCCCCTCGCCCGCCACCTTGATCATCTTGTCGAGCTGCTTGAGGCGGCTGCGGTTGCGGTCGTCGCTGCCGAGCTTCGCCTTCAACGCCGCGTTGTCGTGCTCCAGTTGGGCGACGCGATCGTGGCGCGTGCCCGAGTCGCGGACCGCGGCGATGGCGTTTCCGACGGGGTCGACCGCGGACGACACCCCGTTCTCGATCGGGCCGAAGACCGTCGCGGCGGCCTGGCGGGCCCCGTCGACCGGTGAGTCCTGCCCGCCGCGGATGTCCACCGTGATCAGTGCGAACGCGATGGCGATCAGCAGCACCAGGAGCAGCCGGCTCTCTCGTGTGTCCCTCACGTGCGGCGGCCGTGCCTTCCTCGTCGAATTGGGTCAACAGGTGCGCGCCCTGGGCCAAAAGGATGCCCACGGTGCGATGAGGCTGGGGTGGGGGGGCTGACGGGGTGGCTGATATGGGGGAGGTTATGGCTCTATGTCGCTGGAGTTTATGCCTCCATACCAACGATCCGCCGCACGAGAAGGGGTGATCTCGTACGGCGGAATCGAAGTGTTACCTCATCTGCGGGGCTGGGCGTCCAGCACCTGCTGGAGGGCCTCGAACTCCTCGACACACTTACCGGATCCGAGGGCCACGCTGTCCAGCGGGTCCTCCGCGATGTGGATCGGCATGCCGGTCTCGCGGCGCAGTCGCTCGTCCAGGCCGCGCAGCAGCGCTCCGCCGCCGGTCAGAACGATTCCGCGGTCCATCACGTCGCCGGAGAGCTCGGGCGGGCACTTGTCGAGCGTCGTCTTCACGGCGTCGACGATCGCGTTGACCGGCTCCTCGATCGCCTTGCGGACCTCCGAAGCGGAGATGACGACCGTCTTGGGCAGCCCGGAGACCAGGTCCCGGCCGCGGATCTCGGTGTGTTCCTCGGTGTCGAGTTCGTACGCCGAACCAATCGTGATCTTGATCTGCTCGGCCGTCCGCTCACCGAGAAGGAGGCTGTACTCCTTCTTGATGTACTGGATGATCGCGTTGTCCAGTTCGTCACCCGCGACGCGGATGGACTGGGCGGTGACGATGCCGCCCAGCGAGATGACCGCGACCTCCGTGGTGCCGCCGCCGATGTCCACCACCATGTTGCCCGTGGCCTCGTGGACCGGCAGGCCGGAACCGATGGCCGCGGCCATGGGCTCCTCGATGATGTGCACCTGGCGGGCACCGGCCTGGGACGACGCCTCGATGACGGCGCGTCGCTCGACCCCCGTGATGCCCGAGGGCACACAGACGACGACGCGGGGGCGGGCGAGATAACGCCGCTTGTGGATCTTCAGGATGAAGTAGCGGAGCATACGCTCGGTGATCTCGAAGTCGGCGATGACGCCGTCCTTCAGCGGGCGCACGGCAACGATGTTGCCCGGCGTCCGTCCGATCATCTTCTTCGCTTCCGCGCCGACAGCGAGGATCCCGCCGGTGTTGGTGTTGATCGCGACGACGGACGGCTCGTTGAGTACGATCCCGCGACCCCTGACGTACACCAGCGTGTTGGCGGTCCCGAGGTCGACAGCCATGTCACGGCCGATGAACGACATTGAGTTCCCCATCAGGATTCGTCTGGCCTTCCCAAGTGGAGCTTTGACGGCTTTTTAGGACGGCAAGGTTGGTGCAGCGACGTGAACGTCTCCATCGTAGACGCGCCTACACGAACACTGCGCGAGGGTCTTCGCCATTGTCAGCAGATGGCGAGCCGCCTCGCTTGTGGAGACGGGCCATCGGGGTCACGCGTTCCCCCGATCAGCACGCATATGCCACGGGACGGCCGGATATTTCACGGCCGTCCCAGGTCAGACTGTCCGAAGCGCGCTGACGCAGCCTCAGAAAAAATCTTCAAAATATGCTGCCCGACGTGCCCGTGAGCCCCTCCTGGAGACCTCTCCGGGACCGCTCGCGACCTGGGCCGAGACCGTCCGGACGCCGAATCGTGACCGTCCGTGCACGTGGGCGCGCCCGCGTACCGTCGTACGGACGCTCAGGCGCGGCCGGGGAAGAAGATCTTCACCTCGCGCTCGGCGGACTCCTCGGAGTCGGAGGCGTGGATCAGGTTCTCGCGGACGATCACACCGAAGTCACCGCGGATGGAACCGGGGGCGGCCGCGATCGGGTCGGTCGGACCGGCGAGGGCGCGCACGCCCTCGATGACCCGCTCGCCCTCGGCGATCAGCGCGACGACCGGACCGGAGGCCATGAACTCCACCAGCGGCTCGTAGAAGGGCTTGCCCTTGTGCTCGCCGTAGTGCTGCTCCAGCGTCTCCTGGTCCAGCGTCCGCAGCTCGAGCGCGGTGATCTGCCAGCCGGCCTTGCGCTCGATACGGCTGATGATCTCGCCGGTCAGGCCGCGACGGACGGCGTCGGGCTTGAGAAGGACGAGGGTGCGCTGGCTCACGGGATGGCTCCTTCGGGTCACGCTTGTACGGATGACCGAGGCTACAGGGCGTGTCCGGGTGGCTGTCACACAGCGTCAGCTGATAGGGGCGCGCGCACGGCCCGTTCGGTCCTACGCGCCCGGCCGGGCCGGGGTGCTCCCGGCCCTCGACCGGATCACGGCCGGACGGCGGCGCCGCGGGTCCGTCCGGACCCGTTCGGCCTCCGGCTACGCCGGGTTGCCGCCCGCCTCCGTACGCGGGTGGGCCGCCGGTGACTGGGCGGCGAACCGGGCCTTCGCCTCGTCGATCTTCCGCCCGTAGTGGACCGACGCCCACCACAGCGCGGCGAAGGCCGCGCCCAGGACGAACATCGACGGAACGACGAAACCGCCGGCGATCAGCAGGATCTGCAGCGCCCAGCCGAGCTGGACGCCGCCGGGCCGCGTGATCATGCCGCACAGCAGCACGCTCAGCGCCATCAGGACCCCGCAGACCGTCCAGACCGTGGCCGTGGACAGATCGGGTTCCTTCATGGCGACGAGTCCGGCGAAGCCGATGACGAAGAACTCGCCGATCAGTGTCGAAGCACAGAGCGTACGCATGCGGTTCAGCCCCTCCCCAGGAGCAGTCGGACCTCGCCGACCGTGATGACGGATCCGGTGACCAGGACGCCCCCGCCCGCGTACTCGGCCTCTTCCTCGGCGAGCGTGATCGCGGCCTCCAGCGCGTCGTCGAGCCGCGGTTCGACCTGGACCCGGTCCTCGCCGAAGACCTCGACGGCGATCCCGGCCAGTTCGTCCGCGTCCATCGCGCGATGGCTGGAGTTCTGTGTGACGACGACCTCCGCGAAGATCGGCTCGAAGGCCTCGAGCAGTCCCCGGACGTTCTTGTCCCCGCTCGCGCCGACCACCCCGATCAGCCTGCTGAAGTCGAACACCTCGCTCACGGCCTCGGCGGTCGCGCGGGCGCCCGCCGGGTTGTGCGCGGCGTCGAGCACGACGGTGGGCGAGCGCCGCACGATCTCCAGGCGGCCCGGTGAGGTGACCGAGGCGAACGCCTTGCGCACGGTGTCGATGTCGAGCCGGTTGGCGTGCGCCGAGCCGACCCCGAAGAACGCCTCGACCGCGGCGAGCGCCACGGCGGCGTTGTGTGCCTGGTAGGCGCCGTGCAGCGGCAGGAAGACCTCTTCGTACTCCCCGCCGAGACCGCGCAGCGTGAGCAGTTGCCCGCCGACCGCGACCTGCCGTCCGACGACGCCGAACTCGAGCCCCTCGCGGGCCACGGTGGCGTCGACCTCGACGGCCTTCTTCAGCAGCACCTGCGCCGCGTCGACCGGCTGCTGGGCCAGGATGACGGTCGCGTCCTGCTTGACGATGCCCGCCTTCTCGACGGCGATCTCACCGGGCGTCTCGCCGAGCCGGTCGGTGTGGTCGAGGTCGATGGGGGTCACGACGGCGACGTCCCCGTCGATCACGTTGGTGGCGTCCCAGCTGCCGCCCATGCCGACCTCGACGACGGCGACGTCCACGGGGGCGTCGGCGAAGGCGGCGTACGCCATCGCGGTCAGCACCTCGAAGAACGACAGCCGGTACTCCTGCTGTCCGTCGACCATCTCGACGTAGGGCTTGATGTCGTTGTACGTCTCGACGAAGCGCTCGGCGCTGATCGCCGCCCCGTCCAGGCTGATCCGCTCGGTGACCGACTGCACGTGGGGGCTGGTGTAGCGGCCGGTGCGCAGCTCGAAGGCGCCGAGCAGGGCCTCGATCATGCGGGCGGTGGAGGTCTTGCCGTTCGTGCCCGTGATGTGGATCGAGGGGTACGCGCGCTGCGGCTCCCCCAGGACGTCCATCAGTGCCGCGATCCGGCTGACGGACGGCTCCAGCTTGGTCTCGCCCCAGCGGGTGGCGAGTTCGGCCTCCACCTCGCGCAGCGCCTTGTCGGTCTCGGGGTCGGAGGGCCGCCCGGGTACGTCGGCCTCCGGGCCGCCGCCCTGGGTCCGCAGGGTGCGGCTGCCGGCCTCGATCACCGCGAGGTCGGGGTCTCGGTCGGTCTCGTTCGCCACGATCTCGTCGAAGAGACCGTGGGGGTCACCGTGTTCCGGCTCGTCGGACGCGCTGCTGTCGTGCGGGGGGAGGTCACTCACGGGGCCAGTCTACGGAGACGGCGGGGTGTGGGGGCGTGTGGGGGCGTGTGGTGCCACACGGGGGTTTTCGCCCCCTCCGCCCCTACCCGTCCCCTACCCGTCCCGTCCCCGGGGGCGGCGCCCCCGGGGACGGGACGGGAGAGCCCGGCCGGGTACGGCGGAAGGCCCCCCGGACCTGAGCGGTCTCGGAGGGCCTTCGGCTGCGTGCGGCGGGGCGGCGGGCTACGCCTCGGGGAGCCCGTCCAGCTGCGCCTGGATGCGGGCGATGTCCTCGTCCGCCTTGGCGAGTCGCCCCCGGATCTTGTCCACGACGTTGTCCGGGGCCTTGGCCAGGAACGCCTCGTTGCCGAGCTTGCCGTTGGCCTGGGCCTTCTCCTTCTCGGCGGCGGCGAGGTCCTTGGCCAGACGCTTGCGCTCCGCGGCGAAGTCGATCGTGCCCGACAGGTCGAGCGCGACCGTGGCGCCCGCCACCGGCAGCGTCGCCGTGGCCGAGAAGCTCTCGCCCTCCGGCTGGAGACGCAGCAGCTGACGGATGGCCGCCTCGTGCGGGGCCAGCGCGGTCCCGTCGAGGGTCAGCCGGGCCGGGACCCGCTGGCCGGGCTGCAGGCCCTGGTCGGCGCGGAAGCGGCGGACCTCCGTGATGACCCGCTGGAGCGCCTCGATCTCCTGCTCGGCGGCGATGTCACGGAAGCCTCCCGCCGCTTCGGCGCCGGGAACGGACACGGCCTTCGGCCACTCCGCGATGACGACCGACTCGCCGCCCGTGAGGGTGGTCCAGAGGGTCTCCGTGACGAACGGGACGACCGGGTGCAGGAGCCGCAGGGTCACGTCCAGGACCTCGCCGAGGACCCGGCCCGAGACCTTCGCGGGCTCGCCGCCCGCCATGAAGGTCGTCTTGGACAGCTCGACGTACCAGTCGAAGACCTCGTCCCACGCGAAGTGGAACAGGGCGTCCGACAACTTGGCGAACTGGAAGTCGTCGTACAGGGCGTCGACTTCGGCGACCGTGGCGTTCAGCCGGGACAGGATCCAGCGGTCGGTGGCGGACAGCTCCTCGACGGGCGGGAGGTCGCCCTCGACCGTCGCGCCGTTCATCAGGGCGAAGCGGGTGGCGTTCCAGATCTTGTTGGCGAAGTTGCGCGAGCCCTGGACCCAGTCCTCGCCGATCGGCACGTCGACACCGGGGTTGGCGCCGCGCGCGAGGGTGAACCGCAGCGCGTCGGAGCCGTACTTGTCCATCCAGTCCAGCGGGTTGACCGCGTTCCCGAAGGACTTGGACATCTTCTTGCCGAACTGGTCGCGGACCATGCCGTGCAGGGCGATGGTGTGGAACGGCGGGGTGCCGTCCATCGCGTACAGGCCGAACATCATCATCCGGGCGACCCAGAAGAAGAGGATGTCGTAGCCGGTGACCAGGACGGAGTTCGGGTAGAACTTCGCGAGGCTCTCGGTCTGTTCGGGCCAGCCGAGCGTGGAGAACGGCCACAGGCCGGAGGAGAACCAGGTGTCGAGGACGTCGGTGTCCTGGTGCCAGCCCTCGCCCGTCGGGGCCTCGTCGTCGGGACCGACACAGACGATCTCACCACTGGGCCCGTACCAGACGGGGATCCGGTGGCCCCACCACAACTGCCGCGAGATGCACCAGTCGTGGAGGTTGTCGACCCAGTCGAAGTACCGCTTCTCCATCTCCTGCGGGTGGATCTTGACGCGGCCGTCACGGACGGCGTCGCCCGCGGCCTTGGCCAGCGGGCCGACCTTGACCCACCACTGCATGGACAGCCGCGGCTCGATGGTGGTCTTGCAGCGCGAGCAGTGGCCCACGGAGTGCTGGTACGGACGCTTCTCGGCGACGATCCGGCCTTCGGCGCGCAGCGCGGCGACGATGGCGGAACGGGCCTCGAGCCGGTCCAGGCCCTGGAAGGGACCGGGGACGGTGATGATCGCGTGCTCGTCCATGACGGCGATGTTGGGCAGGTTGTGGCGCTGCCCGATCTCGAAGTCGTTCGGGTCGTGGGCGGGCGTCACCTTGACGGCACCGGTGCCGAACTCGGGGTCGACGTGCTCGTCCGCGACGACCGGGATGGAACGGTCGGTCAGCGGCAGCCTGATGAGCTTGCCGACCAGGTGCTTGTAGCGCTCGTCACCCGGGTGGACGGCGACGGCGGTGTCACCGAGCATCGTCTCGGCACGGGTGGTCGCGACGACGATGGCGTCGTCCCCCTCCCCGTACTTCATGGAGACGAGCTCGCCCTCGTCGTCCTGGTACTCGACCTCGATGTCGGAGATGGCCGTCAGACAGCGCGGGCACCAGTTGATGATGCGCTCGGCGCGGTAGATCAGCTCGTCGTCGTAGAGCTTCTTGAAGATGGTCTGGACGGACTGGGACAGGCCTTCGTCCATGGTGAAGCGCTCACGCGACCAGGCGACGCCGTCGCCGAGGCGGCGCATCTGCCCGGAGATCTGCCCGCCGGACTCGGCCTTCCACTGCCAGACGCGCTCGACGAACGCCTCCCGGCCGAGGTCGTGCCGCGACTTGCCCTCCTTGCCCAGCTCCCGCTCGACGACGTTCTGCGTGGCGATGCCGGCGTGGTCCATGCCGGGCTGCCACAGCGTCTCGAAGCCCTGCATGCGCTTGCGGCGGGTGAGGGCGTCGATGAGGGTGTGCTCGAAGGCGTGGCCGAGGTGCAGGCTGCCCGTGACGTTCGGCGGCGGGATGACGACCGTGAACGGAGGCTTGTCGCTCTTCGCGTCCGCCTCGAAGTAACCGCGCTCCACCCAGCGCTCGTACAGCGGCCCCTCTACATCGGCCGGCGCGTACTGGGTCGGCAGTTCGGTGTTGGGCTCTGATGGCTGCTGCTGAGCGTTTTCGGTCACGGGGTCAGTTTAGAGGCGTCACGCCCCTGTCCCGAAACTCGATTACTTCGTAACGGTGCGGTCCCCGGGGGCTTGAGCGCCTGACCTGTACGACAGGATGTTCGGAAAGCATAAGTATCTGGAGGGGAACCCAGGAATGAGCTACAACCAGCCGGGCCCGTACGGCGGGCAGCCGCAGCAGCCCGGACCGTACGGTCAGCCGGGCCCCTACGGCCAGCAGCCGCAGGCCCCTCAGCCCGGCTACGGCTACCCGCCGCAGGCTCCTCCCGGGCAGCCCGGCCACCCCCAGCACGCTCCCCAGGGCGTCCCGCCGCAGGCCCCTCCGTACGGCCAGCAGCCCGCCTACGGGCAGCAGCCCCCGTACGGCCAGCAGCCTCCCTACGGCACGGTCCCGATGCCTCCCGAGCCGTCGGGCGGCAAGAAGAAGACGGGCCTCATCATCGGCGGGGTAGCCGTGGTGGCGGCGATCGCGGTGGGCGGCTACCTCCTCTTCGCGGGGACCAGCAGCTCCGACGTGGCCGACGACGGCCCGCACAAGCTGACGACGCCGGCCAAGGTGATCGACGACCAGTACCAGCGCGTGGGCAAGGCCCAGGAGCCGCAGGACGCCTCTTCCGGCGATGCGAAGAACCTGGCCGCCAGTGGCATCACCGGTGCCAAGTCCGTCGGCGGCATCTACTCCACGATCGACCTCACCGATCCGGAGACACTGAAGGACCCCGCGGCCATCGCGGGATCGAAGACGATCACCTTCTCCGGCCTCTACGGCAAGGTGAAGGACCCCGAGGCCGCCCTCGACTCCGCGTTCGCCAACCTCAAGAAGGACTCCGCCAAGAACTCCACCAGCAAGATCGAGTTCATCGGCGACCCCAAGTCCGTGAGCCCGGCCGATCTCGACGGCGCCCTGATGAAGTGCCAGCAGGCGAAGGCGCCGAACTCGGCGACCGGCAAGACCGACACCCAGTACCTGTGCATGTGGTCCGACTACAGCACGCTCGGGTTCGGCGTTCCGGCGCAAGGCGGCCAGGGTGTGAGCATGGAGGAGTCCGCCAAGGTGACCGCGGCCCTGCGCAAGGACATCCGCGTCAAGGTCTGACGTTCCGGCACATGGACGAGGCGCCCCGCGAATCCCGCCGGGCGCCTCGTCCGTGTGCCCGTCCCCATGCGCCCGTCCCCGTGCCCTCGGATCCGTCAGGGCCGGACGCGGGCGGCTCGCGCGCCATCGTTCCCGGCGTGGATCCGCACCGGGCCGGCGATGCGGCGACCGGGAGCGCGGACACGCGTCGCCCACGCGTCGGACGAGGCGGGCATACGGAAGCAGGGGCCCGGCGACTTGTCGCCGGGCCCCTGCTTCTTCGCGTGTTTCGGTTACGCCGTCTTCTGCTCCCCCGGCCCACCGCGGCGCGCGTCGCGCGGGATGAGGGTGGGGTTGACGTTGCGCAGGACCACGTCGGCGGTGATGACGACCCGGGCGACGTCCTTGCGGGACGGCACCTCGTACATCACGGCCTGGAGGACTTCCTCCATGATGGCGCGCAGGCCTCGGGCGCCGGTCTGGCGGAGGATGGCCTGGTCCGCGATGGCCTCCAGGGCCTCGCGCTCGAAGTCCAGCTCCACGCCGTCGAGTTCGAAGAGACGCTGGTACTGCTTCACCAGGGCGTTGCGCGGCTCGACCAGGATCTGCAGGAGCGCCTCGCGGTCCAGGTTGTGGACCGAGGTGATCACCGGGAGACGGCCGATGAACTCGGGGATCATGCCGAACTTGACCAGATCCTCCGGCATGACGGCCGCGAACTGGTCCTTGGACTCCAGCTCGCGCTTCGAGCGGATCGTCGCTCCGAAGCCGATGCCCTTGGCGCCGGCCCGGGACTCGATGAGCTTCTCCAGACCCGCGAAGGCGCCGCCCACGATGAACAGGACGTTCGTCGTGTCGATCTGGATGAACTCCTGGTGCGGGTGCTTGCGTCCGCCCTGCGGGGGAACCGAGGCCGTCGTGCCCTCGAGGATCTTGAGCAGGGCCTGCTGCACGCCCTCACCGGAGACGTCGCGCGTGATCGACGGGTTTTCGCTCTTACGGGCGACCTTGTCGATCTCGTCGATGTAGATGATCCCGGTCTCGGCCTTCTTGACGTCGTAGTCGGCGGCCTGGATCAGCTTCAGCAGGATGTTCTCGACGTCCTCGCCGACGTATCCCGCCTCCGTCAGCGCCGTCGCGTCGGCGATGGCGAACGGGACGTTCAGCATGCGCGCGAGGGTCTGGGCGAGGAGCGTCTTGCCGGAGCCCGTGGGGCCCAGCAGCAGGATGTTGGACTTCGCCAACTCGATGGCGTCCTCGCGGTTCTGGCCCGTGCTGTTCTCGCCGGCCTGGACGCGCTTGTAGTGGTTGTACACCGCGACCGAGAGGGCCTTCTTGGCCGACTCCTGCCCGACCACGTACCCCTCGAGGAACTCGTAGATCTCGCGGGGCTTCGGGAGTTCCTCCCAGCGCACCTCGCTCGTCTCCGCGAGCTCTTCCTCGATGATCTCGTTGCAGAGATCGATGCACTCGTCGCAGATGTACACACCGGGGCCTGCGATGAGCTTCTTGACCTGCTTCTGGCTCTTGCCACAGAACGAGCACTTGAGCAGATCGCCGCCGTCACCGATGCGTGCCACGGTGTGCTTCCCCTTCGCCTGGGAGACGCCTAGGTCCAGCGGCTCCTGGTGCTGCCTTATGTCCGACGGTACCTTGCCGAGCCCCCCGTTCGGGCCCCCCTTGGCGCGGTTCACTTTGTCGTGAACCGCGCCAAGCGGCGACGGACGAGCGGCCGACGATACAGCGGTACGTCAGACGACAGCGGAGTTGTTCATCTTCCGGGTGGAGATGATCTGGTCGATCAGGCCGTACGCGAGCGCGTCCTCAGCGGTGAGGATCTTGTCGCGCTCGATGTCCTCGCGGATCTTCTCGATCGGCGTGGTGGAGTGCTTGGCCAGCATGTCTTCCAGCTGGGCACGCATCCGGAGAATCTCGTTCGCGGCGATCTCGAGGTCCGAGACCTGCCCGCGACCGGTCTCGCTGTAGGGCTGGTGGATCAGCACACGGGCGTTCGGAAGCGCCATGCGCTTGCCCGGCGTACCGGCGGCCAGCAGGATCGCGGCGGCCGAGGCGGCCTGGCCCATGCAGACCGTCTGGACGTCCGGCTTCACGAACTGCATCGTGTCGTAGATGGCCGTGAGGGCCGTGAACGAGCCACCGGGGCTGTTGATGTAGACCGAGATGTCACGGTCGGGGTCCATCGACTCCAGGCACAGGAGCTGCGCCATGACGTCGTTGGCGGAGGCGTCGTCGATCTGCACGCCGAGGAAGATCACGCGCTCCTCGAACAGCTTCGCGTACGGGTCGTACTCACGCACGCCCTGCGAGGTGCGCTCGACGAAGCGCGGGATGACGTAGCGGGACTCCGCGCGAGGACCGGTGTACTCGGCCTGCGTGCGGGCGAAGAGGCCGCTGCCGGGGAAGTCGTTCACTGTGTCTCCTGAAAAGCCTGAAAAGGGCTGAGCGGTCGGCTGAGGACGCGCCGGGCGCCCTGTGCCGCCCGGGAGCGGGAAGGGGCCCTGCGCCGCCCTCGGGGGCGCTGGAGGGGCTTACGCCGCCCCGGTGCCGCCGCCGCCCGGCATTCCGGCAGCGGTGGGCATGATGTCGTCGATGAGGCCGTACTCCTTGGCCTCGATCGGGTCGAACCAGCGGTCGCGGTCCGAGTCACGAGTGATCTGCTCGACGGTCTGACCGGTGTGGAAGGAGGTCAGCTCCGCCATCCGCTTCTTGGTGTGCAGCAGCCGCTCGGCGTGGATCTTGATGTCCGACGCGGAGCCCGCGAGACCCGCGGAGGGCTGGTGGATCAGGATCTCGGCGTTCGGCAGGGCGAAGCGCTTGCCCGGCGTACCGGCGCTGAGCAGGAACTGGCCCATCGAGGCCGCCATGCCCATGGCGATCGTCACCACGTCGTTCTTGATGTACTGCATGGTGTCGTAGATCGCCATGCCGGCCGTGATCGAGCCGCCGGGGCTGTTGATGTAAAGGTAGATGTCCTTGTCCGGGTCGGAGGCAAGGAGCAGCAGCTGCGCCGTGATCTTGTTGGCGATGTCATCGTCGACCGCCTGGCCGAGGAAGATGATCCGCTCGCCGAGCAGTCGGTTGTAGACCTGGTCGCCGAGGCCACCACCGATAGGGTCGCCGGCAGCTGTGGGCATCAGATTCGTCACGTATCCACCTGCTCGTCTTGCGACGGCGCCGGGCCGTCTCACGTCTTCTGCAGGGCCTGGGACCCCGGGTTCCGCGCCGCCTCCCGGCGGCGTCCGGAGACTCCCCTGCCCTCGTATTCATGGACCCTAACGCGCGGGTCCCCCCGGGGAATCCCGCAGAGGGAACTGTTCGCTGTGAGCGCATGCGAGGCGCCGGCTTCACCGGGGCTCCGGTCCCGTCTCCGGAGCGGCTCGGGGAGTCCGCGGCGCCCTCGGAAGGCCGCGTCCTCCGTACGCACCGGGAAGCGGACGCGCCCGCGGCCCGGTGGGGGTTGCTCGCGCAGTTCCTCGCGCCCCCGAACGCGGACGGGCCCCCGGGGACGATGAAGTCCCCGGGGGCCCGTCCAGGCGTGCTGGTGAGGTGATCAGGCCTCGGGCTTGTCCTCGGACTCGGACTCGGCCGGGGCGTCGGCGGACTCGGCGGTCTCGGCCGTCTCGTCCTCCTCCTCCTCGTCGTCCAGGTCGACGATCTCGCCGTTGGTGTCCTTGACCGTGGCGGCCTCGACGACGACCGCGAGGGCCTTGCCGCGGGCGACCTCGCCGACGAGCATCGGGACCTGGCCGCCCTCGACGACGGCCTGGGCGAACTGGTCGGGGGACATGCCGGAGGAGGCGGCGCGCCGCATGAGGTGCTCGGTGAGCTCCTCCTGGTTGACGTTCAGCTTCTCCTTGTTGACGAGCTCGTCGAGGACGAACTGCGTCTTGATGCCCTTGACCGCGGCGTCCTTGGTCTCGGCGTCGAACTCTTCCTCGGTCTTGCCCTGGATCTCCAGGTACTTCGCGAGGTCCATGCCCATCTGGCCGAGCTGGTGGTGCTCGAGGTTGTGCTTACGGGTGTTGATCTCGTCCTCGAGCAGCTTCTCGGGGACGGGCACCTCGACCAGCTCGAGCAGCTTCTCCAGGACACGCTCCTGGGCCTGCGTGGCCTGGTCGTACTGCTTCATGTTCTCGAGGCGCTTGCGGCTGTCCGCCTTGAGCTCGTCGAGGGTGTCGAACTCGGAGGCGAGCTGCGCGAACTCGTCGTCCAGCTCGGGCAGTTCACGGGCTGCGACCTGGGTGACCTTGACGGTGACCTCGGCGGCCTTGCCGGCGGCGGAGCCACCCTTGAGCTCGGAGGTGAAGGTGGTCTCGCCACCGGCCTCCAGGCCCTTCACGGCCTCGTCGATGCCTTCGAGCAGCTCGCCCGAGCCGATGGTGTACGAGACACCGCTGGCGACACCGTCCTCGAGGACCTCGCCGTCGACCTTGGCCTCCAGGTCGAGGGTGACGACGTCGTCGTCCTGGGCGGCGCGCTCGACCGGGGAGGTCGAGGCGAAGCGCTCACGCAGGTCGGAGACGGCCTTCTCGATGTCCTCTTCGCTGACCTCGATGGCGTCGACCTCGACCTCGATGCCGGAGTAGTCCGGGATCTCGATGGTCGGGCGGACGTCGACCTCGGCGGTGAAGTTCAGCGTCTCGCCGTCCTTCAGCTCGGTGATGTCGACCTCAGGCTGTCCGAGGACATTCAGCTCAGCCTCGTTGACCGCTTCGGTGTAGAACTTCGGGAGCGCGTCATTGACGGCCTCTTCGAGCACGGCGCCGCGACCGAACCGCTGGTCGATGATGCGCGCCGGGATCTTGCCCTTCCGGAAGCCCTTCACCGTGACCTGCTGGTTGATCTTCTTGTACGCCGCGTCGAGGCTGTCCTTGAGCTCCTCGAAGGGCACCTCGACAGTGAGCCGAACCCGGGTCGGGTTCAGGGTCTCCACGGCGCTCTTCACGGTTCGGTCTCCTTGTGGCTGACTTCTTGGGGGGTTCTGCTGCGTGCTTCTGCCGGTCGGGCAGAGCCTTGAGCGGATTCACGGCCCTTGAGAGACGTAACACTGCAGACATACGGGCACGCAGCTTGCATAGTAGCCGCAGGCGGTACACGCCCCAAAAGGTGATCTTGTGCGGACCGGAGCCCATCGGGTTCCAGCCGGTGGTCGGGGTGGCGGGATTTGAACCCACGGCCTTCCGCTCCCAAAGCGGACGCGCTACCAAGCTGCGCCACACCCCGTCGGTGCGACACGTAGGGTACATGCCCGCAGACAGTGCGGCTGCCGCATTGTGCGAGCGTCGACGCGGGCGGGAACGGAGTGTGCGATGTGGGCGGCCGACCCGCTACGATGCATCCTGTGCCGCGGTCGCTGACCTGCGGCGCGTTCTGCGCGGGTGTAGCTCAATGGTAGAGCACTAGTCTTCCAAACTAGCTACGCGGGTTCGATTCCCGTCACCCGCTCCATATGGCGTAGGGCCAGGCCGGAGGTTCGTTCCTCCGCCTGGCCCTCAGTCGTTTTCCACGGGACAGGGGCGCCGGTCCCGCAAGGAGACGGCGGCTCTCTTGGCCGAGTTCCGGGCCGGTCCTAGACTCCGGGCCGTGCCGACCGCTCAGGACAGACTCAAGAGGGCCTTCTGGTCCGTGGACCGCGTGCTCGGCGGGCAGCAGTCCCCGACGCGTTCCCAGCGCTTCGCCGCTCGTCATCCGCTCGGCCTCGGTGTCTGTATCGGTGCGCCGATCGCGATCCTCTGTACGGCGGCCGCGCTCGGGGACCACGCGTCACCGGGTGAGGCGTTGATCCCGGGCGGCCTGGGCGCGGCCCTGGGGGTGGTCTTCGGGCTGACGGCCTGGGGAGAGCGTCACAGGCAGCGGCGCCTTCGGCGTCTGGGTCTGTGGACGCCGCCGACCGGCGACCGTCGGGGAGAGGGCTCGGCGGTCGCGGAGCCGACAGCCGTCGACGGCCGGGCGCCGGGTCGCACTTCTGATCGATGACCGGGCTCGGGCGGGCGGCCTTCAGTCCGTGGCGACCAGCAGGGTCCCCTCGCCGTCTCGCCTCTCGATGCTCAGGGCGCCGTCGGCCGTGTCGGTGACGTCGAGTTTCTCGAAGTACTCGTCGTCGTCCCGCACCGTCTGGGCCGGCAGTGCCAGGGTGTGGAGCAGCCGTCCGGTGGCCGCCTCCAGGACGAGCAGGTCGGCGCCGAGCGGGCGACCGACGTCCGCCTCGGTGATCAACCGCCGGCGCACGACGTACACCCGGCCGTCGGCGATCACGGGGAACCCGTACTCCTGGCCGTCCGGCGCCGGCAGCCGCCACGAGAGGCGCCCGTCCCTGGTGTCGTAGGCGCGCAGGAGCGTGTCGCGGTACGCGGAGCCGTCCCCCGGATCGGTGCCGGACACCACGGTGCCGCCGCCCGCGGCGACGATGTCCAGCTCGTCGCGGGGGAAGGCGTGCCGCGGAAAGGCCCCTCGACGGTTCACGTCGAGCGACCGGACGGTCCCCTCGTCGTTCCGGTCCGGAGCCAGGAGGGTGTGTTCGTCGCCCCACGCCGTTTGTTTGGGGTCCACGGTGCGCCGCCGCCAGAGGACCTCGCCCGTACGGTCGTCGACACCGAGCAGAAGGCTGTACTCGCCCCGGTCCGGGGTCACCACGTTGCACATCACCTGGACGGCGCTCAGATGGTCCGGCAGGGCGTGGACGGAGTAGAGGAGCACTTCGGGACACGACGCGGGCGTCCTCATCGTCCACAGGCTCCGGCCGTCGCGCTCGCCGAAGGCGCGTACGGCGCCGGGTGCCGAGGTGACGGCCTGGCCGCCGACGAGCTCCACGAGCCGGAAGCCCTTCTCCCGGGGGACCTTCGCGCTCCACAGCGGCCCGCCCCCGCGCAGGTCGACACCGACGAGTCTCCCGTCGTCGAAGCCGGCGACCACGGTGCGTTCCGACGCCTCGAAGGAGAACAACGTACGGTCCGCGTCCCGGCGTTCGTAGCGCCAGTACTCCTTGCCGGTCCGCAGGTTCACCGCCGCCAGGCCGGAACCGACCCACCGCAGGGACAGCCCGTGCGCCAGGACCTGCAACTCGGCTCTCCGGCGTATGACGTGTTCCGGCGCGACCGGGGCGCCGTCGGCGAACGCGGCGGGGAACGGGCCGTGGGGCCCGGTGACAACGTCTTGGGACGGGTGCCGGTCCACCAGCGAACCGACCGCGAGCACGGCCAGCGCGATGACCAGCGTGATGAACGCACCGCACGCCTGCCAGAGGCCCTCCCGCACGTCCGCACGGCTCGGAACGGGTCTGCCCGGTCCCGTCGCCGGCCCCACGCCCGGTTCTCCCAGCAGATTCATCCGTTGCGCCATGGCCGCCCCCCGGCAGACTCCGCCTTCTGCCATGACGACAGAGGCTCAGAGATCTTCACCCGCCGTGCGGGCCCGGGCAAGTGGGCGCGGCCGCCGGAACCCGGTCGGGGCGAGGCCCGTGGCCCGGACGTGCCGAACCGCCCGCGAGGCCGGTGCCGCCGGGGTCGAGGCGGGCGCCGGTGACGGCGCGGCGGGGGACAGCGAGGTCCGCGACCGGTGCCGGCGGGGTCGGTGGCGGCCGTCCGGCAGGGGACGCCCCGCGCGGACGTTCGCGATCGGGCGGTGGACGCCTCCGATCGGCTCTCGTCGCGTCTCGTTCAGAAACTGATCGAGTTGATGGTCTCCGCTATCGAATCGAGGAACCGGTTGATGGACGGAGCCATGCCGGTCGACGCGAGGAAGAAGCCGAAGAGCACCGCGACGATGGCGGGCCCCGCCTTGATCGACCCCCCTCTGATCAGCACCACGAGGATGATCGCCAACAGCAGCACCACTGACAGCGAAATGGCCACAACTGATCACACCCTACGGTCGGTTCACTCTCCCGGCCCGGAGATGCAGCCCCGCACACCCCCGCCAGAACCATCGTGCCACCAACGGGCCCCTCGTATGCCGCAGGTGACGCATCGTTGGCCAACGGCAGGCCCGGGAGCGAACCGGGGATCCGTCGGCGCGGAGCGGTGGCGCACTCCCCCACCACCCCCGAACACGTCGGCCAGGCACCTGCGCTCCGTAATTCGGAGTGCGCCCGAACAGGGAATTCACAGGGATCGTTGCCGTGTCCACACACCCTGTTCGCAGGCAATTCGAATTGTCGCCACAGACACACCGCGAGGGCCGCACGCGGGCGGCCCAAGTCACACCGAAAGGGATATATCCACAGAGTCGCCCGCAGGTGTTATGAGCACCTTTGTCGGCACGAAGCCGGACAGAACACCCCTTATTGGTAAGCGAATCGATACCCGGAAGGACTTGCGAAAGAGCAGGCACACATCTCCGAATCCGGGGTAGGCGCAGGCGATAAGCAGGAATGAGATCGGGCGTTTTACGAGAACGCACAGACAACGCTAGGGTGCCTCAGATGTTCCACGCCGCCACGCCCCCCGTACGCGCAGCGAGGTCCAGGTTCGTCTCCCGGAGTTCTTGGTGGGAGGGCCTGTGACGAACTCGCTCCGACCCCACCACCACCACAGATCTCCACTCCCGCCGGTGCAGCAGCCGACGGGCGGAGTGCCCAGCCCCCGCTCGCCCCAGACCCCCGCGGCGGCCACCAACGCCGTCGGCGCCGCCGCACCGGGCGGCAAGCCCGCCAAGCAGCGCGACGCCTTCTTCGACAACGCCAAGTACCTGGCGATCGTGCTCGTGGCCCTGGGCCACGCTTGGGAGCCGCTGAAGGGGCAGAGTCGTTTCGTGGAAACGCTGTACACGATCGTGTACACCTTCCACATGCCGGCCTTCATCATCATCTCCGGCTATTTCTCACGCAGCTTCGACATGCGCCCGGACCGCCTGAAGCGGCTGGTCACCGGTGTCGTCGTGCCGTACGTCCTGTTCGAGACGGCGTACTCCCTCTTCAACCGCCTGGTCCTCGGCAACTCGGACCAGGCGATCAGTCTGCTCGACCCCTGGTACCTCACCTGGTTCCTGGTCGCCCTCTTCGCCTGGCGGCTGACGACCCCCCTGTGGAAGCTGGTCCGCTGGCCGCTTCCGCTGGCCCTGTGCCTCGCCCTGCTCGCGTCCGTCTCGCCGGAGATCGGTGACGACCTGGACCTCCAGCGGGTGCTGCAGTTCCTGCCGTTCTTCGTCCTGGGCCTGTGCATGAAGCCCGAGCACTTCCAGATGGTGCGCCGTCGCGAGGTGCGCCTCCTGTCGGTGCCGGTCCTGGCCATGGCACTGGTCGTGGGCTACTGGGCGGCTCCCCGGATGAACGCGGCCTGGTTCTACCACCGCGACAGCGCCCAGGAACTGGGTGCCCCCTGGTGGGCCGGTGCCGTCATGACGCTCGCCCTGTTCGGCTGCTCGCTGGTGCTCACCGCGTGCTTCTTCGCCTGGGTGCCGCGACGCACGATGTGGTTCACGGCGCTGGGCGCGGGCACGCTGTACGGCTACCTGCTGCACGGCTTCGTGGTCAGGGCGTCCCGCACCTGGAACTGGTTCGACCACGGGTGGGTGCAGACGCCGCTCGGCGAGGTCCTCGTGACGGTCGTCGCGGCCGCGCTGGTCACCGTGCTGTGCACGCTGCCCGTCCAGCGGATGTTCCGCTTCGCGATGGAGCCGAGGATGACGTGGGCGTTCAAGCGGGACGCGGCGGAGATCGCCCGGGAGCGCGCCAAGGCCGACGCGTAGCCTTCCGGCGCGTCGCCGAGGGGAGCGTGGCGGCCGGCGCGTGACGGGAGGTGGACGGCAGTGGGGCGGGCCCGGGATCACCGGGCCCGCCCCACTGCCGTCCGACTCGGCGCGGAACACGACCCGCTGTCGGACGAGGGAAGCGCCGGAGAGCCGCGGGGCCCGGACGGCGCCGGCGCTCAGCCCGGTGGCAGCCCGAGCAGGTTGCGCATCGTCGCGTACTTCTTCGTCAGGCGGGCCCGGGTGTGCTCGTCGAGGACCGCGAGGCGGCCCGGATCGGCGTTGTGCGCCAGGTCGGACGCCTTGACCAACAAGGCGCCCCGGGTGGTGCGGATGCGTCGCGCGTACGACTCCGGGGACTCGCCGTCCTGTTTGGTGAGCGCCAGCACGATGTCCTTCGTGCCGGGGGTCAGCGCGGCCTCGTTCAGCCAGACCTCGGAGAGGGCGTCGTCCTCGACGGCGTCGTGCAGCCAGGCCGCCGCTATCTGGTCGTCGTCCCCGCCGCGGTCGCGGACGCCGTCCGCCACCGCCTGGAGGTGCTCGGTGTACGGGCGGCCGGCCTTGTCGGTCTGGGCGGCGTGCGCCGTGCGGGCGAGCGCCTCGATCTCGGCGAGGGTCAGGAGAGGTTGCGTCACGCGATCAGTGTCTCCTCGGTACGGGCCTCTGCCGCCGCGTTGCCGAAATCCGTGGGGCGCGGTCAGCGTACCGGTGCCAGGCCCTCGCGGCAGATCAGCAGGAGGGCCCGGTCGTCGTTGACGTCCTTGGCCACCGCTTCGATGAGGTGCCAGGCGGCGCCGTGGAAGCCGCCGGCCACATAGCGGTCGGCCTCGCCGGTGAGCCGGTCGATGCCCTCGACGATGTCCCGGTCGGCCGTCTCGACCAGCCCGTCCGTGAACAGCATCAGCACGTCCCCGGGCCGCAGCGAGCCCTTCACCGGGTCGAACTGGGCACCGTCGTACACCCCCAGCAGGGGGCCTTCCGCCACCTTCTCCTCCCAGCGGCCGCTGCCGGCGCTGAGCTGGAGGCCCGGCGGGTGTCCCGCCGAGAAGAGTTCGTAGTCGCCCGAGTCGAGATCGAGCACCAGATGGATCGAGGTGGCGAAGCCCTCGTCCCAGTCCTGGCGCAGCAGGTAGCCGTTCGCGGCGGGCAGGAAGGCGTGCGGCGGCAGCGAGCCGAGGAGACCGCCGAACGCCCCGGAGAGCAGCAGGGCCCGTGAGCCCGCGTCCATCCCCTTGCCCGACACGTCCGTGAGGACGACTTCGAGGGTCCGGCCGTTGTTCGTCCGGGCGGCCACGACGAAGTCCCCGGAGAAGGACTGTCCGCCCGCCGGGCGCAGCGCCATCTCGCGGTGCCAGCCGAGCGGCAGCTTCGGCAGCTTGCTCTGTACCCGGATCCGCTCGCGCAGGTCGAAGAGCATGGTGCCGCCGCGCCGCCAGGGCACACCCACCCGGCTGCGGAACTGTGCGATCAGCAGTCCGAAGAAGCCGCAGGCCGCGACCACCAGGACCACGCCGGGTGTGACCCGGGACGGGCCCTCCGTGTACGGGCCGAGCTTCACGGACTCCACTATGAGCGCGGTGGCGGCCGCCGCGTACAGCCCGAGCAGGCTGGCGGGCCGGAGCAGCAGTCCGCCGGCCACGATGGGCAGGACCAGCGCGGCGGGCGAGCACCACACCGAGTTGACCAGGGTCGTGGAGGCGATCAGCGGGATCGTGATCAGCAGTCCGGCCAGCGCGATCCAGTCGGAGCCGTCCCCGCGGAAGTAGTCGACGGCGGATCGGCGCAGCCCTGTGCGGGCCCGGTGCCATTGCATCTTCAACCGGGCCGTGAACGTATCGGCCTCCGCGCGCCGCTCTCGTCCTGCTGCCATTAGTTCGGGACCCTATCCATCGGACCAGGCGCTTGGCACGGGAGGTCCCACTTGTCCCCCCACCGAGCACTCAACTTCACAGAGAACTGCACAGACGCGTTCCGCTCGACGGGCCTCGGCGGGCGGGTGAAATTCCCTCGCTCGTACCGCATTGCCCTGGTAGGCATGGGTTATGACGACTGACGTTCGGGTGCTGCGGCAGGCCGACTGGGACAAGTGGTACGAGAACCTGATCCGCGCGTTCGGAGGTGTGGCGGAGTCGTCCGAGGAGCGCGAACTGTGGAACGCGCTCACAGAGTACGACCGTTCGCTCGGCGTGTGGGACGGGGAGGAGTGTGTGGGTACGGCGGGGGCCTTCCGCTTCCGGATCACCGTCCCGGGTGGCGCCTCCGTACCGGCGGCCGGGATCACGATGGTGAGCGTCGCGGCCACGCACCGGCGGCGCGGGACACTCACCGCGATGATGCGGCGGCAACTGGACGACATCCGTGCCTGGGGCGAACCGCTCGCCGTCCTGACCGCGTCGGAACCGGCGATCTACGGGCGGTTCGGCTACGGCATCGGGACGCTGCAGATCAACGCGGAGATCGACACCGGCCGCGTACGTCTGTCGGTACCGCCCGGTACGGACGACGTACGTCTGCGGTACGCGCGGTACGCCGACGTGCTCGACGCGTGCGAGGCGGTGTACGCGCGGCTCGTGCCGGAGCGTCCCGGGATGCTGGCCCGGCAGCCCGGCTGGGAGCGGCTCGGGCTCCTCGACCCGGAGAGCGAGCGCGACGGCGCCTCGCCCCTGCAGTGCGTGGTCGCCGAGCGGGACGGCGAGATCGTCGGGTACACGCGTTTCCGCGTCAAGCTCGGCTGGAGCCCCGCCGGACATGACGGCACGGTGCTGATGGACGACCTGGAGGGACTCGATCCGGCGGTGCGGGCGGCGCTGTGGCGGTTCCTCTTCGGCGTCGACCTGACGTCCAGGCTGCGCACCCGGGGTCGCCCCGTGGACGAGGCGTGGCAGCACCTGGTCTCCGACATCCGCCGCTGCCAGGTGGGGATGAAGGACTCGCTGCACGTGCGGCTCGTCGAGGTCGGGGCCGCGCTGGAGGCCCGTACGTACCAGACGCCCGTGGACGTGGTGTTCGAGGTCGAGGACCCCTTCTGCCCCTGGAACGAGGGACGTTGGCGGCTGATCGGTGACGCGAAGGGCGCGTCGTGCGTGCGGACCGACGACTCTCCCGATCTCGCCCTGTCCGTCAGGGAGTTGGCGACGGCCTATCTCGGGGGAGTGACACTCGCCTCGCTCGCGGCCGGCGGGCGGGTGCGCGAACTGCGGCCGGGAGCGCTGGCGGAGGCGTCCACGGCGTTCACCTCGACGCTCGCGCCCTGGCTGCCGCACAGCTTCTGAGACCCGGGCCCGGTCGGCGCGATCCGCCCGCCGCCGGCTCCGCCCGGTACCGACGATACTCGCCGACGCCCCCCTCGCCACCGACTCCGCCCGGATTCAGGGCCGTTGGCAGGCCGGGCACCAGAAGAGGTTGCGGGCGGCGAGATCGGCGGTGCGGATCTCGCCGCCACAGATGTGACAGGGCTGGTCGGCCCGGCGGTACACGTAGACCTCGCCGCCGTGGTCGTCGACGCGGGGCGGCCGGCCCATGGCCTCGGGGGTGTGCTCCGGGCGGACCGTGTCGATGCGGTTGTTGCGGACGCCCTCCCGCATGAGGTCCACCAGGTCGGCCCAGATCGCGTCCCACTGCGCCGCGTCGAGGTCCTTGCCCGTGCGGTAGGGATCGACGCCGTGCCGGAAGAGGACCTCGGCGCGGTAGACGTTGCCCACGCCCGAGATGACCTTCTGGTCCATGAGCAGGGCGGCGATGGTCGTACGGCTGCGGGAGACCCGGCGGTACGCGGCCGACGGGTCGGCGTCCGCGCGCAGCGGATCCGGTCCGAGGCGGTCGTGTATCGCGTGCTTCTCGTCGTCCGTGATCAGGGCACAGGTGGTGGGGCCGCGGAGATCGGCGTACGCCGTGTCGTTCACGAGCCGGAGGCGGACGGTGTCCGTGGGCGGCGGGGCGGGGGTGCCGCCGAAGCCGACCTTGCCGAAGAGGCCGAGGTGGATGTGGACCCACTCCGAGGGGCGGAAGCCGAGGAAGAGGTGCTTGCCGTGGGCTTCCGCCGCGGTCAGGACCGAGCCGTCGAGGAGGGCCGCGGCGTCACCGAACTTGCCCTGGGGGCTGGTGACACGGGTCGCGCGACCACCGAACGCGGCGAGGCAGTCCTCGGCGAGCCGGTGAATGGTGTGCCCCTCGGGCACGGGTCCTCCTGTGTTCTCCCGTCCCAGGTCCTGTCGCCACCGTCCCGTCGTCGCCCGGAGGGCGGGTGGGAAGGTGACGGCAGAGCCTGGCGCCCGGCGTCCCGGGCCCGGACAAGTCCTACGGCTGCTGCGGGTGGTGCGCCGGGATCGGCGGGAGTTCCCGGGTCGTCTCGTAGTCCGCGAGCATCTCGATACGGCGGACGTGGCGCTCCTCGCCCGTGAAGGGCGTGCCGAGGAAGGTCTCGACGAACTTCGTCGCCTCTTCCTGGGTGTGCATGCGGGCACCGACGGACATGACGTTCGCGTTGTTGTGCTCGCGGCCCAGCGCCGCTGTCTCCGCGCTCCAGGCGAGGACGGCCCGCACGCCGGCGACCTTGTTCGCGGCGATCTGCTCACCGTTGCCGGAGCCGCCGATGACGATGCCGAGGGCACCCGGGTCCGCCACCGTGCGCTCCGCGGCGCGGAGGCAGAACGGCGGGTAGTCGTCCAGGGCGTCGTAGATGTGGGGCCCGCAGTCGACGGGCTCGTGGCCGGCGGCTTTGAGCCACTCGACGAGATGGGTCTTCAGTTCGAGACCGGCATGATCGGAGCCGAGATACACGCGCATGGTCCGAGTGTGGCACGACCGTTCCGGATCGGTCCCGCCGGGGGCTACGGCCGAGAAACGTGAGCAATCCTACAGAACCTCAAGGAAACCTCAAGTAACGATCTGGATTCAAAGGTTCACGAATCGCTTTGCCTCCGTTTCACTGGACCAACTCGTACGACGACCCCCACCCCGGTCGAGCGCGTGCCCCATACACCACTCGCACGGGATGGGCGATCCGTACGGGAATCTGCCCATCCGGCGCAAAGGAATCCCCCTCATGACCTCGCAGCCGAGCCCCACGAAGGCGGCACAGGCCCCCGGTGGCCCCGGAGAACCCGGTGGCGGCCTCCAGGCAGGACTCAAGAACCGTCATCTGTCGATGATCGCCATCGGCGGCGTCATCGGAGCCGGACTCTTCGTCGGCTCCAGCACCGGCATCGCGACCGCCGGACCCGGCATCCTTCTCTCGTACGCCCTCGTCGGCACGCTCGTGGTGCTGGTGATGCGGATGCTCGGTGAGATGTCCGCCGCCAACCCGACCTCGGGCTCGTTCTCGGCGCACGCCGACCGCGCGCTCGGCCGCTGGGCCGGCTTCTCCATCGGCTGGCTGTACTGGTTCTTCTGGGTCGTGGTGCTGGCCGTGGAGGCCACCGCCGGCGCCAAGATCCTCGAGGGGTGGATGCCCGGCGTACCGCAGTGGGGCTGGGCGCTCATCGTGATGGTGGTGCTGACGGCCACCAACCTGGTCTCCGTCGGCTCGTACGGCGAGTTCGAGTTCTGGTTCGCCGGGATCAAGGTCGTGGCGATCGGCGCGTTCATCGTCGTCGGCGGCCTCGCGATCTTCGGGGTGCTGCCCGGCGTCGAGGCCGAGAAGGCCGGACTGGGCAATCTGACCGAGCAGGGCGGATTCCTGCCGCACGGCCCCGGAGCGATCCTCACCGGCGTCCTGCTGGTCGTCTTCTCCTTCATGGGCAGCGAGATCGCGACCCTCGCCGCGGGCGAGTCGGAGAACCCGCAACGGGCCGTGACCAAGTCGACGAACAGCATCATCTGGCGCATCGCCGTCTTCTACCTGGGCTCGATCCTCGTCGTCGTCGCCCTGCTGCCGTGGAACGACCCGTCGATCAAGGACAAGGGCTCGTACGTCGCCGCCCTCGACTCCCTCGGTATCGCGCACGCCGGTCAGATCATGAACTTCATCGTGCTGACGTCCGTGCTGTCGTGCCTCAACTCCGGTCTCTACACCGCCTCCCGCATGGCCTTCTCGCTCGGTGAGCGCGGGGACGCGCCGAAGGCGTTCGCCAGGACCACACGGCGCGGTGTGCCGATGACCGCCATCGTCGTCTCGGTCGTGTTCGGCTTCGTCGCCGTCTTCTTCAACTACAAGTTCCCGGACTCGGTCTTCCTCTTCCTGGTCAACTCGTCGGGCGCGGTCGCCCTGTTCGTGTGGCTCGTCATCTGCTTCTCGCAGCTGCGGATGCGGAAGATCATCCAGCGTGAGGCGCCGGAGAAGCTCGTCGTGCGGATGTGGCTCTACCCGTACCTGACCTGGGCGACCGCCGCGATGATCGTCTTCGTGCTCGGCTACATGCTGACCGACACCGAGCACGACGGCCGGGAGACCGTGCTGCTGTCGCTGCTCGTCGCGGCGGTCGTGCTCGTCATCGCCTTCGCCCGGCAGAAGTTCGGTTCCGGCTCCCGGGCGCCGGAACCGCTGCCCGCGGGAGAGTCCCGCGAAGAGACCCAGGCTTCGGTCGGCGCCTGACCCGCCACCGAAGCCTGAGCGAGGAGGGGCCCGCGGCACTCGCCGCGGGCCCCTCTCCTCTTCCCTTCTTCCCTTCCCTTCTTCCCTCGCGCCCGTCAGCTCTTGGGCGGGAGGGACCCGCGGGCGCGGCGGGCGCGCGGGTCGCGGGAGGCGCGGGGGTGCCGGGAGCCGCGGAACTCCTCGCCTCACAGCACGGTGAAGCTGTTCCTGACCTGGTTGTAGACCGTCAGGGCCCGGTCCTCGATGTCCTGGTGGTACCAGGTGTTGATCTGGTACGACTTCCCGTCGGCGTCGAAGCCGAGCAGCCGCGCGTGCCAGCTCACCCCGCCGAGCGTGAACGTGTACTCCCAGACGATCGCGCTCCGGCCCCGGAACGTCGTCCGCTCCAGCCGGATCTTCCGGTAGTCCCGCCCCTGTCGGGCGTCCTGCTCGGAGGTCCGCCAGGTGTCCATCAGATTCCCCTTGGCCAGGGAGGACTTGGCCGCGAGTTCCTGCGTGCCGTCGGGTGCGGTGTAGTGCACCTCGGAGCCGGTCTTCAGGTCCCGCCGCCAGCCCTCGGGCGTCACCCACGCGTATCCGCCGGCCTCCCGGTGCGCTCCCGGGGGGAGGCTGGGCGGGCGCGAGGTGCCCTCGACGGTGGGCGCCGCAGACGAGGGGGTGCCCGTGCCGGGACCTGTACCGGTGGCAGAGGTGGCCTTCGGCGCGGACGATCCCGCGGTGGCGCCGGTGCCGGTGCCGGGCGATCCGCCCGTCATCGCGATGACGGCCCAGGCGACGGCTCCCGCCCCGGCCACTCCCGCCGCCGCGGCGAGGCCGGCACGGCGGCGGGGGCGGCGCGAGCCCGTCCTGACGGTGCCGTGCCCGTCCCCGTCGCCGCCGCCGTTCCCGGTCCCGTCGTCACCGGCGCCTGCGGCTTCGCCGAGGTCGCGGCCGTGTCCCCCGCCGGGCCCTCGGCTCTCGTCGGTGCCGGGCTGTCCGACGGGGCCGGGGAGTTCGCCCGCCGGCCGCACCACGGGCACGGGTTCCGTGGGCAGCCGGGAGGCAGTACGTGCGCCGGTCTCCGCGCGCGATGCGGACGAGGCGTGCGAACCGGGCTCCGTTCGCGGTGCGGAGGGGACTTCGGTGGACGCGTTGGCTGCCGATGGTTCGGGGCCCGTAGGGACGATCTCGGGTGCGGGAGCCGCGAGCGGCTCCGCGGAGGGTTCCGCGGAGGGTTTCTGAGGTCGCTTCCGGAAGTCGGGCGGGACCTTGCGGGTCGGGGTGCGCTGGATCAGGCCGCGCCCGGTCGGGTCGCGCTCGATCGGGTCGCGCCGGGTCGGAGCGCGCTGGATCGGGACGGCGTCGTGCACGGAGTGGCGCTCCGTCTCGGGCTCGGGCTCGGTTCCGGGCTCGGGCTCGGGCTCGTTTCCCGGCTCGGGTTCGGGCTCGTTTCCCGGCTCGGGTTCGGGCTCCGCTGCGGGTCCGGACCCGAGCCGAGGCCTGCGGAGATCGCTGGTGCCGATGCGCTGTTCGTCCGGGGCCGGAGCTGCTTCGGGACGGTCCGCCGGAGTCTGCCGCGCCGCCCGCACGTGCCGGGCGTCCAGGAGGGCGCGCGTGGACGACTCCGGCAGAACGGTCCCGGGGGCCGGCCGGTCCTGCCCTGTCTCCGGCGCCGGAGGCAGAGACGGCCCAGGTTTCGGACTCAGGGCGGATTCACGGGTCGGGGTGGGACTCGGACGCGGGGGCGGGACGGGTCCCGCAGCCGGGTCGGGGGACGTGGGCGGGGGCTGCTCGGCGGTGGGATCACCATCCGGGGCCGACGTGCGCGCCACCGTGCGGACGGGTCCGAGGTCGGGCCCGGGAAGGGGCTCGTGCACGGGAGCGGGCCCGGGAGCTGGGCTGCGCTCGGGCCCGGGAGCTGGGCTTTGCGCGGGGTCGTGCGTGGGAACTGGGCTGCGCTCGGGAGCGGGCCCGGGAACTGGGCTTTGCGCGGGGTCGGGGGTGAGGGCGGGCCCAGGCGCCGGTGTCGGGGTCGACGTCTGTGTCGGGGTCGGGATCGGCGGGGGCGGGATCGGCGGGGTTGTGGGGGTGGGGGCTGGGCTCGGGGGGCGGGCCATTTCTCCGAGGCACGCCTCCAGTTCCTCCAGGCCGGGCCGAGTGGACGGGTCCTTCTCCAGGAGGGCGGCCAGGATCTCTCGTAACCCACCCGCGCCGGAGGGGAGTTCGGGTTCCTCGTAGAGAACGGCGTGCAGGGTCGCGAGGGTGGTGGAGCGGGAGAACGGGGACCGCCCGCCCAGAGCCGCGCAGAGCGTCGCCCCGAGGGACCAGACGTCGGAGGGCGGGCCCTGTGGTCGGCCGGAGATCCGCTCGGGTGCCATGTAGTCGGGGGAACCGACGAGCATGCCGGCCATGGTGAGCGCCTCGGCGTCCTGCAGGGCGGCGATGCCGAAGTCGGTGAGGACGACACGGCGCTGTCCGGCGTGCTCGACCAGCACGTTGCCCGGCTTGATGTCACGGTGCAGCACGCCCTGCGCGTGCACCTGGCGCAGCGCCCCCACCAGTTCGAGGCCGACCCGGGCCGCCTCGCGCGCGTCCAGCGGTCCGTCCTCGACGACGATCCGTTCGAGGGAGCGGCCGGCGACGAGTTCCATGACGATCCACAGCCGGTCGTCCGCGTCCACGACGTCGTAGATGCGGACGACGTGGGGATGGTCGATCCGGGCCGTCGCCCTCGCCTCGCGCAGGGTGCGTTCCCGGCGCGTGCGGGTGTCCTCGGGATCGAGTCCGTCTATGCGCATTTCCTTGATCGCGACCTGCCGGTCGAGCATTTCGTCGGCGGCTCGCCACACCCGCCCCATTCCCCCCTGGCCGATACTCTCGACCAGTCGATAACGTCCGGTCACCAATAGTCCCGGAACACCACCCTGAACATTCGCCGACAATCCCCGCACCCCCTCAACTTCAGCCACGATCGCCGGTCACAGCGGAACCATAATGGTCACACTTCAGGCCGTACCAGCATAGTGTGGAGAAATCTTGTGGTACCTCTTCAAGTACTGCGAATTCAGGCGCAGCGAAGGGGGACGAACATGAGTTCTCGTAGCATGACGACCATCACGGGATCACTGCTCACGGCATGCTTCTCGGCCGTGCTGATCCTTTCCCACACCGCCGTCGCGGACGATCAGGGGCCGGGGAGCGGCAAGGGCGGAAAAGCGGTGGACAAGGCGCCGACGGGCGTCAAGGTGACCACTCTGCTGCCGGAGAGGATCTCGGTCGACAACAGCACCCGGAAAACCTCCTTCACCGTCACGGTGAAGAACACGGGGACCGAGGAAAGCGGCGATCTCCGACTCCTGGTGGTCGGTTTCGACGGCCTGACTGTCAAGAACGTCGAAGACTGCACCGCCATCGCGAAAAAGAATCTCCCCGAGGGGGCGAACAGCGGTTTCGCCTGCCCTGTCGGGAAACTCGCGACGAAGAACGCGAATTCGTACGAGGTCGACGCGACGTTCGATCTGAGCAGGACCGGGAAGATCTGCCTCCCGGTCCAGACGAGCGACGGCAAGAAGACGTACTGGCAGCAGGGCCCCGTTCCGTTCGGTACGACGAACCCGTCGCCGAACGCCCCGGCGACCCCGCTCCTGCTGGGCACCGACAACAAGCCGGTGGCCCCCGGCGGCGACCGGCTGCCGAAGACCGGTGCCGGAAGCGACGTCCTGCCGTTCGGCGCCGCGGGCGCGGCGCTGCTCTCGGCCGGAGCGGCGGGACTGTGGTGGTCCGGTCGCAGGCCCCGGCGGGAGGACTGACCCCGGGAGACGGCACTGGGGGAGAACGCGCGAGAGGCTCGCCGGGTCGCGATACGACCCGGCGAGCCTCTCGCGCGGAGCGACGGCTGCGCCGCCGCGGGCGTCACACGACCGGTGGCGCCATCACGTCACCGGGGTGACGCGTCACTTCTTGTCGACGAGCTTCCACGCCGTGGGCAGGACGCCCATCGCCAGCGCGGCCTTGAGGGCGTCGCCGATCAGGAACGGGGTGAGGCCCGCCGCGAGCGCCGCGCTCGCCGACATGCCGGTGACCACGCCCAGGTAGGGGACGCCGACGGCGTAGATGATCGCCTCGCCGAGCAGCATCGTGCCCGCCATGCGCAGGGCGGAGCGGTCGGCGCCGCGGCGGGCCAGGGCACCCACGACGGTGGACGCGAGCAGCATGCCGAGGATGTAGCCGAAGGACGGTGCCGAGGCGCCGGAGCTGCCCTCCGCGAACCACGGGACACCGGCCATGCCGACCAGCGCGTACACCGCGAGCGACAGGAAGCCGCGGCCCGCGCCGAGCGCCGTGCCGACGAGCAGCGCGGCGAAGGTCTGGCCGGTCACCGGCACCGGGGAGCCCGGGACGGGCAGCGAGATCTGGGCAGCGATGCCGGTCAGCGCGGCGCCGCCGAGCACCAGGGCGACATCGCGGACGCGGGAGGCCGGAAGGAGGTCGGCGATGACCTCGCCGGGTCGGGAGGACGTGGCGACAGCGGTGCTCATGAGGACTCCGGCGAACGGGGTGCCCCGTCGCTCAGGAGGAGCTCGGGGGGAGGGCAGGTCGGACACCGTGACGCTATCCCAGGGGTATACGGGCGATCACCGTCAGCGCTCGACAAAGGGCGGATCACGACCTTGGTGGGCTCCTTACAAAGAGTGCCCTCCACACCCGCGTGAAGGTGACGCCGGTCACTGAGGTGACGTCGTTTCCGCTCCGGGACGGTTCACACCCGGGACTGTGGAGACCCGCCAAAGGAGTCCGGCACGGGCGGGAACAGGAACGGGCCTGGTCTGTCCGGCCCTTGGGCACCCCTGGCAGCTCCCCCGGCCGTGCCCCTACCCTTCAGCGCATGGTTCCCCAGGCCCTGAACTTCTCGTCGCGTCGCTATGTCGACCTGCGACGCCAGGGCACTGCCACCTGTCGCCGTCCGTCCTGAGGCGGGGCGGAGCGGATCCCCCTCGCCGAGACGAGGCCAGAGCACACCACCACACCGGTCGCGCGTCACATCCGTTGTGACGTGCGGCGTGCGTGACGGCGCAGTTCCGGACCAGCTCCCGAGGAAGAACTCCATGGCACCTACCGTGGCACCGCCTTCGACATCCCCTCCCTCACACCCGCCCTCCCGTTCCCCCTCCCCCTCTCCCGTCCTCGACCGGCGCCGGAGCAGCGCCAGCGTGATCCTGCGGTCCGTGCTGGAGCACGGGCCGGTCGCCCGCAGCACCATCGCCCGGCTGACCGGGCTCTCCCCCGCCTCGGTGACCGGCTACTGTGCCCGGTTCGCCGAACAGGGCCTGATCCGTGAGGCCGCCGTGCCCCGCCGGTCGGGCGGGGTCGGGCGTCCGCATCTCCCGGTCGACCTGGACCGCTCCCGGTTCGTCGTCGGCGGGGTGCACATAGCCGTGCCGTACACGACCGTCGCGGTGCTGGACCTGCGGGGGCGGGTCATCGCCGAGAAGCGTCTGTGGCACCAGGGGACCGAGCCGCACCTCGTTCTCGCGAGGGCCGCGGACGGGCTCGCCGCCCTCCTCACGGGCGTCCCCGGCCGTACCCCCTTGGGCATCGGTGTGGCGACCGGCGGCTGGGTCGACCCGGACTCCGGCACGATCGTGGAGCACCCACTGCTGGGCTGGCGCGACGTGGCCGTCCGGGACCCCTTCGAGGCGCGCACCGGACTGCCGGTCCATGTGGACGGGCACGCGCGGGCGTTGGTCAACGGAGAGCGGCTGTTCGGCCGGGCCCGGGGCAGCCGGAGCCTGCTGCACCTCTTCGTCGGCAACGTGGTGGACGCCGCCTTCGCCACCCATGACCAGGTGCACTACGGGCCCCGCTCGCAGGCCGGGGCCATCGCCCATCTGCCGCTGACCGGCGGGTCGGAGCGGTGCGACTGCGGGCGGACGGGGTGCATCCAGGCCGAGCTGAGCGAACGGACGCTGTGCCGTCGGGCGCGGGAACGGGGTGTCATCGACAGCTCGAACCCGATGCACGTGGTCTCCGCGGCGGCCTCCGGCGACCCGTCGGCCGTGCGGCTGCTGGTGGAACGGTCCCGGGCGGCCGGACTGGCGGCGGCGCTGCTCCTCGACGTGCTCAACCCGGAGACGGTCGTCGTCACCGAGATCGGCGCGATGCA
Organism: Streptomyces sp. NPDC002580; assembly: GCF_042889485.1. Taxonomy (NCBI): domain Bacteria; kingdom Bacillati; phylum Actinomycetota; class Actinomycetes; order Kitasatosporales; family Streptomycetaceae; genus Streptomyces; species Streptomyces sp. NPDC002580. The sequence goes on along the minus strand of NZ_JBIAQZ010000001.1, from coordinate 451,195 downwards.
CCGGGAGGACTGCCTCGGCGCGCTGCGGGAGGCGGTGGGCCCGGGGCGGGCGGAATCGGTCGTCCCGACCAGCTTCCCGGAGTCGGTGCTGGCGGTGGCAGGCGGATCGGTCGCCCTCGACGTCCTGTACCGCGATCCCCTGGGTTTCGCCGGCTCCGCCGCCGCCTGAGTGTCGCGGCCCGACTGCCTCCGGAGGCCTCCGGAGGCCCGGCCGTCCTGTCGTCCGGGCCTCTTTGGCCGTCCGGGACGCTCGGTCCCCCGGACCGCGCCGGGCCCCTCACCGGGAACGAATTAATTCAGAAACTCGGAATGTTGACAGGGTTCACCGCCGGACAGGAGCATCGAGGCATGAGCAGCGCGCGGGTGCAGGTTCCGCTCACCAAGTGCCGTGTGGTCGACCTGATGCGGGTCGCACGCACACGTTGTCGCTGACCCGTCGCCGCCGGCCGTAGCTGTCGGCCGTAGCCGCCGACCGCTGTCGCCCGACGGGTCGTCGACGGGCTGAAGCACGGAAGCCCTGAGGCTCGCCGACGGTTCCGCCGCCGAGAGCCCCCCGGCTTCCGGCGCTCCGAGAGCCGGTCGACGGTCGTCACCACGAACGCCCGGTCCGACGTCGTCGCCTCACCGGCTCGTCGCCGACCGCCTGGCCGATCCGCCTCGTGGTGCCGCGGACCGTTCGGCCACCGTCGCCCCGGCCGGCCCACCCACCCGTCACGCCATCGGCGTGTGTCCCTTCGGCGCGCGTTCCTCGCTTCCGGTCCTACGGTCCACCGCTCGACCACTCCGCCGGCTTCGCCCTGCCCGGAATCCGCACGCCCTCCCGCCACTTGGAAACCCCGGAGTCCTTCCATGCCACGACTGTCCCCATCGCCCTCCGCCATGTCCGCCGCCGCCTCCGCCCCCTCCAGGTCCGGTGTCGACCGGCGCGTGTTCCTGTCCTCCCTGCTCGGTGTCGCCGCGGCGGCGGGGCTGAGCGGCTGCGCGGGCGCCAGTGCCGCCGACTCCGGTTCCCGGGCCGACCTGTCCGCGCCCCTGTCCGACAAGGTGCCGCGGGGCACCGAGCTCGCGATCGCCTCGTACCAAGGGGTCCAGCAACTCCAGCTGAAACTGGCCGGGCTGGGCGAGCTGCCGTTCACCGTCTCCGACTGGGTGAACATCGGCGCCGGCCCCGACGTCATCAACGCCTTCCGGGTCAAGTCCCTGGACGTCGGGAACAACGCGGGCATCCCGCCGATCCAGGCCCACTTCCAGGGCTTCGACGCGAAGATCGTCGCGATCAACATCACCCGCAAGCCCAACTACCTGTTCGCCACCAAGCCGGGCAGCGACATCCAGGACGTCCAGGACTTCAAGGGCAAGAAACTGGCGTTCTCGCAGGGCCAGGCCCAGGGTGTCGTCCTGCTGCGCGCCCTGAAGAAGGCCGGGATCGCCTACGACGCCGTGAAGCTGGTTCCGCTGACCAGCAACCAGTTCCTCACCGCACTCCAGGCGGGCCAGGTGGACGTCGCCCCGCTGGCCAACAGCCAGGCGCCGGCCTACCTGAAGCAGTACGGGGCCAAGGGTGCCCACACCGTCGCCACCGACGTGGTGGACCTGCTCAACCTGCTCTGGGCGCCGACCTCGGTGCTGGCCGACCGCGCCAAGGCGGCCGCGGTCGCCGCGTACATCCCGCTCTGGGCGAAGGGTCAGGTGTGGGCGTACGAGCACCCCGAGGAGTGGAACGAGGAGTTCTACGTCAAGACGCAGAACCTCACGCTCGCGCAGGCGCGGTCGATCACGGAACTCGCCAACAAGCCCTTCTTCCCGCCGCGTTGGGACGCGGCCGTGAAGTGGGAGCAGGAGACCGCCGATCTGCTGGCGGAGGGCGAGTTCGTCGAGGAGTTCAAGGTCGACTCGCTCTTCGACCGGCGCTTCGAAGCCATCGCGGCCAAGGCCGTACCCGCCGAATACCGGAGGTGAAGGCCGTGACCACCAGGACCACGCCCAGGACCGCTCTCTCTTCCACTCCGCCTTCCGCTCCCTCCACCGCCCCGCCGTCCGCGGTCGAGGACGGGCCCGCCCCCGCCTCCGCCCCGCCCACCGAAGCCGCCACCGCCACCGCCACCGAGCCTGCCCCGGATCGGATCCCGGCCTCATCGGAGGACGAGGCCGGCGCGAGCGGTCGCCCGTATCGTCGGTCTCGTCGCTCGCGGCGCCGCGGTCTCGCGCCCGGCAAACCACTGCCCGCCTCCCGGCTGATCGGGCCGGTGCTGTTCCTCGCCCTGTGGGCGCTCGCCTCCGCCACCGGGCAGCTCGATCCCGGCGCGATCCCCGCGCCCTGGACGGTGCTGAGGACCACCGGCCACCTGTGGACCGACGGCACCCTGCCCACCGATGTGCTGACGTCCCTGGAGCGCGCGGGATACGGGTTCGCTCTCGGCCTGAGCGCCGGCGTCGTCCTCGCCCTAGCCTCCGGGCTCAGCCGGGTCGGGGAGGCGCTGATCGACGGGACCGTACAGCTCAACCGGGCGATCCCGACCCTCGGCCTGATCCCGCTGTTCATCCTGTGGCTCGGCATCGGCGAGACGTTCAAGATCGCGATCATCGCCATCGTCGTCTACATCCCGATCTACCTGAACCTGCACTCCGCGCTGTCCGGCATCGACCACCGGTTCGTGGAACTCGCCGAGGTCCAGGGCCTGTCGAGGCTCCGTTTCGTCCGGGAGATCGTGATCCCCGGCGCGCTGCCCGGCTTCTTCGTCGGACTGCGGCTCGGGGTGACCGGCTCCTGGCTCTCCCTGGTCGTCCTGGAACAGATCAACGCCACCAGCGGCCTCGGCTACATGATGTTCCAGGCCCAGAACTACGGGCGGACCGACATCATCCTCGTCGGCCTGCTGATCTACGGCATCTTCGGGCTCGTCTCCGACAGCGCGGTTCGTCTCATCGAACGGAAGGTGCTGTCATGGCGACGCACACTGAGCAGCTGACCCGTCACCACACCGTCCGGCTGCACGGCCTCACCAGGTCGTTCGAAGGCCGCATCGTCCTCGACGACATCGACCTCGACCTGCCCGCTGGCCAGTTCACCGCCCTGCTCGGACACAGCGGCTCCGGCAAGAGCACCCTGCTGCGCGCCATCGCCGGACTCGATCACGACGTCGCCGGAAGCGGGGAACTCACCGCCCCGGAAAGGGTGTCCGTCGTCTTCCAGGATTCCCGGCTGCTGCCCTGGCGCCGCGTCCTCGACAACGTCCTGCTCGGCACGGACGGCAGGGAGGCGGCGGAGAAGGGCCGTTCCGCCCTCGCCGAGGTGGGACTCGCGGGACGCGAGCGGGCCTGGCCCAACGAGCTGTCCGGCGGCGAGGCGCAACGTGCGGCGCTGGCCCGTTCCCTCGTACGGGAGCCCGAACTGCTCCTCGCCGACGAGCCGTTCGGGGCGCTGGACGCGCTCACCCGGATCCGGATGCACGTGCTGCTGCGCGAACTGTGGGAGCGCCACCGGCCGTCCGTGCTGCTCGTCACGCACGACGTGGACGAGGCGATCGTGCTGGCCGACCGGGTGCTCGTGCTCGACCGGGGCCGCATCGGCCTCGACCTGGCCATCGACCGCCCGCACCCCCGCTCGTACCGCGATCCGCTGCTCGGCGAGTACCGCGAACTCCTGCTGAACGCCCTCGGGGTGACCGAGGACGTGACGGGAAGGGGCGCGACGACAGGGCCGCAGGAAGCGGAACACGCGGCGACGGGACATCCCGGGGCCGGACCGGACAGCGCGGCGGGACACCCCGTCCCGGGACCGGACGCGCCCGATGAGAACGCCGGGCCTGACGTGCCCGCGCACCAGGAGGAGAAGCACCCGTGACCAGCCCGCGCCGACTCCATCTCAACGCGTTTCTGATGAACACCGGTCACCACGAGGCCTCCTGGCGGCTCCCGGAGAGCGATCCGCTGGCCCACGTGGAGACGGACCACTACGTGCGTCTCGCCCGGATCGCCGAACGCGGCACGTTCGACTCCCTCTTCCTCGCCGACGGCCCGGTCCTGTTCAACAACGTGGGCCAGCGTCCGGCCGGCGCCCTCGAACCGATCACCCTGCTCACCGCGCTGGCCACGGCCACCGAGCACATCGGTCTGATCGCCACCGCCTCCACGTCCTACAACTCCCCCTACAACCTGGCCCGCAGACTCGCCTCCCTGGACCACATCAGCGGGGGCCGCGCGGGCTGGAACATCGTCACCACCGCGGGCGCGGAGGCCGCCCGCAACTTCGGCCTCGACGACGAGCCCGCGCACGCCACCCGCTACGAGCGCGCCGCCGAGTTCCTGGACGTGGCGCTCAAGCTCTGGGACAGCTGGGAGGACGACCTGGTCCTCGCGGACAAGGCGGCCGGTGTCTGGGGCGACCCGGACAAGATCCATCCGGCCCGCCACCAGGGGACGTACTTCCGTGTGGAGGGCGCGCTCAACGTGCCCCGTACGCCGCAGGGTCACCCGCTCCTCGTGCAGGCCGGCTCCTCGCTGGACGGCAAGCGGTTCGCGGCCCGGTACGCGGAGGCGGTGTTCACCGCCCAGCAGACCCTCGCGGACGCGCAGGACTTCTACGCCGACCTCAAGTCCCGCACCGAGCGGGCCGGCCGGGACCCGGACCACATCAAGATCCTGCCCGGGATCGTCCCGGTCATCGGCTCGACCGAGGCCGAGGCGCGCGACCGGGAACGGGTCCTCGAGGACCACATCGTGTACGAGCACGGGCTGCACCGCCTGGAGCACCTGCTCCACCTGGAGCCGGGCACCCTCGGTCTGGACGAGCCGCTGCCCGCCGGCCTGCCGCCGGAGAGCGCGATCGAGGGGGCCAAGAGCCGCTACACCCTCGTCGTGGAGCTGGCGCGGCGCGAGCGGCTCACCGTCCGCGAGCTGATCGGCCGGCTCGGCGGCGGGCGCGGGCACCTGACCTTCGCCGGTACGCCGGAGCAGGTCGCCGACGCGATCGAGGAGTGGTTCCGGAACGGCGCCGCCGACGGCTTCAACATCATGCCCGCCGTCCTGCCGTCCGGCCTCGACCTCTTCGTGGACCACGTGGTGCCGATCCTGCGCGAACGCGGCCTGCTCCGCCGGGAGTACGGACCCCGGCAGACCCTGCGGGAGCGCTACGGCCTCCCACGTCCGGCCAACCGCTACACGATCCCGGCCGCGACCACCACGACCACTCCGGCCACCGCGCCGACGGTCACGGCGCCCGCGACCGCCCTCGCCTGAATCCGCCCCGGCCACCACCGCGTCGCCCTGCCCGACTTCCACCGATCCACCGCCGATCGACTGATCCGCCGATCCACCCGATCCGAAAGGACCCGCACTCCATGACAGACATCGAGATCCAGAAGGTCACCGCGCACATCGGTGCCCGCGTCACCGGCGTCGACATCTCCAAGCCCCTGGACGACATCACCGTCTCCGCCCTGCGCACCGCGCTCAACCAGCACAAGGCGCTGGTCTTCGACGACGTCGACCTGGACGACGAGGGCCAGCAGGCCTTCGCCCGTCACTTCGGCGACCTCACCACCGCGCACCCCACCGTGCCCGCCGTGGACGGCGCCCCGAACGTGCTGCCCGTGGACAGCGAGCGGGGTCGCGCCAACCACTGGCACACCGACGTGACCTTCGTGCTGAACCCGCCCCAGGCCAGCACCCTGCGCAGCATCACCGTCCCGCCGTACGGCGGCGAGACGCTCATCGCCAACTCCGCGGCCGCCTACCGCGATCTGCCCGAACCGCTCCGCGCGTTCGCCGACACCCTGTGGGCCGAGCACACCAACGACTACGACTACGCGGTGCCGGACGAGGCCATAGGCGAGGAACAGGCCGCACAGCGCGCCCAGTTCACGTCCATCGCGTTCCGCACCGCGCACCCGGTCGTCCGGGTCCACCCGCTGACGGGTGAACGCGGGCTGTTCATCGGCGGGTTCGCGCAGCGGATCGTCGGGCTGTCGGTCGGCGAGTCCCGCAAGATCCTCGACCTGCTCCAGGCGTACGTGACCCGGCCCGAGAACGTGCTGCGCTGGCGCTGGTCCCCGAACCAGCTGGTCCTGTTCGACAACCGGATCACCCAGCACTACGCCATCGACAACTACGACGACCAGCCGCGCCGGCTGCACCGGGTGACCGTCGCCGGTGACGTGCCGGTCGGCGTCGAGGGCAAGGAGAGCACCTCGATCGCGGGCGACGCGTCGCACTACACGTCGGTGGCCTGAGACCGACGGCCTGAGACGGACGGCGTGAGACCCATGGCGTGACGGGGTGGACCGCCCCGGAGGGTGCGGAAGCCGGCCGCCGGCCGGTCACGGACCGACGGTGAACGGAATCTCACGCTCCGCATGGATCACGTCCACATTCTGGGCGGCCCCGTCCCACGATCGGCGGGGCTGCCCAGACTGTGGGCGTTTTCGCCGCTCACCCGCAAGGAATCCCCCACGCCCATGTCCCGTCCCACCCTCGACGCCCCGACCGGCACCACCGCCGCGGACGCCCCGCTCTCGCACGGCCTGAAGCAGCGCCATCTGTCGATGATCGCCCTCGGCGGGGTGATCGGCGCCGGACTGTTCGTCGGCTCCGGCGCGGGCATCGCCGCCGCCGGTCCGTCCATCGTCGTCGCCTACGCCGTCTCCGGTCTGCTCGTCATGCTGGTGATGCGGATGCTCGGCGAGATGTCGGCCGCGTATCCGTCCTCCGGTTCCTTCTCCGCGCACGCCGAGCGGGCGATCGGCCCCTGGGCCGGCTTCGCGGCGGGCTGGTCCTTCTGGGTACTGCTCTGCACGGCCGTCGGCCTGGAGGGCATCGGCGCCGCGAAGATCGTCACCGGCTGGCTGCCCGGCACCCCCGAGTGGGCCTGGGTGGCGCTGTTCGTGGTCGTCTTCTGCGTCACCAACCTCGCCGCCGTGAAGAACTTCGGCGAGTTCGAGTTCTGGTTCGCGGCATTGAAGGTCGGAGCCATCACGCTGTTCCTGGTGCTCGGAGTGCTGGCGATCGCCGGTGTGCTGCCGGGCACCGCGGCGCCGGGCACCGCGAACCTCACCGGCGAAGGAGGCTTCCTGCCGAACGGCGGGGAGGGGCTCGTGATCGGTCTGCTCGCGTCGGTGTTCGCGTACGGCGGGCTGGAGACCGTGACGATCGCGGCGGCCGAGTCCGAGAACCCGGTCAAGGGGGTCGCGAGCGCCGTCCGCACCGCCATGTGGCGCATCGCGCTCTTCTACATCGGCTCGATGGCGGTCATCGTCACCCTCGTCCCCTGGGACTCGAAGGCGGTCGTCGAGCGGGGCCCCTACGTCGCCGCGCTCGAACACCTCGGCATCCCCGGCGCCGGGCAGCTGATGAACGTGGTCGTGCTCGTGGCACTGCTGTCGGCGATGAACGCCAACGTCTACGGCTCCTCGCGCATCGCCTACTCCCTCGTGGAGCGCGGCCAGGGCCCGAAGGCGCTGGGCCGGGTCTCCTCCGGGGTGCCGCGGATCGCGGTGCTCGTCTCCTGCGTCTTCGGGTTCGGCTGTGTCGTTCTCAGCTACTGGCGTCCGGACGACGTCTTCCCCTGGCTGCTGAACATGATCGGCGCGGTGATCCTGGTCGTCTGGATGTTCATCGCCGTCTCGCAGCTGCGGCTGCGGCGCCGCCTGGACCGGGAGGCACCGCAGAAACTGGTCGTCCGGATGTGGGCGTTCCCGGCGCTGACCTGGGTCGCGCTGGCGGGCATGGTGGCGATCCTCGCCCTGATGGCCCGGGAGCCCGGCACCCGGACGCAGTTGTACGCGACGGGCGCCATGACGCTGCTGCTGGCGGCCGTGGGCCACGCCCGGCAGCGGGCGCGCGCCCGCGCCTGACCGGTGGACCGCCGCGCCGCGTGACCCCGCGAGGACGTACCTCGCGGGGTCACGCCGTCACTGTGCGCACGGCACGTTGAGCGAGACCAGCGCGGCCGACCCGTCCTCCACCCGGAGTTCGGTGATCGCCGCGTCGGCGAGGGCGGGCAGGACCCGGCGGTACTCGCCCAGGGGGATGGACAGGGCGGAGCACAGCACCAGACGCAGCAGGGTGTTGTGGGCGACCACCAGCACGCGTTCGCCGGGATGGGCCGCGGCGATGTGGCGCAGGGCGCGCGTTCCCCGGGCCGCCGCGGTGCGCGGATCCTCCGCCTCCGGGAAGGGGTACGACACCGGATCGGCCCGGAACGCCTTCGCCCGGACCGGGTTCTCGGCCTCGAACTCGGCGAGCGTACGGCCCTCCAGCACGCCGAAATCGCATTCGCGCAGGGTGGGTTCGCGGCGCGGATCCAGCCCGAGGGCGTGGCACGCGGGCTCGGCGGTGGCGACGGCGCGGGACATGGTCGAGGTCCAGATCGCGTCGACAGGGTGCGCGACCGCCCAGCGTCCGAGTGCCTCCGCCTGGGCGCGGCCCTCGTCGCTGAGGGGGACGTCGCTCACGCCGGCATAGCGGTTCTCCGCGTGCCAGACGGTCTGCCCGTGCCGGGCCAGGAGGAGGGTCGCGCTGCGGCTCGTTGTACTCATGAGGCCGCAGTATCCAGGTCCGGACGCGCCCGTGCGCGCGCCGCGGGGGAAGCCGCGGACCGGCCCGTCGCCGCGGCCCGGCGACGAACCGGGCGTAGCGGGGCGGCGAACCGTGCCGTACCGGTGGAATGGGTCGGAGGACCGCCCGGAGTCCGGACGCGGAGATTCCGCGGTGGCGGTGGGAGTGTCGGCCGCGCCCCCGCCGCGGACTTCCGGCACCAGCTCGCCGGGCCCGGCCCGGGCTCCGCCGGAGGGGGGGCAGGGCGGACGGGGACCGGGCGGACGGGTATCGCGGAGCCGAGCTGCCGCCGCTCCCGAAATCCGGGCGCGGCCGGACGGATACCGCCCCCGCCGTCGCCCCTCGAACCCTTACGCTCGCGAGGGACGGTGTCCGGCGCCGGGCGCTCCTCGCCCTTGCCGTCGTTCCCCACCGACCGTTCCCGGACGGACCGCTCTCCTACGGAGGTGTCGCCGTGTACGTGCGCTGCCCGAACTGCGGAGGACCGCTGCAGAAGTTCCGCCGACTCACCAAGGACGAGGAGGCGGCGGTGCGCAAGATCAAGGACGTGAACGACCCGGCGGCCTACCACCGCTGCGCCACCACCGACTGCCGCCGCTTCCAGCGCCAGACCAAGTGGTGGGTCGGCGGTGACTTCCCCGAACCCGACGCCGACCCCAAGAAGGCCGCCAAGTAGGACGCCGGGCGGTCCGCCACCGGTGGCGGACCGCCCGGGGCCTGCGAAACCGGGGCCTGCGAACCCGGGGCCGGCGCGCCGTGGCCGGCCCCGGACCGGAGCCGACTACAGGTTGCTGAAGTCCGGTCCCGCCGTACGGGTGCGCTTGATCTCGTAGAAGCCCGGCACCGAGGCGACCAGGAGCGTGCCGTCCCAGAGCCTGGCCGCGTCCTCGCCCTGGGGGGTCGGGGTGACGACCGGGCCGAAGAAGGCGAGCTGCTCGCCGTCGGCGCCGGGAACGGCGATGACCGGGGTACCGACGTCCTGGCCGACCTTCTCGATGCCCTCCTTGTGCGAGGCGCGCAGCTCGGCGTCGAACTCGAAGTCCGCCTGGTCGGCGTAGTCGATCAGGTCGGCGGGCAGCCCGACCTCTTCCAGAGCACCCGCTATGGCCTCCTTGGTCGGGCCCGTGCCCTCGTTGTGGAAGCGGGTGCCGAGCGCGGTGTACAGCGGGCCGAGGACGTCGGCGCCGTGCTTCTGCCAGGCGGCGGTGACCACCTTGACCGGCTGCCACGCCGTGGTCGCGAGCATCTCGCGGTAGTGGTCGGGAAGCTCGTCCAGCTTGGGCTCGTTCAGTACGGCGAGGCTCATGATGTGCCAGCGCACCTCGATGTCGCGGACCTTCTCCACTTCCAGCACCCACCGCGAGGTCATCCAGGCCCAGGGGCACAGCGGGTCGAACCAGAAGTCGACGGGGGTCTTGCCGGAACTGGTCTGAGCGGTCTGCTCGGGCATGGCTCTCCTCTATAACGCGGTCCTTTCCCTGGCGAACACCGGCACTCACCCGCACCATTCCCGCGGGTCTGCGCGATTCCCGCGGGTTCGAGGGATTCCCCTGTGTCTCCGCCGCCACAGCGTCCGGCGTCAGGGGCACATGGCAGGATCGGTCCTGTTCGCGCATGTCTATGACGCCATGAGGGAGTGCAGCCGTGCCCGGTGAGAACCTGTCCCGCGACGAGGCCCAGGAGCGGGCGGCACTGCTGTCCGTCGACAGCTACGACGTCTTCCTCGACCTGCGCTCGGCCGTCGGGGAGACGGAGCCCGACCCGGCACCCGGCGAGCCCCGCACCTTCCGCTCGGTGACCACGCTCCGCTTCCGCTGCGCCGACGCGGGCGCCGCCTCCTTCGCCGACCTGATCGCGCCGCGGGTGACCGCCGTCTCGCTCAACGGCCGGGACCTCGACCCGGGCGAGGTCTTCGACGGCTCCCGGATCCGGCTGGAGGACCTCGCCGCCGAGAACGAGCTCGTCGTCGACGCGCGGTGCGCCTACTCCCGCACCGGCGAGGGCATGCACCGCTTCGTCGACCCCGAGGACGGCGAGGTGTACCTGTACACGCAGTACGAGCCCGCCGACGCCCGGCGCGTCTTCGCGAACTTCGAGCAGCCCGACCTCAAGGCGCCGTTCCGCTTCGAGGTGCGGGCCCCCGAGGGCTGGACCGTCTGGAGCAACGGACTCGGTGAACTCACGGACGGCGTCTGGAGGTTCGCCGAGACCAAGCCGATCTCGACGTACATCACGGCGGTCGTGGCCGGCCCGTACCACTACGTGACGGACTCCTACTCCCGCGCCTTCGACGACGGTACGACGCTGGAGATCCCCCTCGGCGCGATGTGCCGCAAGGGCCTGGCCCCGCACTTCGACGCCGACGACGTGTTCCTGGTGACCAAGCAGGGGCTCGACTTCTTCCACGACCACTTCGACTACCCGTACCCCTTCGGGAAGTACGACCAGGCGTTCGTGCCGGAGTACAACCTCGGCGCGATGGAGAACCCGGGTCTCGTCACCTTCCGCGAGGAGTACATCTTCCGCGGCAAGGTGACGCAGACGTCGTACGAGGCGCGCGCGAACGTCATCCTGCACGAGATGGCGCACATGTGGTTCGGCGACCTGGTCACCATGGTGTGGTGGGACGACCTGTGGCTGAAGGAGTCCTTCGCCGACTTCATGGGCACGTTCGCGAACGTCGGCGCGACCCGCTTCACCGACGCCTGGATCACCTTCGCCAACCGTCGCAAGGCCTGGGCCTACCGAGCCGACCAACTGCCGTCCACCCACCCCATCACGGCCGACATCCGTGACCTGCAGGACGCCAAGCTGAACTTCGACGGCATCACCTACGCCAAGGGTGCCTCGGTCCTCAAGCAGTTGGTGGCGTACGTCGGGCAGGACGCCTTCCTGGAGGGCGCCCGCCGCTACTTCAAGCGGAACGCGTACGGCAACACGCGCCTCGGCGACCTGCTGTCGGTCCTGGAGGAGACGAGCGGCCGCGACATGGCCACCTGGGCCCGGTCCTGGCTCCAGACCGCGGGCGTCAACTCCCTGACCCCGCAGGTGATCCTGAGCTCGGACGGCCGCGTCACCGAGCTGGCGATCCTCCAGGAGGCCGCCGAGTCGCACCCCGAACTGCGCCCGCACCGCGTGGCCGTGGGCCTCTACCGCAGGCAGTCGCTGCGCGAGGGAGGGGACGGCTCGCTCGTCCGCTACGCGCGCGCCGAGGTGGACGTCGACGGGCCGCGCACGGTCGTCACCGACCTGGTCGGCGCCGAGGCCCCCGAGCTCGTCCTCGTCAACGACGACGACCTCACCTACTGCAAGATCCGCTTCGACGAGGGCTCACTGGCCACGCTGCGGGACGCGCTCGGCGAGATGACCGATCCGCTCGCGCGGGCCCTGTGCTGGTCCGCTCTGTGGAACCTCACGCGCGACGCGCTGATGCCCGCCCGGGACTTCATCGGCCTGGTGCTGCGTTTCGGGGGCCGCGAGTCCGACATCGGCGTGCTCCAGATGCTGCACGCCTGGGCCAACTCCGCGCTCGTCCACTACGTGGCGCCCGACTGGCGCGCGGAGGGCGGACGACTGCTGGCCGAGGGCGCGTTGAAGGAACTGCGGCTCGCCGAACCGGGCAGCCAGCACCAGCTCGCCTGGGCCCGCTTCTTCGCCACCATCGCGTCGAGCGAGGCCGATCTCCAGCTGCTCCAGGGCCTGTTGGAGGAAACCGCGAAGATCGACGGACTGGCGGTCGACCAGGAGCTGCGCTGGGCCCTCCTCGAACCGCTGGCCGCGCACGGGGTCGCCGACGAGTCCGTGATCGCCGCCGAACTCGCCCGTGACGACACGGCGTCCGGCAAGCGGCACCAGGTCCGCTGTCTCGCCGCCCGCCCCTCCGCGGCGGTCAAGGCCCAGGCCTGGTCCGCGGTCGTGGAGTCCGACGCGCTCTCCAACGCCCTCGTCGAGGCGACGATCTCCGGCTTCGGCCAGCCGTCCCGACGGGACCTGCTGGCGCCCTACACCGCCAAGTACTTCGCCGCGATCGACCGTGTCTGGGCCGATCGGTCCATCCAGATCGGCATGGACGTGGTCCGGGGGCTGTTCCCCTCGCTCCAGGACTCCCCCGCCACCCTGGAGGCGACGGACGCCTGGCTCGCGGCGCACGAGGACGCGCCGCCCGCGCTGCGCCGGCTGGTGCTGGAGTCACGGGACGACCTGGCCCGGGCCCTGCGGGGGCAGGCCTGCGACATCGCCGCGGCGGGCTGAGGAGCCGGCCCGCGCTCTCCGGCCCGCGCGGGCCCCGGTGGAGGCACCGGGGTCCGCGCGTCCGGTGCCCCCACCGGTCGCCCCCGCGTCCGGTGTCCTCACCGGTGGACTGATCCGATCCGTCCACTGGTTACAAGATGCAGGTATTCAGAGCCGTAACCCCTATTAATCCTCATCCGGACCAGCGCCTTTCGGCAGTCGAACGCCCGTACTTTAGGGCGTGCTTGTCCCGATTCTCCGACGAGCGTGTAACAGGGGTTAGAGGACGGTTCCCCGGCGGGAAACCCCGGTTCATGAACCACATCCCCCCGCTCTCCCCCCGCCTCCCCCGTCACCTGTCCCCCGTGCGGCGCCGGGTCCTGACCACCGCACAGCTGCGCGGTCAGGGCGTGACCGTCGCCGACGCCGACGAACGGTGCCGGCCCGGCGGAACCTGGCAGCGGCTCCTTCCCGGGGTCTTCCTGCTGCACCCCGGCCCGCCCACCTCCGAGGAACGGCTGCACGCGGCGCTGCTGTACGCCGCCCGGACCCCCGCGGCCCCCGCGGCGGCCCGCATCCCCCTCCAGCCGAGCGCCGAGGAGCCGCACGCCGCCCAGCCCTACGCGGACGCGCTCGTCACCGGCCTGGCCGCGCTGGCCCTGCACGGCTTCAGCTCCGTCGGGCCGCTGCTCTCCCTCGACACGATCGACGTCCTGGTCCCCCGCCTGCGCCGGCTGCGCTCGACCGGCGGTGTCCGCATCGTGCGCACGCCGTCCCTGCCTGCCCCCGCGTTCGTGACCGGTGTCCCGGTCGCCGCCGTCCCGCGCGCGCTGGCCGACGCGGTCGCGGAGCTGACCGACGCGGACGCCGTCCGCGCGCTGCTGACGGAGGCGGTGCGCGGCGGCCACTGCGACCCGGCCTCCGTCGTCAAGGAGTTGACGACCGCGCGGCTGCTGGGCCGCCCGTACGTGGTGGACGCCGTGGACTCGCTGAAGGCGGAGGGCAGAGCGATCGCGGAGACCCATCTGTACCGGATGGTCTACGAGCACGGGCTGCCCGACCCGGTCTGGAACGTCGACCTGCGGCTGCCCGGGGGGCCGCGTCTGGGCGGTGTGGACGCCTACTGGCCCGAGCAGGCGGTGGCGGTCGAGCTGGACACCCGCACCCCGCGCCAGCGCGAGGACGCCACGGGGTCCGGGTACGCCCGCAAGCGTGAGCATCTGGAGCGGCTGGGCATCACGGTCGTCCACATCACCCCGGCGAAACTCCGTGAGGCGATGGAGCAGCAGGCCATGGTGGTGCGCACCGCGCTGATGGCCTCGACCGACCGTGATCCGGCGGCGTACGTCGTGGTGCGGCCGCGGTAGTGACGGACCGTGGCGGCATCAGGAGGGGAGGGGAGGGGTCCGCGGGTGTTCACCCACGGACCCCTTCCCGCGTTCCCGTGGCGTTGTCAGTGCCCCGATCTAGTGTGGGGCGAGCAGGTGATCCATGGCCGACGCGCCTGCCGTGACGCGCACGACGAGACAGGAGAGCCCGATGACGACCCTGCCCGATCGCCCGAACACCGCGCTGCTGGTGATCGACATGCAGCACGGAGCGGTGGACGGTGCCCACGACCTAGGCACCGTGATCGCGAACATCGACACCCTCGTCGCCAGGGCCCGTGCCGAGGCCGTGCCGGTGATCTGGGTGCAGCACTCCGACGACCAGATGAAGCGGGACAGCGAGTCCTGGCAGTACGTGCCGGAGCTGGTCCGCCACGACGGGGAGCCGGTCGTCCACAAGCACTACGGCGACTCGTTCGAGGCCACCGAGCTGGAGGAGCTGCTCGCCGGACTCGCCGTCGGCCATGTCCTCGTGACCGGTGCCCAGACCGACGCCTGTGTGCGCTCCACCCTGCACGGCGCCTTCACCCGCGGGTACGACGTGACCCTGGTCGGCGACGCCCACACCACGGAGGACCTCACCGCGTACGGCGCCCCCACCCCGGCCGAGGTCATCGCGCACACGAACCTCTACTGGAGCTTCCAGAAGGCGCCCGGCCGGCTCGGAAGCACCGTCGAGACGGCGAAGGTCAGCTTCGCGCCGAGCGCCGCGGACCAGCGGACCGGCTGACCGGGGAGGGCTGCGGTCGGGCCGCGGGGGCGGCCCCGCCGCGGCGGCCCGAGCCGCGTTCACCGAGCCTCGTTCACCCCTTCTTCAGGATCAGTTCGGTGTTGCGGTCGCGGGGGTTGCCCGACAGGTCGGTGCGGGCGCCGGGCGTGTTGAAGGAGATCTCCCGGTAGAGCGCGGCGAGCCCCGTCTGGGTGAGGTCGGAGAAGTCCGTGGTGTGCGGGGCGGCGGACTCGACGAGGGTGGTGAACAGGGAGAGGGTGCCGTCCCTGTTGTCCACCAGCTCGATGATGCGGGCGAGTTGCGGGAAGTCGACGTGGGAGGCGGTGCTGATCTCCCAGAAGGAGCGGTTGTCGGGAGCGGCGTGCGCGACGATCTCGTTCCTGTGGGTGTGACCGTTCACCCAGGCCAGGACGTTGCTGAAACTGGCCAGCAGGGCGACGACCGCGTTCCCCTCGTGCCGCCTCTCCGCCGGGTGGGCGGGGTCGGGGTGGGTGTTGCGCATCGACTTGCTGGTGTGGTGGCTGAAGACGATGACGTACGCGTCCTCGTTCTCGCGCAGCGTCCTCTCCAGCCAGCGCAGTTGGGCCGTGCCGATGGAGCCCTCGTAGTGGCCGCCGGGGTCGGTGGTGTCGAGGCTGACGCCGATGACGTCCTCGGCGATGCGGAACGTGTAGTGCTGGGTGCCCGCCGCGAGGTTCTCGGAGGAGTAGCCGTGGCCGATCGGACCCGGTCCGGTGTGGGCCGGGTCGAGGTGCGCCTTGACGTACTCGGCGGGGGTGAACGGGGCGCGCTTCTCGTCGGGGGTGACCGAGCGCATCTGCCGGGTGTGCGCCCTGAGCAGGTCGTGCAGCTCGGCGCCCTTGGGGCTGGTGCCCTTCTTGAGGCTCTTGGCGAGCGCGGCGCACTCCGCCGCGCCCAGGGACATCAGCTTCTTGCCGCCGACGGCGAACTCGGTGAGGTAGGAGTCGCCGTGCGAGCCGTAGCAGCCCAGCGGGAGCGCGTCGTGGTTGCCGACGGTGGAGTACCAGGGCAGGCTCAGGCCGGGGCTGCGCAGTTCGCGGATCGCCGCCTCCAGGAAGCCCGGTATGCGCGGGAAGCCGATCTGCTTGTCGGCGTCGCGCAGGGCCGCGTCGGGCTGCCAGTACGTCTTGAGGCCGCTGGCCTGGACGCCCTCGTAGTGCCGCGGGTCACCGCTGTTCGGGGTGATGCGGCCACCGCTCATGACCTTCAGGAACCACTCCAGTTCCGTCTTGGAGTTGTTGTCCGTGTTGTCCCCGGTCGTCATCACGAAGTGCAGGTCGGAGCCGGTGACGGGGGCTCCCGGCAGGGAGTTGACCCGCTCCACCAGGGAGACCGCGCCCGCGACGCTCAGCGTCTCCTGCGGACGCCAGGCGCTCGTGTTCCGGGCGCGCAGGTACTCCGTCCGCAGCGGGTGCTGGGTGTCGGTCAGGTGCAGGTCGGTGAGCTGCACGAACGCGGCCAGCGCGGTCCGCCGGTCCGCGCGGCCCGGCTTGCCCGCGGCCAGGTCATCGCGGACGACCCGCTTCCAGCCGGGCCCGTCGCCGAGCCGGCGGTACCCGGAGGAGCCGGGCCGCGGGGCGGCGACGCCCCGCAGGGTCGTGCCGCGCGTGTACGGGACGAGCGCGGCCGGTGCGTGCGGGCCGATCGGGCCCGTCTGCGGGCCCGAGCGGGCGACGGAGTCGGCGACGGGCGCCTGCCCCTGGGTCGCGGCGTGCGCCGAGGCCTGCGGGCGCAGGGCGAGACCGATTCCCGTGGTGAGGGACACCGCTCCGGTGGCGGCCAGCAGGGTGCGGCGGTTGAGGGCGGGTACGGTGGCGACAGAGCGTGTGCGCGGCATGGCGCGGTCTCCCCGAGTGCGAACGCGTCGGCAGTGGCCGCGGGATGCTCCGGTTGGCGAACATCCCGCTCACACTGGATCGTCGGCAGCGGGGATGACCTGTGCGTTAACTGGGCGGCAACGGGCAGCGCCGATCACCGTACGTCGATCTCGGCACACCCTGTGCGTCCATGGAGTCCTGTCCGAACGGCCGGTGGACGGTCACTCCGCGTTCATCTTCCGGGGTAGAAGAGGTGATTCCGGGGCGGGGGCGGGGGTTCAGGGATTGGCCGGGGAATACGCGGGCGCGGTCCAGCGCAGGAGGCCGGCGGCGGGCGTCTCGACCGCTTCGGTGAGGGTGAACCTCACGGTCCGTTCGCCGTCGGGGGCGAACTCCGTGCGGGCCGTGCCGGTCAGTTGGAGCACGGCTCCCGACGTCCAGTCCAGGAGGAGCAGGCCGGCCCGCGGGTCGCACTCCAGGTTGCCGAGGCTTCGGAACATGGAGTTCCCGGAGTAGTCCCGCCAGCTGAGTTCGGTGGGGCCCTCGACGCGTACGAAGCCGGGGTTGCCACCGCGATGACCGGCGTCGGCGCCCTGCCGGTGGACGGTGGCGAGGAAGAAGGTGTCGGCGGACCCGACGAACTCCCTTTGGGCGGGCGTGAGTTCCGTGGAGTGCCGGGAAACTCCCGCCGTGCGGTCGGCCACCAGCTCGTACGCCTCCCTCTTCTGGAGGTACTTGGGGCAGTTGCCGAAGACCTCGTCGGCCTCGACCTCGAAGCCGCGCGGGGTCGGCAGGACCCGGCCGCCCAGGCGGATCCGGCGCCGGGTGCGCGGGTCGAGGGCGAGGACGCCGACGGGCGTGCCGGAGGTGGCGAGCGCGGCCGTGAGCGGATCGCCGGCCCGGAGCCCGCCCACGACGGAGATCCGGTGGGGGCCTGCGGCTCGCACGAAGCCGGGCCTCCCGGTGAGCAACGAGGCCCACACCCCACCGCCCCGCGAAGCCGCGCCGACGACCAGCATCGGCTGCTGTTCGAGGAAGGCGGCGACCACCGGGCGGACGGCCCGGCCGATGGCACGGCCCACGTGGTCGGCGAGCTCGCGGACGCCGACACGGTCCTGGATCGCGCGTGAGCCCGAGTGGTACGTCATGACCGCTCCCGGTTCCCGAAGGGGCCGCGGGCCGGCGCGGACGAGGTCGGCGCCGCCCTGGATAACTAACCTTTCTCATTGACATTAAGGGTTATAAAGAGGATCGTCAACCGGTGACCTACTCTTGAGCGGTTAGCCAGCAAGGGAGACCCGCCATGCCCGCCCGCCCCGACCCCCGCCCGCTCACCGGCGAGCCGGTCTCGCTCGACCTGCTCAACACCCGCTGGATCCACGAGGGCGTGACACGGGACCTGCTGACCGACACCGAGGGCCTCGCGGTCTGGCTGGCGGGCAACGGGCTCGACTTCCCGGCCGACGACACCGTCCTGCGGCACACCCTCGAAGCCCGTGACGCCCTGCGCGCCGCGATCGACCGGCCCGGCGGACACGGCGACACCGGACCGGACGAGAGCGGACCGGACGGGAGCAGCCCGGACGGCGAAGGGCCGGCGGCCACCGGGTCCCCAGCCGCACCCCCGGCCCCGACCCCGACGCGGGGCGTCGCCCGTGTCGACGCCGTGCTGGCGCACGGGCGCGTCCGGCTGACGCTGACCGACCGGGGCCCGGGCGAGACGCCCGAGTTCGACGACCCCTCCTGGGGCCCGGCCTGGCTCGCCGCGCGCGACTACCTGGACCTGCTGGCCACCGCCCCGGACCGCATCCGCCGCTGCGCCCACGACGCGTGCGTCCTGCACTTCTTCGACACCTCACGGAACGGCACCCGGCGCTGGTGCTCGATGGCGGCCTGCGGTAATCGCGCGAAGGCATCCCGCCACTACGCGCGCACAAAAGAGAGTTGAATCGACAAAGAGAGACATCCGCGCTGTCCGGGATGTCCGCGCATAGCGCGCTATCGACGGCATGACGTATGGCGGAAGTACGCCATGACTTCATCCCGCCACGGTCAACTCTCCCCAAACAACTGCCCCTTGGGTAAAGCTGAGCGGTCATCCGGGTTCACATACCGGACTGATGCGACCGGACCCCGTCGAACGCCGGGAACCGGCCGTTCCACGCTCGTTCCTTTACCTCCAAGGGATGCAGATGACCTCCGACCCTCAGCGCGCTCCGATATCGGGCGCGAGACGCGCGGCCCGCATTGCCGTGGCCGCGGGCCTGGTGGCCGCGCTCTCCGCGGCCGGGCCGATACCCATGGCCTTCTCCGCGGACACGGGCGCGCCCACGGCCGACCCCGGCACCAAGTCCGCCGCCGCCAAGCTCGGTTCGGCCGACGCCGACCTCCTCACCGAGGCCAAGGCCAACGGCGACAAGAACGTCACGATGATGATCGCCACGGCTCCCGGCCGGACCGAACAGGTCGCCGAGGAGCTGGGCGCGGTCAAGGGCGGCTCGGTGGGCCGCAGTTACGACAAGCTCGGCTACATCCGCGCCACCGTCCCGACGGGCAAGGCGGACGCGGCCATCGCCGCCGCCGCGAAGCTGTCCTCGGTGCACGGGATCGACCTGCGCCAGGAGATCGCGCTGGACGACCCGACCCCGAGCGCCGACACGGCCAAGCACGGCAGCAACACCTCCACGGCCGCGACGTACGCGGGTCCCGGCAAGAACACCCCCGCCGAGAACCCGTACAACCCGTCCTTCGAGACGGGTGCCGTCGACTTCGTCAAGGACCACCCGAAGGCGGACGGCCGGGGCGTCACCATCGGCATCCTGGACTCCGGCGTCGACCTGGGCCACCCCGCCCTGCAGAAGACGACCACCGGGGAACGCAAGATCGTCGACTGGGTCACCTCGACCGACCCGATCCTCGACAGCGACGCGACCTGGCGCGCGATGATCACCTCCGTGGCCGGGCCCACCTTCACGTACAGCGGCAAGACGTGGACGGCGCCGGCCGGTTCGTACGGGATCAACGTGTTCCGGGAGTCGGCCACGACGGGCGGCGACGCCAAGGGCGACGCGAACCGCGACGGTGACACCACCGACGCGTGGGGCGTGCTCTACAACGCGGCGGCGGGCACGGTCACCGTCGACCTGAACAACAACAACGACTTCACCGACGACACGCCGATGAAGCCGTACAAGGACGGCTTCCAGATCGGCTACTTCGGTACCGACGACCCGGCTACGGACGTCGTCGAGCGGCAGCCGTTCGTCGTGGAGATCCGCAAGGACGTCGTCTACAACTCGTCGACCGGCGCCAAGGCCGACTTCGTCAACATCGGCGTCATCGAGTCCGAGCACGGCACCCACGTCGCGGGCATCACCTCCGCGAACGGGCTCTTCGGCGGGAAGATGAACGGCGCCGCGCCCGGCGCGAAGATCGTCTCCTCCCGTGCCTGCACCTGGACCGGCGGCTGCACCAACGTGGCGCTCACCGAGGGCATGATCGACCTCGTCGCCAACCGCGGCGTGGACATCGTCAACATGTCCATCGGCGGTCTGCCCGCGCTCAACGACGGCAACAACGCGCGCTCCGAGCTCTACACGCGTCTCATCGACACCTACGGCGTCCAGCTGGTGATCTCCGCGGGCAACTCCGGCCCCGGCGCGAACACCATCGGCGACCCGGGCCTGGCCGACAAGGTCATCTCGGTCGGCGCGACCATCTCCAAGGAGACCTGGGCCGCCAACTACGGCTCGCAGGTGGAGAAGAAGTACGCGATGCTGCCCTTCTCCTCGCGCGGCCCGCGTGAGGACGGCGGCTTCACGCCGACGCTGAGCGCGCCCGGCGCCTCGATCAACTCCACCCAGACCTGGCTGCCGGGCTCCCCGGTCGCCGAGGCGGGCTACACCCTGCCGGCCGGCTACTCGATGCTCCAGGGCACCTCGATGGCGTCCCCGCAGGCCGCGGGCGCCTCGGCGCTGCTGCTCAGCGCGGCGAAGCAGAAGGGCATCGAGCTCACCCCGGCCACCCTGCGCACCGCGCTGACGTCGACCGCCGACCACACCAAGGGCGTCCAGGCGTACGAGGAGGGTGCGGGCCTCATCAACATCGGTGACGCCTGGGACTCCGTCAAGGACGGCGCCACCGCCCACGAGTACACCGTCAAGGCCCCGGTCGACACCGCGATCGACTACGCGCTCAAGACCCCGGGCTTCGGCACCGGCCTGTACGACCGCGAGGGCGGTCTCAAGGCCGGCGAGCGCAGGACGTACGACGTCACCATCACCCGCACGTCGGGCGAGGACCGGGCGATCCGGCACGAGCTGTACTTCGAGCACAACGCCGCCGACACCTTCCGGATCGTCGGCTCCGACGAGGTGAAGCTGCCGCTGAACCAGCCGGTGACCGTCAAGGTCCAGGCCGCGCCGAGGTCGGCCGGTCTCAAGAGCGCGATCCTGGAGATCGACGACCCGCGGACCGAGGGCGTCGACAAGCAGATCCTGTCCACCGTCGTGGTCTCGGCTCCGCTCAAGTACACCTACGCCGCGTCGAGTTCGGTGCAGCGCAACAGCACCACCTCGTACTTCGTCACGGTCCCCGAGGGCGCGAAGTCCCTGGAGGTCGCGATCGGCGGGCTGAAGGACAAGAGCCAGACCCGGTTCATCGCGATCCACCCGTACGGCGTCCCGGTCGACAACACCGGTACCCCGTACTGCTACAACAACTACCTCGACGGCAACGGCTGCAAGGCCGACGTGCGTTCGTACGCGGACCCGCAGGCCGGCGTCTGGGAGATCGAGGTCGAGGCGCGCCGCACCTCGCCGCTGCTCGACAACCCGTACAAGCTGGATGTCGCCGTGCTCGGCGCGGTGTTCGACCCGGCGGTCGTGACCGTCCCCGAGGCCAAGGTCGGCACCCCGGCCACCGCCTCCTGGAAGGTGACGAACAGCTTCGCCGCGCTCGACGGCAAGCTGAAGGGCGGCCCGCTCGGTTCCTCGAAGAACGCGCGGCCGACCATCACCGAGGGTGCGACGCAGACCACCACGGTCGAGGTGCCCGCGGGCGCCGCGTCGCTCGACGTGGCCATCGGCAACGTCTCGGACAACGCCGCCGACCTCGACCTGACGGTGAAGAACGCCGCCGGGACCGTCGTCGGACAGTCCGCGGACGGTGACTCGGAGGAGGCCGTCTCCGTCGCCGCCCCCGCCGCCGGGACGTACACCATCGAGGTCGCGGGCTACTCGGTCCCGGCGGGCTCGACGGCGTACGACTACCAGGACGTGTTCTTCTCCGCCTCGCTCGGCACGGTCACGGTCGACGGCTCCACCCCGGTGAAGCTCGCCACCGGTGCCTCGGCCACGGTGTCCGGCTCGGTCACGGCCGCCGCCGCGGCGCCCGAGGGACGCGAGTTCTTCGGACAGGTCCAGTTGGTGAACGCGCGCGGCACGGTCGCGGGCACCGGCAGTGTGAAGATCGAGAAGGTCACGCCGTAAGGGTGTGGTCCCCGGCCGCCTGAGCGGTCCGGGGCGAGGGCGGGCGTCCGGAGACGGACGCCCGCCCTTTTCGTGTGCCGTCGAGCCTTCGTGCGCCGTCCGTCGGTGCGGCGTGCGGCCCCGCCCCCGGACCGCCCCTCGTCCGCCCCGCCCTCACCGCCCGCGTCTCGTCGGCCACCTCTCAGCGGGCGCAGCGCATGGCCCGCGCCTCGGGGAGCGCCTTGACGATCCAGGCACGGTCGCGGGCGATGTCCGCCTCGCCCGTGGCCCAGATGTCGGGAGTCACGCTGTGCTGCTGGATACCGACCAGCGCCTCGTCACCCCGGTGCAGCCGCGGATCGACGTTCCTGTCCATCAGGAAGACGACCTCCTTCTCGCCCTTGGCCGGCTTGTAGTAGTGGTACACGTCGAGGGTGATCCGGTCCTGCGTGGTGCCGGGGACCCGGCTCACCTCGGTGACCGTGCCCTCCGCGACGAGCCGGGCGCAGGCGAGGTAGCCGGGCCCGGTCTGCAACTGCTGGCTTCCGGCGTCCTTCTTGGAGTCACTGGCGGCCTTGTCCGCCGCACCCGTCCCGCCCTGCGCGACCAGCCAGCCCATCCCGACGACCATCGAGGTCACCGCGGCCGCCGCCAGGACGCCCACGGCGAGGGCGCCGCGATTCCGGGGGCGCTTGATCGGGGCGCCGCCCGGACGCCCGCCCCCGGACCCGCGTGGACTCCGCGGCCCGCGGAACCCCCGGCGTTGCCGGGACCCGCGGTCCCGCTCGGCCGCCTTGCCGGACTCCGCGCCCGCGAGCGCGTCCCCGATGATGATCAGCTGGTCCCGGAGCACGTCCACGTCCGCTCGCGCCGACCGGTGCTCGGCCATGAACACGACATCGTCGCGAGCGCCTTCGGGCAGTGCGTCGTCCGTGATCGCGGCCAGCAGCGGGTCCATGTCCTCGTACTCGGCCACGTCACACCACCTCGTCCTCGTGCAGGCGGGCGCGCAGCGCGCGGACCGCCGTGTGCAGCCTGCTCTTGACCGTGCCCTCGGGTATGCCCAGTTCCGCGGCGATGTCCCGCACGGGCAGGTCGGCGTAGAACCGCAGGACGAGGACCTGGCGCTGGGCGTCGGGCAGTTCGTCCAGTCCCTGGGCGACGGCCAGCGAGAGCACGCTGGCCTCCTCGTCGGAGGGCTGCTCCAACTGTCGCAGCGAGGCGAGTCGTTCGCCCAGCCGGTCCTGCCGACGCCTGGCCCGGTGCCAGTCCATCGCGAGGTTCGAGGCGACGACCGCCGCCCAGGCGGACACGTCGCGCGGCGCCTCGTCCCCCTTGGCGGCCCGTTCCAGCAGCCGTAGCCGGACCTGTTGCACCCCGTCCGGCAGGTCCGCCTGCGGTACGCCGCCGAGCGCGAGCACCGCACGCACCCGGCGTTCCTGCACCGCGTCCAGGGGATCGTCCGCCCCCGGTGCGCGGCGTGGCTTTCTGCGCAGCACAGCCACCCCTCCCCTCCCGCGTCCCCCCTACGACGCCGGTGCGGGCCGAAACGTTCGGGCGGGTTCACGGAGTCGTACGTCACACCGGGCCCGAGGCCATGGCGGCGCCCACACCGTACGGCTTGCGGTTCCCCCGTGTCACCGGGCGATTTCTTCGTACCGGGACGCCCGGCCGCCGCAGGATCGGGCTCCTCGGCACGCGTCCGGGCGTCCCACCCCTTGGGCGGCGCGACGAAAGGATTGGACACGCGGACCGGGGTCAGACGCATGATGGAAGCGCTGGACCTCGTAGAACGCACGTCAAGGGAGTCGCCGTGAGGGTCGGAATCGTCGGAGCCACCGGTATGGTCGGCACAGCCATGCGCAGGATCCTCGTCGAGCGGGACTTCCCGGTCGCGGAGCTGCGTCTGTTCGCCTCGGCCCGTTCGGCCGGGACGGTCGTCGACGGGGTCACGGTGGAGGACGCCTCCACGGCGGACTACTCGGGCCTGGACATCGTGCTGTTCTCCGCGGGCGGAGCCACCTCCAAGGCGCTGGCCGAGAAGGTCGCCTCCCAGGGCGCGGTCGTGATCGACAACTCCTCCGCCTGGCGCAAGGACCCCGGGGTACCCCTCGTCGTGTCCGAGGTGAACCCGCACGCGATCACCGACCGCCCCAAGGGCATCATCGCCAACCCGAACTGCACGACGATGGCCGCGATGCCGGTCCTGAAGCCGCTGCACGAGGAGGCGGGGCTGGAGGCGCTGGTCGTCGCCACCTACCAGGCGGTGTCCGGTTCGGGCGTCGCGGGCGTCGCGGAGCTGCACGGCCAGGCCCTGAAGGTCGTCGCCGACGCGGACCGGCTGACCCATGACGGCGAGGCCGTCGACTTCCCCGAGCCGACCGTCTACAAGCGCCCGATCGCCTTCAACGTGCTCCCCCTCGCGGGTTCGATCGTCGAGGACGGCCTGAACGAGACCGACGAGGAGCAGAAGCTCCGCAACGAGTCCCGCAAGATCCTGGAGATCCCCGGTCTCAAGGTCTCCGGCACCTGTGTCCGTGTCCCGGTCTTCTCCGGCCACTCCCTCCAGGTGAACGCCCGCTTCGCGCGTCCGCTCTCCGTCGAGCGCGCCACCGAGCTCCTCGGGGGCGCCCCCGGTGTCGTCCTGTCCGACATCCCGACCCCGCTCCAGGCCGCCGGCAAGGACGCCTCGTACGTCGGGCGCATCCGGCAGGACGAGACCGCCGAGCACGGCCTCGCGCTGTTCGTCTCGAGCGACAACCTCCGCAAGGGCGCCGCGCTGAACGCGGTCCAGATCGCGGAGCTGGTGGCGGCCGAGCTCAAGGGCTGACACCCCGGATCCACCCCACGCCGGAGGGGCGGGCACCGGTCGGTGCCCGCCCCTCCGGCTTCCGCTTTCCGCGGGCGCCGAGCACCGGGCACGTGGTCCACGCGCGTGGGGTCCGCGGACAGCCGTCCGCGGACCCCACGTTCACGAACCACCCGGTCGGGACCTACGCGGTGGCCGCCTGCGCGTCCGCCGCCTGCGCCTTCAGGGCTCGCTCGACGCCCGAGCGGGACTCCGAGACCAGGCGGCGCAGGGCGGCGCTGGGCTCGGCCGAGAGCAGCCAGGCGTCCGTCTTGTCCAGGGTCTCCCGGGCGATCTGGATGCCCGGGTAGAGACCGGTCGCGACCTGCTGCGCGATCTCGTGCGACCGCGAGTCCCAGATCTCCTTGACCACGGCGAAGAACTTGTCCGTGTACGGGGCGAGCAGCTCCCGCTGGTCGGTCTGGACGAAGCCCGCGATGACCGCTTCCTGCACGGCGTTCGGGAGCTTGTCGGACTCGACGACCGAGGCCCAGGCCTCCGCCTTCGCCTCCTCGGTGGGACGGGCCGCCCGGGCGGTGGCCGCGTGCCGCTCGCCGGCGGCCGTCCTGTCGCGCTCGTACTCGGCGGCGATCTCCGCCTCGTCGAAGCGTCCGACGGCCGCGAGCCGCTCGACGAGCGCCCAGCGCAGCTCGGTGTCGACGGCGAGACCCTCGATGGTCTCGCGGCCTTCGAGCAGGGCCTCCAGGAGGTCCAGCTGTTCCGGCGTGCGCGCGGTCGCCGCGAAGGCACGGGCCCAGGCGAGCTGGTGGTCGCTGCCGGCCTCGGCCGAGCGCAGGTGGGCGAGCGTCGCGTCCGTCCAGCGGGTCAGCAGCGCCTCGCGGGCGGTCGGGTCGGCGTACAGCTCGATCGCGAGCTTCACCTGGCGGTGCAGCGACTGGACGACACCGATGTCGGACTCCTTGCCGATGCCGGACAGCACCAGGGCCAGGTAGTCGCGGGCGGCGAGCTCGGCGTCGCGCGTCATGTCCCAGGCGGAGGCCCAGCAGAGAGCGCGCGGGAGGGAGGACGCGAAGTCGCCGAGGTGCTCGGTGACGAAGGCCAGCGAGGCCTCGTCGAGGCGGACCTTGGCGTACGACAGGTCGTCGTCGTTGAGCAGGATCACGTCGGGGCGGCGCTTGCCGACGAGCTGCGGAACGGCGGTCAGCTCCCCGTCCACGTCCAGCTCCACGCGCTCGCCGCGGACGAGCTTGCCGCTGTCGGCGTCGAAGTCGTAGAGGCCGACCGCGATGCGGTGCGGGCGCAGGGTGGGCGCGCCCTGGGCGCCGGCCGGCAGGGCCGGGGCCTCCTGGCGGACGGCGAAGGCGGTGACGACGCCGTCGGCGTCGGTCTCGATCTCCGGGCGCAGGATGTTGATCCCGGCCGTCTGGAGCCACTTCTGCGACCAGGTCCCGAGGTCGCGTCCGGAGGTCTCCTCCAGGGCGCCGAGGAGGTCGGACAGGCGCGTGTTGCCGTACGCGTGGGCCTTGAAGTAGGCCTGGACGCCGCTGAAGAACTCGTCCATGCCGACGTAGGCGACGAGCTGCTTGAGGACGGAGGCGCCCTTGGCGTACGTGATGCCGTCGAAGTTGACGAGCACGTCGTCGAGGTCGCGGATCTCGGCCATGATCGGGTGGGTGGAGGGCAGTTGGTCCTGCCGGTACGCCCACGTCTTCATGGAGTTGGCGAACGTGGTCCAGGAGTGCGGCCACCGGCTGTCGGGGTGGTAGGCCTGGCAGGCGATGGAGGTGTAGGTGGCGAACGACTCGTTCAGCCAGAGGTCGTTCCACCACTCCATGGTCACGAGGTCGCCGAACCACATGTGGGCCAGCTCGTGCAGGATCGTCTCGGCGCGCAGCTCGTACGCGGCGTCGGTGACCTTGGAACGGAAGACGTACTGGTCGCGGATGGTGACCGCGCCCGCGTTCTCCATCGCGCCGGCGTTGAACTCGGGCACGAAGAGCTGGTCGTACTTCGTGAACGGGTACGCGTAGTCGAACTTCTCCTGGAACCACTCGAAGCCCTGCCGGGTGACCTCGAAGATCGCGTCCGAGTCGAGGAACTCGGCGAGCGAGGGGCGACAGTAGATGCCGAGCGGGACGGTCTGTCCGTCCTTCTCGTACACGCTGTGCACGGAGTGGTACGGGCCGACGATCAGCGCGGTGATGTACGTCGAGATCCGCGGTGTCGGCTCGAAGACCCAGACGTCGTCCTTGGGCTCCGGGGTCGCCGAGTTGGAGATGACCGTCCAGCCGGACGGCGCCTTCACGGTGAACTGGAAGGTGGCCTTCAGGTCGGGCTGCTCGAAGGACGCGAAGACGCGGCGCGCGTCCGGGACCTCGAACTGGGTGTACAGGTAGGCCTGCTGGTCGACGGGGTCGACGAAGCGGTGCAGTCCTTCACCGGTGTTGGTGTAGGCGCAGTCCGCCACGACACGGACGACGTTGCGCCCCTGAAGGAGACCCGGCAGCGCGATCCGCGAGTCCTCGAACACCTCGGCGGGGTCGAGCGGGTCGCCGTTGAGGGTGACTTCGTGGACCGTCGGGGCCACCAGGTCGATGAACGACTCCGCGCCGGTCTCGGCGGAGTCGAAGCGCACCGTGGTCACGGACCGGTAGGTGCCGCCCTCCTGCGCGCCGGAGAGGTCGAGATCGATCTCGTACGAGTCAACGGTGAGCAGCTTCGCGCGCTGCTGCGCCTCTTCGCGGGTCAGGTTTGTGCCAGGCACGCGGTCATCTCCTCGTTATGTGTGGGTTGCGCCATCCTTCCACGGGACCCGCGCGGAACGCGATGTCCGTTTCCCGCCGGTGCCGGGCCCGCGCGGGCGCGAGCCTGGACGTATGACGACGTACACCGCACACCCCATCGACCCGGCCGCGTTGAAGGAACTCCGCGACACCGACGACGCGGGCCGTCCGCTCGTGCCGCTGACCGACGAGGAGGGCGGCGCGCTGCTGCGCTGCTGCCTGCGCCGCAGCGAGCCCGGTGAGCGCATCGCGCTCGTCTCGTACGCGCCGCTGCGGCGCTGGGCCGCGCGAACCGGCGCCGAGCCGGGCGCCTACGAGGAGCTGGGGCCGGTCTTCGTCCACGCGGACCCGTGCGCGGGTCCGGCCGGGGACGCCCTGCCGTTCACGAACTCCCACCGCACGGTCCGCCGCTACTCGGCCCAGGGGCACATCCTGGGCGGACGGCTGGTGCCGACGGCGGACGGCTTCGACGAGGCGTTCACGGCCGCGTTCACCGATCCGGAGGTGGAGTTGCTCCATGTGCGGGCGGTGGAGTACGGCTGCTTCCTGTACGAGGTGCGCCGGGACTAGGGCGTCCGGCCGGGGCCGGGCTCCTCGGTCGGTGAGCACGTGACCGGGGGCTTCGGCGCGGCGGGGGCGGGGGGGGGCGGGACGCCGCGGGCGTCCTGGGCGTCCCGGGCGTCCCGGGCGTCCCGGGCGTCCCGGGCGTCCCGGGCGTCCCGGGCGTCCCGCGGGGCGTACGGCCCCCGCCACCCGCCGCTAGGCCGGGTTCCTCGGGGTGCCCACGGCGGCGACGAGGGCCGCCGCGACGTCGGCGGTGTCCGGGGACTCGGCGGCCCAGGCCACGTATCCGTCGGGCCGCACCAGCACCGTCGTACGCCGTTCGCCCGCCCAGCGCTCCACCGCGAGAGCGTCCACGTCCCTCTCCGACCGCCCGATCTCCCCGGCCTCGTACGACCGCGGGGCGATCAGGACGAACCGCCCGCCCCGCAGGGCTTCGTAGAGCCGGCCGCCACCCCTCAGGGCGACGTCGGGGGCGCGGGTGCCGACCAGCCGGTGGGCGCCGCGCGGGGCCCCGTACGCGTACCCGATGCCCGTGATCCGTCCGACCGCCCTGCGCCGAGCGGGGCCGACGCGGCCGAGGACCGTGGTGATCCCCGCGCGCAGTGCCCGTGTCCAGGGGTTCTTGGCCATAGCGAGCCGGACGATGCCGCCGCTGCTGCGCACCACGGAGGCGCCGACGGGGTGCCGTTCGGCCTCGTAGGTGTCCAGCAGCCTCTCGTCCACGAGCCCGTCGGACACGGCCGCGAGCTTCCAGCCGAGGTTCGCCGCGTCCTGGAGCCCGGTGTTCATGCCCTGGCCGCCGGCCGGGGTGTGCACGTGCGCGGCGTCGCCCGCGAGGAAGACGCGGCCCACGCGGTAGGCGGGCGCCTGCCGCTCGTCGCTGTGGAAGCGGGACATCCAGCGGGCGTCGCGCATGCCGTAGTCGCGCCCGAGCGCCAGCCGGGCGATCTCCTTGACCTCGTCCAGTCCGACCGGTTCGCTGTCCGGGACGTCCCGGCCTCGGTGCCAGCCGATGACGCGGTGGTAGCCGTCGCCGAAGGGCGCGATGAAGGCGAACGCGTCGCCGACGGCGTCGGCGGTCAGCACCGACTCCGGTTCCTCGTCGAGCCGGACGTCCGCGAGCACGACGGACCGGATGACCGACCTGCCGGGGAACGGCAGCCCGATCGCCTCCCGCACCGCACTGCGCATCCCGTCCGTCCCGACGACGTAGTCGGCCGCCAGCTCGCCCGGTACGCCGCCGGGGCCCCGGACCTCGAGCGTCACCCCGTCCGTGTCCTGCCGCAGTCCGGTCACCTCCGTCTCGTGCGCGAACCGCACTCCGGCCTTCTCCGCCCGGCGCGACAGCGCCTCCTCCACCTCGTACTGCGGGATCACCAGCAGGTGGCCGAAACGGGAGGGCAGCGTGTCCAGCGTGAGCGAGAGGCCGCCGAAGAGCCGGACGCGGTCGAGGGCCCGGCCCTTGCGCTCCAGGTCGTCGGCGAGGCCCCGGGCGTCGAGCTGCTCCAGGGTGCGGGCGTGCAGGACGAAGGCGCGGGAGAGGTTGCTGATCCCGCGGGGGCGCTTCTCGACGAGGGTGACGGGGACACCCGCGGTGGCGAGGTCGCCGGCCAGCAACAGGCCGGTGGGCCCCGAGCCGACGACGATCACCCGGCGGCGCGTGGGTTCGGGCGTGCCGAGCGGGGTGCTGGGGGGCGTGCGCGTGTTGCCGGTCATGACGGCTCCTCCGATGCCGACGCCGGCCGGCCGGCGTCCACCGGCCGACGACCGTCGGCCAACCCCCGCGTACCGGCCTCGTCCTACCCGGCAACAGTGCGCCAACACTCGTTGGCCAACGGTTGTTGGCAAGGATAGAAAGGCGCTGCTGGACTGTCAACAAGTGTTGGCCTACGGTTGTTGGCATGCACGTCCAGGAACAGCACGAGTCCAGCTCGGACGACGGTGCCGGCACGGTGCCCGCCGCCGCTCCCGCGACGGCCCCTCGCCGGTCCGACGCCACCCGCGGCGCGATCGTCGCCGCGGCCCGTGAGCGCTTCGCGGCCGACGGCTACGAGCGCGCGACGATCCGCGCCATCGCCAAGGACGCGCGCATCGACCCGTCGATGGTCATGCGCTACTACGGCTCGAAGGAGGGGCTGTTCGCGGCCGTCCTCGACGTCGATCTGCGGCTGCCCGATCCGACGGCCCTCGATCCGGACGACGTGGGCCGCCTCCTGGTGGGCCACTTCCTCGACCTGTGGGAGGAGAACGAGGTCCTCACCGCGCTGCTCCGGGTCAGCGCCACCAATCGGTCGGGCGCCGAGCGGATGCAGAGCATCTTCAGGGACCAGTTGATGCCGACGACCCGGCACTTCTGTCCCGACCCCGAGCAGGCTCCGGCCCGCGCCGCGCTCTGCGCCTCACAACTGCTCGGACTCGCGCTCACCCGCTACGTCCTGCGTCTGCCCCCGGCCGTCACGCTGCACCGCGAGGAGATCGTGGCGTGGCTGGGCCCCACGGTGCAGCGGTATCTGACGGCACCGCACCCGTAGCACCGGACAGGCAGAGGATCGGACAGGCGCAAGACCGGGCGGCCAGAGGTCAAGGCGGGCAGAGGTCCGGGACGCGAGCCCCCGGACGGAACGGCCGCCGCCCGGGCCGCACCCCCGGAACGGGACGACCACGCCCGGGCCGGGCATCCGGACGGAACGGCCCCACGCGACGCGGACGCCCGGCACCGGACGGGGGACCCAAAACGCGTCGAGGGGGTCTTCGCACCCGTGGGTGCGAAGACCCCCTCGACGGGGAGTCGGTGCGCGAGCGGCGCTCAGCCCTGCTTCGGCTGCCGGTCGGCGGACTTGTCCAGGACCATCACCAGGCCGGCGATGATCACGAACAGCCCGATCGGCGCCAGGACGTAGAGGCTGAGCGTCTCGATCACGCTCAGGCCGGAGCCGGGGTCGTCACCGTCGTCGCGGGTCAGCGCGAGCGCGGGGGACGACATGAGCAGCATCATCAGCGTCGTACCGGCGGCCAGGGCACCGGCGCGCAGAGCGTTCTTCTTGTCCACGGTGCAAACGTAGCGAACAGCTGACAGGGCCGCGCGCCCGGGGGTGCCGTACGGAGGTCACGGGGCCCGGCGCGGCGGGTTCCCGGGCGGTCCGGCCCGGCCGCTCTCCGCCCGCACGACGTCGACCAGGGCGTGCAGCCGGGGGGAGGCGGCCAGTTCCTCCAGGGTCACCGGGCGCCCCTCGGCGTCGGCCACGGGCAGGCGCCAGTTGGGGTACTCGTCCCAGGTTCCGGGGAGGTTCTGCGGACGGCGGTCACCGACGGCGTCCGGCAGCCAGACACCGATCAGGCGCGCCGGGGTGCGCATCAGGAAGCGGTGCACGGCCTGGATCTCGGCCTCCTCGGCCGAGGAGGGCGCCCCTCCGTCCCGCCCCCGCAGCAGCCCGAGCCGGGAGAGCAGCGCCAGCCACTCCCGGGTGTCCGCGGCCGCTGCGGCCCGTTCCTCACCGAGGGGGCGGGTCAACAGGCCGAGCCGGTCGCGGAGCTCGACGTGTTCGCCGGTGAGCCGGGCCGCGGTGGACGGCAGGTCGTGAGTGGTGGCGGTGGCCAGGCAGTCGGCGCGCCAGCGGTCGAGGGGCAGGGGCGCGCCGTCGCCCTCCCAGTCGCGTTCGAACCACAGCACCGAGGTGCCCAGCACCCCGCGTTCCTGGAGTCTCTCGCGCACTCCGGGTCCGACCGTCCCGAGGTCCTCGCCGATCACCAGCGCTCCGGCCCGCGAGGCCTCCAGCACCAGGATCGCGAGCATCGCCTCGGCGTCGTGGCGGACGTACGAGCCCTCCGTGGGCGGTTGTCCCTGGGGGATCCACCACAGCCGGAACAGGCCCATGACGTGGTCGATGCGCAGGGCGCCCGCGTGCCGCAGGAGGGCGCGCAGGAGGTGGCGGTAGGGGGCGTATCCGGAGGCGGCCAGGCGGTCGGGCCGCCAGGGCGGCAGGCCCCAGTCCTGGCCGCGGGCGTTGAAGGCGTCGGGGGGCGCGCCGACGGACATCCCGGCGGCGAAGTACTCCTGCTGCGCCCAGGCGTCGGCCCCGTCGGGGTGGACCCCGACGGCCAGGTCGTGCACCAGCCCGACGGACATGCCCGCGTCGCGCGCGGACCGCTGGGCGGCGGCGAGCTGGGCGTCGGTGAGCCAGGCGAGGCGGCTGTGGAAGTCGACGCGGTCCATCAGTTCGCCGCGCGCCCGGGCGGTCTCGGACGAACGGGGGTCGCGCAGACCGGCGGGCCAGCTCCGCCAGTCGCTGCCGTGCGCCTCGGCGAACGCGCACCAGGTGGCGTGGTCCTCCAGCGCCTGGCCCTCCGCGGCGAGGAAGTCGGCGTACGCGGCCTGCCGGCCGGGCCCGAGCGGCACCGCGCGGACCGCTTCGAGCGCCTCGCGCTTGAGGTCCCACACGGCGTCGCGGTCGATCAACGCGCCCTTGCGCAGGACGGATTCGCGCAGCCGCTCGGCGCGCTCGAGCACCGCGCGCAGCTGGTCCCGGTCCTCGGCGTACGGGTATTCGGGGATGTCCTCGACGCGCAGGTGCACCGGGTCGGGGTAGCGGCGGGAGGAGGGCCGGTACGGGGAGGGGTCGGTGGGGTCGCCGGGCACCGCCGCGTGCAGCGGGTTGACCTGGACGAATCCGGCGCCGAGCGCCCGGCCGGCCCAGGCGGTCAGCTCGCCGAGGTCGCCGAGGTCGCCCATGCCCCAGGAGCGGCGGGAGAGCAGGGAGTAGAGCTGGACGAGCAGGCCGTACGCGCGTCCGGGCGGGGCGGGGAGCCGGGCGGGGGCGGCGACGAGGTGGACGTCGGCGGTGCGGCCGTCGGGGGCGGTGGCGTGCAGCGCGTGGACGCCGGGCGGGAGCCGGTCGGCGGACGCGCGGGCCTCGCCCCGTTCGGTGGTGACGCGCAGCAGGGTGCCGTCCGGCAGCCCGGCCAGTGCGGCGGGGGCGTGACCGTCCCAGCTCACCAGCGTCGGCGGCAGCAGCCGGGCCGCCGTCTCGGCCTCGTGGAGCGCGAGGGCGGCGCGTACGGCGTCCGGGGTGCTCGCGTCGACACCGAGCGCCGCCAGGATCGCGACGAGCGCGGCGTCCGTGGCCGCGACCGTACGGTCCGGGGAGGGGCTGTAGGAGGCGGCCACGCCGTGCAGTTCGGCGAGCCGGGACAGGGGTGTCCGCGGCGCGGGCTCGGACGGCGGCCGCGGCGGGCCGGCGGGCTCCCTGGATGCCATCAGGCCCCCGACGCGGCGCCGGTCGAGGTGGGCTCGCTCGTCAGATGGGCGGCGTCGGCCAGCGGCGGCTCGCTGGTCAGCGGTTCCGCGTCGGGCAGCGGGGGTTCGCTGGTCAGCGGCACCTCGGCGCAGGCGCCTTCGGCGCTGAGCAGGCACAGGTGGGCGCCGTCGGGTTCGGTGGAGGCCCGGCCGGCGCGGGGGCCGGGGACGGACGTCTCCGGTCCGCGTTCGGACAGGGCCGAGAGGAGAAGGTGTGCCGATGCGGCCACGGGGGCCTCCTTGTCGAGGTCGGATCGGGCGCCCGGGGCATTCCGGGGGATCGTGCCGGAATCGGATGCCCTGGTGGTTACCGCAGCCCTACCCAGCGGGCGCGAGGGCAGACGCGCACGGACGGACAACGTGCTCCTGGTCACACGCCGTCGCCGCACCTCGCCTCCGGACCACCCGTCCAGGCTGGGGCAATCCTGACACTTCGACCGCCTTCGTTGACACGTTCACCACGCGGATGGTGGGCTCGTCGCCACCCCGACATTGCGGTGGGGGCGGCGAGCTACGAGGGGGGAACGTGCGGCTCCGGCGTGGAAGAGGGGCGACCGTGCTCGCGCTGGCCGTGGTCGCGGGCGCACTCGGCACGGCTCCGGCTGCCGTCGCGGCGCCCTCCGGTCCGGCGGCCGCCGCGGACGACCGGTCCACCGGCGGTGTGCCCGCCGTCTGGCCCCGCCCGCAGTCCCTGCGCCCGAACGGCACTCCCGTCACGGTCACGGACGAGGTCGTCCTGGTCACCGGCTCGACGACGGCGTCCGGCCCTCCCGGCGGCACCCGCTCCGGCTTGTACTCCCCCGGCGCCCCTCAGGCTCCGTACGCCCCCGGCGTGGCCATCGATCCGCGCGCCTCGGAGACCCCGCCCGACCCGTACGCCCTCGAGGCGTTGCGCGCGCTGCTGCGACAGGCCGGCGCCCGCAGCATCACGACGGCGCGCGACGGCGACACGCTCCCCGCGCGCGCTCTGGTGATACGGGTGGGCACGGAGCCGGCGAACTCCGGAGGTCAGGGCGCGCGAGGCGTGAGCTCCTTCTCCGCCACGGGCGCCGGACCGGATTCCCTGGAGCGGGTGCTCACGGCGCTCGGCGCCGCGCCCCGCGCCGATCTCCCCTCCGGCGGCTACCGGCTGGCCGTCGGCCGCGCCGACGGACGCGACACCGTCGCCCTCGCCGGAGTCGGCGAAGACGGCCTGTACCACGCGGTACAGACGCTGCGCCAGCTCCTCGGCGCCGACCGCCGGATCGCCGGCGCAGTCGTCCGGGACTGGCCCGGCACCGCCGCGCGCGGCACCACCGAGGGGTTCTACGGCAGCCCCTGGACCCCCGAACAACGCCTCGCCCAGCTGGACTTCATGGGGCGGACGAAGCAGAACCGCTATGTCTACGGTCCCGGCGACGACCTCTTCCGGCAGGCGCGCTGGCGTGAGCCGTACCCGGCCGGGCAACGCGCCCACTTCCGGGACCTGGCGGACCGCGCGCGCCGCAATCACGTCGGGCTGACCTGGGCGGTGGCCCCCGGGCAGGCGATGTGCTTCTCCTCGGACGCCGACGTCCTGGCGCTCACCCGCAAGCTCGACGCGATGTGGGCCCTCGGGTTCCGGGCCTTCCAGCTCCAGTTCCAGGACGTCAGTTACACCGAGTGGCACTGCGAGGCGGACGCGGACGCGTTCGGCTCCGGTTCGGAGGCGGCGGCGAAGGCGCAGGCCCGGGTGGCGAACGCCGTGGCCCGGCACCTCGCCGCCCGCCACCCGGACGTGGCCACGCTGTCCCTGATGCCGACGGAGTACTACGAGGACGGTTCGACCGCCTACCGCCGGCAGCTGTCGAGCGCCCTGGACGAGGGCGTCGAGGTCGCCTGGACGGGCGTCGGGGTCGTGCCGAAGACGATCACGGGCGGCGAACTGGCGCGCACCCGCGAGGTGTTCGGCAGCCACCCGCTCGTCACGATGGACAACTACCCCGTCAACGACTACGCGCAGGACCGGGTGTTCCTGGGCCCCTACCAGGGACGCGAACCGGCGGTGGCCACCGGCTCGGCCGCCCTGCTGGCGAACGCGATGCCCCAGGCCGAGGCCTCCCGCATCCCGCTGTTCACCGCGGCCGACTACGCGTGGAACCCCCGGGACTACCGGCCGCAGGAGTCCTGGAGCGCCGCGATCGAGGACCTGGCGGACGGCGACGCCCGGACCGAGGACGCCCTGCGCGCGCTGGCCGGGAACGACGCCTCCTCCGTCCTGGGCGGCGAGGAGTCGGCGTATCTGCGCCCCCTGATCGAGGCGTTCTGGCAGGCGCGGGCGGGCACGGACCGCGCCGCCGACGAGAGCGCGGCGACACGGCTGCGCGCCGCGTTCACGGTGATGCGCGAGACGCCGGGGCGGCTGGCCGGGCGCCCGATCGCCGTCGAGGTGGAGCCCTGGACCGAGCAGTTGGCCCGCTACGGCGAGGCCGGCGAGACGGCCGTAACCCTGCTGAGCGCCCAGTCGAGCGGCGACGCCACGGCCGCCTGGACGGCGTACCGGACGCTGAACCGGCTGCGCGCCGAGCTCGCGGCGAGCGGGGTGACGGTCGGCGAGGGCGTGCTCGACCCGTTCCTGACGAAGGCCCGCACGGCGTACGAGAAGTGGGCGGGTCTCGACAACGGGCCCGCCACGGGCGACGGCGCGCGGCAGGACCCCGGGGCGCCGGCGGGCCGCGGCACGGGGACCGGCGGGGACGCGACGGCGGACGGCGCCGACCCCGCGGACGGCGGCTCCCCGGACGGGACGGCACCCGGGGACGACCCTCGAGGCCAGGACGACGGCACGGGACAGGACAGCCGTGTCGTCCGCCTCCCGCGCCCCCGGGCGCTCAGCGCCGTGAGCGTGCTCACCGATCCCGGCACGACGGGCTTCGTCGAGGCGCGTGTCCCGGGCGAGGGCTGGCGGTTCCTCGGTCCGCTGGACGCCGGGGGCGCGACGGAGATCGGCGCGGTGGGCGTGCGCGCCGACGCGCTGCGGGTCAGCGGTCCCACCCGTGCCCAGGTCCGTCACCTCGTGCCGTGGTTCGCCGACTCCCCCGCCGTGGCACTGGATCTGGCCCGCTCCGTGACGGACGTGGAGATCGGCGGCACCCAGCGGGTGGGGGTCCGGCTGAGGTCGCTGCGCCCCTCCGACGTGCGCGGTGAACTGACCGCTCACGGACCGAAGGGCGTCGAGGTCGAGGTCGCGCGGTCCTCGCCGACCCTGCGGCGCGGCGCCGTCGTCGACCGCCTCGTCGAGGTGACCGTCCCGCCGGGGACGCCCCCCGGCACGTACGACGTCACGGTCGCCTTCGGCGCGCAGACCCGGACGCTGACCGTCCGCGCCTTCCCGCCCACGGCGGGCCCCGACCTGGCCCGCACCGGCACCGCCTCCTCGTCCGGCGACGAGACCGCCGACTTCCCGGCCGCCGCGGCCCACGACGGTGATCCGGGGACCCGTTGGTCCTCCCCGGCCGAGGACGGCGCCTGGTGGCAGGTGCGGCTGGCCGAACCGGCGCGGCTCGGCCGGCTCGTGCTGAACTGGCAGGAGGCGCACGCGTCCGCGTACCGCGTCCAGGTCTCCGCGGACGGACGCGTCTGGCGCACCGCGACGACGGTGAACGACAGCCGCGGCGGCCGCGAGTCCCTCCGCTTCGACGAATCCGACGTCCGCTACGTACGCGTCCAGGGGATGACACGGGCGACGCGGTTCGGGTATTCGCTGTGGTCGGTGGAGGCGTACGCGGTCGCGGAGAAGGCCGAGGGGCAGGAATCCCCCGCCGGGTGAACCAATGGCCCTGAAGTGATCGATAGACAGGGTGTGAGACTGTTCCGCCCCTTCAGGGGCCACCGGGAGGACGACACGGACGCGGCGCTGCTGCGGGCCGTCTCGGACGGGGACTCGGCGGCGATGGCCGCGCTGTACGACCGGCACGCCGGCTGGCTGCACACGCGGCTGACCCGGCGCTGCGCCGATCCCGAGGTCGTGCGCGAGGTGTTGCAGGACACCTTCGTGACCGTCTGGCGGTCGGCCGGCACCCACCGGGGCGCGGAGGCCGGCGGCTGGCTGTGGACGATCGCCGCGCGGCGTCTGGTGGACGCGCGCCGGGTGCAGGAACGGGCGGCCCGCGTGGAGTACGCGGCGCCGGTGCCCGCGCCCTCCGCCGAGGACCGCGTGCTGGCGGAACTGGAGTACGGCGACGTGGGCACGGCCCTGGACCGCATCTCTCCCGAACTGCGCGAGGTGCTGCGGGCCACGGTCGTGGACGGGCTGACCACCCGGGAGACCGCCCGTCTGCTCGGCATTCCCGAAGGCACCGTCAAGACGCGTGCCATGCGCGCCCGCGCCGAACTCCGGGCGGCCCTCGCCCAGCTGAACCCGCCGCAGAACACCTCCCGGCATCCGTCCCTGGTTCCGTCCCCCCTGGGAGGCCCGGCATGACCGGTTGGCACGCCCCCGACGACCTCGTCGCCCGCTACACGGACGGCTCCCTCCCGGAGTCCGACGCCTGGTCCCTGGAGAAGCACGTGGAGCGCTGCGGGTCCTGCGCCGCACGGGTCTCGCACGCGGTCCGGTCGGGCGCGGCCGGGACGGTACTGGCGGAGGTCCGCGACGCGGTCCTGACCTCGGTACGCGAACCCGCACCCGCACCGAGCAGGTCGGCGGTCTTGGCCGCGCGAGCCGTCGGGGGGTGGCTCGCGCGGATCGTCTGGGCCGCCGGACCCGCCGTGCGCGGGTCCTGGGCCGGGGCCGTGGTGCTGGTCGCCGTGGGGGCGGTCGCACTCACGTACGGGGGCGACTGGGCGGGCGCACGGCCGCTGCTGCTGGCCGTCGCCCCCGTCGTTCCCGTGGCCGGGGTCGCCCTCTCCTACGGCAGGCACGCCGATCCGCTGCACGAGATCGTCGCGTCCACCCCTTCCGGCGGCCTGCGCCTCCTGCTGATGCGGACGGCCGCCGTGCTGGCGGTCAGCCTGCCGACGCTGACGGTGGCGGCTCTGCTCCTCCCCGGCTCGGGCCCGCACCTGCCGGCGGGGCCGACGACGGCCGGCTGGCTGCTGCCGGGGCTCACTCTGACCCTGGCCTCGCTCGTGCTCTCCGCGTACGTGCGATGCCGTACCGCGACGACGGTGATCGGCGGGGGCTGGCTGTTCGCGGTCACGGCTCCCCTCCTCGCGGACACCGGCACCAGCCTCACGGCCCGTCTCACCGAGCAGCTCTCCCTCTATTTCTCCGGCGCCCCGTCGCAGGGGGGCTGGGCAGCGGCGACCGCGCTCTGCGCCCTCCTCCTCGCCGCGCGCCGCACCGCGTACAACCGTCTGGAGACGATGTGAACAGCACCGGTACGACCGGCACACCTGCCGTCGGCAGCGACGACGGTCCCGGAACGGTCCCGGAACGGCACGGGGAGCACGGCCCCCGGACCGTCGCCGTACGGGTCTCCGGCCTGACCGTCCGGCACCGCAGGAACACCGCCCTGGACGCCGTCGATCTGGACTTCGCCCCCGGCGTGCACGGCCTGCTCGGCCCCAACGGCGCGGGCAAGACCTCGCTCATCCGCGTCCTCGCGACGGTCGCGGAACCCACGGCGGGCCGGGTGGAGATGCTCGGCGGCGACCTGCGCGACCACCGGGCACGCGGCGCGGTGCGCCGGGAACTCGGTTATCTGCCGCAGGACTTCGGGTACTACCCGGGCTTCACGGTGCGGGAGTTCGTCGCCTACGTGGCTTGGCTGAAGGAAATGCCGCGCGCGGCCGCCTCCGACGCGGTCGAACGGGCCGTGGCCCGGGTCGGCCTCGGCGACCGGATCGACGCCAAGGTGAAGACCCTGTCCGGCGGCATGATCCGGCGCGTCGGCATCGCCCAGGCCATCGTGAACGACCCCCGGCTCCTGCTCCTCGACGAGCCCACCGCGGGCCTCGACCCGGAACAGCGTGTCGAGTTCCGCGCGTTGCTGCGGGAACTGGGCCGGACCGCCACCGTGATCGTCTCCACCCACCTGGTCGAGGACGTGGCCGCCGCCTGCACGGACGTGACCCTGATCGAGGCCGGCCAGGTCGCCTACCGCGGCACGCCCAGCTCACTCGCCGCGCTCGGCGCGGACGGCCACGAGGCCGACGGCAACGCCATCGAACGCGGTTACACGGCGGCCCTGCGCGGCCACCGCGCGGCCACGGGGGCCGGCCGATGAACATACGCCTCCAGCCGGGCGGAGACGGCCCGTCACGCACCCCTGCCCGGACCGACACCACCCCGGACCTGAACCCGAACCCGGGCCCGAGCAGCGCGTCCCCGGACCCGGACCCGGCCGGCGCGTCCTCCGACACGGACCCGGGCGGCGCCGCCGGCCCCGAGTCCGGCCGGAACGGCGGGCTGATCCCGCGACCGGGCGGCCGGGCCCAAAAGCCCCGCTCCGCGCCGCACCCCCTGCGCGCCGAGTGGCTGCGCGGCTTCGCCCCCTGGGCGGGCGCGGCGCTGCTGCTCGCTCTCGCCTGGGCCACGGCCGCCAGAGCGGACCAGTGGCAGGGGAGCTGGGGGATGACGACGGAGACGCTGAGCACCGCCGCCGCCCTGATCGGTGTTCCGTTCGCACTCGCCGCGGGCTCCTGGCAGGGCGGCAGGGAACGCAGGCGCCGGACGGCGGAGCTGCGCTCCTCCACCGCCCGTACGCCGCTCGTCCAGTTCCTGGCGGCCGCCCTGCCGCTCGCCGGCTGGCTGGTCGCGGCCCATCTGCTGGTGGTCGCGGGCACGTTGGCGGCCTGCGCGCCGTACGCGTCGGCGGGCGGACCCGCGTTCGTCGTGCACGCCGGGAACACCCTCACGCTCGCCGCCTGCGCGGTCCTCGGTCACGCGGCCGGGCGGGCGATCCCCTTCCGGCTGACCGCTCCGCTGCTCGCGATCGGCGGATACGTCGTCATCGGCGTGCTCGGCACCCAGCAGTCCGTCCTGCGCTACCTCGCGTTCTGCATGGTCCAGGTCCGCGGTGACCACGACCTCACCGTCTGGTGGTACCCGCTGCTGTCGGCCCTGTGGGCCGCCGGGCTCGCCGCCGCCGCGGTCCTGGCCCTCGCCGCGTACCGCCGTGCCACCGCGCTGCTGCCGCTCGCGGCCGCCCTCGGCGCCGCCGTCCTCCTCGTCCAGACCGGCGACGGCCTGCTGCGCGACAACCCGCTCGCCCACCGCCAGGTGTGCGACACCTCGACCACCCCGAACATCTGTGTCAACGCGAACTATCCGGGCATGCTGCCGGAGGTGACCCGGGCCCTGTCCGGCCTCACCGGCCGCCTGGAGGGCGTGCAGAACCTGCCGACCCGTTACGAGGACCTGGGGCGGCCCCCGCGCCGGGGCGAGGCAGAGCTGCCGAACCTCACCCCGTTCGGCTGGAACGCCGTCCGCGGCGAGGTGACCGATCCCGGACGCTACGCGTGGGAAGCGGCCTACATGCTGGTCCGCTTCGACTGCGGGGGACCCCCGTCGGCTCGACGGGTCCAGATCGCGGACGACGCCGTACTGCGCTGGCTGGCCCCGACCCCCGGGGCCGCGGATATGCGTGAGCAATTCATGGCGCGGGCGCGGGAAGACGGGGACGTGAAGAGACTCGCGAGGTACCGGGCGGAGGACAGGGCGTACGCCCGCCTCACCGCCCTGTCCGACGACGAACGCCGCTCCTGGCTCGGCCGCTACTTCGCGACCGCCGGGGAATGCGACCCGAAGCCGAGCGAGGTGCCGTCCCTGTGAACACCCCACGGACCACTCCTGTGACGCGGGCCGCACCCGGGCCCCGTCCGCTCGCCCTCTACGTCCGCTCGCGGGGCGTTCCCACGGCCCTCGCGGCCCTCGTCGGCGCCGCGCTGCTCACCGTGTGGATGGCGGGCCGTCCGGACGCCTACCTCGACCCGGAGCGCAGGGTGCCGCTGATCGCGCTGGCCCCGCTGCTGGCGTCGATGGCGATCGGCGTGAGTCTTCACACGTACACCCGCGAGCTGGACGACACCGCCGTACGCCCCTGGTGGCCGCGGCGTCTGGCTCACCTGCTGCTCCTCAGCGCCCTCGCGGCGGTGCTGCTGGCCTTCGCCGTGCCGGGGAACTCCCAGGTGTTCGGCGCGGCGGCGATGGTCCGCAACACGCTGGGGGCCGTCGGTATCGCCGCGGGCGCGTCGGTGCTGCTCGGCGCCCGGCTCAGCTGGATGCCGACGGCGCTGTACTTCAGCGCCGTGTACCTCTCGGCCTCCTCGCCGCGTGTGAGTCATGCGACAGTCCTGGCCTGGTCCATGCAGCCGGGTCCGCAGCGCGGTGCCTGGGCCGTCGGCATCGGACTCTTCGTGGCCGGGACGGCACTCTGCGCAACCCGCGGGGCCCGTCCCGAAGGACCCCGCGGCTGACACGGGATCCCACCGGACGGCCCCGCGAGCCGACACGAAAGCCCGGATCGTCAGGCGGAAATGCCGTCGATCCGGGCCATCGCGTCATCCGCGCCGTACGGCTGGAGGTAGGGCAACCAGCGTGGGTCCCTGTGCCCGGTTCCGATGATGCGCCAGGCGAGCCCGGACGGCGGGGCCGGTTTGTGGCGCAGGCGCCAGCCGATCTCGACCAGGTGCCGGTCGGCCTTGGTGTGGTTGCAGCGGCGGCAGGACGCCACCACGTTGTCCCAGGCGTGCTGACCCCCGCGGGAGCGCGGGACGACGTGGTCGACGCTGGTTGCGACGCCACCGCAGTACATGCACCGGCCGCCGTCGCGGGCGAACAGAGCTCGCCTGGTCAGCGGGACGGGCCCTCGGTAGGGAACCCGTACGAACCTTTTCAGCCGGACCACGCTGGGTGCGGGGACAGTTACGGTCGCGCTGTGCATGAAGGCGCCGGATTCCTCGAGAGAGACGGCCTTGTTCTCGAGGACGAGGACGAGCGCGCGGCGGAGCGGTACGACGCCGAGGGGCTCGTACGACGCGTTGAGGACCAGGACATGCGGCACGGATGCCTCCTTGTACGCCGGCGGCGCGTGGCTCGCGCCGGGACGATCTGCAGTCAGTCTCCCCTCATGCCTGGTGGAAGCGCCACCATGTCCCGGTAACGGGCTGGGAGTGTTTTCGACCACACCTCATTCCTCCCCAGGTGAGTGGTGTCTCTCCCCCGCGTAAGGCAACAATCCACGCGCGATGCCCCGTTAGTGTGGTGGTTCTGCCCGAACGGCGCCCCTCGTGTCCCCGGCCGTGGGCAGACCGCTACGCCTGGAGGTACCTGCTGTGTCCCTGCCCGTCCTACTGGCCCTCGCCACCGGTTCGACCCCGTCGCCGACCCCCGTGTCGCCGACCTCGACCGTTCCGGCGACTCCCACGCTCCAGGACGCCCAGGAGAGTGCGACCCACGCCGCCAGCTGGGTCGAGGAGAACTGGTCGACCTGGCTGGCGATCGGTCTGCGCGTCCTGCTGATCCTGGTGATAGCCGCCGTGCTCAGAGTGGCCGTGCGGCGGGCGATCACCAAGCTCATCGACCGGATGAGCCGCACCGCGGAGGCCGTCGACGGCACGACGCTCGGCGGTCTGCTGGTGAACGTGGAGCGCCGTCGGCAGCGCTCCCAGGCCATCGGGTCGGTGCTGCGCTCGGTCGCCTCCTTCCTGATCATGGGCACGGCCGCGCTGATGGTCCTCGGCACGTTCGAGATCGACCTGGCCCCGCTGCTCGCCTCGGCCGGTGTGGCGGGTGTCGCGATCGGTTTCGGTGCCCGCAACCTGGTCACCGACTTCCTCTCCGGCGTGTTCATGATCCTCGAGGACCAGTACGGCGTCGGCGACCAGATCGACGCGGGCGTCGCCTCCGGCGAGGTCATCGAGGTCGGCCTGCGGGTGACCAAGCTGCGCGGCGCCAACGGTGAGATCTGGTACGTCCGCAACGGCGAGGTCAAGCGCATCGGCAACCTCTCGCAGGGCTGGGCCACGGCCGGTGTCGACGTGACCGTGCGCGCCTCGGAGAACCTCGACCGGGTGAAGGCCACCCTCGACGACGTCGCCGAGCGGATGAGCAAGGAAGAGCCCTGGAACGAGCTCCTGTGGAGCCCGATCGAGGTCCTCGGCCTGGACAGCGTGCTGCTCGACTCGATGGTGGTCCGGATCTCGGCGAAGACGATGCCGGGCAAGGCCCTCACCGTCGAGCGCGAACTGCGCTGGCGCGTCAAGCGCGCCTTCGACGAGGCCGACATCCGCATCGTGGGCGGCGCGACCGCCCCCCTGGAGGAGGACGCCGTGGACCCGGCCGCCGCGGTCGCGGCCCCGTCGGCCTTCGCCAACGCGGACTCCCCGCAGTCGATGGCGACGACCCCGATCGCCCAGCCGTCGTCGGCGGTTCCG
The DNA here is from genome assembly GCF_042889485.1 of Streptomyces sp. NPDC002580. NCBI lineage: Bacteria > Bacillati > Actinomycetota > Actinomycetes > Kitasatosporales > Streptomycetaceae > Streptomyces > Streptomyces sp. NPDC002580. The sequence continues at coordinate 407,201 of NZ_JBIAQZ010000001.1, read as the reverse complement.
GCGAAGTAGGCGGTACGGGCGGTAGAAGCCGTACGAGTCGTACGAGCGGCATGAGCGGTACGACAGGAGGCGGCACCCGGGAAGTTCCGGGTGCCGCCTCCTCGGCTTGTCCGGGAAGGGGCGGAACGGTTCAGCACGCTCGTTCGAGTGAACAGCCGCGGCATTCCTGCACCGGAATCCCTCCGGGTGTCCCACCCTTCTGCCGGGGCACCCCGTGCGGGCTTAGCCTGGCATCAGCGTGACAAGGAGAACCAAGGATGCGTGTCGAAGCCATCGTGGAGCCGGTCATGGAGCCGAAGCAGGACCCCATCGATTTGTTGATCGCGATCGAGGAGGCGTCACAAGCGCCCACTCGACCCGAATACGTCGAGGGGATGGTCATCGTGCCGCCGCAGCCGAACGACAACCACAACGATGGAGCCGGCGAGCTGTACTACCAGTTCCGAGCGGCCGGGATCCGCCTCGCCGGCTTCAACAACGGCTACCGCGCCGCTCACAAGGACGGCGGCACCATGGCGTTGGTGGTCCCCGACTTCTACGTCCGCCGCCGCAGGCCGTCCGAGTTGGACAAGGCATACTCCAAGGCACACAGGGGTTGGTACCCGATCGACATGCTCTCCCTGGTCGGCGAGGTCACATCCACCAACCACGAGACCGACACTGGCCCGAAACTCCGCACCTACGCCGCCGCGGGCGTCCCCGTCTACGTCCTGATCGACCGCCACACCGGGACGGCCCACTGCTACGCGGACCCTGTCCTCCCCGGCGACGACCCCACCGAGGCCTACTACGGCACCGACACCAAAGTCGCCCTCGGTGACCCGCTGCCCCTCCCGGCCCCGTACCCCACCCTGGACACAGCCCCGTTCCTCACGGACTGAGCGGAAGCGGACCGCACGTCAGCCGGTAGGCCTCCTCGACCCAGGGCTCCTTGCCGGGGCTCACGCCACACTGGAGGAAGGCGGTACTGTCGCCGGACCAGGTCGTCACACTGCCGTAGACATCCTCGTCACGGCCGGGGCAGGTGACGGTGAAACTCGCGTTGACGACCGTGACGCCGTTGGCCTGCACGAAGCGGCCGGGCTCTCCGAGGGTGCCGGTCTTGATCTTGTCCCGTGGACGACCCTTGGACGTCTGCCCCGGTCTCGCCAGCATGCCGGGGGCGAGGTGGAGATGACCGGCGAGTGAGGCGACGACGCGTCGGTCGGTGGGACCGTCCGCGACGGTGTCCACACGAGCGCCCACCGTGCGCACATGCACGACGGGGTACTCGATCTCTCTTCTGTCGCCCTTGCGAACCTTCACTACGGGGGACACTTCGGTGAGCCGTCTCTCCCGCTGCGTCATGACCCAATGAATACGCCCGGACCGGCAGGACGAGACGGAGGGGGAGGCAGACACGGAGGCCGTCGCACGGGGCCGCTCCCCCGCCTCCGCCGCACACCCCGCCGTCGGCACCACCGCGCACAGCAGCGCCACCACCGCCCACCCATGACGCCGGGTCATCCCGCTTCCCCCGTCCCCGTATGCTCCCCGCCCGGGCCTCCGGCGGGTTCGAACGACCGCACTATCTGGCACAGCGCGATGAACGCGGCACCCCGGAACAGGGGACCTCTGCCGTTCAGCCGGTCCCCCTGTACTTCCACCCGGACTTCGCCCAAAGCCTCGTCGAAGGTCACCGAGCCCTGTGCGGACAGCCTGGAGAAGAACCGGAACGGGCGCCAGCGGAACCTGACCCGATTACCGCTGTCCGACCAGGTGACGGCGAACGCCCTTTTCGCGGCGCTCAGTTCGGCACGGATCCGCGCGGAGGGGATGTCCGCCAGGGTGTGCGTCTGGGTGCCCCGCAGGACATCCCCGGCGACCGGGATCCCCAGGCCGCGGGCCCGGCGCAGCAGAGAGCACGTCCGGTGGACGGCCCAGGCCAGCCAGAGCAGCGCCCAGGCCGGCAGGAGCAGGGCCGTATCGGCCAGCGTCGACCAGGAGAGCCCGCTGTCGACGAACCCGGTCACCCAGGCCACACCCATCCACGGCAGGGAGTCCACGAAGGTGGCCCCCCAGAGGCTCAGCAGGAGTCTTCCACGGGCCATGCGCTGCCGTTCCACTCGCTCAGGTGCCGGACCCGGCTGTCCACCGCGAAGGGGCCAAGAACCAGGAAGCTGTGACTGTAAGCCCTCTGACCAGCCAGAACAGAGTTCGTGACGCAGTCGTGACGCACCGGTGCGGCGGCCCTGGATTCCGTGGGACGCGACGACACCCGGAACGCCCTTCACGAGGGGGCCGCATTCCCTCCACATCTCGCGATCACTTACTGTCCCCCTCACGACGGACTCTCGTTCTGGAGCGCAACGCCCCGGGGTCCGCCGCGAAGGTGGGAGATCCATGCGCAAAATCGCCATAGGCGCCGTCGCGTCCGGCGCCCTGGCCCTGTCCGCCCTGGCCGTGCCGGCCGCGTCGGCCACCACTCCGGACTTCACCTTCTCGAAGGTGGTCGTCAACGGCGGCACGGCGATCGTCGTCGGCACCACCAACATGGTGGACGTACCGGTCACGTACACACTGACCCGCCCCGCCGACATCGTGATCGACTACAAGACGAAGGCCGCGGGCGTCGTCCTGTACCGGGGTTCGCTCTCCCGGGTCGAGAACGAGGTCGGGAACGAGGACGCGCCCACCTGCACGACCACCGCCACGACGGCCACGACGGTGACCGAGTCGTGCAAGGAGACGGTCGTCATCGACCCGTTCTCGCTGTTCGAGAGCTCGGACGCCGGCACCTGGCACGCCGCCGGCTACTACGGGCGCGTCGACTCCGACGAGGACGACTCCGACGGCCACGTCAGCTTCGACTACGCCGACGACATGTGGGGCCCGCTGGCCTCCGCGCAGGTCAAGCGCGCCGCCAAGCTCACGGTGAACGCCGGTCCCGAGCCGGTCGGCAAGGGCAAGACGCTCACTGTCACCGGCAGCCTGACCCGCGCCACCTGGTACGGCTACAAGGACGCGAACTACACGGGCTACACCGGCCGACCGGTCGCCCTCCAGTTCAAGGCCAAGGGCGCGACCGCCTACACGACCGTCAAGACGGTCACGTCCGGAACCTCCGGCGCGCTCAAGACCACCGTCAAGGCCTCCGCCGACGGCACCTACCGCTTCTCCTTCGCCGGGACGTCCACGACCGGGGCGAAGGCGGCCACCGGGGACTACGTCGACGTGAAGTAGGCCCGCGGCGCGCCACGGACGCGCGCCGCCCAGCACCGACGCACCGCCCTCGAGGCAGCGACTCCGTCGCCTCGGGGGCGGTTTCCCTTGACGTCCCCACCTTCCTCGGCCTACTTTCCTCGCACAGCAATAGGAAACTTTCCTAACAATGATCTCGCGGTGGACTTCCCGAAGGCACCCCTGGGAAGCTGGTCGGCCAGGAGAAGGGCAGGTGGCGACAGCCATGGCAGGATCCGCCGGTACGCCGGGCACTCCGCGCGTCCTGCGCGCGATGAACGACCGCGCCGCCCTCGATCTGCTGCTCGAGCACGGCCCGCTCTCGCGGACCCGGATCGGCAAGCTCACCGGCCTGTCCAAGCCCACCGCCTCGCAGCTCCTCGCCCGCCTGGAAGCGGCGGGCCTGGTGCTCGCCACCGGCACGAGCGAGGGACGACCGGGCCCCAACGCCCAGCTGTACGAGGTCGATCCGGGCGCCGGCCACGCGGCGGGCCTGGACGTCACGCCCGAGCGCATCCTGGCCGCCGTCGCCGACATCACCGGCCGCACGGTCGGCGAGTACGAACTGCCCACCCCCGGACGCCGCCCGGCCCAGCCCGTCGTACGCCAGGTCACCGACGCCCTCGACGGCGCGGTGAAGGCGGCCGGGCTCGCCCGGGACGACGTCCGCCGTCTCGTCATCGGCACCCCCGGCGCCTTCGACCCCAACACCGGCCGGCTGCGCTACGCCTCCCACCTGCCCGGCTGGCACACACCCACCCTCCTGGACGAGTTGGCCGCCGCGCTGCCGATGCCCGTCGAGTACGAGAACGACGTCAACCTGGTCGCCATCGCCGAACAGCGGCTCGGCGCCGCCCGGGGTCACGAGGACTTCGTCCTGCTGTGGAACGAGGGCGGTCTCGGCGCCGCGCTCGTGCTCGGCGGCCGGCTGCACCGCGGCTGGACCGGCGGCGCGGGCGAGGTCGGCTTCCTGCCGGTGCCCGGCGCGCCCCTGGTGCGCCATGTGACCAAGGCCAACAGCGGTGGTTACCAGGAGCTGGCCGGTTCGCAGGCCATCCCCCAGCTGGCGCGCGAACTCGGCGTCACGGACCTGCCCTCGGGCCCCTACGCCGAGGCCGCGGCGACCCTCGTCGAACGGGCAGCCGCCGTCGGCGAAGGCCCCTACCGGCGACTCCTGGAGACCTACGCGACCGGGCTCGCCACCGGTCTGGCCTCCCTCGTCTCCGTGCTCGACCCCGAACTCGTCGTCCTCAGCGGATCGTCGCTCACCGCCGGCGGGGAACCGCTGCGCGCGCTGGTCCAGGCCGAGCTGGAGGAGCTGGCCGCCTCCCGGCCGCGGCTCGTCGTCGGCGACGTGCACGAACACCCCGTGCTGCGCGGCGCGCTGGAGAGCGCGCTGGCAGCCACCCGCGACGAGGTCTTCGACACCTCGCGCTGACCCGGTCCCACACCCTCTCTCCGAACCCTTCCCAAGCCCGCAACTCCCCCGTCCCGCCCCGTCCTTCGCAGGGAGATCCCGCCATGCCCGGAATGTCACGAACCGTGGCCGTCGCGCTCGCCGCTTCCGCCTCGACAGTCCTCCTCGCCACCGCCTGTACCGGCCAGTCCACCTCCGACGCGAGCGACGACGCGGCCAAGGAGCAGACGATCAACTTCTGGCACGCCTGGAGCGCGCCGAACGAGGTCAAGGCCGTGAAGACGCTGGTCGCGGGGTTCGAGAAGGCCCGCCCCAACATCCACGTGAACATCGTCGGCAACATGACCGACGACAAGATCAACCAGGCGCTGCGCGCGGGCGGCGAGAAGGCCCCCGACGTCGTCTCCTCCTTCACCACCAACAACGTGGGCAAGTTCTGCTCGTCCGGTGCCTTCGTCGATCTGAACCCGCGCTTCAAGAAGGCGGGCATCGACCCCGGGACGACGTTCCCGAAGGCGATGAACGAGTACACCCAGTTCGAGGGCAACCGCTGCACGGTGCCGCTCCTCGGGGACGCGTACGGGCTCTACTACAACAAGGACGCGTTCGCGAAGGCCGGGATCGCCTCCCCGCCGAAGACCTGGTCCGAGTTCGAGAAGGACGCGAAGAAGCTCACGATCGCCAAGGGCGACTCGTACTCCCAGCTCGGCTTCATGCCGAACTACCACGGCTGGGAGTCCACCACCGAGCACTACTTCGGGCAGTTCTCGCCCACGTACTTCGACAGCAGCGGCAAGTCGAACATCGCCAAGGACCCCGCCTTCACGGCAGGGTTCACCCTCCAGAAGAAGCTGGTCGGTGAACTCGGCGGCTTCAAGAAGCTGGAGACCTACCGTTCCAAACTCGGTGACGAGTGGGGCCCCAAGCACCCCTTCCACACCGGTCAGGTCGCCATGCAGCTGGACGGCGAATGGCGGCTCGGGATGGCCGAGGAGGCCAAGCCGGGCTTCGAGATCGGCGTCGCCCCGCTGCCCGTGCCGGACGACCGGGCGGACCAGTACGGCAAGGGCTACATCACCGGCACCATCGCGGGCATCGCGTCCACCAGCAGGAAGCAGAACGCGGCCTGGGAACTGATCAAGTACATGACCACGGACACCGACGCGGTGGTCGGCTTCGCCAACGACATCCACAACGTGCCCTCCACGCTCGCGGCCCTCAAGTCGCCGAAGCTGACGTACGACCCGCGCTTCAAGACGTTCCTGGACATAGCCTCGAACCCGAACTCGACGACGACTCCGGCGTCCATCAACGGCGGCACCTACCTCGTGACGCTCCAGCAGTTCGGATACGACTACGAGAGCGGCAGGTCCAAGGATCTGAAGGCGGGCCTGGAAGCCACCGCCGAGCAGATCGACACGGACATCGCGCAGGCGAAGTAACCGCACGGACATGAGTACTGTCACGCTCGCCTCCAAGCGCCGCCGGTCGGCGCTGCGGACGCTCGCCTTCATGTCGCCCTGGCTGGTCGGCTTCGCGGTCTTCTTCGCCTACCCGCTGATCTCGACCGTCTACTTCTCCTTCATGCACTACGACGGCTTCAAGCCGCCGACGTGGGTGGGGACGAAGAACTGGGCCTACGTCTTCGAGAACTACCCGCTGTTCTGGCCCGCGTTGCGCAACACCCTGTGGCTGGTCCTCGTCATGGTCACCCTGCGGGTGCTGTTCGGGCTCGGCGTGGGCATGCTGATCACGAAGATCAAGACGGGTACGGGTGTCTTCCGCACCCTCTTCTACCTGCCCTACCTCGCCCCGCCGGTGGCGGCCACGATGGCCTTCGCCTTCCTCCTCAACCCCGGTACGGGGCCGGTCGACTCGCTGCTGGAGAAGGCCGGCGTACCGGCGCCGGGCTGGTTCAACGACCCCTCCTGGTCCAAGCCTGCCCTGACCCTGCTGGCCCTGTGGGGCATCGGCGACCTCATGGTCATCTTCATGGCCGCGCTCCTGGACGTGCCGACGGAGCAGTACGAGGCCGCCGAGCTGGACGGCGCCTCGGCCTGGCAGCGCTTCCGGTACGTCACCCTGCCGAACATCTCGCCCATCGTGATGTTCGCGGTGGTCACCGGGGTCATCCAGACCATGCAGTACTACACGCAGCCACTGATCGCCGGGAAGGTCGCCTCGGGCGTCATCCAGGGCGCCGGTACGCAGTTCGAGCCCGGCTATCCCGACAAGTCGACGCTCACCCTGCCGCAGCTCGTCTACAACCTCGGCTTCCAGCGCTTCGACTACGGCTCCGCCTGTGTGGTCGCGCTCGTACTGTTCGCCCTGTCCATGGTGTTCACCGCGTTCCTGATGCGGCGCCGGGGCGGTCTCATCCAGGCAGGTGACTGACCGATGGCCCAAGTACTCGACAAGCCGGTGAAGTTGACGGCCGCCGCCTCACCCGCCGAACGCACCGCCCGCCGCAGGGCCCTCCTGGAGTGGGTGGCGGTCCACTCGCTCGGCGTCGCGGCCGCCCTCTTCTTCGTGCTGCCCTTCGTGTTCGTGTTCCTGACCTCGTTGATGAGCGACACCCAGGCACTGAGCCGCGACCTGATCCCGCACACCTGGGAGTGGGGCAACTACAAGAAGGTCTTCGACACCCCGGGCTTCCTCACCTGGTGGAGGAACACCCTGCTCTACGCCGGCTTCGGCACGGTGCTGACCGTCGTCTCGTCGGTCCCGGTCGCCTACGCGCTCGCCAAGTTCCGCTTCCGCGGCCGGAATCTGTCGCTGATGCTGGTCATCTCGATGATGATGCTGCCGCCGCAGGTCGTGATCATCCCGATGTACCTGTTCTGGGCGAAGCAGCTGGACCTGTCCGGCACGCTGTGGCCGCTGATCATCCCGATGGCGTTCGGGGACGCGTTCTCCATCTTCCTGCTGCGCCAGTTCCTGATGACCATCCCGAACGAGTACCTGGACGCGGCCAAGGTCGACGGGTGCGGGGACCTGCGGACCCTGCTGAGGGTCGTCCTGCCGATGGCACGGCCGGGCGTCGCGGCCGTCGCGCTGTTCCAGTTCTTCTACGCCTGGAACGACTACTTCGGACCGCAGATCTACGCCTCCGAGAACCAGGGCGCCTGGACACTGTCCTACGGCCTGGAGTCGTTCAAGGGCGCGCACCACACCGACTGGAATCTCACCATGGCCGCGACCGTCCTGGTCATGGCCCCCGTGATCCTCGTGTTCTTCTTCGCGCAGAAGGCGTTCGTCGAGGGCGTCACGCTCACCGGAGTGAAGGGTTAAGCATGAAACTCACCGTGGTCGGCGGAGGGTCGACCTACACCCCCGAACTCATCGACGGTTTCGCGCGGCTCAGAGACACCCTGCCCGTCGAGGAACTGGTCCTGGTCGACCCGGCGGCCGAACGCCTGGAGCTGGTGGGCGGCCTGGCCCGCCGGATCTTCGCCAGGCAGGGCCACCCGGGCCGGATCATCACGACGTCCGACCTGGACGCGGGAGTCGAGGGCGCCGACGCCGTGCTCCTCCAGCTCCGGGTGGGCGGCCAGGCGGCCCGTGAGCAGGACGAGACCTGGCCGCTGGAGTGCGGCTGCGTCGGGCAGGAGACGACGGGCGCCGGCGGTCTGGCCAAGGCGCTGCGCACGGTTCCGGTCGTACTGGACATCGCCGAGCGGGTCCGCCGCGCCAACCCGGACGCGTGGATCATCGACTTCACCAACCCGGTCGGCATCGTGACGCGCGCCCTGCTCCGGGCGGGACACAGGACGGTCGGCCTGTGCAACGTGGCGATCGGCTTCCAGCGGAAGTTCGCCGCGCTGCTCGGCGTCTCCCCCGCCGAGGTGCACCTCGACCACGTGGGCCTCAACCACCTCACCTGGGAGACCGGTGTGCGCCTGGGCGGTCCCGAGGGCGAGGACGTCCTGCCCGGGCTGCTCGCCGGGCACGGCGACACGATCGCCGAGGACCTCCGGCTGCCGCGCCACGTCGTCGACCGCCTCGGCGTCGTGCCCTCCTACTACCTGCGCTACTTCTACGCGCACGACGAGGTCGTCCGGGAGCTGCGCACCAAGCCCTCCCGGGCCGCCGAAGTGGCAGAGATGGAAAGGCAGTTGCTGACGATGTACGGCGACCCCGCGCTTGACGAGAAGCCCGGGCTGCTCAGCCGGCGCGGCGGCGCCTACTACTCGGAGGCCGCCGTGGACCTCGCGGCCTCGCTGCTCGGCGGGGGCGGCAGCCCCCACCAGGTGGTGAACACGTACAACCGGGGGACCCTGCCGTTCCTGCCGGACGACGCGGTGATCGAGGTGCAGGCCGCGGTCGGCCCCGAGGGGCCCGTACCGCTGCCGGTCCCGTCCGTGGACCCGCTGTACGCGGGACTCATGGCGAACGTGACCGCGTACGAGGACCTCGCGCTGGAGGCCGCCCTGCGCGGCGGCCGCGACCGGGTCTTCCGGGCCTTGCTCGCGCACCCCCTGGTGGGCCAGTACGCCTACGCCGACACCCTGACCGACCAGCTGATCGCGCACAACCGGGAGCACCTCGCGTGGGCATGACCTCGACGGAGTCCGGCGCCGGGACGGTCGCCGGGTCCGGCCCCGCGGCCGCGGGCCTCGTGCTGGCCATCGACGCGGGGAACAGCAAGACCGACGTCGCCGTGGTGGCCGCGGACGGGCGGGTGACCGGCACCGCGCGCGGGGGCGGGTTCCGGCCCCCCGCAGTGGGCGTCGAGACGGCGGTGGACGCGGTCGCCGACGCCGTGCGGCGGGCCTTCGCCGAAGCGGGCGTCACCGAGGTCGGCCATGTCTCCGCCTGCCTCGCCAACGCCGACCTGCCCGTGGAGGAGGAGCGGCTGGCGGCCGCGCTGCGGGCGCGCGCCTGGGGCGCCGAGGTGGCAGTGCGCAACGACACCTTCGCGATCCTGCGGGCCGGGATCGCCGAGCCGCGCGGTGTCGCCGTGGTCTGCGGGGCCGGCATCAACTGCGTCGGCATGCGGCCCGACGGCCGCACCGCCCGGTTCCCCGCCGTCGGCCGCATCTCCGGCGACTGGGGCGGCGGCTGGGGGCTGGCGGAGGAGGCGTTGTGGCACGCGGCGCGGGCCGAGGACGGTCGGGGCGGGCCCACCGCCCTGGCGCGCACGCTGCCCGCGCACTTCGGGCTGGACTCCATGTACGCGCTCATCGAGGCGCTCCACCTGGAGCACATCGGCAACGCGCGGCGCCACGAGCTGACCCCGGTCCTGTTCGCCACGGCGGTGGACGGCGATCCGGTGGCCCGCGGCATCGTCGACCGGCTCGCGGAGGAGGTGGTCGCGATGGCCGCGGTGGCGCTGACCCGCCTCGGTCTCCTCGGCGAGGAGACCCCGGTCCTCCTCGGCGGCAGCATCCTGGCCGCCCGCCATCCCCAGCTCGACGACCGGATCCGCGAACTCCTGGCCGTCCGCGCGCCCAAGGCGGTCCCCCGGGTCGTCACGGTCGCGCCGGTGCTGGGGGCGGCCCTTCTCGGCCTGGACCGGGTACGGGCCGGGGACGAGATCCACGCGCGGGTACGGGAGTTCTACGAGCGGGGCTGAGGAAGCCCCGGTGACGCGCGGGGCGCGTGCGCCACCGGGGCGCCCCGCGCACGCTCCATGACCTGCCGTGACGGGACGGGAACCAATCCGAACCGGAACACGTGTTCATGGGCAGGGGGTTGGCACGGGGGAGTCGTGCTGCCCGTGATCCGAACAAGATCCAGGCAAGGCCTGTGCGGATACCGGTCCCGGCGGCGATACTTGCCGCCGTGCACGTACGCCGACCGGCCGCGCTTCCCGCGCCCGCGGCGAGCGTGACCGGCCGGATGACCCTGGGGGAGGTCGAGAGTGACACACCCGCCGAACGGAAACGCGACGCCGCCGGGACGTGGCGCGAGCACGATGCCGTCCGTGCCGGCGCAGGCCGGACCTCCCGCACCCCCGGGCGGACCCACCCCGCCGCGGTCCCTGCCCGGTTCCCCGCAGGCCGTTCCCCCGGCTCCCGGAGCGACACCACGGCGTACGGCCTGGGCGGAGGGCGTGGACCGGCTGCGTGCCGCGGCGACGACGGAGCCGGGACGGCTGCGGATCATCGGCGCCGTACTCGCCCTGCTGGTCGTCGCGTTCGGCGCGGTCACCGCCTGGCAGATGACGGAACGTTCGGCCGCCGCGGACAACGTGCTGCACAGCAGCCAGCCGCTGAGCGCGAGCGCCGCCGAGATCTACCGCTCGCTCGCCGACGCCAACACCACGGCCTCCAGCGGCTTCCTGGCGGGCTCTCAGGAGTCGAAGGAGACCCGGGAGCAGTACGAGAGGGACATCAGGACGGCGGCCGCCAGGCTGGTCACCGCGGCCAACAGCTCGGAGCCGGGCTCCTCCTCGTCCGCCACCATCTCCCAGCTGAACGAACTGCTGCCCGAGTACAAGGGCTTGATCGAGCGGGCCCGCGCCAACAATCTGCAGGGCTATCCGTTGGGCGGCGCGTACCTGCGGTACGCGAACGAGAAGATGCAGAAAGACATGCTCCCGAAGGCCCGGGATCTCTACCAGCGGGAGAACCAGCGGCTGAACGCCGACTACGCCGACGCGAAGCCCTATCCCTGGGCCGCGATCGCCCTCGGTCTCGTCGCGCTCGGCGCCCTCGTGTGGGCCCAGCGGCGCAACTACCGCCGTACGAACCGCGTGATGAACCAGGGCCTGGCCGCCGCCACCGCGGCTTCCCTCGTCGTGCTGCTGTGGCTGTCCGTCGGGCACACCGTCGCCCGGGCCGGGCTCGACGAGTCCTACGACCACGGGGTCCGTTCCCTGAACGAGCTGCACGACGCGCAGATCGCGTCCCTGAAGGCCCGGGGCAACGAGACCCTCACCCTGGTCAGCCGGGGCGCCGAGACGAAGGTCCTGGCGGACGACTCGTCCGTGGACCTGTACGAGTACAACTTCAAGCTGGACATGAAGAAGCTCACCAAGGGCCTGGCGGTGGCGGCGGCCCTCTCCGACGACGCGGCGGGCGAGAAGCCCGTGCGGACCGCGACCTCCAACATGAAGGAATGGAAGCAGCGTCATCGGGAGGCCGCCGACGCCAACAAGAACGGCGACTACCAGAGCGCCCTGGACCGGGTCATCGGCTCCAAGGACAAGAAGCCCACGAGCGAGTGCTTCAAGGGCGTGGACGGCAACCTCACGCTCGCGCTGGAGCACGAGGAGACCGAGTTCCGGCAGGCGGCGAGCGGCGGGCTGGGCGCGATGACCGGAATCCCGGTCGGTGCGGCGGTCCTGGCCGTGCTGGCCGCGGCGGGCGCGGTGTTCGGCGTCGGGCGCAGGCTTTCGGAGTACCGGTGAGAGGGGGAGGGACGATGATCGGACGACGCCTGAGGGCGAGCCTGAGGGGCTGGGGCGGCGTGGGCGCGATGGCGGCCGCCTGTGCGATCACCCTGGTCCTCGCGCTGCTGCTGCCGCTGGGCGGCGCGCGCGGCCAGGACGGCACCACCGACGTCGGCGGGCAGGGCGTGGCCCGGGGCACGCAGGCCAGGGCCAAGAAGTGCGTCGTCGACCCGCAGGACCGGAGCCCCGCCCCGTCGGGCGCGGACGGGCCGACGATCGACGCCATCAAGAGCCGCGGGCGGCTGATCGTCGGCGTCGACCAGAACAGCTACCGCTGGGGCTACCGCGACCCGAACAACCTGAAGTCCGGCAGCGACCTGGAGGGCTTCGACATCGACCTGGTCCACGCGATCGCCGAGGACATCCTCGGCGACCCGAAAGCGGTCCAGTTCCGGGCAGTCCCCACCGCGCGGCGCGTCGAGGCGATCCAGAAGGGTGAGGTCGACATGGTGGTGCGCACCATGACGATCACCTGCAAGCGTCTGGACGACGTCGTGTTCTCCGCGCCCTACTTCCAGACCGGCCAGCAGGTGCTCGCCCCGACGGCGTCGAAGATCACGGGGCGCGACGAGAGCCTCGCCGGCAAGAGGATCTGCACGGCGGCGAGTTCGACGGCGAACGAACAACTGGTGGAGGACCGGAGGAAGGGCAGGCTCGTCTCCTCCGCCAAGATCATAAAGCCCGTGCCCAACCAGCTCGACTGTCTGGTGCGCCTCCAACTCGGCTTGGCCGACGCGGTGGTGACCGACGGCGCGCTCGCCGCGAGCCAGGCCGCCCAGGACCCCACGGTGCAACTCAAGGGCGGGACCTTCACGACCGAGTACTACGGCGTGGCGATGAAGAAGGGTCCCGACGACGACCTGGTGCGCCGGGTCAACAAGATCCTCGCGGACTACCGCGAGAGCGGCTGGGGCCGGTCGTACGACAAGTGGCTCGCCCCGACCCTCGGGGAGAAGTCCCCTTCACGGACCCCTCCCGTCCCCCACTACAAGCAACCGACCTGATACGACTGGAGAGTTGCCCCGGGCGCACACCGAGCGCGCGGGGAACGCACGAGAGCGAGAGGTGATCGATGGGCGTCACGGGACCCCCCGGGCCGGTGATGGACCGGGACGAGGCGGACCGTGCGCTGGCGCGCCTCGGCGCGGAGTACGAGGCCATCGAGACCTCGCTCCTCGCCCTGCAGGACCACGCGGGACGCAGGCTTCTGGAGGGCGCCGAACTCACCGGCACCACCAAGGAGCGCTGGACGTCCGCGGAGGCGTCGATCACCTTGCTGTGGGCGTACTTCGACGCGTACACGGACGCGCTGCGCTCCGCGCGCGAGATCCGTTCCCGCAGACGCTGGTCCAGCCGTGAGGACCTGGTGGAGCTGACCGAGCTGCTGCGCGGTTCGGGCATCACCGTCGCCGGTTCCACCACCGCGACCGCGAACGCGCCGACCCTGGCCGGCACCGGCAAGCTCAGCGAGCGGTTCTCGCTGGCCGGCCTGGTCGACCGGATGAACGAGCTGTACGCGACCTCGCTCGACATGGTCGTCACGGCGGACGCCGTGTGGTCCGCGCTGCCCGCCCGGATCGATTTACTGGCCGCGGAGCTCCAGCGCACCCGGCAGCTCGCGCACTCCGTGGGCGTGCGCCCCGGCGAGCATCCCTCGGGCGACGACCTGGAGCGGATCACCCGGACCCTGACCACCCTGCGCGAACGGGTCGTCTCCGATCCGCTGGCCTTCTGGGTGCCCGCCCAGGGGAGTTCGGCACCGGGCGGCGGCCGTCCGGACACGACGACGTACGACCGTGAGGCCCGCGCCCTGGAGGAGGTGCGCCGGGAGATCGACGCGGTCCTCACCGTGCGGCAGGACGCGGAGGCCCGGCTGGTGAGGCTCCGGGACGTGCTCAGCCGCGCGGACCGCACGCTCGCCGAGGCGCGGAGTGCCCGCGGCGAGGTGCTGGCGAAGATCGCCGCGTCCGAGGTGCCGGCCGTCAGCGGTCCGCCGACGGCACTGCAGGAGCAGCTGGCGACGGCCGCGGAGTACCGCAGGCACGCCCAGTGGCACCGCCTCTCGCCGCTGCTCGAAGCACTGGAGGAGAAGGCGGAGGACGAACTCCTGCGCGCCCGTGAGTCGCTGACGGCCGTCACCCAGCCGTTGGCGGTCCGCGCCGAGCTGCGCGGCCGGCTCGACGCGTACAAGGCGAAGGTCGCCCGGCACGGCTTCGCCGAGGACCCGTTTCTGGTGGAGCGCTACGACGCGGCCCGGCGCATGCTGTGGAGCGCTCCCTGCGATCTGCGGGTGGCGGAGGAGGCGGTGCTGCGCTATCAGCGGGCGGCCGCCGAACTGCTGAGCCCGCGGGTGCCGGAGCAGGGCGGGCCACAGGACCGTGCGGACCGGAGGGGGCCCGGCGCGTGAGCGTTGAAGGGGATGCGGCGTGAGTGAGCAGGCTGTGAGCGCGGAGCGGAAGTGTCAACGGCCCGACTGCGAGGGGTCGTACGAGGACATGGGCGGCGGAGAGCTGTACTGCGACACGTGCGGGCTCGCCCCGGTCGTGTCGGCGAAGCCCCCGGCGCATCCGTCGCAGGCCGGCCCGGGAGCGGGTGGCGCGGCGGCGGCCGGTGCGGGACCGCACGGCGCCGACAGCGGCAGTGTGCGCGGTGGTTCGCGGGCCAGCGCGCGTACGTCCTCGCGCTCCTCGCAGTCGCGGCGTTCGGTGTCCGGCCGGCTGTCCCGGTCGCTGTCGGGCGGTTCGACGGGCCGCTCGGTGTCGGTGCGCAGCTCCGGTTCGACGGCGTCCTCCTCCGGGCGGGGCCGGCTCGGCGCCGGGCTCGTCGAGGTCCCGGACGTTCCGCGGCCCGATCCGCGCGCGATGGTCCAGGAGCACCCGGAGGTGCCCGAGCGCAAACGGTTCTGCTCGCGCTCCGACTGCGGTGCCCCGGTGGGGCGTTCGCGCGGCGACCGGCCCGGCCGCACCGAGGGCTTCTGCACGAAGTGCGGACACCCGTACTCGTTCGTGCCGAAACTGCGCGCCGCCGACATCGTGCACGGCCAGTACGAGGTGGTGGGCTGTCTGGCGCACGGCGGGCTCGGCTGGGTCTACCTGGCCGTCGACCGCGCGGTGTCCGACCGCTGGGTGGTCCTCAAGGGGCTGCTCGACACGGGCGACCAGGACGCGATGGAGGCCGCGATCTCCGAGCGGCGCTTCCTCGCGGAGATCGAGCACTCCAACATCGTGCGGATCTACAACTTCGTCGAGCACCTCGACCAGCGGACGGGTTCGCTGGACGGGTACATCGTCATGGAGTACGTCGGTGGCAAGTCGCTGAAGGAGATCGCCAACGACCGCCGCACCTCGGACGGCAAGCGCGACCCGCTGCCGGTGGAGCAGGCCTGCGCGTTCGGCATCGAGGCCCTGGAGGCCCTCGGTCACCTGCACAGCCGCAACCTGCTGTACTGCGACTTCAAGGTCGACAACGCGATCCAGACCGAGGACCAGCTCAAGCTGATCGACATGGGCGCGGTGCGCAGGATGGACGACGAGGAATCGGCCATCTACGGCACGGTGGGCTACCAGGCCCCCGAGGTGGCGGAGGTCGGCCCGTCGATCGCCTCCGACCTGTACACGGTGGCCCGTACGCTCGCCGTCCTCTCCTTCGACTTCCAGGGCTACACGAACGTCTTCGTGGACTCCCTGCCCGACCCCGACCACATCGAGGTCTTCCGCCAGTACGAGTCCTTCTACCGGCTCCTCGTCCGGGCCACGGACCCCGACCCGGCCCGCCGTTTCGCCTCCGCGCGGGAGATGTCGGAACAGCTGACCGGCGTGCTGCGCGAGGTGGTCTCGCTCCAGACGGGGCGGGCGCGGCCGGCCCTGTCGACCCTGTTCGGACCGGAGACCAGGGTCACGGACACGGAACTGTTCGGGAGGGCGGCCGAGGACGTGTCGCTCCTCGGGGTCCGCGCGGTCCCCGTACGGAGGAGGAAGGGCGCGCCCCGGCCCCTCGCGGGGACGAACGGGAGCGGGCCGCTGTCTCCCGTGCCGGCCTCCACCACCCTGGTCAGACCCGTTCAGGCGACGGCCACCGCGCTCGCGCTGCCCGTCCCCCGGGTGGACCCCGGTGACCCCAACGCCGGTTTCCTGGCGGGCCTGATGACGTCCGCGCCCGCGGAGCTGATCACCGCGCTGCACACCGCGCCGACCGGTTCGACGGAACTGCGGCTGCGGGAGCTGCGGGCCCGCCTGGAGATGGGTGAACTGGGCGGCGCGAGCCGTTCCGTCGAGTCGCTGGAGGCGGATCACCCGGACGACTGGCGGGTGGTCTGGTACCGCGGGGTCACGGCCCTGGCGACCGGGGACAACGAGATCGCGGCGCTGTCCTTCGACGCGATCTACGACGCCTTCCCCGGGGAGCCCGCGCCCAAGCTGGCGCTCGGCGTGTGCGCGGAGGTGCTCGGCCAGCTGGACAACGCCGCCGAGTACTACCGCCTGGTGTGGACGACCGACCCCGGGCACGTGAGCGCGGCGTTCGGACTGGCCCGGGTCCAGCTCGCGGCGGGGGACCGCCGTGGCGCCGTGCGCACGCTGGAATCCGTCCCCGAGTCGTCGATCCACTACACGGCGGCGCGGGTCGCGGCCGTGCGGGCGAGACTGCGGCAGCGGCCGGTCTCGGAGGCGGCGGCTCCGCCGTTCCTCGACGATCTGACGGCGGCCGCCGAACAGGTCGAGGCCCTCGACGGATTCGGTCTGGACGCGATGCGCCGCGAGCAGTTGTCGACGGAGGTCCTCGGCTGCGCCCTGGACTGGGTACTCTCCGGTAGCCAGGGTTCCGCTCCGGCCACCGGAGGCGGAACCGCGCTGCTCGGCAGCGCGTTGGACGAGCGTGGCCTCCGTTTCGGCCTCGAACGTTCGTACCGCACGCTGGCCCGGCTCGCCCGGGGCGGCGAGGAGAGGATCGACCTGGTGGAACGTGCCAACCGTTACCGCCCCCGGACGTGGGTGTGATTGATGTCCCAGATGCCCCAGCCGACGGCCCTTTCGCGGTGCCCCAGTTGCGAGGAGCCGCTGGAGGCGGCTGACCGTTTCTGCGGTGCGTGCGGCTACGACCTGTCGGCGGTGCCCGCACCGCCGGACGACCACCCGACGATCGCCATGAACGGCGTTCCGCCGGGCCTCGCCCCGGCCGCCCCGTCCGTGGACTGGCCCGTCGCGCCGGAGGTCGACAGCTCCGACGTGCCCGCGCCGGTGCACCGCGCCACCGACATCCGGGGCACCGATTCGGGCGGTTCCGAACTCCCGCGTCAGCAGGACCCGCACGGGGTTCCGGCGAGCGTCCGGCCGTCCGCCGCGAAGCGGCCCGACGGGCAGCCGTCGGGCGTGCGGTTCGACCGTCCCTCGGAGCCCGACGAGTACCCGCTCGCCCCGCCGGCCGGTGAGGCCGGGACCGCGGAGACCCGTCCGGGTGACGGCCCGGCCCCGGAGATCCCCGCCGATCCCCGCACCGCCGACCTCGCGGCGCCCCCCGCGGGTGCCAAGCTGTGCGTGGCCTGCCGGTCGGGTCACGTCGACCCCGACGGCTACTGCGAGAACTGCGGGCACGCGCAGCCACGGGAACGGGACCACATGGAACAGGAGTTGGGCGCGGTCGCCGCGGTCAGCGACCGGGGCCTGCGCCACCACCGCAACGAGGACGCCTTCGCGATCTCCTCGACCGCGCTGCCCGACGGTTCCCCCGCGGTCGTCGCGATCGTCTGCGACGGGGTCTCCTCCGCGACCCGTCCGGACGAGGCCTCGCTCGCGGCGTCCACCGCGGCGAACGAGTCGCTCCTGGCGGCGCTCCCGCTGGGCACGCACCCGCAGCAGGCCATGCACGAGGCGATCGTCACGGCCGCCGAGGCCGTCAACGCGCTGGCCGACCCGTCCACCGAGCAGGGCGAGAACGCACCGCACGTGAACGCGCCCGCCTGCACCATCGTCGGCGCCGTCGTCACGTCCTCCCTGCTGATCGTCGGCTGGGTCGGCGACAGCCGCGCCTACTGGGTTCCCGTCGACCGCTCCTCGCCGCCGGCCCGGCTGACCGAGGACGACTCGTGGGCCGCCCAGATGGTCGCCGCGGGTCTCATGAACGAGGCGGAGGCGTACGCCGACGAGCGCGCCCACGCGATCACCGGCTGGCTCGGCGCCGACGCCTACGAACTGGAGCCGCACACCGTCTCGTTCAAGCCCGACCGGCCGGGTGTGGTGGTGGTGTGCACCGACGGTCTGTGGAACTACGCGGAGGCGGCCGGGGAGATGGCCGAGATCGTCCCCCGGGACGCCGCCGAACGACCCCTGCACACCGCCCGGGTCCTGGTCGGTCACGCCCTCGACGGTGGGGGCCACGACAACGTAACAGTGGCCGTCATGCCGTTCCCCGCCCCCTCGCAGGGGGCAGGATCGGCCTGAGGCCGCGAACTGACGGGGGCGGCCGCGGACCGGAGGGGACCGGTCCGCACCAGTCATCACCTCCGCCGGCGGCGGAGGCCCGAGGGGGACAGAAAAGGCATGGCCAATTTCTCGAAGTCGAACGTGCCGCAGTTCTCGGTCGACGTCTACCAGAACGAGTACCTGCCGGAGGGCGGCCGCGAGGTCAACGCGATCGTCACGGTGAGTGCGACCGGCGGCGGCACCGTCGGCAGCGCGGTCGCCGCTCCGCACCTGTACACGGCGGGGCAGAGCCCGGACGCCGCCGTGGCGATCATGGTCGACTGCTCGGGCTCGATGGACTACCCGCCGAACAAGATGCGCAACGCCCGGGACGCGACGGCCGCCGCGATCGACACGGTGCGTGACGGGGTCCACTTCGCGGTGATCGGCGGCACGCACGTCGCCAAGGAGGTCTATCCGGGCGGCGGACGGCTCGCGGTGGCGGACGCGGCCACCCGCGAGCAGGCCAAGCAGGCGCTGCGCAAGCTGAGCGCGGGCGGCGGCACGGCGATCGGCACCTGGCTGCGTCTCGCCGACCGGCTGCTGTCCTCCGCGGAGGTGTCGATCCGGCACGGCATCGTGCTCACCGACGGCCGCAACGAACACGAGTCGCCCGAGGACCTGCGGGCCGCGCTCGACTCCTGCGCCGGACGCTTCACCTGTGACGCGCGCGGAGTCGGCACCGACTGGGAGGTGAAGGAGGTCACCGGCATCGCCTCGGCGCTGCTCGGCACCGCCGACATCGTCGCCGACCCGGCCGCCCTCACCGCCGACTTCACGCACATGATGGAGACGGCCATGGGCAAGGAGGTCGCCGACGTGGCCCTGCGGCTGTGGACCCCGGTCGGCACCGAGATCAAGTTCGTCAAGCAAGTGGCGCCCACCGTCGAGGAACTGACGGACCGTCGGACGGAGGCGGGCCCCCGGGCCGGCGACTACCCGACCGGCTCCTGGGGCGACGAGTCCCGCGACTACCACGTGTGCGTCCAGGTCCCGACGGCCGCAGTCGGCCGGGAGATGCTCGCCGCCCGCGTCTCACTGGTGATCCCGCAGGGCGACGGCAGCGCGCAGAACCTCGGCGCGCAGGGACTCGTGCGGGCCGTGTGGACCGACGACATGGTCGCCTCCACGTCCATCAACCCGCAGGTCGCGCACTACACAGGTCAGGCCGAACTGGCACAAGTCATCCAGCAAGGGCTCGATCTTCGCAAAGCGGGAGATGTCGACGGAGCAACGGCCAAGCTGGGACGGGCCGTTCAGCTCGCCGGAGCCTCCGGCAACGCCGATACTGCGAAACTGCTCGCGAAGGTGGTGGACGTGGTCGACGTCGCGGCAGGTACTGTGCGATTGAAGGCAAGGGTCGACGAGGCAGACGAAATGACCCTTGAGACACGGTCCACAAAGACTGTTCGTGTAAAGAAGTAGCGAGCCCGGTTCCCGTGGGGAATCGGAGAAATCCGGTCACAACGGCCGGAAAAGGAGAGGGGGAAGCACCGATATGCCGACCTGCCCGAACGGACACCAGTCGGGTTCCGACGACTGGTGCGAGGTCTGCGGTCACCGCATGGCCGGTGCCGTGCCCCCGCTCCCTCCCCCGCCGCCGCCCGGCTACGGCTATCCGGCGCCCGGTTCGCCGCAGCCCGGCCCCGGCAACGGGTCGCACCTGTCCGGCGGACCCGGCTCCGAGCCGGACCTCTGCCCGCAGTGCCGCACGCCCCGCGAGGGCGCCGCGCCCTTCTGCGAGGAGTGCCGGTGGAACTTCCTGACCAACACCGCGACGTCGTACACCCCGGCGGCACCGCGTCCGCAGAACCCCTCGCCCGGCGGGCAGGCGCCGTACGGCGGTCCCGGTAACCAGAATCCCGCGCTGCGGTTCCAGCAGCAGGGTCCGGGACACCAGGGCGGTCCGGGTGCCGGCGGCCCCGGTCACGACCCGTTCGAGTACCAGAGTTCGCGGCCCTCGCAGATGAACCGGCCCGCCGAACCGATCCCGCAGGGTCCCCCGGCCCAGCCGTACGGCGGCCCCGGCGCCCCCCAGCAGGCCTACACCCAGCAGCCCGCCTCGCCGTACACGCAGGGCGGACCTCCGCAGCAGGGCGGCCGGCAGTCCGGCGGCCCGGCCTTCGGCGGCGCCGACGACGACTGGGTGATCCCCCCGCCGTCCTCCGGTTCGCCCGGCGGCCAGGGCGGCCCGAACGGCCCGGGGCAGGGCGGTGGCTACGGCTATCCGCAGCCCGGCGCCACCCAGGCCCCGCCCGGCCCCGGCTACCAGCAGCAACAGCCGCAGCAGCCGCTGGGCTGGAGCATGACCATCGCCCCGGACCGCGAGTACTTCATGGCGATGATGCAGCGCTCCGGGCCCGAGGCCGCGGGCCTGAACCTGCCCGCGTACTCACCCGAGCAGCAGCGCCCGCTCACCGGCAACCAGATCACCATCGGCCGCCGCCGGCACTCCACCGGCGACACCCCGGACATCGACCTGTCGGTGCCCCCGGAGGACCCGGGCGTCTCGCACCAGCACGCGCTCCTGGTCCAGCAGCCCGACGGCACCTGGGCGGTCGTCGACCAGAACTCGACGAACGGGACCACGGTCAACGGCGGCGAGGAGCCCATCCAGCCGTTCGTGCCGATCCCGCTGCAGGACGGGGACCGGGTGCACGTCGGCGCCTGGACGACGATCACCATCCGCCGGGGCTGAGCGCGCCCCTGGGGCTCCCGTGGCCGGGAGCCCCTGCCCGGCCGCCCGGAACCCGGTCGCGGGCGGTACGGGCCCGGTGACGGGCCGCACGGGCCCCCGGGTCGTGGGCGGTCTCAGGGCAGCGGCCAGGCGTACGGCCCGTCCGGGTCGTCCAGCCAGGCCCAGGCACGTTCCGCGCCGACCGTGATCCCGTACCGCTCCCGCGGTGGCCGCCCCTCGCGCTCCCACAGCGCGTACGCGTCGTGCGGGTCCAGGCTGCCCGCCGTCAGGGCCACCAGGAACCGGAACAGGTCGTGGCCGCGGGCGTGGCGCGGCAGCCCGCCGAGCCGGGCCGGCTCCGGCTCGGACCGGGTGGCCCCGCGCAGCGGCACGAAGAAGGCCGGCGTGTGCAGGAAGCGTCCCTCCGCGTGCCCGGCGTCCCGGACGCGCAGCGCGATGAGCCCGGTGGCCAGCGGCGCCAGGACGCGTGCGCCGGGGCCGCACTGGGGCAGCCAGGCGCGCGGGATCGTGGTCAGCGTGCAGGTGGCGATGATCCGGTCGAAGGGGGCGCGTTCGGGGACACCGCGCGCCCCGTCCCCGGTGACGACCTCCGGGTGGTACCCGGCGACGGCCAGATGGGCCCGCGCGGTCTCGGTGATCTCCGCGTCGAGGTCGATCGTGGTCACCAGGTCGTCGCCCAGCCGGCGGGCGAGCAGGGCCGCGTTGTAGCCGGTCCCGGCGCCGATCTCCAGGACGGAGTCCCCGTCCCGTACCGCCAGCTCGGTCAGCATCTTCGCCATCAGCGACGGCTGGCTGCTGGAGGAGACCAGTTCTCCGTCCCGCACCCGGGTCGCCAGCGGGGCGTCCGCGTACGCGCCGCGCAGCCAGCGCTCCCTGGCCCGCGGGTCCGGGTCCTCTCCCCACACGCGCTGGAAGCCGCCGGTGACGCCGATGTAGTACGAGGGCACGAAGAGGTGCCGCGGGACGGCCTCGAAGACCTCCCGCCAGACCGGGTCGCCCTCGAAGGCCCCGCTCCGCTCGATCTCGCGCACCAGGGACGCCCGCGCCAGCTCGGCGAGGTCCTCGGGTCCGGTGCCGGTGTCGAGAGCGTTCGCGCCCATACCTCCACTGTGCTGCGGGACGGGCCCGGGTGCGAGCGGCGGCCCGGTCCGGAACCGGTCCTAGGCCTTGAGTCCTCGGTCACGTCGTCTGAGACCATGGGGACGTGAAAGAGATTCGGCGCGGCACGCTTCAGGAGCAGACCTTCTACGAGCAGGTCGGCGGCGAGGAGACCTTCCGGCGCCTCGTGCACCGTTTCTACGAGGGCGTCGCCGGGGACCCGCTGCTGAAGCCCATGTATCCCGAGGAGGACCTGGGCCCGGCCGAGGAGCGCCTCGTCCTGTTCCTGATCCAGTACTGGGGCGGTCCGACGACGTACAGCGAGAACCGCGGCCATCCCCGGCTGCGGATGCGGCACGCGCCCTTCAAGGTCGACCAGGCCGCGCACGACGCCTGGCTCCGGCACATGCGCGTGGCCGTCGACGAGCTCGGGCTCTCCGAGGAGCACGAGCACACGCTGTGGAACTACCTGACGTACGCGGCCGCTTCGATGGTGAACACGGCGAGCTGAGCACGTCGCCGACGCACCCGTTCCGGTCGCGCCACGTCACCTCCCGGTCACGATCCGGCCGGTCCCGGCCCTGAAGCGGGTCCGTGGGTCAGCGGACGCTGACGTCCAGGGAACCGAGTCCCGCCCTGCGGACGGCGACCGATCCGAACGGCGTTCGCAGGCGCAGCCACACTCCTGACGAGTAGAGCGTCAACGGGCTCTCACCGGAAGGACCTTGTGGGGCGCCGGGTACGGAGGCCACGGGCCGTAGGAATCCCAGCGACTGCGCGGCGTGCGCGGCCCGCACGGGAAGGCCGGTGTCGCCGATCGGCCGGGACCATATCTCCCGCCCGACACGGTCGAGTTCACCACGGGTCCGCGCCTCGGGCGCCAACTCCTCGGTACGGGAGCGGAATTCGGCGACGGCCTCGGCGACCGCGGCCCGTACGGCGTCCGGGGCGGGCAGCCCCGGCTCCCGCCGCCAGCCGCCGCGGGGCGGCAGCACGCCCGCCCACGGCGGCCCGGTCACCGCGCCGGGGACGCCGACGGTGGCCGCCGGCTCCGTCACGGATTCCAGGAGTTCACCGGCCGAGACGGTCACGTCGAGGGTGACCTCCAGGCCGTTCTCGTACGGCTTGGCCAGTCGCGCCGTGCGGATGGCGAGGACCTCGAACGACGGCG
Organism: Streptomyces sp. NPDC002580; assembly: GCF_042889485.1. Taxonomy (NCBI): domain Bacteria; kingdom Bacillati; phylum Actinomycetota; class Actinomycetes; order Kitasatosporales; family Streptomycetaceae; genus Streptomyces; species Streptomyces sp. NPDC002580. Next base: position 383,747 of record NZ_JBIAQZ010000001.1, on the reverse strand, counting down.
GCCGGCCGAACACCGCGAGCGTGGTGCCGTGCGCCTGGAGGCGCACGGCGGCCGCGCGGTCGTAGTGGACAAGCCGGGAGAGGAAGGCGGCCAGATCGGCCGCCTCCCCCGCGTCGGCGAGGTGCAGGACGGTCATGCCGCGACGGCCTCGTCCGCGTCGTCGCGGTACGACTCCAGGAAGTCGCGCTCCTCGGCGGTGATCCGGCGCGGGCGCTGCTGCTCGAAGTCGAACGGCACGATCACCGTCGAGGCCGTGACGTAGACCTGATCGGGGTCCTTGACCTCGTAGGTGATCGTGAAGGACGCCGCCCGGATCTGCGTCACCCACATCTCGATGTCCACCGGCGTGTGCCGGTGGACCAGCTGCCTCTTGTAGTCGATCTCGTGGCGCGCCACCACGGACCCCTGCTTGAAGTCCTTGTCCGGGCGGAACAGAAAGTTGATACGGGCTTCCTCCAGGTAGCGGAGGAACACCACGTTGTTGACGTGGCCGTACGCGTCCATGTCCGCCCAGCGCAGCGGGCAGCTGTAGATGTGGCGCAAGACCGATCAGCCCCGGGTCAGCTTCTTGTAGGTGGCACGGTGCGGGCGCGTGGCGTCCGCGCCGAGGCGCTCGACCTTGTTCTTCTCGTACGACTCGAAGTTGCCCTCGAACCAGTACCACCGCGACTCGCCCTCGTACGCGAGGATGTGCGTCGCGACCCGGTCCAGGAACCAGCGGTCGTGGGAGATGACCACGGCCGCGCCGGGGAACTCCAGCAGCGCGTTCTCGAGCGAGGACAGGGTCTCCACGTCGAGGTCGTTGGTAGGCTCGTCGAGGAGCAGCAGGTTGCCGCCCTCCTTGAGGGTCAGCGCCAGGTTCAGCCGGTTGCGCTCACCACCGGAGAGGACACCCGCGGGCTTCTGCTGGTCCGGGCCCTTGAAGCCGAAGGCGGACACGTAGGCCCGCGACGGCATCTCGACCTGGCCGACGTTGATGTAGTCGAGCTCGTCGGAGACGACGGCCCACAGCGTCTTCTTGGGGTCGATGTTGGCGCGGCTCTGGTCGACGTAACTGATCTTGACCGTGTCGCCGACCTTGATCGCGCCGGAGTCCGGCGTCTCCAGGCCCTGGATCATCTTGAACAGCGTGGTCTTGCCGGCGCCGTTCGGGCCGATGATGCCGACGATGCCGTTGCGCGGCAGCGTGAAGCTGAGGTCGTCGATGAGGACCTTGTCGCCGAACGCCTTGGAGAGGTTCTTGACCTCCACGACGATGGAGCCCAGTCGCGGGCCCGGCGGGATCTGGATCTCCTCGAAGTCCAGCTTCCGCATCTTGTCGGCCTCGGCCGCCATCTCCTCGTAACGGGCGAGGCGGGCCTTGGACTTGGTCTGACGGCCCTTGGCGTTGGAGCGGACCCACTCCAGCTCTTCCTTGAGCCGCTTCTGGCGCTTCTCGTCCTTGCGGCCCTCGACCTTGAGGCGGGTGGACTTCTTGTCGAGGTACGTGGAGTAGTTGCCCTCGTAGGGGATCGCGCGGCCGCGGTCCAGTTCGAGGATCCACTCGGCGACGTTGTTCAGGAAGTACCGGTCGTGCGTGACGGCGACGACGGCGCCCGCGTACTTCTGGAGGTGCTGCTCCAGCCAGTTCACCGACTCGGCGTCGAGGTGGTTGGTGGGCTCGTCGAGGAGGAGCAGGTCCGGAGCCTCGATCAGCAGCTTGCAGAGCGCCACGCGGCGCTTCTCGCCACCGGAGAGGTTGGTGACCGGCCAGTCGCCGGGCGGGCAGCCCAGCGCGTCCATGGCCTGCTCGAGCTGCGCGTCGAGGTCCCAGGCGTTGGAGTGGTCCAGGTCGTCCTGGAGCTTCCCCATCTCCTCCATGAGCGCGTCCGAGTAGTCGGTCGCCATCAGCTCGGCGACCTCGTTGAAGCGGGCGAGCTTGCTCATCTGCTCGGCGGCACCGTCCTGGACGTTCTCCAGCACCGTCTTGGACTCGTCCAGCTGCGGCTCCTGCATGAGGATGCCGACGCTGAAGCCGGGCGACAGGAACGCGTCACCGTTGGAGGGCTGCTCGAGGCCCGCCATGATCTTGAGAACGGTGGACTTACCGGCACCGTTGGGACCGACCACACCGATCTTCGCACCCGGGATGAAGCTCAGGGTGACGTCGTCGAGAATCACCTTGTCGCCGTGCGCCTTGCGCGTCTTGCGCATGGTGTAAATGAACTCAGCCAAGAGAAACCGTCCGGACGCTTGAAATCGGCAGTGGGCAGATACACCCCATCTTGCCTGACGGCTACCCCTCGGGGGAAACCAGTCTCATCGGGCACCCGTGACCTGGAGCTTCTCCGGCCCGGCACGGACCGGGCCTCGGAGGGCCCCCGGCAGACCCACGGCGGAGCCGGGCAGAACCTCGAAGGACGCGGGCCGGGCACACCCGGTGGGGCGGGACGTGCCCCCGGCCCCACCGGGCCTCCGACGCCGCCTGGTCACGTGGTCACCCGGTCACCTCAGGGCGTGCGAGGTCCTGCCGGACGCCGTGTCGATCTCGTCGTGGGCCTTGGTCAGCAGTTGCATGGCGAGTTCGTTCAGAGCCCTCGCGCCCGCGACCTCCTCGCCGACCCTGGGCTGGTTCGCGTCGGAGGGATGGCGGCTGGCGTACCCGTGGGCGCGCACCTCGTTCCCGTCGGGGAGCCGCAGGAGAGCCGCCGCGCGCGTGCGGTGGTCGTCCTCCTGGAATTCCATCTCGACGTGCCAGCCGACCGTGGTCCGTGTCTGCGTCTGTGTCATCGCGATCACCTCCGGAGCCGCCGCCCCCTGGTTGAACCCCTATGAGAAGTGTGCGCCTCCGGCCCGCCGGGCACGAGGTGAACGTGCGCGGGGTCACGCCCGGGCACGGGGCGGGAGTGCCGATGGTCACGCGACACGAAGTGACCGCGCCTGTGCCGCGAGCCGTCGCCGGATCCGGGGCGGCGCCGCTGACCAGGCACCTCGGCCGGGATCACGCCCGCCGCAAGCCGCTCGTCCCGCCGCTCTCCCGTCCGTTCCCGAGGCCGGGGGCGGGTCGGCGGAAGTGACGTCCGACCCCCTGTCAGATAGATTCCGCCTGCCCAGAAGGTAAAGTCCGACCACCTTCTAGTAGTGAGAACATCCGTACGCACGGCTTCCGGCCCGCGGCGATCCGATCGCGCCGGTCAGCGAGCCCGAGCACGAGGATGTTGAGTTGTCTGGAGCCCGCGAAGTGTCAGCATCGCCCTTGCCCGCTCGGTTGCGCACCGCAGCGGCACGCCTCCTCCTGCCCATGGTGCTCGCGGTGTCGTTCGCCGTTCAGGCAGTGGGCGCCTTCCTCCCCAACGTCTCCCTGCTCGTGGCCGCCGCGGCCGTGGGGCTGGCGACGGACGTCGCCCTGCACCGCTGGCAGCGGAGCCTGGCCTCGACCCTCGGGAAGCTGCACGCGACGGTGTTCGTGCGCCAGGTCATCCGGGACTTCCTGCTGATAGCAGGCCTGATCCGCATCGAGGAGCAGGACGACGAGACCAGGTACCTGGCCCTCGTCTGCGGTCTGCTGTTCTTCTACGCCCTGCACTTCGCGTGCCAGGCGCTCGCGATCGCCGTACGCCGTACCCGCACCCTGCCCGTCCTGACCCGGAACATCGACGCCTCGTCGCTCCGGCTGAGCCCCGCCCTGCCGGCGCTGGTCATGCAGCGTGCCGGGCAGCGGCTCCTCGCGTTCGGAGGACCCTCGACGGCCGGTCTGCTGATCACCGCGGTGACGGGCTCGGCCCGGTGGGCCGCCGCGGGAATGGCCCTGTCCGTCGTCCTCGGAGTGGTGGCCGTCGGCATGCTGACGCTGCGGCTGCTGCCCTCGCGCAAGCCGGTGTCGAACGAGAAGGCCCTGGAGTGGTTCGAGGCCTGGCTCGCCGAGTACCAGCCGACCGTGGGCATGTACTTCTCCGGCGGCACGAGCTCGGCCTACCAGGCGAACATGTGGCTGGAGCCGCTGGCACGGCTGGACGGCCGTCCGCTGATCGTGCTGCGCGAGCGCTTCATGGTGAAGCACATCGCGTCCACCGACATCCCGATCGTGTGCCTGCCGAAGGTCTCCGACCTGATGCGGCTGGAGCACTCCACGCTGAAGATGCTGATCCACCCGTCGAACTCGGGCAAGACCTCGCAGGTTCTGCGGATCCCCACCATCAAGCACGCGTTCGTCAACCACGGCGAGAGCGACAAGCTGTCCAGCTGCAACCCGTACGCCAAGGCGTACGACGAGGTCTGGGTGGCCGGTCCCGCGGCGCGCGAGCGGTACGCCGCGGCGAACGTGGGCATCGACGACCGGGACGTCGTGGAGATCGGACGCCCGCAGCTCGACACGATCGCGCCGTACGCCGGCGCTCCCACCGGCGCGTTCACCACGGTGCTCTACGCCCCCACCTGGGAAGGCTGGGACGGCAACCCGGGCAACACCTCGATCGTCCAGGCCGGCGAGAACATCGTCCGCGCCCTGCTGGCCGATCCTTCGGTCCGGCTCCTGTACAAGCCGCACCCGCTGACCGGCTCGGTCGACCCCCGGGCGGGCGCCGCGGACACCCGGATCCAGGAGATGATCCGCGCCGCGAACGTCCTCCGCGCCTCGAAGCACTCCGCCGACAGGCCCGCGGCCTCCGCGGCCGCGGAACTGGCCCGGCGGACCGCCGAGCTGGACCAGCTGACCACGTCCACGTTCCGGGCGAGCGCCGACGACGTGGAGCGGATGCTGCTCCGGACGGTCTCCGAGCCCGACCGGGCCGACGCCGTGGCGTCCGCGACCGCCGCCTGGGAGGCCGCGTACTGGGCCTCGTTCCCCGTGTGGGAGCACCAGATCGTCATCGGGGCGCGACCGACCGTCTACGCCTGCTTCAACGTGACCGACCTGCTGATCAGCGACGTCTCCAGTGTCATCTCGGACTACCTGGCGAGCGAGAAGCCCTACGCGGTCGCCAACACCAGCGGCCTTCCGGAGCAGGCGTTCCGCGAGGCGTTCCCGACCGTCCGGGCGGGTGCCGTCCTGGCCGCGAACGCCTCCGGCGTCCCGGCCCTGCTGGAGTCCGTGCGTCACCCCGAGAAGGACGCCTACGTCGCGGCTCGCGCCGAGCTGAAGCTGCACCTGCTCGGCCCCTCCGACCCGCCCTCGGCCGTCCGCTTCAACGACGCCGCCCGCGCGCTGTGCGCGGTGGCCGACAGGCACCGGTCGGCCATGGCGGTACGGGCCACCGCGGAGATCCCGGGCCAGCGGGACACCGAGTCCGCGCTGGACAGCGAGGGCGTCCTGGGCTGACCCCGGCCCCCTCACCCCGGCCTCCCCGGAGCAGCCGACACCCGCACAGGAAGCGCCGGATCCCTCCCCGACCACGGGAACGGGGTCCGGCGCTTCCGCGTACGGGAGGACGGACCGAACGGTCGCGACGCCGACCTGGGCAACGGCTGGACGTGGACGACCCTCGACGGCACCACCCTCGACGGGCACCCGTGCACGCTGTCGCCGGCGCCTTCCACGGGCACCTGTCACAGGTCTCCTGGTCGGTACGGGTGGCCGGGGCCGAGGACCCGGGTGTCCGGCCCGGCCCGGACACCGCGGCCGAGGAGACGGACCTCGTCACGCGGATCCTCACCCTGGCGTTCGGCCCCGGGCGGCTTCCGGACCCGCGCACGGGTCACGAGCGGGACGTCCCCCTGGAGAAACGTCCGGTGCGCGACGGACCCTCGGGACGGCACCTGCGCCTTTGGCCCGCGGTACTCCACGTCCCGGGAGGGCCCGGGCGAGGACTGCCGCGCTGCCCGCCGGTGCGTGGCGTCGCGGGGCGGACACTCACCGACCCGCGACGCCCGAGGCTCCCGATCACACGGTCCGGTTCCCCGGAACCGCGGCTCATGACCGCGTGGCCCTCCCGCAGCCCTCGTCGCCGCCCTCCCGCATGCGCGTCTCCACCGACTTGCTCCGGTCGTAGGGGTCGACCCGGTCACCGTTCCCGGGGCTCGCCGTCGCCCGCTCCGCACCGAACTCGGGGGTGAGGTAGCCGGTGAAGGTGTCGCAGCCGGCGTTGGTGGCGTCCACCCTGTAGGAGACGAGGGAGAACGTCCCCGGCTCGGTGACGATCTTCGCCGGATCGTCCCAGCTCATCACGACCTCGCGGCGCACGATCGTCCGCACGACCTCGTCGCTTCCGGCCGCGGCGCGGACGACCGGATAGACGTACGTGACATCGGTGACCACCTCGACCGCGCCGCGCTCGCCTTCGCGGAAGGTGATCCGCCCGCGCACCTTGACCACATCCCCGACCAGCCGGACCTCCGCCTTGTCGAACCGGCTGAACAGCAGCAGCGGATCGTTCTCACGGCTCGGCGAACGGAACGCGGTCGTCAGGAAGTCATGGACATCCCGCTGATGAGGATTGATCGACGCGATCGCCTTCTTCGGCCGCTCCCCGCGCAGCACACCAGGATCCAGGCTGGACGCGTCGAGGAAGTCCCGGGTCTTCTCCAGCGTCCGCGCGACCTGCCGTTCGCTCATCCAGCCGGTCGCCTTCGCCTCGGGCAGGCCGATCCCGTCCGTGCCGTCGCTCCAGCGCGCGGCGGGCGACCCCTTGAACGGCTCGTCCAAGGTCCCTCGCCGGGCCGGCGCCTGCGTGGTCGGGGGTTGATCCGGGCGTTCCGATTCCGTGGCGAGCGGCGTGCTCTCGCCACCCTCGCCCGCGAGCCATCCGGCCACCCGCCCCGGGTCCAGCGCGACGACCAGCAAGCCGACCGCGGCCATCAGACCGATCGCGTACCAGCCCTTCCCTCTTCGCCGCCGGGCCGGTTGATGACTGCGCCACGGTTCCGGCCGGTCGCCCTCCGCCAGGCGCCGCGCCACCATGCGGGCCCGCGCCGACGGCTCCGCGGGCGCGCCCGCGGTCCCCGCCTCGGCTTCGCGAAGAAAGCGCTCCCACTCTTCGTCCGGTATGGACTCCCCAGCCTTGCCCACGACGGGCCCCGCCCTTCTCACGCACCCGGACCCTCCCCTGGGCCGGTGTCCAACGCATCATCACACGGCGCGAGTTGAGCTCATGATCGCCATCGGTGGATCTCCAGGGCTCCCGCTCCGTCACCCGGCCGAGCACCGACCCGGGAGCGCGGCCGACGGGCACCGACCGGCCGGACGATCGTCGCGACCGCGGCCGACTCGGCCCGATCCGGAGCCCGCGTACAACCATTTCCCCAGGTGAGGGGTCTTGTGCACACCCGGGACTCCGCGAAGCGGAGATCCGGTCCACCGTTACCGTCGCTCCTCTCGTTCCTGCCGTTCCTGGAGAACCATGCGCATCCGTACGGCCGCGGCCGCCACCTCCGGCAGCCTGGCGCTGCTCGCCCTTCTCGCGCCCGCGGCGCAGGCGGACGCCCACAAGGGCGACGCCGCCTTCACCTCGGTGGTCTTCAGCAGGACCACCGTGAACGTCGGCGTCAGCGCCGTCCAGAAGCTGACCGTCACCGCCACCGCCAAGGACAACTCGGGCATCAAGCTCATGGCCGGCCTCAAGCTGGTGAGCTCCGACAACCGCATCCAGTACGCGAAGTCGTCGACGTGTACGCGCCCCACGTCGACGACCATGAAGTGCACCTGGTCGTACGACCTGGACCCCGACAGCACCGACTACCCCGATCTCCGCAACAGCTCGGCCGGCACCTGGCACCTCGACGTGGAGGCCGCCGCCTACGACGGCGACTTCTACACGCTCGACAGCAGCGCCACCATGAAGATCAAGCGCTACGCCAGGCTGGCGACGACCCAGGCGACGCCCGAACCGGTCGCCAAGGGTGGAAAGCTGACCGTGACCGGGGCTCTGACGCGAGCCGACTGGAACACCAACGCCTACACGGGCTTCGCCGCCCAGAAGGTCGCTCTCCAGTTCAAGAAGTCCGGTGCCTCGGCGTACAGCACGGTCAAGACGGTGACCACCGACAGCGCGGGCAAGCTGAGGACGACGACCACGGCGAACGCGTCCGGCACCTGGCGCTGGCAGTTCGCGGGAACGAGCACGACCGCCTCGGCGACGGCCTCCGGCGACAAGGCCGCGTTGAAGTAGGGCTCTTCGCGGCCCGGTCGGCCGGGGTGGTCCGACCTTCCGAGGGACACCCCTCGGCCGACCGTACGCCGCGGCCGGCGCCCGCCCCACTCGGCGGTGCGGACGCCGTCCGCGTTCCCCCAGGCCATCGACCTGGGGGACCGCCGACAGGCATGCGGCCCACCGACCGTGGGCGAACGCCCCCTGACGGTCCCTGGCGGTCCCGCCCGGAGGGAAGCCTGGCCGTGCGGGTGAAGGAGGTGACGCTTCCCGGCCCGGACGTCGAGGACCGGTTCGAGCGCTGTCGGCCACCCGCGCACGATGCGTCGGCAGACGGACGCCTGACCTGAAAACGCGCTTCGAAGCCGCCGGGTGTCTCCCCGGACCACCCGACGCCCAGGACACGCCCGACGCCGAAAGCCTTGGCACGCATTCGACGGGACCCCCGGCGAAAACCCGGCGCCGACCGGCCGTCCCGGCCCCTTCCCCTTGATCGCCGGGAAGGCGTTCGGCGCCTCGGCGTGTCGCGTGAAACCCTGCTCCGGCCAGCAAAAAGCCCTCCCCAAAGGGAGGGCGGAGACTGGCGCCCCCGGCAGGACTCGAACCTGCGGCCAAGCGCTTAGAAGGCGCCTGCTCTATCCACTGAGCTACGGGGGCCGGGTGTGTCGGCCGGTGTCCTGGTGCCCGGGTGTGGGCTCGTCCCTGACCTTGCCGGGGACAAGGATAGGGCTCCTGTGTCCCTGTCCCTCGTTCTGCGCCTCCGTGGCTCGATGTGGAGGTTCAGTGAAGCGGTCCTGATAATCGCAGGCGGGTACGAATCGTGCACCGCTTTTGGCGTCTCGCGCACCGGGTGTTGTGCACTCGTTATGCCCCCGCCCCAGTCATCCCTTCCGCCCCGTGTGTCCTGTCGGCGCGCAGGCATACCCATATGCTTCAGAAAGACTCGAAAGTTGGGCATTCTTCACATGTGGTGACCTTGGACGTACGGCCCCAGCTGCTCGACGCACTTTCCGCCCTGCGCGACCGTGTCGCCGCCGCACGCTTTCCGTTGCCCCTGGCGGGGGCTCCACGCGCGCGTGCCAACCGCGATGAACTGCTCGCACAGCTCGACGACTACTTGGTGCCCCGGTTGAGGGAACCCGAAGCACCGCTTCTCGCCGTCATCGGAGGGTCCACCGGCGCGGGCAAGTCGACCCTCGTCAACTCCCTTGTGGGACGGCGGGTCAGCGAGGCCGGCGTGCTGCGTCCGACGACCCGCACGCCGGTCCTGGTGTGCCATCCGGAGGACCACCACTGGTTCAGCGGCATGCGCGTGTTGCCCCAGCTCACCCGGGTGTGGGTGCCCCATCGGGAGTCCGGCGACGATCTCCCCGTCCGCACCGACGGCGGGGAGCGGGTGCTCCGCGTCGAGACCGCCGCCACCCTCCCCCGTGGCCTCGCCCTCCTCGACGCTCCCGACGTCGACTCCCTGGTGGCCGACAACCGCGTACTGGCGGCGGAACTGATCTGCGCGGCCGACGTCTGGGTGATGGTCACCACGGCGGCCCGGTACGCGGACGCCGTGCCGTGGCATCTGCTGCGCACCGCCAAGGAGCACAAGGCGACCCTGGTGACGGTCCTGGACCGGGTACCGCACCAGGTGCTCTCCGAGGTCTCCCGGCAGTACGGGGCGCTGCTCACCAAAGCCGGACTCGGCGACGTGCCCCGTTTCACCGTGCCCGAACTGCCCGAGTCCGCCTGGGGCGGCGGCCTGCTGCCCGCGACCGCCGTCGCCCCGCTGCGTACGTGGCTCACGCACCACGCCCAGGACCCGGGAGCCCGCCACAGCGCGATGGCCCGGACCGCTCACGGGGTCCTCGACTCCCTGGAGTCGCGCATGCCGGAGCTGGCCAGTGCCACCGCCGCGCAGTACGCCGCAGCGACGCGGCTCACCGCGGCCGTCGAGAGCGCGTACGACAGCGAACACACGCGCGTGAAGAGGCGTCTGCAAGCCGGGGCCGTGCTCTCCGGGGACGCTCTCAAGCGCTGGCGCGCCTATCCCCTCGACTGCGCCCCGGACGAACTGCTGGACGCGCTCGTGGAGAGCCTGTGCGCCCTGCTGCTGTGCTCCGTCACGGCCGCCGACGAGCGCGTGGACGACGCCTGGCGCCGCGAACCGGCCTCGGGCGCGCCGGGGCTGACGGACCGCGACCCGACCCTGGAGAGCGCCGAGCACCGGATCGGCCTGGCCGTACGACGCTGGCGGCGCGTCCTGGAGGAGTACGCCGAGGACGAGGTGCGCGGCCTCGACAAGAGTGTCGCGCCGGATCCGGCGGTGGTGGCCGCGCTGGTCGCCACCGCGCTCCTCGGCGGCCGCAGGGCGCGCAACGCGGGCGAGGGGCTCGCCGAGCGGATCGGGGCGCACGGCGCGCTGCGCCTGCGCGACAAGGGCGGCCTGCTGCTGACGGACTTCATCGACACGGCCCTGCACACCGAGCGGGAGCGCCGTCTCGCGCCCCTCGACGCGCTCGACGTCCATCCGGAACCCCAGGCCGAACTCATCGCCGCGCTGTCCGTACTGCAGAAGGAGAGGTGACCGTGGTGACTGCCGTCACTGACCACACGGATCACGCCGACCGTCCCGGAGACGACCGTCCAGAAGGGACCGGTCCCGGAGGCGACGGTCCTGGAGACGAGCGGCGGGGGGCCGGGCACCCCGAGGGCGGCGTCCCCGAAGGCGCCGCCTCCGCCGCGGGCTCCGCGGATCAGGAGCACGCCGACGGCACCTCCGGAGAGTGCCTCCCGGACGCGGCGGGCTCCGGGGCGGGATCGCCGTTCCCGGAGAAGGCCGAGCGGGCCGAGGCCGACGGGAGCGGCGGGAGCGCGCGCGGCGACGCCCCGTCCGCCCAGGACGCGTCAAAGGACACCTGCGAACCGCCGTCCCGCGCGCGTGCGGAGGGAGACGACCCCTCACGCGCGGAGGAGGGTCCCGTATGGGACGACGGCCTCATCGCACGACGCGTGACCGAGGGCGCCCCCGGCCGGTACCAGGCGCCGACCGCGACGACCGGGACCGTCGCACCGGCGCTGCCCGCCCCCCTCGCGTACGACGGGCCGCTGCGCTCGCGCCTGGACGCGCTCCGCGAACTCGTGGGCCTCTCCCGCACCCGGCTCGACAGCAGGACGCTCGCCGAGGCGGGCCGGGTCCTGGACGAGGCGGCGGCCCGCCGCAGGCTCTCCGGGGAGCACACCGTCGTCGCCATCGCCGGAGCCACCGGCAGTGGGAAGTCGCAGCTCTTCAACGCGCTCGCGGGCGTGGCCATTTCGGAGACCGGTGTCCGCAGGCCGACCACCTCGGCGCCCATCGCGTGCAGTTGGAGCGACGGCGCGGCCACCCTCATCGACCGGATCGGCATCCCCGGGCGGCTGCGCAGACGCCCGCTGCAGAGCCCGGAGGCGGAGGCGCAACTGCGCGGCCTGGTCCTGGTCGACCTGCCCGACCACGACTCCGCGGCCGTCCAGCACCGCGAACAGGTGGACCGCGTGCTGGCGCTCGTCGACGCGGTCATCTGGGTGGTGGATCCCGAGAAGTACGCGGACGCCGTCCTGCACGAGCGCTACCTGCGGCCGCTGGCCGGGCACGCGGAGGTCACCTTCGTGGTCCTCAACCAGGTGGACCGGCTCCCCGGGGAGGCCGCCGACCAGGTGCTCGACGATCTGCGCCGGCTGCTCGACGAGGACGGCATCGCGCTCGGCGAGTACGGCGAACCGGGCGCGACCGTCCTCTCGCTGTCCGCGCTCACCGGGGCCGGAGTCCCCGAACTGCGCGAGTGTCTCGGCCAGTTCGTCGCCGAGCGCGGTGCCGCCGCGCGGCGGATCACGGCCGATCTCGACGCCGCCGCCGCACGGCTCCGGCCCGTCTACGCGACCGGCCGGAGGGTCGGGCTCAGCGAGGAGGCACGTGATGAGTTCGCGGACCGGCTCGCGGACGCGGTGGGTGCCGTCGCGACCGGCGAGGCCGCCGAGCGCGCCTGGCGCCGCAACGCCAACCGCGCCTGCGGCACGCCCTGGCTGCGGCTGTGGCGCTGGTATCTGGACCGGCGCGAGCCCTCGACCGGGCGTCTGCCCGTGAGCACCCCCGCGGACGAGGAGGCGACCGCCCGCCAGCGCGTCGAGCAGGCGGTACGGACGGTCGCGGACCGCGCCTCCTACGGCCTTCCCGCCCCCTGGGCCCAGGCGGTGCGCGAGGCGGCCGTACGCGGCGCTCAGGGGCTGCCCGAGGCACTGGACGACATGGCGGCGCGCGCGACGACACCCGCGGGACGGCCGCCGCGACCCGGCTGGTGGCCCGTCGCCGTGTTCGCGCAGGCCTCGATGACGATCCTTCAGATCGTCGGCGGACTCTGGCTGGTGGGCCAGATCGTCGGGGTCATGTCCCCGAACCTCGGGGTCCCGGTGCTGTTGATGATCGCGGGCATCGTCGGCGGTCCGGCGGTCGAGTGGAGCAGCAGGATGGCGGCGCGCGGACCCGCCCGGAGGTACGGCCTCGAGGCGGAGCGCCGCTTGCGCGAGGCCGCGGCCGGATGCGGAAGAGCCCGGGTGCTGGATCCCGTGGCCGCGGAGCTGCTGCGGTACCGCGAGGTGCGGGAGCAGTACGGGCGGGTCACGGGGGTGACGACGACGGTCGGGGCCCCGGTCGGGTGACGCGGTTCTCCACAACCGGCCGGTCGCACACAGCGCTCGGCGGGCCCGGCCCGGCGGAGGCAGTCTGAGTCCGCGGCGATCGCAGCGCGTGCGACCGCCGCGGCAGACGTATCCGCACGGGAGGGATCCACGATGAACGAGACGATGGTGTGCGCGGTGGGCAATGTGGCGACACGGCCCGTGTACCGGGAGTCGGCGAACGGCGCGTCGGCGCGGTTCAGGCTGGCGGTGACCTCGCGGTACTGGGACCGCGAGAAGAACGGTTGGACGGACGGGCACACCAACTTCTTCACGGTGTGGGCCAATCGGGCGCTCGCCACGAACGTGGGGGCCTCGGTGTCGGTGGGTGATCCCGTCATCGTGCAGGGCAGGCTGAAGGTGCGCACCGAGACCCGCGACGGGCAGAGCTGGACGTCGGCGGACATCGACGCGGTGGCGATCGGTCACGACCTCTCCCGCGGTACGTCGGCCTTCCGGCGTCCGGCCAAGGAGGGCGAGCCGGCTCCGGCACCCCTCCCCGAGCCCCGTTGGGAGTCGGCGCCAAACGTCCTGCCGGACGACACGCCCCAACAGTTCCGCGAACCCGCCGGAGTGACGTGATGTCAGTGAAGGGCACGAACTGACCGGACTGCGGCTTATCGACAAATACGCTCTACCGGATCTCGTGTATTTGTCGATAGGCGCAGCTCACACGGCTGTTCGCGATAACGATTCCGAGTCGGATCGGTTATCGGACGACATGACCGGGGGAGAGCGATGCGCCGCTTCCTTAGGATGCCCAACACAGCTCTTGGGGCTTCTGATTCTGCCGGCGGGACCGTCCCTCATGCCAAAGGGTCCCGACTGAAGGGGAATTCTGTGTCTTCTGCGTTCTCGGTGTCGTCCACGCACGGGCGGAGGGCAGCCCGTCTCGCCGCCGCGGCGTCGGTGTGGGGGTTCATCACCGCGGGGACGATCGCCTTCGCCGGTACGGCCGCCGCCGAGGAGACCCCGCAGAGCCCCGGTGGAGCGACCGCCACGATAGGCGAGCTGAAAACATACGGCTCCGCGGTCGTCCATGACAACGGCGAGGACGCCTGGATCTCGGCCGGCCTGTTCGAGATGTCCGTCGATGACGGCGGCACCCTGCAGACCTACAGCGTCGACCTCCACAACCCGACCCAGCGGGACGCCAAGTACCAGGAGACCCCCTGGAGCGGGACCTCGCTGAACCGCAACAAGGACGCGGGCCGGATCCACTGGATCCTGCGGAACTCGTATCCGCAGGTGAACGATCTGGCCGCGCTGGCGCGGAAGGCTGGTGTCCCCGGTCTCACCGAACAGGACGCGGCGGCCGGTACCCAGGTGGCCATCTGGCGGTACTCGGACGGTGCCGACGTGGACGCGGTGGACCCGCAGGCGGAGAAGCTCGCGGGCTATCTGCAACGGAGCGCCCAGAGACTGCCGGAGCCCGAGGCCTCGCTGACGCTCGCCCCGGCCGCGGTCTCCGGCCACGCCGGCGAGCGGCTCGGTCCGGTCACGGTGCACACGACCGGGGGCAGCGTGACGGTGACGCCCCCGGCGGACGCCGCGGCGAGTGGCGTGCGGATCGTCGACAAGGACGGCAAGCCGATCACGTCCGCGGTGGACGGCGGCCGGTTCTTCTTCGACGTGCCGGCGGACAGCGCCGACGGCGAGGCCTCACTCACCGTGCAGGCCTCGACGACCGTGCCGGTCGGCCGCGCCCTCACCTCGGACTCCCGCAGCCAGACGCAGATCCTCGCGGGCTCCAGCGAGTCCACCGTCTCGGCCACGGCGACCGCGGACTGGGCGGCGAAGGGCGCCATACCGGCCCTGTCCGCCCAGAAGAACTGCGCCAAGGGCGGTGTGGACATCACCGCGGCCAACAAGGGCGACGAGGCGTTCACGTTCGAGCTGATGGGGGTCGAGCACGCCATCGAGGCGGGCGTGTCCCAGCGGATCAGCATCCCGCTGCTGGAGGACCAGGCATACGACTTCACGATCGCCGGCCCGGGCGGTGTCGAGAAGCGCTTCAAGGGCGTGCTGGACTGCGAGACCCAGGGCTCCGCGAACGACATCTCGGCCCAGACGCTCAAGGAGCCGAGCCCGGCGTCGGTCGGTGGTGTCTCCGGCGGGGGCACCGACCTCGCCGAGACCGGCGGATCGGGCGTGACCCCGGTCATCGCGGGCGTGGCCATCGCCCTCGTACTGATCGGCGGGGCGGCCGTGGTCCTCGTCAGCAGGAGGCAGTCTCCGCCCCAGGTCTGAGCGACACCGTCCTCGGCCTGTCGGCGGCTGCTTGCCCCCGGCACCCCCGGCCCCTGCGGATTCTTGTCGCGCTCCTGCCGGGAACCTGGCGCCTGATGCGCCGGAACCCTTCCGGCGGGGCCGTCGCCCCGCCGGAAGAGTCGACACCGGCAGGACGACGACCGCAGTCCGGCGGTGCTAGGAGCGGGCGCTCCGGCCGCGTACGACAGCGAATCCGGCCGCGAGCAGACCGAGGACGCCGACGATCAGGCCCGCGATACCCAGAGCGCGCGCGGTGGAGTCACCGCTCCCGCCACTCGCCGTCGCCTGCTCGGCCTCGGAGGACGAGGCCGAGGCCGACGCGGACGACGAGGACTCTTCGGATCCGGCGGCTCCGGCCACGGGCTTCTCGTCCGCGCCCTGGGCGGTGAGGGCCAGGATCGGAGCGGGGTTCTCCGGCTCCTCGCCGCCCTTCTGCGGCTCCTCGATCCAGCGGGCGACGCTGCCGTCCGAGTAGGTCTGGAGTGTCTTGAAGCTCAACTGGTCGGTGTCGTCCGGGAGCTGGCCGAAGGCGACGTCGAAGTCCTGGAACTCGCCGTGGCGGATCCGGCCCCCGGTCCAGGTGATCTCGGAGACGGCGTCGGTGATCGTGCCGTCGTCCGTCTTGACGGGCTTCTTGAGCTTGATGGTCGTGACCTTCGCGGTCCAGCCCGCCTGAGGGGTCACCAGGACACCCACGACCGGGTGGTCGGTCGGCAGAAAGATCTGCACCTTGGTGGTGCTGGCGGTGTCCTCCTCATTGGGGACACGGAAGCTCAGGACACCGTCCGTGGCGCCCTTCGCGTAACTCCCGGGGTGGACGGTCACATGCGCGAAGGCCGCGCCCGCGGCGGTCAGGACGCCCGCGGTGGTGAGGACGGCGAGTGTGCCGGCCCGGCGCAGGGAGGTGCTCATCGGGGACATCTGGGAACTCCGTACTGATGGGAACGTGGTCAGGGCGAGTACGCGAGCCCTGCCGGTGGTCCCCGACGGGAGACGGCGTGACGCAGAAAGGCCTGCCGAAGCGGCCGCGGTTCCGCCGGTGTCCTGCCCGCGGCCTCCTCGTGCGGCCGGGCCGGGGTCCGCCCCGTCCGTACCCTCCACCACGCGGCGAGCCCCGGCACGAACGCGGCGGCCCGGCCCAGCAGGGACCACAGGGCGGCCTCGCCGCGCCGCAGCCACCAGGTCGCCAGCAGGGCGGCGGCGACGTGCGCGGCCGTGGCGTGGGGAGTCAGGGCGTGGGTGTGCGGGTGCGTCATGTGCGCCCCCGACATGTTCATCACCATGCGCGGCCGGGCGGCCTCGAACCCCACGTGGAGTACGGCCTGCGCGGCCAGCATGCCACCGCCTATCCCGAGCAGGGACCGCTCCCGGCCGCCCAGCGGACAGCCGACGGCGAAGACGGCGAGCAGTCCCGCGCCGTCCGCCCAGCGCGGCGGTGCCTGCCCGGTGGCGAGAAGGTGCCCCCCGGCGGCCAGCAGCACGCACAGCACGGCGAACACCGCCGCGCGCAAGCTCCGTACTGCCAGGGACGCACTCATGAAGCCCAGATACTGCCATGGGGAGTCAGGGACCGTCGCGGCTTCCCCCCGGAGGCGCCCGGCACGGGCCGCCCGGTCCCTCCGGCCGCCGCCCCGATAGGGTCCGGATGAGTCCGGAAGGAATCTGACATGCGACTTCGCTGTGCGGTGCTGGACGACTATCAGGGCGTCGCGACCGGGATGGCCGACTGGTCCGCCGTCGCGGACTCCGTGGAAGTCACCACGTTCGACCGGCACTTCGCCGACGAGGACGCGCTGGCCGCCGCGCTGGCGGAGTTCGACATCGTCGTCACCCTGCGCGAACGCGTGTCCTTCCCGGCGTCTCTGCTGGCCCGGCTGCCCCGGCTGCGGCTGCTGATCGCCAGCGGGATGCGCAACACCGTGATCGACTACGCGGCCGCCGAAGCGCACGGGGTGACCGTGTGCGGCACCCCGAGTTCCTCGACGCCTCCGGTGGAGCTGACCTGGGCGCTGCTGCTCGGCCTCGCGCGGGGGATCGTCGCGGAGCACAACGCGTTGCGGTCGGGCGGACCTTGGCAGAGCACCGTCGGCGCCGATCTTCACGGTCGCCGGCTCGGTCTGCTCGGGCTGGGCCGGATCGGCGGACAGGTGGCCCGGGTGGGTCTCGCCTTCGGCATGCGGGTCAGCGCGTGGAGCCAGAACCTCACCGCGGAGCGGACCGAGGAGGTGGGGGTGGAGCTCGCGCCCTCCAAGGAGGAGCTGCTGGCGACCGGCGACTTCGTCTCCGTCCACCTGGCGCTCGGCGATCGCACCCGGGGACTCGTCGGCGCCGAAGAACTCGCCCTCCTCAAGCCGACCGCCTTCCTCGTCAACACGTCGCGTTCGGCGATCGTCGACCAGGACGCGCTGCTTGACGCGCTGCGCGCGGGGCGGATCGCCGGGGCGGGCCTGGACGTGTTCGACACGGAGCCGCTGCCCGCCGGCCATCCGATGCGCTCGGCCCCCCGGCTGCTGGCCACCCCGCACCTCGGCTATGTGTCGCGCTCCAACTACGAGGCGTACTACGGCTCGGCGGTCGAGAACATCCAGGCGTTCCTGGCCGGAGCCCCCCTGCGCCGCCTCGGCTGACGCACCCGGCCCGCCCCCGCCGGGAACGAACGCCCGGTGCGCCCCGGCGCGTTCGGGGAGTGCCGCTGCACGGCCGCGCTTCCCGTTCACTGACCTGGAACGGTGATCTCCCGGTGAACGCCCGTGACCAGGTGTGGGTGAGCGCGTTGAAGGGGACGTGCGATCGCGTCCGAGCCATCGCACTCATCGAATCAAAGGAGAAGTGATGTCTCGCATCGCGAAGGCCGCCGCAGTCGCCGTGGGCACGGGTGCCGTGGTGCTCAGCGGGGCCGGTCTGGCCATGGCTGACGCCGGCGCCCAGGGCGAGGCCATCGGCTCGCCCGGTGTCGTTTCGGGCAACACCATCCAGGCCCCGATCAACGTGCCGGTCAACCTCTGCGGCAACACGATCAACATCGTCGGCCTGCTGAACCCCGCGTTCGGCAACACCTGCGTGAACGGTGGTGGACTCCACAAGGAGCACGCCGGCCACAGCAAGGACCGCAAGGAGCACAGCGGTTACGGCAAGGAGCGCAAGGAGCGCAAGGACCGCGGCGGCTACGGCAACTGAGCCCCCTCACGTGAAAGGCCCCCGGCAGGAAGTCGCTGCCGGGGGCCTCGCCGTGTCCGCTGCGCCATGTCCGCTACCCGTAGCGGTAGATGGCGCTGTGGTCCTCCATCGCCTCCGGCGTCACGCCCCACGGGGGCATCTTCTCCTTCCGGGCGACGATGCGACGGCGCTGGGAGTCGCCGGGACCCGGCGGCCGCTCGGGCAGATAGCGCGCACCCCTGTGCCGCTGCTGCCAGCGGGTCCACTGGAGGTCGACGAAGGCGTGGTGCAGCCAGAAGACGGGGTCGTTGACGGAGGCACCGCCCAGCATGTGGCCGCCGACCCAGCGGTGGACGCGGTTGTGGTTGCCCCAGGAGGCGTTGCCGGTCCCGCGGCCCCACCCCTCCAGCCGGTTGCGGAAGCCTCGCGCCGACGTCGAGTTCCAGGGGGCCGTGTCGTAGACGGGGTCCTCCAGGGCGGTGTTCAGGTCGCTCCGGGTGGGGAGTCCGAGCGGCTTCTGCGGTCGGCCCAACTCACGCGTGAGGAAATTGCCGTCGGTCACCGCTTCCTTGATCGTCCAGTGGCCCTGCGCGTAGGCGAAGGGGCCGGTCATGACCTGCCGGTCCGAGCGCCGCCCGGTGCCGCCGAGCAGGTCCGCGGTCCACGGCGCGGAGGTCGTCGTACGGTCCTTCGTCCAGTCCCAGTACGGCACGCTCACCGCGGAGTCGACCCGGCGCAGGGCCCGCTCCAGATCCAGCAGGAACCTCCGGTGCCAGGGCAGGAAGGAGGGGGCCATATGGGCCGCGCGCAGTCCGCCGTCGCCGTCCGCGACGTAGTAGTCGATGTGCATCCGGACGAATTCGTCGTACTCCCCCCGGCGTTTGATCTCCAGCATCGCCTTGACGAAGCGGCGACGCTCCACGCTCGTGAGGGCGCTGACGTTCTTACGCGTGTACACCATGGTGGTGGCCGTTCCCCTCCGCGCCGTTCTTCTCCACACCGCTCTCCTGCGCCCCGCCCGGCATGTGGTCCATGCCGCGCAGGCGCTCTGCGGGGCCCAGCGCGTCGACGGCGGCACGTGCAGCCGCCAACGGCGTCGGATACGACTCGTAGTGGTCGATCATGCTGAGATAGCTGCCGTCCGCGCGGCGCATCAGGTGCAGCGGACGGCCGTCCACCGTGACCTGCCACTCGGCACCGTCGAACGCGGCCCTGCCGTCGGAACCGTTCTGCGAACCGAGGATGTGCCGGCCGCGGTACACCTCGTCGAAGAAGTGGTCGTCGGGCCCGAGCGGGCGGGGCGGTCTCGATGCGGCGACGACCGGGGCCAGGGCCACCGCGACGGCCGACACGAACAGACCGCGCATCGCGCCGCGCCGGGTCACGGCCACTCCACCCGCCACCCGCCGTGCCCCCACCACGCTTCCCCGGGCCCTCGGTCCTCGCCTCGGCACTCTGCTCGACACCCAGCTGACGAACATTCTTCTCTCCTTGACGGATCCAGGCGGACTCGATGGGCTTCAACCGGGTTCAACGACGACGGCCCCCGATGGTTCGGTCGGCAGGCCCGCTCCGGACCCCCGGGCCTGCTCCTCGAACGCTTCCTAGGCCCCCGGGCCCAGCTCCAGGTTCGCGGCCGGCGTGGTCCTCAACAGCGGTGCGAGCAAAGCGGCCTGAGGCAGTCTCGGCTCCGCGGGACCGCGCTTCGCGGATGTCGGCCCGCCCCGGGGGGTGTCCAGGGACAGTCCGGGGGTGAGCGTGCGCAGGGCGGCCGCCGGCGCGTCGAGACCGACGTGCTCGAAGCCGTGACCGAGGACCCGCGGGAGGGGCGCGTGGACGTCCGCCCCGGGCAGTCCGCCGCTGAGCGGCACCTGCGGAACGGTCCGATCGGGGATCATCCGGCCCTCGACGTACCGGGGTCCGTCGATCCCGCCCGGCAAGGGAACCGGCAGCTCACCGGCGATCCTGGGCGTCTTCAGACCGAGTGCCTGCTCGGCACCGTTCAGCGGTACGGGGATGGGGACCGCGACGGCGGGAGTCGCGGCCGCGGCGCCCACCGCCGCCGCCACACCGGTCAGGGCGGCGGCGAGGGATCCTCGGGTGGTCGGCTTCATCTCAGGTACGGTCCCTTTCAGGATTCGGGGGCTCGGCATGCGTACCGCGTAACGATTCCGGCAGCGGCATCAGTTCAACATTCCCCCGCCGGACCCAATAGTCTTCCGATACGGATATTCAGCTCGTCCAGAAGTCCCACCAGCGGGTGAGGATGAGCATGCCGATGATGCCGATGTGCAGCACCGGAACAACCCAGGTGAATTCCGAGAGGAATCCCTTCACCCATTCCGGGGCGGGCAGGAAATCATTTCGCACGTCGAAGGACGTGACGTACCAGAACATGACGATGGTGGCGACCCACGCCAGGCAGCACCACAGGCACAACGAGTTGATCCGGTACAGGGACTGGAACTGGAGCCAGGTGCAGAATCCGACGCCGAAGAGCATCCCGAGGTCGAGGGTCAGCCAGTACCAGCGCGGGAACTCCGCACCGGTCAGCAGGCTCACGCCGACGCAGACGACGACGCTGTACGCCACCAGGCCCAGCATGGGGTTCGGGAACCCGAAGACGGAGGCCTGGTCGCTCTTCATGATGTTGCCGCAGGACACCACCGGGTTCAGGCTGCACCCCGGGACGAAGCCCGGGTCCTCCAGCAGTTTGAACTTGTCGATCGTGATGACCCACGCGGCGAGCAGACCGGCCGCGCCCGTGATCACCAGCAGCAGGGCGAGGGCGCGGCCACTGCCCGCGGTGCGCCCGTGCGCCCCGCCGCCGCTCGCTCCCCGTCCTTCGGTGGCCGCCATCAGCCACGCAGGGTGCGAGCGGGAACCAGCACGTGCGCCGCGCTGAGCAGGGTCCCCTCGTCGCCCGCGAAAGCCGTCAGGTGCTCCGGCGCGACGGGCTTGCCCGGCTCGGCCACGGGCCAGGCGCGCGTGGCGAACAGGAAGTAGGCGTAGCCGCGTTCGGCCACGGCGGCGAGCCACTCCGGCGGGGCGACGCACTGCGCGTTGAGGTGCGGCATCGAGACGACGGCCTGACCGGCCTCGACGAGCAGGGTGAGCGGCACGCCCGGCTGCTGGGAGGCGTCGATGAGCCTGTCACCCACGGGCAGTCCGTTGTCGATCAGCAACTGCCGGACGGCCGCCGCCGATCCTTCCGGACCGCCCTCGCCGTCGCCGAGGGAGTAGGCGAGGAGATAGGGCATGTCGCCGTCGGGGGTTTCACCGCTGAATGCCATGACGGCGAGCGTGCCGAGAGCGGCGACCCGAAGAGGACGCATTTCGCTTGAGGTTGAGGTCACCGCGGAACCCTATCGACGCGTCCGTCCGGATTCTGACGTGATTTCACCCGCCCGGGCGATGACCGGACGGGTGACCACACGAACGAGGGACGTCGCTCGAACAGCGTGAAGGGTCGATTCCGCAGCTGCGGAATCGACCCTTTCGCCGCATCGGCCGTACGATCTCAGCCGTTGACGCAGGTGTTGCCGAACGCCGGGTTCAGCGCGCCGATGATGCTGATCGTGTTGCCGCAGAGGTTGATCGGGACGTGCACCGGAACCTGAATGGTGTTACCGGACAGGACACCCGGGGAGTGGGCGGCCACGCCCTGCGCACCGGAGTCAGCGGCAGCGCTTCCCGCAGCGGCACCAGCGGCCATTCCAGCGGTGGCGAGAATCAGTGCGGCCTTCTTGGCGTTATTCATTGTCAGCCCTTTCTTTGGAGAATTGATGGAGATTCTAGGGAATTACTCGCAGGCGTTACGGAGAGACACGCGCCGAAAGAATACGACTAGCCCTTGAGGGGAAGTCCGCCGAGAAGCTGCGCGGGACCGCCGACCGCGTTGAGCGACTTCGCCGCGCCGTTCACGCTGCTGAGGGGGGACTTCTTGTTCTCGGTGTCGAGCGCGTTCGACTGGTGCTGCAGGGGCAGAGCGTCCTGCAGACTGACCGAGCGCTGACTGGTGACGGACTCCAGGGCGCCATTGAGACTGGAGGGGGTGACCCCCGACGCTCCGGCGGCGAAGGCGGGCGCGGCGGCACCCGCGATGACCATGGATCCGGCGACTACAGCGGCGGCCTTGAGGGACTTCATCGTGTTCCTTTCTTCGGCGACTCATGTCACCCGAGGAAATTCCTTGCTCCCGCTGACTAACGAGCCCCGAACGCGATTGGAAACCCCATGAGCGAAAGATTCCCGCACCCACCCGAATGAACGGTCTGCCACACCCTCGCGCCAGGCCGCGGACAGGACCGTGCGCGGGAACCCGCCGGGGCCGCCGCGGGGCGGACCCGACGCGGACCGGCCGTCCCCCTTCTCGGGAGGACGGCCGGCAGAAGGGTCCGCGCTGACGTCAGCCGTTGACGCAGGTGTTGCCGAACGCCGGGTTCAGCAGTCCGCCGGCGTTGATGGTGTTGCCGCAGACGTTGACCGGAATGTGCACGGGAACCTGGATGACGTTGCCCGACAGGACGCCCGGGGAGTGGGCGGCCACGCCGTGCGCGCCGCTGTCGGCGGCGGCGATGCCAGCGGTGCCGGCCACAGCGGCGGCGGCAACGGAGGTCAGGGCCAGGCCCTTCGCGATACGCGACATGGGGAAGTGCTCCTTGAATCGACACAACATCCGGGCGGGGATGCCCGGCTCTGGATTCAACGCGTGGAGCACACGCGGGTTGTGCCTCCAAAAGAGTGATCTCGTGAACGGCCGAGCTTCACGGTTCAGACACACATCACAGCTTTCATGGATAAATCAGGACAGAGGTTAGAGTCGGGCACCTCCGAGGGCGCCGGGAAACCGGGCGTCGGGCGGCGTCGGGACCAGGACGGGGAGCCGGCGCGCACCCA
Source organism: Streptomyces sp. NPDC002580 (assembly GCF_042889485.1). Classification (NCBI taxonomy): domain Bacteria; kingdom Bacillati; phylum Actinomycetota; class Actinomycetes; order Kitasatosporales; family Streptomycetaceae; genus Streptomyces; species Streptomyces sp. NPDC002580. Next base: position 360,660 of record NZ_JBIAQZ010000001.1, on the reverse strand, counting down.
TCCGATCCGAAGCTCTCCGTCCGTTCGCTGGTCCAGAACCGTTTCCCCGAAAGGCCACCGCCGGTCATGCGTATCTCCCCGGGCCTGCTGCTGCGCCGCGCGATCGTGGGCTGCTCCGTCCTCGCCACCTTCTGGGCACCGGGCGTCCCCGCCTCCGCGGCGGCGCCCCCCGGTCCGGCCCCCGCCGCGGAGGCGCGGACGCCGTCGTTCGCCCAGCGGTACCGCGCGCTCCAGCACGGCGGGATCGTGCGCGCCGCCAACTCCTCGATCAGCTGCCGGAGTTCCACGACGTCCGGCCGGCCGCGCGGCCCCGTGAGAACGGCCGGGACCGCGCGCCCCACGGCGCCCACGTGCCTGGGGGCGCGGGCCGGAGGGGCGGCCGCCAACGGCGACTTCGACATGCTCTACATCGACGTCGACAACGACCCGAACACCTACAACTCCAGTCGTGCCGAAGTCCGTCTGCCGAAGGGCGCGCGCGTCACGTACGCGCGGCTGTACTGGGGCGGCAACCTCCGTGTCGGCGAGCAGAAGCCGCCGAAGGACAACGGCCGGGTGCTGATCGCCGAGCCCGGCGGCGCGTACAAGAGTCTGCACGCGGACCGTGCGGCCGGACACCGGGTGGCCCGTGGGGCCGACGCGTTCCAGGCGTCGGCGGACGTCACCCGGCTGGTGCGGGCGAGCGGTTCGGGGCTCTACACGGTGGCCCAGGTCAATGTGGCCAAGGGCCGGTCGGCCGCCGGGGCGTGGGGCGGCTGGACCCTGATGGTGGCGTACGAGAAGAAGTCGGAGCCGCTCAGGCATCTGGCGATGTGGGACGGCTTCGACGCGCTCGGCCCGCGCGAGGAGCGCGTGGTGCGGCTGGGCCGGCTGGCCCTCCCCGAGAACGTGAAGGGCCGGGTGGGCCTGGTCGGGTACAACGGCGACCGGGGCCGCGAGGGCGACTCGCTGTCCGTCTCGACGGGCAGCGGGGCGCCGACCGTCCTGGGCGACGCCGCCAACCCCCGTGACGACGTGCTGAATTCGACCATCAGCGAGCCCGGACCCACGACGGCCGCACGGGTGCCCGCCTACGCGAACACGCTCGGCTACGACTCGGACGTCCTCGAACTTGGCAAGGGGATCCGCTCCGGGGGTGACCAGTTGGCCTTCCGGATCGTTTCGCAGCGGGACGCGGCCTGGATCGGAGCACTGTTCGCCGCCGTCGACGCGAAGCAGTGACGCGCGCCCCGGCGCGCCGCCCGTGAGCAAGGAACCGCGCATGCATCTGCCAACAGACCCTCCGCCGCGGGTCCTTCATGTGACGCAACCGGTCGACGGCGGCGTCGCCCGGGTGGTCACCGACCTCATCAGGACCCAGCTCGCGGGCGGAACGCGGGTGACCCTCGCCTGCCCGGACGGCAACGGCTTCGCCCGGGAGGTGCGGGCGCTCGGCGCGGACGTACGGCCCTGGCACGCGACGCGGGCGCCGGGCCCTCAGCTGGCCCAGGAGGTGCGGCGCCTCGGCCGCCTCGTGGCGCGCGTCCGGCCCGATGTGGTGCACGCGCACAGCGCGAAGGCGGGACTGGCGGCCCGGCTGGCGCTGCGCGGACGGGTGCCGACCGTGTTCCAGCCGCACGCCTGGTCGTTCGAGGCCGTCGACGGGGCCGCCGCGGCGCTCGCGCTGCGGTGGGAGCGGTGGGGCGCGCGTTGGGCCTCCCGGGTCGTGTGTGTGAGCGAGGCGGAGCGCATGACCGGCGTACGCGCCGGTGTGCGCGCCCCCTGGCAGGTGATCCCCAACGGCGTCGACCCGGAGCGGTTCCACCCCGCGCCCGCGGACACCGTACGGGCCGGCATCCCCCTGCTCGAAGGGGTCGATCCGGCGGCTCCGCTGGTCGTGTGCGTGGGGCGGCTGTGCCGGCAGAAGGGGCAGGACCTGCTGCTGGAGGCGTGGTCCTCGGTGCTGCGGCAGGTGCCCGGGGCCCGGCTCGTGCTCGTCGGGGACGGGCCGGACGCCGCCCGGCTGCGCGCCGCGGCAGGACACGACGTGCTGTTCGCGGGAGCCGCCACCGACGCCGTCCCCTGGTACCAGGCCGCCGATCTGGTGGTGCTGCCGTCCCGCTGGGAGGGCATGGCGCTGGCTCCGCTGGAGGCCATGGCCTGCGGGCGTCCGGTCGTGATGACGGACGTGGACGGCGCTCGGGAGAGCCTGCCGCCGGACCACGACGCCCGGTGCCTCGTGGCCTCGCGCGAGCCGGAGGCACTGGCGGCGGCGATCGGGGCGCTGCTGTCCGATCCGCCGCTGCGCGCATCGCTCGGCCACCGGGGACGCGACCACGTACTGACCACGCACGACGTGCGCCTCACCGCCGACGCGGTCGCGGGGGTGTACCGCGAACTGCTGGCCGGCCGACAGGCGCGGCACGCCGGGAGCGTCAGGTGCGGGGACCATACCGAGTGCAGGGAGTCGATCCACTCGTGACTGCGGAAAGCACTGTTCCCTCCCCCGGCGGACAGCCCCGGGACTACGGATCCTCGCCCGTCTCGGTCATGCCCGCGCGCGAACCCGGCAGCGGTTTCAGGTTGCCGGCCGGGCCCCGGCGCGCCGCCCGGAGCACCTCCTGGCTGCCGCTGGCCGCCGTCGACGCCGTGGCGGCGCTGGTGACCGGACAGGCGCTCGCGGAGATCAGACCGTACCCGCTGTTCGTCGTCGCGCTGCTGCTGGGCGTGGTCGCGCTGAACACGCGGGCGTCGCTGTACCGGCCGGCGCCCGTACCCGTCTTCCTCGACGAACTGCCCACCGTCTGCGCGCGGATCGTGGTCACCTGGTGCGCGCTGGCCGCCGCGGTCGCCGCGTTCGCCCCGGGCGGCGCGCTGTCGGCCCGGACGCTGGCCCTCGGGTGCGCCGCGCAGGCGGCGATGAGCTGCGCGGGCCGCGGCACGGTGCACTGGCGGCGGCGCCGGGCGGTCGTGCTGCGGCCCCGCGCGGCCCTGGTGATCGGTCCCGCCGCGACCGCGCAGCGGGTGGCGGCGGCCTTCCTGCGCCATCCGAACTGCGGGGTGCAGCCGGTCGGCGTCGTCTCCGACCAGACGGCCGGTTTCGACGGACTGCCGGTGCTCACCACCGGCGAGGAGGTGCAGCGGGCGCTCATCCAGAACGGGGTGCGGGCCGTGCTCGTCGCGGAGCCGCCCGGCCGGCGCGGGCCGATGCTGCGGGCGCTGGCCGAGGCGGGCTGCGAACTGTGGGAGGTCGACGCGGACTCGCCGTCGTACGACGAGGACGGCCGGCACACGCTGGCCGGCTTCTCCTGCCGGCGGCTGTCGATCCTCGAGAAGCGCACCAGCATCGGCAAGCGGTTCCTCGACGTCGCCGTCTCCGGAACCCTGTTGCTGCTGGTCAGCCCCCTGCTGCTGGTGTGCGCGATCGTCCTGCGGCTGAGCGACGGACCCGGGGTGGTGTTCCGGCAGGAGCGCATCGGCAAGGACGGACGGCCCTTCACGCTGCTGAAGTTCCGCACCCACCGCCCGGTCGACGCGCACGAGGCCGCGACCCGCTGGAGCGTGGCGGGCGAACACGACATGAGCGGCTTCTGCCACTTCCTGCGGCGCACCTCGCTCGACGAGCTGCTCCAGTTGCTGAACGTCCTGTGGGGCGACATGAGCCTGGTCGGTCCGCGCCCCGAACGACCGTACTTCGTGGCCCAGTTCAGCCAGACCTACCCCGGCTACGCGGCCCGTCACCGGATGCACACCGGCATCACCGGGCTCGCCCAGGTGAACGGGCTGCGCGGCGACACCTCGATCGAGGACCGCTGCCGTTTCGACAACGCGTACATCGACAACTGGTCGCTGTGGCAGGACGTCTGCATCCTCCTGCGCACGGCCGCCTCGCTCGTCCGCCCGACGGGAAGCTGAGCCGATGAGCCAGGCCCCGCCGGTCGCCCCGCTGGACACGCTGACCGCCGCGCTGCGGAGCGCTCTGCCGGTCTTACCCGTCGTCGCGGTCGTCGCGCTGCTCGGGCTGCCGATCACGCCGACCGACGAGGGCGGCGCGAACGCCGCGGACGCCATGTCCGGTCTGGCCGTCCTCTGGTGCGCCGTCCATCTCCTACGGGGCCGGCGGCGCCCCCTGTCCCCGACGGCCGCGCTGGTCCTCGGGCTCCCCGTGGTCGGCGTCGCGGTCGCGGCGGCCGGGGCGGCGGACCCGGGGGCCGGGATCACCGGCCTCGCCCGGTATCTGCAGATCTTCGTGCTGGTCCCGGCCGCGGTCCTGCTGCTGATGCGCGACCGACGCGACTTCCGGCTGCTGACCTGGTCGTTCGTCGCCCTCGCGCTGTGGCAGGGGGCGATCGGGGTCCAGCAGTACGCCACCGGGACCGGCGCCTCGTACCAGGGCGAGGACGTCCGGGCGGTCGGGACCTTCGGGCCGACCGACGTGATGGGCATGGCGGCGGTGGTCGCCTTCGGGCTGGTCTGCGCCGTGGCCCTCGCGCTGGGGACGTGCTCCGCGCGGCAGCGCGCCGTCGCCGTGCTGTGCGCGCTGGCCCTGCTGGCGCCGCTCGCGCTGTCGTTCAGCCGGGGCGCGTGGATCGCCACGGGCGTGGCCTGCGGCGCGCAGTTGCTGCTGGCGGGGCTGCGGCGCGCGGTGAAGGTGGGCGCCGCGGTGGCGGCGGCCGGGGTGATCCTCGTGGGCGGGCTCGGCGTCGGCACCGCGATGCTCCAGGAGCGCATGACCAGCATCACGCAGGTCGCGGACGCGCCGGACCAGTCGGTGATCGACCGGTACACGATGTGGGCGGCGGCCATCGACATGTGGCGCGAACACCCGCTGACGGGCGTCGGGTTGAAGGGGTTCCCGGACAACCGGGACGGCCACGCCTCGCTCGCCCTCTCCTCGGGCAGCGACATCGCGGGCGCGGGGGCCGCCTTCCACAAGCAGGCGCTGCTCTCGCCGCACAACATGTATCTCCTCGTCCTCGGCGAGCAGGGACTGATCGGGCTGGTCGCCCTCGCGGGCAGCTGGCTCGCGCTCCTGGTGTGCGCGCTGCGCGGGCTCGTCCGCGTACGCCGGGCGGGCCGGGACCCGGCGGATCCGGGCCCGCCCCCGGACCGGACACCGCCCGGCACGGACTGCGCGCTCGTCGCGTGCGGGCTGCTCGTCTGGCAGTTGACCGACTTCGTGTACGCGGACATCGGCGGCCCCTCCACCGTCCTGACGGCCGTCGTCTTCGGCCTCGTCGGCTGGTGGGCGCTGATGGACGCGTCGGCGTCCGTCGGCCCCGGCGCGACGACACCGGTCCCCTCCGTGGCGGAAGCGACCGTGGCGCGATGACGATGACGCCTCCCAGGGCGGGGGAAGACCCGGACACGGGCGCGGGGACGAGCACGGGGACGAGCACGAGCACGGGCACGGGGACGGGTTCGGGCACGGGGACGGGCTCGGGGACGGGCACGGGGGCAACAGGCGCGGGGGCGAACACGGGCGCGGCCCCCGACATGGACATGGGCATGGGCGGGGACGCGATGCCGGGCGCCGGCACCGACACGAACCCGGACGCGGACCCGAACAGGAACACGGACGCGAGTACGGACGCGGGGCGGGGCCGCCGGCCGTCGGTGGCGGGCGGCCGACGGGGCCCCTTCCCCTCCGCCCGTACCGCTCCTCCCGGCCCCGCCGCACCCGCCGTTCCCCGGAAGGGGTCCGGACGGCCCGAAGCGACCTCCAACGGGTTTCTCGCCAAGGCGGCTCTCGTCACCGTCGCGCTCTCGATCGCCGGGGCCCTGCTGGGTCTCGGCCGGGACCAGGCGCTGGCGCATCTGTTCGGGGCCGGGTCGGACACGGACGCGTTCCTCGTCGCGTGGACGCTGCCGGAGTTCGCGGCGACGCTGCTGATCGAGGACGGGCTGGCCTTCGTGCTGATCCCCGCCTTCAGCGTGGCCGTGACCCGGCGGGCCCAGGGCGCGGCGGGTGATCCCGTACGCGCGCTGGTCGCCGCCACCCTGCCCCGGCTGACGCTCGCCTTCGCGGCCGTCGGCGCGCTGCTGATCGCCGGGGCTCCGTACCTGGTCGCGGCGCTCGCCCCCGGCCTGCCCGACCCCCGGCTCGCGGTGGACTGCACCCGGCTGACCGCGACCTGCGTGTTCTCCTTCGGGCTCGCCGGGTACTGCAGCGCGGCGCTGCGGGCGCACCGGCGGTTCGTGGCGCCCGCGGCGATCTACGTGGCGTACAACACCGGGATCATCACGGCGATGTTCGTCCTCGGGGACCGCTGGGGCGTGCGGTCGGCCGCGCTCGGGGTCGCGGTCGGCGGCGCGCTCATAGTGGTGGCGCAGGGGCCCTCGTTGTGGCGCCAGCTTCGGAGCGGGCGGTCGGCGCACGACGCCCTGGGCGGTGAGCCGGCCCGCCCGATGGACCTGACCCTCCTCAGCACGGTGCTGCTCTTCGCCCTGTGCCGGCAGTCCCAGGTCCTCGTCGAACGCTTCCTGGCCTCCTCCCTGCCCGCCGGGGCCATCTCGCATCTGAACTACGCCCAGAAAGTGGCCCAGATGCCGATGGTCCTCTCGCTGATGCTGTGCACGGTCACCTTCCCGGTGGTCGCGCAGGCGATCGCCGAGGGTGACACCGAGCGGGCCCGCGACCGGGTGGAACGCGATCTGGCGCTCGTCTCCTGCACGGTGCTCCTGGGCACGGCGGCGGTCGTCGCGTGCGCCCCGCAGATCATCCAGCTGCTGTTCCAGCGCGGCGCGTTCACCGCCGGGGACACGGCGGCCACGGCGACCGTCATGCGGGTGTACGCCCTCGGGCTGCTGGGCCACACCCTGGTCGGCGCGCTCGTGCGCTCCTACTTCTCCTCGGTGCGGCCCACCTGGTACCCGCTGTTCGCGATGACCGCCGGGATCATCACCACCTCCTTGATCGGCGTCCTGGCCGTCGGCCCCTGGGGGGTCCGCGGGATCGCCGTCGCCAACGCGACCGGCATCACCCTCAGCGCGCTGCTCCTGCTGTACGGCATGGGGCCGCGCAGCGTGCCGATCCGCACCCGCAAGGTGGTGACCGAGATCGGCAAACCGCTGCGGGCCGCCCTGGTCGCCGCGGCGGCCGGAGGTCTGTGCGCGAGCCGCCCGGACTCCCCGCTGCTCGGCCTCGTCGTCGGCGGCACGGTCGTGACCGTCGTCTTCACCCTGCTGGCCTGGGCCTTCCGGGTCGAGGGGTTCGCATCCGCACTCCGTTCCGTCACACGAAGGGTTCCGCATGCCCGTTTCCGCTGACAGCAGCAGGCGTACCGGCACGAACTCCCTCGACGCGCCGCCCTGGGTGGCGATGTACCACTCCGTCGGGGACTGTTCCGACGACCCGTACCGCGTCACGGTCTCCCCGGACCGCCTGGACCGGCAGCTGGGCTGGCTGCGCCGGCGCAGGCTGCGCGGGGTGCGCATGACGGAGCTGCTCGCGGCCCGTGCGCGCGGACAGGGGCAGGACCTGGTGGGTCTGACCTTCGACGACGGGTACACCGACTTCGTCGACACCGCCCTCCCGATCCTGCGGCGGCACGGCTTCGGCGCCACCCTCTTCGTGCTGCCCGGGCGGCTCGGCGGCGACAACGCCTGGGACCCGCTGGGCCCCCGCAAGCCGCTGCTGACCAAGCAGGGCATCCGGCTCGCCGCCGCCTCCGAGGGCATCGAGGTCGGCTCGCACGGACTCACGCACGTCGATCTGACGAAGGCCGACGACGCCCTGCTGCACGCCGAGGTCGCGGGAAGCAGAGCGGCGCTCTCCGAGGTGATCGGTGCTCCCGTCGACGGCTTCTGCTACCCCTACGGAACCATCGACCGCCGCGTCGTCGACGCCGTCCGCGAGGCCGGGTACGGCTACGGCTGCGCGATCGACCCCGGCCCGCTGACCGGCCCGTACGCCCTCCCCCGCGTGCACATCGGCGAGAACGACACCCCCGTACGCCTGTTCCTGAAGCACAAGCTGCACCGGCTGCGCCGACGGCCGGCCGAGGGGGTCTGATGAAGGCGCTGCACATCATCACCGGCCTCGGCATCGGCGGGGCAGAACAGCAACTGCGGCTCCTGCTGCGGCATCTGCCCGTCGAGTGCGACGTCGTGACGCTCACCAACCCGGGGACGGTCGCCGACGGACTCGCCGAGGACGGCGTCCGCGTCATCCATCTCGGCATGGCCGGCAACCGCGATCTCGCCGCGCTCCCCCGCCTGGTGAAGGTGATCCGCGCGGGCCGCTACGACCTCGTCCACACCCACCTCTACCGGGCCTGCGTGTACGGCAGGCTCGCCGCCCGGCTGGCCGGGGTGCGGGCCGTCGTGGCCACCGAGCACTCGCTCGGCGACTCCCAGATGGAGGGCCGCCGGCTCAGCTCGGGCGTCCGCGCCCTGTACCTGGCCAGCGAGCGGCTCGGCCGCTCCACCGTCGCCGTGTCGCCCACGGTCGCCGAACGGCTGCGCCGCTGGGGTGTGCCGGGGCCGCGCATCGAGATCGTGCCGAACGGCGTCGATGTCGCCCGCTTCCGCTTCGACCCGCTGCTGCGCGAACGCACCCGCCGCCGGCTCGGACTGCCCGAGGGCGCCTACGTCGTCGGCGGCGTCGGCCGGCTCGCGGCGGGCAAGCGGTTCGACGTCCTGATCCGCGCCCTGGCCGAACTGCCGGGCGACTGCTGGCTGTTGCTGGTCGGCGGCGGTACGGAGGAGAGCGTGCTGCGGCGCGCCGCGCACGACGCCGGGGTCGCGGACCGGGTCCTGTTCACCGGCGAGCGCCCCACCGGCGGCTCCCCCGGCGCCGATCTGCCGTCGCTGATGGGAGCCATGGACGTCCTCGCCTCGCCCAGCCCCGAGGAGGCGTTCGGCCTGGCCGTCGTGGAGGCCATGGCCGCCGGGCTCCCCGTCCGGTACGTCTCCTGCCCGGCCGTCCAGGACCTGCCTCCCGAGGCAACCCGCGGTGCCGTCCGGGTCCGGGGCGGCGCCGACTCGTTCGCGCGCGCCCTGACGGACGTCCGCGCGGCGGGTCCCTCGCCCCGCTCCGCCGCGGAGGCCGCCCACCACTACTGCATCACCCGCAGCGCCGCACAGCTCATGGACGTGTACGCGGCCGCTGTCTCGCGCACCTGACTGGAGTGAGTTCCTCATGTCCGAAAACCTCACCAGGGGTCACCGTTCCCCGGGGACGACCCTCGTCCGGGTGAAGACCACGCCGTCGTGGTCGCTGCTCGCCGCCGGAGTCGTGCTCGGGGGCCTGCTCGGCGGCGCCTACGGCGTGGTGAAGCCCCCGACGTACACGGCCACGAGCTACGTCATCGCCGTCCCCACGGACAAGGGCGATCCGTCGGCCGCGCTCGGCTTCGCCCAGGCCTACGGCCGGGTCGCCACCCAGCTCGCCGTGCTCGGTGACGCGCAGGTGCGGGCCGGTGTGCCGATGAAGACACTCCAGGCGAGCGTGCGGACGGCGACGTCCCCGGACGCTCCGATGGTCGCCGTCTCGGCCACCTCCTCGCGCCCCGGGCGCGCCGCCGCCATGGCCAACGCCGTCAGCAGCTCCCTGACCCGGCACGCCAACGACAGCCGCAACAGCACGCACGTCGAGCTCCTGTCGTTCTCCCGCGCGGTGAAGCCGATCTCGGCGTCCTCTCCGTCCCCGACGGTGACGGGTCTGGTCGGCGCGAGCGCGGGCGGGCTGCTCGGCGGACTGGTGCTGCTCGTCCGCCCCCGGCGGGTCGCCGACACCGTCCGCCCGGCCTCCGTCCCCGGCCCGGCCACCGCCGCCGACGTGCACGGACAGCTGTGAACGGGACTCTCCACGCCGGCGTACGCAGGGCCGCGCGAGCCGAGATCATCACCGACGAGCGGGAGTTCGCCGACCTGGCGCAGGCCTGGGGGCGGCTGTACCGACGGTGCGCCGCCGCGACCGCGTTCCAGAGTCACGCGTGGCTGCATTCCTGGTGGCTGTCGTACGGAACACCGGGAAGGCTGCGTCTGGTGGTCGTCCGCGAGGGGGACGAACTGCTCGCGGTCGCGCCCCTGATGCGGGTCCGCCGTCCGCTGCCCGCGCTCGTGCCGCTCGGCGGGGCGATCTCCGACTACGCGGACGTGCTCCTCGACGACGAGCACGCCGACCGGGCGGCGGAACTGCTCACCGCCGGCCTGTCGGCCGCCGCACGGACCGGGCTGATCGACTTCCGCGAGGTCCGCCCCGGCGGTGCGGCGGAGCGGATCTACGAGCACTGGCGCGGCCCGCGCCGCCGGCTCCAAGATTCCCTGTGCCTGGAGCTGCCGGCCACCTCGATGGACGAGCTGGTCAACCGCCTCCCCTCGTCCAAGGCCCAGCGGGTACGCGCCAAACTGCGCAAACTCACCGCGCTCGGCGTCGAACAGCGGGTGGTGGCCCCCGACGAGGTGGACCTGGCGCTGCGCCGTCTGCTCGAGCTGCACGCGTTGCAGTGGGAGGGCCGGAAGGTGACGTCCGAGCACCTTCATGAGCGGTTCTCGGAACATCTGGTCCGTTCGGTGGGCCCGATGGTGCGGTCCGGGGACGCGGTGGTCACCGAGTTCCGGCTCGACGACACCGTGATGGCCGTGGACCTCACGCTGCTGTCGCGCCGCCTGGCGGGCGGCTATCTCTACGGTGCCCATCCGCGACTGCGTGAGCGCAAGGCGGACGTGGCGGTGATACTGCTCGACGCCTGCTCCCGGCACACCGAGGCGGGCGGGCGCGGGGCGCTGAGCCTGCTGCGGGGCGACGAGCCCTACAAGCGCCACTGGCGCCCGGAGCCCGTCGTCAACCAGCGGCTGCTCCTGGCCCGCCGGCGTACGGCGGCGCTCATGTCCGCCGTCGTCTTCGACGTCGCCGCGCGCCGGCGGGGCAAGGAGTTGCTGAGGAGCTGGAGGGAACGCGGTGGCGGCGGGGCCTGAACCGGCCCGCCGCCACCCGGGGCTCACCTGTCGCGCGACCACCAGTCGCTCGACCACCAGGCGGGCGCCGCCCAGTCGGGTCCCGTCCAGTCGAGGTTCAGGCACACCGGTCCGCCGATCCAGTACTCCACCCACTCGCCGAGCTCCAGCTTCGAGCAACCGGGCGGTGACGCGGGCGCGACGGGCTCGAGCGGGTCCGGCGTCGATGTCGGGTCGGGGTCCGGCTCGGTTGTCGAGGCCGGGGACGGCGTCGGGTCCGGGGACGGCGTGGATGCCGGGACCGCGATCGGCTCCTTGGTCTCCGGGGTCGACGTCGGGGTCGGCGTCGTGACCGGCGTCGGATCCGTCGTCTTCACCGGAGCCGGAGTCGGTGTAGGCGTCAGAACCGAGGTCGGACCCGTCGTCTTCACCGGAGCCGGAGTGGGCGTAGGCGTAGGCGTCAGAACCGTCGGAACCGGACTCGGATCGGTGGTCGGGACCGGCGTCGGAGTCGGTGTCGGCGTCGGCGTCGGCGTCGGCACGGGAGTCGGTGCCGTCGTCGGGGCCGGAGTCGGATCTGTCGTCGGGACCGGGGTCGGCGTCGGATCCGTCGCCGGGCCGGCGAGGTCGGACAGCGCGGCGCGGTAGACCTCGGACGCCTGCGGGTTGTCCTCGCACTGCCACACGCCGTGCGGGCAGTAGTCGGTGAGCGTGTTGTACAGCGGCTTGTGCTCGCCCATCCACGCGAGCATGCGCTTCACGTACGTGGGGTTGTCACCGTTCCGGAAAAGCCCCCATTCAGGATAGGAAATGGGCTTGCCGTGGGCTCTCGCGAAGTCCACCTGCGCCTGGAGCCCGTACGGCTCCGTCACCTGCTCGTCGAACGAAAGTCCCGACGGCTGGTCGTACGAGTCCATGCCGATGACGTCGACCGTGTCGTCCCCCGGATAGCACTCGGTCCAGGGAACGCCGTCCAGGCCGCGGTTCGGGGCGAAGTCGAACCGGAACCGCTGGCCCGGCACCGCCCGCATGGTGGTGACGATCCTGTTCCAGTACCTCTTCCAGGCCTCCGGGTCGGGACCACAGCGATGGGTGTACGTGATGCCGTTCATCTCCCAGCCGAGCACGACGACCGTGTCGGGCACCTTCAGCTGGACGAGCCGCTCGGCGAGCGCGCGGAAGTGGTGGTCGAAGGCCCCGTCGGCGGCCTGGCGCAGCAACGGGCGGACCTCGTCGTCGGACAGCCCGTCCTCGTTGCGCTCCATCATCGGGACGTTGAGCACGAACATCCGGTCGTCCCGCTCGCGCCGCCAGTCCGCCCAGGCGTCCAGGAATCCGGGAGCGCCCTCGATGTCGCTCCAGTGGCCGCCGGGCAGATACGTGTGCGCGACCCGCAGGTCGGTGCCGCCCAGCCACTGGCTGAGCTGTTCCATACGGGCGATACCCCTGGGCCCGGAGTCGAGGTAGGCGCCGAACGGGGGCAGTCCGGCGGGGCGCTGTTTGAGGGAGCCCTGCCCGGCAGGAGCCTGTGCCGCAGGAGCCGGCGCCGCGGCAGTCTGTGCGGCGGGGGCCTGGGCCGCCGGGGTCTGTGCGGCCGGGGTCTGTGCGGCGGACGGCATGGGCGTCGTTCCGGTCGCGGTGGTCGCGACGGGCCGCACGGGCACGGTGGAAGCCCCGGCCGGGCCGGCGGGCGCCGACGACCCGGCCGGGGTCGCGCCGTCGCCGGTGGTCGAGGAGGTCACGGGCGGTGTCGTCGCCGTGGGTGTCGGAGCCGGCGGGTCTCCCACCCGCACCGACCCGGCGCCCAGGGCGTATCCCGGACCCGACGCAAGGGCGACCGACGTGACGATGCCGGCCGCGACGAACGCCAGTCTTCTGTTCCTGGGCCGTTGCTGCTCTGGGGCCACGCCTGCTCCTCTCTCCTCTTGGCACTCCGATGTGCATTCCGATTACTGACAGGCAGTCATACAAATCCCTCCTCAGCCAACGGAGCCCTCGGCCTCGGCCTCTGATGATCACTCACACGGGTGACCCGCCCCCGTCACCGCGTCGGCCCGCGTTCCCGCCGTCCGCGTTCCCGGCGCGTCGCCCCTCCGTTCCCGCCCCGGCCCCTCGCCGATCCCGATCCCGCCCCCTGCCCCCCCTGCCCCCGATCCGAAGGAAGCCCGTGCCGACTCTCGACACCCGGGTCCCCGCCGTCCTGCTGCGTATCGACCGGAACCCCTTTCACCACGGAACGCTGGGAGCCGCACGCTCACTCGGCAGAGCCGGTGTGGAGGTGCACGTCGTCGCCGATTCCGAGGGAAGTCCCGTCCGCAGATCGCGCTTTGTGTGCGCAACGCATCCCCCGCCGCCGCCCGGTTCCTCCACCGCCGACATCGCCGCCGTATTGCGCCGAGTGGCCGCCCGGATTTCCCGCCCGGCCGTACTGGTCCCTATGGATGACGCGAGCGCCCTGGCCGTGAGCCGGCTGAACGAGGAACTCGCCTCCGGGTTCCTGCTGCCCCGGCAGCCCGTCGCCCTGACCGAACGCGTCGCCGACAAGGCCGAACTGGCCGCCGTGTGCGAGAGCGCGGGCGTTCCGCACCCGGTGACCCTGGTTCCGCGGAGCGCGGCCCAGGCGTCCGCCGCGGCCGCGCGACTCGGGCTGCCCGTGGTGGCCAAGTGGAGCCGCCCCTGGCTGATCCCGGCCGGGACGGGCCTGCGCAGCACGGTGGTGGTCCGCTCGGAGCGGGAGGCGCGGGCCCTGTATCTGCGCACCGAGGAGGCGGGCAGCCGGCTGCTGCTCCAGGCCTTCCTGCCGCCGGGGCACGACCGCGACTGGTTCTTCCACGGATACGTCGACCGGTCCGGCGTGACCCACGGAGGCGGCCCCGGGCGCAAGCACCGTGCGTGGCCCCGCGGCGCGGGCCTCACGGTGGTCGGCCGCTGGACGCCCAACCCGCGGCTCCAGTCCCTCGTCGAGAGGCTCACCGAGGCCCTGGGCTACCGCGGCATCTTCGACCTCGACTTCCGCCGGGACGCCGAGGACGGCCGCTATCACCTGCTCGACTTCAACCCCCGTCCCGGAGCCCAGTTCCGGCTGTTCGCGGACGGGTCGGGCCTGGACGTCGTACGCGCCCTGCACCTGGATCTGACCCACCGTCCGCTGCCCGCGCCGGCACCCCTGCCGGGCCGGACGTTCGTGGTGGAGAACTACGCCCCGTTCGGGGCGCTGCGTCCTCGGCCCGCCGGGCGGGAACTGGCCTGGCACGCGCTGGACGACCGCGCCCCGGGGAGGGCGCTGTGGGGGCTGTGGGCCCGCCATGTGGCCTCGCGCCTGACGCAGCGCGCCGGCCGTCCGCTGCCCGGCCCGGCCGCCGGGGCGCGAGCGGTCGCGTCGCCCCGGGTCTCCGGACCGACGGCCGGCCCGCCGCGCCAGACACCCGGGGCGACGGCCGGACCGCGCGGGGCCGCGACGGGGGCGGGGAGCCCGGTCGGCGCGGACTCGACCGTCGTACGGCCGCGCGGCGGCCCGGTCCCGCGCGCGGATGCCCGGCGCCGTCACGTGACCGCCCGCCCGGCCGCCCTCCCCGCGGGGTCCGTGACCCGCCTCCCCGCCGACGACGAGAAAGCGAGCAGCTGCTGATGTACGACCTCTTGGTGGTGGGAGCCGGCCCGTACGGCCTGTCCATCGCGTCCCACGCCGCGGCGGCCGGGCTGAGCCTGCGCGTCCTCGGCCGGCCCATGGCGTCCTGGCGGGACCACATGCCCCGCGGCATGTTCCTGAAGTCGGAGCCGTGGGCGTCCAGCCTCTCCGACCCCGACGGCCGGCTGCGCCTGGAGACGTACTGCGCGGGCCGGGGTGTGGCGGCCCGGCACGGCGAGCCGATCCCGGTCGAGCTGTTCGCCTCCTACGGCCTGTGGTTCGCCCGCAACGCCGTGCCCGGGGTCGACGAACGCATGGCCGTCCGCGTACGGGCCTGCCCGGGGGGCTTCGAGGCCCTGGTCGACGACGGCGAGGTGCTGCGGGCCCGCACGGTCGCCCTGGCCATCGGCGTGATGCCCTTCGTCGAGGTGCCGGCGGCGCTGAGCGCCCTCGGCCCCGAGCAGGTGTCGCACAGCAGCCATCACCCTGACCTCGCGCGCTTCCGGGGGCGTGACGTCACGGTGATCGGCGGTGGCCAGGCGGCCCTGGAGACCGCGGCCCTGCTCGCCGAACAGGGCACCCGGGCAAGGGTCCTGGCCCGCGCCGACCGGCTGGGCTGGAACGACGTGCCGCCCGCTCTGGAGCGGCCGTGGTGGCGGTCCGCCCGCGCCCCGCACAGCGGTCTGGGCTGCGGCTGGCGCAACTGGTTCTACGCCGAGCGCCCCGGTGTCTTCCGCCGGCTGCCCGAACCCACCCGGGCTCGGATCACGGCCGGCGCGCTGGGCCCGGCGGGTGCCTGGTGGGTGCGCGACCGTGTCGAGCCGGTGGTCGAGCTGATGCTGGGCCACGAGGTCACCTCGGCCTACACCTCGGGCATCGGGGTACGGCTCGAAACGGTGGACCGGGACGGCACGGCGAGGTGTCTGGAGACCGACCACGTCATCGCGGCCACGGGGTTCAGGGCGCGGCGCGAGCGGCTGGGCCTGCTCGACGACGATCTGCGCGCGAGCCTGGCCGCGGTGCCCGACGGCTCCCCGTACCTCGGCCGGGACTTCGAGTCGTCGGTGCCGGGTCTCTTCATGGCGGGTCTGATCACCGCCTCCGGTTTCGGGCCCGCCATGCGCTTCGTGCACGGGACCGGCTTCACGGCGGGCACCCTCGTGCGCGGTGTACGGCGACGGCTGCGCACGGGACCGGCCGGCGGACGGATTCCGGCTCCCGGGGCGCGCCGTCGGCGGGGATCGGACCTGGGGCTCGGCTCCGGGCACTGACGCCGACGGCGGACCGGGCGCCACGATCGCCCCGGGTGCCGGACGCGGGGACGCGCGTCCGGCACCCGGGGCGGAGCGTCACGGACGGGCCGCGAACCGGTTTCGCCGGTACAGCAGGGCGCCACCCGCCAGCAGGGCGGCACTGGCGGCCGAGGTGGCGAACAGCCCCTCGCCGCCGGTCTCGGCCAGCGTCTGCGGCGGGGTGTACTGCCGGTGCACCGCGACCGGCGGGGCGGGCGGCTGCTCACGGACGCCGGGCGGGTTGTACGAGGTCGGCGTGAACGGAGTCTCCGTCGGCGGCTGCTCGTGGGCCCTGGGCGGGTGCGGGTGGGTGCAGGGCGCGTGCGGAGTCGTCGCGTGGCCCTCCGGGCCGTGGTGATGGCCGCACTGGTTGCCGAACGCGGGGTTGCCCAGGCCGACCGCGTTCACCGAGTTGCCGCAGACCTCGACCGGGACGTCCACCGGGATCTCCGCGTGGTTGCCCGACAGGACACCCGGCGAGCCGTACGCCCCGCCGTACGCCGAGGAGCCGTCCCGACCCCCGTGGTGGCCGCCCGAGTCGCCGTGGCCGGAACCCTGACGTCCGGAGTGGCCGTGGCCGGAGTCTCCGTATCCCGAGTCTCCGTACCCTGAACCGCCGTATCCCGAGCCGCCGTATCCCGAGCCGCCGTGACCCGAGCCGGCGCGCTCGCCGCCGTATCCACCGTGGGCGCCGTAGCCCGAGTCGCCGTGGCCGGAACGGCCGTCGTGTCCGCCGTAGCCGCCGCCCGCGTGGCCGGCGCCGCCCTGACGGACCTCGCCTCCCCTGCCGCGGCCGGGGTCGGTCTCGTGCGCCGACCGGTGCGGGGCGGCCTGCGGGCCGTGCGAACCCCCGCCGTTGACGCAGGAGTTGCCGAAGGACGGGTTGAGCGCGGCGATGATGTCGACCGTGTTGCCGCACAGGTTCACCGGCACGTTCACCGGGACCTGGATGTTGTTTCCGGACAGCACGCCGGGTGAGTCGGCGGCGGTCGCGGCCGCTTTCGAGTCCGCGAAGGCCGGACTCGCGTACAGGGACATGAAGCCCGTCGCGGCCGCGGCCACGGCCACTCCCCTACTCAGGTTCTGTCGCACTCTTGTTCTGTCTTCCTGTTGGTAGAAGTGAGGCCGGCCTCGAGGCCGCGGAGGCGGTCCAAGGCCGGCCGTGGCACAGCCGGAGGCCGAAGTGCCGAGGGGTCAGTGGTTGGAGCAGCGGTTGCCGATCGCCGGGTTCAGCAGACCGATGACGCTGACCGTGTTGCCGCACACGTTGACGGGGATGTGGATCGGGAGCTGGATCACGTTGCCCGAGAGGACACCGGGAGAGTGAGCGGCGACACCCTTCGCACCTGAGTCCGCGAAGGCCGGGGCACCCATGCCCAGGGCCATGATCGCTCCGGCGACGACAGCAGCGCTCTTCTTGTGCTTCACGTGCTTTCCCTTCTCTGCGGTCATGCCCCTTTGTCGGCCGAGGCCGAGCGAGCACAGCTGAGCGGCTCGCGCCATGACCTGCGGGCTGTAAACGACGGACCGACGACCCAAGAAACTGTGAACCGTAGGCCAATTGGGAATTCACTCGAATCGCCCCGTACCGAATCGACACGGAAACTCCACAACAGCAGAAACGCTCCTTCCGGAAGAGAAGCGTTTCACCGTCAGGGAATGTCAACCCGACAGAAATGTAATTCAGACAAACGACGGGAACGGGGTGCGCGGCCCGGGGCGTCAGTTCGAACCCGGCGCGCCGCCCCGAGCCGGGGGCGGAGGGTCGGCCGCGGTCTTCGCCGCTGCTCAGAGGCCGACTCGGCCGACGGTCCGGGCACGGTTCTCCCGGGGAACCCCGCGTCCCGTTCCACCCTCCGCCTCATATCGGAAAATCGGAGTCGACGGAATCGACTGCGCGACATCACCCGATCGGGCTGACCCCTCCGCCCGCATTCCTGGAACCTCCGGACCAGGAAGGGGACCGACACGCCACCCACAGGGGCCATCGGGGTGAACCGCAGCAACTATGCATCCCGGGCCCAGTTGTCCAGTTCGCTCCGGTGGACGGGGTTTATCCAGAAGGGATCAGTACGTGATCAAGAAGGTTATGGCTGCCGCGGCGATCGCCGCTTCGGTCGTCGGAGTCTCGGCCGCCGCCGCGCCTCAGGCGCTGGCCATCGGGAACGACGGCGGCGTCACCACCGCCAACGGCAACGGCGCCGCGCAGATCTACGGAAACCAGGCCACGTACGGCACCATGAGCCCGCAGATGGCGCTCGTCCAGGGTTCCCTGAACAAGCCCTGCGTCGGCCTCCCGGCCAAGCTCAACGCCCAGAGCCTGGTCGGCGCGACGCCGATCGGCGTCCAGGACGTCCCCGTCCTGTCCGCCCCGCAGAACCAGCAGTGCACCGAGAACTCCACCCAGGCCAAGGGCGACGAGCCGCTCTCGCACATCCTGGACAACATCCCCGTCCTCTCCGGCAACGGCGCCAGCCGCAGCTGACCCGTCCGGGGAACGTCCTCCACCACACACCCGCAGCACCGTGATCACGAAGCGGCTCCGTTCGGAGTCCGCTCTCCGAAAGGGCAGAAGACCGACCATGAAGAAGCTCTGGGCGACCGCGGCCATCGCCGCTTCCCTCGTGGGTGCCGCGGCGGCCGCCGCGCCCCAGGCCCTCGCCATCGGCAACGACGAGGGCGTCACCACCGCCAACGGCAACGGTTCCGTCCAGAAGTACGGCAACCAGGCGACCCACGGTGACATGAGCCCCCAGCTCGGGCTCGTCCAGGGTTCCCTGAACAAGCCCTGCGTCGGCCTCCCGGCCAAGCTCAACGCCCAGAGCCTGGCCGGCCTGACGCCGATCGGCGTCCAGGACGTCCCCGTCCTGTCCGCCCCGCAGAACCAGCAGTGCACCGAGAACTCCACCCAGGCCAAGGGCGACGAGCCGCTCTCGCACATCCTGGACAACATCCCCGTCCTCTCCGGCAACGGCGCCAGCCGCAGCTGACCGCTCGGGCACCACGAACGGCGGGCCGCTCCCCGGAGCGGCCCGCCGTCTCGTGTGTCCGGTGCGGATCCCCGCCCCGCGTCCCGTCGGGCGGCTACCCGTCGCAGCCCGCGCCGCAGACGTGCAGGTCGTCGGCCTGGCCGATCGCGGTGGCGAGGGTCGAGACGTCCCGGTCCTCGGTCCCGTTCGCCAGATCACGGGCGCGGGAGGCCAGCCGGGCCAGCGGGAGGCCACCGGGCAGCGAGCTCCAGCGGGCGTCGCCCGAGCGCAGGGCGTCGGCGAAGTAGGCGGCCACGGCGGTGACCTGGAAGGTCCGGGGGGAGGTCCAGACGTCGCCGCCGAGCGAGCCGGTCTCCAGGCGGCCGTACTCCTCGTGCGGGACCCGGGAGTCGGGGTCGAGCCAGCGGACGGTCGCGGTGGCGAGATGGCCTGCGGCGCCGGGGCGGGTGCGGACGGCGTACAGCGCGGTGACCGTGTGGCCGGGGCCCACCTCGCCGCCGTCCACCCGGTCGTTCCGGAAGTCCTCGTCGGCGACCTTGCGGTTGTCGTAGCCGATCAGCCGGAACTGCTCGACCGTCTCCGGGTCGAAGGCGACCTGCGCCTTGGCGTCGCGTGCCGTGAGGTCGATGTTCCGCGGAAGCTGGTCGCAGAAGACGGTGAGGGCGTCGTCGCGGGTGGAGACGTACGTCGTGTGGCCGTCGCCCTTGTCGGCGAGGCGCTCCATGAGGGCGTCGCCATACTCGCTGCCCACGCCGACACCGAAGAGCGTGATGCCGTGCTCACGGCGGGCGTCGGAGATCCGTTCGAGGATGCTGTCCGCGTCCGTGTCACCGGTGTTGGCGAGGGCGTCGGAGATCAGGACGACCCGGTTGGTGGCACCCTCGCGCAGTCCCTCCACGGCGGTCGCGTAGCCGGTCCGCACGCCCGCGCCGAGGTTGGTGGAGTCGGTGGGCTCCAGCCGGTCGATCGCCCGGTGCACGCGTTCGCGGTGGTCGCCGAGCCGGGTCATCGGCAGGACGGTCTCGGCCTCGGCGCTGAAGGTGACCAGGGCGACCGAGTCGTCGTCGCGCAGCCGGTCCGTCATCACGTCGAGGGACTCCCGGGCCAGGTCGAGGCGGCCCGGCTCGGACATGGAACCCGAGATGTCGATGACGAAGGTGAGGGCCGCGGGCGGGCGTTCGCTCTCCTTCTCGGCGGCGCGGGTGGCGAGGCCGACCCGGACGAGGGACCAGCGGTCGTCGCCGGTGCGGGCGCCGTCGACGGTGACCGAGAAGCCGTTGCCGTCCGGACGTTCGTAGTCCTGCCGGAAGCTGTTGACGAACTCCTCGGGCCGGATCGTCGAGGGGTCGGGGGCGTGGCCGTCCGCGAGTTCCCGGCGGGCGTAGCCGTAGGAGGCGGTGTCCACGTCGAGGGCGAAGGTGGAGAGGTAGTCGGGGGACGGAGCGACGGGAGCGTCCGACTGTTCGCCCTGCCGGTCGCCCTCGTCCGTGCCGCCCGACGGCTGGACGGGGGCCGGCAGCGGGAGGTTCTTCCCGCCGGACTTGTCGGCGCTGTCCGAGGAGTTGCTCCCGCTGCCCGCGCCGCATCCGGTGAGCAGCACCGCGCCCGCCACCGTCAGGGCGAGCAGCGACCCGCCGAGCCTTCGGCGGCCCGCCGTCCGGCCGCCCCCGCCCGGGCGGCCCGCGGCGGCCGCCGTCCGTTCGTCGTGCATCCCCATCTGTGCCCCCTCGGCTTACGGCCCTCGTGTGGGCCGGCATGTGTGACTGTGACGGCCGAGGGGGCCGGAATGTGCGCTCGGGAGCGTTGCGGAACGATCTCGAAGCGGCCACGACGAGGGGCCGCCGAGACCGGTGGGTGACCCTCCGGAGACCCCTACGACACGATGTCCTTGCGCGCGAACCCGCGGAAGGCCAGGGCGAACAGGACGAGCGCGTACGTCACCGAAACGGCCGCGCCCTGGATCATCCCTCCCCACTCCATGGTCGGCTGGACGGCGTCGGCCCAGGCGAACTGCCAGTGGGCGGGCAGGAAGTCGCGCCAGTGACCGAGCGCGGTGACCGCGTCGAGCACGTTGCCCACGATGGTCAGGCCGACCGCGCCGCCGACCGCGCCGAGGGGGGCGTCCGTCTTCGTCGACAGCCAGAACGCGAGTCCCGCGGTGACCAGTTGGGACACGAAGATGTACACGATCACCACGAGCAGCCGCTGGGCGGCGGTGCCCGCGGAGAGCGCTCCTCCGGTGGGGATCTCCAGCGGGCCCCAGCCGTAGGCGGCGGTGCCCACGAGCAGGGCGACGACCGGCAGCAGGACCATCGCCGCGAGGCTGAGGCCGAGCGCGACGGCGAGTTTGGACCACAGCAGCCGGGCTCTGGGCACGGGGGCCGCGAGCAGATAGCGCAGGGAGGACCAGCTCGCCTCGGAGGCGACGGTGTCGCCGCAGAACAGCGCGACCGGGATCACCAGCAGGAAGCCCGCCGAGACGAACAGGTTCACCGCGGCGAAGTTGGCACCGGACGCGGTGGCCGTGTCCAGCAGGGTGATCCGGCCGTTGCGGGCGCCCGGTTGGCCGCCGATGGTGAACGCCGCGAGCAGGACGAGGGGCAGGACCGCGAGGACCGCCCCCATCACCAGGGTGCGGCGGCGCTTCAGCTGGCGCAGCAGCTCGACGCGCAGCGGCAGGGTGTGGCGCGCCCGGTACCCGTCCGCGGTCTCGGTCCGCTCGAGAAGCGTGCTCATGCGGAGCCTCCGATCAGGGTGAGGAACGCGTCTTCCAGACGGCGGTGGGGGCCCACCGACGCCACCGGTACTTCGAGGCGCACGAGTTCGACGACCAGGTCCCGTGCGCTGCCGTCGGCGTCGAGGCGGACCAGCAGTCCGCCGTCGGTCGCGACGGCCGAGGTCACCCCCGGCAGTGCGCCCACCTTCTCGACGACCGGTCCCTCGACGGGCGATTCGGTGCCGACGAGCAGGGTGTCGCCGGAGCCGATGATCTCGGACACCGGGCCCGCCTGGACGAGCCGGCCGCGGTCCATGACCACCAGGTGGGTGCAGGACTGCTCCACCTCGGCGAGGAGGTGGCTGGAGACGATGACCGTGCGGCCCGCCGCGGCGTACCGGATCATGACCTCGCGCATCTCGCGGATCTGTGGCGGGTCGAGGCCGTTGGTGGGTTCGTCCAGGATCAGCAGGTCCGGGAGTCCGAGCATGGCCTGGGCGATGGCGAGGCGCTGGCGCATGCCCTGGGAGTAGGTGCGGACCGCGCGGGCGAGGGCGTCGCCGAGTCCGGCGATCTCCAGGGCCTCCTCCAGGTGGGCGTCCGCGGAGGGACGGCCGGTGGCCCGCCAGTACAGCTCCAGGTTCTCGCGGCCGGAGAGGTGCGGGAGGAAGCCCGCGCCCTCGACGAAGGCGCCGACCCGGGAGAGGACCGGGGCTCCCGGACGGATCGCGTGTCCGAAGACGCGGATCCCGCCCTCGTCGGGTTCGATGAGGCCCATGAGCATGCGCAGGGTGGTCGTCTTGCCCGCGCCGTTCGGGCCGAGCAGGCCGAGGACCTGGCCCTTCTCCACCTGGAACGACAGCTCCCGTACCGCGTACCGGTCGGCCGACCTGGCGTAGCGCTTGCTCAGGCCGGTGATCCGGAGCGGGACCTCGGACAGTTCGGGGTCGGGCGCCGGGGCGCTCGTGCGGCGGCGGCCGGTGACCAGCAGGGCCAGGGCTGCGAGCGCGCCGGTGAGCGGCAGCCACCACACCCAGGAGGGCAGCGACGTGGCGGCGGTCCTCACCCCGGGGGCCGTCGGCACCTGGAGGTCGCTGCCCAGGGAGACGGTGTACGTCGCCGGGGCGGCCGGGGACGCGTAGCCGAGATCCGTCGAGGCGAGGACCAGGCGCAGCCGGTGGCCCTTCCGGACCTCGTGGTCGACGGCGGGCAGGGTGACGCGTACGTCCTCGCCGGTCTTCGCGTCCTCCACGCGGAAGGGGGTGACGAGCTGGGAGGGCAGCACCTGCTGGGTGCCGCCCGGGCCGACGTCGTACACCTTCCCGAAGAGGACGGCGTCGCCGGTGCTCGACGCGACGCGCACCGTCACGGTCGGCGAGCCGGTGATCCGCAGGTCGTCGCGCAGGGGCGCGGACTCGAAGCGGGCGTACTGGCCGGGGAAGTCGAGGGAGACGCCGACGCCGAGGGAGGAGAGCTGGGTGAGGCCGCCCGTGCCGCCGAGGCCGGGCAGGGCCGAGATGGCGGGTGGGCTGGCGCCCGCCGGGTTCTGGAAGTCCTGTTCGCGGCCGGCCAGCGGGACGGCGTGCCGGCCGCTCTCCAGCCCGGGGTAGGTGTCCGCGCTCGCGCCGCGCAGCTGGGCGGCGCCGTCGGTGGAGTCGATGCCTCCGGTGCGGGTGACGCGGAAGGCCGGGCCGGTGTCGGCGCCCTTGTCGTCCTTCAGGTAGCGGTCGAACCAGGAGCCGACCCGGGAGGTGACGCGGTCCGTCTCCCGGTCGCCGCCGTCGTGGCCGCCGGAGATCCAGTCGACGTCCACGGGTGCGCCGTTGGCCTTGATGGCCTCGGCCATCTCGTCGGCCTGGCCGAGCGGGAAGAGGGAGTCGGTCTGGCCCTGGGTGATGAGGGTGGGCACCTTGATGCGGTCGCCGACGGCGGACGGGCTGCGCTCCTGGAGCAGTTTCGTCGCGGCCGCGTCCGGCTTCCCGGACTCCGCGACCCGGTTGTACATCGCGCACAGTTCGTCCTCGAACCGGTCGCAGCCGCCGCCGGAGTTGATGAAGAGGCCGGCCCAGACCTTCTTGAAGACACCGTTCGGGAACAGGGCGTCCGCCAGGTTCCAGTAGGTGATCGACGGGGCGATGGCGTCGACGCGCGGGTCGTTCGCGGCGGCCAGCAGGGAGACCGCCCCGCCGTACGAGGCGCCGGCCACGCCCACGCGCGGGTCGCCGCTCGCGTCGAGCCGGACCTCGGGGCGCTTCGCCAGCCAGTCGACGAGCCGGGAGACGTCGGCGACCTCGCCGTCGGGGTCGTTCAGTCCGATCCTGCCGGTGGACTCGCCGAAGCCGCGCGCGGACCAGGTCAGCACCGCGTACCCGTCGCGGGCGAGTTCCTCGGCCTCGCCGCGGACGTCGGTCTTGCTGCCGCCGAAGCCGTGCGCGAGCAGGACGGCGGGGCGGCGGGACGAGGAGGGGCCCGCGGTGAAGTACGAGGTGTCGATCCGTACCCCGCCGTCCGTGGTCATGACGCGGTCGGCGCGGTGCACGGCGGGGGCGTCGCCGGAGGCGGCGGCCGTCCAGGTGCCCGCGCCGGCGAGCAGCAGGACGGCCGCGCCTGCGGCCGCCCGTCTCCCGCGGGCTCGCGCCGTCGTGCGAGCGGGGAGTCGCTCCCGGCGCGGCCCGCGCGGCCGGGGCAGTCGAAGATCCATGCCTCAACGGTACGGGCGCCCTCGGACAAGCGGTGCAGCCCCCGGGGTGAACCCGTCGACCTCCCACGGGAGTACGACACGGGTTGCGCGTACCGCGTCCGTGGTACGAACGCCCCATGGAGCTGCGCCGCGCCACCACGGTCGGGGAACTGACCGCCGCCGAGTACCTCTTCGACCGTCCCGTGCGTCCCGAGTGGGCCCGGCGGTTCCTGGACGCCCAGGGCCACCATCTGTTCCTGGCCTACGAGGGCGAGGTTCCCGTCGGCTTCGTCAGCGGCGTGGAGACGGTCCACCCGGACAAGGGCGCCGAGATGTTCCTGTACGAGCTGGCGGTGGCCGAGGGGTTCCGGCGGCGGGGCACCGGGCGGGCGCTGATCCGTGAACTCGCCTCCCTGGCACGGGAGCGCGGCTGCTACGGGATGTGGGTGGGGGTGGACACGGGGAACGACGTCGCCCTCGCCACCTACCGCGACGCGGGTGGCGAGGACGACGGGACGTGCACGGTGGTGACGTGGGACTTCGGCTGAGGCCCCTTCGGCGGTACCACCCCGGCGGGGCGGGCGGTCAGGCCTGCGCGTCCTCGGGGATCGACACCAGCCAGCGGGTGTCGCGGCGCGGGCGCAGGTAGAGGGCCCAGTAGAGGGTGGCGACGGCGGTGATGCCGCCGGTCCACAGGAGGTAGCCGGTCTCCTGCCGGCTGAGGACGTACGCGAGGACCGCGATCAGGAGGACCGGCACGCCGGGCCACAGCGGCATGCGCCAAGCCTGCGTGTGCTTGTGGGCGCCGCGGCGGCAGAGCAGTGCGGCGACCGCGACGAGCAGGTACATGGCCGTCACGGAGACGCCCGTGACGCCGTACAGGGTGTCCAGGTCGACGAAGCAGAGCAGCGCGCCGGGGACCCCGACCGCGAGCGTGGCGACCCAGGGGGAGCCGAAGCGGCCGAGCTTGGAGAAGACGTGGTTGACCGGCTCGGGCCAGGCCTTGTCGCGGGCCGAGGCGAACAGGACGCGGGAGTTCTGGATGACCATGACGATGCCCGCGTTGATGATCGCGAGGGCCACGCAGAGGCTGACGAAGGTGCCGACGGCGGAGTTGGACCAGGCGGTGACCATGGAGCCGAGGTCGCCCTCGGTGAGCTGGCCGATGTCGGAGGCGCCGAGGGTGATGGCGACGACCGGGACCAGGATGATCACCGTGGAGATGGCGAGGGTGGCCAGGACCGTACGGGCGACGTTGCGGCGGGGGTTCTCCAGTTCCTCGGAGAGGTAGACGGCCGTCGAGAAGCCCTGGGTGATGAAGAGGGCGATGGCGAGTCCGGAGACGATCAGCATGGCCGTCACGGTGTCCGTGTGTCCGCTGGGGCCGGTCACCTGCATCGAGGTGAGGCTGTCGAGGCCGCGGTGGCTGTGGGTGAAGCCGAGGAGGGCCACGACACCGGCGGCGATGACCTCCAGGACCAGGAAGATGCCGGTGATCCAGGCGTTGGCGCGCAGGTCGAGGAGGCCGGCGAGGGTGGCGAGGAGCATCACGCCGGCGCCGGTCATCGCCGGGTCGAGGTGCACGATCGGCGCGAGGTAGTCGGCCGTGCCGATCGCGATCACCGGCGGGACGATCATGACGACCAGCAGGGAGAGCACGAAGACGAGCCAGCCGGCGAGGCGTCCGGCCATCGTCGACACCATGGCGTACTCGCCGCCCGCGCTGGGGATGAGGGTGCCCAGCTCCGAGTAGCAGAAGGCGACGGCGACGCAGAGGAGCGAGCCGATCGCGATGGTCAGCGCGGTCGCCGTGCCGAGGGAGGAGAACAGGTCGGGGACCACGACGAACAGGGTCGACGCGGGTGTCACGCACGAGAGGGTCAGCAGGGTGCCGCCGACGACGCCGATGGAGCGCTTGAGCTGCTGGGGGTTCCCCGTGTCCGCGGGGGCTGTGTCCAGGACGGCGGTCTCTACGGGGCGGAGCGTGTCGGTCATGAAGCGGTTCCGATCGACTCGTGCGTCAGGTGGTTCGGGCGGGAGCGCTATCGCCTCCGGCGGCTCGCGTCGTGGTCCTTCTCGTCCGCTCCCGCGCTGATGGAACCTTGACGGAAACCGTTGCGTCAATGGCCGTTTACCTACGGAATCCGCAAGGGCGGAGCGACGCACGTCACAGCACTTTCCCAGGCCGTGACGTCACTCTGTTGCAATCATCAAGATCCAGCGGACCGTTACCTTGCTTTCCTCTGTCATATCGATGAGTTGCCTGCGTCACCCGGTTGATCCCGTCAAACGGGAATCGTTGTGAGGGCGTCAAAAAAGACGGGAAGCCGTCCGCATAGCGGACGGCTTCCCGGGGTGGTTCGGCGGGGTCTCAGTGGTTGCGCGGGAAGCCCAGGTCGACGCCCTCCGGGGCCTCGGACGGGTCCGGCCAGCGGGTGGTGACGACCTTGCCGCGGGTGTAGAAGTGCGTGCCGTCGTTGCCGTAGATGTGGTGGTCCCCGAAGAGGGAGTCCTTCCAGCCGCCGAAGGAGTGGTAGCCCACGGGCACCGGGATCGGCACGTTCACGCCGACCATGCCCGCCTCGATCTCCAGCTGGAAGCGGCGGGCCGCGCCGCCGTCCCGGGTGAAGATCGCGGTGCCGTTGCCGAAGGGCGACGCGTTGATCAGCGCCACGCCCTCGTCGTAGGTGTCCACGCGCAGCACGCACAGCACCGGGCCGAAGATCTCGTCCTTGTACGCGTCCGCCGTCACCGGCACGTGGTCCAGGAGGGAGAGACCGATCCAGTGGCCGTCCTCGTGGCCCTCGACCGTGTAGCCCGTGCCGTCGAGGACGACCTCGGAGCCCTGGTCGGCTGCGCCCTTCACGTACGACGCCACCTTGTCGCGGTGGGCGGCCGTGATGAGCGGGCCCATCTCGGACGCCGGGTCGTTGCCGGGGCCGATCTTGATCTTCTCGGCGCGCTCACGGATCTTGGCCACCAGCTCGTCGCCGATGGAACCGACGGCGACGACCGCGGAGATCGCCATGCAGCGCTCACCGGCCGAGCCGTACGCGGCGGAGACGGCGGCGTCGGCCGCCGCGTCCAGGTCGGCGTCGGGGAGGACCAGCATGTGGTTCTTGGCGCCGCCCAGGGCCTGGACCCGCTTGTGGTTCGCGGCGGCGGTGGTGTGGATGTGGCGGGCGATCGGCGTCGAGCCCACGAAGGACACCGCGGCGACGTCCGGGTGCTCCAGGAGACGGTCGACGGCCACCTTGTCACCGTGCACCACGTTGAAGACGCCGTCGGGCAGACCGGCCTCGGCCAGCAGCTCGGCGAGCTTCATGGCGGCCGAGGGGTCCTTCTCCGACGGCTTGAGCACGAAGGTGTTGCCGCAGGCGATGGCGATCGGGAACATCCACATCGGGACCATCGCCGGGAAGTTGAACGGTGTGATGCCCGCGACGACGCCGAGCGGCTGGCGGATCGAGGCCACGTCGACCCGGGAGGCCACCTCGGTCGACAGCTCGCCCTTGAGCTGCGTGGTGATCCCGCACGCCAGGTCGACGATCTCCAGACCGCGCGCGACCTCGCCGAGCGCGTCCGAGTGCACCTTGCCGTGCTCGGCGGTGATCAGCTCGGCGATCGCGTCCCGGTTCGCGTCGAGCAGCGCGCGGAACTTGAAGAGGATCGTGGTCCGCCTGGCCAGCGAGGACCGGCCCCACGTCGCGTACGCGTCCTTCGCGGCGGCGACCGCGGCGTCGACCTCGTCGACACTCGCGAACGCGACCCGCGTGGTCACGGCGCCGGTCGCCGGGTCGGTGACCGGCCCGTAGGTACCCGACGCGCCCGCGGCGTTCCCGACGGGCTTGCCACCGATCCAGTGGTCGACGGTCTTCGTCATGGCCAGTAACTCCTTCACAGATGGCGGCGACGGGCGGCGGCGTGCCGGTCGTACTCCTCACGTGCCTCGACCGCCGACGATCGGGTCGCGGTCTCGGCCACAGGTACATCCCACCAGGCTTGGGCCGGGGGCGCGCCCGACACTCTGTCTGCCGTTTCGGTCTCCACATAGACACAAGTGGGAGTGTCCGCGCCGCGTGCCTCGGCCAGGGCGGCCCGCAGGTCACGGACGGTCTTCGCGCGAAGGACCCGCATGCCCAGGCTGGCCGCGTTGGCCGCGAGATCCACCGGCAGCGGCGCCCCCGTGTACCTGCGGTCGTCCGCGCGGTGGCGGTACGCCGTGCCGTACCGCTCGGCGCCCACGGACTCGGAGAGGCCGCCGATCGAGGCGTACCCGTGGTTCTGGAGGATGATCACCTTGATCGCGACACCCTCCTGGACGGCGGTGACGATCTCGGTCGGCATCATCAGGTACGTGCCGTCGCCGACCAGCGCCCACACGGGCCGGTCCGGGGCCGCCATCCGTACGCCGATCGCGGCCGGGATCTCGTAGCCCATGCACGAGTAGCCGTATTCGACGTGGTACTGGTCCCGCGACCGCGC
This sequence comes from Streptomyces sp. NPDC002580, assembly GCF_042889485.1. Classification (NCBI taxonomy): domain Bacteria; kingdom Bacillati; phylum Actinomycetota; class Actinomycetes; order Kitasatosporales; family Streptomycetaceae; genus Streptomyces; species Streptomyces sp. NPDC002580. The sequence continues at coordinate 331,988 of NZ_JBIAQZ010000001.1, read as the reverse complement.
CCGCCACAGCTTGTGCAGGTCGCCGGGGAGCGAGCCGGCCGCGTTGATCAGGATGTCGTCCTCGGTGACCAGCTCGTCGAGGACACCGAGGACCTGCGGCTGGGTGGGCCGGAGGTCGGCGTCCCCGGCCTCGTAGGCCGCGTCGACGCGGTGCTCCCAGCGCTCCTTGTCGCCCGTGTACTCCATGACGTACGCCGGCTCGACGCGGTGCCCGTGCACGAGCAGCGCCTCGGTGAGGGCTTCGAGACCGGCGCGCGCGTCGGCGATCAGGGGCGTGCCGGCGAGCTTGTGGCCGTCGTACGGGGCGATGTTGAGGTTGAGGAAACGGACGCCCGGCGCGCCGAACAGGGTGCCGGAGGCGGTGGTGAAGTCGGTGTAGCGGGTGCCGACGCCGATCACCAGGTCCGCGGTGCGGGCGAGCTCGTCGGCCGTCGCCGTGCCGGTATGGCCGATCCCGCCGACGTCCTGGGGGTGGTCCCAGCGCAGCGAGCCCTTGCCCGCCTGGGTGGAGGCGACCGGGACACGGGTGGCCGAGGCGATCTCGGCGAGCGCCTCCTCGGCACGGCTGTGGTGCACACCGCCGCCGGCGACGATCAGCGGGCGCCGGGCCCCGAGGATCGCCTGAACGGCACCGGCCAGTTCACGGGTGTCGGGCGCCGGGCGCCGCACGGCCCAGGTCCGCTCGGCGAAGAACTCCTCGGGCCAGTCGTACGCCTCCGCCTGCACGTCCTGGGGCAGCGCGAGCGTGACCGCGCCGGTGTCGGCGGGGTCGGTGAGCACGCGCATCGCCTGGAGGGCCGCCGGGATCAGGGCTTCGGGGCGGGTGATCCGGTCGAAGTACTTCGACACCGGGCGCAGGCAGTCGTTGACCGACACGTCCCCGGCGAAGGGGACTTCGAGCTGCTGGAGCACCGGGTCGGCGGGGCGGGTCGCGAAGACGTCACCGGGCAGGAGCAGCACCGGGAGGTGGTTGACCGTGGCGAGCGCGGCCCCGGTGACGAGGTTGGTGGCGCCGGGTCCGATGGAGGTGGTCACGGCGTGCGTCGAGAGCCGGCCGCACTGGCGCGCGTAGCCGACCGCGGCGTGCACCATGGCCTGTTCGTTGCGTCCCTGGAGGTAGGGCATGTCGTCGGCGTACTCGACGAGCGCCTGGCCGATCCCGGCGACGTTCCCGTGGCCGAAGATGCCCCAGGTGGCGCCGATCAGGCGCTGCCGTCCGCCGTCCCTCTCCGTGTACTGCGCGGCCAGGAACCGCACCAGCGCCTGCGCGACCGTCAGCCTCGTCGTCGAGGTCATCGGTATCCCCCTGTGCTCTTCACGTGTCCCGGGTGGAAGCGGATCCGCCACTCCCTGTCCCCGCCCGGTCCTGCCATGACGTTCAGGTAGTACATGGCGTGGCCGGGCTGGGCGATGGACGGACCGTGCCATCCGTCGGGGACGAGGACGGCATCGCCGGTACGGACCTCGGCGAGGACGTCCGAACCGCCCTCACGGGAGGGGAACACGCGCTGATAGCCGAAACCGTTCGGTCCGTCGATCTCGAAGTAGTAGATCTCCTCCAGCACCGATTCGACGCCGGGCAGGTGTTCGTCGTGCTTGTGGGGCGGGTACGAGGACCAGTTGCCGCCCGGGGTGATCACCTCCACGGCGATCAGCCGGTCGCAGTCGAAGACGTCCGCTGCGGCGAAATTGCGCACCTGGCGGGCACAGTCGCCGTCACCGCGGTCTTCGACGGGAACCTCCGGCGCGGGGCCGTAGCGAGCGGGGAGTCGGCGCTCGCACTTCGCTCCTGCCAGGGCGAAGCGGCCTCCCGCGCCGGAGGCGATCTGGGCCCGGGCCTCGCGGGGCACGTACGCGAAGTCGGAGACTCCGTCGAACACGCTCGCTCTGCCCAGGAGTCGGAACTCTTCCTGTTCGATCCCGTCCTTGGTGCGCACCGTGCAGCCACCGCCGAGCGGGAGCACGATCCACTCGCTGTCGCCCGCGGTGAAGGTGTGGGTGCCGCCGGGTGCCAGTTCCACGATCCGCAGGCTGCTGTGGGTCCAGCCGGCCCGGTCGGGGTCGATGTCCAGGGCGTAGTACGCGTCGGCCGTGCTGCCCCTAGGGACGTACAGCCCGTTGTTCGGACGACTCATGCGGCCCTCACAGAAGTCCTACGGCGGTGTCCACGGCCGCGACGACGTCCCCGTCCGCGGGGTACAGCAGCGAACGGCCCACCACCAGGCCCTGCACGGTGGGGAGTTGGAGCGCCCCGCGCCACTTCTCGTACGCACCCTCCTGGTCCTCGCCGACATCGCCGCCGAGCAGGACGGCGGGCAGCGTGGAGGTCTCCATGACGCGGGCCATGTCGTCGGGGTTCTCGGTGACGGGGACCTTGAGCCAGGTGTACGCCGAACTGCCGCCCAGGCCGCTGGCGATGGCGATGGACTTGGTGACGGCCTCGGCACTCAGATCGTTGCGCAGGGTACCGTCCGGACGGCGGCGGCAGAGGAACGGTTCGACGAAGACCGGGAGTCGCCGCTCGGCCATCTCGTCTATCACCCGGGCGGTGGACTCCAGGGTGCGCAGCGAGCCCGGGTCGTCGTAGTCGATGCGCAGCAGCAGCTTGCCCGCGTCGAGGCCATGCCGCTCGATGTCCCCCGGGCGGTGTCCGGTGAACCGGTCGTCCAGCTCGAAGGCGGAGCCCGCGAGTCCGCCGCGGTTCATCGACCCGATGGCCACCTTGCCCTCGAGGGCGCCGAGGAGCAGCAGGTCGTCGAGGATGTCGGCGGTGGCGAGCACGCCGTCGACCCCGGGGCGGGAGAGCGCGAGACACAGGCGCTCCAGCAGGTCGGCGCGGCCCGCCATGGCGAGCGGCCGGTCGCCGACGGCCAGCGCGCCGCGTGCCGGGTGGTCCGCGGCGACGATCATCAGCCGTCCCGAGCCGTCGACGAGCGGCCGTCGCACCCGCCGCGCGGCGGCCTCCGCGATCGTCTCGGGGTGCCGGGCGCGGACCCGGACCAGGGAGGGGACGTCGACGCGCACGGACGCGGGCCCGCCGCCGCCCTGTTCGGGGCGGGCTCCCCCGACGTGCCCCGCCCTCACCGCACGGCTCCCGCGGCCAGTGCCTGTTCGACCTCACGGGTGGTCGGCATCGCGGACGAGCACTCCAGCCGGGAGGCGACGATGGCGCCCGCCGCGTTCGCGTGGCGCATGACCCGCTCCAGATCCCAGCCGGCCAGCAGTCCGTGGCAGAGGGAACCGCCGAACGCGTCTCCCGCGCCGAGGCCGTTGAGGACCGTGACCGGGAGGGGCGGCACCTCGGCGGAGGTGCCGTCACGGTGGACGGCGAGGACGCCCTTGGGGCCCTGTTTCACCACGGCGAGTTCCACACCGGCTTCGAGCAGCGCGGCGGCCGCGGCGTGCGGTTCGCGCTCGCCCGTGGCGATCTCGACCTCGTCGACATTGCCGACGGCGACGGTCGCGTGGCGCAGGGCCCGCGCGTAGAAGGGGCGCGCCGCGGCGGGATCGCTCCAGAACATGGGACGCCAGTCGAGGTCGAAGACCGTCGGGCCGGACCGGTCGCGGTGGGCCAGCGCGGCGAGCGTGGCCGCGCGGCTCGGCTCCGCGCTCAGCCCGGTGCCGGTCATCCAGAACACCCGGGCGGCGCGCACGGCGTCGAGGTCGAGTTCATGGGCGCCGATCTCCAGATCGGGCGCCTTGGGCTGCCGGTAGAAGTAGAGCGGGAAGTCGTCCGGCGGGAAGATCTCGCAGAAGGTGACGGGGGTCGGCAGGCCGGGGACCTCGGTGACCCAGCGGTCGTCCACGCCGAAGCCGCGCAGTTCCTCGCGCAGATACGCGCCGAAGGGATCCGCGCCCGTACGGGTGATGACGGCCGTACGCCGTCCGAGTCGCGCGGCGGCCACCGCGACGTTGGTGGCCGAGCCGCCGAGGAACTTGCCGAAGGACGTCACCCGGGCCAGGGGGACCCCTGTCTGCAACGGGTAGAGGTCCACACCGATCCGCCCCATGGAGATCAGCTCGTACGCCATCGAGTCCCCTTCACTACGGCTGCCCCCAGGTCTAGTGCCGCGCGGGGAGCCTGTCAACGTTTTGTCCAGACATTCGGACGACGTCTTGACACCTCTCCGGAGCCGCCGGAAGCTGACGCCCATGACGTCGTTGCCACCTCAGTCATCGCCGCGGTCCCGGCCCGATCCCTCACCTGAGTCGTCACCGCGGTCGTCGCCTCCGTCCTCACTGTCGCGCATCCGGATCGGTTCGGCTCCCGACTCCTGGGGCGTCTGGTTCCCCGACGATCCCCAGCAGGTCCCCTGGCGGCGCTTCCTCGACGAGGTGTCCGGCTCGGGCTACGAGTGGATCGAGCTCGGCCCGTACGGCTATCTGCCCACCGATCCGGACGTCCTCAAGGAGGAGACCGTCCGGCGCGGGCTCGGCGTCTCGGCGGGCACGGTCTTCACGGGGCTGCACCGGGGCCCCGACGTCTGGGAGTCCACCTGGGCGCACGTCTCGGGCATCGCGGCGCTCACCCAGGCGATGGGCGCCGGACATCTCGTCGTCATCCCGTCCTTCTGGCGGGACGACAAGACCGGCGCGGTGCTGGAGGACAGCACCCTGACGCCGGCCCAGTGGCGCCATCTCACCGCCCAGACCGAGCGGCTCGCCCACGAGGTGCGCGAGCGCTACGGGCTGAGCATCGTCGTCCACCCGCACGCCGACACGCACATCGACAGCGAGGAGAACGTCACGCGCTTCCTCGACGCGACCGATTCCTCGCTGGTGTCGCTGTGCCTCGACACGGGCCACTACGCCTACTGCGGCGGGGACAGCGTCAAACTCATCGAGACGTACGGCGAACGCATCGGGTACCTCCACCTCAAGCAGGTGGACCCGCTGGTGCTGGCCGGGGTCCGGGCCGAGGAGGTGCCGTTCGGGCCCGCCGTCGCGCGCGGGGTCATGTGCGAACCGCCGTCCGGTGTACCGGCGCTGGAGCCCGTCCTCGCCGCGGCGCAGAACCTCGGCGTCGAACTCTTCGCGATCGTCGAGCAGGACATGTACCCGTGCCCGCCGGACAAGCCACTGCCGATCGCCAGGCGCACCCGGGCGTTTCTGAGGTCGTGCGGAGCCTGACGTGCGGGGCCTGACTCCAATGCATCACTCGTGTCACAAAAGACTCCCTTGTGTCACACATGTCGCGAATACGCGGGTCTTGCGTCACACCCGGTCGACAACCACTGCCCCTCTCCCGCGCCGCGTCGTTCACGGGGCGAAGGCTTTGTGATCACCAGCGCAGCGCCCGGCTCCCCCGACGGCCGCCCCAGGCCGCCGCCGCGGTGCGCGCAGGGAGGTGCCCCCATGACCGACCGCAGGCTCTGGTCGTACAAAGAGATCGCCGCACACATCAAGGTGCAGCCGGACACCGTGCGGTCCTACCGAAAACACGGGCTGCTGCCGCCGCCGGATCACATCGAGGCCGGAAAGCCCTACTGGTACGCCGACACCGTCCGGTCCTGGGTCGCCTCCCGACCGGGAAACCGGGGCCGCCGAGAGGGCTGACCCGCCCCGCCCGGTGCCTCGCGGTGCCCGACCTCCGGGTGGGGGCAGCGTGGGGCACCGCCCGCCGGGCCCGACAGCCGATCGCCATCGGGCCGACGCGCCGATCCGCGGCGGCCGTCAGCACCAGGGCTCGATGACCGTCACCCCCGAACCGGGTGCCGAGCCCAGGGCGGCCAGCGCGGACGGCGCCGCGTCCAGGGTGATGGTGGACGTCACGAGCAGGTCGGGGCGGAGCACCCCGGCGCGGACCATCTCCAGCATGGGCGGATAGGCGTGCGCCGCCATTCCGTGGCTGCCGAGGAGTTCGAGTTCGAGACCGATCACCCTGGCCATCGGGACCGGGGTGGTGCCGGTCGGCGAGGGCAGCAGGCCGACCTGGACATGCCGGCCGCGACGGCGCAGACCGTCGACCGAGGCCGCGCAGGTGGCCGGCGACCCCAGGGCGTCCAGCGACAGGTACGCGCCGCCGCCGGTCAGTTCGCGGACCGCCCGCGCCGGGTCCGCCACGACGGAGGCGTCCACACATTCCGCCGCGCCGAACTTCCGCGCGAGGTCGAGTGCCGCCGGTGACACGTCGACGGCCACGACCCGCGCCCCGGAGGCCGCCGCGATCATCACCGCCGAGAGACCCACGCCACCGCAGCCGTGCACCGCGACCCACTCCCCCGGGGCCACCCTGCCCTGGGCGACCACCGCGCGGAACGCCGTGGCGAAGCGGCAGCCCAGCGAGGCCGCCGTCGCGAAGGACAGCTCCGCCGGCACCGCCAGCAGGTTCACGTCGGCGTGATCGAGCGTCACGTACTGGGCGAACGAGCCCCAGTGCGTGAAACCCGGCTGGGTCTGGCGCTCGCACACCTGCTGGTCGCCGGCCGCGCACGCGGCACAGCTTCCGCAGGCGCAGACGAACGGGACCGTGACCCGGTCGCCGGGCTGCCAGCGGGTCACCCGGGGACCCGCCGCCTCGACCACCCCGGCGAGTTCGTGCCCCGGCACGTGCGGCAGCGTGATGTCCGGGTCGTGGCCCATCCAGCCGTGCCAGTCGCTCCGGCACAGGCCCGTGGCCTCGACCCGCACCACGACGCCGTGTTCCGCGGGCGCCGGGTCCGCGACGTCCCGGACCTCGGCCGGCTCCCCGTACCGCTCGAACACCACTGCCCGCATCGGCTCCCGCCCTCCGCTCGGAAATCAGCTTCCGCGAGGAACGCTATCCGCGCGCCTCGGCCTTGTCCCGGCCGGAACCCGTCGCCGGCACCGGCTTCCCCTCCGCGTCCGCCTCCACGCCCGTTTCCGCCTCCGACTCCGGATCCGATGCCTGGTGGTCCAGTGCCGGGGCTGCCTTCGGCGCCTCCCCCTCGCTGAGTCCGAAGCGGTCGTGGAAGCGCCTGAGCGGTCCGGGCGCCCACCAGGTGGCCCGGCCGGTGAGACGCATGACCGCGGGGACCAGCAGGCTGCGGACGACCATCGCGTCCATCACCACGGCCAGCGCGATACCGAGACCGAGCATCTTGGTGTTGGCCACCCGGGAGGTGCCGATGGCGACCATCACCACCGCGAGGATGACCGCGGCCGCGGTGATCAGCCCGCCGGTGCGCTGCAGCCCGAAGCGGACCGCCTCCCGGTGGTCGCCGGTGTGGTCGTACTCCTCCTTGATACGGGAGAGGAGGAACACGCCGTAGTCCATGGAGAGGCCGAAGGCGACGCAGAACATCAGGACCGGCAGGGTCGTCTCGATCGAACCGGAGCTGGTGAAGTCGAGGAGGCCGGAGAGGTGACCGTCCTGGAAGACCCAGACCACGGCGCCGAACATCGCGGTCAGGCTGAGCGCGTTGAGCAGCACCGCCTGGAGCGGTATCAGCACGCTGCCGGTCAGCAGGAACACCAGCAGCAGCGTGACGATCGCGATGAACGCGACCGCCCACGGGAGCCGGTCGGCTATCGCGTGCTTGGAATCGACCAGGACGGCCGCCGTGCCCGTCACGGACGTGTCGAACGGAGCCTCGGCCGCGCGGAGTCCGCCCACCAGCCGCTGGGCCCCCTCGTCCACGGCCTCGCCCTCGGGCAGCACCGTGAAGTACGCCGCGTCGCCCCGCACCAGGGGTCCGTCCACCCGCAGCACCTCGGGCAGCGCGGCGATCCGCTCCCGGTACCGGGCGTACTGGGCGTCCGTGGCCGCGCCTTCGGCCAGGATCTCCAGACCGCCGCCGGGGCTGCCCGGGAAGCCGTCGCGGATGTGCTGCTGGACGATGTGCGACTCCGCGCCCGAGGGCAGCTGACGGTCGTCGGCCGTGCCGAACTTCACGCCCAGGAAAGGCAGTCCGAGGACGACGAGACCCGCTGTGGTGGCCACCGCGAAGAGCGGAGCCCTGCGCATCACGAGGGAGGCCACCCGTCCCCAGCCGGCCCCGTCGTCGACCGGATCCGGCCTTCCGCGCCGGAACAGGCGCCGCAGATCGAGGGAGTTCACCCGGTCTCCGAGGAGCACCAGCGCCGCGGGGAGCAGGATCAGGGCGGCGGCCGCGGCCAGCAGCACGACCGCGATGCCGGCGTAGGCGAAGGAGCGCAGGAAGTACTGCGGGAAGACCAGCATCGCGGCCAGGGACACCGCGACGGTGAGGGACGAGAAGAGCACCGTGCGGCCCGCCGTGCGCAGGGTGGTGCCGACCGCGGTCCGCGGCGGGGCACCGGCGGCCAGCTCCTCGCGGAACCTGCGGACGATGAACAGGGCGTAGTCGACGGCGAGACCGAGCCCGAGGGCCGTCGTCAGGTTCATCGCGAAGACCGAGACCTCCGTGACCTCGGTGAGTCCGCGCAGCACCGCGTTGGTCCCGAGGATCGCGATGATGCCGACCCCCAGGGGCAGCAGGGCGGCGACGGCGCTGCCGAAGACCATCACCAGCAGCACGAGGGTCACCGGGAGCGCTATCAGCTCGGCCCGGGTCAGGTCCTCGCGGATGGTCGTCTGCATCTCGTGCCGCACGGCGACCGGCCCGCCGACCTTCACCTCGACGGGTCCGCTCCGGCCCCGATAGGCGGGCGCGAGGCGGTCCAGGGTGTCGGCCGCGGCCTTCTCGTCGCCGGTGATGCGCGCGGCGATCAGCGCCTCGTGGCCGTCGCGTGCCTTCAGTGCGGGTGAACCGGACTGCCAGTACGAACCGACGCCGGTGACACCCGGCTCGGTGGCCAGGCGTGCCGCGAGCCGCTCGGCCTCGGCGGCGACCGACGGATCGTCGACGGAACCCCGGCCGGCGTCGAGGAGGAGCAGCAGATTGGGCTGCGAGGCCGGGAACTCCCGCTCCAGTGCCTTCGTCGCGTACGTCGACTGCGCCGTCGGGTCCTCCCAGCCGCCGCTGCCCAGCCGGTCCGCGACCCCGCTTCCGGCGGCCACCGCGAGGGCGGTCAGCAGGAGGGCGACCAACAGGGAGAGGCGTGGCCGCGCGGTCACGAACCGGGTCCATCCGCCGAGCCGCGCCTCCCCGCCCGAGCCCGCTCCCGTGCCCCCGTCGGGCCTCGCTCCGGGCCCGTCACCCGCGCTGTCGACTCCGGACATGATGCGGTGTCCCCTTCACCGTGACCCCGATCGCCCGCATCCGCGCAGGCAGCAGGAATCGCCCATTGCCATAGAATGGCAAACACGAGTCGTCGCTCGCGTTTTTCAAGAATGCGAGCGACCACTCGCGTTTGTCAATCGCGTCCCGAGAAGCTGGGGATAACCCGTGCCCGAGAAGCAGCAGACCGAGGAGTCGCCGACGCCGCCGCAGCGCGCCGAGGAGAGGCCGCGCCGCCGCCAGGCCCGTGGCGAGCGCCGGATCGCGGAGCTCCTCGGGGCCGCGGCCGCGGTGTTCTGCCGGTCGGGCTACACGGCCGCGAGCACGAACGCCATCGCCCGCGAGGCCGGCGTCTCACCCGGCACGCTCTACCAGTACTTCCCGAACAAGGAGGCCATCGCGGTCGGCCTCGGCGACCAACTGCTGGAGCACTGGGCCCGGTCGCACGGGCAGGCCCTCACCTCGGAGAACATCGGCCTCCCGCTGGACCGGATGCTCGACGCGGTCCTCGACCCGCTGATCGCGTTCAACGTCGAGAACCCGGCGTTCGCCGTCCTGATGCACGGCCCCGACACCCCGGGTCCGATCGCGGACGAGATCGGCACCGTGCACTGCGCCCTCCTCGCCCGCGTCGAGGAGATGATCGCGACCCGCCTCCCGGACCTGCCGCCCGACGAGCGCACGGTCACGGCGAACATGACGCTGCACCTCTTCAAGGCCGGCCTCACCCTGATCATGTCCCACGAGGGTTCCGAGCGGGACGCCTACATCGCGGAACTGAAGACGGTCATGCACCGCTACCTGGAGCCCCTCCTGGAGCGCGAGCACCCTGTCGGCCGCTGAGCCGCGCGCCCGTACGGCGAGCACCTCCCACCCCACACCTCGCACCTCGCACCGCTCCCGCCGCACCTGCCCCCACACCGGCCAGGCGCGCCGGACACGCCCGCCCACCCGTCGCACGCACAGCCGGGCGCGCCGCACACACCGACCCCCGAGGCCGCCCCGTCCGCCCGTCCGCCCGCCCGTCCGACCGTCGCCGTCGCCGTCGCCGGCCCGACGGAATCCCGCCGGGCCCTCCGGACGCCGCCGCGAACGTCACCACGGACGCCACCCCACGCCACGTGGCGCCGCACCGCGCCCCGCCCGCCGACGATCGCCGCGCACGCGCCTGCCCCGGTCCGACCTGCCGGGAAGCCCTCCGACGCCCGTCCCCTCCGCGGCCGGACGTGCGCGCGGTGCCGGAATCCGCCACCGGCACGCCTCGACCCAGCTTGGATTTATACCCCCTAGGGGTATAGTCTCGTGAGCATGGAGGGGGAACCCTGGGTTCCCCGGGGCCCCTCCCGCACCAGTACGCCCCAGACGTCTCCACGAGGAGCAACACCATGACCGCCCAGACCGACACCGCGGGTTCCGTCACCACCGTCTACCAGGTGAGCGGGATGAGCTGCGGGCACTGCGAAGGCTCCGTCGGCAGCGAGATCTCCGAGATCCCCGGTGTCAGCTCGGTGAAGGCCGTCGCCTCGACCGGCGAGGTCACCGTCGTCTCCGAGTCCGCGCTCGACCCGGCCGCCGTCCGCGCCGCCGTGGACGAGGCGGGCTTCGAGCTCGTCGACCCCGCCTGAGCGGGCCCCGAGACCCTTTCCCCTCCGCACCGGGCCGTGCCGACCGGCTGATACCGGCTCCGCGCGGCCCGGCTCATTCCTGGAGCCGGACCATGACCACCGCAGTACCCCGGACACCCATAGACGTGACGACCTCGGACGTCGAACTCTCCATCGGCGGGATGACCTGCGCCTCCTGCGCCGCCCGCGTCGAGAAGAAGCTCAACCGGATGGACGGCGTCACCGCCACCGTCAACTACGCGACGGAGAAGGCCAGGATCTCGTACCCGGAGGGGGTACAGGTCGCGGACCTGATCGCCACCGTGGTGCGGACGGGCTACACCGCCGAGGAACCCCCGCTCCCCGCGCCACCGCGGGAGGAGGCACCGGCCGCCACCGACGACGACCCCGAGACGGCCGCCCTGCGCCGCCGGCTGACCGTCTCCGCGCTGCTCGCTCTGCCCGTCGTGCTCATGTCCATGATCCCGGCCCTCCAGTTCGACAACTGGCAGTGGCTCTCGCTGACGCTCGCCGCGCCGGTCGTGGTCTGGGGCGGGCTGCCGTTCCACCGGGCCGCGTGGACGAACGCGCGGCACGGCGCGGCCACCATGGACACCCTGGTCTCGGTCGGCACCCTCGCCGCGTTCGGCTGGTCCCTGTGGGCGCTGTTCTTCGGCGACGCCGGGATGCCGGGCATGCGGCACGGCTTCGAGTTCACCGTGTCCCGTACGGACGGGGCGTCCACGCTCTACCTGGAGGTGGCCGCGGGCGTCGTCGCGTTCATCCTGCTCGGCCGCTTCCTGGAGGCCCGTTCCAAGAGGCGCGCGGGGACCGCGCTGCGAGCGCTGATGGAACTCGGCGCCAAGGACGTCTCCGTCCTGCGGGACGGCCGCGAGGTCCGCGTCCCCGTGGCCCGGCTGGCGGTCGGCGACCGCTTCGTCGTACGGCCGGGCGAGAAGATCGCCACCGACGGGACCGTCACCGAGGGCGCGTCGGCCGTCGACGCGTCCATGCTGACCGGCGAATCGGTGCCGGTGGACGTGACCGTCGGCGACGCCGTCACCGGTGCGACCGTGAACGCCGGGGGCCGGCTCGTCGTCGAGGCCACCCGGATCGGCGCCGACACCCAGCTCGCGCGGATGGCCCGGCTCGTCGAGGACGCGCAGAACGGCAAGGCCGCGGTGCAGCGGCTCGCCGACCGGATCTCCGGGGTCTTCGTGCCCGTCGTGCTGCTCGTCGCGCTCGGCACCTTCGGGGCCTGGATCACGGTCACCGGCGACACGGTCGCGGCGTTCACCGCGGCCGTCGCGGTACTGATCATCGCCTGCCCCTGCGCGCTCGGCCTGGCCACCCCGACCGCCCTGATGGTCGGCACCGGCCGCGGCGCCCAGCTCGGCATCCTCATCAAGGGGCCCGAGGTCCTGGAGTCCACGCGCCGCGTCGACACCGTCGTCCTGGACAAGACCGGCACCGTCACGACGGGACGCATGAGCCTCCACGAGGTGTACGTCGCCGACGGGACCGCCGAGAAGGACCTCCTGCGGCTCGCCGGCGCCCTGGAACACGCCTCGGAGCATCCGGTTGCCCGAGCGATCGCGGCGGGCGCTCAGGAACGCACAGGCGGCCTTCCGTCCCCGGAACACTTCGAGAACGTGCCCGGGCGCGGGGTCCGCGGGCGGGTGGACGGCCACGACGTCACCGTCGGCCGGTTCACGGACACGCTCCCCGAGACGCTTGCGGGCGCGAAGAACGCGGCCGAGGCCCAGGGCCGTACGGCCGTCGTGGTCACCCTGGACGGCCTCGCGGTCGGCGTCCTGACCGTCGCCGACACGGTCAAGGAGACCAGTGCCGAGGCCGTACGCGAACTGCGCGCCCTCGGACTCACGCCGCTCCTGCTGACCGGGGACAACCGAGCCGTCGCCGAGGCCGTGGGGCGGGCGGTCGGCATCGGCCCCGCCGAGGTGATCGCCGAGGTGCTGCCCGAGGACAAGGTCGCCGTGATCGAACGGCTCCGGAGCGAGGGGCGGACCGTGGCGATGGTCGGCGACGGCGTGAACGACGCGGCGGCGCTCGCCACCGCCGATCTGGGCCTCGCGATGGGCACGGGGACGGACGCGGCGATCGAGGCGAGCGACCTGACACTGGTGCGCGGGGACCTGCGGGCGGCCGCGGACGCGATCAGGCTGGCGCGCAGCACCCTGTCCACGATCAAGGGAAACCTGGTCTGGGCGTTCGGCTACAACGTGGCGGCACTGCCGCTGGCCGCCGCCGGCCTGCTGAATCCCATGATCGCGGGAGCGGCGATGGCCTTCTCCTCGGTGTTCGTGGTCACGAACAGCCTTCGACTCAGAGCATTCGCGTGACGACAGAGCATGAGTCCCCCTAGAGTCCAACGGGAGCCTCACATAAGCTCTTCACAAGGCTCGCGCATCTTCCTTACGCTTGGTTCCCGATTCCCATATCGGGGCTCTTGCCTATCTTCAGGACATATGCAAGAGACACAGATCACAGTGACGTGAACGTAACCATCAAAGGGGTTCGCCGGTCTAAGTTTGGCGATGTCAGAAGCGTCTTGGGGGGCGTGACTGGCATCTGGGGATGTCTTGGGGGACGTTCCCGGAAATTGCGTCGCCGGGGCACGTACACCGGGGAGCTTTGAGCGGCCCTCCCGATCCGTACGCGTCCCGGCAGATCGCACCGCGCACCACCGCAGTACGGCGAGCTCCGCTCGCCCGGTTCGACCGTCGGCCCCGTGCCGGCACACAGCGATTCAGGCGCTGTCCCACAGACGCCCGGCCGGATCCCGTGGGGGGAATCCGAACCGGGACAAGGAAAGCGCCCTGACTGCCGGCCCGTGGGGGGACCAGTAGCAGGGCGCTTTCCGTTTTTCTGCCTCTGTACGGTTCTTCGCCGCCTCAGTACGGGTTCACCGGGCCCCGCGCACGGGGTCCGGTGCTCTCTCGTACAGGCCTCAGCGGGCCTCGACCGGCACGAAGTCGCGCTCGACGACACCCGTGTAGATCTGACGCGGGCGGCCGATGCGGGAACCGGGCTCCTTGATCATCTCGTGCCACTGGGCGATCCATCCCGGCAGCCGGCCGAGGGCGAACAGGACCGTGAACATCTCGGTCGGGAAGCCCATGGCGCGGTAGATCAGGCCGGTGTAGAAGTCGACGTTCGGGTAGAGGTTGCGCGAGACGAAGTAGTCGTCGGAGAGCGCGTGCTCCTCCAGCTTCAGCGCGATGTCCAGCAGCTCGTCGGACTTGCCGAGAGCGGAGAGGACGTCGTGCGCCGCGGCCTTGATGATCTTCGCGCGCGGGTCGAAGGACTTGTACACCCGGTGGCCGAAGCCCATCAGGCGGACGCCGTCCTCCTTGTTCTTCACCTTGCGGATGAACGAGTCGACGTCACCACCGTTGGCCTTGATGCCCTCGAGCATCTCCAGGACGGACTGGTTGGCGCCACCGTGCAGCGGGCCCCACAGCGCGGAGATGCCGGCGGAGATCGAGGCGAACATGTTCGCCTGCGAGGAACCGACCAGACGCACGGTGGAGGTCGAACAGTTCTGCTCGTGGTCGGCGTGCAGGATCAGCAGCTTGTCGAGCGCGGAGACGACCACCGGGTCGAGCTCGTACTCCTGCGCGGGGACCGAGAAGGTCATGCGCAGGAAGTTCTCGACGTACCCGAGGTCGTTGCGCGGGTAGACGAACGGGTGACCGATCGACTTCTTGTACGCGTACGCCGCGATCGTCGGAAGCTTCGCGAGCAGCCGGATCGTCGAGAGGTTGCGCTGCTTCTCGTCGAACGGGTTGTGGCTGTCCTGGTAGAAGGTCGACAGCGCCGAGACGACCGAGGAGAGCATCGCCATCGGGTGGGCGTCCCGGGGGAAGCCCCGGTAGAAGTTCTTGACGTCCTCGTGCAGCAGGGTGTGCTGCGTGATCTCGTTCTTGAACGTGGAGAGCTCGTCGACGTTCGGGAGCTCCCCGTTGATCAGCAGATAGGCCACCTCCAGGAAGGTGGAGCGCTCGGCCAGCTGCTCGATCGGGTAGCCGCGGTAGCGGAGGATGCCCTGCTCACCGTCGAGATAGGTGACCGCGGATTTATACGCGGCGGTGTTGCCGTACCCGCTGTCCAGCGTCACCAGACCGGTCTGGGCGCGGAGCTTGCCGATGTCGAAGCCCTTGTCGCCGACGGTGCTGTCGATCACCGGGTAGGTGTACTCGCCATCGCCGAACCGCAGTACTACAGAGTTGTCGCTCACGTCATCCCTCACCGACGTTGTGCCTCTTCTTCGAGGTGCCCTGACTGTCTCTACCATCCCCCATTTGGCCCTGGAGAGTGCACTCGGGGTCGGCCATTGGGCCCATTGGCGGCACTCAGTGCCGTCAATCTGCTCATCCTGCCCCCTTCGTCGCCCAACTGGAAGTGCTCTGTGACCTTCATGACTCGTTTGATCGATCATTTTTTGTGACGGGCCGTGTCACGCGTCCGAAAGGCCCCGTTCGGCCGTCGAAAACGCCTGGTTCCCGCCGCTCGGAGGAGGTTGTCCGTTCCTCACGAGCCGGACAGCCGGAAGTCCAGGGCCGTGCACCGGCGTCCCGCCGACACCGTGCGCACCGCCTGGCCTATCGCCTTGCGCGAACCGACGAGGACGACCAGCTTCTTGGCCCGGGTGACCGCCGTGTAGAGCAGGTTGCGCTGGAGCATCATCCACGCGCCCGTGGTCACCGGGATCACCACCGCCGGGTACTCGCTGCCCTGGGAACGGTGGATGGTCACCGCGTAGGCGTGGGCGAGCTCGTCGAGTTCGTCGAACTCGTACGGGATCTCCTCGTCCTCGTCCGTCCGCACGGTCAGGCGCTGTTCGACCGGATCGAGCGAGGTGACGACCCCCACGGTGCCGTTGAAGACGCCGTTCTCGCCCTTCTCGTAGTTGTTGCGGATCTGGGTGACCTTGTCCCCGACCCGGAAGAGGCGGCCGCCGAAACGCTTCTCGGCGAGGTCCGGGCGGCCGGGGGTGATGGCCTGCTGGAGCAGGCCGTTGAGGTGGCCCGCACCGGCCGGGCCCCGGTGCATCGGAGCGAGGACCTGGATGTCCCGGCGCGGGTCGAGACCGAACCTGGCCGGAATCCGCCGGGCCGCCACGTCCACGGTGAGCCGCCCCGCCTCCTCGGTGTCGTCCTCGACGAACAGGAAGAAGTCCTTCATGCCGTCGGTGACCGGGTGCTGCCCGGAGTTGATCCGGTGCGCGTTGGTCACCACCCCGGACTGCTGGGCCTGGCGGAAGACCTTGGTGAGACGGACCGCCGGTACCGGACCGCGGTCGGCGAGCAGGTCGCGCAGCACCTCACCGGCGCCGACGCTCGGCAGCTGGTCGACATCGCCGACGAAGAGCAGATGGGCGCCCGGGGGCACCGCCTTGACGAGCTTGTTGGCGAGGAGGAGGTCGAGCATGGAGGCCTCGTCCACGACCACCAGGTCGGCGTCCAGCGGGCGGTCCTTGTCGTACGCCGCGTCGCCGCCCGGCTTGAGCTCCAGGAGCCGGTGGACGGTGGAGGCCTCGGCCCCGGTCAGCTCGGCGAGACGCTTGGCGGCACGGCCGGTGGGCGCGGCGAGGACCACCTTGGCCCCCTTGGCGCGGGCCAGCTCCACGATCGAGCGGACCGTGAACGACTTGCCGCAGCCCGGGCCCCCGGTGAGCACGGCGACCTTCGCGGTGAGCGCCAGCCGGACCGCGGCCTCCTGCTCGGGAGCCAGGTCCGCGCCCGTCCGCCCCTTCAGCCAGGCGAGGGCCTTGTCCCAGGCCACGTCGTGGAAGCCGGGCATCCTGTCCCGGTCGGCGCGCAGCAGCCGCGACAGCTGGGCCGAGAGGGAGACCTCCGCGCGGTGGAAGGGGACCAGGTAGATGGCCGTCACCGGGTCGCCGCCGTCCGGGCCCGGGACCCTCTCCCGTACGACACCGGGGTCCTCGCCCTCCTCGGCGGGGGCCGCCAGTTCGGCCAGGCAGTCGATGACCAGGCCCGTGTCCACCTGGAGCAGCTTCACCGCGTCCGCTATCAGCCGCTCCTCGGGGAGGTAGCAGTGGCCCTGGTCGGTGGACTGCGACAGGGCGTACTGAAGGCCGGCCTTGACGCGCTCCGGGCTGTCGTGCGGAATGCCGACGGACTGGGCGATCTTGTCGGCGGTCAGGAAGCCGATGCCCCAGACGTCCGACGCCAGCCGGTAGGGCTGGTTCTTCACGACCGAGATCGAGGCGTCGCCGTACTTCTTGTAGATGCGGACGGCGATGGAGGTGGACACCTCGACGGTCTGGAGGAAGAGCATGACCTCCTTGATCGCCTTCTGTTCCTCCCAGGCGTCGGCGATCCTCCCCGTCCGCTTGGGGCCGAGTCCGGGGACCTCGATGAGCCGCTTCGGCTCCTCCTCGATGATCCGCAGGGTGTCCAGCCCGAAGTGCTGGGTGATGCGGTCGGCGAAGACCGGGCCGATGCCCTTGACCAGTCCCGAGCCGAGATAGCGGCGGATGCCCTGGACGGTGGCCGGGAGCACGGTCGTGTAGTTCTCCACGGTGAACTGCTTGCCGTACTGCGGATGGGAACCCCAGCGGCCCTCCATGCGCAGGGACTCCCCGACCTGGGCGCCGAGAAGCGCGCCGACGACGGTGAGCAGATCTCCGGCGCCCCGGCCGGTGTCCACCCGGGCGACGGTGTAGCCGTTCTCCTCGTTGGCGTACGTGATGCGTTCGAGCACGCCTTCGAGAGTGGCCAGCCGCCGCTCGCCCGTCTGGACGGCTCCCGCCTGATCGGTCATGGTCCGAAGGTACCGCCCGGCTCCGACAGCGCTCCGGACCTGTGGACGACTCCCCCGATCGGGGCGGATGTCCCGGTCCGGTCCCGGCCGCCGGGCGGGCCCGTGCGCCGTCGTGCCCCCGGGAGTCCTCGAAGACGTGCGGAAAGATTTCGAGGGGCCCGGTCCGTCGACCGGGCCCCTCGGATTCCCTCCCCATCAGAACCCCCGCGATCCCCCCGGATCCCCCTCCAAAGGCCCTGATGCCACGTACGACCGGCGAGGCCGGGAAAGGGTTGCACGACTTCTGAAGATTCTTTCGGGGCGGTGCCGGACGGCTTCGGGCGTACGGTGCCGCCGCCGGTCCGGCGCCCCTGCGCGGCGCTATCCGGCGTGTTCCAGGAACCGTGCCGTCGTCTCAGCGAGCACCTCGCGCCCGTCCCGGGCCCACAGCGCGTCGTTGAAGAGCTCGACCTCGATCGGTCCGGCGTAGCCCGCCGCCTCCACGTGGGCCCGCCACGCGCGGAAGTCGATCGAGCCGTCGCCGAGCGGGCCCCGGCCGTTGAGGACGCCCTCGGGAAGCGGCGTGGTCCAGTCGGCGAGCTGGAAGGCGTGGATGCGGCCCCCGGCCCCCGCGCGGGCGATCTGGGCGGGAGCCGTGTCGTCCCACCAGAGGTGGTAGGTGTCGACGGTGACGCCCACCTGGTCGGCGGGGAAGCGTTCCGCGAGGTCCAGGGCCTGGGCGAGGGTGGAGACCACACAGCGGTCGGCCGCGTACATGGGGTGGAGCGGTTCGATCGCGAGGCGCACGCCCCGCGAGGCGGCGTACGGGCCCAGTTCGCCGAGCGCGTCGGCGACGCGCTCACGGGCGCCGTGCAGGTCCTTGGAACCGGACGGCAGGCCACCGGAGACCAGGACGAGGGTGTCGGTGCCGAGGGCCGCGGCCTCGTCGACGGCCGCCCGGTTGTCGTCCAGGGCCCGCTTTCGGTCCAGTGGGTCGACTGCCGTGAGGAAGCCGCCCCGGCACAGGGTGGTGACCGCCAGGCCCGCGGCGCCGACGAGCGCGGCGGTGGCGTCGAGGCCGTACACGTTCACGGGTTCGCGCCACAGGCCGACGCCCGGGATTCCCAGCTCCAGACAGCCTTCGACCAGTTCGGGCAGCGACAGCTGCTTGACCGTCATCTGGTTGACGGAGAAGCGGGCGAGAGGGCTCATGGGGTCACTCCGTACAGGGACAGCAGGGTCTTCATCCGGGTCTCGGCGCGTTCCGGGTCCGGGAACAGGCCGAGTCCGTCGGCCAGTTCGTAGGCGCGTGCCAGATGCGGCAGCGAGCGCGCCGACTGGAGGCCGCCCACCATCGCGAAGTGCTCCTGGTGGCCCGCGAGCCAGGCCAGCAGGACGACGCCCGTCTTGTAGAAGCGGGTCGGGGGCTGGAAGAGGTGCCGGGACAGCTCGACGGTGGGATCGAGGAGCTCACGGAACCCCTTGACGTCACCGGTGTCCAGGACCCGTACCGCCCGTGCCGCGACCGGGCCGAGCGGGTCGAAGACGCCGAGCAGGGCGTGGCTGAAGCCCCGTTCGTCGCCCGCGATCAGCTCGGGGTAGTTGAAGTCGTCGCCGGTGTAGCAGCGGACGCCGTCCGGGAGCCGGCGGCGCAGCTCGACCTCCCGGCGGGCGTCGAGCAGGGAGACCTTGATGCCGTCCACCTTGTCCGGGTGGGCGGCGATCACCTCCAGGAACACCTCCGTCGCCGCGTCCAGGTCGGGCGATCCCCAGTAGCCCTCGAGCGCCGGGTCGAACATCGGGCCCAGCCAGTGCAGGATCACCGGGTCGGCGGCCTGGCGCAGGAGCCGTCCGTAGACATCGAGGTAGTCCTCGGGTCCGCCGGCGGTCGCGGCGAGCGCGCGCGAGGCCATCAGGATCGCCCGCGCGCCCGACTCCTCGACGAGGGCGAGCTGCTCCTCGTAGGCGGACCGGACCTCGTCGAGGGTGGCCGGGCCGGTGAGCTGGTCCGTTCCGACGCCGCAGGCGATCCGGCCGCCGACGGCCCTGGCCTCGGCCGAGGACCTGCGCACGAGTTCGGCGGCTGTCGGCCAGTCCAGGCCCATCCCGCGCTGAGCGGTGTCCATCGCCTCGGCGACACCGAGCCCGTGCGACCACAGATGGCGGCGGAAGGCGAGCGTGGCGTCCCAGTCGACGGCGGCGGGCGATCCCGGCGAGACGTCCGCGTACGGGTCGGCGACGACGTGCGCGGCGGAGAAGACCGTACGGGAGACGAGGGGCGTGTCGCCAGGTGGGAAGGAGAGGGGCTCGGTGCGCGGCTCGTAGGTCCGCGACCGGCCGTCGGCGTCCGGGAGTCGGATGGTCACAGGGCGATCTCCGGGACGTCGAGGCGGCGGCCCTCTGCGGAGGACTTCAGGCCCAGTTCGGCGAGTTGCACGCCGCGGGCGCCGGCGAGGAGGTCCCAGCGGTAGGGGGCGTCGGCGTGGACGTGCCGGAGGAACAGCTCCCACTGGGCTTTGAAGCCGTTGTCGAAGTCGGCGTTGTCGGGGACCTCCTGCCACTGGTCGCGGAAGGAGTAGGTCGCCGGGACGTCCGGGTTCCAGACCGGCTTGGGGGTCGAACCCCGGTGCTGGACACGGCAGTTGCGTAGTCCGGCGACGGCCGAGCCTTCCGTTCCGTCGACCTGGAACTCGACGAGCTCGTCGCGGTTGACGCGCACGGTCCAGGAGGAGTTGATCTGGGCGACCGCGCCGCCCTCCAGCTCGAAGATGCCGTAGGCGGCGTCGTCGGCGGTGGCGTCGTAGGGTTTGCCGCGCTCGTCCCAGCGCTGCGGGACGTGGGTGGCGGTGAGCGCCTGCACGGAGGTGACGCGGCCGAAGAGTTCGTGCAGGACGTACTCCCAGTGCGGGAACATGTCGACGACGATGCCGCCGCCGTCCTCGGCCCGGTAGTTCCAGGAGGGCCGCTGGGCCCCCTGCCAGTCGCCCTCGAAGACCCAGTAGCCGAACTCCCCGCGCACGGACAGGATCCGGCCGAAGAAGCCGCCGTCGACGAGCCGCTTCAGTTTGAGCAGTCCGGGGAGGAAGAGCTTGTCCTGGACGACGCCGTGCCTGACGCCGGCGGCGTGCGCGAGCCGGGCCAGTTCGAGGGCTCCGGCCAGGCCCGTGGCGGTCGGCTTCTCGGTGTAGACGTGCTTGCCCGCCGCGATGGCCTTGCCCAGGGCCTCCTCGCGGGCGGACGTCACCTGGGCGTCGAAGTAGAGGTCGACGGCCGGATCGGCGAGGACCGCGTCCAGATCCGTCGACCAGTGCTCGAGGCCGTGCCGTTCGGCGAGCGCCCTCAGGGCGTCCTCACGACGGCCGACGAGCACGGGTTCCGGCCACAGCACGGTGCCGTCGCCGAGGTCGAGTCCGCCCTGATCGCGCAGGGCGAGAATCGAGCGGACGAGGTGCTGGCGGTAACCCATGCGACCCGTCACGCCGTTCATGGCGATACGCACCGTCTTGCGTGTCACGTGATTCCCCTTCGTACGCGTCAGGCGCCGCGCACGCTGACTGGTGAGCGTGGCAGCAAGCGCTTTCTATGCAGGGAGAAGCTAGCCTCTGTGCAGCGGTCGGGACAAGACCACCGCGAAGTGGACTTGTTCGAGGGGGCGAACAACGGGGGCCGATGGCCGTATGGTCTGCACGGACCCCGGCACCGGGAAGCGGCGCGCTCGGCCATCGACTCCGTGTTCGACGCCGTACGACGAGGCATGACCAGGCACGACGACGTACGAGACGTACGAAGAGGTACGACGAGACGCACGACCGGAGGACGACGAGATGACGGTGACCCTTGCGGACGTGGCGGCCCGCGCGCAGGTCTCTCCCGCGACGGTGTCGCGCGTGCTGAACGGGAACTATCCCGTGGCCTCCTCCACCCGTGAGCGGGTGCTGCGCGCGGTGGACGAGCTGGACTACGTACTGAACGGACCCGCGAGCTCGCTGGCCGCCGCGACCTCCGACCTCGTCGGGATCCTCGTCAACGACATCGCCGACCCCTTCTTCGGGATCATGGCGGCCGCGATCCAGTCGGAGATCGGCGGTCCGGGGGGACGCGCGGGCGGCGAGCGGCTCGGCGTGGTGTGCAACACCGGTGGCTCCCCGGAGCGCGAACTCACCTACCTCACCCTCCTGCAGCGCCAGCGCGCCGCCGCGGTCGTCCTCACCGGCGGCGCCATCGAGGACACCGCCCACGCGAGCGCCGTCGCGGCGAAGCTGCGCAGGCTGACGCAGGCGGGCACCCGGATCGTGCTGTGCGGACGGCCGCCCGCGCCCGAGGCGCCGGAGGCGATCGCGCTCACCTTCGACAACCGCGGCGGCGGCAGGCAGCTCACCGAACACCTGATCGGCCTCGGCCACCGGCGGCTCGGCTACATCGCGGGTCCCGAGGAACGCACGACGACCCGCCACCGCCTGGAGGGCCACCGCGCGGCCCTGGCCGCGCACGGCGTCGAGGACGATCCGCGGCGCACCGTGCACGGCCGCTACGACCGCCGGTCCGGCTACGAGGCGACGCTCGAACTCCTGCGCCGCGACCCGTCGTTGACCGCCGTCGTCGCCGCGAACGACACCGTGGCGCTGGGCGCCTGCGCGGCGCTGCGCGAGTCCGGGCTGCGCATCCCGGACGACGTGTCCGTCGCGGGCTTCGACGATCTGCCGTTCAGCGTCGACGCCGTGCCCGCCCTCACGACCGTACGGCTGCCGCTCTCCGAGGCGGGCGCCCGCGCGGGGCGCATCGCCATGGGCCGCGAGGAGCCTCCGCCGGGCGGGATCGCCACGGTGCGCGGGGAACTGATGGTGCGGGGATCCACCGGGGTTCCCCGGGACTGACGCCCACGCGTCGCCCGGCGCCCGGACCTGCCGGGCGCCCCTCCGTCGGATGAAGTCGCATCACAGAGTTAACTCAAATACCTACCGTAGGTGACCGTCAGGGCAACCTGAGTACGAGACCCTTCCTCCCCAAGTGACCCACGCTCATGGGGAGTTGGCATATATGCAAGGCACCGTGGACGGCTTCGGATACGGGGCGGTGACCCCGGTGGCCTCCTATCTGACCGCCTGCCTGGGCAGTGCTCTCGGGCTGCGCTGCGTCGTCCGTTCCCTGCACGACCGCCGGTCGTGGAAGCCCGGCTGGCTGGCGCTGGGAGCCGCGACGATCGGCTGTGGCATCTGGACCATGCACTTCATCGCGATGACCGGGTTCCGGGTCCAGGGCATCGCGATCGACTACGACGGCCGTCTGGTGGCGCTCAGTCTGGTCCTGGCGATCGCGGTGGTCGGCGTCGGTGTCTTCGCCGTGGGGTACCGCGGCGCCGACAGGACCACCCTGGCCGCCGCCGGGATCTTCACCGGGCTCGGTGTGGCCGGGACGCACTACCTCGGCATGGCGGCACTCAAGCTGAACGGGGCCCTCCACTACGCGTCGCTCACGGTCGGGCTCTCCGTGCTGATCGCGGTCGTCGCCGCGACCGCCGCGCTGTGGACCGCCGCCTCGTACCGGGGTTTCCCCGCCGCCCTCGCCGCCAGCCTCCTCCTGGGCGCCGCCCTGAGCGGCATGCACTACACCGGCATGGCCGCCCTCGGCGTACGGCTGCACGGCACGAGCCACAGCTCGTACGTCGCCGGCACGTACGGCGGCGGCGACTCACCGCTCTCGATCCTGCTCCCCATGCTGATCGGCCCGGTCGTCTTCCTGGTCCTGGCCGGAGTGATCGTGATGTTCGACCCCCAGCTCGTCCTCGGCGACGGGGACTGGGGCCGGACGGCCCCGCGGCGCCGCGCCGTCCCGGCCGTCGTGGCGGAGCGCCCCGTGGCGCCCTCCCGGAACGACGGCTCCCTCTTCGAGCCCCGGAGTCATCGCGCGGGCCGGCACACCCCGCCGCGCGGACGGTGAACCCCGGCCACCCCGCCGGAGGGCCGGGACACCGGGTCGCCGGTACGGGCGGGTGCGCGGCGGGCAGGACCGGCGCCCTCGGGGCGGTACGGGTCGCCGTCGCCCGCGGCGGGCCGGCCGGCCCGCCGGGCAGGCCTCCTACGCCACCGGCTCCGCCGCCGCTCCGGCCGCCCGGCGCACCCGCGCGGCCAGCCGGTCCCGGCAGGCGGGCCACTCCGTCGCGGTCACCGAGTAGACCGCGGAGTCGCGCAGCAGTCCGTCCTCCCCCGGCGCCCAGGAGCGGGACCAGTTGCGCAGGACTCCCTCCAGGCGGGCGCCGGTGCGCTCGATCGCGGCGCGGGAGCGGGTGTTGCGGGCATCGGTCTTCAGGTCGACCCGGGAGACGTCCCACACCTCGAAGGCGTGCCGGAAGAGCAGGAACTTCGACTCCGCGTTGACGCCCGTGCCCTGCGCGGAGGACGCGAGCCAGGTGAACCCGACCTCGACGGCGTCGAGCCGGTCCTCCGTCCGCCAGCAGCGCGGCTCCCAGTACGCCGTGGCGCCGACCGCCCGTCCGGAGGCGAGGGAGATCTGCGCGTAGGGCGCGAGCATGCCGGTGCCGGCCCGGGCGAGCTGCGCGTCGACGTACTCCCCGACCCGGTCGGCGCGGGGCACCCAGGTGAACGCGTACGAGTCGCGGTGTTCCTCCGCCGCCTCGGCGAGGTCGGCGGCGTGCCGGTGGCCGAGCGGCTCCAGCCGTACCAGCGTGCCCTCCAGAACCGGCCCCTCCGACGGGAAACCCAACGCCCTCACCCTTTCCTCGCTCGGTGTGCCCGCTGCGATTTTTATGGGGTGGGGGCGGCCCGTGTCCAGCGGTTATACGTCCTCGACGGTGCCCGCGTGCCGGGCTCGTTCGGCGGCCAGGACGGTGAGATGGCTGGTGAGGGACTCCCGCGGGCCGGACTTGACCAGGCCGGGGTTCCCGGTGGCGACGGCGGCGACGAACGCGTCCATGAGCCCGGCGTCGCCCCCGCCGTGGCCGCCGGCCACGTCCATGGCGCCCGCCGGCGCGAGGTCGAGGACCTCCTCGGTCCGGGTCAGGAAGTCGTAGACGCTCAGGCTCGCGCCGTCGCCGCGCAGTTCGCCTCGGGTCCCGAAGATCCGGGTGCGGCGGTCGGCCTGTTCGGTGAAGGCGGTCATGGTGAAGGCGGCGGTGGCCCCGGAGGCGAACTCCATCGACACCACCTGGTGGTCGACGACGTCGTTGTCGCAGGCGTACACGCACCGCCCGTACGGCCCCTCGCGCAGGGCTGTCTCCAGGGCCTCGGGGGTGAAGTCGTCGAGCAGCACGCTCAGCGGCCAGCGGTGTTCGCCGCGGGCGAGCCGGTCGCCGTACTCGCGCCGGGCCGAGTAGGGACAGGTGCTCTCCACGGCGCAGTCCAGGCAGCGGTCGGCGGCGCCCTCGGGCCGGTTCTCCGGCCGGAAGTGCGAGAGACGTCCGAAACTGGAGACGCGCAGGGGAGGTTGGCCGAGGACGTACTGCAACCAGTCCACGTCGTGGCAGGACTTGGCCATCAGCATGGACGTGGCCCGTTCCGCGCGGCCCCAGTTGCCGCGGACGAAGGAGTGGGCCTGGTGCCAGAAGCCGACCGGCTCCAGGTGCTGGACGTTGACGACGTCCCCGATCCGGCCGGAGTCGACGGCCTCCTTCACGGCGCGGGTGTAGCGGGTGTAGCGCAGGACGTGCCCGACCGAGAGGATCACCCTGGCCTTCTCCACGGCGTCGACGATCGCCCGGCACTCGTCCTCGGTCGGGGCCATCGGCTTCTCCAGCAGGATGTGGTAGCCGAGGGCCGCGAACTCCAGGACGGGTTCCAGGTGTTCGCGGTCGAGGGTGCAGATCAGCACGGCGTCCGCGATCCGGCCGCGGGCGGCCAGCGCCCGCCAGTCGTCGACCGCGGCGTCCTGCTCCAGCGCGTGGGCGGCCGCGAACCGGCGCCGCCGGGTCTCCCGCGGCTCGGCCACGGCCACCACCTCGGCCCGGTCCGGATGCGCGAGGGCCCAGCGGGCGTAGCCGGTCCCCCGCTGCCCGGCACCGACGACGGCGAGGGTGACGACGGGGGCGGCGGAGGCGACGGGTGCGACGGGTGCGACGGGTGCGACATCGGACATCTGTGGACCGCCTTCCGGTCGGGTCACAGGCGCGGTTGGCGCCGTCCGTCGCGAAGCTAGCCGCCCGGTATGCCCCCGACAAGACGCCCTCGGTGCCCGCCGGCCGGGCTCAGCCGTTCTCCCCGGCGGCCGCCCAGGCCCCGAACACCTCGTGGAAGGCCGGGAACGTCTTGCGTACGCATCCCGGGTCGTCGAAGCCGATGCCCGGGGTGCGCAGCGACGTCACGGCGAAGGCCATGACGACGCGGTGGTCGCCGTACGTCCTGATCTCGGCGGCGGACGGGGTCCCCGGGTGGATCTCGATCCAGTCGGGGCCGGTGTCGACCCGGACGCCGAGCCGCCGGAGGTTGTCCGCGCAGGCTTCGAGGCGGTCGCACTCCTTGACCCGGGTGTTGGCGACGTCCTCGATGCGGACCGGTCCCGAGGCGAAGGGCGCGACGGCGGCGAGCGTCGGCATGGTGTCGGAGATGTCCCGCATGTTGACGGTCAGGCCGCGCAGTTCACCGGTGCCGCGCACCGTCGTGCGGTCGGCGGCGGTCTCCACGTGCGCGCCCATCCGGCCCAGGACGTCCACGAAGCCGAGGTCGCCCTGGAGCGCCCGCTCGCCGAGGCCCCGCACCGTGACCTCGCGGCCGGTCAGGGCGGCCGCCGCGAAGAAGTAGCTCGCGGTGGAGGCGTCGGGCTCGACGGGGTAGGTGGTGGCGCGGTAGCCGCCGGGCGCCACCTCGAAGACGTCGCCGTCCACCGTCACGTCCGCCCCGAACGCTCGCATCATCGCGAGGGTGATCCCGACGTACGGGGCGGAGACCAGTTCGGTGACCTCGATCCGC
Source organism: Streptomyces sp. NPDC002580 (assembly GCF_042889485.1). Taxonomy (NCBI): domain Bacteria; kingdom Bacillati; phylum Actinomycetota; class Actinomycetes; order Kitasatosporales; family Streptomycetaceae; genus Streptomyces; species Streptomyces sp. NPDC002580. The sequence continues at coordinate 305,576 of NZ_JBIAQZ010000001.1, read as the reverse complement.
AGGCCCTTGCGGGTCAGCGGGCCGAGCAGGAGCAGGGCGGTGAGGTACTGGGACGACTGGCCGGCGTCGAGGACGACCGTGCCGCCCTCCACCCCGGACGCGGCGATGCGCAGCGGGTGGTGGCCCTCCGCCTCCTCGTGCCGCAGGTCCACGCCCAGGTCGCGCAGCGCCTTCGACAAGGGTCCCAGCGGGCGGCGGCGCATCTGGGCGGAGGCGTCGAAACGGTAGGTTCCGTGGCCCGCGGCGGCGAGTGTCGGCAGGAAGCGGGCGGTGGTCGCGCCGTCCCGGCAGTACACGTCCGCCTCCGCGACCGCGGGGCCCTGCGGGCGTCCGTCGACGTGCCAGACCTCCGGTGTGCGGCCGACGCGGTAACCGAGCCGGGTCAGGCCCTCCGCGAAGCCCTCGGTGTCGTCCGAGCGGAGCGGGCGCACGAGGCGGGTGACCCCGTCGGCCGCGGCGGCCAGGAAGAGCGCGCGGGCGGTGATGGACTTGGAACCGGGGATGTCGACGACGGCCATGGGGTCATGCTGGCGCCCCGGTCCGCTCCGGCGCCGGAACGTCCGCCGAATGGACCCTTCCCGGGGTCCGCGAGGTGAGGGCCACCCCGCCCACGAGCAGGGCCGCCGCCGCCCAGCGCAGGGGGCTGACCGACTCGCCCAGGAACAGGGCCGCCGACGACATCCCGAACACCGGGACCAGGAGCGAGAAGGGCGCGACGGTGGACGCGGGGTGCCGGTGCAGCAGCCAGCCCCAGGCGCCGAAGCCGAGGACGGTCGTGATCCAGGCGACGTAGACGACCACGGCCGCGCCCTGCCAGTCCAGGGAGCGCAGTGCGTCGAGGTCGCGGGAGGGTCCCTCGGTGAGCAGGGACAGGCCGAGCAGCGGGAGGACGGGGACGGTGCTCACCCAGACCATGAAGTTCAGCGGGTCGGGCGGGGACGCCCTGCGGGTGAGGACGTTGGACAGGCCCCAGCAGGCCGCCGCCACGACGATCAGGGCGAAGGCGCCGAGGGGGCCGGCGGTGCCCTCGTCGACGGCGGCCAGGCCCACTCCGCACAGGGCCACCGCCATCCCGCACAGCTTGAGGCGGGTGGGGCGTTCGCCGAGGAGGGCGAAGGCGATGAGCGCGGTGAAGACCGCCTGGATCTGGAGCACCAGGGACGACAGTCCGGCGGGCATCCCCGCGTCCATGCCGATGAACAGGAGTCCGAACTTGGCGACGCCGAGGGCGAGTCCGACCGCCACGATCCACTTCCGGGCCACCTTGGGGCGGCCCACGAAAAAGACGGCGGGCAGGGCCGCCACCAGGAAGCGCAGGGCCGAGAAGAGGAGGGGCGGGAAGTGGTCGAGTCCGACCTCGATGACGGTGAAGTTCACGCCCCATATGGCGGCGACGAGGACGGCGAGGCTGATGTGGGCGGGTCGCATGCGTCGAGCATCGGACACGGCGACCGTGTAGCACCAGCGCGAATTCCTGCACGAATGGATGAAGCGGTGCTTACGTATGCTGGGAGCGAGCGATGTCCTGACCCGGGAGGCCCCGTGCTCGATCTCCAGCGTCTGCGCGCCCTGCACGCCGTCTCGGTGCACGGCACGGTCGGCGCCGCCGCCGCCGCGCTCGGCTACACCCCGTCCGCCGTGTCGCAGCAGATCGCGAAGCTGGAGCGGGAGACCAGGACCGTCCTGCTGGAGCGGCGCGGACGCGGCGTCCGGCTCACCGAACAGGCCGAGCAACTCGCCTCCACCGCGCAGGAGTTGATGGCCATCGTGGAGCGGGCGGAGACCGATCTGGAGGAGCGCAGGGGGATGCCGGCGGGGCGGCTGACGGTGGCCGCGTTCGCCTCGGCGGCCCGCGGTCTGATGCCCGCAGTCCTGGCCGATCTGGCCGCGCGGCACCCCGCCCTGGACACCCGGCTGACGGAGGTCGACCCGCACCTGTCCGTCGACCTGGTCGCCAAGGGCGCGGTCGACATGACCGTCGCGCACGACTGGGACATCGCCCCGCTGCCGGCCCCCGCGGGGGTGGAGCAGGCGGTGATCGGGGACGACCTGTGCGACCTGCTGGTGCCGGCCGGACACCCCTTCACCGGACGGGCCGCCGTACGGCGGGCGGACCTGGGCGGCCAGCGGTGGATCTGCCAGCCGCCGGGGCGGGTCTGCCACGACTGGCTGGTCCGCACGCTGCGCGAGGCGGGCCACGAGCCCGACATCGTCCACCGGGCCGAGGAGAACCCGACCCTGATCGCCCTGGTCGCGGCCGGCCTCGGCGTCGCCCTCGTCCCGCGCCTCGGCCGGGGCCCCCTCCCCGCCGGGGTGGTGGAGGTGCCGCTCGACCCGCTGCCCGTCCGCCGGCTGTACGCGCTGTGGCGCTCCGGGGCGGCCCGCCGGCCGGCCATCGCCGAGACGGTCCGCACGCTGCGCGCCCACTGGCCGACGGTGTCGGCACGTCCTTGAGCGGGCCCGTCTCCCCCATCCACCCCAGCCGTACCGACTTGGGGCGCCACCCCGGATCGCGGGAACCCGGGCCCCTTCCGCTTCGTCCCACCCGCATGCTGTCGGAAGAGTCTCCGTGGTGCGGTGTCGGCCTCGCTGCTGGCTGCGATCGCTGACCAACCCTCTCCGCCGCCCGCGGCCGACAGCACGCCGTCACCGGCGCGCCCCCCTCCAACTGCGCCGGTGACGGCCCCTTCCCGGATAACGTGCATCCCCTTGACTGGAAGAAACTTCCTGGATATTCGTAACTCCTCGGAAGTTTCCTTCACGAGGGAAGGAGCGCTTGTGCGCGACTCCAGCACGGGAAGCACCAGAAGACCGTCCAGACCGGCGGGCCCGGACACACCGTCAAGACCCTCCCGGCGTACGGTTCTCGCCGCCACCGCGGGAGTCACCGCCGCGCTGGCCGCCGGGCCGCACGCCCACGCCGCCGGCGCCCGGGGGGACACGGCCCTGCGCGCCCTGATCTCCCGTATGACGCTGGAGGAGAAGGTCGGCCAGCTCTTCGTGATGCGGGTGTACGGCCATTCGGCCACCGCGCCCGACCAGGCCGACATCGACGCCAACCTCGAGGAGATCGGCGTCCGGACGGCCGCCGAGCTGATCGCCAAGTACCGCGTCGGCGGCATCATCTACTTCGCCTGGGCGCACAACACCCGCGATCCGCACCAGATCGCCGCCCTGTCGAACGGGATCCAGCGGGCCTCGCTGGAGCAGCCGCGCGGACTGCCGCTGCTCATCTCCACCGACCAGGAGCACGGAATAGTGGCTCGGGTGGGCAAGCCCGCGACGCTGTTCCCCGGCGCCATGGCGCTGGGCGCGGGCGGCTCGCGGGCCGACGCCCGGGAGGTGGGCCGGGTCGGTGGCGCCGAACTGCGCGCGCTCGGCATCCGCCAGGACTACTCCCCCGTCGCCGACGTCAACGTCAACCCCGCGAACCCGGTGATCGGCGTCCGCTCCTTCGGCGCCGACCCGGACGCGGTGGCGGGCCTGGTGGCGGCCGAGGTGAAGGGGTACCAGGCCTCGGGGGTCGCGGCCACGGCCAAGCACTTCCCGGGCCACGGCGACACCGCCGTGGACAGCCATTTCGGCTTCCCCGTGATCACCCACAGCCGCGAGCTGTGGTCGACGCTCGACGCGGTGCCCTTCCGGGCCGCCATCCGCGCCGGGATCGACTCGATCATGACCGCGCACATCATGGTCCCGGCCCTCGACCCGGCCGGCGACCCGGCCACGCTCTCCCACCCGATCCTCACCGGCATCCTGCGCGGGGAACTCGGCTACGACGGCCTGGTGGTGACCGACGCGCTCGGCATGGAGGGCGTGCGGACCAAGTACGGCGACGACCGCGTCCCCGTCCTCGCGCTCAAGGCCGGGGTCGACCAGCTCCTCAACCCGCCCGACCTGGACGTCGCGTGGAACGCGGTGCTGAACGCCGTGCGCGGCGGCGAGCTGACCGAGGCCCGCCTCGACGAGTCGATCCTGCGCGTCCTGCGTCTCAAGTCGAAGCTCGGGCTGCTGAGCGACCCCTACGTCCGGGACGCGAACGTCGACCGCGTCGTCGGCACCCCCGGTCATCTCCGGGCCGCCGACAGGATCGCCGAGCGCACCACGACCCTGCTGGTCAACAAGGAGGGGCTGCTCCCGCTGTCCCGGCGGCGCACTCCGCGGGTGCTGGTGGTGGGCGCCGACCCGGCCTCCCCTTCCCTGTCCGACGGGCCGCCGACCACCGTCCTCGCCGGCGCCCTGACCGAGCTGGGCTTCACGGCGACGGCCCTGTCCACGGGGACGGCACCGTCGGCGGCGACGATCGCCCGGGCCGTGGCGGCGGCCGCCGACGCGGACGCGGTGGTCGTGGGGACGTACAACGTGACGGCGACCGGATCGCAGAAGACCCTGGTCGAGCGCCTCCTCGCCACGGGCGTCCCGGTGATCGCCGTCGCCGTCCGCAACCCGTACGACATCGCCCAGCTCCCGGGCGTCGGAGCCTGTCTGGCCGCGTACTCCTGGACCGACGTCGAACTGCGCGCCGCCGCCCGGGTGATCGCCGGGCGGGCGGATCCGCGGGGCAGGCTGCCGGTGCCGGTGCAACGGGCGGACGACCCGACGCAGGTGCTGTATCCGATCGGGTACGGGTTGACGTACTAGCCGTACGCCGTCCACCCGGGACTCCACCCCCAAGTGCGCCAAAGGGACCCGCGCGTCTGGCGTGTGCCCGCCTCGGCGGGTCACGCTGGGCGGGGGTCGGGGGGAGCCATGCGAGCCAGCTCGGTGTGTCGGCGTTCCGCGGCGATGGCGGGCGCCCTGCTGCTGGCCTCGGCCGCCCTCGCGGGCTGCGACCGCGGGCCCGGAGCGGGACCCGGGCCCCCGCCCTCCCCGACGCGCGCCCCCGGCTACGGATCGGTGTTCCTCGGCCGCGCCGAGTGCAGTTCCTTCGGCACGACCAACTTCCGGGAGGTGCCCTGCACCAGCGAACGGGCCGCCGCCCGGGTGATCGCCCGGTACGACGGGCCCGCCGCGGCCGGCCCGCCCTGTCCGGCGAACACGGACTTCGTCCTGCACATCAGCGAGACGGTGCCCGCCTCCGACGAGGACGGCGACGGCGCCGTCCCCCAGGGCTACGCCTGCATGCGCGGGCTCGAACCTCCGCACCCCGGGGATCCGGGCGGCGGAGGCGGCCCCCGCACCGTCGTCGGCGACTGCGTCCACGGCGCGGGCCGCGGGCAGGTCCGCGAGACGGCGTGCGACGGCACCGGCGCGAAGCGCCCGGAGTACAAGGTGACCTCGGCGGTCACGACCCGCTCGGCGTGCCCGTCCACGACGGAGCTGTACGTCGACCTCGGCGGCCCCAGACCGGTGGGCTGCGCCCGCCCCGTGTGAACGGGGCGGGCGCGGGCCGGGTGCCGGCTAGGGACGGAGCGTCAGGTCGCGTTCGACGTCACGCCGGTCCAGTTTCGCGTCGAACGTCGCGAGCGGCCTGGCCGCCGACGGGTTCGCCTGGACCGCGGTCGAAGCGACGCCCGCCCACTGGAGGATGCGGGCGGTGGCGAGGGCCTTCTGGTCGGCGGCGAGTCCCGCGACGTTGGCGCCGTGGTTCAGGCCCGGTGCCGTGAAGACGTAGGCGTCGCGTGCTCCGGAGCCGAGACGGAAACGCTCGGCGCCCCACGGGTCGTTCTGGCCGTAGACGAACAGCATGTGGTGCGCGTGGTGGCGGACCCAGCCGTCCACGTCACGCATCGCCGAGCGCTCGAACCTCATCGGGATGGAGCGCGGCACGAAGTTCCGCGGCGGCTGGTAGCCGTAGCGGACGTACTTCTTCTCGATGTTCGGGAAGTGGATCGTCGGCGCGCCGAGCTGGGTGCCCGCCTGGTAGTAGTACGGCGTGTACGGCTCCAGGCCCTGGTCGGTGTAGAAGGAGAAGCCGGAGATCGTGTCGACGGACGTCCAGATCTCGTCGTCCGTGGCGGTCTTCGCGTCCGCCGGGATCGTGTCGCAGTCCGAGAGCAGGCTGTACTGCCAGAAGCCCCACACGTAGTCCAGCACGACCGCCTCGTAGGCCTTGTCGAGACTGCCGACCGTGGTGAAGGTGTAGCCGTTCTCGGCCGCGTACGCCTCGTACTTCCTCTCCAGCGGCTCCCGGCGGACGAGCGCCTCGCGCTGCACGGCGTTCAGCCGGTCGCGGCACTCCTTGGTGCCGACCCCCGCGAAGAAGCGGTCGTACGCCGAGTCCTCGTCGTTGACGACGTCGTTGGGCGCGACGTAGGCGACGACGCCGTCCATGTCGCGCGGGTAGAAGCGCTCGTAGTACGTGGCGGTCATGCCGCCCTTGGAGCCGCCCGTGGAGATCCACTTCTTGGTGTAGACCGTCTTGAGCGCCTTGAAGATGCGGTGCTGGTCGCTCGCCGCCTGCCAGATGTCGAGCTTGGACCAGTCGGCCGGCGCGGGCCGGGACGGCGTGAAGAAGCGGTACTCCATCGAGACCTGGTTGCCGTCCACGATCTGGGTCGGCTCGCGCCTGCTCGGGGTCGTGGAGACGCTGTAGCCGCCGGTGTAGAAGACGGTCGGCCGTGCGGTGTCCTTGTGCAGCACCGTGATGCGCTGCTGGAACGTGCCCTTGGACGGGTGCCGGTGGTCGACCGGCTGGGTGTAGTTCAGGACGAAGAACCGGTAGCCGGTGTACGGCTTCTCCTGGATCAGGCTCATGCCCGGTATCGCGAGGAGCCGGTCCAGGACGTCGTCCCCGGCCGTCTTGGTGGTGCCTGTGGTGCCGTTGGTCGCCGGCTGGGCGGCGGTGGCCGCCCCGGCCGTACTCAGTGTGCCTATGAGCACCGTGAGCGCCAGCAGCCATCTGAACGCCTTGCGCATGCACCCTCCCCTGGGATTACGCAGATGTCCGCCGGAACCTAGCGGAGCAACTCCTGTGACACCAGGGGCTCTTGGGCCAATGCTGTGGACTTCCGGTGAAATCGGCGGGCGCACGGGGCCGGACGGCAGCGGCAGGACGTGCGATCCCCAGGCTGACGGGCTGACGGAAGCGTCGGGCTCAGCAGAGGATCCAGCCCGAGCTCACCGAACCCGAGCCGACCGTGCCCCTGATCCGGACGCAGCGGTGTCCCGCGTACACGGTCACCGGGCCCGCGTGATGCGCGAAGTGCCCGGAGTCGACCACCGGCCGGCCGCCGCGCGCCTGCACGCTGACGGACATCCGCTTGCGCGAGCCGCGCGCCTCGGGGAACGTCACGGCGCAGACGTAGCCACTGCGCTTGTACACGTGCACGGAACCGGTGGTGAAGGGCAGCGTGCGGATCTTGCGGCCCGAGCAGGAGGAGGCCGCCTGGGCGCTTCCCGGGCTCATGAGCGCGAGCAGACCGGCCGCGGTCAGCACGGCCGCGCCGAGCGCCACCCGTCGGCGTATCGCACCACTGTCCACTGTCGTCCCTCCCGCGGTCATGAGCGTACTGGTGTACGGACGCAGGACAGATGGCGGGTGGTTGCGCGCCGCGAGAATGCCGTCGACCGTCCGCGCCTCACTCGTAAGAGGTTTTTTCCTTTTTCAGGGCAACCGTGACTGTTTTGCCGTGGTCCAACTGGTCAGAAGACGAAAGGCGGTAGCTCATGTCCGGCATCGACTCCTCCCGAACGACCCACCGCGCGCTCGTGGCCGCGGCCCTTCTGATCGCCGCCGGTGCCTCCGTACCGGCGGTCGCGAGTTCCACCGCGCCGGCGCCCGCCCGCAGCGGGAGCAACGGTCCCGCCTACGACCGGGTGGCCGACTTCTACGGCGCGTACATCGACGCCGTGACCGACGAGGACTCCGGCCGCCTCGACTCCCGGCTGCGCGCCTTCTACCTGACCCCGGCGCTCCGCTCGCGTCTGGCCGACTGGGAGAACCGTCAGCACGCCGACGGCGTGCTGCGCGCCCAGGACGTGCCGCGCGCCTGGAAGGTGACGCCGGGCGACAGCGGCGCGGGGCACACCTGGTCGACGGTGCGGCTGACCTGGGGCTCCGACCGGCACCCGACGTACACCTATCTGACGGTGCAGTCGGATCTGGCGACGCGGAAGATCTCCGGCATCAGGCCGAGGAGCTGACCGGCTCCTCGGGTTCCGGGTCGCCCACGAACGTCCGCCACAGCGCGGCGTACCGGCCGCCGAGGCGGAGCAGTTCGTCGTGGGTGCCGTCCTCGGTGACACGGCCGTGGTCCATCACCACGACCCGGTCCGCGCGGGCGGCCGTCGTCAGCCGGTGGGCGACCACCAGCGTCGTACGGCGGCCCGCCAGCCGGTCGGTCGCCTGGTTGACCAGGGACTCCGTCGCCAGGTCCAGGGCCGCCGTCGCCTCGTCGAGCAGCAGCACGTCCGGGTCGACCAGTTCCGCGCGGGCCAGCGCGATCAGCTGGCGCTGCCCCGCGGAGAGGTTGCGGCCGCGCTCGGCGACCTCGTGGAGGTACCCGCCCTCCAGCGTGGCGATCATGTCGTGCGCGCCGACCGCGCGGGCGGCGGCCTCCACCTCGGCGTCGCCGGCGCCCGGACGGCCGTAGGCGATGGCGTCGCGGACGGTGCCCGGGAAGAGATAGGCCTCCTGGGGGACGACACCGAGCCGGTGCCGGTACGCGGTGATGTCGAGGTCGCGCAGGTCCGTGCCGTCGACCGTCACCCGTCCGCCGGTCGGGTCGTAGAAGCGCGCGACCAGTTTCACCAGCGTCGACTTGCCCGCGCCGGTCTCGCCGACGAAGGCGACGGTCTGCCCGGCCGGGATGCGCAGCGACACCGCGCTGAGCGCCTCCTCGGCCTCGTCCGCGGAGCCGTACGCGAAGTCGACGTCCTCGAACGCGACCTCGCCCCGCAGCGACGGGACCTGCCGCGGCGCCTCGGCGGCCTTCGTGGACGTCGGCTCCCGGAGCAGTTCCTGGATGCGGCCCAGCGAGACGGTGGCCTGCTGGTAGCCGTCGAAGACCTGCGAGAGCTGCTGCACGGGCGCGAAGAACAGGTCGATGTAGAGGAGGTAGGCGACCAGCGCGCCGGCGCTGAGCGTCCCGGCGCCGATCCGGTGGGCGCCCACGATCAGCACGGCCACCGCGGCCGCCGAGGACAGGAGCTGCACGAACGGGAAGTACACGGAGATCAGCCACTGCCCGCGTATCCGTGCCGCGCGATAGCTGTCACTGCCCTCCGCGAACCGCCGCCCGCTCGCGTCCTCGCGCCGGAACGCCTGGAGGATCCGCAGCCCGGACACCGACTCCTGGAGCTCGGCGTTGACCACCGACACCCGCTCGCGGGCCAGTTCGTACGCCTTGACGCTCGCCCGGCGGAAGAAGAACGTGCCGATGACCAGCGGCGGCAGCGTCACGAAGACGACCAGGGCCAGCTGTACGTCGATCACGAGCAGGGCGACCATGATGCCGAAGAAGGTGACGGCGGAGACGAACGCGGTGACGAGACCGGTCTGCAGGAACGTCGACAGGGCGTCGACGTCGGTCGTCATCCGGGTCATGATCCGGCCGGTCAGCTCCCGCTCGTAGTAGTCGAGCCCGAGGCGCTGGAGCTGCGCGAAGATCTTCAGGCGCAGCGCGTACAGGACGCGCTCGCCGGTGCGGCCCGTCATCCGGGTCTCGCCGATCTGCGCCGCCCACTGGACGAGCACGGTGACCAGCGCGAGCGCGGCCGCCGCCCACACCGCGCCGAGCGCGAGCCGGGTGACGCCCTGGTCGATGCCGTGCCGGATCAGCACGGGCAGCAGCAGCGTCATCACGGCGTCGACGGCGACCAGCGCGAGGCTGACGAGCAGCGGGGCCCCGAAGCCGCGCAGCAGCCTGCGCAGCCCGTAGGAGTCCTCGGCGCGCACCGCGCGCGCCTCGTCGATGTCCGGGACGTCGGCGGCCGGGGGCAGCGCCTCGACCTGGGCGAGGAGCCCCGGGGTGGCGGGCATTCCGTCGAGCGCGGTGTCCCTGGGCTCGCGGTCGCCGGTCCACAGGCGCGGCGTCACCCCGCGCTCGGCGTCGAACTCGGCGTCCAGCTCCTCGCGTACGGAGGTGTCCTCCCGGGGTGCCGCCGGCAGGGCGTGTCCCGGGGAGACGCCGCCCAGTTCGTCGGGGTCGGTGAGCAGTCGCCGGTAGAGGGCGGAGCGGGCCTGGAGTTCCTCGTGGGTGCCGATGTCGGCGAGCCGGCCGCCGTCCAGGACGGCGATGCGGTCGGCGAGGTTGAGGGTGGAGCGGCGGTGCGCGATCAGCAGGGTCGTGCGGTCCCGCATGACGTGCTTCAGGGCCTCGTGGATCTCGTGCTCGACCTTGGCGTCCACGGCGGAGGTGGCGTCGTCGAGGACGAGCAGCCGCGGGTCGGTGAGGATCGCGCGGGCGAGCGCGACCCGCTGGCGCTGGCCGCCGGAGAGGGTGAGGCCGTGTTCGCCGACGGTGGTGTCGTACCCGGCCGGCAGCTCCGCGATGAAGCGGTGCGCCTGGGCGGCGCGGGCCGCCGTCTCGATCTCGTCCTGGGTGGCGTCCGGACGGCCGTAGGCGATGTTGGCGCGCACGGTGTCGGAGAAGAGGAAGGAGTCCTCGGGGACGAGTCCGATCGCGGCGCGCAGGGACTCGGTGGTCAGCTCGCGGACGTCGTGGCCGCCGACGAGGACGGCCCCGTGCGTCACGTCGTAGAAGCGGGGCATCAGCAGCGAGACCGTCGACTTGCCCGAGCCGGAGGAGCCGACGACGGCGAGGGTCTCGCCGGCGCGGATCTCGAGGCTCAGCCCGGCGAGGACCGGCCGGCCCTCCTCGTATCCGAACGACACGTCGTCGAACTCGACGGTGGCGGGCGCGTCGGCGGGCAGCGTCCTGGTGCCGTCCTTGATCGACGGCTCGGTGTCGATGAGTTCGAGGACCCGCTCGGCCCCGGCGCGGGCCTGCTGGCCGACGGTCAGGACGACGGCCAGCATCCGCACCGGGCCGACGAGCTGCGCGAGGTAGGTGGAGAAGGCCACGAAGGTGCCGAGGGTGATCTCACCGCGCACCGCGAGCCAGCCGCCGAGCGCGAGCATCGCGACCTGGCCGAGGGCGGGCACGGCCTGGAGGGCCGGGGTGTACCTGGCGTTGAGCCGGATGGTCCGCAGCCGGCCCGCGAAGAGCCGCCGGCCGACCTCGCGCAGCTTGCCCGTCTCCTGGTCCTCCTGGCCGAAGCCCTTCACCACGCGGACGCCGCTGACGGCGCCGTCGACCACTCCGGCGACGGCGGCGGCCTGCGCCTGCGCGTACCAGGTGGCGGGATGCAGCCGGGAGCGGCTGCGCCGGGCGACGAACCAGAGGCCCGGGGCCACGGCCAGCGCGACCAGGGTGAGCGGCAGGGACAGGGCGGCCATGATCCCGAGGGAGATCAGGAAGAGCAGGATGTTCCCGATGGTCATCGGGAGCATGAAGAGCAGCCCCTGGATCAGCTGGAGGTCGCTGGTCGCGCGGCCCACGACCTGTCCGGTGGACAGCTCGTCCTGCCGCCGCCCGTCGAGCCGGGTGATCGTCCCGTACATGTCCGTACGGAGATCGTGCTGGACGTCGAGGGCGAGCCGGCCGCCGTAGTAGCGGCGGATGTAGGTGAGGACGTAGACGAGGACGGCCGCGCCGAGCAGCGCGCCCGCCCAGGGGGCCATGCCCCGGCTGTGGTCGCCGATGACGTCGTCGATGATCACCTTGGTGACCAGCGGGACCACCGCCATCAGGGCCATGCCGCCCAGCGAGGAGCCGAGCGCGAGCACCACGTCCTTCGGATACCGCCACGCGTACCCGGCGAGCCGCCGTGCCCACCCCTGCTCCGTCGCCACTGCGGTGCCTTCCGTAGATCTCACTCCGCCGGAAGGCACCAACGCCGAAGGGAGCGGATTTCATCCCTCCGCAACAATTCGTCCGCCCGCCGGGCGGGAGAGCCGGGCGGGCGGACGAGGGAGAACGGTGCGGATCAGCTCGCCGGAGCGGCGCGGATCAGCTCGCGGGAACGGCCGGGAAGGCCTCCGCGGGCTGCGAGGTCGGCGTGAACCGCTGGGGGGCGACGGAGGTCGGCACGAGGTCCTTGTGGATGGCCTTGGCGACGGCCTGGATGGTGGCGACGCCGTAGTCCATGGTGCTGCTGCCGACGGTGAGCACCGACATCATGTAGTCGCGGCCGCCGCCGTTGAAGGTGCCGAGGCTGTGCACCCGCCACGCGTTCGTGGAGCGCGAGAGCCAGCCGTTCTTGACGTGCACGGCGACCGTCGAGGGCGCCCCGGCCGGCGTCCCCCAGCGCTGCGAGGAGACGACCTGGCCCATGAGCTTCAGGACGTAGGCGCGGGCGTTGTCGCTCAGCACCGTGTTCTTGGCGGTGACGAGCTTGAGCAGCTTCTGCTCGTCGGTGACGTTGATCTGGGTGAGACCCCAGTAGCCGCCGGTACCCGGCGTGGTCTTCGTCATCCCCGCCGCGGTCAGGAAGCCCTTGATCTTCGTCAGACCGAGCTGGTTCCACAGCTTGGTGGTCGAGGCGTTGTCCGACTGGGTGATCATCTTGGTGGCGAGCGACGTCTCGGTGCTCGTCAGGTAGCGGTTGTGCTTCTTCGCGTCCCACAGCAGCGCGGCGAGGACGGTGACCTTCACCGTGCTGGCCGAGTCGAACGAGGTGGTGGCGCGGAGTGTGCAGGTGGTGTTGGTGGAACGGTCGTACAGTCCGACCGCGACGGTGCCCCTGCGGTTCGCGAGCGCCGCGGTGATGTCCGTCTGCAGCTTGGCGGCCAGACCGGCCTTGCTCGACGTGCAGCTGACCGTCGGCGCCGGCGCGGCGCCGGCCGGGGCCGCGGCGATCGCGATCGGCAGGATCACCGCGGCGCCGAGGCTCGTCGCGAGCACACGGGCAGCCCGGGATATCCGGTGAGTCATGGAGGCTTCCCATCCCCTTGAAGAGACACGGACGCGCCAAGGGCGCGCCCGCATGAATGACTCACCGGGGGGCCCGATAGTTGTACAGGTGTTCCGGGTACGGGGGTTCGGGCGCGGGAGCCCGAATACACAGCTCACCCCCAGGGGGGCCACAGTCCGCGCCCATCACCGCGCGTCAGGGTGCGATGGTGACGTCTGCCACTGACCCATCGCCCGACGCCCCCACGACTCCCCCCGCCCCTCCGCCGGTTCCGGTGCCGACGGGGCCCGCGGAGCAGGCGTCGGCCGCCCCCCGCTGGTCGCCGCCCGCGCTGCTCGCGATCCTCGTACTGGCCGCGGCCCTCTACTCCTGGAACCTGTCCGGGTCCGGCCTGAACAGCTTCTACAGCTCCGCCGTGTTCAGCGGCACGCAGAGCTGGAAGGCGTGGTTCTTCGGCTCACTCGACGCGGGCAACTTCATGACCGTCGACAAACCGCCGCTCGCGCTGATGGTCATGGGCCTGTCCTGCCGGATCCTCGGTTTCGGCACCTGGCAGATGATGCTGCCGATGATCCTCGTCGCGGTGGCGACGATCTGGATCCTGCACACCTCCGTCAAGCGGGTGTGGGGCCACGGCGCCGCGGCCGTCGCCGCGCTGGTGCTCGCGCTGACCCCGATCACGGTCGCCATCAACCGGGACAACAACCCCGACACCCTGCTGGTGTTCCTCATGGTGGCGGGCGCGGCCCTCGCGCTGCGGGCGGCCGCGAACGACAGGCTGCTGCCGCTGCTCGGCTCGGCCGCCTGCTTCGGCCTCGCGTTCAACACGAAGATGCTCCAGGGCTACATCGCGCTGCCCGCCGTCTTCGCGGCCTACCTCTGCGCGGCCGCGCCGAAGCCCGTGAAGCGGATCGTGAACCTGCTGCTCGCGGGCGTGGTCCTGGCCGTCTCCAGCTTCTGGTGGGCGACGGCCGTCTCCCTGGTGCCCGCCGACGACCGCCCCTACATCGGCGGTTCCACGGACGGCTCCGCCTGGGACCTGATCATGGGCTACAACGGCCTGGGCCGGGTGCTGGGCGGCGAGGGCAACGGCGGGGGCGGCGGAGGCGGAGGCGGCTTCTCCGGCGCCGCGGGCCTCGGCCGGCTGTTCAACGACGTCCTGGGCGGCCAGATCTCCTGGCTGATCCCCTTCGCGGCCATCGCCCTCGCGGGTGGTCTGGTGCTGTGCGGCCGCGCACCGCGCACCGACCTCACGCGCGCCGCGCTGATCCTGTGGGGCGGCTGGACGCTGCTGCACTACCTGACCTTCGCCATGGCCGAGGGCACGATGCACCCGTACTACACGACCGCGGTCGCCCCCGGCGTCGCGGCGCTGTGCGGGGGCGGTGGCAGCATGCTGCTGCGCGCCTTCCGGGGCGGCGACGCGCGCTGGTCGTGGGTGCTTCCCGCCGGGTTCGCGGTCACCGGCGTCTGGGCGGTCGTGCTGCTGCGCCGGGCCGCCGACTGGAACACCTGGCTGTGGCCCGCCGTCGCGGTGGTCACGGCGGCGTCGATCGCGGGCCTGCTCGTCTTCCGCTCCCCGGGCCGCGCACGGCTGCTGACCGCGTCCGTGGCGGCGGCCGTCGTCGCGGCCCTCGCGGGTCCGACGGCGTACGCGGTCGCCGTTCCGGCGGGTTCGGGCGGCGGCATGGGCGGCACCAACCCGACCGCCGGACCGTCGACCGGCGGCGGCTTCGGTGGTGGAGGCGGCGGCCGGGGCGGCTCCGGTGGCGGCCCGGGCGGCGGCGAGCCGCCCGGCGGCACCCCGCAGGGCGCCGGGAACGGTGGATTCCCGGGCGGCGACGGAAACGGCCGGGCCGGGGGCTTCCCCGGCGACGAGAACGGCACGGCTCCTGGCGGCACACCTCCCGGCGGAACGGGCGGTCGGCCCGGGGGCGGCGGCTTCGGTGGCGGAGGCGGCACGGGCGGCACCGCCGACAGCGCCCTGGTCTCCTACCTGGAGGAGCACCAGGACGGCGCCGAGTGGCTGCTGGCGGTGTCCGATTCGCAGTCCGCCGGGCAGTTGATCCTGAGCACCCGCAAGCCGGTCATCTCCATGTTCGGCTTCACCGGTTCCGACAGGGCCATGACCCTCACCAAGCTCGAAGAGCTCGTGCGCAAGGGCGAGTTGCACTACATCCAGCTCGGCGGGGGCATGGGCGGCGGAGGGATGGGCGGGAGCAACACGCTCAGCTCGCAGATCACCGCGTGGGTGGAGAAGAACGGCACGGCGGTGAAGCAGAGCGCGTACGACAAGTCCGCGTCGTCCGGGTCCACTTCGGGGGCAGGAACCAACTCCGGGACCGACTCCGACTCCGGGACCGACTCCAACTCCGGGACCAACTCCGGCTCCGGCGCACAGAGTGCCGGCCAGTCGGCCTCGACGCTCTACCGGCTGGATCCCGCCGACGCCGGCTGACGCGCGACGCGCCCGCCCGGCGCCGACGGCCCCCGACCGCCTTCCCGGTCGGGGGCCGTTCGCCGGTCCCGGTCGAGGAGCATTCGTCCGTCATTGCCCAGGACCGCCCCCTCCCGGTCGATGACCGTTCGTCCACCCCGGTCAGGGACTGCTCCCTATGTCATGTCTCGCCCGTGCCGGGCGAGTTGTTGAATCCCGACACAGAACCGACACCTCTCCTTAACCCCAAACACTGCATGTCCATGCCACTCTCCCGGTTATCCGGTTCATTCAACACGCGTAGAACGGACACCCCACGATGCCCGCCACGCACATTCGCCGCTGGAAGACCCTGGCGCTGAGTACCTCCGCGGTTCTCGTCGGCCTCACCCTGCCGACCGTGACCGCGTCCCCCGCGAGCGCCACCACGACCGCGTACGACACCACGTACTACAAGAACGCGATCGGCAAGTCCGGCACGACTCTGAAGTCCTCGCTGCACACGATCATCAGCAGCCAGACCAAGATCTCGTACGCCGCGGTCTGGGAAGCGCTGAAGGTCACCGACCAGGACCCGAACAACAGCAGCAACGTGATCCTGCTGTACAGCGGCGTCTCGCGCGCCAAGTCCCTCAACGGCGGTGACGTCGGCGACTGGAACCGTGAGCACACGTGGGCCAAGTCGCACGGCGACTTCGGCGAGGTGACCGGACCGGGCACCGACCTGCACCACCTGCGTCCCGCGGACGTCCAGGTGAACAGCATCCGCGGCAACCTGGACTTCGACAACGGCGGCAGCACCGTCACCAACGGCGGCGGCAGCACCGTCGACTCCGACTCCTTCGCGCCTCGCGCCGCGGACCGGGGCGACGTGGCCCGCATGATCCTCTACATGGCCGTGCGCTACGAGGGTGACGACGGCTTCGCCAACCTGGAGCCCAACGAGAAGGTGGGCAACGGAAGCAACCCCTACATGGGCAAGCTCTCCGTCCTGAAGGCGTGGAACGAGGCGGACCCGCCGAGCGCCTTCGAGGAGAAGCGCAACCAGGCCATCTACGCCACCTACCAGCACAACCGCAACCCGTTCATCGACCACCCGGAATGGGTCGAGGCGATCTGGTAGGACGGAGTAGTCACCTGAACTCCCTCCGTGAAAGAGGGAGTTCAGGCACCCTCCGGTGGCCCCGCGCCGCTGGAGGTGACAAATGAACGACCTCAGGGCGTACAACCAGTGACGCCCCGCCCGAGTCGCACCCGGTGGACGCGTCCGACCATCGCGTCCCACCGGAACGACGAAAGGCACCCGATGTTCCGAGCACGACGCAAAAACCGCTCCGCGCGGCTGACCGCTCCCCTGGCCGCCGCCGCGCTGCTGGCCGCAGGGGGCGGCGCCTGGTCCCTCACCGGCGCCACCGCCCAGGCCGCCACCGGATCGGCGGACGCCCGGGACGACTTCAACGGGGACGGCTACGCCGACCTGGTGGTCGGTGCCCCGACCGCGACCGTGTCGGGCAAGACCCGGGCGGGCTACGTGGCCGTCATGTACGGCTCCGCCGGCGGCCTGTCCACCGCGAGCAAGAAGATCGTCAGCCGCTCCACCGGCGGGGTCCCCGGATCCGCCACCGCGAACCAGCGCTTCGGATCGTCCTTCACCAAGGCCGACCTGGACAGGGACGGCTTCAGCGACCTCGTGGTCGCGGGCGGCAAGGAGGGCTCGGTCGTCCTGTGGGGCTCCGCCTCCGGGCTCACCGGCGGCACGGCCCTCGCCGGCTACGGCGCCGCCCCGGCGGCCGGCGACTTCGACGGCGACGGCACCACGGACCTCGCCCTGTTCTCCGCGCAGAACGTCGGCGGCGACGACCCGATACCCACCTCGGCCGCCCTGTGGAAGGGCCCCGTCTCCCGCGCCGGCAAGCCGGCCGCCGTCCTGAACATCCTCGACAAGTCGTCCTGGTGGGGATACGAGGAGAACGACGCCTCCTGCGCCACCGGCCACGGCTGCGAGGAGGACGGCGACACGGTCACCGGTCCCGTCGCCTCCGGCCAGGTCGGCGACATCAACGGCGACGGCCGGGACGACCTCGTCCAGTGGCGCTACACCGGTGACGGAACGTGGGGCAACCGGCTGCTGTACGGCAGCCCGTCGGGCTTCAAGCGCGCCGGCGCCCCCGGCGACGGCACGGGCATCACCCTGAACACCGGCGTCGGCGACGTGAACGGCGACGGGTTCGACGACATCGTCTCCGGCACCGACGGCTGGAACGACACGGTGCGGATCTCGTACGGCTCCGCCGCCGGCCTCACCGATCACGTGCAGACCTTCGACCAGGACCTGGCCGGCTTCCCCGGCGTCCAGGAGGAGGGCGACGAGATCGGTTCGGCCGTCTCGGTCGCCGACGTCACGGGTGACGGCTACGCGGACATCGCGCTCGGCATCGCCGGCGAGGACGTCGCCGCTGTCGTCGACGCCGGCTCGGTCGCCCTCGTCCACGGCGGCCCCTCGGGCGTCACGGGGGCCGGCACGCAGGTCTTCCACCAGGACACCGCCGGTGTGCCCGGCGTCGCCGAGACCGACGACCGGTTCGGCGACGCCACGGCGCTGCTGGACGTCAACGGCGACGGTCGTCTCGACCTCGCCGCGTCCTCGATCGCGGAGAACGTCTCCGCCGGCGCGGTCTGGGTCCTGCGCGGCACCACGACCGGCCTGACCACCGCCTCCGCCCTGGCGTTCGGCCCGAGGACCCTCTCGGCGCCCTACACGAACGCGCTGTTCGGCTCGTCCCTGCGCTGAGCGGCCTCGCACGACGGAGCGCCGGGGAGCGTGTCGCACGCTCCCCGGCGCTCCCGCGTTCCCGTGGCCCCTGTCCGCGTCGCGCGGTCCGGCCCGGTCCGCCCGGCGTTCAGCCCAGGTGGGTCGGCGCGAACATCCGCAGTACCGCCGGGAGGACGACCACCGAGGGACCGGGGGCGGCCAGGGCCTTGGCCAGGTCCTCCTCCAGCGTCTCGGGGCTCGTGAGGACGCCCGGCACCCCGAACGACTCGGCGAGGGCCACGTAGTCCGGGCGGGACAGTTCCGTGGCGGTCGCCTGGCCGAAGGCGTCGGTCATGTACTCGCGCAGGATGCCGTACCCGCCGTCGTCCACGATGAGCCAGGTGACCGGGAGGCCGCACTGCTTCGCCGTGGCCAGCTCGGCGATGGAGTACAGCGCGCCGCCGTCGCCGGAGACCGCGAGGACCGGGCGGGAGGGGTCGGCCGCCGCCGCGCCCAGTGCCGCCGGGAAGCCGTAGCCGAGGCCGCCCGCGCCCTGGGCGGAGTGCATGGTGTTGGTGCCGCGCGGGTCGAAGGCCGACCAGGCCCAGTACGCCAGGATCGTCATGTCCCAGAAGGACGGCGACGTGGCGGGCAGGGCTCGGCGGACGGACGCCAGCACGTCCTGTTCCAGGGTGAGTTCCTGGGCCGCGATGCGCTCCGCGACCCGGGCGAGAACGGTGCGCGCGCGCTCCGCCGCCACCGGATCGGGGCGTTCCTCCACCGTCTCCAGGAGCGCGGACAGCGCGAGGCGCGCGTCCGCGTGGATGCCGAGCGCCGGGTGGTTGGACTCCAGCTTGCCGAGGTCGGCCTCGATCTGGATCACCCGGCCCCGGGGCTTGAACGTGTTGTAGTTCGAGGAGAGTTCGCCGAGGCCCGAGCCCACCACCAGCAGGACGTCCGCGTCCTCCAGGAAGTCGGTCGTGTGCCGGTCCTCCAGCCAGGACTGGAGCGAGAGCGGGTGCTCCCAGGGGAAGGCGCCCTTGCCGCCGAAGGTGGTGACGACCGGCGCGTTCAGCTTCTCGGCGAGCGCGAGCAGCTTTCCGGACGCGTCCGCCCGGACGACACCGCCGCCCGCGATGATCGCGGGACGGGCCGCCGAGGACAGCAGGTGGGCGGCCAGCGCGGTCAGTTCGGGGCGCGGGACGACGTCCTCGGGGGTCGCGTCCATCGCCGTCACCACCGGCAGGCTCGTCTCCGCGAGGAGGACGTCCTGCGGGATCTCCACCCAGACCGGTCCGTGCGGGGCCGTCAGCGCCGACTCCCAGGCCGCCGCGATCGCGGAGGGGATCTGGGACTGCGCGCGGACCGTGTGGACCGACTTCACGACGCCCCGGAACGAGGCCTGCTGGTCCGGGAGTTCGTGGAGATAGCCGTGGCGGCCGCCGCCGAGGCCCGCGGTCGGGATCTGGCTGCTGATCGCGAGGACGGGCGCCGAGGCGGCGCGCGCCTCCTGGAGCGCGGCGAGCGAGGTCAGCGCCCCGGGGCCGGTGGACAGCAGCAGCGGCGCGGCCTCGCCGGTGATCCGGCCGTACGCGTCCGCCGCGAACCCGGCGTTGTTCTCGACGCGCAGCCCGACGTACTGGAGCGAGGAACGGCGCAGCGCGTCGAACATGCCGAGCGCGTGCTGGCCCGGCAGCCCGAAGACGGTCGTCGCGCCGAGACCGGAGAGGGTCTCCACGACCAGGTCTCCGCCGTTGCGGCCAGGGGGCGGGTTGAGCGCGGCCTCCGTCTGCGCCGCCGACGGTCGGAGAACCAGGTCGTGGTCGTGGGTCACTTGTTTCGGGCCTCCGCGATCTGGCGGGACATGATGGTGGTCAGTTCGTACGCGGTGTGGGACGCCGCCACCGCGGTGATCTCGGCGTGGTCGTACGCCGGGGCGACCTCGACGACGTCGGCCGAGACCAGGTTGCAGGACGAGAGCCCGCGCAGGATCTCCAGGAGCTCGCGGGAGGTCATGCCGCCCGCCTCCGGGGTGCCGGTGCCGGGCGCGTGCGCCGGGTCGAGGCAGTCGATGTCGATGGAGATGTAGAGCGGGCGGTTCCCGATGCGCTGGCGCAGCTGGTCGGCGACCTCGTCGGCGCCGCGGCGGTAGACGTCCGCCGAGGTGACGATGCCGAAGCCCATCTTCTCGTCGTCGGTGAGGTCCTGCTTGCCGTACAGCGGGCCGCGGATGCCGACGTGGGAGAGGGCCTCGGTGTCGAGGATGCCCTCCTCGACGGCACGGCGGAACGGGGTGCCGTGGGTGTACTCGGCGCCGAAGTAGGTGTCCCAGGTGTCGAGGTGCGCGTCGAAGTGGAGCAGCGCGACCGGACCGTGCTTCTTGGCGACCGAGCGCAGCAGGGGCAGCGCGATGGTGTGGTCGCCGCCCAGGGTCATCAGGCGGGCGCCGGTGCCGAGCAGCTCGTCGGCGGCGGCCTCCACCGTCTCCACGGCCTCGTTGATGTTGAACGGGTTCGCCGCGATGTCACCGGCGTCCGCGACCTGCGCGAGGGCGAACGGGGACGCGTCCTGCGCAGGGTTGTAGGGGCGCAGCAGCCGGGACGCCTCGCGGATCGCGTTGCCGCCGAAGCGGGCGCCCGGCCGGTACGAGACGCCTGAGTCGAACGGCACACCGACGACGGCGACATCGGTGGTGCCGACCTCGTCGAGGCGGGGCAGCCGGGCGAAGGTCGCGGGGCCGGCGTACCGCGGGACGCGGGACGAGTCGACGGGACCGCGGGGCGTCTCGTTGCTGCTCATGGTGGATTGCCTTCTTTCCTACGCTTTATCGCATATGTACAACTAAGTACAAGTAACACGACTCTACTGGTGAACCGGGACCGGTTCGGACAGGGGTTCGGCGTCACGGCCCGCGAGCCGCTCCCGCCAGGCGGCCAGCACCGCGGCGTCGGTCGCCGGCGTGGCCAGCGAGACGATCACGTACGCGGCCAGGGAGAGGAGCAGTCCGTAGTAGACGGGCTCGTTCGCGAGGATGCCGTAGCCGGCCATCAGGCCGATGACCGCGACACCGCCGACGACGACGGAGGCAAGGGCGCCGTGCACCGTACCGCGCTTCCACAGCAGACCGCCGAGGATCGGGACGAGCAGGCCGCCGACGAGCAGGTTGTACGCGACGGTCAGGGCCTCGACGACGTTGTTGAGCGCGATCGCCGTGCAGATGACGGCGATGCCCATGACCAGGATGAAGACGCGGTTGCCCCTGACCTCGTCGTGGTCCTCGGTGTCGCGCTTCACGGCGCCGCGCAGCCGCGACCAGATGTCGTTGTTGGCGACGGTGGCGCAGGCGATGAGGGCGCCGGAGGAGGTGGACATCACAGCGGCGAGGGCCGCGGCGAGCACCAGTCCGCGCACGCCGACCGGGAGTTCGTCCTTGACGATGGTCGCGAAGGCGGTGTCGGCGCTGGGCAGCTTCGGGTAGAGGACCTTGGCGGCCGTGCCGATGACGGCGCCGGCGAGGGCGTACACCAGGCAGTAGGTACCGGCGACGGTGCCGCCCCACTTGGCGGTCCTGGCATCGCGCGCGGTGAACACGCGCTGCCAGATGTCCTGGCCGATCAGCATGCCGAACGTGTAGATCAGGACGTAGGTGAAGATCGTCTCGCCGCCGATGCCCAGCGGGTCGAAGTACTCGGTGGGCAGCTTGGCCTTCATCTCGCTGAACCCGCCGGCCTTGACGACCGCGATGGGCAGCAGCAGGAGCAGCACGCCGACGGTCTTGACCACGAACTGCACCATGTCGGTGAGGGTGATCGACCACATACCGCCGAGCGTCGAGTACGCGACGACGATCGAGCCGCCGAGAATGATCGCGAGCGTCCGGTTCATGTCGAAGAGGACGTCGAAGATCGTGGCGTACGCGATGGTCGAGGTGACCGCGAGCATCAGGGTGTACGCCCACATGACGACACCGGAGATGACGCCGGCCCGGCCGCCGTAGCGCAGGTCGAGCATCTCGGAGACGGTGTAGACCTTCAGGCGGGCTATGCGGGCGGAGAAGAAGATGCTGAGCGCCAGCAGGCCGAGGCCGATGGTGAAGACCATCCAGGCTCCGGAGAGTCCGTACTGGTAGCCGAGGCCCACACCGCCGATGGTGGACGCGCCGCCCAGGACGATGGCAGCCATGGTGCCGGAGTACATGACGGGCCCGAGCCTGCGGCCCGCGACGAGGAACTCACTCTTGGACTTGGCGCGGCGCATGCCCCACCAACCCATGGCCAACATGCCGGCCAGATAGACGACGATCACTGCGTAGTCGACGGCCATAGGGGCTCCTCAAGGCGTTCGGTGGCGTGTCGTGCGGGATGTGGGGGACGAGCCGGCAACTGACCGCGGGGACATCCGCCCGTACCCGTGGCTGCCGGTCGGGACCGACACTAGGTGGCCGCAAAGCGACTGCGAAGTGTACGTTTCATCCATCTGATCCGAGCGGGATGGAGGAACCGTCCACCATGGCGGACCCACAGTCACCCTCCGCCCCACCGTCCGTGTCGCCGTCCGCCCCGGCGGTGCCGCCGACCCCTCCGGTACCGCTGTCGGCGCTCCTCGCCCGCGAGGACCTGGCCCTGCGCCTGATCGCCGGTCCGGCGGAGCCCGACACGGTCATCCGCTGGGTGCACACGTCGGAGATGGCGGACCCCTACCCGTACCTGCTGGGCGGGGAGCTGTTGCTGTCGGCGGGGGTCCACATCCCCGAGGCGGCGGGTCCGGACGGAGCCGGGGCCCCCGGAGGCTATTTCGACGACTACGTCTCCCGGATCGTCGCGGCGGGCGGCGCCGCGCTGGGCTTCGGGCTGGCGCCGGTCCACGACACGGTCCCGCGCGCCCTCGTCGCGGCCTGCGACGCCCAGGGGCTGCCCCTGCTGGAGGTCCCGCCGCAGACGACCTTCTCCGGGGTCGCCCGTGCCGTGTGGCAGCTCATGGCCCAGGCCCGGCTGGCGGAACTCCGCCGGGTGACCGAGGCCCAGCAGAGCCTGGCGGCGGCCGCCGCCCGCCCCGACCCGGTACCGGCGGTGCTCCGGCAGCTGGCCCGGCGGGTGGAGGGCTGGGCGGTGCTCTACGGCCCGGAGGGCACGGAGCTGGCCCGGTCCGGGAACCTGCCGCGGCCCCCGGCCACGACGGGTTCGACGGACACGGGCAGGGACACGAGCACAGGCACGAGCAGGGACACGGACGCGGGCGCGACCCGGACGGCCGACCCGGCCCGGCCCCCGCAGGCCGCGCCCGAGGACGTGCTGGCCGAGCTCGCCGGCGTCGTGCGGCCCCGGGGCGCCCAGGGACCCACCCCGTCCTCCGCCACCGACACCGTGGGCGGCGTCCACCTCACGGCGTACGCCCTCGGCAGCGGCCAGGGCTTCGTCCTGGGGGTCGCCGCGCCGCGCCGCGACCCCGGCGACCACACGATCGCCTCCGTCGCGTCCGTCCTGCTCTCCCTGCTCACCGGGGAGCACCAGAGCGGCAGCGGGGCGGCGCGTTCGGCGGCCCTGGTGCGGCTGCTGCTCGGGGCCGCGCCCGAGGAGGTGGCACCGCTGCTCGGCGGCGAACGGTGGGTGGTCGTGCACGCGCGCCCCGCCGGGGACGGCCCCGCCCCGGACGCCGTCTCCGCGTCGGCCCTGGCGGCCGCGCTGGGCTCCGCGCTGGTGGACGTCGGCGAGGACGTCGTCCGCGTCCTCGTCCCCGGCGACCGCGAGCCCACCGCCCAGCCGGGCTGGACCTGCGGGGTCAGCGCGCCCGCGAGCCCGCGCTCCTGGGCGGCCGCCGACACCCAGGCGGCCCGCTCCCTGGCCCGCGCCCGCGCCGTCCGGGCGCCCCTGGTCCGCCACGGCGACCGTCCCGCGCTCGCGGACCTGGTCCCCCCCGGCCGACGCCGCGGCCCACGCCCGGACCCTTCTCGCCCCCGTCGCGGGGACCCCGGCCCTGACCGAGACCCTGCGCACCTGGCTCTCCCTGCACGGGAGTTGGGACCGCACCGCGGTGGCCCTCGGCGTCCACCGCAACACCGTCCGCCAACGCATCGCCCGCTGCGCGGCGTTGCTGGGGACGGACCTCGACGAACCGGACGTGCGCATGGAGTTGTGGTTCGCCCTCAGGGACGGCTGAACGCCCAGGGCCCCGACGCCGTACATCCGAGTGACGCGCGTCCCAGCGACGGGGACGGCCGCGCCACCGGCGGGAACTCACCGGCACAATGGGCTCATGCCGATAACCGGGACCCCCAGCCGCGCCGAACTTGTCGACCATCTCGCGAAGACCCGTATCGCGGGCGATGTCGCCACCCCCCGCGAGAACAACCTCTCCCATTACCGCAGGCTGGCGAACGGCGAGCGCAACTGGTGGCTCGGCCTGGAACTCGGCAACCGCTGGAGCGACGAGCAGGACGTGCTCGCGGTCATGGCGGAGCGGGTCGGCGTCAACGACGACCCGGAGTACCGGTACGGCCAGGACACCATCGACCCCGAGCTGACCGTGGACGCACTGGACCGCCTCGCGGCCCGGCTGCGCAAGGCGGCCGAGGACCGGCAGCGGGTGCTGTTCGCGACCGGCCACCCCGGCGGACTGCTGGACGTGCACCG
The DNA here is from genome assembly GCF_042889485.1 of Streptomyces sp. NPDC002580. Lineage (NCBI taxonomy): Bacteria > Bacillati > Actinomycetota > Actinomycetes > Kitasatosporales > Streptomycetaceae > Streptomyces > Streptomyces sp. NPDC002580. The sequence goes on along the minus strand of NZ_JBIAQZ010000001.1, from coordinate 280,900 downwards.
CGCCACGGCCGCCGCCCTGCGCGCCGCCGGCTGCGAGATCGTGGTGATCCCGGACGGGCTGCAGACGGACGAGGGCTACGTCATGCAGTTCGCGGACGTGGCGGTCCTGGAGCACGGCGCCACACTGTGGCACACGCACTCGGGCGAGCCGATGCGCGCGATCCTCACCGGCCTGGAGCGGGAGGGCCGGCCGCTGCCCGACCTGGTCGTCGCCGACCACGGCTGGGCCGGCTTCGCGGGCCAGCAGGGCCTGGACTCCGTCGGATACGCCGACTGCAACGACCCGGCGCTCTTCCTCGCCGAGTCGGAGGGCACGCTCCAGGTCGTGGTCCCGCTCGACGACCACGTCCTCAGCCCGCGCCACTACGACCCGATGACGGCGTACCTGCTCACCGCGGCGGGCCTGGTGTGAGCCCCGTAGATCCCGGCCGCCCCCGCCTCCCGTAGATCCCGGCGGCAGGTCCGGGGGCGCGCCCGGCGCGTACGAGCCCCGGATCAGGTCCGCGCCCCCGCCGCCGGACCGGAGGACGGCCCTTCACGGCAGGGGATCCGGCCCCTCGCAGCGGCGCCGGGCGTACCCCGGGTGCCGGTCCGGGCACCCCGCCGGCCACGGGGAACGCCTCACTGCCGCGGGACGCGGACCACGCCTTCCTGGATCACCGAGATGGCCAGCCGGCCGTCCTGGGTGTAGATCCGGGCCTGGCCGAGGCCGCGACCGCCCGACGCGGACGGCGACTCCTGGTCGTAGAGCAGCCATTCGTCGGCGCGGAACGGGCGGTGGAACCACATCGCGTGGTCGAGGGAGGCTCCGACGACGTCGCCGGTCACCCAGCCGCCGCGCCCGTGGGCGAGCAGGATGGAGTCGAGGAGCGTCATGTCGGAGACGTAGGTCGCGAGGACGGCGTGCAGCAGCGGATCGTCGACGGCGCCGTCGAGCTTGCCGTTGGTGCGGAACCACACCTGGGAGCGCGGCTCGCGGACCTCGCCGACGGTGCCGAACGGGGGCGCGTCGACATAGCGCAGGTCGACGGCCGCGCGGGCCTCCAGGATGCGTTCCACGACGACGGGGTCGGAGAGCACCTCGGCGTACCGGGGAAGCAGTTCGGCGGCCGTGGGCAGCGTCTCCGGGTCGGGCGCGGGCGGCATCGGGGCCTGGTGCTCCATGCCCTCCTCGTACGTCTGGAAGGACGCGGAGAGGTGGAAGATCGGCTGTCCGTGCTGGACCGCGACGACCCGGCGGGTGGTGAAGGAGCGGCCGTCGCGGATGCGGTCCACGGAGTACACGATGGGTGCCCCGGGGTCGCCCGCGCGCAGGAAGTACGCGTGCAGGGAGTGGGCGAGCCGGTCCTCGGGGACCGTGCGCCCGGCGGCGACCAGTGCCTGCGCCGCCACCTGTCCGCCGAAGACCCGCGGGACGACGGCGGACCGGGACCGGCCGCGGAAGATGTTCTCCTCGATCCGCTCGATGTCGAGCAGATCGAGGAGAGACTCAAGTGCCTCGCTCATGGGGCAGTTGTACCGTGCGGTCTTTTCGCCGACCTACAGGCCCATGTCCTTGGCGATGATCGTCTTCATGATCTCGCTGGTCCCGCCGTAGATGCGGTTGACCCGGTTGTCCGCGTACAGGCGGGCGATCGGGTACTCGTTCATGAAGCCGTAGCCGCCGTGCAGCTGGAGGCAGCGGTCGATGACGCGGTGCGCGACCTCGGTGCAGAACAGCTTGGCGCTGGCGGCCTCGGCCGGGGTGAGCTCACCCGCGTCCAGGGCCTCCAGGGCGCGGTCGGCGACGGCCTCGGCCGCGTCCACCTCGGCCTGGCAGGCGGCCAGCTCGAACTTGGTGTTCTGGAAGGAGGCGACCGACTTGCCGAAGACGGTGCGGTCCTGGACGTACTCCTTGGCGAAGCGGACGGCGGCCTTGGCCTGCGCGTAGGCACCGAAGGCGATGCCCCAGCGCTCGGAGGCGAGGTTGTGGCCGAGGTAGTAGAAGCCCTTGTTCTCCTCGCCGAGCAGGTCCTCGACGGGCACCTTCACGTCGACGAACGCCAGCTCGGCGGTGTCGGAGGTCTTCAGGCCGAGCTTGTCGAGCTTGCGGCCGACGGAGTAGCCCTCGGACTTGGTGTCCACGGCGAACAGCGAGATGCCGAAGCGGCGGTCCTCGGCGGTGGGCGCGGAGGTGCGGGCGCAGACGATCACGCGGTCGGCGTGGACGCCGCCGGTGATGAAGGTCTTGGCGCCGTTGAGGACGTAGTGTGTGCCGTCCTCGGAGAGCTTGGCGGTGGTCTTCATGCCCGCGAGGTCGGAGCCGGTGCCCGGCTCGGTCATCGCGAGGGCCCACATCTCCTCGCCGGAGACGAACTTCGGCAGGAACCGCTTCTTCTGCTCGTCGCTGGCGAGCATCTTGATGTAGGGCAGGCCGAGCAGCACGTGCACGCCGGAGCCGCCGAAGGTGATGCCCGCGCGGGCGGTCTCCTCGTACACGACGGCCTCGAACTTGTACGAGTCGATGCCGGCACCGTCGTACTCCTCGTCGACGCGGATGCCGAAGACACCCAGCTCGCCGAGCTTGTGGTAGAAGTCGCGCGGCGCCTGGCCGGCGGCGAGCCACTCGTCGTAGACCGGGACGACCTCGGTCTCGATGAAGGCGCGCAGGGTCTCCCGGAACGCCTCGTGGTCCTCGTTGAACACAGTACGGCGCACCGCCGCCACCTCCGCCTGAATACCTGGTGTCATGTCTAAGCGCTTGCTCAGACATCAGGTTACCCGCCAGTCACGAGAGTCGTCCAGAGGTCACCCCCCGAGACGCTCATCACGCACCGGGAACCGGCGCGGCCGCCCCGAAGGCCCCCCGCGCCATCCGGTGCAGCAGCTCCGCCGTCCCCGCGCGCCCCGGGAGCGCGCCCGGCCGCCCCAGGTGCGGGGTCGAGTTCAGCAGGCCGAAGACCGAGTGCACGGCCGAGCGGGCTGCGGGCTCGGTCAGGTCCGGGTAGACCTCGCGGACCACCTCCACCCACAGCTCCACGTACTGCCGCTGGAGCTGGCGCACGAGCTTGCGGTCGCTGTCCCGCAGGCGGTCCAGCTCGCGGTCGTGCAGGGTGATGAGGGGGCGGTCGTCGAGCGCGAAGTCGATGTGCCCCTCGATGAGCGAGTCGAGGAGCGCCTCGGCGCCCCCCGCGGACTCCGCCACACGGCGCTTGCCGCCCGTGAGCAGCTGCCCGCTGATCCCCACCAGCAGCTCGGCGAGCATCGCGTCCTTGCCGGCGAAGTGCCGGTAGAGACCGGGGCCGCTGATGCCGACCGCCGCTCCTATCTCATCCACTCCCACACCGTGGAAACCGCGCTCGGCGAAGAGCCGGGCGGCTTCCCTGAGGATCTGTTCGCGCCGGGTGGGGGCGTCGGTTCTGGTGGCCATGAAAACAATTCTAGACATCGAGGTTAGCGGTCGTTAACCTGAAGGGGTTGCGTTAACGCTCATTAACTAGTGGACCACTGGTGAGGGGACCGCAGGATGCAAGAGGCACCGGAGCTGACGAGCGCGGCAGATCCCGCGTCGGAGGCCTGGAGGGCCAACGAGGCGGCACACCGCGCGCTGGGCGAGGAGCTGCGCCACAAGCTGGCCGCCGCCCGGCTCGGCGGCGGCGAGAAGGCCCGCGCGCGGCACACCGCGCGCGGAAAGCTGCTGCCCCGCGACCGTGTGGACACCCTCCTCGACCCCGGCTCCCCGTTCCTGGAGCTGGCGCCGCTCGCCGCCGACGGGATGTACGACGGAGCGGCCCCGGCCGCCGGCGTCATCGCGGGGATCGGCCGGGTCAGCGGGCGCGAGTGCGTGATCGTCGCCAACGACGCCACCGTCAAGGGCGGAACGTACTACCCGATGACGGTGAAGAAGCACCTGCGCGCCCAGGAGGTGGCGCTGGAGAACCGCCTGCCCTGCATCTACCTCGTCGACTCCGGAGGCGCCTTCCTGCCCATGCAGGACGAGGTGTTCCCCGACCGCGACCACTTCGGGCGGATCTTCTACAACCAGGCGCGGATGTCCGGCGCCGGGATCCCGCAGATCGCGGCCGTCCTCGGCTCCTGCACGGCGGGCGGCGCCTACGTCCCCGCGATGAGCGACGAGGCCGTGATCGTGCGCGGCCAGGGCACGATCTTCCTCGGCGGGCCGCCACTGGTGAAGGCCGCCACCGGCGAGGTCGTCACGGCCGAGGAGCTGGGCGGCGGCGAGGTCCACTCACGCGTGTCGGGCGTCACCGACCATCTCGCGGAGGACGACGCGCACGCGCTGCGGATCGTCCGGAACATCGCGGCCACCCTCCCCGCGCGCGGGAGCCTCCCGTGGTCCGTGGAGACGGCGGCCGAGCCCAAGGTCGACCCGTCCGGGCTGTACGGCGCGGTGCCGGTCGACTCCCGCACCCCCTACGACGTGCGCGAGGTCATCGCGCGCGTGGTCGACGGCTCGCGCTTCGCCGAGTTCAAGGCCGAGTTCGGGCAGACCCTGGTCACCGGCTTCGCGCGGATCCACGGCCACCCGGTCGGGATCATCGCCAACAACGGCATCCTGTTCTCCGAGTCGGCCCAGAAGGGCGCCCACTTCATCGAGCTGTGCGACCAGCGCGGCATCCCGCTGGTGTTCCTCCAGAACATCTCCGGATTCATGGTGGGCCGCCAGTACGAGGCCGGCGGCATCGCCAAGCACGGCGCCAAGATGGTGACGGCCGTCGCCTGCGCGCGCGTGCCGAAGCTGACCGTCGTGATCGGCGGCTCGTACGGCGCGGGCAACTACTCGATGTGCGGCCGGGCGTACTCACCGCGCTTCCTGTGGATGTGGCCCGGCGCCAAGATCTCCGTGATGGGCGGCGAGCAGGCCTCCTCGGTCCTCGCGACCGTCAAGCGCGACCAGATCGAGGCGCGCGGCGAGTCCTGGCCGGCCTCGGACGAGGAGGACTTCAGGGCGCCGATCCGGCAGCAGTACGAGCGCCAGGGGAACGCCTACTACGCGACCGCCCGGCTCTGGGACGACGGAGTGATCGACCCGATGGAGACCCGGCAGGTCCTCGGACTCGCCTTGACCGCCTGTGCCAACGCGCCCCTGGGTGACCCCCAGTTCGGCGTCTTCCGGATGTGAGGGGACCCATGTTCGACACGGTGCTTGTGGCCAACCGGGGCGAGATCGCCGTACGCGTCATCCGTACGCTGCGCGCGCTCGGTGTGCGCTCGGTGGCCGTCTTCTCCGACGCGGACGCCGACGCCCGGCACGTCCGGGAGGCCGACACTGCGGTGCGGATCGGACCGGCGCCCGCCTCCGAGAGCTATCTGTCGGTGGAGCGGCTGCTGGAGGCGGCGGCCCGGACCGGCGCCCAGGCGGTCCACCCCGGTTACGGCTTCCTCGCCGAGAACGCCGCCTTCGCGCGGGCCTGCGCGGAGGCCGGACTCGTCTTCGTCGGGCCGTCCGCCGAGGCGATCTCCCTCATGGGCGACAAGATCCGCGCCAAGGAGACGGTGAAGGCGGCCGGGGTCCCGGTCGTCCCCGGCTCCTCGGGCAGCGGCCTGACGGACGCCGAACTGATCGCGGCCGCCCGCGAGATCGGCGTGCCGGTGCTCCTGAAGCCGAGCGCCGGCGGCGGCGGCAAGGGCATGCGCCTGGTGCGGGACCTCGGGGTGCTGGCCGACGAGATCGCCGCCGCCCGCCGCGAGGCGCGTGCCTCCTTCGGCGACGACACCCTGCTCGTCGAGCGCTGGGTCGACCGGCCCCGGCACATCGAGATCCAGGTCCTCGCGGACGGGCACGGCAACGTCGTGCACCTGGGCGAGCGCGAGTGCTCCCTCCAGCGCCGCCACCAGAAGATCATCGAGGAGGCGCCCAGCGTGCTCCTCGACAACGCCACCCGGGCCGCGATGGGCGAGGCGGCCGTCCAGGCGGCCCGCTCCTGCGGCTACCGGGGCGCGGGCACGGTGGAGTTCATCGTCCCCGGCGGCGATCCGTCGTCGTACTACTTCATGGAGATGAACACCCGCCTCCAGGTGGAACACCCGGTCACCGAACTGGTGACCGGCCTCGACCTGGTCGAGTGGCAGCTCCGGGTCGCCGCCGGTGAGCGGCTGCCCTACGGGCAGGACGACATCACTCTCACCGGGCACGCGGTGGAGGCCCGGATCTGCGCCGAGGACCCGTCCCGCGGTTTCCTCCCCTCCGGGGGCACGGTGCTCTCCCTGCGCGAGCCGCAGGGCGACGGAGTGCGCACCGACTCGGGCCTGTCCGAGGGCACCGAGGTCGGCAGCCTCTACGACCCGATGCTCTCCAAGGTCATCGCGTACGGCCCCGACCGCGCGACCGCGCTGCGCAAGCTGCGCGCCGCCCTCGCCGACACGGTCACCCTCGGGGTCCAGACGAACGCGGGCTTCCTGCGGCGCCTGCTGGCCCACCCCGATGTGGTGGCGGGCGACCTGGACACCGGTCTGGTCGAGCGGGAGGCGGCGGGGCTGGTCCCGGCCGACGTCCCGGAAGAGGTGTACGAGGCGGCGGCGGCCGTGCGGCTGGCCGGACTGGCTCCGGCGGGCGGGGGCTGGACCGACCCGTTCTCGGAGCCGAGCGGCTGGCGGCTGGGTGGCACACCCCGGCCGGTCGGCTTCTGGTTGCGGGTGGCCGACCCCGTGGAGTACGTCCCGCGCGGCTCCCACACGGTCACCGCCGACCGGGTCGCGGTGACCCTCGACGGGGTGCGTCACACCTTCCACCGGGCCGCCGACTGGATCGGCCGCGACGGCGACGCCTGGCACGTGCGCGACCACGACCCGGTGGCCGCGTCGCTCACCGGCGCCGCGCACGCGGGGGCCGATTCACTGACCGCCCCCATGCCGGGCACCGTGACCGTCGTGAAGGTCGCCGTCGGCGACGAGGTGAGTGCCGGGCAGAGCCTGCTCGTGGTCGAGGCGATGAAGATGGAGCACGTCATCTCCGCGCCGCACGCCGGAACGGTCAGCGAACTGGACGTCGTGCCGGGCACGACGGTCGCCATGGACCAGATCCTGGCGGTCATCACTCCGGCGGAGGAGACGGCGTGAACACATCCGAACTCGGCCTGCCCATGCCCGTACCGGCCCCGGACCTGCCCGCCCGGGTGCGGATCTACGAGGTCGGCGCGCGCGACGGGCTCCAGAACGAGCAGGCGGCCGTCCCGACCGAGGTCAAGGCGGAGTTCATCCGGCGCCTCGCGGACTCGGGACTGACCACGATCGAGGCGACCAGCTTCGTCCACCCGAAGTGGGTGCCCCAACTGGCCGACGCGGAAGCGCTGTTCCCGCAGGTCTCCGGCCTGCCGGTGGAGCTTCCGGTCCTGGTCCCGAACGAACGCGGACTGGAACGGGCGCTCGCGCTCGGCGCCCGGCAGGTGGCCGTCTTCGCCAGCGCCACCGAGTCCTTCGCCAAGGCCAACCTCAACCGCACGGTCGACGAGTCGCTCGCGATGTTCGAACCGGTCGTGAACCGCGCGAAGGACGCCCGGCTCACGGTCCGCGGCTACGTGTCGATGTGCTTCGGCGACCCCTGGGAGGGCCCGGTCCCGGTCCACCAGGTCGTCCGGGTCTGCAAGGCGCTGATGGACATGGGCTGCGACGAGCTGAGCCTCGGCGACACGATCGGCGTGGCGACCCCGGGCCACGTTCAGGCGCTGCTCTCCGAGCTGAACGAGGAGGGCGTGCCCACCAGCGCCATCGGCGTGCACTTCCACGACACCTACGGCCAGGCGCTCTCCAACACCCTGGCCGCCCTCCAGCACGGCGTCGCCACCGTCGACGCCTCCGCGGGCGGCCTCGGCGGCTGCCCGTACGCGAAGTCCGCGACCGGCAACCTCGCCACCGAGGACCTCGTGTGGATGCTCCAGGGCCTCGGCATCGACACCGGGGTCGATCTCGGCCGTCTCACCGCCACCAGCGTGTGGATGGCCGCACAACTGGGCCGACCCAGCCCGTCCCGCACCGTCAAAGCGCTCGGTAACACGACTCAGTCCCACCAGGAGTGATCCGCATGTCCCTGGACCACCGTCTCTCCCCCGAACTCGAAGAACTCCGCCGTACGGTCGAGGCGTTCGCCCATGACGTCGTCGCGCCGAAGATCGGCGACTTCTACGAGCGGCACGAGTTCCCGTACGAGATCGTGCGGGAGATGGGCCGCATGGGCCTGTTCGGGCTGCCGTTCTCCGAGGAGTACGGCGGCATGGGCGGCGACTACCTCGCCCTCGGCATCGCCCTGGAGGAGCTGGCCCGGGTCGACTCGTCCGTGGCCATCACCCTGGAGGCGGGCGTCTCCCTGGGCGCCATGCCGATCCACCTCTTCGGCACGGACGCCCAGAAGGCCGAGTGGCTGCCCCGGCTGTGTTCCGGCGAGATCCTGGGCGCCTTCGGCCTGACCGAGCCGGACGGCGGCTCGGACGCCGGCGCGACCCGCACGACGGCCCGCCTCGACCCCGAGACCGACGAGTGGGTCATCAACGGCAGCAAGTGCTTCATCACCAACTCCGGCACCGACATCACCGGCCTGGTCACTGTCACCGCGGTCACCGGACGCAAGCCCGACGGCAGGCCGCTGATCTCCGCGATCATCGTCCCCTCCGGCACCCCGGGCTTCACGGTGGCGGCCCCTTACTCGAAGGTCGGCTGGAACGCCTCCGACACCCGTGAGCTGTCCTTCACGGACGTGCGCGTCCCGGCCGCGAACCTGCTCGGCGAGGAGGGCCGCGGCTACGCGCAGTTCCTGCGCATCCTGGACGAGGGCCGCATCGCCATCGCGGCGCTGGCCACCGGTCTCGCGCAGGGCTGTGTCGACGAGTCGGTGAAGTACGCCAAGGAACGGCACGCGTTCGGGCGCCCGATCGGCGCCAACCAGGCGATCCAGTTCAAGATCGCCGACATGGAGATGAAGGCCCACATGGCCCGGGTCGGCTGGCGCGACGCCGCGTCCCGTCTCGTCGCGGGCGAGCCCTTCAAGAAGGAGGCGGCGATCGCCAAGCTGTACTCCTCCACGATCGCCGTCGACAACGCCCGCGAGGCCACCCAGGTCCACGGCGGCTACGGCTTCATGAACGAGTACCCGGTCGCCCGTATGTGGCGCGACTCCAAGATCCTGGAGATCGGCGAGGGTACGAGCGAGGTCCAGCGGATGCTGATCGCCCGGGAGTTGGGACTCACGGGCTGATTCCAGCGCAGAACCGGCAGACCGCGGCCACCGTCGGGCACCCGCCCGACGGTGGCCGCGGCGCGTCCGGCGCCACCCCGGCCAAGATCCCTGACAAAATCGTCGACAATTCCGTCGACAGGTATTGCGCGGGAGTGGACGCGAGGCTACGTTCGTTCGCTGTGACGCCACTGCAAAGCCGAGGGCGCGGAAGGAGGCCGCAGCCGGGGAGCGCGGGCGCGCGCCGACCCCGTACGGACGACCGCGCGCGAGCGGAGCCCGCGGCCCGGGCCGAGCAAGCAGGCCGACCGGCGGACCGACTTGCCAACTGACCGGCCGGACGCCTGACCGACCGTCAACACCGTTCACCGTTCGCCCTTTTCCCGTCCTGCCCCGGTCACCGACTCCGCACCGGTCCGCGGATCATCGAGCCCGGCCCCGCACCGACCCGACCACAACCGCGCGCCCCCCGCGCGCCGCACCGACCGCCGTCACGGTCCGATCCGCGCCGCCCACCGCGGGCTTCGCCGTGCCCGCGGACGGTTGCGTCCGCACACCCGCCTCTCCGCACCCGCACCCTCCGACGATCGAATGGAGACCGAGCATGGCCACGCTTGTCAGACGGCTCCGGTGGAGATCAGCCGCCTTCATGGGGACCCTCGCCGCCACCCTCGCGCTCGTGACCGGCACGAGCGTCTCGCTCGCCGGCGGCGCACCCGGCGGCGGAGCCCCCGCGACCACCGCCGCCGTCGCCGTCGCCGCGGTGAGCGACACGGCCTCCGGCATCGCGCCGGCCCTGCCCTGTGCCGGTGTCACCTCGCAGGACCTGGCCGCCGCCGTCCCCGGTGTGCCCTTCGAGATCACCTCGGCCACGGAGCTGGCGGCCTCCGCCAACACGCTCGGCAACTGGGCGGCCTGTGACGTGAAGGGCGTCATCGCCCCCCAGATCCACTTCGAGATCAAGCTGCCCCAGTCCGGCTGGCAGGCGGACTACCTCCAGGTCGGCTGCGGTGGGCTCTGCGGCAACACGAGCGTGAACAGCGCCCCCGCGTCGGCCGGTTGCGTCCCGCTGACGAGCGGCGCGTTCGCCGTCGCCTCCAGCGACGAGGGCCACTACCAGGGCGGCGGGCTCTTCTCCACCGACCCGACCCTGCGCGCGGACTTCGGGTACAAGTCCGACCACCTGCTCGCCCAGGCGGCCAAGGCGATCATCAAGGTCTACTACGGGCAGTCGCCCGCCCACTCCTACTTCGACGGCTGCTCGCAGGGCGGCCACCAGGCACTGACCGAGGCCCAGCGCTACCCGACCGACTTCGACGGCGTCATCGCCGGGGCCCCGGCCAACAACTTCACCGCGCTGAACACGTTCTCGCACGCCTGGACGGCCCAGTCCGTCTACCTCGGCGGCGGCCCGGCCACCCTCACCAACGCCGACCTCGCGGACCTGCACAAGGCCGTCCTCAAGGGCTGCGACGCACCCGCGGACGGGATCATCGCCGACCCGCTGAGCTGCACCTGGGACCCGGCCGCCATCCGGTGCGCGGCCGGGCAGACCCCGACGTCCGCGGACTACTGCCTGACGGCGGACCAGGTCACCACCCTGCGCCGGATCTACGCGGGCCCGACGGACGAGAACGGCCGCCTGCTGTACCCGGGGTACCAGCTGCGCGGCTCCGAGCTGAACTGGGCCGGGATCATCACACCGGCCACGACCACCGGCAACTCGGGCGACATCGGCTTCGTCCGCGAGACCCTTCGCTACCAGATCTTCGACAGCCCGCAACCCGCCCTGACCTACAAGGACGTCAGGTTCACCGCGTCCTACTACAAGAAGGTCATGGCGCTCGGCGAGGGCGTGTACGACGCCACCGACCCCGACCTCACGGCCTTCAAGAAGGCCGGCGGGAAGCTGATCCTGTGGCACGGCCTGGGCGACCAGCACATCCCGGCCGTCGGCACGATGGCGTACTACAAGGCCGTCCAGAAGGCCATGGGCGGCGCCGGGGCGACCAGTTCCTTCGCCCGGCTGTTCCTGCTCCCGGGCGTCGCGCACTGCGGTGGCGGCCAGGGCCCGAACACCTTCGACGCGCTGACCGCCATGACCGAATGGGTCACCGGGGGCAAGGCGCCCGACAGCCTGACGGCCAAGTCCGTGGACAGCGGCGGGAACACCACCGCCACCCGCCCCGTCTACCCCTTCCCGTACGTCGCGAGGAACACCACGGGCGGCCCGGACGAGGACGCGAGCAGCTACACGCCCGTGAGGTCCACCGCCGAGGCGGGCCTCGAGCTGAACTGGCTCGGGGCGTTCCGCTCCGGTTACGAGACCGTCGGCAACTGGGTCAAGGGCCGTTGGGTGGTCACCCGGGGCAAGGTCTGACCGACTGTCAGAATCCTCAACTGGCCAGAAATCGCAAGCCAGTTGAGGCCTCGCGGCCTCCCGGCCGGTGCCGGGGGGCCGCGGCGTCGCCGCATTCGCGCAGACCAGCGGCGGTCCGTGGATTCGATCACGGTTAGGGCCCACCCCTCTGGACAAGAGATGAGGTTAGGCTAACCTACCTTCGAACTTGTCCGGCGGGCGCTTCCCCGCCCCGTGCCGAAAGCAGCCACACTCATGCCCAACGCCCGTGCCACCCACCTCACCCGTCGCGGCATCCTGGCCGCCGGCGGCGCTCTCGGCCTCGGCGCCGTCCTCGCCGCCTGCGGCGACGACGACGCCTCGAAAAACGGTGGCTCGGACGCGACGAAGGCCGCCGCGAAGTCCGGCCCGTGGACGTTCAAGGACGACCGCGGCACGACCGTGAAGCTGGACGGGAAGCCCGCGAACATCGTCGCCTTCACCGGCGTCGCGGCCGCCCTGTTCGACTACGGCATCGAGGTCAAGGGCGTCTTCGGCCCGACCACGACCAAGGACGGCAAGGCCGACGTCCAGGCCGGCGACATGGACGTCAGCAAGCTGACGGTCCTCGGCAACGAGTGGGGCCAGTTCAACATCGAGAAGTACGCGGGCCTCGCCCCCGACGTCCTGATCTCGACGATGTTCGACGACGCGGGCACCCTCTGGTACGTCCCCGAGGAGTCGAAGGACAAGATCCTCAAGCTGGCCCCGAGCGTCGGCGTCTCCGTCTACGACATCCAGCTTCCCCAGCCGCTCCAGCGGATGCTCGACCTGGCGGGCTCCCTCGGCGCCGACGTGAAGTCCGCGAAGATCGTCGAGTCGAAGAAGAAGTTCGAGACGGCCGCCGAGCGCCTGCGCAAGGCCGCCAAGGCCCGCCCGGAGATCAAGGTCCTCGTCGGCAGCGCGAGCCAGGACATCTTCTACGTCTCCGGCTCCAACTTCTCCATCGACCTGGAGTTCTTCAAGGCGCTCGGCGTGAACCTGGTCGAGCCCCCGGCCAAGGCCCTCAAGGCCAGCGGCGGCTGGTTCGAGAACCTGAGCTGGGAGAACGTCGACAAGTACCCGGCCGACGTCATCATCATGGACGACCGCACCTCGGCCATCCAGCCGGCCGACATCACCGAGGCCACCTGGAAGAAGCTGCCCGCGGTCAAGGCCGGCCAGGTCGTCGCGCGGACGTCCGAGCCGATCCTGTCGTACGACAAGTGCACGCCGATCCTCGACCGTCTCGCCGAGGCCATCGAGAAGGCCAAGAAGGTCGCCTGACCCTCCCTTCCCACCCCCTGACGACAACTCAGGAGCACTCATGACGACGGCCGTAGCCGCCCCGTTCCGCTTCTTCACCCTCCGGGTCGCGCGGACGAGGCGGCTCGGTCCGTCTCTGGTCCGGGTGACCTTCGGCGGACCCGACCTGCGGGACTTCCACTCCGACGGGCGCGACCAGTCCCTCTCCCTGTTCCTGCCGCACCCCGGCCAGAGCGAGCCGGCCGTCCCCGTCGAACTGGGAGACGACTGGTGGCAGGGCTGGCGCGAACTGCCCGACGACGTACGGGCGGTGATGCGCTCCTACACCCTGCGCGAACTGCGCAGGAACCCCGACGAGATCGACATCGACTTCGCGCTGCACGGCCTGGAGCCGGGTGCGGCCTCTCCCGCGGGACCCGCCTCGCACTGGGCGTCCACCGCACGGGCAGGCGACCGCGTGGTGCTGCTCGGGCCCGCCGTCGCGGACAACCGGGCCATCCGCTTCCGGCCGCCCGCGGACACCGACCTCGTCGTCCTGTGGGGCGACGAGACGGCCGTCCCCGCCGCCTCCGCCATCCTCGAGTCACTCCCCGCCGGCCTGCGCGTCCGGGCCTGGCTGGAGGTCCGGCACTCCGGTGACGTCCAGGACCTGAGAACCCCCGCGGACGCCGAGATCACCTGGCTCGTGCGGGACGAACACGCCGACGGCTCCACCCCGGGCCTCGACGCCCTGCGGGCCGCCGCCCTGCCGCCCTCCGAGGCCCCGTACGCCTGGATCGCGGGCGAGTCCGGACGCGTACGGGATCTGCGCCGCCATCTCGTGGGCGAGCGCGGCATCGACCGCAGGCGGGTCACCTTCGTGGGTTACTGGCGACAGGGACTGACGGAGGAACAACTGCGGGAGCAGGGCGAGTAGTTCAGCGGGAGAACGCGCATCGCGGGAGAACCGGGAACGAGGCGTACGTCACGCGCGGCGAGGGCCGGACAGGGCGAGGAACGTGATCGACTTAGGTTAGGCTAACCTAAGTCGAAGTTCGCGCCCTGCCCTTTCTCCTGTCCCGCTCGGACTCTCCCCCGCACCCGGAGGACCCCCACATGCGCTCGCACCTGCTCAACGACACCACCGCGGACCGGTATCGCCGCTCCGTGACCGAAGGCGTCGAGCGGGTGGCCACCAAACTCGCCACCACCGACCGCCCGTTCACGGGTGTCACCGTCGACGATCTCGCCCCCCGCATCGACGGGATCGACCTCGGCAAACCGCTGCACGACACGACGGCCGCCCTCGACGAGCTGGAAGAGGTCTACCTCCGGGACGCGGTCTACTTCCACCACCCGCGCTACCTCGCCCACCTGAACTGCCCGGTCGTCATCCCGGCCGTGCTCGGCGAGGCCGTCCTCTCCGCCGTCAACTCCTCCCTGGACACCTGGGACCAGTCGGCCGGCGGCACGCTCATCGAGCGCAAGCTCATCGACTGGACCAATGAGCGCATCGGCTTCGGCCCGTCCGCCGACGGCGTGTTCACCAGCGGCGGCAGCCAGTCCAACCTCCAGGCGCTGCTCCTCGCGCGGGAGGAGGCCAAGGCCGACAACCTCGCCGAGCTGCGCGTCTTCGCCTCCGAGGTCAGCCACTTCAGCGTCAAGAAGTCGGCCAAACTCCTCGGCCTCGGCGCCGACGCCGTCGTCTCGATCCCCGTCGACCACGACAAGCGCATGCAGACCGTCGCCCTCGCCCGTGAGCTGGAGCGCTGCAAGGACGAAGGCCTCGTCCCCATGGCCGTCGTCGCCACCGCGGGCACCACCGACTTCGGCTCCATCGACCCGTTGCACGAAGTCGCGGAGCTGTGCGCCCGGTTCGGCACCTGGATGCACGTGGACGCGGCCTACGGCTGCGGGCTGCTCACCTCGCTGAAGAACCGCGGCCGCATCGACGGCATCGAGCGGGCCGACTCCGTCACGGTCGACTACCACAAGTCCTTCTTCCAGCCGGTGAGTTCCTCGGCCCTGCTGGTCCGCGACGTCGCCACGCTGCGCCACGCGACCTACCACGCGGAGTACCTCAACCCCCGCCGCATGGTCGAGGAGCGCATCCCCAACCAGGTCGACAAGTCCCTCCAGACCACCCGCCGTTTCGACGCCCTCAAGCTGTGGATGACGCTGCGCGTGATGGGCGCCGACGGGATCGGCGAACTTTTCGACGAGGTCTGCGACCTGGCGGCCGAGGGCTGGAAACTGCTCGCCGCCGACCCGCGCTTCGACGTCGTCGTGGAGCCCTCGCTCTCTACCCTCGTCTTCCGCCACATCCCGGCCGCCGTCATCGACCCCGCCGAGATCGACCGCGCCAACCTGTACGCCCGCAAAGCCCTGTTCGCCTCCGGTGACGCCGTCGTCGCGGGCACCAAGGTCGGCGGACGCCACTACCTGAAGTTCACGTTGCTCAACCCCGAGACCACGGTGGAAGACATCGCCGCCGTCCTCGATCTGATCGCCGGCCACGCCGAGCAGTACCTGGGAGAACCCCTTGACCGCGCTTCCTGAATCCACGGACAAGACCTACGACTTCGTGGGGATCGGGCTCGGGCCCTTCAATCTCGGGCTCGCCTGTCTGACCGAGCCCATCGCCGAACTGGACGGCGTCTTCCTGGAGTCGAAGCCGAACTTCGCGTGGCACTCCGGGATGTTCCTGGAGGGCGCGCACCTCCAGACCCCGTTCATGTCGGACCTGGTCACCCTCGCCGACCCGACGTCCCCGTACTCCTTCCTCAACTACCTGAAGGAATCGGGCCGTCTCTACTCGTTCTACATCCGCGAGAACTTCTACCCGCTGCGCGTCGAGTACGACGACTACTGCCGCTGGGCCGCGGACAAGCTGAGCAGCATCCGCTTCTCCACGACGGTCGCCGAGGTGACGTACGAGGACGAGGTGTACGTCGTCCGGACCGAGGCCGGTGAGGTGCTGCGCGCCCGGCGCCTGGTCCTCGGCACCGGCACCTCGCCCCACGTCCCGGAGGCCTGCGCGGACCTCGGCGGCGACTTCATCCACAACTCCCGCTACATGCAGAACAAGCGGGAGCTGCAGGCCAAGGACTCGATCACCCTGGTCGGCAGCGGCCAGTCCGCCGCCGAGATCTTCCACGACCTGCTGAGCGAGATCGACGTCCACGGCTACCGGCTGAACTGGGTGACCCGTTCGCCGCGCTTCTTCCCGCTCGAATACACCAAGCTCACCCTGGAGATGACCTCTCCGGAGTACATCGACTACTTCCACGCCCTGCCCGAGGCGACCCGCTACCGGCTCCAGTCGGAGCAGAAGGGCCTGTTCAAGGGCATCGACGGCGATCTGATCAACGAGATCTTCGACCTGCTCTACCAGAAGAACCTCGGAGGCCCGGTCCCCGCGCGCCTGCTCACCAACTCCTCGCTGGAATCGGTGCGTCACGAGGAGGGCAGCTACACCCTCGGCCTGCGCCAGCAGGAACAGGGCAAGGACTACGAGCTGAGTTCGGAGGGCCTGATCCTGGCCACCGGATACCGCTACGCCGAGCCGGAGTTCCTCGCCCCGGTCCGCGACCGGCTGCGCTACGACGAACGGGGCAACTTCGACGTGGCCCGCAACTACGCCGTCGACACCACGGGCAGCGGGGTCTTCCTGCAGAACGCGGGCGTCCACACCCACTCGATCACCTCACCGGACCTCGGCATGGGCCCGTACCGCAACGCGACCATCATCCGCGAGCTGCTCGGCACCGAGTACTACCCGGTCGAGAAGACCATCGCGTTCCAGGAGTTCTCCGTATGACCACCGCCACCGCCCTCGGGACCTTCACCGTCCGCCCCCTCGACCCCGTCGAGGACGCCCCGCTGCTGCACGGGTGGGTGACCCACCCCAAGGCCGCCTTCTGGATGATGCAGGAGGCGAAGCTGCACGACGTGGAGCGCGAGTACATGGCCATCGCGGCCAGCGAGCACCACGAGGCGTTCCTCGGACTCCTGGACGGCGAGCCCGTGTTCCTCATGGAGCGCTACGACCCCCGGTACGTCGAACTCGTCGGCCTGTACCGGCCGGAGCCGGGCGACGTCGGCATGCACTTCCTGGTCGCGCCGACCGACACGCCCGTGCACGGCTTCACCCGGGCCGTGATCACCGCGGTGATGGAGAACCTGTTCGCCGATCCGGCGACCGCCCGGGTCGTCGTCGAACCGGACGTCACCAACGCGGCCGTGCACGCCCTCAACGAGGCCGTCGGCTTCGTGGCCGAGCGGGAGATCCAGAAGCCGGAGAAGAAGGCGCTGCTGAGCTTCTGCACCCGGGAGCAGTTCACGAAGGCGGTGGCGGCATGACCCTCGCCGAGAGCGTCGCCCACCTCACCCCCGAGCGCTGGGCCACCGCCAACCGCCTCCTTCTCCGCAAGGCGCTCGCCGAGTTCGCCCACGAGCGGCTGATCACCCCGCGGAGCCTGCCGGACGGCCGCTACGAGGTCACCGGCGACGACGGCCAGACCCACTACCGGTTCACCGCCGTGCGACGGTCCCTCGATCACTGGCAGGTGGCCGCCGAGTCGATCACCCGGCACCGCGACGGCGCCGAACTCCCCCTGTCCGCACTGGACTTCTTCGTCGAGTTCAAGGCGTCGCTCGGCCTGAGCGACACGGTCCTGCCGGTCTACCTGGAGGAGATCTCCTCCACGCTGTCGGGCACCTGCTACAAGCTCACCAAGCCGCAGGTCCCGGTCCGCGAGCTGGCCGGCGCCGGTTTCCAGGCCATCGAGACCGGCATGACCGAGGGCCACCCCTGCTTCGTCGCCAACAACGGACGGCTCGGCTTCGGAGTGCACGAGTACCTCGCCTACGCTCCCGAGACGGCCGCCCCGATCCGGCTCGTGTGGCTCGCGGCGCACCGCTCGCGGGCCGCGTTCACGGCCGGGACCGGCATCTCGTACGAGTCCTTCGTGCGCGACGAGCTGGGCGCGGAGACCGTCGAGCGGTTCGCCCGGACGCTGGCCGACCAGGGTCTCGACGCGGACGACTACCTGCTCGTCCCCGTCCACCCCTGGCAGTGGTGGAACAAGCTGTCGGTGACCTTCGCCGCCGAGGTGGCGGAGCGCCGCCTGGTCTGTCTCGGCGAGGGCGACGACGAGTACCTGGCCCAGCAGTCCATCCGGACGTTCTTCAACACCACGAGCCCCGAGAAGCACTATGTGAAGACGGCGCTGAGCGTCCTCAACATGGGGTTCATGCGGGGGCTCTCGGCCGCCTACATGGAGGCGACGCCGGCCATCAACGACTGGCTGGCTCAGCTCGTCGACAACGACCCGGTGCTGAAGGCGACCGGTCTGTCGATCATCCGCGAGCGGGCGGCCGTCGGCTACCGGCACCTGGAGTACGAGGCCGCCACCGACCGCTACTCCCCGTACCGCAAGATGCTGGCCGCGCTGTGGCGCGAGAGCCCGGTCCCCTCGCTCCAGGAGGGCGAGAGCCTGGCGACGATGGCGTCCCTCGTCCACGTCGACCACGAGGGCGCCTCGTTCGCGGGCGCGCTGATCGAGCGGTCGGGCCTCGCGCCGGTGGAGTGGCTGCGCGGCTATCTGCGCGCCTACCTCACCCCGCTGCTGCACAGTTTCTACGCGTACGACCTCGTCTACATGCCGCACGGCGAGAACGTCATCCTGGTCCTGGAGGACGGGGCCGTGCGGCGGGCGGTCTACAAGGACATCGCCGAGGAGATCGCGGTGATGGACCCGCAGGCGGTGCTGCCGCCCGCGGTGGAGCGGATCCGGGTGGAGGTCCCCGAGGACACGAAGCTGCTGTCGATCTTCACGGACGTCTTCGACTGCTTCTTCCGTTTCCTGGCGGCCCAGTTGGCGGACGAGGGCATTCTCGGCGAGGACGACTTCTGGCGGACGGTCGCCGAGTCGGTGCGCGCGTACCAGGAGGCGACGCCCGAACTCGACGACAAGTTCCGGCAGTACGACCTGTTCGCGCCCGAGTTCGCGCTGTCCTGCCTCAACCGGCTCCAGCTGCGCGACAACCGGCAGATGGTCGACCTGGCGGACCCCTCGGGCGCGCTGCAGCTGGTCGGCACCCTGAAGAACCCGATCGCCGGGTTCTGAGCACCGGGCTCCCCTGGAGCCCCGAAGACGGGCGGGCGCCCCGGAGACGGTCCTCCGGGGCGCCCGTCGGCATTCCGGCTAGCCGGCGGGCCAGGGGACCTGGGGGGAGCGGTGGTACCCGATCCCCAGCGCGTCCCAGCGCGGCGCCTGTGCGGCGAGGCGCACCTTGTAGGTGTCCCAGTCGTGCGTCGACGCGGGTGACCAGCCGAGTTCGGCGGCCCCCGGCAGCCTCGGGAAGGCCATGACGTCGATGTCCGCGGAGGTCACGATGGTCTCCGTCCACAGCGGCGCCTCGACGCCCCTGACGGCCGGACCGGGCACTCCGGGAAGGTAGTCGCCCGGGTCCCAGTCGTAGGACCGGCGCACCTCGACCAGACCGGCCCAGTCCTGGCCGAGCGGGGTGTCGGCGGTGTACTTCATGTCGAGGTACAGCCGGTCGGCGGGCGACAGCACGATCCCGGTCCCGTTCCGCGCGGCCTCGGCGACCCGCGCCTTCTCCTCGGCGCCGGTGTCGTCCAGGCCCCAGTACTGCGCGACGGCGCCCTTCGCCGGTGTGGCCCCGGTCAGCTGGTGCCAGCCCATCACCTTCTTGCCGTACCGGGCCACGACGGGCTGCACCTTGTCCATGAAGGTCACGTAGTCGGCGTGGCTGGTGGAGTGCGCCTCGTCGCCGCCGATGTGGAGGTACCCGCCCGGGGTGAGCGCGGCCAGTTCGCGGACCACGTCGTCCACGAAGTCGTAGGTCACCGGCTTGTTCACGCACAGCGAGCTGAACCCGACCTCGGTGCCGGTGTAGAGCGGCGGCGCGACGCCGTCGCAGTTCAGTTCGGCGTACGAGGCGAGGGCGGCGTTGGTGTGTCCGGGCATGTCGATCTCGGGGACGACCTCCAGGTACCGGGAGGCCGCGTACCGGACGATCTCCCGGTAGTCGGCCTTGGTGTAGAAGCCGCCCGCTCCCCCGCCCACCGCGGTGGAACCGCCGTACGTGGTGAGGCGCGGCCACGAGTCGAGGGCGATGCGCCAGCCCTGGTCGTCGCTCAGGTGCAGATGCAGCTTGTTGACCTTGTAGAGCGCCAGTTCGTCGACGTAGCGCTTGACCTGGGCGACGGTGAAGAAGTGCCGGGAGACGTCGAGCATGGCGCCGCGGTAGCCGTAGCGCGGGGTGTCCGTGACGGTGCCGCCGGCGATCAGCCAGGGGCCCGGCTGCGGCGACTTCCTCTCGACGCGGGCGGGCAGCAGCTGCCGCAGGGTCTGGACGCCGTGGAAGAGGCCGGCGGGCCGGCCGGCCGTGACGGTGACGCCCGACCGGCCGCTGTCGAGGCGGTAGCCCTCGGCGCCCAGTCCCTCGCCGCCGAGCCGGAGCCGGATCGCTCCGTCGCCGTGGGAGGTGACCGGCAGCCGGTAGCCGGTGGAGGGCCGCAGGATGTCCGCGAGGTACGCGCCGACCGCCCGGGCCTCGCGCGAGTCGTCGACGCGGATGCGGGTGTCTGCGGTGAGGCGGTACGGGGAGCCGCCCGGGTCGACGGAGGCGGGGGCCGGCACGACACGGCCCAGCGGGACGAGCGTCGGGGCGGGCGGTGCCGCGCCGACGAGGGAGAAACCGGCCGCCGCCACGAGCAGCAGCGTACCGAGAAGGCGGGGCGTTCTGTGGTGCTGTCTCACAAGCGCTCCCTTCGGTGCCCGGCGGAGGCCGTCGGCCTGCCCTTGGCCGTGTCCTTCACCGGGGCCCTTCGAATTGGTCGAGACCACTCTCCCGCAGACGGGGTGGAACAATCCCCTGCATGGCGGAAATCATCCAGCGGGACGGCACGTGGACCTTCGACGGCGAGGCACTGCGACTGACCCCCGGGCGGGACAAGAGCGTCGGTCTGCTGCGCCGGACCATGGGTGAACTGACCCTGCCACTGGCCGCGTTGGCGGGTGTGTCACTGGAGCAGGGCAGGAAGGCCGGGCGGCTCAGGCTCCGGCTGCGGGACGGCGCCGACCCGCTGCTCCAGGCGACGGCCGGCAAGCTCGCGGAGCCGAACGACCCCTACCAACTCGCGGTGGAGGCCGACCGTTTCGGCGTCGCCGAGTACTTCGTGGACGAGGTCCGGGGCGCGCTGCTTCTCGACCAGGTGCCGTCCGGTCCGGTCGACGGCTATCTGCTCCCCGGCCCGGCGGTGCCGGTGTCGGCCGCCGCCGGTGACGGCTCGGCGAGCTTCGACGGCGAGCGCGTACGCCTGGAGTGGAACTGGAAGACGGAGGAGGCGAAGTCCGCGTCGGGCGCCCGTACGCTCGCCCTCGGCGACATCACGGGCGTCGAGTGGCATCCGGCGGTCGGCCTGGAGAACGGCTGTCTGCGCTTCACCGTGCGGGGTGCCGACGCCTCGGCGCCGCCGAAGTACGACCCCAACGCGGTCGAGCTGTGGGGCTTCAAGAAGGATCCGCTGATGGCGCTGGTCGCCGCGGCCGTGCAGGCGCGGCTGCCGCATCCGGCGGCTCCGGTGGAGGACCGGCCGGCGAAGGCGCTCGCCCCGGCGGCCTCCGAGCCCGGCCCCGAGGCCGACCACGACGCCCTGCTGCGCAGACTGCGCGAACTCGGCGAGCTGCGCGGTCAGGGCGTCCTGACGGACGAGGAGTTCACCCTGGCGAAGCAGGCGGTCCTCAAGCGCCTCTAGGTCCTGTCGTCACGGCAGGACCTGGCCAGGCACCCGAGGACCGCCGCTCGCGGCGCGGTCCGCCGGTCAGGGCGGCGGTACGCCCCGCCTTCCGGGCGTACCGGGACCGAACCTACTTGGCGCGGCGGGCGACCGTGAAGTGGTCGATCCGGTCACCCGTCTCGGCGATGCCGGAGACGTTCAGGGTGGTGTGACGGCCCTTCGGCGCGGGAGCGACGTCCACCCGCAGGAAGGAGTGGTTCAGGTAACGGACGCGCGACCAGGTGACGGTCTCGTTCTGCTTGCCGTCCTTGAGGTTCACGAAGGAGGCCACGGAGTCGGCCTCACTCTCGTGCCCCTCGTAGGAGTCCGGAGCGGTGAACGCGCAGAGGCCGCGGCCGGCGGCGCCCGCCGTCACGTACACGACGCCCTCGGTCTCCGGGTACGCCGTGCCGCCGATCGGCGGCTTCTTGGTGACCGTGTCGCCCTTGATGACGTCGGTGCGCTCGTACGGGTGGTTGTGGCCGTTGACGACGAAGTCGACGTCCTTCGAGGCGCGGAACTTCTTCAGCTGTCGCTCGAACCACGTCGTCCGGGTGCCGCCGGAGATGCCGAGGTTGGCCGGGGCCTCGAAGGAGACGTCGTCGGGGTCCAGCGAGATGATCGCGGTGTTGCCGTAGACGAAGGAGTGGACGCCCGGGAGGTTCCGCTTGTCCGGTCCGTCGTCCGGGAGCGTCCAGCGGGCCTCCTCCCCGCCGTAGCCGTTGGGCGAGTACCAGGCCTCCGTGTCGTGGTTGCCGTAGGAGACCATCCACGGGATCTGCTTGGCGACCGACTCGGTCTGGTGCAGGAACCGGTCCCAGGTGCGCGAGTCGAAGCCGGTGTCGGTGGCCTTGCCCCGGCCCGCGGGGTCGCCGTAGGCGATGTTTCCATGGGTTCAGAAGTCGCTCCGGGCAATCGACGCGGCGCAAGACACAGGATGGACAGCCTGCAAACAGCACACCATGAGAGTTTCGACAAGAGCCTGCCCGATATCGGGCAGGATTCTTGCGAATCACCTTCCGGTACCTCAGGATCAACGGGTGCACGACGAACTCGTTGATCATTTGACGCGGTCGACACCCCTGAACCGGGGCGAGGCGCTGCGAGTGATCCAGGACGTGCTCGCCTACTTCGACGAGACGACCGAGGACTACGTCCGTCGCCGCCACCGCGAACTCCAGGCCCAGGGCCTGGTGAACGCGTCGATCTTCGAGCGGATCGAGGCGGACCTGAAATATCGCGCGGTCGCGCCGCCGGAGCTCTCGCTCCGGCAGTTGCGCCGCATCGTTTACGGCTGAGGGACTCTACCTACATGTGCGGAATCGTCGGATACATCGGCAGGCGTGATGTGACCCCGCTGCTCCTGGAAGGCCTGCAGCGCCTGGAGTACCGCGGCTACGACTCGGCGGGCATAGTCGTGACCTCCCCCAAGTCGCCGGGCCTGAAGATGGTCAAGGCGAAGGGCCGGGTCCGCGACCTGGAGGCCAAGGTCCCCAAGCGCTTCGCCGGCACCACCGGCATCGCGCACACCCGCTGGGCCACGCACGGCGCCCCCTCCGACGAGAACGCGCACCCCCACATGTCGGCCGACTCCAAGGTCGCCGTCGTCCACAACGGCATCATCGACAACGCCTCCGACCTGCGCAAGAAGCTGGCGGCCGACGGCGTCGAGTTCCTCTCCGAGACCGACACCGAGGTCCTCACCCACCTCGTCGCCCGCTCCCAGCAGGACAAGCTGGAGGACAAGGTCCGCGAGGCGCTGCGCGTCATCGAGGGCACCTACGGCATCGCGGTCATGCACGCCGACTTCCCCGACCGCATCGTCGTGGCGCGCAACGGCTCCCCCGTCGTGCTCGGCATCGGCGAGAAGGAGATGTTCGTCGCCTCGGACATCGCCGCCCTGGTCACCCACACCCGCCAGATAGTCACGCTGGACGACGGCGAGATGGCCACGCTCAAGGCCGACGACTTCCGTACGTACACCACCGAGGGCACCCGTACGACGTCCGAGCCCACCACCGTCGAGTGGGAGGCCGCCTCCTACGACATGGGCGGCCACGACACGTACATGCACAAGGAGATCCACGAGCAGGTCGAGGCCGTGGACCGCGTGCTGCGCGGCCGCATCGACGACCGGTTCTCGACGGTCCACCTCGGCGGCCTGAACCTGGACGCCCGCGAGGCGCGCGCGGTGCGCCGCGTGAAGATCCTCGGCTGCGGCACCTCGTACCACGCGGGCATGATCGGCGCCCAGATGATCGAGGAGCTGGCCCGTATCCCCGCGGACGCCGAGCCGGCCTCCGAGTTCCGCTACCGCAACGCGGTCGTCGACCCCGACACCCTGTACATCGCCGTCTCCCAGTCCGGTGAGACCTACGACGTGCTGGCGGCCGTCCAGGAGCTGAAGCGCAAGGGCGCGCGGGTCCTCGGCGTCGTCAACGTCGTCGGCTCGGCGATCGCCCGCGAGGCCGACGGCGGCATGTACGTGCACGCCGGCCCCGAGGTCTGCGTCGTCTCGACGAAGTGCTTCACCAACACCACCGTCGCCTTCGCGCTGCTCGCCCTGCACCTCGGCCGCACCCGCGACCTGTCGGTCCGCGACGGCAAGCGGATCATCGAGGGCCTGCGCAAGCTGCCCTCGCAGATCGCCGAGATCCTGGAGCAGGAGGACGAGATCAAGAAGCTGGCCGCGGAGTACGCCGAGGCCCGCTCGATGCTCTTCATCGGCCGCGTCCGGGGCTACCCGGTGGCCCGTGAGGCCTCCCTGAAGCTCAAGGAGGTCTCGTACATCCACGCCGAGGCGTACCCGGCCTCCGAGCTCAAGCACGGCCCGCTGGCACTCATCGAGCCCGCGCTCCCCACGGTCGCGATCGTCCCCGACGACGACCTGCTGGAGAAGAACCGCGCCGCCCTCGAGGAGATCAAGGCCCGCAGCGGCAGGATCATGGCGGTCGCGCACCAGCACCAGGAGAAGGCCGACCAGACGATCCTCGTCCCGAAGAACGAGGACGAGCTGGACCCGATCCTGATGGGCATCCCGCTCCAGCTCCTCGCCTACCACACGGCGCTGGCGCTCGGCCGGGACATCGACAAGCCGCGCAACCTGGCCAAGTCGGTCACCGTCGAGTAGTCACCGCCGGGGCAGGTCCCCTGCCCCGGAACGGACATGAACGATCCCCGTGCACGCCACCCGCGCACGGGGATCGTTCCTGTAGGGCCGGAGCCGCCCAATACCCCGGCCCGCGCCGAGGTCAGCCGGTGGCCGTCACCCCCCGGCCGGCGGCGCGTCGCGGGAGGGCGGTGGGCCAGTGCGCGAGAGCCGCCGTCGCCGCGTACCAGGCGACCGCGCCCGCGGCGACGCCGAACCAGCCGCCGGCCCTGGCGAGGTCCGTGTTGTCCGCGAAGCGGCCGACGGCCAGGAGCAGCAGGGAGACGAAGAACAGCCCGTGGACGCCCTGGCCGAGCAGGTCCCCGCCCGCGAGGGCCAGCGACAGGACGACGAGGGCGAAGAGCAGCAGGAAGAGCCCCGCCGCGTTGTCGGAGACCTGGGCACCGGCCGAGACGGCCCAGGTGAACCAGAGGGCGCCGAGTCCCGTGAAGGCCGTACCGGTGGCCGTGTCGCGGTCGCGGAAGGCGAGCAGTCCGGCGACGAACAGCGCGACGCCGCCCACGTAGCGGGCAAGCGATACGGCGTCGGCCGCCGTCACGCCGTCGATGAGGTCGGTGTACCCGAGGCCGAAGGCCAGCAGGGTGACGCCGAGCGCGAGTCTGCCGACGATCGTGGTGGTGCTTCCCGCGGAGACGTCTTTGTCCACGGCGGGCTCCCTTCGTGCCTGTGCGGTCGTGCCGCGTCCTGCCGGTCGCCGCTGAAGGACCGGCGTCCCGTATATGCCCTTCACAAAGGCACAAACACCTCTACGCGCGGGTAGGTTCACTCACCGCGCACGGAGACGCGCGGGTTCGCGGGAGGTCGACGCGTCGCGGACGACGGTGTGTCAGGGAATGACGACGACAGGCCGCTTGGCGCGCTTGGCGAGCCGGCCCGCGACCGAGCCGAAGATGCGCCCGACGATCCCGTGCGTGGAACCCACGACGATCGCGTCCGCCTCGTACTCCCGTCCCACCTCTTCGAGTTCGTGGCAGATGTCGCCGCCGCGCTCGACCAGGATCCAGGGGACTTCGGAGAGGTATTCGGCGCAGGCCAGCTCCAGCCCCAGCACCTCGGTGCGGTGGTCGGGAACGTCGACGAAGACCGGCGGCTCACAGCCCGCCCACACGGTGGTGGGCAGCCGGTTGGCCACATGGACGATGATCAGGCCCGAGCCGGAGCGGTGGGCCATCCCGATCGCGTAGGCGAGGGCGCGCTCGCTGGACGTCGAACCGTCGAAACCGACGACGACGCCGTGCTTGAAGGCGGGATCGCAGGACTGGCGGGTTTCTTCCGCCGCCAGGGGCTCGGCCGCCGTGGGATCGGCGAGCGGGCGCTTGCGGTCCGCTGGATCGAAGAATTCGTGACCGGCCATGGGTGTCTCGGCGTCTGGATCCTCGTGGTGGGGACGACAACGGTCGGCGGAGCTGTGTCTGGGAAACATCTTCCCAACCCCATACCCCCAAGGGTACGGCGGCACGCCTCCTCCGCCCAGATCCCGCGCGCCATGCGCGGCGCTCCAGGGAGCATGCACGAGACGGCGCCCGTAACGCAATGGTTGCTGCCCCGTACAGGCGGTTTGCGGGGTGTTCACTCCCAGGACAGGCGACGGGGGCTTTCGCCGCCGTACGGGTCGTCCGGCCCGCCTTCGGACGCATACCGCCCGCCGGGCAGTGACCGGCCGGTCGAACACGCGTTGAACCGGTCGCGACCACCGCCATGGAGAGCATGGAGGACACCGGAGCACCAGGGAGCAGCACGTGAGCACCAGGGAGCAGCGGCACACGCCCGGACCCGGCGCCGTCCCCCGTCCCGCCCCGGCCCCCTCGGCCTCTCCGGCCCGCCCGGGCCCCTCCGGCTCCGTCGGCTCCCCCACCCTCCCCGGCTCCGCCGCCTTCCCGGCGGCCCCCCTGTCCGGATCGCGCCCCGGGACGCTCCCCCCGGCACCGCCGACGACGGACACGGTGAGCGAGGTGGTCCGCTGGGCGGCCTTCAGCTGCGTCCTGGTCCCGGTGGTCCTCCTCTGGTACGGCACCTCGCTGGCCGGAGCGGCCGGCACGGCGCTCGGCCTGGCGGCCGTGACGGGCGCCTGCCTGGTCCTGCTGCGCCAGTCGGAGCGGGGCGCCGCGCTCCTGACCGAGGAGCACCGCGACGCGTCGCGCTCGCGCGCCCGGCAGCCGGCGCCGCAGCAGCGCGGACGGCACGGGAGGACCGTCCCGGGGAGCGTGGCGGAGAAGGGGCGCTGGAGCGGGACGCGGGCGGGGTCGGAGCCACGCGGCAGGAGTGGCGCGGGAGTTCACCGAGGCGGACGTCACAGTGCGGGAAGCCAGTCGGTCGACTGACCTGTTTGCGCGCACGGGTACGCTTCTTTTCAGCCAACTTCCGGTTGTGGCCCATCCCTTGCTCGAACAACCCTCCAACCCCCGTTCCACCTGCACCGGAAGGGGTACGGAGGGCGCGTACACCCTACGTGGATTGGCCACCGTCACGAGGCGTACTTCCCTGCACGGCCCACGAGTGCAACGCTTCGTGATCGAATGCTTCACGCCAAGTTGCCATGTCGACATTCTGCGGAGTATCGAACTGGTCACCTCGGCGTCACGCGACACAGTAGATTCGATCTTGTCTTACGGCGGGGGACTCGTGCAGGACCGAGGGGAAATGTGTTGGAGCGACAGACCCGAAAGGTTGAGGGCGCCGCGACCACCGAGGGGGGCTTAGCAGGATGAGCCACGACTCCACTGCCGCGCCGGAAGCCGCGGCCCGGAAGCTGTCCGGGCGACGCCGCAAGGAGATCGTCGCGGTGCTGCTGTTCAGCGGCGGCCCCATTTTCGAGAGTTCCATACCGCTGTCGGTGTTCGGGATTGACCGCCAGGACGCCGGCGTACCGCGTTACCGACTCTTGGTGTGTGCCGGTGAGGAAGGCCCGCTGCGGACCACAGGGGGCCTTGAACTCACCGCACCACATGGCCTGGAAGCGATCTCCAGGGCAGGCACGGTGGTCGTGCCCGCCTGGCGGTCGATCACCTCGCCACCACCGGAGGACGCGCTCGACGCACTGCGCCGCGCGCACGAGGAGGGCGCCCGGATAGTCGGACTGTGCACCGGCGCCTTCGTGCTCGCCGCGGCCGGCTTACTGGACGGCCGTCCGGCGACCACGCACTGGATGTACGCGCCGACCCTGGCCAAGCGCTATCCGTCGGTGCACGTCGACCCCCGCGAGCTGTTCGTGGACGACGGCGACGTGCTGACGTCCGCGGGTACGGCGGCCGGAATCGACCTCTGCCTGCACATCGTGCGGACGGACCACGGCAACGAGGCGGCCGGCGCGCTCGCCCGGCGGCTGGTGGTCCCCCCGCGGCGCAGCGGCGGTCAGGAGCGCTACCTCGACCGGTCGCTGCCGGAGGAGATCGGCGCCGACCCCCTCGCGGAGGTCGTCGCCTGGGCGCTGGAGCATCTCCACGAGCAGTTCGACGTCGAGACGCTGGCGGCTCGCGCGTACATGAGCCGCCGCACGTTCGACCGCCGGTTCCGTTCGCTCACCGGGAGCGCCCCCCTGCAGTGGCTGATCACTCAGCGCGTGCTGCAGGCCCAGCGCCTCCTGGAGACGTCCGACTACTCGGTCGACGAGGTCGCGGGCCGCTGCGGCTTCCGCTCGCCGGTCGCGCTGCGGGGTCACTTCCGGCGCCAGCTGGGTTCGTCCCCGGCCGCGTACCGGGCGGCGTACCGCGCCCGCCGGCCACAGGCCGACCGCTCGCCGGAAGCGGACGGACCGGCGGGGCAGCTCGGGCCTCCGACGTCCCTGCACCACGAGCATCCGGGCCCGGTCCCGATGCAGACCCGGCGCACCGCGACGGCCGGTGTCCTGGGCACGGCGGCGTCCCTCTCCGCGGAGGGGATGCGGGAGCGCCCGGAACTGTACGTCGCGGGCAGGTCGAGCCTGCCCGGGCAGCGCAGCGCGCCGTAGTCGGGCCGCTGGAGAACGCGCGGGTCCGCACCTTCGGGTGCGGGCCCGTTCGCACGTGGGCCCGGCCCGGGACCGATCCGCCGCCCCGGCGGGACGCACGGGCGGGTCCACCCGACCGGGGCGGGCCGTAGGGTGAGACACATGAACGATCGCATGGTGTGGATCGACTGCGAGATGACCGGACTCTCGCTGTCGGATGACGCGCTCATCGAAGTGGCCGCGCTGGTCACCGACTCTGAGCTGAACGTGCTCGGCGAAGGTGTGGACATCGTGATCCGCCCGCCGGACGCGGCCCTGGAGACGATGCCGGACGTGGTGCGCCAGATGCACACGGCCTCCGGTCTGCTGGAGGAGCTCGCCGGGGGCACGACCCTGGCGGACGCCGAGGCGCAGGTCCTCTCCTACGTACGTGAGCACGTCAAGGAGCCCGGGAAGGCCCCGTTGTGCGGGAACTCCGTCGGCACGGACCGCGGCTTCCTGCTGCGCGACATGGCGGCCCTGGAGGGCTACCTCCACTACCGCATCGTGGACGTGTCCTCCGTCAAGGAGCTGGCCCGCCGCTGGTATCCCCGGGCGTACTTCAACAGTCCGGAGAAGAACGGCAACCATCGCGCCCTGGCGGACATCCGCGAGTCCATCGCCGAGCTCCGCTACTACCGCGAGGCGATCTTCGTCCCGCACCCCGGCCCCGACTCGGACACCGCCCGCACCATCGCCGCGAAGCACGTCCTGCCCGCCGAATAGGCCTTTGACGGGGCCCTGATGGGCCCCGCGAAAAGGCGTGCGCGAGCACCCCTCCGGACCCTGTACACTTTTTCTCGGCCGGTCAGGAAGTCTTCAAGACCGGACGCGGTGGGTGTAGCTCAGTTGGTAGAGCACCTGGTTGTGGTCCAGGTGGCCGCGGGTTCAAGTCCCGTCACTCACCCTGTGTGATCAGCCGGTGACCTGTTGAACAGGTCACCGGCTGATCGCTTTTCCGGGCCCGACACCGCCGTACCGTCCGGTCGCGGCGCACCGCGCGGGCCGGGCCGGCTCCGCGGCCCGTACGCTCCCCCCGTGAGTCACGCCATGGATCCCCTCGCCCGCGGAGCCCTCCGCCAGGACCTCCCTCCCGAGCCGGCCCCCGAGCCCGCCCCCGGGCCGACGGTCCGCACCGCCCGGCTCGATCTCGTCCCGCTGGCCGTCGAGCACGCCGCCGAGATGGCCGAGGTGCTGTCCGATCCGGCGCTGCACACGTTCATCGGCGGGGAGCCGTCCACGCCCGAGGCACTGCGGTCACGCTACGAACGCCTCGTCGCGGGCTCCCCCGATCCCGCCGTGCTCTGGTGCAACTGGGTGCTGCGGGAGCGCATCGGTGGACACCTGGTCGGGACGGTGCAGGCGACGGTCTCGGGAGAGGTCGCGGAGGTCGCCTGGGTGGTGGGCACGCCCTGGCAGGGGCGCGGCTACGCGGGGGAGGCGGCGCGGTCGCTGGTCGGGCACGTGGTGCGCGCGTTCCCCGTCCACACGGTCGTGGCCCATGTGCACCCGGCCCACCACGCCTCCGCGGCGGTCGCCACCACGGCGGGACTCACCCGGACGGAGACCCTCCAGGACGGCGAGACCCGCTGGGAGCTGCGGGCAGGACGGTGACCTCACCCGCCTTCCGGGTCCCGGCCCGCTCCTTGGCCCCGTCTCACTCCCGGGTCCCGCCTGCCGCACGCCACGCCGCCGCGAAGCGGTGCACGTCGGCGAAGCGGTCGTCCGGGGCGGGAAAGGTGGCACGTTCCACGACCGCCAGTTGCCGCGCGGTGCCGCGCCAGGCCCGTTCCTCGTCCCCCGCGTCGAGCAGCAGGCGGGCGGCGCGGCCGAGAGTGAACACGGTCGTACGGGTGTCGATGACGGCGCCGCGGACGAACTCCTCGGGGGCCATGAACCGTCGTGAACCCGGCAACCGTTCGCCGTCGAGGACGAAGGGGCCGGGCCGGTACTCGTCGAGGTCGATCAGGTGGACCGTGCCGGCGGTGAAGTCGTGGAGCAGCGAGCCGTCGTAGAAGTCGACGGCGACGTGGCCCGCGGCCTCCACGGTGAGGTGTGCGTCGAGGATCCGGTCGAAGGCGCCCAGCACCTCCGCGACGGGAAGGGAGCGGAACCGCGCCATCGGGCTGCCCGGGCCCGTACGGTCGCGGGGGCCGCCCCCGGTGGCGTGGTACAGCACCTCGCCCGCGCGCCAGGGCATGACCACCGCCCCGCCGCCGGGCACAGCGATCCGGTGGACCTGCGGGACGATCGCCGTGTGCCGAACGGTCCGGTGAAACGCCCATCCCCGGTCGAGTGAGCGGCGCCCCCGCTCATTGACCGCTTCCTTGACGAACCACCGGGCGCCGTCGAGCAGCCGCACTCCGTACGACACGCACCCGGAGTCCTGCTCCCCGAACACCCTGAACACCTCGCCCACCCTGGCCAAGTACGTTTCCACGGCAGGCACTTCGTCGACACCGAGCAAGGGGTGGAGGACCATGGACGCCAGCCTGCCCTACCCGGGCACACCGGGCGGACAGAAGCCGCAGGACGGACGTTCCCGGCGGGGCGGGTGCCCTACGACGACGCCCGCACCACCAGTTCCGCCGGCAGCACCAGTTGGCGCTTCTCCAGGCTCCGGGAGACCGCGGGACGACGGTCGGCGATCTCGCCGAGGAGGAGGTCGATCATGGCGCGGCCCATCTCCTCGATGGGCTGCCGGACGCTGGTGAGGGGCGGGTCCATGTGGCGGGCTATGGCCGAGTCGTCGTAGCCGATGAGCGCCACGTCGTCGGGGATGCGGCGGCCTCTCTCGCGCAGGACCTGCCGGGCGCCCGCCGCCATGACGTCGGAGCCGGCGAACACGGCGTCGAGGTCGGGGCAGCGCTCCAGCAGCAGGGTCATGGCACGCCGGCCCCCCTCCTCGGTGAAGTCGCCGGGGACGATCAGACCGTCGTCCACCGGGCGGCCCGCGTCCAGCAGACCCTGGCGGTAGCCGTCGACGCGGCGCTGGGCGCCGTAGACGTCCATGCGGCCGGCCAGGTGGGCGATCCTGCGACGGCCTCCGGCGATGAGGTGCTCCACGGCGGCGCGCCCGCCGCCGTAGTTGTCGGAGTCCACCGACGGAAGCGTCTCCTCCGCGGAGCGCCGGCCGCTGATGACCGCCGGGATCTCCAGCTGGGAGAGCAGGTCGGGGAGCGGGTCGTCGGCGTGCACCGAGACGAGCAGGACACCGTCCACCCGGTGCGCCGCCAGGTACTGGGCCAGGCGCTGGCGCTCCCGGTCGCTGCCCGCGAATATCAACAGCAACTGCATCTCGGTCTCGGAGAGTTCGGCACCGACACCGCGCAGCATGTCCGAGAAGTACGGTTCCGCGAAGAAGCGGGTCTCCGGTTCGGGGACGACCAGGGCGATCGCGTCCGTGCGGTTCGCGGCGAGGGCGCGGGCCGCCGTGTTCGGGACGTACCCGAGCTCCGCGACCGCCGCCTCGACCGCGGCGCGGGTCGCGTCGCTGACCCGCGGGGAGCCGTTGATCACCCGGGAGACCGTGCCGCGGCCCACTCCTGCGCGCGCCGCCACCTCTTCGAGGGTCGGCCGCCCACCGCTGCGGCCCCGCGCTCCGTGGACTGCCATGCGCTCCGCCTCCCGTCGATACCAAGTGGCCTGGAATGTAACAGCCTCACCCGAGGGGACGGGCGCCACCGGCCGTCGCCCCGGGGCCCTTCCTCGCGCCGGCCGCTCGTCTTCGAACTCCGAACGAGCTGTAAGACTCTTCCGGCCAGGTGGCGGAATGACATCTTCAGCTAACAGGCCGATAACTGAACGCATCTCTCCGCTCCCCCACCCTTGACACCCCCGCCCTAACCGACGACCCTTCAACACATCACCTGTGGGAGCGCTCCCACAGTACCTGACACATACACAACCCGCACGTTCCCCGCCCGAGCCGCAGCGAGAAACAACGGGCGCCACCAATGCAGTTGGCCGGGGGGTCGGCACGTCAGGCAACAGGAGGACGCAATGCGCACGAGTACCCGCCGGTCCCGCAGGCTGGGGGCCATCGCGGTCGTCGCCGCGCTCGCTACGGGGCTGCTGGCCGGCTGTTCCAGCGACCCGGACGACGGCTCTTCGGACGCGGACAATGGAAGCGGTGGCGGTAAGACCACCCTGACCATAGGCACCTTCGGCGTCTTCGGCTACAAGCAGGCCGGCCTCTACGCCGAGTACCAGAAGCTCCACCCCGACATCACCATCAAGGAGAACGTCACCACCCGGACCGACGTCTACTGGCCCAAGACGCTCACGCGCCTCCAGGCCGGGGCCGGGACCGACGACATCCAGGCGATCGAGGTCGGCAACGTCACCGAGGCCGTCCAGACCCAGGCCGACAAGTTCGTCGACCTCGGCAAGGAGGTCGACAAGTCGCAGTTCCTGGACTGGAAGGTGTCCCAGGCCACGACCAAGGACGGCAAGACGATCGCGCTCGGCACCGACATCGGCCCGATGGCGATCTGCTACCGCAAGGACCTGTTCGAGAAGGCCGGTCTGGAGACGGACCGCGTCAAGCTCGCCGCGCAGTGGAAGGGCGACTGGTCCAAGTACGTCGCCGTCGGCAAGGACTACATGAAGAAGGCGCCGAGCGGCACCAAGTTCGTGGACTCCGCCTCCTCGGTCTACAACGCGGCGCTCGGTGGGGAGAGCGAGCGGTACTACGACAAGGACGGCAACGTCATCTGGGAGAAGTCCAAGGGCGTGAAGAAGTCCTGGAACACCGCGATGTCGGTGGCGACCAGCAACATGTCGGCGAAGCTGAAGCAGTTCGACCCGACGTGGGACCAGGGCTTCGCCAAGGGCTCGTTCGCGACCGTGGCCTGCCCCGCCTGGATGATGGGCTACATCCAGGAGAAGTCCGGTGACACGGGCAAGGGCAAGTGGGACGTGGCGGCGGCGCCGACCGCGGCCAACTGGGGCGGCTCGTTCATCGGTGTCCCGACGGCGAGCAAGCACCAGAAGGAGGCCGTCGCGCTGGCCAAGTGGCTGACCGCGCCGGAGCAGCAGGCGAAGGTCTTCGCCAAGCAGGCCAGCTTCCCGTCGACCCCGTCGGCGTACGCGAGCCTGAAGCCGGCCGCCGCCACCACGGAGTACTTCTCGAACGCGCCGATCACCCAGATCTTCGGCGACTCGGCGAAGACCATCCCGGTCCAGTACTTCGGTACCAAGGACCAGCCGATCAACACCGCGATCTCGGACATCGGCATCCTCCAGGTCGAGCAGAAGGGCAAGTCGCCCGACCAGGGCTGGAACGCGGCAAAGGCTGAGGTCAAGGACGTGCTCGGCCAGTGACCAGCTCCAAGCAGGCTCTCGCGCATCCCGCGACGAGCGCCGACGCCGCGCCCGGCTCACAGCCGGGCGCGGCCCGGGGCGCTCAGGGTCGCGGTACGCCGCCGCCGGGCCCCGGTTCCTGGCGCAGCCGGCGGTACCGCTGGGACATGAAGGCGTCGCCGTACGCGTTCGTCGCCCCCTTCTTCATCATCTTCGGAGCCTTCGGGCTGTTCCCGCTGCTGTACACGGCCTGGTACTCGCTGCACAACGTGCAGCTGTCCGGTCTGGACCACCAGACCTGGGTCGGCCTGGACAACTACACGAACCTGTTGTCCTCGGAGTTCTTCTGGAACGCCCTCGGGAACACCTTCACCATCGGTGTGATCTCCACGGTGCCGCAGCTGCTCATCGCGATCGGCATCGCCCACATGCTCAACTACCGGCTGCGCGGCTCGACCGTGTGGCGGGTCGTGATGCTCACCCCGTACGCCACCTCGGTGGCGTCGGCGACGCTGGTCTTCACGCTGCTGTACTCGTGGGACGGCGGCATGATCAACTGGCTGCTGCACTTCGTCGGGGTCGACCCGATCAACTGGCGCGAGTCCGACTGGGGCGGCCAGTTCGCCGTCTCCTCCATCGTGATCTGGCGGTGGACCGGCTACAACGCGCTGATCTACCTCGCCGCGATGCAGGCGATCCCCGGCGATCTGTACGAGTCGGCGGCTCTCGACGGCGCGGGCCGCTGGCAGCAGTTCCGCCACGTGACGATCCCGATGCTGCGGCCGACGATCCTGTTCACGGTGGTCGTGTCCACGATCGGCGCGACCCAGCTGTTCGGTGAACCGCTCCTGTTCGGCGGGGTCAGCGGCTCCAAGGGCGGCTCCGCGCACCAGTACCAGACCCTCGGTCTGTACATGTACGACCAGGGCTGGGGCATCGGCAACCTCGGTAAGGCGTCGGCGATCGCGTGGACGATGTTCCTGATCCTGCTGATCATCGCCGCGCTCAACGCGCTGATCACCCGACGGCTGAGGAAATCCCAATGACCACCACCGAACTGCCTCTCCCTCGGACAGAGGCGAAGAAGGACCCGGACGGCCAGGGCCCCGGGCGCCGGCGGTTGCTCGGCGCGGGCAAGCAGATGCACGCCGGTCCGATCACCTACGTCGTCCTGGTCGTCTTCGCGCTGGGCTCGCTCGCTCCGCTGGTCTGGACGGCCATCGCGGCCTCGCGCAACAGCGCGCGGCTGGCGCAGACACCGCCGCCGCTGTGGTTCGGCGGGAACCTGTTCAAGAACCTCGAGGCCGCCTGGGACCAGGCCGGGCTCGGCACCGCGATGATCAACTCCACGATCGTGGCCGGCACCATCACCGTCGGCACGGTCGTGTTCTCCACCCTCGCCGGGTTCGCCTTCGCCAAGCTGCGGTTCAAGTTCTCCGGCCTCCTGCTGCTGCTGACCATCGGGACGATGATGATCCCGCCGCAGCTCGCCGTCGTACCGCTGTACCTGTGGATCAGCGACCTGGGCTGGTCCAACCAGCTGCAGACGGTCATCCTGCCCACCCTGGTGAGCGCCTTCGGTACGTTCTTCATGCGGCAGTACCTGCTCCAGGCGCTGCCCTCCGAGCTGATCGAGGCGGCGCGGGTGGACGGCGCGAACAGCCTGCGGGTGGTGTGGCACGTCGTCTTCCCGGCGGCACGCCCGGCGATGGCGGTGCTCGGCCTGCTGACGTTCGTGATGGCCTGGAACGACTTCCTGTGGCCGATCATCGCCCTGAACCAGCAGAACCCGACCGTGCAGGTCGCCCTCAACTCGCTGGGCACCGGCTACATCCCCGACCAGGCCGTGATCATGGCGGGCTCGCTGCTCGGCACCCTGCCGCTGCTCATCGCCTTCCTCCTGTTCGGCAAGCAGATCGTGGGCGGGATCATGCAGGGCGCGATCAAGGGCTGACCGCCCCTGCGAGCGGGGCCGGGTCATCGCCGCCCCGGCCCCCTCCGCCCCGCATCTCCCTCCTACCTCCAACCCGTCGGTCTTCACGACCCCCTTGGGAGCGCTTCCATGCCTCAGTCCAACACCCCTGTGACTTTCCCTCCGACCTTCCTCTGGGGCGCGGCGACCTCCGCCTACCAGATCGAGGGCGCGGTGAGGGAGGACGGCCGCACACCCTCGATCTGGGACACCTTCAGCCATACACCGGGCAAGACGGCCGGCGGCGACCACGGTGACATCGCTGTCGACCACTACCACCGCTACCGCGACGACGTGGCCCTGATGGCGGACCTCGGGCTGTCCTCCTACCGCTTCTCGGTCTCCTGGTCGCGGGTGCAGCCGACCGGCCGGGGCCCCGCGGTCCAGCGCGGCCTCGACTTCTACCGGCGCCTGGTCGACGAACTGCTGGCGCACGACATCAAGCCGGCCGTCACCCTCTACCACTGGGACCTGCCGCAGGAACTGGAGGACGCTGGCGGCTGGCCCGAGCGCGAGACGGCGCTGCGCTTCGCGGAGTACGCGCAGATCGTGGGCGAGGCGCTGGGCGACCGCGTCGAGCAGTGGATCACTCTGAACGAGCCCTGGTGCAGCGCCTTCCTGGGATACGGCTCCGGGGTGCACGCCCCCGGCCGGACGGACCCGGCGGCGTCGCTGCGCGCGGCCCACCACCTGAACCTGGCGCACGGCCTGGGCACTTCGGCCCTGCGTTCCGTGATGCCGGCCCGCAACTCGGTCGCGGTCAGCCTCAACTCCTCGGTGGTCCGGCCCCTTTCGCAGGACCCGGCGGACCTGGACGCCGTCCAGCGCATCGACGACCTGGCCAACGGCGTCTTCCACGGCCCGATGCTGCACGGCGCCTACCCCGAGACCCTGCTCGCGGCCACCCGGTCGGTCACCGACTGGTCGTACGTCCAGGACGGCGATCTCCGGGCGATCCACCAGCCGTTGGACGCGCTCGGCCTCAACTACTACACGCCGACGCTCGTCTCGGCGGCCCAGCCGGAGCGTCAGGGCGCGCGGGCGGACGGTCACGGGGCCAGCGACCACTCGCCGTGGCCGGGCTCCGAGGACGTCGACTTCCACCAGACCCCGGGCGAGCGCACCGAGATGGGCTGGACGATCGACCCGACGGGCCTGCACGACCTGATCATGCGGTACACCCGCGAGGTCCCGGGTCTGCCCCTGTACGTGACGGAGAACGGCGCGGCGTACGACGACAAGCCGGACCCGGAGGGCCGCGTCCACGACCCCGAGCGCATCGCCTACCTCAACGGCCACCTGTCCGCCGTGCACCGCGCGATCGCCGACGGCGCGGACGTCCGCGGCTACTACCTCTGGTCCCTCATGGACAACTTCGAGTGGGCCTACGGCTACGAGAAGCGCTTCGGCGCCGTCTACGTCGACTACGCGACCCAGGTCCGCACCCCGAAGTCGAGTGCCCACTGGTACAGCCGGGCGGCCCGCACGGGAACGCTGGCACCGGTGACGCCCGCCGAGTAGGCAGGCTCCCGGCAGAGCACGGGGGCACAGGACACGGGGGAACACGGGGGAAGGGCGCGGCACCCGAGGGGGGTGCCGCGCCCCACCGCGTTTCCCGGCCGCCCGCCCGCAGGGTTCACCCGGCCAGGTCCGCGCGCCCCAGTTCGAACCAGGTCGCCTTGCCCCACCCCGGCCCGTGCCCGCACACGCCCCAGGCGTCGGCGCGGTTCGAGATGAGCTGCAGCCCGCGTCCTCCCTCCTCGTCGGCGCCGGGGGTGCGCAGACCGGGGAATCCGGGAGCCTCGTCGTGGACGAGGACCCGGAAGCGTCGGGGACCGGACCAGCCCACGAGCAGGGTGACCGGGGTCGAGCGGCCCCAGCCCGCGGAGGCCTTGACCGCGTTGGTCACCGCCTCGGAGGTCAACAGGACCGCGATGTCGGTGAGTTCGGGCCGGTGGGACGCGGCGAGGAGGGTGCGGACGGTCTCCCGCGCGGTGCGGACCCAGAGGGGGTGGGCCGGAAAGACGAGGGATACGTCGGTGGGGCGTCGGTGATCCTCCATCGGAGGGGGCTCCTTCGGGTTGCGCGCGGCCGCGGTGACCAGGTCCCGGTTCTTCAACGCCGTTGAATCCGGGGGTACTTCCTCGGAGCGCGGAGGCGAGGTGGATCGCCTCGACCGTAGGGAAATGTTTTCCCCGCACGCAAGCGTCTCCGGTCTATGTCACCCACGTGGGTGACGTACGGACGGGTCGGCGGCTCACCGGCGCCGAGATCGGCAGACTGCTCCGCGAGGAGGTCGGCCATGCCACCCAGGAGCAACCCGAGCGAGCGCCAGCGCCGGCTCGGTGCGGAACTGCGCGGACTGCGCGTCCGCGCCGGGCTCTCCGGCGAGCGCGCGGCGGCGATCCTCGACGCGGACCGCGCCCGCATCAGCAACATCGAGACCGGCCGCATCGACGTCTCGCGCAACCGCCTGCACAAGGTCCTCCAGGAGTACGGCTGTCCGCCCGGCCCCTACTTCGACGGGCTGATGGCGATGGCCCAGGAGAACGGCAAGGGGTGGTGGGACGAGTTCAACGACACGATCGGACCGGCGGCCCGGGACCTGGCGGAACTGGAGTCCCGGTCGACGGTGCTGCGCACGCACGAGCCGCTGGTGATCCCCGGGATGCTCCAGACCGAGGAGTACGCCCGCGCGGTGCTGGAGGCCACCGAGCCGGACCCCCGACGCGCCCACCGCTACGCCGAGTTCCGGCTGGCCCGGCAGCGCGTCCTCACGGGCGACTCACCGGTGACCTACCGGGCCGTCATCCACGAGGCCGCGCTGCGCACCCGGGTGGGCGGCGCCGCCGTCATGCGGCGGCAACTGCTGCGGCTGATGGAGATCTCGCGGCTGCCCGAGGTGGCCGTACAGGTGTATCCGTTCGAGGCGGGGATCTACTCGGCGCACTCCCGGCCGTTCGTCCTCCACGGGAGCACCGCTCCCGAACTGGACACCGTCTACCTGGAACACCCGACGGACTCCCTCTTCCTGCGGGACGCGAACCATCTCGCCCAGTACACGAAAATGTTCGAGCGGCTGACGGAGCTGGCGCTGGCGCCGGTCGACCCCGAGTCGGCACCGGAGTCGCACGCGTCCCGTGACTCACTGGGCCTGATCCAGCACGTCATGTACGCCCTTTGAAAGGAACGCTCCCCGATGCCCCGACTCATCTGGCAGAAGTCCTCGTTCAGCACCGGCGGCGAAGGCAACTGCGTGGAACTGGCGGCGGCGGCGTCCGGTCACATCCACCTGCGTGAGAGCGACCGGCCCCGTGACATCGCCACGTCCACGCCGCACGCCGTGGCCGGCCTGCTCCACGTGCTGAAGGACGGCTCCTGGGGGCCTGCCGGGGGCCGGTGACGAGAAGCCGGGCCGTGTCCGGAAGGTCGTCACCGGACACGGCCCGGGTCGGCGGGGCCGCCACGACGCCCCGGCCGGGTGGGGGGTGGAGAAGTCCGGCCGGGGCGCGCGGCCCCCGTTTCGCGATGGCTTACTTGAGAGCGCCGAACGCCTTCGAGAAGGCGCCGTCGCTCTGCACGATGGAGCTGCAGACCGCGTCGGCGGAGTTCTTGGCGCCGCCGGCGCACTGCTTGTCACGGGTGGCGGACCACATGGAGAGCCAGCCGATGCCCTTGGACCGCGCGAAGGTCACCAGCTGCGAGGCGTCGTCGACCTTGAAGATCTCGGACGCGACGTCGTTGACGCCGATCATCGGGGTGATGGCGACGGTCTTCCAGGCGGCGCTGTCGGAGAGGCCGAGCACGCTCTTGATCTGCGCCTGCGTGGCCGTGGCGGCCTGCTCGGCGAGGGTGCCCATGTCACCGCTGTACGCGGGGCCGTAGTCCATCGCCATGATGTTCACGGTGTTGATCTTCACGCCGTTGGACTTGGCGTTGGCGAGCAGGGTCACGCCGTCCTGGGTGAGCCCCTCCGGCATGACCGGGAGGGTGAACGAGACGTCCAGGCCCGGGTGCTGCTGCTGGAGCTTGGCGATGGCCTTGGCGCGGGTCGTGTTCGCGGCCGTGTTCGGGAGTGCGCCGCCCTCGATGTCGAAGTCGACCTTCGTGAGCTTGTAGGCGTCGACGGCCTTGCCGTACGCGGCAGCCAGCGTGTCCGCCGAGGAGCAGGTCGTGGCCAGCTCCGTGCCGGAGGCTCCGCCGAAGGAGACCCGGACGTCGCCGCCCTTGGCGCGCAGCGCGCCGATCTGCGACGCCACCCCGTCACTGGCGAGGTCGCTCACCCCGCCCCACTTCGGCGTGCAGCCGCCGCCGTCGGTGATGAAGGCGAGGTTGAAGTTCTTGACGCCGGTGGCGTCGGCGGCCTTGAGCAGGTCGAAGGCCGGGTAGAGGGAGGTGTCGACGTAGGGCGCGAAGCCCGCGGTCGTCGTGCTGCCGCCGCCCGAGGTCTGGGTGGGGGTCGGGGTGGCCGTGGCGGTGGCGGTCGCCGTCGGCTTCGGGGTGGCGCTCGCCGAGGCGGTGGCGGTCGGGCTCGGGGTGGCCGTCGGGGTCGCGGACTGCGTCGGGCGGCCGCTCGGCTCGGGCGTGGCTCCGTCGTCCACCGAGCACTTGGTGCCGTCGATGACACAACCCGTCGGGTTCGCGCTGCCGTTCACGACGAAACCGACGGTGACGGACTCGCCGGCCGCCAGACCGTCCTTGTCCCAGGACGGCGGCGTCACGGTGACGTGCTGCCCGCTCACGGACGAGGTCGCGTCCCACATCGAGCCGAGCTCGGAGCCCGAGGGCAGGTCGAACTCCAGCTTCCAGTCCGGCTTCCGCTGGCCCGTGTCGTTGGAGACGACGTACTGCGCGGTGTACCCCGTGGACCACTCGCTGGTCCTGGTGTACGCGGCGCCGACGCTCGACGCGTTCGCGACACCGGTGAACAGGAAGGCGCCGCCGCCGGCCACGGCCGCCGCGACGACGCCGCCTATCGCCTTGTTCCTGCCACTGATCTTGCGCCGATGCGTACTGCTCATCGCGTGTGCCTGCCTTCACGGATTCACGGGGTTCGCCGGGGTGGCCCCAGGAGGTGCGGGCATCACGCTAGCGATCCGGAATCGGTCAAACCGCTTGATCCGGACGGCGTTCGAGGATCTTAGGGTCCGCTTAAGGAAGGCATCGGAAACCGTTAAAGGTCGAGACCAATGTGGGCGGTTTGGCGGCCCCACAGGTGCTTCTCAGCGCACGCCGACGCCACGCCTGCGGCGCCGTACGCTGCCCCGGTGTCCGCGCCGGACCGGTGCCCTTCCGTCCAGTTGGATCCAGATGCGCACCTCGGTCCCGCCCAGCACGGAGGAACCGACCCGTACGTCCCCGCCCGTCGACTCCGCGAGCCGGCTCACGATGTCCAGGCCGAGGCCCGTCGACCCGTCGCGGCCCGAGCCCCGCCCACGCGCCATCGCCGCGACCGGGTCCGCTATGCCCGGGCCCGCGTCCGACACCAGCATGATCACGGCGTCCTCGGCGTTGTGCACGTCGACCGCGAAGGCCGTGCCCTCGGGGGTGTGGCGGAAGACGTTGCCGAGGAGGGCGTCGAGCGCGGCGGCCAGGTCCGCGCGGGCCACGGGTATGCGGACCGGGCGGTCCACCCCGGCCACCCGCACCTTGCGTCCCTCGTCCTCGGCGAGCGCCGACCAGAAGTCCATGCGTTCACGGACGACCTCGGACGCGTCGCATCCGGCGCCGATCCCGATCGCCGCGGTCTGCGGCTTGGCCTCCCGGGCCGTCCGGATGATCGCGTCGACCTCGCGCTCCAACTGCGCGACGGCGGCCCGGGTCTGTTCGGCGGCCGGCCCGTCGCCGAGCGAGGCGGCGTTCAGGCGCAGCACGGTCAGGGGTGTGCGCAGCCGGTGCGAGAGGTCGGCGGCCAGTTCCCTCTCGTTGGCGAGCAGTTGGACGACCTGGTCGGCCATGGAGTTGAAGGCGACGGCGGCCAGTTTCAGTTCGGTCGGCCCCTCTTCGGGCACGCGGGAGCCGAGCTTCCCCTCGCCGAGTTCGTGCGCGCTCTCGGCGAGGTGCTGGGCGGGCTGCACCATCCGTACGCCCAGCCGGTCGGCGACCGCGACGGAGCCGATGATCAGGGCGACGCCGACCGCGGCGAGGACCGCCCAGGCCGTACCGACGCCGTTGCTGACCTCGGCCTCGGGGACGTAGACCTCGATGACCGCGATCTCGCCGGAGCTGAGTGCGATCGGCTGGAGCAGCGTGGAACCGCCGGACACCTCGGTGGTGGAGGCCCGGCCCAGCTTCCGGGTCATGCCGATGTCCTTGCCGGTGGCGCGCTGCTTGCCTATCTCGACCTCGGGCTTGCCGTCGGCGGCGGGGATGTGCACGCCCATTCCGGCGTCCGATCCCGCGGAGGCGACGACGCGCTCCAACTCGTCCCGGTCGGTGGTGATGGAGAGGGCGGGCGCTATGGCGGCGGCCTGCCGCTCGGCGTTCGAGAACGCCCGGTCGCGCGCCATCTCCTTGATCACCAGGCCGAGCGGGACCGCGAAGGCGACCACGACCATCGTCGTGACCGCCACGCACACCTTGACCAGTGCCCACCTCACAGCGGCCGCTCCGCTCTCGGCGGCTCCAGCTTCACGCCGACGCCCCGCAGGGTGTGCAGATAGCGAGGCCGGGCCGCCGTCTCCCCCAGCTTGCGGCGCAGCCAGGACAGATGGACGTCGATGGTCTGGTCGTCGCCGTAGGCCTGCTGCCACACCTCGGCGAGCAGTTCCCTGCGCGCCACGACGACGCCGGGCCGTCCGGCCAGGAAGGCGAGCAGGTCGAACTCGCGCCGGGTCAGGTCGAGTCGGACGCCGTCCAGTTCCGCCTGGCGGCGCAGGGGGTCGATGGCGAGCCCGCCGACGCGGATGACCGTCGACGGAGGGGTGTCGCCCGCGCCGGCGCGCGAACGGCGCAGCACCGCCGCGATCCGCGCGGAGAGGTGCTCCACCGAGAACGGCTTGGTGAGGTAGTCGTCCGCGCCGTCGTTCAGCAGTCGGACGATCTCCGTCTCGTCGTCCCGCGCCGTGGCGATGATCACCGGGACGTCGGTGATTCCGCGCAGCATCTTCAGCGCCTCGGACCCGTCCAGATCGGGCAGTCCGAGGTCGAGGATCACGACGTCGAAGGAGAAATGGGCGACTTCGCGCAGCGCCTCCAGGGCGGTGCCGACGCTGCGCACGATGTGCGTGGCCTCGGTCAGATGCCGGATGAGGGCCGAGCGTACGAACTGGTCGTCCTCGACAACGAGCACACTTGCCATGGGCGGCACCGTACGCCATTCGGGCAAGGCCTTCCGGTGCCTGTGGAGAACCCTGCCGGGCACCTGTGGACAATCCCGGACCACCCTCCGCGGACAATCCGGGTCTTGGCAGGGCCGTGAGACACCCATGGGGCTCGTGGTGCAGTATGGCCGCGATGCGCAGAGGACTCGTACACGTACTCGCGTGGTCGCTCGCCACGGGCGCGGCGGTCACGCTGTCGTGGTGGGGTGTGCACACCGTGATGACGGGGACCGCGTACGACCCGCCGCGCGCGCTGCCCATCACGGCCGCCGGGGCGACCACACAGAAGTCGAGACCGCTCGACTCCCCGACCCCGCGGGCCGAACCGTCCGCGGCGGCGCCGAACTCCTCGGACACGCCCTCCACGGGCGCGAAGCCGGGCGTGCGGCCCTCGAAGTCGGCGTCCCCCGGCGGTGCTTCCTCGTCGGTCTCCCCGGCCGCCCCGACCTCGGCGGCCTCCTCCGCCCCCGCCGGTCAGGTCAAGAGCTACGACACCGACGGCGGCCGGGTGGTCTTCGACATCGGCGTCGCGGACGCGACGCTGGTCTCCGCCACGCCGGACACCGCCTGGTCGATGCAGGTGTGGAAGACGGAGTCGTGGATCCGCGTGGAGTTCACCTCGGGGGCGGACCGGGTGTCGGTGTTCTGCACCTGGCACGACGGGCCGCCGCACGTGGAGATCGGGACGTACTGAACGCCGGACGCGGCTGCCGGGCCGGACACGGCGGGCGCGCGGACGGGTCCGGGCCGGAGCCGGGGGCCGGGGCGCATGACGGGGACGTGCGACGGCGGGATCCGCCGACGCCAGGGCGTGTTGGCCCCGGAGCGTGCCGACCCTGGGCGTGCTGACGCCGCGTCAGCGGAAGACGGAGGGCGGCGGCGCCGGTGACGCCACCGCCACCGCGTCGGTGACCGGTGCCGCGCCGCCCGTGAAGTCCATGAGTTCCCTGCCGTGCTGGACCCGGGCGGGATGCGGGTCGGAGGCGGCGCGGCGGGTCAGTTCGGCGACCGGCAGCGGCCGGCCGGAGGCGACGAGGACGGCGTTGCCGAAGCGTCTGC
The DNA here is from genome assembly GCF_042889485.1 of Streptomyces sp. NPDC002580. Classification (NCBI taxonomy): domain Bacteria; kingdom Bacillati; phylum Actinomycetota; class Actinomycetes; order Kitasatosporales; family Streptomycetaceae; genus Streptomyces; species Streptomyces sp. NPDC002580. The sequence goes on along the minus strand of NZ_JBIAQZ010000001.1, from coordinate 236,510 downwards.
CGCGCAGCACCGTCGGGTCGGCGACCAGGGCGAGTTCGGGGAACACCGAGGCGGCGGTGGCGATCTGGCCGCGGAGGTGGGTGAGCGGCGGCCCGTCGGCGAGGTTCGCGGCGTAGACCCCGGAGTCCTTCACCACCCGGCGGACCTCCCCGAGGAACTCGACGGACGTCAGGTGTGCCGGGGTGCGCGCGCCGCTGAACACGTCCGCGATGACCAGGTCGGCCCAGCCGTCGGGCACCTTGGCGAGACCCTCCCGGGCGTCCGTGGACCGCACCCTGATCCGGGCGTTCGGGTCCAGCGGCAGTTCCCGGCGGACCAACTGGACCAGGGCCGCGTCGCGTTCGACGACCTGCTGGGTGGACCGGGGGCGGGTGGCGGCCGTGTAGCGGGCCAGGCCGAAGGCGCCGCCGCCGAGGTGCACGACGTGCACGGGCTTGCCGGGCGGGGCGACGAGGTCGATGACGTGGCCGAGGCGGCGCTGGTACTCGAAGCTCAGGAAGGCGGGGTCGTCGAGGTCGACGTGGGACTGCGGGGCGCCGTCGATGAGCAGGGTCCAGGCGCGCGCCCGGTCGCGGTCGGGGATCAGCTCGGCGAGCCCTCCGTCGACGGCCTCGACGACCGCTTCCGCCGCCGTCTGCCCGCGCCCCGTGTCGCGGCCGTCGTCCGCCCGCTGATTCCTCGCCCTTGCCATCCCGCCATTATCGGGGCGCGGCGGCGGGTCGGCTCAGCGACGGCCGGCCGGGCAGGACCGACGGGCGCCGACGGGTTCGCGGGCGGCGTCCCGGGGGCCGGTCCAGGCGGCCGGCTCACCGCGCGCCGCCCGTCCCGGGCCGGCTCGCCGAGGTCGGCGTCGCGTCCGCGCCCGGGCCCCGGGGCCGAGAGGCGCCGGGCCCGCGGGCGTCGGCCGGAGCGGTCACCGGGCCCCGCCGGGTCCGCGTGCCCCGGCCTCCGGCCCGGTGCGCTCAGCGGCAGCCGTCCGCCGCCTCGATCAGCCGCGCCGCCTCGCCCAGCGCGGCCCGCAGCACCGCCGGGTCGGTGGCGAGCTCCGCCTCGCCGGGCGGCAGCAGCCAGTCAGAACCCTCGACCGGGGGTTCTGGGGCCGCCCGCAGGCCACGCCCGTCGGTCTGGACGCAGGTGCTGCCCGGCACGTCCCAGGCGTCGGCGGTGCCGGGCGGCACCAGGAAGCCGAGGGTGCCGCAGCCGTCGTCGTGCAGGACGGGCCCCACGACGTCGCCTGCGCCGCGGCGCAGGATGTCGACGGCCTCCAGCCCCTGGCGCGTGGGAACGGTCACCAGGTCGCACTCACTGACGGGCCCCGGCGGGACGCCCCGCTCCGGGGTCGGCCCGTGCCGCGCGGTCGACGGCGGCGTACGGAACTCGGTGCTCTGCCTGGTCTGCATCCCGGCCTCCAACGGAACCCCTCCTCATGACGAGTGGGTCGGGAGTTCGGGCGGCTCCCGGTCCACCGGGTTCAACGCGCCAGGACGTCAACGGCTACGGCGAAACTCCGCCACAAAGGATGGCAGTTCATGGCAGATCGTGGATGAGATATCCGGTTTGTAGCCAAACCCAGCGTGGTGGCGTTGTCACAGCAGGTACGTTCTTGCCCCGCCGGACGCAGGCACCTACTGGGCACAACCCGGTCAAGTCGCCCCCGCCTCCGGCGTGGTTCGACGGTTCGCAAGAGAGGGCCCGGCCATGGCGTCGTCAACGGTGACCTCGTCCCCGTCCCCCCGGCCACCACGGCCGAATCTCGCCTTCCGGCGGTTGCGCGGTCAGCGCTCCCCGGGCGAGTTCGCCGCGGCGGTGCGGCGGGCCGCGCGCGAGATCGGCGAGCGGGTGAGCTGCGACGCGCGCTACATCGGGCGCGTCGAGGCGGGCGAGATCCGCTGTCCCAACTACGCGTACGAACGGGTGTTCCTGCACATGTTCCCCGGCCGCACACTGACCGACCTCGGTTTCGCCCCCCGCTCATGGGTACGCGGGCGGGGGGCGCGTGGCACGGACGAGACACCCCCCGTGCATCCCACGGGCCCCGCGCACGCCCCTTATGAGACGGGCGGGGCACGCGAGACGTACGAGACGCCGGGCCCGCACCTCCCCCCGGTCCCGTACGCCGCGCACCACCCGAATGATCCGCTCGATCCGCTCGACCCGTACGCCCCGCACCGTTCGTGCGACCCGTACGACCCGTACGAGAAACGCGATCAGAACCACGAGGAGAGCGACGTGCAGCGTCGCGCATTCATGACGCGAGGCACCGCCACCGTGGCGGCGGCCTCACTGGGCCCCTTCGCCGGCGGCGGCGCCGCGGCCTCCGAACGGCGCGTCCACCGGGCCGGCACCTCGGAGGCGGGAGCCCTGGAGGAAGCCGTCCGCAAGATCCGGCTGCTCGACGACCGGCACGGAGCCGACGGCCTCTACCGCCGCGCCGCGGCCCCCCTGCGCACGGCGTTCGCGCTGCTCGACGCGGGCACCACCCGGCAGACCACCGCCGACCGGCTGTACTCCGGCGCGGGCGAACTGGCCATCTCCGTGGGCTGGCTGGCCCACGACTCCGGACGCTTCGACGACGCGCGTTCGCACTACGCCGAGGCCCTCGCGACCGCGCGGATGGCGGGCGACCCGGGCCTGGAGGCCCACGCCTTCTGCAACACGGCTTTCCTCGCCCGCGACGCGGGGCGCCCGCGCGAGGCGGTCCGCGCGGCCCAGGCCGCACAGCGCGCCGCGCGCCCCCTGGGCTCCCCCCGCCTGCTCTCGCTGCTCGCCCTGCGCGAGGCGGGCGGCTGGGCCGGGCTCGCCGACCGCAAGGGCTGCGAACAGGCGATGGCCCGCGCGCAGGCCCTCTACGAACGGGGCCCCTCGGAGACCGACCCCGAGTGGATGACCTTCTACGGAGAGGCCGAGCTGGAGGGCCTCGAGGCGCAGTGCTGGTCGACGCTGGGCGACTGGCCCCGGGCCGCCCGCCACGCGCGCCGCGCCGCCCACCTCCAGGACCCGCACTTCACCCGCAACATCGCCCTCTACACCGCCGAGCTCGCCGACGACCTGGCGCGCGGCGGCCACCCGGACGAGGCCGCCCTCGCCGGGCTGCGCGTCCTCGACCTGCTGAACGAGGTCCAGTCCTCCCGCATCCAGACGATGCTGGCCGCGACGGCCCGCGTACTGCTCCCGCACCGCAGGGCCTCGGGCGTCTCAGCGTTCCTCGACCGCCACGCGAGCCTGCCGCGCACCGCGTGAGAACCGCCCCGGCCGCCGGTCAGGCGCTCAGGTGCCCGCAGTCGTTCCACACCTCGATCGCCGGCTCCCCGTAGGCCCACCCGAGCACCGACAACGAGGTCGGGTTGAGGCGGACACGGGCCGCGAAGTCCAAGGGAAGGCCGAGCCAGCGGGCGCCTATGGACCGCAGGATGTGGCCGTGGGCGAAGACCAGCAGATCGCGGTCCGCGGAACGGGCCCATGAGACGACCTCGTCCGCGCGCGCGGTGACCTGCTCCAGCGTCTCCCCCTCGGGGACGCCGTCGCGCCAGATGAACCAGCCGGGGCGGATGTCCTGGATCTCGGCCGGGGTCATGCCCTCGTAGGCGCCGTAGTCCCACTCCATGAGCGCGTCCCAGGGGGTCGCGCGCTCTCCGAATCCGGCGAGGTCGCACGTCTCGCGCGCCCGCGCGAGCGGGCTGGTGCGCACCTCGGTACCGGGGAGCCCGTCGAAGGGCGGCCGGTGGAGCCGCTCGCCCAGCAGTTTGGCGCCGCGCCGCCCCTCTTCCAGGAGAGGGATGTCGGTCCTGCCGGTGTGCTTTCCGGACAGCGACCATTCCGTCTGTCCGTGCCGGGCCAGCAGGATGCGCGGTGCCATGAGAAGGGGCCTTTCCGGGACGGGCGGCACGGTGAGGTGCGGGTTCGCCCCATGACGACTGAGGAGTGCGTCACTCCATCATCGCGCACCGCCGTTCCGGGCAACCCGGTGGCCGATCGCCGCGTCTTTGAGGACCGGGGCGCCCCTTCGGGGCAATGCCGTACATCGTAAAATCCGATGTGGCCACGGACCGTCGTCAGCAGACTGCGGACTGTCGGGTCACCACGAGCAGATGGGAGGGCGATCGGATGCCGCAGACCGACGCACCGCGTACCGAGACGGCGCCGGACGTCCGGTCGCGCCGGTGGACGGAGCTGCGCGCGTCCGCGGCGACCCACGCCCGGCTCCGCTGGTGGACCGAGCTCCCGCTGATCCTGCTCGTGTACGCGTCGTACTCGGCGGGCCGGCTGCTCGCCCGGGGCGACACCGCCGGCGCCGTCGGGCACGGCCTCGACATCCTGCGCGTCGAGAAGTTCCTGCACCTGAACGCCGAGCACCCGCTGAACCGGCTGTTCACCCGGCACGCCTCGCTGGGCGTGCCCGCGGACTTCTGGTACGCGTCGCTGCACTACCTCGTGACGCCCGCGATCCTGGTCTGGCTCTTCCGCTCCCGGACCGTGCGCTACCGCGCGGCCCGTACCTGGCTGATGACCTCCACGTTCATAGGCCTCATAGGTTTCACCCTGCTGCCCACCTGTCCGCCCAGGCTGCTGTCGCCCGGCCACGGCTTCGTCGACACGATGGCCCAGTACAGCGACTACGGCTGGTGGGGCGGCGAGGCGAGCGCGCCGCGCGGTATGGGCGGGATGACGAACCAGTACGCGGCGATGCCGAGCCTGCACGTGGGCTGGGCCCTGTGGTGCGGAGTGATGCTGTGGCGCCACGGCCGCACGCCCGCCGCGAAGGTGGCCGGCGTCGTCTATCCGCTGGTCACCACGATCGTCGTGATGGGCACGGCCAACCACTACTTCCTGGACGCCGCCGCGGGTGCCGCGGTCATGGGCGCCGGACTGCTGCTGACCCCCTTCGTGATGCGGGCGGCGAACCGCCTGCGGACCTTCCTCGCGGTCCGCGTCCCGTGGGGCAAGGGCGCCTCGGGGGACGAGGGTTCCGCGATTGTCAGTGCGGGATGCCAGACTTCCCCGGGTGAACGAATTCCCCGACAGCGCGAGTCCCGAACCGGACCGGGAGCCGAGCCTGGTGCCTCTCCCACGGACGCGGGGGACGGCGCTGCGGCAGCAGCTCGCTGAGCTGCGCGGTCCGGACGTGGCACCGAAGGCGCTCGACGCGCGCGCCCTCGCGGCGCTCGCCGCCAACCCCGGGTGCGACCGACGCGCCCTGCTGGACGGCGCGGGGGTCGACAAGGCGAAGCTGGCGAGCGCGCTCGGCTCGCCGTCCGCCTTCGGGATGTCGCAGTTCGCCTTCATGCGGGGCAACGCGTTCGAGGCGCGGGTCAAGGCCGACGGCGGTGCCGAACTGCTGCGGCTGGTGCACGAGAAGCTGGACCCCCGCGCCGAACCGCCCGGCTCCGGCGCGGTCCCCGACCTGAGCGCGATCGGTCCCGAGGGACGCGCGGCGCGTACGGCGCTCGCGCTGCGTGACGCCACCGGGGCCAAGGCCTGGACCCTGCTCGACCACCCCATGCTCGCCCTCGACGTCGCGGGCTCCGCCGCCTTCCTCGAACCGGACGCCGTGGTCGTGCACCCCGACGGGACCTGGACGGTCGTCGAGATCAAGTCGTTCCCGATGCTGGACGGTTCGGCCGACCCCGCCAAGGTGGGCGCCGCCGCCCGGCAGTCCGCCGTGTACGTCCTGGCCCTGGAGGAGGTCGCGGCCCGCCTCGATCCCGCCCCCGAGGTCCGCCACCGCGTCCTGCTCGTCTGCCCCAAGGACTTCTCCAACCTCCCGACCGCCTCGGCCGTCGACGTCCGCAAGCAGCGCGCGGTCACCCGCCGCCAGCTCGACCGGCTCACCCGCGTCGAGGACATCGCGGCCGCCCTCCCCGAAGGCAGTTGCTTCTCCCCCGGCCTGCCCGCCGAGGAACTGGTCACGGCCGTCGAGGCGGTGCCCGCGACCTACGCCCCCGAGTGCCTGTCCGCCTGCGAACTGGCCTTCCACTGCCGGGCCCGCTCGCGCGCCGAGGGCGCGGTCACCTCCCTGGGCCGCTCGCTGCGCGCCGAGTTGGGCGGTCTGACCACCGTCACGGACGTCCTGGCGGCGGCGCACGGGAAGGCGGGCGATCCCGAGGACCCGGCCGTCGCGGCACTCAGGAGAGCGGCGCTGCTGCGGGCGGAGGCCCTGCGCGGCACGGCCTCCGCGAACCCCCGTGTCCGGAGGCCGAGGGGGCCGGAGAGTTCCGCTGCCGGCTCCTCGGTCCCCGCGGCCGCCGTCCCGGGCGTGCGGGAGGCGACCGTATGTCGCTGATCTCCGCCCTCGCCCGGCTGGAGGCCGTCGAGAGCGGCCGGGCGCAGCCCGCCGCCACGGTGCTCCACCGCCATCTCGTCGAGCGGCCGCTGGTGTTCGTGCCGCTCACCACCGCCGGTGAGGCGGGAGCCCCGCTCGGCGCGCTCATCGGCACGGCCCGGGACGCGCCCCGGCTGCTGGCCGTCCCGCAGCCTCGCGACCGCGACCTGCGCTTCGCCTTCCTCGCCGAGCTGGCCGATGTCGTCCTGCCGTACATCGACGCGTACGCGGACGTCGTCGAGAGCGCGGAGCGGGCCGAGACCGACCCGGAGACCGGCAAGCGCGTCAAGGTCGAGGTCGAGCTGTGCGCGGACGCGCCGCAGTTGATCGTGCCGGGCCGCGCGGGCATCGAGTTCGTCCGCCTCCTCGGGCGCTCCACCCGCTTTCGCCGCACCGCCGAGCAGGATCCCGAGACACCGCATCCGGCGCCGCCCCGCGTGCCGTTGGCCGGGCGCTGGCTGACCCACTTCGGGGAGCGCGCCCGGGTGCCCGGCTCCGCCCTGCTCCTCGCCCTCACCGACGTGCTGGGCCGGCACTGGGCCACCGGGCAGAGCAGCCTGGAGGACCAGCACCTCGGGGCGCTGCTCGCCTGGATCGATCCGCCGGCCGGCGAGCCGGGCGCCGAGGCGGCGGTGCGGGCCGAGCTGCAGCGGGACGCGGGCGGCCAACTGGTCTGCCCGCCCGCCGGACCGGCCACCGACCCGGCCTTCGACAACGATCTGCTGGCCCCGGCCATCGAACGCTACGACCGTGCGCGCACCGCGCTGGCCGCCGCCGAGGACGGCATCGAGGCGGACGACCGGCTCGGTGAACTGACCGCCGCCGAGCGGGAGATCCGCGATCTCGTCGAGCGCGTCGCGCGGCCCACCTGGGACGCGGTCTGGAGCGGGCTCGACCTGCTGCGGGAGCTGCCGGAAGGCGCGCACGCCGCGGACCGGTGGACCCGCGACCGCTGGTCGTTCACCGGACACCGCGACCGGGTCACGGCCGGCGAGCCGCCGCAGCCGCGCCGCGACGACGCGGTCACCGCCGCGAACAAGCTCGCGACCCGGGAGCGCGAACAGGCCCGGCTGGAAGCGCAGGAGGCCCTGGACGACCCGCTGGTCATGGCCGGCCGGCGGCTCTCGGGAGAGGCGTTCGCGGGCGAGGTCACCGATGTCGTGATGGCGTACAGCGAGGGCCGACGGCCGAGTCCCCGCCCGCTGGTGACCGTCCGCACGGACGACCGGCCGTACCTCGGGGAGCGGGCCAAGGTGTACCGCTCGCTCGGCGGGAAGCCGCAGGCCGCCGAGTTCGTCGGGTACGACGACGCGAGCGGCTCGGTCGTGCTGCGGATCACCGACAAGATGGGGCGCGGCAAGGAGCCCGAGGCCGGGTCCGTGCCGGAGGAGGGGGATCTCGTCTGCTTCACCCTCTTCGAGCACGAACAGCGGGGCGGCGCCAAGCTGCCGGACCCGGAGGAGACGCCGTGGACGCACGGAGGGCCGCCGGGTGAGCCCGACGCCGTTCCGCTGCCGGACCCGGTGACCGAGGAGGACGTCCTTTGACCACCGCCTTCGACCCGGGTGCCGAGGCGGGCCGGGCCACCGACGCGATCCTGCGGGACACGCTGCACGGCGCCCACCGCGGCGTGGTGGTCGACTCCCCGCCGGGCGCCGGCAAGTCGACCCTCGTCGTCCGCGCCGCACTCGAACTGGCCGCCGCGGGAAGGCCGTTGATGGTCATCGCGCAGACCAACGCCCAGGTCGACGATCTGGTCCTGCGGCTCGCGGAGAAGGCCCCGGAGCTTCCCGTCGGGCGGCTGCACAGCAGCGACTCCGACCCGTACGACAAGGCGCTCGACGGCTTCGACCAGGTGCGCAAGTCGACGAAGGCGACCGATCTGGCGGGCCTCGACATCGTCGTCTCCACCGCCGCCAAGTGGGCCCACGTCAAAGGCGTCGAGCCCTGGCGGCACGCGATCGTCGACGAGGCGTACCAGATGCGCTCGGACGCGCTGCTCGCCGTCGCCGGGCTCTTCGAACGGGCGCTGTTCGTGGGCGACCCGGGGCAGTTGGACCCGTTCGCGATCGTCGGTTCGGAGCAGTGGGCGGGCCTGTCCTACGACCCGTCCGCGTCCGCGGTGAGCACGCTGCTCGCCCACAACCCGCAGCTGCCGCAGCACCGGCTCCCGGTGTCCTGGCGGCTGCCCGCGTCGGCGGCGCCCCTGGTCTCGCACGCCTTCTATCCGTACACGCCGTTCCGCAGCGGCACCGGCCTGGGCGACCGGCGGCTGGACTTCGGGGTCCCGTCGGACGGTTCGGGGACCGACCGGGTCATCGACGAGGCCGCCGAGTCCGGCTGGGGTCTGCTGGAGCTGCCGGCCCGGCACACCCCGCGTACGGACCCGGAGGCGGTACACGCGGTGGCCGGGGTCGTCCGACGGCTGCTCGACCGGGACGGCGCAGCCACGTCGGAGCGGGCGGACGATCCGGTGCCCCTGACGGCGGACCGGATCGCGGTCGGCACCGCGCACCGGGACCAGGCCGCGGCCGTACGGGCGGCGCTGACCGGTCTGGGGGTCACGGACGTCACCGTCGACACGGCGAACCGGCTCCAGGGACGGGAGTTCGACGTCACGGTCGTCCTGCACCCGCTGTCGGGGCGGCCCGACGCCACGGCGTTCCACCTGGAGACCGGACGGCTGTGCGTGCTCGCCTCCCGGCACCGGCACGCGTGCGTGGTGGTCTGCCGCGCCGGGGTCACCGAACTGCTGGACGACCATCCGTCGACCGAGCCGGTACAGCTCGGCGTCACCGTGAAATTCCCCGACGGCTGGGAGGCCAACCACTCGGTGTTGTCCCATCTGGCGGAGCATCGGGTGGCGTGGCGGCCCTGAACCCCGCTCCCGGCGCACCAGGTCGGCGCGCGGCCGCCCCGGGGGCGCACGCGGACCTTCGGGCCCACTTGCGCCGCCGGGGGACAATGGAGGGTGGCCCTTCGACCAGAGGGGTCCCTGACCCGTACGAGGAGGAGAAGACATGGCGGAGCCCACGCCGCGTCGGAACGAACCGCGGCTACGCCCCGCGCCCCTGCTCTTCGAGCCCGCGGAAGCCGCCGGGGATCCGGAGCACTTCTTCGATCTGGAGTCGATCGACGATCCGCGCGCGCTGCTGGAGCGGGCCACGGAGCTGACGCACGCCTTCCGGGCCGCCGCGGACCGGGCGGTCGAGTTCCAGGCCATCGCCGCCGCGCAGCTCGCGGATGCGCGCCGCTTCGACCGGCTGACCGCCGCCGCCATCGCCGAGCGGGCCGAATGGACCGAGGACTACGCGAAGAAGATGGTCGAGTTCGGCCAGGACCTGCTGCGGGGCGCGGAGGGCAACGGCCACGGCCACGGGGTGACCGACCCGCTCTGACCCACGCCGGGACCGGGCGGGAGGCCGGCGCGGGGGCGGGCAGCCCGGGAGGCGCGGGAGGCGGTTTCACGAGCGGGTCGGCAGCAGGTCCGGGCCCCCGTCCGCTGGCATATGCCAGCCGAGCAACGTACTCCACCGACCCCGAGCCTGTCCCGATTTTCGGCAACCCTCCGAAACAGGGTGCTCACGACCGGTAGATGTACTCGGCATGAGCAGCACACGGAACCCGGCAGGCAGCGCCCCCCACGGCCTCGGCGCGCCGTTGCCCGGGGGGCTGGACGTCTCGGGAGTCACCTCCGAGGGAGCCGCCTGGCTCGCCTCGGCGGGACCGTACCCGCGCAGCACGCTCGCCCTCTGGGGCGAGCGCCCGAAGGCCCCGGTCGTCCTGCCCTGCGGCAGCACCTTCGACATCGTCAGCGCGCCGGCGCTCTTCGGCCGGCGGATGCTCGACCGGCTCTGGGACGAGGGACCGGGCTCGGGCCCGGTGGCGGTGTACCGCGGCCGGACGCTGCTGTTCGCCGCGCCCGGCACCGCCCAGCGGCTCCCGTCGCTCATGGAGTGGGAGGAATGGGGCTCCGGCGCCGCCACGGGCCGCGCGGCCACGGAGCGGGAGCCCGCGGGGCACGTGGGGCGGTGCCGGAAGGTACCACCGCTGCTCTGCCACGGTACGGGGGACGCGGTCACCGTGCCCGCGCTGCGGGCCGACGACGACTCGCCGGACGCCGCCCGGACCGATTCCCGCTGGCTGGTCGCCCCCGACACACGGCAGCCCTGGCTCCCGGGCCCCGAGATCCTGCTCTGGGCCGCCGTACGAGCGGCCCGTGCGGCGGCGTCCGCTGCGGTGCGGATATCGATTTTTCCTCCCGCCGATCAGGATGCTAAGGTCTACGACGTCAGCAGGCGCCGCTAGCTCAGTTGGTTAGAGCAGCTGACTCTTAATCAGCGGGTCCGGGGTTCGAGTCCCTGGCGGCGCACGCCAAACGAGAGCGGGATGATTCGCGGAAACGCGAACATCCCGCTCTCGTGGTTTCCGCGTCCCCACGCTTCCGTGTTCCCGCGCTTCCGCGGACATCCGGACACTCCCCGCACCCACGCGTACGCCCGGCATCCCCCTCGCACGCCCCGGGTACGGGCGACAGCGACCTCGCGGACCCCGTCGCCCGCACCCAGGGCCCCACCCGGTCCGTTCCGCGGCCCGCCGCCCCCGGCCGCCGACCGCCCGTCGCGCCGACCGCCCGTCACGGCGTCCGGCGCCGCAAGGGCTCAGCCCGTCGTGATCCGCACCGTCCAGGCCCCCGAGGCCGTCCGGTCCTCCACGTCCACGCGGACCTTCGCGCCCGGCACCGAGAAGCTCTCGCCGAGGCCCACCGGCGCGTCCGCGAGCGGCGGGTACACCGAGTCCTCCCAGCAGGACTCGGCGTGGGGGTGCGCGTCGAGGACCTGGATGGGACCGCCGCCCGACTCGGTCCCGCTGCGGACCCGGTAGACGAGGACGCCCTGCGTGCAGGTCGAGCGGTCGTTGCCCACGGCGCCCCGGCCCTCGACGGCGATCGCGCTGTCCGGGCCCGTCCGGATCACCACCAGTTTGGTGCCCCCGCCGACGCCGAAGGTCCCCGAGCCGGGGGCGGCCGCCACACCGAGCCCGTACGAGGAGGCACCCGAGGCGCCCGAGGCACGCGCCGCCGTCGGCGGTCCGTACGGGGCGGCGTCGGACCCGCGGGAGAACTCCACAGGCCGCCGCCACGAGGCCACCGGCCCGCTCCGCCCTGCCGGACTCCCGGCCGCCAGCACCCCTGCGCCGGCCGTCCCGGTACGCGCGCCCGTCGTGGAACCGACGGGTCCGGCTCCCAACGGCTCCAGCGTCAGCCGGGTGACCCCGGAACCCTGCACACAGGCCACCTGGTGCGGTTCCAGCCAGCCCAGCCGCCACTTGTGCCAGCCGAAGAGGTCCGGAGAGAGCCCGAACTGACTGCCCATGAGGTCCCAGTCGCCCACATAGGTGTCCCAGTCGCCCTCTCCGTCGGCGGGCCGGTGGTAGAGGTCGGGCAGATCGAAGACGTGCCCGGTCTCGTGCGCGAGGACGAGACGGTCCGGGGGGTGCTTCTCGAAGACGGTGACGACGCGGCGGATGTCCTTGCCGTCCGCATGCAGGGGCGCGTCCAGGTTGACGACCTTCGTGGCGTCCGAGTCGACACCCGGCGCGTCCGGGTCGGCGACGAAGTAGACGACGTCGTAGCGCGAGAAGTCCACCTCCGGGTCGGCCACCGCGAGGGCGTCCCGGAGATAGGCGGCACGGTCGGCGGCGCCCCAGTCGCGCTGTATGGCGTACGACGTGGAGGGGCGCGGCATCTGGATCCAGGCCCGACGGGGGTGCGGGCGGACCGTGAACCTGCCGTACGACGCGCGCTCGAAGAACCTGCTGGTGGCCGGGAAGTAGTCGCCGGTCAGCTCGGCGGGTGTGGTGCGCGGGGTGGAGTCCGGGAAGGACAGGAAGACCATCAGCGCGTCGAGGGGGCGGGTGGGGCGCGCGTAGGCGGAGTTCCAGGTGTCGATGCCCTCCGAGTGGTGTGCCTCGGTCCGCGTCAGGGCGCAGGGGGACGAGAGGGATTCGGCGAGAGCGTGACCCGGCACCAGGGAGGTCGCGGCGAGCGCGGTCATCGAGGTGAACACGGCGGCGGTGCTGCGCCAGCGGGGCACTCCGTCACGGGCGAGGCCGCGCAGGGCCTCACGCGCGAGAGCCCTCAGGGGCAGCGGACGCGGCACGTCGACCTCCGGATGCGGATTTCGGGACACCGCACCCAGCCTTATTCAATTTGTATTACTTCGCCCTGTTTGTCTGCACCGGACGAGTGAAGGGGCGCGTGCGCCGACACCCCCGGACCTGCACGGAACGTCACATGCGGTCGGCGAGCGAAGGAACCCATCCAGATACAGGCAGAAACGATCTGTCAGAACGGGTGGTTGTTCCGGGACACTGGACAGTGGCTGCACCGTCCCGAAGCCAGCCTCTATGATCGGCACACTTTCCTGCACGGACACGGCTTGCGCGGCCGCCCTTCACCGGCCGACCGCCCCGAGAGACCCATACGAAGAACGAGTGCACTGCGGGAGCGAGCGGTGAGCGGAACGTCCGAAGGGCCGGCGCCCGCGGGAGACCTCGTCCGACCGGCCGTCACAGAACGTCACATCGAAGCACCTCCTCGTACGTCTGCCGACGCTTCCCCGTGCCCGCCCGCCCCTTCCGCATCGCTGGTGGCGCCGGGACCGCTTTCTCCGGCCCCCGCTCCCCCGGCGGTCCCCGACGGAACGTCACCCCGTACCTTCCACGCGGCCTTCGCCACCGCCCCCCTCGCCATGGCCGTCGTGGACCGCGACGGTCTCGTCGTCGCCGCCAACGAGTCACTGGGCACCCTGCTCGGCGTCGACGCGCGGACGTTCGTCGGGCGGATCGCGGCCGACCTGGTGGACCTCGCCTCCGCCGCGCGCACCTGGCACGAGTACCGCGAGGTGCTGGGCGGCCGGCAGGCCCGGCTGCGCTGCACGCGCCGTCTCAAGCACCCCGACGGTCATGCGATCTGGGCACAGGTCACGGTCGCGCCGCTGCCTCCGCAGGAGCGGGCCGTGCTGATCTCGGTCACCGACATCGGCGGCCGGCGTGAACTCCAGGCGCGGCTGCGCCACCTGCAGATGCACGACCCGGTGACCCGGCTGCCCAACCGCACGCTGTTCTTCGAGCGCCTGACGGCGGCGCTGGAGGCGGAGGCGTACGACGAGATCGGCACCGGCCGGATCGGGCTCTGCTACCTGGACCTGGACGGGTTCAAGGCCGTCAACGACACGCTCGGCCACCGCGTCGGGGACCGGCTGCTCGCCGCCGTCGCGGAACGTCTGACGCGCTGCGCGGAGGAGGCCGGCCGGACGAGAGCCGCGGCCCCGCTGGTGGCGCGGCTGGGAGGGGACGAGTTCGCGCTGCTCGTCGAGGACTCCACGGGCACCGACCAGTTGGCGGACCTGGCCGAGTCCGTGCTGAAGTCGCTCCAGGCACCCTTCGACCTGTCGGGGCAGCGGCTGTCGCTGTCGGCGTCCATCGGGGTCGTCGAGCGGCGCGCCACCGGCACGACCGCGACCGGTCTGATGCAGGCCGCGGACACGACGCTGTACTGGGCGAAGGCGGACGGCAAGGGCCGCTGGACGCTCTTCGACCCGGAGCGCAACGCGCACCGCATGACCCGCCAGGCCCTGTCGTCGACCCTTCGCGCGGCCGTCGAGCGGGATGAATTCGCCCTGGAGTACCAGCCGTTGGTCGGCATGGAGGACGGCGGGGTGCACGGGGTCGAGGCGCTCGTCCGCTGGAACCACCCGCGGTTCGGCATGCTCACACCGAACCGGTTCATCGGGCTGGCGGAGGAGGACGGTTCGATCGTCCAGCTCGGCCGCTGGGTGCTGGCCACCGCCTGCCGCCAGGCCCGCCGCTGGCAGCTGGACCACCCGGACGCCCCGCCGATCTTCGTCAGCGTCAACGTCGCCGTGCGCCAGGTCTGGGACTCCGACCTGGTGGCGGACGTGGCGGAGATCCTGGCGGAGACCGGACTGGCCCCGCATCTGCTCCAGTTGGAGCTGACGGAGTCGGCGGTCATGGGATCGGCGGGCCGGCCGCTCCAGGCCCTTCAGGCGCTCAGCGACATGGGCGTCCGCATCGCGATCGACGACTTCGGCACCGGCTACTCGAACCTCGCCTACCTCAGCAGGCTCCCGGTGTCGGTACTGAAGCTGGACGGCTCCTTCGTCCGCGGCTTCCAGTACGAGAACGCCGACGGCAGCTCCGCCCACCCCAACCCCGCCGACGAGGTCATCGTCGAGGCGCTCATCCAGCTGGCCCACCGGCTGGGCCTGACCGTCACCGCCGAGTGCGTGGAGACCGCGTCGCAGGCGTCCCGGCTGCGCGGGATCGGCTGCGACACCGGCCAGGGCTGGCTGTACTCGCGGCCGGTGACCCCGGACCGCATCTCCGCACTCCTGACGTCCATCGCCTGCCCCCGGGCCTGAGCGCTCCGGTCGTTCCCAGCCGGCCCCGCACCTCCGGCGCGGGCGCCCCGGCCCGCGGACCTGGCGTCCGGCCCTCCGGACCCGGGCACTCCGGCCGGCCGGACGCGACCACCCCGGGGCTCAGGCCTGAGCGCCCTGCTCCTTCGGCAACCCGTAGGCGTCCGCGATGAGTTCGTACGAGCGCAGGCGTACGTCCCCGCCGTGCGCGTTGCCGGTGAGCATCAACTCGTCGGCGCCGGTACGTTTCTGGAGGTCGTCGAGACCGGCGCGGACCTCGTCGGCGGTGCCGTGGATGACGTTCGCGTTCCAGGATCCGACGAACTCCCGCTCCATCGCGCTGAATTCATACGCCTCCGCCTCCTCCGGGGTCGGCACGAGACCCGGGCGGCCGGTGCGCAGCCGGACCATGCTCAGCGCGGCGGCCAGGACCTGACGACGGGCCGTCGACTCGTCGTCCGCCGCCAGGGCGGACACACCGATGAGGGCGTACGGGGCGTCGAGGACCGCGCTCGGCCGGAAGCTGTCCCGGTACAGGTCGAGCGCCGGGACGGTGTTCTGCGCCGAGAAGTGGTGGGCGAAGGCGAACGGGAGGCCGAGGCTTCCGGCGAGGCGGGCGCTGAAGCCGGACGAGCCGAGCAGCCAGATCGGGGGCCGGTGCGGGGACTGGACACCGCCCGGCGAGGTCGACTGGACGGGCCCGGGAACGGCGTGGATACGGGCGTAGGGGTGTCCGTCGGGGAAGTCGTCGTCCAGGAAACGGGTCAGTTCCGCGAGCTGTTCGGGGAAGTCGTCCGCGCCTTCGTTCAGGCGCTGGGTGCGGCGCAGTGCCGCGGCCGTCGCGCCGTCCGTCCCGGGAGCGCGGCCGAGGCCCAGGTCGATCCGCCCGGGGGCCATCGCCTCGAGGGTGCCGAACTGCTCCGCGATGACGAGGGGGGCGTGGTTGGGGAGCATCACTCCGCCGGAGCCCAGCCGGACGCGGTCCGTGTGGGCGGCCAGGTGGGCGAGGATCACCGCGGGCGAGGAGCTGGCCACACCGGGCATCGAGTGGTGTTCGGCCACCCAGTAGCGGTGGAATCCGCGGGATTCGGCGAGGCGGGCGATCCGGACGCTGGTGCGGAGGGCGTCCGTCGCGGTGCGGCCCGCGCCGACGGTGACCAGGTCCAGCACGGAGAGGGGGACGGGGGCGGTGCCCCGTGCGGTGCCTCGGATCTCTCCCGGCCCGCTCGGTCCGGTCGCCTCGGTCGTCCCGCCGGTCTCGCCCGTCTTGCCCGTCTCGTCCACCGGGGTGCCTCCTGTTGCGTACGCGATGGTGTCCTCCGCGTACGCAACAGGAGGGTGGCTCCGGTTATTCCTCCCCAGGGGTGCGCCGCCCGGAGCGGGACCCCCCGGGAGAGAGACGTCCTGCTTTCTTCGCCCCCTCCGCCCCCGCCCGTCCCGTACCCGGGGCTCCGCTCCGGACCCCGCTCCTCGAACGCCGGAGGGGCTGAGATGGGAGCGGCCGGAATCGCCGGGCGGGCCGAAGTTCTCCCGGTGGGCTGGTCGGTCAGGCCTGGATGACCGGTTCTCGGGTGAACAGGGTGCCGAGTCCGGGGGCGTTCACCCGGCGGCCGGTCAGGCGCAGGGCTTCCCAGACCGAGACCTGGTTCGCCGTGAGGACCGGCTTGGCCAGTTCCTTCTCCAGGGCCGGCAGGTGCGAGACGGTGTGCAGGGCCGCGTCGGGGAGGAGGATCGCGTCGGCGTCCGGGCGGTCCGCCTCGCGGGCCAGCGCGAGAACCCGGCCGTAGTCCCAGCCGGCGGCCTCCGCGTCGGTGACGGCACCGGAGCCGTGCACCGCCGCCACCTCCGTACCGGCCTCCGTCAGGAACGCGGCGAAGAGTCCGGTCACGTCGTCGGGGAAGGTCGTCCCGATCGCCACCCGGTGCGCCCCGATCTCCCCCAGCGCCCGGACGAAGGCGAAGGACGTCGAGGAGGCGGGCAGGCCCGCGGCCCTGGCGAGAGCGCGCACCTGCTCGTGGGCGCCCTGCGGACCGCGCACGAAACTGCCGCTCGCGCAGGCCCAGACCACGGCCTCCGCGCCGGACAGGCGCAGTTCGTCGACGCCCGCCGCGAGGCGCTCCGCCGAGCCCATGGCGAGGAGCGCGTCCACGCTCCGGACGTCCTCCCCGCTCTCCTTGGTCTCCGTGTGGACGACGGTCAGGCGGACGTCGCTGCCGAGCAGCTGCTCCATGCGGGGGTAGTCGTCCTCGGCCGAGTGGCCCGGGTAGAGGAATCCGAGTGCGGTCATGCCCAACCTTCCTGTTCTGCGGGCGGTACGGGTCCCCGGCGGACGGCCGGATCGACCGGCGGCCGACGGGGGCCCACCACTCGGGTACCCCGTTGTCGCGGCTCCCCTCGGCATCGTCACCTCGTTGGCCGAGATCACCGGTGTCCGCGGAGGGGGAAGGGGAGCGGGAGGGGGCGTCGTCCGGGTCCGCCGCCAGGGGTCTCGGTCGAACGGGTGAGCGTGCCGTCCCCGCGCCGGGGACGCGCAGTGCCCGGGCGGGAGGCGGCCTCGGCGGGCAACGCCCTCACGATGCGAAACGGACGGGCAACGGACCGTATGCGGGCCCGTGTTGGCGAAGGTAGGTTCGGGCACGGACGTGGTCGGTCCGCGGGTCCCGGACCCACGGGCCGCGCCCCGTCCAGCCGTACGTCTTTTCGGCCATCTGGCCTCAGGATCCACTGGAAGAGCGGACTCGCATTGCGAAACGGTTTCCCCGGATGAACGCCCGCCCGTCCCCCGGTCCGGCCCGCCCGACGGGCCCGGTCACCCTGCTCGTCCTGGACGCCGACCCGCTTCCCCGCCTCGGCCGGCTCACCGGCCGCGTCCGGATCGAGCACGCCGACGCGTCCACGCTGGCGGAGCGGCTGCCGTACGCGGACGCGCTGCTCGTGTGGGACTTCGCCTCGCACGCCGTACGCCGGGCCTGGCCGGGCGAGGGGCCCCGGCCCCGCTGGGTGCACGTCGCCGCGGCGGGCGTGGACCATGTGATGTGCCCCGAGCTCACCGCCTCCGACACGGTGGTCACCAACGCGCGCGGAATCTTCGACCGGCCGATGGCCGAGTACGTCGCGGCCCTGGTGCTCGCCATGGCGAAGGACCTGCCGCGGACCTGGGACCTGCAACGGAACCACACATGGCGGCACCGGGAGTCGCAGCGCGTGGCCGGGACCCGCGCCTGTGTGGTGGGGTCCGGGCCGATCGGGCGGGCGATCGTCCGCACCCTCAAGGCCCTCGACGTCACCACCGCCCTGGTGGGGCGCACCCCGCGCACCGGCATCCACGGCCCCGGGGAGCTGGACCGGCTGATGGCGCGCGCCGACTGGGTGGTGTCCGCGGCGCCGCTCACCGCGGAGACACGCGGCATGTTCGACGCGCGGCGCTTCGGGATGATGCAGCCCTCGGCCCGCTTCATCAACGTCGGACGCGGGCAGCTCGTCGTGGAGGAGGCGCTCACCGAGGCGCTGTCCAAGCGATGGATCGCGGGCGCGGCCCTCGACGTCGTCCAGGGGGAACCGCTCGGCCCCGACAGCCCGTTGTGGGAGGTCCCGGGGCTGATCCTGTCCCCGCACATGAGCGGGGACACGGTCGGCTGGCGGGACGAGCTCGGCAAGCAGTTCGTGGAGCTGTACGAACGCTGGGCGGCGGGCAGACCGCTGCCGAACGTGGTCGACAAGAAGCGCGGGTACGTGCCCGGACACTGACCGGACCCGCAGGTCGTACGCGCCCGGCCGTCCGGGGACCGGGCGCGCGCCGGGCCGTTCGGGGCCGGAACCGATCCGCATACTTCGTATGCTCCCGGGTAGCCGCGCGGCCATGGCTCCACCACTTGGCAAAGCACAGGGAAACGCACGGGGAAACGACAGACAGGGGTCCGGGACGACCCGCCGGTCGCTGCTCGCGGGGGTCGCGGCGCTCGGCGCGCTCGGCGCCGCCGGCTGCAGTCGCGTGGCCACGGCGTCCACGGCGGACGGCGGTGACCTCCTCTCCCGGCTGAGGGCGCAGGGCGTCGTCCGGCTCGGCATCGCGGGCGAGATCCCCTTCGGCTACATCGACCGGGACGGCGAACTGACCGGCGAGGCACCGGAGCTCGCGAAGGCCGTCTTCGCCCGGCTCGGGGTCCATCGCGTCCAGCCGGTGCCCACCGAGTTCGGATCGCTCATACCCGGGCTCGACTCACAGCAGTTCGACGTCGTGTCCGCCGGGATGTACATCAACCCCGAACGCTGTGAGCAGGTCATCTTCTCCGACCCCGACTACCGGATGCTCGACGCGTTCGTCGTGCGCAAGGGCAATCCGAAGGGGCTGCGCGACTACCGGGACGTCGTGGCGAAGAAGGCCAGGTTCGCGACGGGGACCGGCTACGCGGAGATCCAGTACGCGGTCGAGGCCGGGTACGAGGAGAGCGACATCCTGATCGTGCCCGACCAGGTCGCCGGGCTGAACGCGGTCGAGGCGGGGCGCGCCGACGTCTTCGCGGGGACCGCGCTGACCGTCCGCGAGGTGGTCAGGGGGTCCCGCTCGGCGGAGAGCACCAAGGCCTTCGCGCCCCTGGTCAAGGGCAAGCCGCACGTCGACGGCGGCGGCTTCGCGTTCCGTTCGCCCGAGACGCGGCTGCGGGACGCCTTCAACGCCGAGCTGCGGAAGATGCGGGAGAGCGGCGAACTCTTCCGGATCCTGCGGCCGTTCGGCTTCACCGAGGCCGAGATGACCGACATGACCGCGAAGGAGCTGTGCCGCGGATGACCTCGGGACTCTGGGAACTCGTACTCGAAGGGATCTGGGTCACCGTCCAACTGCTTTTCTTCAGCGCCCTGTTGGCCGGAGCCCTGTCCTTCGCGTCGGGAATCGCGCGTACCTCGCGGTGGTGGATCGTCCGCTTCCTCGCGGGCTTCTACACCGAGGTGTTCCGCGGCACCTCCGCGCTGATCATGATCTTCTGGGTGTACTTCGTGCTGCCCCTCGCCTTCGGCTGGCAGCTCGTCCCGCTGTGGGCGGGCACGCTGGCGCTGGGGCTGACGTACGGGGCGTACGGCTCGGAGATCGTGCGCGGCGCCCTGAACGCGGTCGATCCGGCGCAGCGCGAGGGCGGGGTCGCGCTCGGCTTCACGCCCTGGCAGCGGATGCGGCTGATCCTGCTGCCGCAGGCGGTGCCGGAGATGATGCCGTCCTTCTGCAACCTGCTGGTCGAACTGCTCAAGGGCACGGCGCTGGTCTCCGTGATGGGCATGGGCGATCTGACGTTCAGCGCCAACCTGGTGCGGCTCGCGCTCCAGGAGAGCGCGGAGGTCTACACGTACGTCCTGGTCGTCTACTTCGTGATCGCCTTCGCGCTCACCCGGCTGATGCGCGCGCTGGAGAAGCGGCTGCGGGCCGGGATCGGCAAGGAGCCGGAGCACGACGCGTCGGCGCGCCGGCGCAAGCGGGCACGGACGACGGGCGTGGGCGTCGGTGCCGCCGCGGACGGAGGCCGCTCATGAACGCGGTGCTGTCGGTGGAGCCCGTCCGAACGACGACCGGAGGTGCCTCATGACCTGGGACTGGAACGCCGTCGGCGACTTCATGCCGCACTTCTGGGACGGCCTGCTGGTGACCCTCCAGGCGCTGGCCCTCGGGTCGGTGATCTCGTTCGCCCTCGGTCTGGTGTGGGCGCTGCTCATGCGGACGCCGACGCGGTGGGTGCGCTGGCCGGTCGGGGTGGTCACCGAGTTCGTGCGCAACACCCCGCTGCTGGTGCAGCTGTTCTTCCTCTTCTACGTGCTGCCCGAGTGGAACGTCACGTTCTCCGCGCTGACCACCGGTGTGGTCGCGATCGGGCTGCACTACTCGACGTACACGATGCAGGTCTACCGGGCCGGTATCGAGGGCGTGCCCGCCGGCCAGTGGGAGGCGGCCACGGCGCTGAGCCTGCCCGTGCGGCGCACCTGGACGGCGGTGATCCTGCCGCAGGCGGTCCGCCGCGTGGTGCCGGCGCTCGGCAACTACGTCATCGCGATGCTCAAGGACACGCCCCTGCTGATGACGGTCACCGTGCTGGAGATGCTCGGCGAGGCGCGGTTGTACTCGCAGCAGCACTTCCAGTTCACGGAGCCGCTCACGGTCATCGGTGTGGCCTTCGTCCTCATTTCCTACCCGGCTTCCCTGCTGCTGCGAGCCCTGGAGCGACGCCTTGTCCACTGACACGAACGCCACGAACACCGCACCTGCCGGGAAGGCCGGGACCGATCCCCTGAAGGACCCCGCCAATCCCCCGGTGGACGGCAGCGAGCTGATCCGCTTCGACCGGGTCACCAAGCGCTTCGGGGACAACACCGTCCTGGACGGGCTCGACTTCCGCGTCGACTCCGGGAAGCACGTCACGCTGATCGGCCCGTCCGGTTCCGGCAAGACGACGATCCTGCGGCTGCTGATGACCCTGACCCAGCCGGACGAGGGGACGATCACGGTCGCCGGGGACCGGCTCTTCCCCGCCGAGGAGAAGCGGATACGCGAGGTCCGCAAGAAGATCGGGATGGTCTTCCAGCAGTTCAACCTGTTCCCGAACATGAGTGTGCTGCGGAACGTCACCGAGGCGCCCGTCACGGTCCTCGGCCTGTCCCGGGACGAGGCCGAGGCGCGGGCCCGTGAACTGCTCGACCTGGTCGGCCTCGCGGACAAGTGCGACGCGCGGCCGGGCCGGCTGTCCGGGGGCCAGCAGCAGCGCGTGGCCATCGCCCGCGCGCTGGCCATGCGGCCGCAGGTGCTGCTGCTGGACGAGGTGACGTCCGCGCTCGACCCGGAACTGGTCGCGGGAGTGCTCGACGTCCTGCGGGACATCGCCCACACCACGGACATCACGATGCTCTGTGTGACCCACGAGATGAATTTCGCCCGGGACATCTCGGACCAGGTTCTGATGTTCGATTCTGGCCACGTCATCGAGTCCGGGCCCCCGGAGAAGATCTTCAGCGATCCGGAGCACGAGCGGACCCGGGACTTCCTCGGCGCGGTCCTCTGAAGTCCGGTAGTGAACGAGGGGCGGAGGGGGAGCACCCACGGGAAGCTCCGAGGTCCAACCCCTGGGGCATGCCCGACGTTTCATGCCTTTGGCATATGCCAGAGTGGTGCGCTCCTGCTGAGCGGCACGGAGCGCACCACCAATCTCGTCAACAGGCGCTCACAGATGGGTGCTTGACGGTTATCGTGGAGTGAGGCCAGCTGTCCGGGCCGACGTCTTTTTTGAGCCGGGCCATGAAGCGCAGGGGGAAACCGTGGCGCTGAAGAACGAGCCGACCGCGCCGTACCACTCGGCCCAGGACGCCCTGCGCGTCCTGGAGACGGTGTCGCGGCACACCACCGGCGTCACCGAGGCCGAACTCGCCCGCGAGGCGGGCCTCGGCACCGACCGGCTGACCGCACTGCTGCGCATGCTGCGCAGGGAGGGCTACGTCGAGCAGGTCACGGACGGCGCGTACGTCACCGGCGCCGCCCTCGGCCGCCTCGGTTCCGCTCAGGGGCACGACCAGGCGCTGCGCGACAAGCTCCAACAGACGATCGACCGGCTCCGCGACTCGGTCGGCGCCGCGATCTATCTCAGCCGCTACATCGACGGCGAGGTGCACGTCACCCAGTGCGCGGAGAGCCCGGCGACCCCCGCGGTCAACGAATGGGTCGACTTCCGTTCCTCCGCGCACGCCAGCGCGGTCGGCAAGAGCCTGCTCGGCCAGCTCGACCACAACGGCCGCCGCGACCACCTCGCCCGGCACAAGATGGCCCGCCTCACCTCGCGGACCATCACCAGCGAGCGGCTCCTGCTGTCCCGTCTCGACTCCCAGCCGGCCACCGTGCCCGTGCTCGACCTCCAGGAGTACGCGATCGGCACAGTCTGCGCGGCCGTCCCGATCACCGCGGGCTCCTCCGTCGGCTGCCTCGCCCTCTCCCTCCCCGTCGAGCACGCCCACCGGCTGCGCCACGCCGCGGACACGCTGAACCGCGGGGCGGCTCCGGTGCTCCTCTCCCTCGCGATCTGACCGGAGCCCCGCCGGGCGGATTCCGGGCCCGCACCGGGCCGGCGGCCCGATCCGCCCGCGGGGAGGCCGAGGCGAACGGGACACGGGGCCCGCGGGTCGGCCCGGTGTCCGCACGGGTGGTCGGAAGCACCCCCGCGGACCAGGTAGTATTTCTTCTGTCGCCGCCCGCGGAAGCGGGAGGCGAGAGTCACGCGCCGCTAGCTCAGTTGGTTAGAGCAGCTGACTCTTAATCAGCGGGTCCGGGGTTCGAGTCCCTGGCGGCGCACATCGGTGAAGGCCCCCCACTTCGGTGGGGGGCCTTCACGCGTATCCGGCGTGGTTCCGCGCGCCCCCGGCAGCCCCGTGACCGCGCCACCGGCAGCCCGGGGCCGTCGGGACGACCGGCCTACCGCGCCATGACGAACTCGGTCAGGACCCGGGTCAGCAGCCACGGGTCCCGGGCCCCGCACAGTTCCCGCGCCGAGTGCATCGACAGCCCGGCCACGCCCACGTCGACCGTCGGCACGCCGAGACGGGCGGCGGTGATCGGGCCGATCGACGTCCCGCACGGCATCGCGTTGTGGGACACGAACGACTGCCAGGGCACGTCCGCCCGTTCGCACGCGGCGGCGAAGGCGGCGAAACCGCTGCCGTCGGTGGCGTACCGCTGATTGACGTTGACCTTGATCACGGGACCGCCGTTGGGCAGCGGACAGTGGTCCGGGTCATGGCGTTCGGCGTAGTTGGGGTGGACGGCGTGGGTCATGTCGGAGGAGACGCTCAGGGCGCCGGCGAGCGCTCGGCCGAAGTCCTCCGGACCGCCGCCCCGGGCGGTCACGGACCGGCCCAGCACCCGCTCCAGGAAGGGGCCCTGGGCACCGGACTCCGATCCGCTGCCGACCTCCTCGTGGTCGAAGGCGGCGAGCACCGGGATGTGCGCGGGCGGCCGGGCCGCACCGGCGGCGGCGACCAGCGCGGTGACGCCCGCGTGCACCGAGATCTGGTTGTCCAGGCGCGAGGCGACGATGAACTCCTCCTCGGCGCCGAGGTACCCGGGCGGCTGGACGTCGTGCAGCATCAGGTCCCAGCCGAGGATCTCGGCGGCGTCGGCACCGGCCTCGTCGGCGATCCTGCCGAGCAGGGCGCCGGGCCGCGCGTCGCCGAGCCCCCACAGCGGGGCCGTGTGCCGCTGCCGGTCCAGGGCGAGCCCCTCGTTGACGGTCCGGTCGAGGTGGATGGCGAGCTGCGGCACCCGCAGCAGCGGCCTGTCGACGCAGACCAGCCGGGTCGAGCCGTCGCGCAGGGCCAGCCGCCCCGAGACGCCCAGGTCGCGGTCGAGCCAGGTGTTGAGCGGCACGCCGCCGTAGATCTCCACGGCGATCTGCCGCCACCCCGCCGAACCGGTGTCCGGGGTGGGTTTGACCCGCAGGTTCGGTGAGTCGGTGTGGGCGCCGACTATCCGGAACGGAGTGCGGGCGGGAGCGCCCGGCGGGACGTACCAGGCGAGCAGCGCTCCCCCGCGGACGACGTACCGGCCTCCCTCCGCCGCGGCCGTCCAGTCGTCCCGCTCCCGCAACTCGGCGAACCCGGCCTTCTCCAGGCGCTGCGCCGCGCTCGCCACCACGTGGTAGGGGGAGGGGCTGGCTCTGACGAAGGCGAGCAGATCGTCGTTGTGTCCGCGGTCGAGCGTGTCATGCGTGGGGGACATGAATGCCTTTCAGGTGCTGTCGGGAGTCGGGGTGGGGGGCGTCGGCCGCCCGGCCGGACGCGGGGTTCGGCCCGGGCGGCGGCCCGTCCGGAGGCGGCCTGGCCGGCGAGGGCGCGCCGCGTCCCCGTCCGGGCCGGGATCCGGGAGTGCCCGGCCCGGACGCGAGCCGGGCCGGGACCACCCGGCGCCACCTCGTCCTCGGCCCCGGTCCGCAAAGAGCCGGACACTCGCCACGTCCGCGCCCCGGATCAGGCAACGCAGGTCCTTTCTTCCCTCGGCTCGGGCTTCCCTCGGGCTCGGGCTCGCCGCACGCGGACCTCCTCGGCACAGGTGCCCGGATATCCTCCCCGCGGCGAGCGGCCGGGATGCCTCGCTCCGCCGTCGTTCGAAAGCCGCCGCCGGACATCGGCACACCGGGCCGGTACGGCCACGGACCGGTACGGCCACGGGAGAACCGGGCGCTTCGGGGCCCGGCCGCCCCTTCGCCCGGAGCACACACGGAGGTCGCGGTCGCCCGGAACACACGCGGAGGTCGCGTGGGACGCCGGGCACCCGCCGCCCTCAGCGGTCCGGCGAGCAGCACTCCGAGGAATCCGTCGCCGGACACCCGTGTCGGACGCCCTCGCACCCTGCGAAAACCCCGCCCGCCCGAACGCCCCGCCCCTTCGGACCCACTCCGGACCTGCCGCCTTCGGGGCCCACTCCCGACCGGCACCCTCGGAGCCCACTCCCGAGCAGCCACCCTCGGGCGTCCCACCACCACCCTCCGGATACCCGACCGGCCACCCCGCCCCCTCTACCGGCTCAGCAACTCCTCGCGTCCGCGGTCCCGGTACTGGGCCACCAGGCCTTCCACGTCCGCCGCGGGCAGGGGCCGGTACGCCGGCTCGCCCGGGGGTCGCCACCACACCGGGTCCTGGCAGCGGAAGCCCTCGCGCCTGAGGCCCACCCGGTGGATCTTGTTGGTCGCGGTGACGGGCATCCGCTCCACGATCCGCAGGAAGCGGGGCGCCATCTTGGTCCCCAGGTCCGGCTGGGTGCCCAGGAACTCCGCGAAGGACGACGGGTCGAAACGAGCCCCCGCCCTCAGGGCCAGCGCCGCCATCACCTGGTCGCCCGCCACCGGGTCCGGGACGGCGTACACGGCGACGGCCGCGGCGTCCGCGTACCGGGCGAGGATGTTCTCGATCATCGCGGCGGCGAGGTTCTCGCTGTCGACGCGGAGCCGGTCGTCGGTGCGTCCGGCGAAGTAGAGGAAACCGTCGGCGTCGCGGTAGAAGAGGTCGCCGGTCCAGTACCAGTCCTCCCCCGCGTCGCCCCGCTCCGGGAACCGCTCCGGGGACCGCCCGCGGCGCCGGGCCGCGTCGGCCTCGGGATTGCGCCAGTACCCCTCGAAGGGACTGGCACCCCGGTTCACCAACTCCCCTATCGCCTCGGCGCCGTTGAGCAGGCGCCCGGTCCCGGAGAAGACGGCGGGCGGGCACTCGCGCCGGGTCGCCGGGTCGACCACGGCGAGGTCGTCGGCGGGGGCCGCCCGGCCGATCGCCCCGGCCGGGGTGCCGGGCGTGCGCTGGATGGCGGCCCCGCCCTCCGAGGAGCCGTAGCCCTCGACCAGCCGCGCCCCGAACCGCCGCTCGAAGGCGGCCGCGTCGACGGCGCCGGCCTCCGTGCCGAATCCCATGCGCAGCGGGTTGTCGCGGTCGTCGGGACGGGCGGGCGTGGCCAGCAGGTACTGCACGGCCCGCCCGACGTAGGTGAAGTAGGTGGCCCCGCAAGCCCGTACGTCGGTGAGGAACCCGGACGCCGAGAACCGGCGCCGCAGCGCGATCCCCGCGCCGGCCGCCAGCGCGGGCGCCCAGTCGGCGATCACCGCGTTGCCGTGGAACATCGGCATGCAGATGTAGTGGGTGTCGTCCGCGCGCACCCCGAAGTGGTCGACGAGCGAGCGCCCGGCGGCGGCGATCCTGCCCTGGGTGCAGATCGCGGCCTTGGGCGCGCCGGTCGAACCGGAGGTGAAGAGCAGCAGGAAGCGGCTGTCCGGGCCCGCCCGGCCCTCGTCCGGCTTCGCGCCCTCGTACGCCTTCAGGAGTTCGGCGTAGGCGTCGGTATCGGTCACCAGGACGCGTACGCCGGGGAGTTCGAGTCCGTCGAGGAGGGGCAGGTGGGCCCGCTCGGTGACCAGGACGCGGCACTCGGTGTGCCGGATGTCGCGGGCCAGCTCCGGGCCGCGCCGGGTCGGGTTGATCCCGGCGACGGCGGCACCGGCGAGGGCGGCCGCGCTCAACCACATCGGGTATTCGGGGGTGTTGTCGAGCAGCACTCCCACGTGCGGCAACGCGCCCGGCGGCAGCAGTTCGGCGAGCAGCGCCGCCCGGGCCGCCGCGCCCGCCGCCACCCGGTGGTGGCTGAGGACGCGGCCCTCGAACCACAGCCCCGGCCGGTGGTCGCCCCACCGTTCCCGTACGAGCTCCCCGACGGTGCGCCTGCTGGACTCCATGGCAGGGAACCATAATTGACGGATCGTCAGATGTAGAGAGACGTGTGCGTCCCGGCTCGGGCGTGCGCGCCTCAGATCCCGCCGAAGAGCGCGTCCTCGCTCGCGGACATCTCGTGGTACGTGATCATGAAGCCGATACAGAAGGCGATGATCACACCGAAGAACGCCAGCATGACCAGGGTGCCCGCGGCCACCCTGGCCCGGCTCGGCGTGTGGGCCGTGGCCTTGTCGGGGTGCTCGGCGGTGTAGTGCACGGTGACGACGTCGCCCTCGACGACCGTCGGGCGCCCGTTGCTCTCCTTGAAGCGTATGGCACGGCCGTCGCGCGTCGTGAACTCGTAGACGTGGTGCAGGGTCGTGGTGACGGAGGTGTCGTTGCCGCCCCCGCTGACCGTCGTGTACGAGCGCAGACAGCGCGCCTCCGCGGTCAGTCCGCTGTCCCAGGCGCTGCGCAGCTCCAGCGAGCGGCGGACCGCACCGGCCGCCGCGAACAGCACCAAGACGATGATCAGGCTGGGCAGGGCATAGAAGAACACACTCATGACGATCCCCCGTCGGTCGGAAACGGCTCCCCGCACGCCGACCTGGTCGAGTCGGCGTGCGGGGACGATACCCGCACCCGAGGCATCCGCGCCTCAAGGAATTCTCAGAACCGGGGTCCGGTGCGCGCGAACCTCAGAACGTGACGTCCGCGCAGGAGTAGAACGCGTTCGTCGTGTCCGCGACCGTCCACACCCCGAGGATGACGTGGTGTCCGCTCCTGCCGCTCGGCAGGGTTCCGGTGTGCGAGAGCGTGGACGGGGGGCGCTGTCCGTTGTAGGGGACCGTCAGGAACGGGGTGGTCTCCAGGTCCGCACGGGTGAGCGCGTGGTTCTGGTTCCAGCCGGTCTTGGTGATGAAGTACTTGAAGTCGGTCGTCGCGTGCATCGCGGTGAACTGCCAGCGGAAGCTGTAGCTCTGCCCCGCCGTGACCTTGGTCGTCGGCCAGGCCGTGCCCGCGGGCGTCCTGGGCTGGTCGAGCTGCCCGAAGTTGGTGTGGTTCGCGGAGCAGATCCGCCCGTCGGCCGGGCCCGCCGCCGGGAAGCCCTTGAGGCCCTCGACGCTCTGCGGTTCCCACTGGATGTCACCGCAGTTGGCGACGGTGCCGCCGTTCGCGGCGCACATCTTCTGCCGGCTGAGCGGCTGGTCGGTGTAGCCGTGGGCGCTGGCTCCGCCGGTGGAGAGCACGAACGTGCCCGCCACGGCGAGGCCGAGCGCCGCCGCGTACGTCTTCGCTTTCCTGCCGGTGAGGGACTGTTTCGCCGGTATGCGCATGCTGGCGCTCCTGGAGGACGTGGGGGATGTTCCCGTGAGCCGCGCGCGGTGTTGCCGTTCAGGTCTAGACCAAGTCCCAGATTATTGCGGGTAGTTGAACGTGTCCATACCAATAGCGAACCTGCCCGTGCGCTCCGGGAACGCTCCGGCGTGGATCAGGAGGACACCTCCCCGCGGCCGGTGCAGAACGCCACCGTGAGGTCCTTCACCAACGCCTTGCGTTCGTAGTCGTCCAGTTCCACCAGCCCCCGCAGGGTCAGCCGGGTCACCGTGTCCTCCACCGAGTCGACGACCGAGCCGAGCACGCTGTCGCGGTGCTGCGCGTCCAGGGCCGCGATCCGGCGGCGCTGCATCACCGCGGCGATCTCGGGCGCGTACTCGATCCGGGTCGGCTGCGCGGAGAACACCTCCAGGCCGACCGGGGCCGTGTCGGCGGCCACCATCCGGGTCAGCGCCTCGCCGACCGCGTCCGTGTTGCGCAGGGTCAGGTCCTTGACGACGGCGGGCGGCAGCTCGGCCGGCTGCCGCGAGAGCACCCGGGAGAGGGCGGCCTCCACGCACTCCCGCAGATACGTCCGGTGGTCGTCGACCGCGAGCGTGGCCCGCGCGGTGTCCTTGACCCGCCACACCACGAGCACGACCACCCGCAGCGCGACCCCGTTCGCGTCGACCACGGACATCGGCTCACTGCGCCAGTGCCGCAGCCGCACGTCGACCCGGCGGCGCAGCACCAGCGGGTTGACCCACATCAGGCCGGTGCGCCGGACCGTGCCGCGATAGCGTCCGAACAGTCCGAGCACCCAGGCCCGCCCGGTCCGGCCCCGGGCGAGCCCCCCGAAGCCGAAGAGGGAAAGGGCGCCGGCCCCCGCGTACGCCGCCCACTGCGCGGGCCCGAAGCCGGCGGCCGCGGACCCCGGCAGCCCCAGCGCCTCCAGCACGGCGGGCGGCAGGACGCCCGCCCACCAGGTGGTGAGACCGCATCCGGCCACACCACACGCCCCGGCCAGCACACCCGCCGCCCCGGGCAGCACCCGCGCGGGCCGCTCCACCAGCTCGGGGTCGACCTCCGGCACCGGACGCGGAGGTCTGCCGGGCGTGGTCCGCCTGACCCTCGGCTGCTCGCCGGTGCCGCGGCGGCGGCCCACCACGGCGGGGGCGAGCGGCACGGCCACCGGATCGGGGTCGTCGCGGAAGAGCAGGTGGACGGGGATCTCGGTGGTCACCTCGTTCTGGATGAGCCGGGCCGGCCGAGGACCGCCGGCGCCCTCGGCCACCGCCTCCGACCGGGGTTCCGTCGAGGGCGTTCCCTCGGAGTCCGGGGTGTGTGACGTCGTCGTACTCATAGCTGCCTCCATGCCTCCGCGCCTGGAAGTGTGTTCACGAGCCGTGCGGGACCCGGCCGGCTCAGGAGAAGAGCCGCCGCCAGGTCTCCGGTCCCGGATAGCCGTCGGCCGCCCCGCCGCGCCAGCCCTGGGACCGCTGGAAGGCCTCGACGCCCCGCCGGTCCGCCTCGCCCCAGCGGGGCCCTGGCCCTGTCGTGTAGTACGCGCCGAAGCCCTTCTCGACGAGCCGCCTCCCGAGCTGGGTGACGGAGGCGCTGCTCACGCCCGGCCGGAACACCGCGCGCCCCGGATAGCCGGGCACGGTGGGCGAGGTGCCCGGCACCGAGGGCGCCGGGGCCCCGGAGGCGCCCGTCGTCCCGGGGATGCCCTTGCCCTTGTTCCCGACCAGGTACGACCAGGTCGTCGGCCCCGGCAGCCCGTCCGCGTCCGCACCGGTCCAGCCCTGCGCCCGCTGGAACGCCTGGGTCGCCCGCCGGTCCGCGGCCGACCAGCGCGGCCCCGGCCCCACGGTGTAGAAGCGGCCCCCGCCCCGGTCGACCAGGAGCCGGCCGAGCTGGGTGACGTAGGCGTTGTCCGCGCCCGGCCCGAAGTACGCGGCGCCCGGAAAACCGGTCGTCGTGGACGGCAGGGAGCCGCCCGCGCCGGCCGCCACCCCCTTGTAGCGGTAGGGCACGTATCGGTCCGAGTTCGTCGCGTACGCGTACGGGGTGGACTGCTTCCTGGCCCGTGGCGGGGTCTGCTCGTAGGCGACGTAGTAGGTGTGCGTGTAGTCCGTCCAGCCGCCGAAGATGACGACGTGCGAGCCCTTCTCGGGGTTGTCCGGGTTGTGGAAGAGCAGCATGTCGCCCGGCTGGAGCTGGTCGCGGGTGATCCGCACCCCGAAGCTGTCGAGGCTGCCCGTCCATTCGTTGCCCGGCAGGTTCCAGGCCATCGAGACGAACCCGGAGCAGTCCTGGCGGTAACCGTCCTGCCAGTACTCGCTCATGCTGTACGGCACCCGCGCGTCGATCCAGGCCCTGGCCCGGTCGATGATCTTGGCCCGGGTGGTGGTGGGCGCCTTGACCGTTCCGGGCTCGGCGGGCAGCGCGGGTTTCCCCCTGGGGCCGTGCAGCGGTTCCTTGTGACCCTGCGGGGTCTCGGGTTCGTCGGCCGCGGGGGCGGCGCCGGGCCGGGCGGGCGCGTGCGCGGCGGCCACGGCGGGTGCCGCGGCCAGAGCGCCGCCCGCCGTGGCCGCCAGCGCGAGAGCGATGGGGGCCCGGCCCGCCCGGGCGAAGCCGAGAACGTGGGCGCGGGCCGCCGGGCGGTCCGTGCGGCCGGACGGGCCGAACGAGGGGGAGAAGGGCAGGACGCGCCGTCGGTGAACGCATCCGGGGCAGTCGCAGTCGCTCGCGGGATCGAGTTCCTCGAACACCGGAGTCTCCATGCACTGCCCCTCACACTCCAGATGGAAATGTCCGCAATTCTGCACATTCGTCAGTTTCTCAACTGTCCTCCGGCGGCGCACGTTGACGGTCCGAATGATGTACGGGACCGCTCCCACCTGCCACGCGGTCCCCTCGCGCGGTCACGAGCACCCCCGCGGGTCGGGTAGAGTTTTCGCGTCAGCAGGCGCCGCTAGCTCAGTTGGTTAGAGCAGCTGACTCTTAATCAGCGGGTCCGGGGTTCGAGTCCCTGGCGGCGCACAGACCGGCGGGCCTCCTCGTAGCGACGAGGGGGCCCGTCGTCATGCCGGAACGTCCGCCACCGCGGCCACCACCCGATCCCCTTTTCGCACTCACGTCCCAATGAACGCTTATGACCGGTTAACACCGCGTTTCGCTCTTGCGATCATGGCGGGCGGCGTAGAACCCTGGGGTCCAAAAGACTGTCGATTTAAGGCAGTTGAAACAGGTGGGGCAGGGCCGGTTGCGACCATGAGGGGCTGGGGGCCCGTTCGTGAACGACGCCGAGGGGGGCGTCACGCAACCGAGGGGCCGCAATTCCATGTCTATATGGTGGGAATGATGTGGTGACGCCGGCCGGCCAGTAAACCGCGTCCGTGAGGGTCGAGGGGGACCCGAGCGAACGACGAGAACCGACGAACACGCACCGACGGTGCGTGCGGGGGGATGACTCATGACGTCGACGCCGACGGGCGCCCGGCAGGAATTCGACAGTTCGGAGACGACTCAGCTGCGTATGCCCTCGCAGCGGACGGGCAGCTTCCGCAGGATCAAGAAGTCGCTTCCGAAGTACGACTACGAGCACTACAGCAGACTCGCGGGACCACTCACCCAACCCGATCCGGGCAAACCGTACAAGGTGCAGTACCGCTCCCTGCTGTCGCAGGAGACGCACCGCGTCCGCGCCGCCCTCATGCTGGGAGCGGCCCCGCTGCTCTCGCTGGTCCTGCTCGGCTGGCTGCTCCAGCCCGACCACTGGACCGAACGCGACTATCCCGCCTACGACTTCCTGCCGGCGCTGGACATCGTCATGCTGGTCTCGATCGGACTGATCGAGTTCTTCCGCTGCATGAACGTGCTGTCGAACGCGCACGCCACCCTGGTCGCCCGCGACCCGGTCCCGGTGGTGCCCGAAACCGGCACGAGAGTCGCCTTCCTCACCTCGTTCGTCCCCGGCAAGGAGCCCCTCGCCATGGTGACGAAGACCCTGGAGGCGGCCGTCAAGCTGCGCCACCGGGGCCTCCTGCACATCTGGCTCCTCGACGAGGGCGACGACCCGGAGGTGAAGGAGGTCTGCGAGCGCCTGGGCGTGCACCACTTCTCCCGCAAGGGCGTCGCGAAGTGGAACCAGGCCAAGGGCCCGCACCGCGCCAGGACCAAGCACGGCAACTACAACGCCTGGCTGGACGCCCACGGCGACGACTACGACTACTTCGCCTCGGTCGACACCGACCACGTGCCGCTGCCCAACTACCTGGAGCGGATGCTCGGCTTCTTCCGCGACCCGAACGTCGGATTCGTCATCGGCCCGCAGGTGTACGGCAACTACGACAACCCCATCACCAAGGCCGCCGAGTCCCAGCAGTTCCTCTTCCACGCCCTCATCCAGCGGGCGGGCAACTTCTACGGCTCCCCCATGTTCGTGGGCACCTCCAACGCCGTACGCATCAAGGCGCTGAAGCAGATCGGCGGCCTGTACGACTCGATCACCGAGGACATGGCGACCGGCTTCGAGATCCACCGCGCCAAGAACCCGGTGACCGGCCGCAAGTGGAAGTCCGTGTACACCCCGGACGTCCTGGCCGTGGGCGAGGGGCCGAGCGCCTGGACGGACTTCTTCACCCAGCAGCTGCGCTGGTCCCGGGGCACCTACGAGACGATCCTCAAGCAGTACTGGAAGGGCTTCTTCTCGATGCCTCCGGGCAAGCTCTTCAACTACACGATGATGATCATCTTCTACCCGATGTCCGCGCTCAACTGGATCCTCGCGGCCCTGAGCTGCGCCCTGTTCCTCGGGCTCGGGGCATCGGGCGTGAACATCGACCCGACGGTCTGGCTCATGCTGTACGGCAACGCCTCGGCTCTCCAGATCGGCCTGTACATCTGGAACCGCCGGCACAACGTCTCGCCGCACGAGCCGGAGGGTTCCGGCGGTGTCGCCGGCATGGTGATGTCGGCGCTGTCCGCCCCGATCTACGCCCGCTCGCTCATGGACACCGTACTGCGCCGCAAGAGCTCGTTCGTGGTGACGCCCAAGGGCGACTCGGCCAGCCCCGACACCCTGTTCGGGACCTTCCGGATCCACCTGTTCTTCATCCTGGTCTTCGCCGGGTCGATCACCGCCGGCTTCGTGTTCGGGCACTCCCACCCCGCGATGATCACCTGGGGCGTCTTCGCCCTGCTGATCACCGCCGCGCCGATCCTCGCCTGGCGCTGGTCCATGCGCCAGGACCGCGGGAAGAAGCCGGCGACACCCGAAGACGTCCACGTCCCGCAGCAGGCGTCGGTGCCGCGGCAGGAGCAGCACGGCCCGCACGCGCCGCAGCAGAAGCCCAGCTGGGTCGCCGCGGACGGGGAGAACGACCAGACCATGCAGATCGCCCTTGGGGGACGTAACAAATGAAAGACGGTGCCCGTCGCCGCCGCGCCCGCCGCCTCGGCATAACCGGGGTGGTGGTGCTCGCGCTGGCCGGAATGAACGGGCCGTGGCTGTATCGCTTCGGAACGGACAAGTACCACCACTACACGATCAACAAGCCGGAGTACAAAGCCGACAACGGCCACTGGGACGTGGTCGAGTTCCCGGAGGAGTACCGGCTCAACACGATCCACGCGGCCCTGCTCCACACCGGCAAGATCCTGCTGATCGCGGGTTCGGGCAACAACCAGGACAACTTCGACGCGAAGAAGTTCGACACCCGGGTCTGGGACCCGGTCAAGGGCACGATCAAGACCGTGCCGACGCCGGCCGACCTGTTCTGCACGGGGCACACGCAGCTCTCCAACGGCAATCTGCTGATCGCCGGCGGCACCAAGCGGTACGAGACGCTGAAGGGCGACGTCACCAAGGCGGGCGGCCTGATGGTCGTCCACAACGAGAACCCCGACAAGCCCATCACGCTGCCCGCGGGCACCAAGTTCACCGGCAGGAAGAACGGCAAGACGTTCGTGTCGAAGGACCCGGTGCTCGTCCCGCGCGCCAAGAAGGTCTTCGACAAGGCGACCGGCGCGTTCCTGCGCAACGACCCGGGCCTCGGCCGCATCTACGTCGAGGCGCACCGGAGCGGCCGGAAGCACGAGACCGGCACCCAGGACAACTACCGGGTCCAGGGGCTGACCGGCACCGACGCCCGCAACACCTACGGCATCGCGCAGAAACTCGCCCTGGACAAGAAGGACTTCCAGGGCATCCGGGATGCCTACGAGTTCGATCCGGTCGCCGAGAAGTACATCAAGGTCGACCCGATGAACGAGGCGCGCTGGTACCCGACGCTGACCACCCTCGGCGACGGCAAGGTGCTCAGCCTCTCCGGCCTGGACGAGATCGGCCAGCTCGTCCCGGGCAAGAACGAGGTCTTCGACCCGAAGACGAAGAAGTGGACGTACGCCAAGGGGATACGCCAGTTCCCGACCTACCCGGCGATCTCCCTGATGCAGAACGGCAAGCTCTTCTACTCGGGCTCGAACGCCGGCTACGGCCCCGACGACGTGGGCCGCGACCCCGGCGTCTGGGACCTGGCCAGTAACAAGTTCAGCAAGCTCAAGGGGTTGAGCGACCCGAACCTGATGGAGACCTCCGGCACGGTGCTGCTGCCGCCCGCGCAGGACGAGAAGTACCTGGTGATCGGCGGCGGCGGGGTCGGCGAGTCCGCCCTGTCCAGCAGGAAGACCCGGCTGATCGACCTCCTGGACAAGAAGCCGAGGTTCGTGGACGGGCCCGAACTGGAGACGGGCACCCGTTATCCGCAGTCCTCGATCCTGCCCGACGACACCGTCCTGGTCTCCGGCGGCTCCGAGGACTACCGCGGGCGCGGCGACTCCAACATCCTCCAGGCGCGGATCTACGACCCCGGTTCGAACACCTTCGACCGGGTCGCCGACCCGCTGGTGGGCCGCAACTACCACTCGGGTTCGATCCTGCTGCCCGACGGTCGCGTGATGTTCTTCGGCTCCAACTCGCTCTACGCGGACAAGGCCAACACCAAGCCGGCCACCTTCGAGCAGCGCATCGAGCTGTACACCCCGCCGTACCTCTACCGGGGCTCGCGGCCCTCGCTGTCGGGCGGGCCGAAGACGATCGCCCGCGGCGCGTCGGCGACGTTCACCTCGGCGCACGCGTCCTCGATCAAGACGGCCCGGCTGATCCGGCCGAGCGCGTCCACCCATGTCACCGACGTCGACCAGCGGTCCATCGCCCTGGACCTCACCAGGACGAAGAGCGGGATCTCGGTGACCGTGCCGAAGAACCGCAACCTCGTCGAGTCCGGCTGGTACATGCTGTTCGTGACGGACGACCAGGGCACGCCCAGCAAGGCCCAGTGGGTCAAGGTTCCCTGATTCCAAGGGAGTTGTTCACGCGTACGTGACGGGGCGCCCTCCGCGGGAAAGCGGAGGGCGCCCCGTCGCGTTCGGCCCGGCGTACGGGCCGCGGCTACTTCGAGGCCTTCGCGAGCTTCAGGGCGTACTCCGCCCACCACTCGCCCGCCTTCGGGCCGCCCCTGCACGTGCCGTCCGACTCTCCCGGCCGCTTGACCCACAGATACGCGTCGACGAGCGGGTCGGCGGTCCTGGTCGTCGGGCTCTCGCCGAGCGCGCGGCCCGGGGGGTTGCACCAGTTCTCGTCCGCCTCGCCCCGCGTGTACGGCCCGTTGCCGTTGCGGCTGGTGTCGATGACGAAGTGCTTGCCGCCGACCTTCGCGGCCAGCTGCTTGCCGTAGGCGACGGAGTCCTCGGTCGAGTAGAAGTTGGAGACGTTGACCGAGAAGCCGTCGGCCCGGTCGACGCCCGCCCACCGGAGCGGCTGGAAGATCTGGTCGGGGTGGCCCCAGCCCGCGTTGCCCGCGTCCAGGTACACCTTCGTGTTCTTCAGGGACGTCAGTTTGTCGACGGCGCCCTTGAGGAGGTCGTATCGCTCCTCGTGGAACTCCTCCGGGGTGCAGCGGTTGACCAGGTGCAGGATGGCGTCCGGTTCCAGGATCACCGTCGCGGGGCGGTCCCCGATGCCCTTCGCCACCCCGTCGATCCAGGTCCGGTACGCGTCGCCGTCGGCGGCACCGCCCTGCGAGAACTGGCCGCAGTCGCGGTGCGGAATGTTGTAGAGGACCAGGATCGCGGCCCGGTCGGCCTTCTCGGCGGCCTCGGTGAAGCCGCGCGCCTCCCCCTCCGGGTTCTCCGCGCCGATCCACTCGCCGGTGGGCTGCCCGGCTATCTTGCGGATCTGCTCGGCGGCCTCGTCCTTGCCCGCCTCGGCGTAGGCGGCGACCTGCTCGGCCGCGTTCCCGTCCGGGTTCACCCAGAACGGGTCCGCGTTCTTCGGCTGCTGCGTTATCTCGGCTCCGGAACGCTCGTCCTTGCCGCCGTCGCCCCCGGAGGAACACCCCGCGAGCAGCAGTGCCGCCCCCAGCACCGCCATGGACGACCGTGCCCCGGCACCCTTCTTGCCGTACATGCAACTCCCCCTCGGGTGCACCGTCCTAAGCCTCAATCCTGACATACCCGCCGCGCGGCCCACGAGGCCGTGCGGACCCTTGTCGGCCGACTGTTACAGCTACCCCGGACCGGATGAACACACCGCCAGAGATCCGCGTCCGACGGGGAGGGCGACGGAACCGGGGCGGGGTGGAAACGCGCGAAGGCCCCCGGGAAACGCCGTGGGAACCGGGACGAATCGAACGCATATTCATCCATCGCCGTGGGAAGGCTTCCGGCACGACCGCACACGGCCTGCGGGCATCACCCGGCGCCACCGTCGCGGACCTCGCACCGAACAGCCCATGAGCCCCGGCGCTCGCGTGGTCCGAGCCCGTCTCCAGCGGCCCCGGCCCGCGACCGGTCGACCAGGCCCGACCGTCCCGCCCGACGGACGGGCCGCAGACCTCCCGCGCCGACGCCGGGTTTCTCCCGCAACCCGTGCGCGCGCGGTCGAGGACCAGCCCGGCCGGCGGCTCAGGGGGGAGCGGGTCGCCGACCGGGCCGGGTGACCGCACGTCCCGAACCACCGCTCACAGCGCGCTCCCGGTGAGATACGCGGAGACGACCACGTTCGCCGTATAGCTTCCGCTCGCCTTGTCGAAGGTTCCGCCGCAGGTGATCAGCCGCAGCTCGGCCCGGCCCGACTGCCGTGTCCCGTAAGCCTGTCGGGCATCGAAGTGGTCGCGCGCGAGCACCTGGACGTCGTCCACGGTGAACTCGGCGACCCTGCCGTCGTCGCGGACGACCCGGACGGTGTCGCCGGGCTTGACGGAGCTGAGCCGGTAGAAGACCGCGGGCCGGGTCTCGGTGTCGACGTGACCGACCATCAGCGCGGTCCCGGCGGCCCCCGGCCGCGCCCCGGCCGCGTACCAGCCGACGACGCCCGGCTGGTCGTACGGCGGGGGATCGATGCCGCCCAGCCGGTCGAGCCCGCGGGCCACGACGGGGGCCTGCACACCGGTCGCGGGGATGTCGACGCGCTGCGGCCGGGCGTTCGGCAGGGGCTTCAGCGCGGGCGGCAGCCGCACCTCCGGCGGCCTCCCGACGGCGGCGATGTCCCCCGTGGTCGGCGCCGAGATCCCCAGCCGCAGGTCCGTCACCTGACGGCCCCACAGCCACAGCCCGAGCAGCAGCGCCAGCCAGACCACACCGGTCAGCAGCCGGCCGGTACCCGCGGATCGTTCCCGTTCGGCCATGTCAGTCGCGTCTGTCGTGGCCCCGGCGGACGCTGCGGACCGCGACGGCGATCGCGGCGACGCCCGCGAGGACCAGCCCGATCACGGCCTGCCTCGTACCGGGTCCGGCCGCCCTGGCGTCCGCCGCGGCGAAGCGGGCGGCGCCGCCGCCACCCGCGTGCACGGGCGCGACCGGCGAGGCGGGGGCGGAGACACTCGGAGCCGAGTCGTGCGGCGCGGAGTCGTGGGGTGCGGAGTCGTGGGGCGCGGATTCCGGCGGTGCGGATTCCCGCGGCAAGGACTCGTGGGGCGCGGTGTCGTGCGGTGCGGAGTCGTGCGGCGCGGAGTCCTGGGCCGAGGTGTCGTGGGGTGCCGAATCGTGCGGCGCGGAGTCGTGCGGCGCGGTGACGGTGACCGTGCCCTTGACCCGGCCCGCGTGGCCGTCGCAGTCGACCTCGATGCCGTAACTGCCGGGGGCGAGCGTGGTCCGGACGCGGGTCTCGCCGATCAGTCCGGCGCCGCCCCCGCCGGTCAGCCGCGCGTCCGAGACGAAGGCGTCCGACGCCGCGGTGCCCGTCCGGCCCCCGCAGCCCATGGCCCGCACCTGGACGTCGGTGCCGGGGGCGGGGGATCCCGGGGTCACGGAGATACCGGCCGGGCCCGCGCCCGCCGCGTACGCGGCGGGCGTGAGCGCGGCCGCGACCACCGCCCCGGCACCGAGAGTGAGTCGCATTGAGCGCATCGTGAAACCTCCAGACATCTGGAGACTCCCCCTCGCGGCGACGGCCCGCATCCCCAGCGGGCCGCCACTGCTCCGTACGGGTCCGTCCTCGGCCCCGGGGGTTTGGATCCGCTCGCGCGCTCCGGGATTCAGACGCGGTCGACCAGGTCGGCGATCGAGTCGACGATCTTCGACGGCCGGTACGGGTACCGCTCGACCTCCTCCGGCCCGGTCAGCCCGGTCAGGACGAGGAAGGTCTGCATCCCCGCCTCCAGTCCGGCCAGGACGTCGGTGTCCATGCGGTCGCCGATCATCGCGCTGGTCTCGGAGTGCGCGCCGATCGCGTTGAGCCCGGTCCGCATCATGAGCGGGTTCGGCTTGCCCGCGAAGTAGGGCTGCTTGCCGGTGGCCTTGGTGATCAGCGCGGCGACCGCTCCGGTGGCCGGCAGCGGACCCTCGGTCGACGGGCCGGTCTCGTCCGGGTTGGTGGCGATGAACCGGGCGCCGCCGTTGATCAGCCGGACCGCCTTGGTCATGGCCTCGAAGGAGTAGGTACGGGTCTCCCCGAGGACCACGTAGTCCGGTTCGTGGTCGGTCAGGACGTACCCGATGTCGTGCAGCGCGGTGGTCAGACCCGCCTCGCCTATGACGTAGGCGGTGCCGCCGGGCCGCTGGTCGTCCAGGAACTTGGCGGTGGCGAGGGCGGAGGTCCAGATGTTCTCGACCGGCACGTCCAGGCCCATGCGCCGGAGCCTGGCGTGCAGGTCGCGGGCCGTGTAGATCGAGTTGTTCGTCAGCACGAGGAAGGGCTTGCCCGACTCCCGCAGCTTCGTGATGAAGGCGTCGGCGCCGGGGATCGGCACACCTTCGTGGATGAGGACGCCGTCCATGTCGGTGAGCCACGATTCGATGGGCCTGCGCTCTGACATGTGCTGGGTCTCCTGCCGTCCTGGCGTACGTACGCGCGCGATCCGGGGGCGCCGGAACGACGTCGTGCCGACGCCCCCAGCCTAGTCAGGACCGCGGGACAGGGGGCCGGAGCGGGGGTGCCCTGCGGAGGCCGGGCTCCGGGAGGGCGGACCTCCCGCCGTCAGCATCGGCGCGGGCGCAACCGCCGGGCCAGGACGAGCAGTCCGGTTCCGGAGACGAGCAGGGTGAGCGCGAGCACGGCCGGGCCCAGCGGGTTCGGGGCGCCGGGCCCGGTACTGGCCAACTGGTCGGACGGCTCCGCCGCACCGGTCCCCGCGGTCGCGTCGCCGGTCGTCCCCCCGCCGGTGGTGCCGGTGCCGGTGGTCCCGGTGCCGTTCCCGCTCGCGGTGCCGGTGCCGGCACTCGCGCCGGTGCCGGCGCCCGTACCGGTCCCGGGGTCGGACCCGGCGTCCGCCGTGCCGTCCCCGTCCGCGCCGGTGTCCGCGCCCGGCTCCTCGCTGCCGCTCTTCGCCTTGTCCTTGTCGTCGTCCTCGACCCGGAACCGGTAGTCGTTCGACTCCCCCACCCAGTCGCCGTCGTCTTCGTGCCGCTGCACGACCGCCGCGTTCACGACGACGGTGTTGGGAGCGGTCGCGTCGGAGGTCAGGGAGAGCCGCACCTTCACCGTGAGGGTGCGGCCGGGTGCCACGGTGAACCCGGGGAAGCCGTCGTCGAAGGGCCCGACGTTCTCGTTCTCGTCGCTCCGCTCGAACGTCACCTCGTGCGCCCGCGCACCCTCGTAGAACTCCAGCCGCGTCTGCCGCGGGCGCAGGGTCCGCTTCGCGTCCACGAGGACGACGACCGGATGGATCGCGCCGCAGGTGTGCGCCGTGGTGTTGGTGAGGTCGATGTACCAGGTCCCGAAGTCGCCGCCGGCCTGATAGGCGTCGGGGCCACCGTGGATCCGGGCCCTGACCGGGAAGTCACGGGCGTCGGACGAGACGCAGGCGGCGCCGGGTTCCCGCGCGTGGGCCGGGGCCGGCGTGACACACAGGGCGAGAACGGCCGGGGCGAGCGTGAAACGCAGGGCGAGGGCCATCGGAGGTCGGGCCGCCGGGGCGGCGGGGGGCGGGGCCAGACCCGTCGGTTCGAGGGAGGACGGGGTGAAGGGTCGGGGCGTACGCAGTCGCATGAGGAGCCTTTGTCCGATCGGGGGTCGGCGGGGACCGGGAGGTTCGAAAGCGTCAGGCGGTGCCGGGCAATGGCCTCGCGACCCTGCCACGCGTCACCCCCGTCGGCGGACCGCCACGCACGGGACCACCCCGTTCGGCCGCGCAATTCCCCTCTCCTGGCCCCCGGATCCCCCGCCGGGCGGCAGGGAGCACGCCGGGTCGGGTCGGTCGGACGCGGACACCACCGACCCCGACCGGGCGCGCGGGAAGGCTCTCGCCCGACCCACGCAGCCCGACCCGCCGCCCAGCTCACTCTGCCCGACGCACCCAGCGGAACTCACGGCCCAGCCGGGCCCACCCGGCTCGCTCCGCCCGACCCACGCAGCGGACTCGCCGCTCAGCTCGGTCCGCCCGGCTCGCTCCGCCCGGTTCAGCCCTCCCCGCGCCCGAACAGCGGGGCCAGCAACAGCTGGGCCGCCCCCTCGGCCACCCCGCGCGCGCCGCCGGGGGCCACCCGGACCGGCACCGCGGCAGCGCCTCCCTCGCGCCGGGCCCGTTCCTCCAGGACGGCGCCGACGCCCCGTACGAAGACCTCCTCGTGGGCCGCCACCGTGCGCCCGCCCAGCAGGACGAGGTCGATGTCGAGCAGCCCCACCAGGTTCGCCGCCCCGGCCCCGAGCACCCGGGCGGCCTCGTCCGCGGTCCCCCGCGCCACCGCGTCCAGACACAGCACCTCGATGCATCCCCGGTTGCCGCACTCGCACAGCGGGCCGTCCAGCTGGATGACCTGGTGCCCGAACTCCCCGGCCCCGGTACGGGCGCCCCGGTGCACGACCCCGCCGAGCACGAGCCCGGCCCCGAGCCCCGTACCGAGATGGAGGTAGGCGAACGAGCCACCGCCCGCCGAGCCCGAACCGGACCGGACGCCGGACAGCACGGCGACCCCCAGCGCCGCCGCGTTGGTGTCCTTGTCCACCACCACCGGCAGCCCGAGCCGCCCGGCCAGCGCGTCCCGCAGGGCGAACCCGTCCCACTCGGGGAAGCCGGTGACCCGGTGCAGCACGCCCAGCGTGTGATCGAGCGGCCCCGGCAGCGCGACCCCGACGCCCAGCGGCGTCACCCCTGCGAGCAGGGCGGAGACCTCCTGGGCCGCACCCTCCACCACCGCTTCGGCACCGGCTCCCAGGTCCAGCGGCGCGTGCCGCTCGGCCAGCACGGTCCCGGTGAGGTCGCAGAGCACGACGGTCAGCTCGTCCCGGTCCAGGTGCAGCCCGACGGCGTGCCCCGCCTCGGGCACGAGCCGCAGCACCGTACGGGGCTTGCCGCCCGTGGACGCGCGGCGTCCTGCCTCCGCCGCGAACCCGTCCGCGCGGAGGCGCGCGGTGATCTTGCTGACGGCCTGCGGGGTCAGTCCGGTCCGCTCGGCGATCTCCAGGCGGCTGATGCCCGCGGCCCCCGCCGTACGGAGCAGATCGAGTACCAGCGCGGCGTTGTGGCTGCGCAGGGCGGGCAGGTTCACCCCGGCCGCCCCGATACCCGCGACGCCTCCCGGGCCACCGGGCACGCCCTGGTTCCCCGGGCCGCCCGGCCCCCGGGAAGCACCCGACACTCCGGCCGTCCCGGCCGACACCGACACCGGTCCCCGCCCTCCCGGAACCGCCGGGATCCCCGACTTCCCGGGGATCCCCGACTTCCCGGCCCCACCCGCACTGGTCCTGTTCACGCCGCCCATTGTCCCCCGCACTTGCACTTTGGCAACAGCGTTGCGAAAGTAGGACGCATGACAGGCATGACTGGTACTGGTACGCCCCTTCGCGTGGGTCTCGTCGGCTACGGCCTCGCGGGTTCCGTCTTCCACGCCCCGCTGATCGCCACGACCGAGGGGCTCACCCTCGACACCGTCGTCACCTCCGCCCCGGAGCGGCAGGCGCAGGCCCGCGCCGAGTTCGGTGACGGACTGCGGTTCGCCGCCGACCCGGACGAACTGCTGGCACGCGCCGACGAACTCGACCTGATCGTCATCGCGTCCCCGAACAAGACCCACGTCCCGATCGCCACCGCCGCCCTGAAGGCGGGCCTCCACGTGGTCGTGGACAAGCCGATCGCCGGTACCGCCGCGGAGGCGCGCGAGCTGGCCGCCCTGGCCGACGAGCGCGGCCTGCTGCTCTCCGTCTTCCAGAACCGCCGCTGGGACAACGACTTCCTGACGCTGCGCAAGCTGCTCGCCGAGGGAGAGCTGGGCGACACCTGGCGCTTCGAGTCCCGTTTCGAGCGGTGGCGTCCGCAGCCGAAGGGCGGCTGGCGCGAGTCCGGCGACCCGGCGGAGATCGGGGGTCTCCTCTACGACCTCGGCAGCCACCTCGTCGACCAGGCGCTCGTCCTCTTCGGCCCCGCGGCCTCGGTGTACGCCGAGTCGGACATCCGCCGCCCGGGTGCGCTGACCGACGACGACACGTTGATCGCGATCACGCACACGAGCGGGGTCCGCTCGCACCTCTACGTCTCCGCGACGACGGCCCAGCTCGGCCCGCGCTTCCGCGTGCTCGGCTCGCGGGCGGGTTACGTCAAGTACGGCCTCGACCCGCAGGAGGCCGACCTCCGCGAGGGCAGGCGCCCCGGGACCACGGCCGACTGGGGCGTCGAGCCGGAGGCCCTGTGGGGCCGCGTCGGCTCCGGCGAGTCCCCGCTGACCGGCGGCGGCCGACCCGAGCCGACGGTCCCGGGCGCGTACCCCGCGTACTACGAGGCCGTCGCCGCCGCGATCACCGCCGGCGGCCCCAACCCGGTCAGCGCCCACGAGGCCGCGGCCGCCCTCGACGTCCTGGAAGCGGCCCGCCGCTCCGCCCACGAGGGAACGGTGGTGTCGCTGTGACCGCGCCCGTCGCACCGGAGATCGCCGAGCTGGAGGAGCAGGAGCGCCGGCTGACGCTCCCCCGCTTCACGCACGACGACGCCTGGACACTCGGCACCCTCCTGGTCGAGCTCGCCCGCGAGCGCGGCGCGCCGGTCGCCATCGACATCCGCCGGGCCGGCCAGCAGCTCTTCCACGCGGCGCTGCCCGGCTCGACCCCGGACAACGACGCCTGGATCGACCGCAAGCGCCGCGTCGTCGAGCGCTACGGCTGCTCCTCGCTGCTGGTCGGCTCCCGGTTCCGCGCCAAGGGGACGACCTTCGAGGAGTCCTCCCGGCTGGACCCCGACGCCTACGCGGCCCACGGCGGCGCGTTCCCGATCGCGGTGACGGACGCGGGCGTCATCGGCACGGTGGTGGTCTCCGGGCTGCCCCAGGTCGAGGACCACCAGATGGTGATCGAGGCCCTGGAGAAGTTCCTGTCGGCGTAGCCGACGACCCGGTTCCCCGCGCCCCCTCAGGGGCGCGGGGAACGGCGCAAGGGCGACAACGCCCCCGCGCCGACAAGAGACCCCGGCACAGACGAACCCCGCCCTGAACCCAGTGGAACGCTCACGCGTTCTTGAGTTCCTGGCGTTGCCGCCCCAGCCCCCCGACCTCCAGCTCCACCACGTCACCGGCCCGCAGGAAC
The DNA here is from genome assembly GCF_042889485.1 of Streptomyces sp. NPDC002580. Lineage (NCBI taxonomy): Bacteria > Bacillati > Actinomycetota > Actinomycetes > Kitasatosporales > Streptomycetaceae > Streptomyces > Streptomyces sp. NPDC002580. Next base: position 192,205 of record NZ_JBIAQZ010000001.1, on the reverse strand, counting down.
GGCTTGGGCTCCGGCTGTCCGAGCGCGACCCCGGCCGGCGTACCGGTGTTGATGACATCTCCGGGGTACAGCGTCATGAACTGGCTGACGTAGCGGACGACCTCAGCCACCGGGAAGATCTGCTCGGCCGTCGTGCCGTCCTGCTTGAGCTCACCGTTCACCCACAGCCTCAGCGACAGCGCCTGCGGGTCCGGGATCTCGTCGGCGGTCACCAGCCACGGACCCAGCGGGTTGAACGTCTCGCAGTTCTTGCCCTTGTCCCAGGTGCCGCCGCGCTCGATCTGGAACGCGCGCTCGGAGACGTCGTGCGCGACCGCGTACCCGGCGACGTGCGCGAGGGCCTCCTCGTGGGACTCCAGGTAGCGGGCGGTACGGCCGATGACGACCGCCAGCTCGACCTCCCAGTCGGTCTTCACCGACCCGCGCGGCACGAGCACCGTGTCGTTCGGGCCGACCACGGTGTCCGGCGCCTTGAAGAAGATCACCGGCTCGGCGGGCGGCTCGGCGCCGGTCTCGCGGGCGTGGTCGTGGTAGTTGAGCCCGATGCACACGACCTTGCCGATCCTGGCCACGGGCGGTCCGACCCGCAGTCCGGTCGCGTCCAGCGAGGGCAGGTCACCCGCCTCGGCGGCGGCACGAATCCGGTCGAGCGCCGCGTCGTCGGCGAGCAGCGCCCCGTCGATGTCGTCGACGAGTCCCGACAGGTCCCGCAGGGTCCCCCCGGCGTCGAGCAGCGCGGGCCGCTCCGACCCCGTCGTACCGACGCGCAGCAGCTTCATGGTCACCATCTCCCTCGAATGCGGGCCGTCGACCGACGGGTGCGGCCATCGGAGAACCGGTCGATCCTCCAAGCCCGCCGTCCAGTCCGCAAGACCCCGTTCACGGACTGGACCACGACGACCACCTCCCGTGGGCCGCCCCCTCGCGTTCGCGGACCCCCCGAGGCCCGGAGGCCTTCCGAGAGCCCGGCCGCCTTCCGAGGGCCGGGCCGCTCCCGTCGGCCGGCCTCTAGACGAGAGCCGCGGCCGTGGGCGCCGCCCCCGGCATGTCCCGGTAGAGCACCGCCCGCTCCACCGCGCTCCAGGTCGTACTGGTCACCACGTACAGCGCGGCCGCCAGCGGCACCACGGCCACGGTGAAGAGCGTGAAGAAGGACAGGAACGGCATGAGCCTGCCGATCGAGGCGAGCCCCGGAATCTGCTCGCCGTCGCCGCCCGCCGGGGTCGCGGCGGCGGTCATCCGCTTCGTCCGTACGTAGTTGAAGGTCGCCACGGCCGCCACGACGGCGAAGAGGACCAGGTAGACGAGACCGGCCGGACCGAGCGGTCCCCCCTCGCCGAGCGCGTCGGCCCAGCGGCCGCCCAGCGGCGCGGCGAACAGTTCGTGGCCGAGCAGCGCGTTGGCGTCGCCGCCGATCGTCGAGCTCGAGAACAGGTGGTAGAGGAGGAAGAAGGCCGGCATCTGGAGCAGGCTCGGCAGGCAGCCGGAGAGCGGTGACACCTTCTCCTCGGCGTGCAGTTCCATCAGCTCCTTCTGGAACTTCTCCCGGTCCTTCCCGTGCTTCTCGCGCAGCCGCGCGACCTGCGGCTGAAGGGCCGCGCGCGCCCGCTGTCCGCGAGCCGCGGCCCGTGACAGGGGGTGCACGAGCAGGCGTACGAGCGCGGTGAACAGGACGATCGCGGCGGCGGCCGCCGAGGCGTGGAACAGGGGCTGGAGCAGGTCGGCGAACCGCTCGACCAGCGTCGCGAAAGCGGACATGAACGTGGACATGGGTGAGCCCTCCGGGGGTCTCGTCGTGCCGGGAGTACGGAATGCGGCATGACGACCCGCGCGGGGTCACCTGGAACGGAACGGTCCACCGGGACAGGGAGTCACCGAGGCGGAGCGTCACCGGGGTCGAGCTGGGAAGGGGTGCCCTACGCGGTCGCCGGGAGGGCGTGTCCGGGGGCCCTGGGCCGGGGGCGCCCCTGGGCGTCCGGATCGCGTTGCGGCAGGAAGGCGGTCCGCCGGGCGCGGTCGCGGATGGCCGTGCGCACCCGGGTGGGCGGGACCGCGGGGGCGCAGCGCGACGCCAGCAGGGAGCAGGCGGCGAAGGCGGATCCGGCGGCGGCGGTCGCGGCGAGCGTGACGGTGGCGGAGAGGCTGCCGGTGTCGAGCAGGGCCACTTCCAGGAGCAGGAGCAGCAGTACGGCGGCGGGGCGGGCGTTGGCCCAGGTCCGGATCATCGACTGCCCCTCCTCTCGTACAGGGTGCGCCTCGAACGTGGTGCGCGCGTCGTGCGGGGTGCGCCCCCGAACAGGGTGCGCGCGTCCTTCCGTTCGTTATACAGGATCCTTCTCGGCCGACCGCCGGGATCCGGCCCCGGCCGGCGTCGAGCGGCCCGTCCCCGCCGCTCCCCCGGAATCACCCTCGGCCGTCTCCCGGGAGCCGCCCCCGGCCGACTTCCGGGAGTCCCCCTCGGCCCGCTGCGGCACGTCCGCCCCGGCCTGTTTCCTGGGGTCCGTCTCCACCGGCTCCAGCAGCCGCCGCGGTCCGAGCAGCGCCCGGCTGACCGGATCGGCCGGATCGGGGTCGAGCCCGGGGCCCGGCGACATCTCGACGTCCGGGACGGGCACGACGAATCCGCAGGCGGGGCATTCGCCGTACGGGCCGAGTTCCGTACCGCAGGCCGCGTGACGGAAGTAACGCAGCCTGGTCTGGTCGAAGTGCTCACGGCCCCACAGTCCGAGCGACCGCAGGGTGGGCCACAGCGCGACACCGCGCTCGGTCGGGACGTACTCGTCGCGGGGCGGTGACTCCTGATAGCGGCGCTTCTCGAGGATGCCCTCGGCGGTGAGCGACTGGAGACGCGCCGCGAGGACGGCGCGCGGGATGCCGAGGTGCACGAGGAAGTCGTTGTAGCGCCGTACGCCGTAGAGCGCGTCGCGGACGATCAGAAGCGTCCAGCGCTCGCCGACGATCTCCAGCGCGCGGGCGATCGAGCACTCCTGCGTCGCGTAGTCCTTGCCGAGAGCCATGCCCCCACTCTAGCCACTTTTCGGCTTGTCGGTTCAATGACCGAACCAAGGTGCTACGGTCTACGCATACCGAAGGTTCAATGACCGAACTGATAACCGCACCGATCCGCACCGCGAAAGGGCAGGCCATGACCCGGCTCGACCGGACCGACACCAGCACGCAGTCGGCACTCGCCGCCGCAACCGCCGGGGCCACCCCGCGCTCGGCGCCGCCCAGCGCGCCCACCCCGCCGAGCGCGCCACGGGCGACCGCGACCCTCGCCCTGACCAGCGCCGCCACCGCCGTGGCCCTGATGACGTACACCGCCCCGATGGTCACGCTCCCCGACACGGCCGCCGCGCTGCACACCTCGGTGTCCGCCCAGGCCTGGCTGCTCAACGGCACCCCGCTGGGCCTGGCCGCGCTGCTCCTGGTCGCGGGCAGCCTCGCGGACGACTACGGCCGCCGCCGGATCTTCCTGGCCGGCACCGTGGCCCTCGGCATCACCACGGCGCTGGGCGCGCTCGCGGGCTCGACCTGGCTGTTCACCCTGACCCGCGTCGCACAGGGCGCGGCGAGCGCCGCGATCCTCGCGAGCAGCCTGGGGCTGATCGTGCACGCCTTCCCGACCCCGCGCGGGCGGCTGCGCGCGACGGGCGTGTGGGGCGCGTTCGTCAGCGGCGGCATCGCGATGGGCCCGCTGCTCTCGGGGGCCATAGCGGGCTGGAACTGGCGAATGACGTACGCCGTCTTCGGCGCCGCCGCCCTGATCGTCGCCCTGCTGGGAACCCGCGCCCTGACCGAGTCCCGCGCCCCGCGCGGCGGCCGGCCCGACCTGGCGGGGGCGCTGACCTTCGGCCTCGCGCTGGTGTCGCTGGTGGCCGCGCTGACGCTGGGCCGTGACGGCTGGCTGCGCGCGCCGGTGGGGCTGCTGCTGGCCGCGTTCCTCGTCCTGACGTCGGTGTTCGTCGTCGTCGAACGCCGCACCCCGACGCCCATGATCGACCTCGGCCTGCTCCGGCACCGCCGCTTCCTCGCCTCGTCCGCGGGCGGGCTCTTCATGGGCCTCGCGGTGATCGGCCTGTTCAGCTTCCTGCCGGCGCTGCTCCAGCGGACGCTGGGGCTGTCGGCGATGGACACGGCGTGGCTGTTCCTGCTCTGGTCGGGCCTGTCGTTCACGGTCGCCCTCCAGGCCCGGCGCCTCGCGGGCCGGGTCTCGCCCCGCCACCAGCTCGCCCTCGGCTTCGCGCTGCACGCGGCCGGGGTCCTCACGATGCTCGGCGCGGTCGGCGCCGAGTCCTGGCCGCGGCTGCTCCCGGGCTTCGTCGTCTCCGGGGTGGGCAGCGGCCTGCTCAACGCCGCGCTGCCGATGACGGCCGTCGAATCCGTTCCGGCGACCCGCGCCGCGATGGGCTCGGGCGCCCAGCAGACCTTCCGCTACATCGGCTCCTGCGCCGGCGTCGCCCTCACCATCGCCCTCGTCACCTCCACCGGCGGACCGGCGCACGGCGCGGACATCGCGATCGCCGTCTCGGCGGGACTCGCGGCCCTGGCGGCGGCGAGCGTGCTGGTGCTCCGGGACCGGGCTTGAGCCGGCGGGCCGGCGGCCGGTCACGGGGCGGGGGTCAGCGGGGCCGCACGGCGGTGAGCTTCCCCCAGACCGCCATCCGGTACGTGGACGTGTACTCGGGTGTGCACGTCGTGAGCGTGATGTAGTACCCGGGCTCGCCGTACCCGTACGAGGGATGCACGGTGCTGCGGGGCACCGGCCGGATGACCCCGCCGTCCCGCGGGGAGGTCCTCGCGAGCGTCCGGTCGACGGTGTACGTGTACACGGCGGTCCTCGTCTCGACGGTGATCGTGTCACCGCGCTCGAGCCTCGGGAGGTAGCGGAAGGGCTCGCCGTGCGTGTTCCGGTGCCCGGCCAGGGCGAAGTTGCCCGCCTGTCCCGGCTGTTGGGTGCCCTTGTAGTGGCCGACGTAGCCCTTGTTGAGGACGTCCGGCTTGCTGACCCCCTCCGCGACGGGCACCCGCAGGGAGAGCCGGGGGATGCCGAGGACGGCGTAGGCCTGGGACCAGCGGGGCCGCGCCTGAGCACCGCCGGTGGAGCCGGTGGAACCGCCGGACGGAGCGGCCGCCTTCCCGGCGGACGGCCCGGCGTCCCCCGCGTCCGTCTCCCCCGCGTCCGCGTTCCCGGCATCCGTCTCCCCGGCACCGGGACCGGCGCTCGCGTCGGGGACGGAGTCCCCGGGTGCCGGTGCCCCCCACTCCCGCTCCAGCGCCTGCACCTTGCGGTCGGCGCGGTGCTGCGCCTGCCGGTTGGTCCACCACAACTGGTGCACGACCAGGAGGAGCAGCACGAGTCCGACGGTGACGAGCGCCTCGGCGCCGCTCCAGACCGCTCGCCGGTACGCGGCACGCCGTCGCCGCGTGCCGTGGTGCACGATCCCCGGAGCCCGCATCCGTACGCCTCCTTCGCCGGGCGCACGATAGGCGCCGCCCCGCCAACTCGCCAGCCTCACGCGGCATCCGTACGTTCCCGGGCCCCGACAACCCTCCGCCAGAGCACCCTTCGGACACACCCGCGCCCCCCATCACCACCCATCCGGCTTCCTCCACCGGTTTTAGAAAGGGCTGTCACAACCCTCGACAACCCCACGCACCACACCCGATGCTTCCTGATGGCATCAGCGGTACGGGCAAGCGCCGGTGGGACGAACCGGCGGCCGAGATCCAGGTCGAGTCGACATCGACGGCCGACTCCGGTGGGACGACCGGCAGTCGCGCTACGGACGGAGAAGCCAGCCATGATCCGACGCAGAACACTCCTGACCGCCGCGGGCGGCACGGTCCTCGGCGGCGCCCTGGCGACGGGCACCGCCCGCGCGGACGCGACGATCGCCGTCAACCCGGCCACGACGTACGGCAAATGGGAGGGCTGGGGCACGTCGCTGGCCTGGTGGGCCAACGTCTTCGGCGCCCGCGACGACTTCGCCGACCTCTTCTTCACCACCAAGTCGACGACGTACGACGGAGCTTCACGTCCCGGCCTCGGCATGACCATCGCCCGCTACAACCTCGGCGCGTGCGGTTGGAACACCGTGGGCGGCGAGAGCATGACCGCCTCCGTCAACATCCCCTCCTTCAAGCAGATCGAGGGCTACTGGCAGGACTGGAACAACGAGGACCCGACGTCGTCCGCGTGGAAGTGGACGGCCGACGCGAAGCAGCGAGCCGCCCTGACCAAGGCGACCGCGCGCGGTGCGACGAGCGAGCTGTTCGCCAACTCGCCGATGTGGTGGATGTGCCTGAACCACAATCCCTCCGGCGCGTCCGGCGGCGGCAACAACCTCCAGTCCTGGAACTACCGCCAGCACGCCTCCCACCTCGCGGCGGTCGCCCTCTACGCGAAGACGAACTGGGGCGTGAACTTCGCCACCGTGGACCCGTTCAACGAACCGTCCTCCAACTGGTGGACGTCCACCGGCACCCAGGAGGGCTGCCACCTGGACGCCGCCGTCCAGTCGGCCGTACTCCCTTATCTGCGAAGCGAGTTGGACAAGCGGGGCCTGACGGGCACCAGGATCTCCGCGTCGGACGAGACGAGCTACGACCTGGCCCGTACGACGTGGAACTCCTTCAACTCGACCACGAAGGCCCTGGTCAACCGGGTCAACGTGCACGGCTACCAGGGTTCGGGCGGCCGTCGGGACCTCCTCTACACCGATGCCGTGACGTCCTCAGGCAAGGCGCTGTGGAACTCCGAGTACGGCGACGGGGACGGCACCGGCCTCACCCTCGCGAGCAACCTCCTCCTCGACTTCCGCTGGCTGCACCCGACCGCCTGGGTCTACTGGCAGGTGATGGACCCGACCGCGGGCTGGGGCATGGTCAAGTACGACGCGAGCACCCTGACGGCCGGCGCGGTCGAGACGAAGCTGTACGTGATGGCCCAGTTCAGCCGCCACATCCGCCCCGGCATGACGATCGTGGACACGGGCGTGGACTACGCGGTGGCGGCGTACGACGCGAGCGCCAAGCGCCTGGTGATCGTGGCCGCGAACAAGGCCGCCTCCGCCCAGACCCTGACCTTCGACCTCTCCCGCTTCACCACGGTCTCCGGCGGCACGGGCGGCCTGGTCCCGCGCTGGAACACGCTGACCTCCGGCGGCGGCGACCTCTACACACCCCGCTCGGACACCTACCTGAGCGGCAAGTCCCTCGCGGTGCCGTTCGCGGCGGGGTCGGTGCAGACGCTGCAGGTCGACGGGGTGGTGGTGTGAGACGGCGGTGAGACGCCCCCACCCGCGGGGGAGGCGGGCCGTCCCGGCGGGCAACCGGCCCCCGGCGGCGGCGGATCCGCCCGGCAGGGTGGGGTCCCTCCCCACCGACCCCGCCCTGCCACCGGATCGCCCCGGCCGGGGAGGGGACCGGGCCGGCCCGGACGCCGCGGCCGGGTCGGCGCGGGGCCGAGGCACGGGCCGGGGGATCCCGAATATGCCCCCGGGGACTCCCGCGGCTCTGGCCTGCAGGTCTCTCTCATTCGCGGCCCGGCGGCAGTACGGTGTCCCCCATGCGCCCCGACACGCCTGCCGAGAACGTCGACCACACCGCCGAAGCGGCTCGCCTGGAGCGGACCGCCGGCCTGTATCCGGAGGACGCCGAACACCTGCTCCTGCAGGCCGCGGCCCACCTCGAACTGTCCGGCGACCGCCCCGGCGCCACCACCCTCTACGACCGCCTCCTCGCCTCGGAGGCCCCCCTGGAGAAGCCCTACCTGGTCCGCGCCCTCAAGGCGTCGAACCTGTGGGAGTACGACCACGAGGCCGAAGCGCGCGCGATCATCGACGGAGTGCGGGCCGCCGCCCCTCGCGACCCGGCCCCCTGGGTCATCGTGGCCGAGGCCCTGGAGTCCCACGACGAACTGGAAGCGGCGCAGGACACCTTCACGGAAGGGGCGACCCTGCTGCTGACGGACGTGGCCGAACCCCCGTACTCCACGCTCCCCCTCCTCTTCGGCCGCCACCGCGTGCGCCGCATGCTGGGCGCGGCCCACGACGAGTGGGACGCCCTGGCGGACACCCTCCACTCGTCCCCGATCTCCCTGGACGAACTCCACGACCCCAAACGGGTCTGGTCCCTGGGCTCGGACAACCCGGCGGAACTCCAGGCCGAGATCACCCGCCTCCAGGCCGAACTGGGCTCCTACCGCGAGGCCTTGTCCCGCCCGTTCCCGGTCGCGGTCCTCCACTGGTCGGCCCCCGAACTCACCGAACTGGTCACCGCGTACCCGGACCTCACGACCGAGTACCCCTCCCACGAGGAGCACCTCGCGACGATAGAGGCGTCCCTCCGCGAACTGGCCGCCTCCGGAACCCCGAACCTCGGCATCGTCACCGCCACGGTCCCCTCCTACGAAGCCTTCGCCGCCTCGGAGGCCTCATCGCCGACAGACGTGACCCTGCTCCCGCAGTACGCGACGACACTGGCGGCCCGCGGCCTGGCAGTGCCGTGGCCGCCGCAGCGGACGAGCGCGTGTTGGTGCGGGTCGGGGCGGGGATATGGAGAGTGTCACGGCGTGGGGGCGTAGCAGCGCCCGACTTCAGAAGCGCAGAGGGGGAGGCGGACATGTCCCAGCCCTGGCTGACGTTCGCCCTCCTCTTCGCTGCCGGGTGGCTGGCTTATGGCCTCCGTGTCGTCCGCCGCGGCCTGCGTGAGCACAGGGGCGTACGACTGCTCGGCGTGCGGGGCTCCCTCACGAAGGGCGAGGTCGCCCGCGGGCCCCGACGCGAAGGCCCGACCTCTCACCCCGCCCAGATCCGCTACCAGGCGGGCCCGAGGAACCAGACCTACCGCCGAGCTCCACTCAACGCGGATCAACACTCGCTGTGGGTGGGCTTCGAGGTGGTGGCGCGGTACGACCCGCAGGACCCACGCAGGGTGGTCGTGGTACGCACACAGCAGACGTTCAACCCCGGAACGTACGTGATGAACGGTTTGCTGCTCTGTCTGTTCGGGGTGGGGTTGGCGGTGTGGTCGCTGATTTGAGGGGGTCGGTGGACGTCCTTGCCTACGGCCGAGGTCAACCTCTCGCCAACCGGCAGAAATGTTCACGTGCCAGATGTCGTACCGTCCTCCCCCGCCGTATCCGCCCGCATGAGCCGCCAGAACTCTCGTGACACGACACCGGAGGTCGCCGTCCGACGGCTCCTTCATGACGCGGTCTGCGAGACCAGGTGAACGTGCCTGCACTCGGCATTCTTCTAGCCGTTGCTTGGACCGATCCCTGGGTCAGCGTCCGCCTGCCAGTGGTCCCTGTTACAACTGGTCGTAGCCGCATCAGCGATCAGGGGGACCAGCGTGACTCAGCCAGGAGATCTGTCGCAGCCTGTCGCGGGTGTGTACGAGGAACTCATCACCCGGCGCATGCAGGCGCAGATGGACGAGTTGGACGCGGCTGGATGGCGAGCCATCGACGCTGATGTCAGCGAGGAATCCTCCTCTCACGTGATCGCTCGGCATCTCAGCCAGGCCATAGGACGCAGGCTCGCCCAAGTACCCCACAACCAACGCGTGGCTGTCGCGAACCAGATCATCGAATCGCTGGCTTCCGACACCACCACCCCCGCCGGGCTCAGCACCAGCGATAGCGTCGAGTTCATCGCTGACGGACCTCGCCAACTCTTGGCTCTCGCAGAGCAGGAGGCCCCGGGTGTCTACGCTGTGCGGCCTCTTACACCGCTCTCCGAGACTGCGCTGATCACCAACTCGTCGGAAGATCCCACCCTCGGGAGCGAGCTGCGCGCTGAACTGGCCACAGCGGACCGGATTGACCTGCTCTGCGCCTTCGTAAAGTGGTATGGCTTGCGCGTATTGGAGGATGCACTCCGAGCCGCAAGGGCACGAAACATTCCCATTCGGGTGATCACGACCACGTACATCGGCGCAACCGATCGACATGCCCTTGACCGTCTTGTGCGCGACTTCGGCGCCGAGGTGAAGGTCAACTACGAGATTCGCTCGACCCGATTGCATGCGAAGGCATGGCTGTTCCGGCGCAATAGCGGCTTCGATACGGCGTACGTCGGCAGCTCGAACCTGTCCAAGGCCGCATTGCTCGATGGCCTGGAGTGGAACGTTCGGCTGTCATCAGTAGCAACTCCCGCCGTACTCAATAAGTTTGAGGCGACCTTCGACGCATACTGGAATGACATCGCCTTCGAGTCGTATGACCCGGACAACGACAGGGAGCGACTCGATCACGCCCTTTCTCAGGCAAGCGGCACCAGCAGTCCAGGCGATGCGAAGATCAATCTGTCGGGACTTGAGGTACGCCCCTTCCCACATCAGCGCGACATGCTCGAACGCCTACGTGTTGAGCGTGAAATCCAGGGACGCAACCGCAACCTTCTGGTCGCTGCCACCGGAACGGGCAAAACAGTCATGGCTGCCCTGGATTTTCGAGCACTGAGCAAGAAGCACAATGGCGAAACCCCGAAGTTGCTGTTCGTGGCGCACCGCAAGGAGATTCTCAAACAGTCTCTACGTACGTACCAAGAAGTCCTCGATGACGCGTCGTTTGGCGAACTGCTTCACGGTGGTCAGGATCCTGAGCACTGGCAGCATGTGTTTGCCAGCGTCCAGTCGTTGAACGTTCAGCGACTGGAGCAATTTGCCCCCGATTACTTCGACATCATCGTCATCGACGAGTTCCACCACGCGACAGCGGCGACCTACCGGCGAGTCATTGATCACTTCAAGCCGAAGCAACTGCTCGGTCTCACCGCTACGCCGGAGCGGATGGACGGGCTCAATGTGCAGGACGAGTTCTTCGAAGGGCGCATCGCAGCAGAAATGCGACTATGGGAAGCCCTTGAGAACGATCTACTCTGCCCCTTCCACTACTTCGGCATTCCAGATGGCACGGACCTCACGGGCCTCGGATGGAAGCAAGGCGCGTACGCGGATCGAGACCTTGGGGACCTGTACACCGGCAACCACGCGCGCGCACGCATCGTCGTCAAACAGATTCAGGACAAGGTCTCTCACCCCGGAGCGATGCGCGCGCTTGGCTTCTGTGTAAGCAAGGCCCACGCACACTTCATGGCCGACTTCTTCCAGAAGGCTGGCTTCCAAGCCGCAGCACTCGACAGTGACTCACCTGCCAGCATGCGCGCCCAGACTCTGTCCGACTTGCGGAGCGGAAAGCTCCAAGTGATCTTCTCGGTCGACCTCTTCAACGAGGGTCTGGACATCCCAGACGTCGACACACTGCTGCTCCTACGCCCCACAAACAGCGCCACGGTCTTCCTCCAGCAGCTAGGCCGAGGCCTCCGTCGCACCGAAACGAAGCCAGTCCTCACCGTTTTGGACTTCATCGGTCAGCACCGCGTGGAGTTCCGCTTCGAGGAGCAGTTCCGGGCCATGACGAACCTCTCCCGCAACCGACTCCTCGAACACATCGAGCACGACTTTCCACAGCTTCCTTCCGGTTGCCAGATTCTCTTGGAGGGCAAGTCCAAGGACCTCATTCTTGACAACATTCGCGCCCAACTGGGCGCCACCGTCAAGACGCTGATGAAGGAAGCGAAGGACTACGGCACTACCCGCCTCGCTGACTACCTTCGCGAGAGCCGACGAGAGATCAAGGAGCTCTACAAAAACGACAACTCGTGGACGGCGATTCTCCGTAGATCGGGCTTGCTGAGCGAAGCAGTTCCGTCGGGTGAAGCAGAACTTCTCAAACGCGTCCACGCATTCCTTCATGTCGATGACCCTGATCGCGTCCGCGCGTACCTTCGGCTGCTCGCAGATGATGCTCCGTCCTACGCAGAACTCACCCAGACCGAGCAAATGTATGCCCACATGCTCTTCTTCAACCTCTGGGACAACGCCGGCGGCTTCACCAGCTTCCGAGAGGGGCTCGAATCCCTGCGGGATCACCGAGCGTTCCGAAACGAGCTCCGGCAGGTACTGTCGTACGCCATGGAGCAGTGCGACCACTTTCCGATCCCGCTATCGGGCCCGCACAGCAGCATCCCGCTCAAGGTCCACAGCTCCTACAACCGTTCAGAGATCCTTGCCGCTCTGGGAGTAGCGCGTTTCGGCGGCCAGATGCCCCGGACCTTCGCGCAGGGAGTCCAACGGGTGGAGGACATCAAGACGGACACCCTGTTGATCACCTTGGAAAAGAACGAGAAGGACTTCTCACCCACCGTTCGGTACAAGGACTACGCACTGAGCCCCACGCTCTTTCACTGGGAGTCACAGAGTTCGACTGCTGCGACCTCCCCCACGGGCCTTCGCTATCAGAAGCATGAACAACAGGGCAGCCACATGCTCCTGTTTATGCGCCGCTACAAGTACACCGACATCGGAAAGTCTCAGCCGTGGATGTTGCTGGGGCCAGCTACGTACGTGGAGCACACCGGCAGCAAGCCAATGGCCATCACCTGGCGACTTCAACATGAGCTCCCCGCCGACGTATGGACGTACTCGGCCATTGCTCCGGGGTGAGAATCACCCGTCGCCCCTGCCCATCGCAGCTTCGAGGTGCATCTGCGCACGATCCAGTGCCTCGTCCACATCACGACCGTGGGCTTGGAGCCAGTGGAGGAGGTCGGCGATGACGTCGATGGCCGCCTCTTCCGCTACGGCCACGCTTAACGTGCTCGAAGCCATCGCCCGGGACGGTTGCGCCGCACCGTAGAAACCGAGCAGCGCTCCCGCTCTTGCCACGCGGGCACCCCCGCTATGGCCGTGGGATGACCTCAACCGAGTGGACAGCTCGCACCACGTGACTTTTCGGTCCGGGTGGAGCAATACCCCCCAGCGGTCCGCGACGGCGTCGACGAGCGCCATGCCCCGCCCGCCTTCGGAATCGGCTGCCGCCTCGACGAGGGTTGGCAAGGCGCGCGCGTCTGGGTCATGGACCTCGATGCGCAGATGCGTGCCGTTCATCGAAACGGCAAGCGTGGCCGGGGTACCCGAGCCCACGTGGGTGATGACGTTGGAGACCAGTTCGGTGACGCACAGCTGCGCCGCCTCGCTGACCTCGTACAAGCCCCACAGCCCTAGGCGAAGCCTCATGATGCGGCGCAAGGCCGGCACTTCTCTGGACTCCGCCACAAAAGGGATGACCCAAGGCTTCCTCGGCACACAACTCGTGCACTCCACGCCTCACTCCTGCCCGCACCGGCCATCTCGCCTTCTGCGATTGACTCATGACTTAGAGTTACAGTGGAACTCTCAAAATGGAACTCTCATTTGGCAAATTCAGGCTGCGTCTCGGAGCGCGGCCGCGCTCGCGCGCCCCGGCGTACGCGACCTTGCCAGCAGCGTCGGGCAGCCACCACGATCTGAGAGATCCATACGAAGGGCCGTACTCATGGCAGTTGGACCTACCACTCGCAGACGCCAGCTCGGCGCCGATCTACGGCGACTGCGGGAACGTAAAAGGCTGACTCTGGAGGAGGCAGGCGCACGTGTCGGGATCTCCAAGGCGACGCTCAGCCGCTACGAGACCAAAGAGGGAGCGGTCAAGTGGCCAGCCGTGGATGCCCTTTGCCGGGAGTACGGCACTACGGACGAGGAGCGTCTCGCCCTCGTCGAACTCGCCAAGGGTGCCAAAATCCAAGGCTGGTGGCGATCCCTCGCTGACCCCATTCCCGAGTCAATGAACTTGATGCTCACGCTTGAAGACGAAGTGGTGCGCGAGGACCACTACGCCTGCATGTACATTCCCGGCCTGCTCCAGACGCGCGGCTACGCCGAGGCCGTCCATCGCGCCTCGGAGATGCAGTGCCTGGAGAGGGAGGTGCAGCACATGGTCGACATCCGCATGAAGCGACAGGAACTCCTACACCGGGATGAGCCTCCGCACATCTGGTGCGTGATCGACGAAGCGGCGGTCCGTCGAAGCGTCGGCGGACGCAAGGTCATGCACGAGCAGCTTCAGCATCTCCTGGCCATGTCGGAACAGCCTCACATCACAATCCAGGTATTGACGTTCTCAACAGGAGCTCATGCAGCAGCCGTTGGTAGCTTCGCGATTCTGCGCGGCCCGACCCCTGAGCTGGATGTCGTGTACGTGGACGTCCTGGGTGGTGGCCTGTTCATGGAGAAGCCGCAAGAACTGGAGCGCTATAGGTTGGCGTTCCAGTACCTCAGCGCGCAGGCACTCGATCTGGAGTCCTCGGCAGCGCTCATCGGCCGTATGAGCAAGGAGTCTTAATGCCCGACCCGTTGGCGCCCCTCTGGTTCAAGTCCTCCTATAGCGGCGGCAGCGGCACCGAATGCGTCGAGTGCGCCCACACGAACCGAGGCACGCTGATTCGCGACTCCAAGACACCCGTCGGCCCGATCATCGCAGTTCGCCCCTCGACTTGGCGGGCCTTCATATGCCGCCTACCCGAGGGTCAGGGCAACGGAAACAGAGAAGCGACTGCTTGACGCCGACGGGTGCTCATCCATGGCGACAGGCAGTCACCCCACGTCAGACAGCAAGTCCCCCGCAAGCGGATAGCCGATCCTCCCGGCCACCGCGACGACCGACTCGACCGGGGCCGACGGGTTGAGGGCGGTGATGTGCGAGCGGCCGAGCGGGTGCAACTCGTAAATGTGGCGTACGGCCTCGATGCTCACGGACACCTCGTAGTAGTCCTCGGCGAACGCCCGGAACGCCTCGGGGGTCGGGTCGAGCAGCGGCTCGAAGAGCCAGTGCGAGCCGTCGGGATCCGGGTGACCCTCGGGGAAGGTGATCCGGCCGGTCTCCCAGGCCGGGGCGTCCGCTTCGCGCCACAGGCACGCCGTCACCACGGGGCATCCGTTCTCGTCCGTGAACGCGGGCTCGTCCACGTGACGCCGGAAGGCCTCGGGCACCGAGTCCAGCACGCCGGGCCAGGGCCGCGGCACGTCCTCGTGGTGGTACGGGCTCAAGGGCGACTCGTGGTCGAAGCCGCGGATGTAGGCGCCCTCGGGGGCGAAGACCACGTCGTACTCGTCGCCGGATCCGTTCCTCATCGAGGCCGCTTCCTCGGTTTCCGACCACTGGGCGCTGTACGAGTAGACGCACTCGCCGTCGGGGTTCAATATCGCCTCGGCCATGGCCATCGACCGGCAGAGATCCCTCAGGGAGTCGATGCCGGGCAGGGCACCGGCGATGTCACGAGCTGTCATACGGCCCATCCAATCGGATGCCACCGACAACGGGTCCGGGGCGGCCTCGGGCAGCGGCCGGACCCCACCCGGCCCATCGCCACCCGCGCGCCCGTCGAACTCCGCCAGGGCGTTAGCCTCGGCAGAAGCCCTGGACGGGTGCGCGAAAGCAGGAGGCAGCGATGGCGAAGGTACCGGCCGCGGTGGTGGCCGCCGGGGGGCTCGTCGGTGGGTACGGCGTCGCCCGGTGGACGAGGAAGCGGCAGCTCGGCGGGGTCGTGCTCGCCGTCGCCGGGGTCGCCGCCGCCCGACAGTGGAAGCAGGAGGCCGGAGGAGTGGCCGCCGGGGTGCTGACCGCCGGGTACGTCGCCGCGTTCGCCGGGTCGCATCCGCTGGCCAAGAAGGTGGGCGCCTGGCCCTCCGTCCTCGGTGTCGCCGGCGCCATGGCCCTCACCTCCTGGGCCGTGGCCGACCGGCGCGCCTGAGCACGGCCACGCCTCCGCCTCAGGAAACCCGCTCCCCCGCCCCCTGAAACGCCCTCCGGTACGCGTACGGGCTCGTCCCCACCACCCGTTTGAAGCGGTCCCGGAATGCCGTCGGGGAGCCGAAGCCCGCCTGGACGGCGATGCGTTCGACCGGGTAGGCGGTCGTCTCCAGGAGGTACTGGGCGCGGCGCACCCGGGCCCGGTGCAGCCACTGGAGCGGGGTCGTGCCGGTCTGTTCGCGGAAGCGGCGGTTGAGGGTGCGGGTGCTCATGCCGGCCCGGACCGCGATGTCCTCCAGGGTCAGCTCGCGCTCCGCGTTCTCCTCCAGCCAGTCCAGGAGCGGCTCCATGGTCGTGCCCGCCGGTGTCGGCGGCTGGGTGTGGGCGATGAACTGGGCCTGTCCGCCCTCCCGTTCGAGGGGCATCACGGACAGGCGGGCGGCGTGTGCGGCGACCGCCGAACCGTGGTCCTTGCGGATCATGTGCAGGCACATGTCCAGTGCAGCCGCCGCGCCCGCCGAGGTCAGGAACTGGCCGTTGTCGACGTAGAGCACGTTCGGGTCGACCGTCACCGCCGGGTGCCTGGCCGCCAGTTCCCCGGCCGCGACCCAGTGCGTGGTCGCGCGCAGTCCGTCCAGCAGACCGGTGGCGGCGAGGACGAAGGCGCCGACGCAGATCGAGGCGATCCTGGTGCCGTTCGCGGCCGCCGCGCGCAGGGCTTCCGCGACGCCCGGCGGGAGCGGGGCGGACGGGTCGGCCACACCCGGCAGGATGATCGTGTCCGCGTCGGCCAGCGCCTCCAGTCCGTACGGGGCGCGCAGGGTGAACGCGCCCGCGCTCACCTCCGCGCCCGCCGTGACCGAGCACACCCGGGTGCGGTACGCCGGGCGGCCGTCGGGCAGCCGGGCCCAGCCGAAGGTGTCGATCGGGGCGGAGAGATCGAACGGGATGACCTGGTCGAGAGCCAGTACGGCCACGGTGTGCATGACCAGAGCGTAGGCATACACCGGGTTCTCGCCATCCCGCGTGCGCCGGGTTCTTGTCATCCGCGTACGCCGAGCCCCGCCGTAGGTGGCCGTTCCGTCTCGCACCGGGCCGACGGTCGTACGAGCAGGTGAGTGGGCACGTCCTCACCCCTCCCCCGGGCACGGTCGAGGCCGGGCAAGAAGCACTGGCCGGAATCCGTTGCCTCCTGGCAGAAGTGCCACTTCTCCATGATCTGCCCGGCCCTTTAACGTCGCCCCGTGACCAAGTTCCTTCTCGCCGTCCACGTCATCGCCGCGATCGTCGCCATCGGGCCCGTCACCGTCGCCGCGAGCATGTTCCCGCCCGCCGCGCGCAAGGCCCTTGCCACCCCCGGCGACCCGGAAGCGCTCGCCACCGTCCGGCTGCTGCACCGCATCTGCCTCGTGTACGCGGCGGTCGGTGCCACCGTCCCCGTCTTCGGGTTCGCCACGGCGAGCGACATGGGGGTGCTCGGCGACACCTGGCTGATCGTCTCGATCGTGCTGACCGCGCTCGCGGCCGTCGTCCTCGCCGCGCTGGTACTGCCCCGGCAGAGCGCGATCCTGGAGGGCGTGGCTGGAACTGAAGGAGCACAAGGGGTGCAAGGGGCTCAGGAGGGCCCGGGTGCTCAAGGTGCGGGGGATCCCGGGACCGCCGGGAACACCGGGACCGCGGGAGGTCGTGCCGCGACCGTGCGGCTCGCCATGTTCACCGGGATTTTCAACCTGCTGTGGGCCACCGTCACCGTTCTGATGATCATCCGCCCGGGGTCCACGACAGGCGCCTAGCGTTCCGCTCCCCGAGGACCGGAACGTTCTTCGAGGCGAGTCCGGAAACGGTCATCCCCGACACGGGTCCGGAACGTTTCCCGTCACCGGGTCCGGAACGTTCTTCGACACGGGTCTGGGGCGCGGTGGCGCCGCGGCCTAGGATCCCGCCCATGGACACGGACGCACAGCGGCAGCAGTCGGCGCCGGGGGCCTACCTGGCTTTCGTGCAGAGCCGGTTGACCGCGGACGGATGCACCACGCGGTGGGAGGACTGGGCCGGGGTTCCCGTGCTCGTCGGGCGGCGGGCCGAGTTCCGGATGCGCTGGATGGCCACCAAGCTGCACCTGTTCACGGTGGCCGCGGCCGTCCCGGAGATAACCGTGCCCGCCATCTCCGCCTTCACCGACCAGGTGATGCGGTACGCCAAGGACACCAAGGGCGGCCTGCCCGTCGGCTTCCAGAACGGCATCGGCGCGTTCCCTCTCCTCGTCAGCGACCGGGTCGACCCGGCGGCCGTGCGGTGGGCGGAGGAGCAGCAGCGGGTCAAGTTCGCCTGCATGACGCGGCCCGTCGTGGTCGACAGTTCGCGCCAGTACGTGGGGATGTACCGCGGCAAGCCGGTCCTCGGGCGGGTCTACGCGTCGTACTTCAACGAGAAGGCGGCGCTGTACTTCCACGGCCGGTGAGGTCCGGGGGAGGGTATGCGCGCGCGACGGGCCTCGGGTGACCGGGCCGGCCTCATCCCCGGTGCCCCAGCACGTTCACCACCCGCCCGTTCGGGTCGCGTACGAAGAACCGTCGTACGCCCCACTCCTCGTCCCGCAGGTCCCGCAGGATCTCCGCACCCGACGCGACCACTTGCGCGTGCACGGCGTCGACGTCCTCGACCTCGACGCTCAGGTCGGGGACGACGGGGGCGGTGCGCTCCTCGGTGAGGAAGCTGATCTGGGCGGTGGGGTTCGACGGGGAGGCGAGGGTCATCACCCAGCCCTGGTGCATGACTTCCTCCAGGCCGAGCAAGCCGTAGAAGTCCCGGTTCGTCGTCATGTCCGTCTCGGACGCGACCTGGATGTCGGGGACGATCCTGCGGACGGTCATGGGCGGTGCTCCTCGCGGCTCGCGGACGGTGGGCCGTGGCTCGGACGGTCGGTGGGCGACTCGGACGGTGGCCGAAGCGCCCCGGTGCCGGACGGGCCCCTGAGGACCGGACCAGGTCAGCAGCCGCCGGCCAGGCCCTGGCTCCATTCCTCGTCGAACGTCTCCGCCAAGTCTGTCCTGAACTGCCGGGCCACCGCACCCACGAACAGCACTCCGGCCGCCCCCAGCAAGGTGAACAGCGCCCAGGTCAGCGGCCAGGCGTCGACGAGGCCGTCCGGGGGGCCGGGGTGGGTGCGCAGCGACACGTACAGCAGGGTCGCCGGGGGTGCCGCGACCAGCAGCAGTGGCCAGGCCAGCGCGTCCCGGAGGCCGAAGTGGACGGCCAGGAACACCAGGACGGCGACCAGGGCGAGGACGCCCGTTCCGGTCACCGGGGTGGTCTCCACCTCCGAGCCCGGCAGCTCGGGGCGGTCGCGCAGGTCCCAGGGGAGGCAGAGGAGGTACGCCGCGCAGGAGAGGGCGGCGCCGAGCACACGCGTCAGCCAGCGTTCCGGCCAGGGGCGCGTTCGCAAGGGGCGGAGCAGTTTCTCGGTCATGCGTACGAGGGTCCCGTGCCCGGCGCGGGTCCGACAGAGTACGCGTACTCAGAACCCGGTGGGCGCCGGAGCCCGGCGCCCGCGATCAGGTCGCCCCGGCGGACGGCACCGGCGGATGGGCACCCCGGCCGGCTACGCCCCCAGCCCCTGCGACACCACGTAGATCATCAGGCCCGCCAGCGAACCGACGACCGTGCCGTTGATGCGGATGAACTGCAGGTCACGGCCGATGTTCGCCTCGATCTTCCGGGTCGTGTGCTCGGCGTCCCAGCCGGCGACCGTGTCCGTGATGAGCGAGGTGATCTCCTTGCGGTACGTCGTCACGACGTACACCGCGGCGCCCTCCAGCCATCCGTCGAGCTTGGCCTGGAGCTTCGGTTCGGTGGCCATGCGGGCGCCGAGGGACAGCAGGGAGGCGCGCACCCGCAGCCGCAGCTCGCTGCGCTCGTCCTCGGCCGCCGACACGATCATCGACCGTACGGCCGTCCAGGCGGAGGCGATCAGGTCCTGGACCTCTCCGCGGCCCAGCACCTCACCCTTGAGGCGCTCCACGCGCGCGCGGGTGTCGGTGTCGGACTGGAGGTCGGAGGCGAAGTCGGTGAGGAACCGGTCGAGGGCGCCGCGAGCCGGATGGGACGGGGAGTCGCGCGTCTCGGTGACGAAGCGGAGCAGCTCCCGGTAGACGCGCTCGCCGACCTTCCTGTCGACGAAACGGGGCGTCCAGCCGGGCGCTCCGCCCTGGACGGCGTCCATGACCTGCTCGTCGTGGAACACCAGCCAGTCGTGGGCGCGGGTGACCACGAGGTCGACGACCCGCCGGTGACCGCCGTCCGCGACGATCCGCTCCAGCATCTTCCCTATGCCGGGCGCGATCTCCTGGGCGTCGGCGCGCCGGGTGATCGCCTCACCGACCACGGCCTGGACGTCGGAGTCGCGCAGGACGGTCAGCACGCCCCGCAGCGCGGCGGCCAGCTCGGCCGTGACCCGGTCGGCGTGCTCGGGGTCGGCGAGCCAGACGCCGAGTCTGCTGCCGATGCCCACGGCCCGCAGCCGCTGCCGGACGACGTCCCCGGATAGGAAGTTCTCGCCGACGAACTCGCCCAGCGAGACCCCCAGCTGGTCCTTCTTGGTGGGGATGATCGCGGTGTGCGGGATGGGCAGGCCGAGCGGGTGCCGGAAGAGGGCCGTGACCGCGAACCAGTCGGCCAGCGCGCCGACCATGCCCGCCTCCGCCGCCGCCGCGACATAGCCGGCCCAGGCGCCCGCGCCCTCGTGCGACGCCCACTTGGCCAGCACGTAGACGAGGGCGACGAACAGCAGCAGGCCGGTGGCGGTCGCCTTCATCCGGCGCACCCCGCGGCGCTTCTCCTCGTCGGCCGGGCTGAAGGTGTTCATCGCCCGGCCCGGGGCTCCGGCGGCCGTCGTCGGGTTCGCGGCGGTACCGGCGCGGGCATGCTGCTCCCTGTCGTCCGGTTCACCCGTGTTCGTGCGTTCCATTCACTCCACCCGTCCGCCAGTCCCGTCGCACCCCGTCACACCGGTCACGCCCCGCCACTTCCCGTCATGCCCCGCCACGGCGCGTACGCATTGTCCCCTTCTCCCTCTCTTTCTGATCGACTCCTGGAACGACACAGGAGTTCCCGGCGTCTGTTCGGATGGGGAATCGGCCAGGGGAACCGGCCAGGGGGTCCCTCGGGGGGTGCGTCCGCACTCTTCCACCCCATGCCGCATCATGGGGTGATCACATCGGAGCCTCGGGCTCCCACTCGTCCGAGGGGAAACGCGTCGCATGACCAAGCGTCACGGTTATGCCCTGCTGGCCGCGATCCTCTCCGTGGTCGTGGTCCTGTCCGCGGCCATCTACCTCGGTGCAGCCGCCGACGACGGCAGCGGCTCGGTGTCCGACGTCGCACGCGGCCGTACGTCGCACAACGCCGCCCCCGCCTCCAGCGGCACCTGGGTCGGCGCCTGGTCGGCGTCCCCGGCCGGAGCCGAACCCGGCACGGAGACGGACGGGCTGGCCGGCCGTTCCGTACGCAACGTCGTGCACGCCGCCGCCGCGGGTACGAGTGCCCGCATCACGCTGTCCAACCTCTACGGCCAGCAGCCGCTCGCCGTCACACACGCCACGATCGCGGTCGCCGCGACCGCGAACGACGCCACCGCCG
Source organism: Streptomyces sp. NPDC002580 (assembly GCF_042889485.1). Taxonomy (NCBI): domain Bacteria; kingdom Bacillati; phylum Actinomycetota; class Actinomycetes; order Kitasatosporales; family Streptomycetaceae; genus Streptomyces; species Streptomyces sp. NPDC002580. The sequence continues at coordinate 170,931 of NZ_JBIAQZ010000001.1, read as the reverse complement.
CGGACGGCACCATGCGCCGCCTCACGTTCGGCGGCGCCACCACGGTCATGGTCCCGCCCGGTGGGCAGGTCACCAGCGACGCCGTGCGCGTACGCATCCCGCACGGCGCGGACGTCCTCGTGACGACGTTCTCACCGACCCCGTCCGGACCGGTCACCTACCACCCGTTCGCCCGGCAGCTCTCCTACGTCGCCGCGGGCGACCACACCGAGGACACGAGCGGTGCGCCGTACACCGAACAGAGCCCTTACTGGCGCTACTTGACGGCCCTCGACGTGCTGAGCGGCGAGGCGTCCGGCACCGTCGTCGTCCTCGGCGACTCGCTCACCGACGGCATCACCTCCACCGTGGGCGCCAACCACCGCTGGACGGACGTCCTCTCGGACCGGCTGCGCGCCTCCGCCGGATCCGGCCGGACGCCCCGCTACAGCGTCGTCAACCAGGGCATCAGCGGGAACCGGATCCTCGCCGCCGGGCCCGGCCGGCCGGCCGACAACCCCAGCGGGCTGAGCCGGTTCGGGCGGGACGTGCTCGACCGCACGAACGTCAGGGCCGTCGTCATCGACCTCGGCGTCAACGACATCCTGCGCAACCCGAACCAGGTCGACCCCCGCACCGTCACCGACGGCCTGCGGGCCCTCGTACGGCAGGCGCACGCCCGTGGACTGCGGGTCGTCGGCGCCACCCTGATGCCCTTCCAGGGGCACCGGGGATACACGGAGGCGCGGAACGCCGTACGGGAGGCCGTGAACGCGGAGATCCGGGCCGGGAAGGTGTACGACGCCGTGGTGGACTTCGACGCGGCCCTGCGGGATCCGTACAACCCGCGCCGCCTGCGGTCCGACTACGACTCGGGCGACCACCTGCACCCCAGCGACAAGGGGTACCGGCGGATGGGCGACGTGTTCGACCTGACCGACCTGAAGGGCACCGCCCCGGCCCAGCTGTGAGCCACGGAGCGGCTCGACCGCGTGCCCGTCGGTGCCATGCCTGCCCGTTGCCGTCAACGGCCCCGGAAACCGCGGGCGTTCAGAGATCGCCCTCGCGCCGACGCTGACGGTCCTCCCGGTGCTCCCAGTGCCGCCGCCTGCGCTCCTCGTGGCGTTCCCGACGGTCCTCGTGGCGCCGGCGCCGGTCCTCGTGACGGTCCCGTATCAGATCACGGGCGTCGTCGAGCATGTCGTACACGTCACCGAGACCCCCCTCCCCCGCACCCGAAAGCTCCTTGCGGGCCTCCCGGCGCTCCAGCCTCTCCTGACGGCGCTCCTCCTTGAGACGCTGCCGCTCGGCACGGGTCAGCTTGCGCTCGACGCCGACCCCGCCCCAGAAGGCGAACCCCGTGATGATCACCCTGGGCGCCCCGGGGTCGCCCGCCCGGCCCTCCTCACGGTGGTCGAAGCCACCCATGATGCCGATGCCCCGCACGACGACCTCGACACCGGGCGGCACGACCACGTTGATCCCGCCCATGACCGCGACGCAGTTCACGACGACCTCGCGGTCCGCGAAGTCCGCCTCCCGCAGGTCGATCTCGCCGCCCCCCATGAAGGCGAAGCCGTTGAAGCGCTTCGGCACCGTCCAGCGGCCCTTGCGCTCGAAGCCGGACATGACCGCCACGCCCCACGACGACGAACCCTCACCGCCGACGATGCGCGAGCCCCAACTCCCGTCGTCCACCGGCTTCTTGACCATGGACACGGGAGAACCGCTTCCCGCCGCGCCCGGCAGGTCACGGGTGATCGGCGTCAACTCACCGTACGTACGGGCGCTGTACGTCGCCTCCAGCCGCTCCTCGAACTCCTCCATGTCGAGACGGCCCTCCGCGAGGGCGTCCCTCAACTGTTCGGCGACTCGTTCACGATCGGCGTCGGAGGCGCGCAGCTCCGGGAGTTCGGCGTCGGTCATGGACAGCAGCCTACGAGTTACCCCGCCCGCGGACCATCCGGCCCGCCCCTCCGAATCCCGTCACGAGACCTTCTTCCCGGCGTACATACGGCTGATGACCGCCTCGATGTCCGGTTCCCGCACCGAGAGGTCCAGCAGCGGGTACTCCGCCGCGATCCGCGCCACCAGCGGAGCGGCCGACCGGGAAGCGGGGAAGGCCAGCCACTGCCGCGGCCCCTCCACCTTCACCACCCGCGCCGACTCCACCTCGATCGGCGGCAGTTCGCGCTCCAGGTCCACGACCAGGGTCCGCTCGCTCTCCCCCACCTCGTGCAGCCCGCCCAGCGGACCGTCGTACATCAGCCGCCCGTGGTCGATGACCATCACCCGCCGGCACAACTGCTCGATGTCGGTGAGGTCGTGCGTGGTGAGCAGCACCGTCGTACCGCGCTCGGCGTTCAGGTCCCGCAGGAACCCCCGCACCCGCGCCTTGCTGATCACGTCGAGCCCGATCGTCGGCTCGTCGAGGTACAGCACCTCGGGATCGTGCAGCAGCGCCGCCGCGATGTCACCGCGCATCCGCTGCCCCAGCGACAACTGCCGCACGGGGACGTCCAACAGGTCGCCGAGCTCCAGGAGTTCGACACAACGGTCGAGGTTCTCCCGGAACCGCGCGTCCGGGACGCGGTACATGCGGTGCATCAGCCGGTAGGAGTCGATCAGCGGGAGGTCCCACCACAGGGTCGTCCGCTGCCCGAACACGACCCCGATCCGGCGCGCGAGCCGGGTGCGCTCACGCGACGGGTCGAGACCCGCGACCCGCAGCCGGCCGGCCGACGGGGTGAGGATGCCGGTGAGCATCTTGACGGTCGTCGACTTCCCGGCGCCGTTCGGGCCGATGTAGCCGACCATCTCACCGCGTGCCACGGAGAAGGAGATCGAGTCCACGGCCCGCACCTGCCGCCGCTCGCCGCGCAGGAACCCCGTCCTCCTGCGCACCTCGAAGACCTTCTCCACGCCGTCGAGTTCGATGAAACCGCCGTCCGGACCGACCGGTCCGGCGTCCTCGGTGATGGCCACGCCCGTTCCCCTAACTTCCCGTACTGCGGTACGCGCGCAGCCCCGCGCGCCAGGCGATCCCGGCCGGCACGCAGCAGCCCGCGGCCACCAGTGGTGGTGTGAACGCGGCCCACGTCGGCAGGCCGAGCGGATAGGGCCGCCCCAGCACGTACAGCGCGGGCAGCCAGTTGACGAAGGCGAGCGGGAGCACGAAGGTCACCCCGCGCAGCAGGTCCTTCGCGAACACGGTCGGCGGGTACTGCAGGAGCGTGCTGCCGCCGTACGTGAAGGAGTTCTGCACCTCGGAGGCGTCCTGGGCGACGAACTGGAAGGCCGCACCGCCCACGAACACCGCCGAGAAGATCACTCCCCCGCTCACCAGCATCATCGGGACCATCAGCGCCTTGAGCGGTGTCCAGTGGATGTCGAGGACGGCGAAGGCGTACCCGAGGACGAGCAGTCCCTGGGTGATCCGGCCGAGACGGCGCAGCGCGAATCGGTCCGCGGCGACCTGGGCGAGCACCGGCACGGGGCGCACCAGCAGGGTGTCGAGGGTCCCGTCGCGGATCCGGCGCCCGAGCCGGTCCATCGAGCCGAGCGCGAGGTCCGCGAGCCCGAAGGCGGTACCCGACACCCCGTACAGCAGGGCGACCTCGGGCAGGCCGTAGCCGCCGAGCCGGTCGACCTGCGAGAACATCAGCAGGATCGCCACGAAGTCCAGGGCGGTCGCCGCGAAGTTCCCGAAAGCGGTCATCACGAAGGACGCCGGGTAGGCCATCGTGGAGCGGATCCACATCGCGGTGATCAGCCGGTAGGCGCGCAGCCCGTCGCACAGCCGCTCGTACGCCCCCTGCCGCTCGAAGGGGTGAGCCCCCGCGGCACGGCCCGCCGCCCGCACCCGGCCGGTCTCCCGTGCCCCACCGGCCGCAGGTTCCCGACCGGCAGGCCGAAGCGCCCGTTCCTCCACCGGGACGGCCACCCCGCGCGTCCCCTCCTCCACCGGGTCAGCCACCCTGCACCACCACCCTCCGCGTCGCCACCGACTGCACCAGCCGGCCGGCCGCGAGCAGCACGATGGCCCAGGCCGCCTGGAACGCGTACGTGCCCAGCGGATCGGCCGTGCCCAGCAGGACGTCCACCGGCGCCTGGATCAGCGACGACCAGGGCAGGCCCCGTACGACCTCGCCGAGGACGCCCGGGAAGACGTTCAGCGGCAGCAGCATCCCCGAGCAGAAGATCCCCGCGATGAACGCCAGTTGCGCCACGCCCGCCCCGTCGAGGAGCCAGAACGCGGACAGCGCCACCAGGAACCGGAGCGAGAAACCGACGACCACCCCGAGCGCGACCGCGACCAGGAAGGCGAGCCAGGCCAGCGGATCGGACGGCAGCGCCAGGTCGAAGACGAGCGCGCCGAAGGCCAGCGGGACCACTCCGCGGCCCAGCAGATGGAACAGCGCCCGGCCCATGTCCTGCGCGAGCCACCACATCTGGAGGTCGGCCGGCCGGTACAGGTCGATCGCGATGTCACCCGTACGGATGCGCTCGATCAGTTCGTCCTCGAAGCCGCCGCCCATCATCGCGACCACCATCAGCAGCGCCTGACTGAGCCACACGTAACTGAGCGCCTGTGCCTGGTCGTAGCCGCCGAGGTGCGGCTTCGCGTCCCAGAGCGCGATGAAGACGTACGCCAGGATCAGCCCGAAGACGGTATTGGTGAAGACGCCCGCCGCCGTGGCGATCCGATAGGTGGCGTAGCGCCGGAACCCACTGGCCGCGACGGACACGTACAACCGCGCTGTGCCCACAACCCGTCCCTTTCCCGCGCGTTGAGCCAAAGCGCAGGAGCCTAGTCCCGGTCCGACATGGCCCGCCAGGCATTTTCCGGCGCGACGCGTGCCGGGATCGGGAACGGAACGCATGGTGCGAGAGTCTTCAAGAAGGGACGCATCAGGCATACGCGGCCCACGAGGCCGTATGGGAACATACGACGCGAAAACAGGAGTTCGGCGAACAGATGAGCGACGAGCTGCAGCAGCGCAGCAAGGGCTGGACACCCAGGGAACCGGAACCCGGCCCCCGCCCGGCCCCCGCCCCCGCCACGGAACCGGGGACAGGACCCCCCGCACCCGACGGGAAGCAGAAGACCGGACAGCGGCCCAGACGGACCGGCCCCCGCAGACTCCTCCCGACCTGGCGCATGCTGCTCGGCACCCTCCTCGGCGGGCTGCTGCTCGTCACCGGGCTCTTCGCACTCGGCTACTTCCTCGTCAAGATCCCGCCCGCGAACGCCGCCGCCACCAAACAGAGCAACGTCTACCTGTACGCCGACGGCAGCCAGCTGGCCCGCGACGGCGACGTCAACCGCGAGAACGTCTCCCTCGCCCAGATCTCCAAGGACGCCCAGCACGCCACCCTCGCCGCCGAGGACCGCGACTTCTACACCGAGTCCGCCGTCGACCCCAAGGCCATGCTCCGCGCCGGCTGGAACACCGTCACCGGCAAAGGCCGCCAGTCCGGCTCGACGATCACCCAGCAGTACGTGAAGAACTACTACCTCGGCCAGGAACAGACCGTCACCCGCAAGGTGAAGGAGTTCTTCATCTCCATCAAGCTCGACCGGGAGAAGAGCAAGGACGACATCCTGGAGGGCTACCTCAACACCAGCTACTACGGCCGCAACGCCTACGGCATCCAGGCCGCCGCCCAGGCCTACTACGGCATCGACGCCCACCGGCTCACCGTCGGCCAGGGCGCCTACCTCGCCGCCCTCCTCAACGCCCCCAGCGAGTACGACGTGATCGCCCACCCCGAGAACAAGTCCGCGGCCCTCGCCCGCTGGAACTACGTCCTCGACGGCATGGCCGAGAAGAAGTGGCTGACCCCCGCCGCACGCCACCGCATCGCCTTCCCCATGCCCAGACAGGCCAAGGGATCGGCCGGCATGTCCGGCCAGCGCGGCTACCTCGTGCAAGCCGTCAACGACTACCTGACCAGCAACGAGATCATCGACGAGGACACCCTCACCCGAGGCGGCTACCGCGTCACCACCACACTCCAGAAACCCAAACAGGACGCCTTCGTCAAAGCCGTCGACGACCAGGTGATGGACCGGCTCGACAAGAAGAACCGCAAGGTCGACACCTACGTCCGCGCCGGCGGCGTCGCCATCGACCCGTCCAGCGGCAAGGTCCTCGCCATGTACGGCGGCATCGACTACACCCAGCAGTACGTCAACAACGCGACCCGCCGCGACTACCAGGTCGGCTCCACCTTCAAACCGTTCGTCTTCACCTCCGCCGTCCAGAACGACTCACAGACCCAGGACGGCCGCACCATCACCCCGAACACCGTCTACGACGGCACCGACCAACGCCCCGTCGAAGGCTGGAACGGCCCCGCCTACGCCCCGGAGAACGAGGACGGCATCTCGTACGGCGACATCACCGTCCGCACCGCCACCGACAAGTCGGTCAACTCGGTGTACGCGCAGATGGCCGTCGACGTCGGCGGCGCCAAGGTCCGGAAGACCGCCGTGGCCCTCGGCATCCCCGCCGACACCCCCGACCTCACCCCCTCCCCCTCCATCGCCCTCGGCCCCGCCACCGCCGGCGTCCTCGACATGGCGGAGGCGTACGCCACCCTCGCCAACCACGGCAGGCACGGCACGTACTCACTCGTCGAGAAGATCACCAAGGACGGCGAGGACGCCGTCGAACTCCCGGCCCACCGCGTCCGGCAGGCCGTGAGCCGCCAGGCCGCCGACACCACCACCACGATGCTCCAGAGCGTCGTCGACGGCGGCACCGGACAGGCGGCACAGGCCGCGGGCCGACCCGCCGCGGGCAAGACCGGCACCGCCGAGGAGGACACCGCCGCCTGGTTCGCCGGCTACACCCCCGACCTCGCCACCGTCGTCGCCGTCATGGGCCAGGACCCCGAGACCGGCGCCCACAAATCCCTCTACGGCGCCCTCGGACAGGCCCGCATCAACGGCGGCGGCTACCCCGCCCAGATCTGGGCCCAGTTCACCGAGGACGCCCTCTCCGGCACCGAGGCACAGGACTTCGACCTGCGCACCCAGCCCGGCGCCGAGGAACCGGACTACCCCGCCTACGAACCCGACGACCCCGACACCGGCGACGGCCAGGACGACGACGGCACCACCGACGACGGCCGGGACACCCCGGCCCAGGACGAGGACGGGACCCCCGACGGCACCACCGCCAGGACACCGGGACAGACGGCCGGCCAGACACAGGGCCAGGGCGGCCGGACCCCCGGCCGCACCCCCGGCACCACCGCCGGAACCACGACCGGCACCACCGGAGGCACCGCCACCGACGGCGGCACCACGGGCGGCACCACCGAGGGCGGAGGCACGGACAGCGGCGGCACGGACGACGGCACCACCGGAGCACCGGAGGGCGAGGGCGGCCCCCTGAGCGGACTCACCTCAGGAAAACGATGAGCCCGCCCACCGGACGAAACCCCCGGCCCCCTCCGACCCCTCGCTCCTCCGCCCCTCCGGTCAGATCCCGAGATCCTTGATGATCTTCGCCACGTGCCCGGTCGCCTTCACGTTGTACAGCGCCCGCTCGACCTTGCCCTCCTCGTCCACGACCACCGTGGAACGGATGACACCGACGACCGTCTTGCCGTACAGCTTCTTCTCACCGAAAGCCCCGTACGCCTCCAGGACCGCCTTGTCCGGGTCCCCGACCAGAGTCACCTTCAACGACTCCTTCTCGCGGAACTTCGCGAGCTTCTCGGGCTTGTCCGGGGAGACACCGATCACGTCGTAACCCGCGCCCGCCAGCAGATCCAGGTTGTCCGTGAAGTCGCAGGCCTGCTTCGTGCACCCCGGCGTCAGAGCCGCCGGGTAGAAGTAGACGATGACCTTCCGGCCCTTGTGGTCGGCGAGGGAGACCTCGTTGCCGTCGGCGTCGGGCAGGGTGAAGGCGGGGGCGGTGTCGCCGGGCTGAAGTCGCTCGCTCATCGGAACCTCACGTGGCCGGGGGATGGAACGGATACGGAACGAGCGTAATGGGGGGTGCCGAGGGGTGCGGTCCGGTACGAACTGACAGACTGTCCGCATCAGGGACTCACCACACGACCACGGAGGCAGCGCGGTGTCGGATACGTCGAGAACGCCGGATACCAGGACTCCGGCGCAGATCGAGGCGGACATCAAGCACCGCCGCACAACACTCGCCGACACGCTCGACGAGATCGGCGTACGGGTCCACCCCAAGACGATCGTCGGAGACGCCAAGGCCAAGGTCGCCTCCAACATCGACCACACCATCGGGCGCGCCTACGTCGGCGTCCACCGTGTCGTCGGCGACGTCAAAGGACAGTTCGTCACCGAGGAGGGCGCGCCCAGGCTGGAGCGCATCGTTCCGGTGGCCCTGGTCGCGGCCGGGCTCGTCGGACTGCTCGTGATGGGTTCGCGGCGGCGCAAGCGCTGACCCGCCCGCGTACGAATCCGGCCGGGACAGGTAGGTTCGGGGCGTGAGCGCCAATCGTGAAACGCACAGCACCCATGACGACAAGCTGCCCATCCGGATGCTGCACGACCGCGTGCTGGTGCGGCAGGACGCCGCCGAGGGCGAACGGCGCTCCGGCGGCGGCATCCTGATCCCCGCGACGGCGGCCGTCGGCCGGCGCCTCGCCTGGGCGAACGTCGTCGCGGTCGGGCAGAACGTCCGTACGGTCGAACCGGGCGACCGGGTCCTGTACGACCCCGAGGACCGTGCCGAGGTCGAGGTGCGCGGGACCGCCTACGTGCTGATGCGCGAGCGGGACCTGCACGCCGTGGCGGCCGACCGGTTCGAGGGGTCCGAGGACTCGACCGGCCTGTATTTGTAGGGCGTACGTCGCCCCAGGGGCCGGTGACCATGGTCACCGGCCCCTTTGTCATTACTTTGCTACGGTGGAGACACCCCGACGAGACGCGCCGTACCGGGGCTCCGCAAAGACGACGCAGTTCCTGCCCGACCCGTCGTCTCCCGGAGGTGCCCCATGGCCTGGGTTCTGCTGATCGTCGCCGGCCTGCTCGAAGTGGGCTGGTCGATCGGAATGAAGTACACCGACGGCTTCACCCGCCCGATCCCGAGCGTCCTGACGGGCGCGGGCATCGTCGCGAGCATGGTCCTCCTCTCATACGCCGCCAAGTCGCTCCCCATCGGCACCGCCTACGGCGTCTGGGTCGGCATCGGCGCGGCGGGCGCGGCGATCCTCGGCATGGCCGTCCTCGGCGAACCGGCCACCGCGGCCCGCATCTTCTTCGTGTGCCTGCTGCTGGTGTCGGTGGTGGGCTTGAAGGCGACATCGGGGCACTGATCCCCCACCGATAACCCCTCACAGGGCGTAACCGTCCGATAAACGGTTCGTTAGTCCGTACGAGGTCGCGAACGTGCGGCCGAGAACGGAGGGGCAATGCCGGTCAGTCCGTACACCAAGGAGCGCCTGGCGGAGGCGGCTCGGACGTCGCGAACATTGTCGGAGGCATTGGGGAAATTGGGGGTGGATCCGGGGAGTTCTAGGCGGCATTACCTCCGGGGGCGGATGAAGAAGCTGGGGGTGAATACATCCCACTTCGAGCGGGAGGGGGTCAAATGGACGCGAGAGATCCTTGAACCCGTGGTCGCCGTGTCCGTGAGCGTCAACGACGTCGTGCGTCGGCTCGGACTTGATTCAGTCGGCGGTCACCACTCCAACATCGCCCGACGCATCAAGGCATGTGGGATTGACACCTCGCACTTCACGCCAGCGGTCCGAACCGAACGGATGAGGTACAACCAGCGCCGCCGCACTGCCGAGGAGATCCTCGTCAAGGACTCGTTGGCAGATGCCAGACGCATCCCGGGCCAACGACTCAAGAGGGCAATGCGCGAACTGGGTGTAGGGGAACGCTGCGCCCTGTGCGATACCGAACCGGTCTGGTTGGGGGAAACACTCCCGCTTGAGGTCGACCACATCGACGGCAACTGGCGCGACAACCGGATCGAAAACCTTCGGTTCCTCTGCCCCAACTGCCACTCCACAACCGATAGTTACCGAGGACGGGGTAGGCAACGCGTCAGGGGCGGTGCTTGATGAGCAGCGGCGCGCGGTACACCCGCGAGCGATTGTCGCAAGCTGCCGCACAATGTTCCGACATCGATGAGGTCATCGTCTTCCTCGGAACCGAACCGTATGCCAATCTCCGCCGGTACATCGCGAAGCGCTTCGCCGACTTCGGCATCGCCACCTCCCATTTCCGCCCCTGCGGCAGGCGCGCCCGGCCTCCGCACGACGAGTTGCGAGCGGCGATCGCCGAATCGTTCTCGATCACAGAGGTACTGCGCCGCTTGGGGCGCCCGGACAATGGCGCCCAGCGCGCGAAGCTACGCAAGTGGATCAACGATGATCGCCTGACAACCACACATTTTCTGGGCCAGGCGCATCGGCGAGGAAAGCGGAGTGCGACCGCCCAACGTCCTGACGATGTTCTGGTACGCCACAACGGCACACATCGAATCAAGACCGCCCGACTACGGCGCGCCCTCTGTGCACTGGGCGTCCCCGAGCGGTGCACCAAGTGCGGCGTCGGCCCCGAGTGGCTCGGCAGACTCATGACGCTGGAAGTCGATCACATTAACGGAGACTGGCATGACAACCGGCGCGAGAATCTGCGGCTGCTGTGCCCCAACTGTCACGCGATCACGAGCACCTGGTGCAGGGGAGGCAGACCTGCACTCCCGACTCCCGGTACGATGACAGGCGGCTAGCGGCGGTGGCGCAGTGGTGACGCAGCAGACTTAGGATCTGTGGCCCGTGAAACGGCTTGAGGGTTCGAATCCCTTCCGCCGCACCCTGAACGGCCTGCGCATCGAAAGATGCGCAGGCCGTTTTTGTGTGTGCTCAGCCCAACAACTCCCGCACCACCGGAACCAAGGCCCGGAACGCCTTGCCCCGGTGGCTGATCGCGTTCTTCTCCTGGGCGGACAGTTCGGCGCACGTGCGCGTCTCGCCCTCCGGCTGGAGGACCGGGTCGTAGCCGAAGCCGTTCGTGCCGGCGGGGATGTGGCGGAGGGTGCCGAGGAGTTGGCCCTCGACCACGCGTTCCGTGCCGTCGGGGAGGGCGAGGGCCGCCGCGCAGGCGAAGTGGGCGCCCCGGTGGGGGGCGTCGATGTCGGAGAGCTGGGCGAGGAGCAGGTCCAGGTTGGCCCGGTCGTCGCCGTGGCGGCCGGCCCAGCGGGCGGAGAAGATGCCGGGGGCGCCGTTGAGGACGTCGACGCACAGGCCCGAGTCGTCGGCGACGGCGGGCAGGCCGGTGGCCCGGGCCAGCGCGTGGGCCTTCAGGAGGGCGTTCTCGGCGAAGGTGACGCCGGTTTCCTTGACGTCGGGGATGTCGGGGTAGGCGTCCGCGCCGACGAGGTCGTGGATGAGTCCTGCGTCGGCGAGGATCGCCTTCAACTCGGTGAGCTTTCCGGCGTTGCGGGTGGCGAGGATCAGGCGGGTCATGCCCGCCAGTATCTCCGAGTCAGGCCCGCCGGGTCCGGCACCCCGGGTCTCCTACCGGAAGTCGGCCCTCGGGTCCGGTCCCCCGGTTCCGTCGCCGGGAGCCGGTCTCCCCGGGAGCCGGTCTCCCCGGGGGCCGGGCCCCCGGGCGGGTCACGGCGTGCACACCTTCGTCAGTTCGCCCGCCGCGTCGGTCACGGGGCTGATGTCGGGGGTCTCGTCGCCGTTCTTGACGGCCGTGCGGACGTTGGCGACGGCCTTCTCGAGGTCGTCCACCGCCTTGTTGACGTCGGCGTTGTCGGTCTTGTCGCCGATCTTGTCGAGGTTGTTCTCTATCGCGGTCAGGGACTCGCCGGTCTGCGTCGGGTCGTTCGCCGCGTTCTCGACGGCCTGCTGGAGGTCGGTGACGCTGTCGGCGATCGCGTCGGCGGTCTGTACGCAGTCGAGAGCCTTGCTGACGGCGTCACAGCCGACGGCCGCCGGCAGCACGACGAGTGCGGCTACGGCGGCGAGTACGGCGGTACGGTGGCGATGACGGTGGCGCGCGGCCATGGAACGGTCCCTCCCCGTGGGCATGATGTGGCGCGGCCGCGTCGGTGACCGGCCGGACCGGCTGTGCGGTCGGCCCGGACCGCCCGACGTGGCCGGTGGGCGCACGGCTGGACCGTACGCCCGTACCCCTAAGAACGCGAAAGGTTAACGCGTGGTTGCCTCACCGGTCTCTTCGAGTACCGCGCGCTGGATGGCGGCGAGTTCGTCGCAGCCTCCGACGGCCAGGTCGAGGAGGGCGTTGAGTTCCTTGCGGTCGAAGGGCTCGGCCTCGGCGGTGCCCTGGACCTCGACGAAGCGGCCGTCGCCGGTGCAGACGACGTTCATGTCGGTGTCGGCCTTGACGTCTTCCTCGTAGCAGAGGTCGAGGAGCGGGACGCCGCCGACGATGCCGACGGAGACGGCGGAGACGGTGCCGGTGAGCGGCTTGCGGCCGGCCTTGACGAGCTTCCTGCCCTGGGCCCAGGTGACGGCGTCGGCGAGGGCGACGTAGGCGCCGGTGATGGCCGCGGTGCGGGTGCCGCCGTCGGCCTGGAGGACGTCGCAGTCGAGGACGATGGTGTTCTCGCCGAGCGCCTTGTAGTCGATGACGGCGCGCAGCGAGCGGCCGATGAGGCGGCTGATCTCGTGGGTGCGGCCGCCGATCTTGCCGCGGACGGATTCGCGGTCGCCACGGGTGTTGGTGGCGCGGGGGAGCATGGAGTATTCGGCGGTGACCCAGCCTTCGCCGCTGCCCTTGCGCCAGCGCGGGACGCCTTCGGTGACGGAGGCGGTGCAGAAGACCTTGGTGTCGCCGAAGGAGACGAGGACGGAGCCCTCGGCGTGCTTGCTCCAGCCACGCTGGATGGTGATGGGGCGCAGCTGTTCGGGGGTGCGGCCGTCGATTCGAGACATGGCGTCGAGCCTAGCCGCACAGGGGTGAGGGGCTGTCCGCCGGTGGCGGAATCAGCCCCTCAAGGATGAGTCGGGGTTCCTGAGGCGGTCCGTGGCCCGTGGAGGGCGGGGGTGGCTTCAGTGGGTCCCGTCGCTCACATCATGTCTTCGATCTCGCTGGCGATCGGGTCGGCGTCGGTGCCGATGACGACCTGGATGGCGGTGCCCATCCTGACGACTCCGTGGGCACCGGCGGCCTTCAGGGCGGCTTCGTCCACGAGGTCCGCGTTGGCGACCTCGGTGCGCAGGCGGGTGATGCAGCCTTCGACCTCTTCGATGTTCTCGATGCCGCCGAGCCCGGCGACGATCTTCTCAGCCTTGGTGGCCATGTCGTACTCCCTGATCAGAACCGCTTTTTCGCAGTAACCCACAGTTGGCCCATCTTCGCGAGCGATCGTGTCATGGGTGCCGAATGATGGCGGTCACGACAGAGCGACGCGTCGTCAACTGGTCTACACCAGTCAGCGGGCGGTCGCCAAACCGGCCCGCCCGGAGGACGCCCATGAGTGCTGTGAGTGAGGTATCGCCGGCGCGTGCGCGTTGGCACAAGGCTTTCCAGGGGCTCCAGAAGATGGGCCGCAGCCTGCAGTTGCCGATCGCGGTGCTGCCGGCCGCCGGCATTCTCAACCGGCTGGGCCAGCCGGACGTGTTCGGTGCGGACGGGCTCGGCTGGGACAACCTGTCGAAGGTGATCGGCGCGGCGGGGGGCGCGCTGCTGGACGGCAACCTCGGGCTGCCGATGCTGTTCTGTGTCGGCGTGGCCATCGGCATGGCGAAGAAGTCGGACGGCTCGACGGCGCTGGCGGCGGTCGTGGGTTTCCTCGTCTACTACAACGTGCTGCGCGCGTTCCCGGAGACGTGTCCGGGCGGGAGCGTCAAGATCCAGCTGGGCTGTCAGCTGGAGGACAACTCGGTCGTCGAGTTCACGTACCAGAATCCCGGGGTGTTCGGCGGCATCGTCATCGGGCTGATGTCGGCGTACTTCTGGCAGAAGTACCACCGTACGAAGCTGGTGGACTGGCTGGGCTTCTTCAACGGCCGGCGCCTGGTGCCGATCATCATGGCGTTCGTGGCCATCGCGTTCGCCTCGCTGTGCCTGTGGGTGTGGCCGCCGATCGGTGACGCGCTGGAGAACTTCAGCGACTGGCTGGTGGGGCTGGGTGCGTGGGGTTCGGGTGTGTTCGGTCTGGCCAACCGGGCCCTGTTGGTGATCGGTCTGCACCAGTTCCTGAACGTGCCCATCTGGTTCCAGTTCGGGAGTTTTACCAAGCCGGACGGTCAGGTCGTGCACGGCGACATCAACATGTTCCTGGCGGGCGACCCGGACGCGGGGCAGTTCCTGACGGGGTTCTTCCCGATCATGATGTTCGCGCTGCCGGCGGCGGCGCTCGCGATGACGCACACCGCGAAGCCGCATCGGCGCAAGGAGGTGGGCGGTCTGATGCTCTCGGTGGCGTTGACGTCGTTCGTCACGGGGATCACCGAGCCGATCGAGTACTCGTTCCTGTTCATCGCGCCGTTGCTGTACGCGGTGCACGCGGTGCTCACGGGTGTGTCGATGGCGGTGACGTGGGGGCTCGGGGTGCATGACGGCTTCAGCTTCTCGGCGGGTCTGATCGACTACGTCATCAACTGGAACCTGGCGACGAAACCGTGGCTGATCGTGCCGATCGGGCTGTGTTTCGCGGTGGTGTACTACGTGATCTTCCGGTTCGCGATCACGAAGTTCGATCTGAAGACTCCGGGGCGGGAGCCGGAGGAGGACGTCGAGGACACGACGAAGGCATAGCCCCCCGCGTTTCCCGCTCACGGTGAAGGCCCCCGGACCTGCTGGTCCGGGGGCCTTCGGCATGAACGGAATCGGTTATTCCCGTTATGGCCGAGCCCACAGAATTCGAGGGTTCCTTATCCGGCCTTCACCGTGCTAGAAACAGGTCTACACCACTGGTGGTGTAGACCACATGGTCGCTGCCGACCCCTGTCGTACCTTCCCGTCCCCTGGCAGCGCCAGCGCATGGAGGAACTATGAGCACCGCCACCGCATCGGCGGCACCCGCGAAGAAGCGGGGATCCGGCCTGTTCCAGGGCCTGCAGAAGGTCGGCCGCAGCCTGCAGCTGCCGATCGCCGTGCTGCCGGCGGCGGGCATCCTGCTCCGCCTCGGCCAGCCGGATGTGTTCGGCGCGGACGGCCTCGGGTGGAACAAGGTCGCCTCCGTGTTCGCCACCGCGGGCGACGCGGTGTTCAGCAACCTGCCGCTGCTGTTCTGCGTCGGCATCGCCATCGGCTTCGCCAAGAAGTCCGACGGCTCCACCGCGCTCGCGGCGCTGGTCGGCTTCCTGGTCTACAAGAACGTCCTGACCGCGTTCCCCATCACCGACGCCAAGGTCACCAAGGGCGCTGACGTCGCCGCGACGTACAACGACCCGAAGGTCCTCGGCGGCATCGTCATGGGCCTGATAGCCGCCGTCACCTGGCAGCGCTTCCACCGCACCAAGCTGCCCGACTGGCTCGGCTTCTTCAACGGCCGCCGTCTGGTCCCGATCCTGATGGCCTTCATCGGCACCGCGGTCGGCGTCTTCTTCGGCCTGGTCTGGGAGCCCATCGGCGACGTCATCACCAACTTCGGTGAGTGGATGACCGGCCTCGGCGCGGTCGGCGCGGGCATCTTCGGCGCGATCAACCGGGCGCTGCTCCCGGTCGGCATGCACCAGTTCGTCAACACGGTGGCCTGGCAGGAGATCGGCTCGTACAAGGACCCCTCCGGCGCCCTGTGGCACGGCGACCTGCCGCGCTTCTTCCACGGCGACCCGACCGCCGGGCAGTTCATGACCGGCTTCTTCCCCATCATGATGTTCGCGCTGCCGGCCGCCGCCCTGGCGATCACGCACACGGCCCGCCCCGAGCGCCGCAAGGTCGTCGGCGGCATGATGGTGTCGCTCGCGCTCACCTCGTTCGTCACGGGCATCACCGAGCCGATCGAGTTCGCGTTCATGTTCATCGCGCCGGTCCTGTACGTGATCCACGCCGTGCTGACCGCCCTGTCGATGGCCATCACCTGGGCGCTGGGCGTGCACCACGGCTTCAGCTTCTCGGCCGGTGCCATCGACTACTTCCTGAACTGGAACCTGGCCACCAAGCCCTGGATGATCATCCCGATCGGTCTGGTCTTCGCGGTGATCTACTACGTGGTCTTCCGCTTCGCGATCATCAAGTGGAACCTTCCCACCCCGGGCCGTGAGCCCGAGGAGGAGGTCGAGGACCTCACCAAGGCGTGAGCCGTCCCGCCCCGCACGCGAAGGCCCCCGGAACCGTCTGGTTCCGGGGGCCTTCGCGTGTTCGGGGGCCGCGCGGGCGGCCGGGGTCAGATCTCGTAGACCGCCCGGGGTACCGCCAGTTCCGACGGGCCGGTGTACGCCGAGCGGGCGTCCGCGAGGTTGATCTGGGGGTCCGTCCACGGGGGGATGTGGGTGAGGACGAGGCGGCGGGCGCCGGCGCGGGCGGCGGTCTCGCCGGCTTCGCGGCCGTTGAGGTGGAGGTCGGGGATGTCCTCCTTGCCGTGGGTGAACGCGGCCTCGCACAGGAACAGGTCCGTGTCGCGGGCGAGTTCGTCCAGGGCCTCGGTCGCGCCGGTGTCCCCGGAGTACGTCAGCGACCTTCCGCCGTGCTCGACCCGGATGCCGTACGCCTCGACCGGGTGCGCCACCCGCTCGGTGTGGACGGTGAACGGGCCCACTTCGAACGTTCCCGGCTTGACGGTGTGGAAGTCGAAGACCTCGCTCATCGAGGAGGCGGAGGGCGTGTCGGCGTAGGCCGTGGTCAGGCGGTGCTCCGTTCCCTCGGGTCCGTAGACGGGGATCGTCTCGCAGCGGCCGCCGTCGTGACGGTAGTAGCGGGCGACGAAGTACGCGCACATGTCGATGCAGTGATCGGCGTGCAGATGACTGAGGAAGATCGCGTCGAGGTCGTAGAGACCGCAGTGACGCTGCAACTCGCCCAGGGCACCGTTGCCCATGTCGAGAAGCAGCCTGAAGCCGTCGGCCTCCACGAGGTAGCTCGAACAGGCCGATTCCGCGGACGGGAACGACCCCGAGCAGCCGACGACGGTGAGCTTCATAGGAGCTGGAACCTCCGCGCTGACAGGAAGTGCAGAGAGTAGATGCGGGGTGCAGGTACTCGGGTGCAGATACGGGAAACGGGGGTCGTGCGGTCCGTCGAGCGTAAGGCGCGAAAGGGCCGGTCGCTCCTCCGCCAGGGGCTGTTGTGGGCGAACTCACCTGTGCTGTCACCGGTTCGGATGGACCTTGGGGCGCCAGGGGTCCGCGCGGGGCGGACGGGGGCAGATGCGCGCCGGTACCTTCTTTGCTATGGACACGTCCTGGTGGCTCGCGTTGACGGCGGTGGTACTGCTCGCGCTGGTCGCGACGCTGGTGGACGGCTGGGGGCGCCGCGGGCGCCGGCCGGCCGGGCGCACGCGTCCGCCCGGCCGGGCCCGCGGACCCCGCCGGGGCACGACGCTCCCCGGCGGCCCGGTCCCGCAGGCGTCGGAGATCTGGTGGGCGAACGTCCCCTACGAGGACGGGCCCGGGGCCAAGGACCGGCCGTGTCTGGTGCTGGTGGTGCGCGGGAAACAGGTGACGGTCGCGAAGATCACCAGCAAGTACCACGACGAGCGGCCCGGGGTGATCCCGCTGCCCCCGGGGGCCGTGGGGGACGCCCACGGACGGCCTAGCTACCTGGAGACCGGCGAACTGCGCGAGGTGCCGGTGGGCGACTTCCGGCGGCGGGTCGGCGTGGTGGACCCGGTGCTGTGGGACCAGGTCCGGTATCTGGCGGGCTGAGCGTCAGGGGCTGGGATCGGAGACCCGACGGGCCGCGCCTGCCGGGCCGGACGATCTCCGGGCGGGAGGGTCCCGGGGCATCGGGAACCCTCTGGGGCGTGAGCCCCTTGCCCGGACACCGGGCAGCGCCGCGCCCCTCCCGGGGACGACGAAGGGCGCGGGGACCGTGACTCCGGTCCCCGCGCCCTTTCCCGGGTCGTCGGGGTGACCACGACGCCCAGGGTCTCCGGGGCACTACGCCCAGAGCTGTCCCTGGAGCGTCTCGATCGCCTCTTCCGTCGTGGCGGCCGTGTAGACGCCCGTCGAGAGGTACTTCCAGCCGCCGTCGGCGACGACGAAGGCGATGTCCGCCGGCTCCCCGGCCTTGAGGGCCTTGTTGCCGACGCCGATCGCGGCGTGCAGTGCCGCTCCGGTGGAGACGCCCGCGAAGATGCCCTCCTGCTGGAGGAGTTCCCTGGTGCGGGTGACGGCGTCGGCCGAGCCGACGGAGAAGCGGGTGGTGAGGACCGAGGCGTCGTACAGCTCGGGTACGAAGCCCTCGTCGAGGTTCCTGAGCCCGTAGACCAGGTCGTCGTAGCGCGGCTCCGCGGCGACGATCTTGACGTCCGGCTTGTTCTCGCGCAGGAAACGGCCGACGCCCATGAGGGTGCCGGTGGTGCCGAGGCCCGCCACGAAATGGGTGATGGACGGGAGGTCGGCGAGGATCTCCGGGCCCGTCGTGGCGTAGTGGGCACCGGCGTTGTCCGGGTTGCCGTACTGGTAGAGCATCACCCAGTCCGGGTGCTCCGCCGAGAGTTCCTTGGCGACGCGGACGGCCGTGTTGGAACCGCCGGCGGCCGGGCTGGGGATGATCTCGGCGCCCCACATGCCGAGCAGGTCACGGCGTTCCTGCGAGGTGTTCTCGGGCATCACGCAGACCATGCGGTAGCCCTTGAGCTTCGCCGCCATCGCCAGCGAGATGCCGGTGTTGCCGCTGGTCGGCTCCAGGATCGTGCAGCCCGGCGTCAGACGGCCGTCCTTCTCCGCCTGCTCGATCATGTGGAGGGCAGGCCGGTCCTTGACCGAACCCGTCGGGTTGCGGTCCTCCAGTTTCGCCCAGATACGGACGTCCGCGGACGGCGACAGCCGCGGCAGGCGCACCAGAGGGGTGTTGCCCACCGCGGCGAGCGGGGAGTCGTAGCGCATCGGAGACCAGCGGCCGATCAGGCCATGCCGCCGGCGACGGCCGGCAGGATCGTGATGTTGTCGCCGTCGGTCAGCTTGGTGTTGATGCCGTCGAGGAAGCGGACGTCCTCGTCGTTGAGGTAGACGTTGACGAAGCGGCGGAGTTCGCCGCCGTCGACGATCCGGGCCCGGATGCCCGCGTGCCGGGTGTCGAGGTCGGTGAACAGCTCGGCGAGGGTCTCCCCGGTGGCGTCGACCGCCTTCGCGCCGTCGGTGTAGGTGCGGAGGATGGTGGGGATGCGGACCTCGATGGCCATGGCTGTGGGCTCCTGTCGGAAGGAAAGTCGGGTCGGAGGGCGCGCGGCGGCGCGGGCACTGCGAGGGGGTACGCCGGTTTGCGTGCCGCGGCTCTCGGCCGTACGGCGGCGGCGGGTCAGCGCGTACAGATGGCGCTCTGCAGCCTGCAGAGGTCGACGTGCAGCCGCGCCACGAGCGGCGTGCCCGGCGTCATTTCGCTCACGTCGTGGGAAACCATGGGCTCATCGTATCGATTCCCGGTACGGGTACCCGAGTGTGATCTCGCATTCCGGACGCTTTTTGATCGGTGGGTGAGATCAGTAGGTCTCTACGACCTTGACCTCCTCCTCCGTGACCTCGCCTTCCACGATGCGGTACGAGCGGAACTGGAAGGGGCCCGCGTCGTCGGTGTCCGCGGTGGAGACGAGGACGTAGTGGGCGCCGGGCTCGTTGGCGTAGGCGAGGTCGGTGCGGGAGGGGTAGGCCTCGGTGGCGGTGTGCGAGTGGTAGATGATCACCGGCTCCTCGTCGCGGTCGTCCATCTCGCGGTAGAGCTTCAGCAGGTCGCCGGAGTCGAACTCGTAGAACGTGGGCGAGCGGGCGGCGTTGAGCATGGGGATGAACCGCTCGGGGCGGTCGGTGCCGGCGGGGCCCGCGACGACGCCGCACGCCTCGTCCGGGTGGTCCTGGCGGGCGTGGGTGACGATTTTGTCGAACAGGGCCTCGGTGATGGTCAGCATGCTGGTCAGGATAGACAGAAGGGCCGTCCCGTACCGAGGCGTGGTACGGGACGGCCCGAATGCCGGACGTCCTGAGCGGTGGCCGAGGTGGCCGGACGTCCTGGGGTCGGTCAGCCGACCGTCTCGAACTCCGGCTCGCGACGTGCGGCGACCTGCGGGTTGCGGGCCTTGAGGATGAACCAGCCGACGGCCAGGACGGCGGCCCAGACGGCCATCACGTACAGGCAGATCCGGGAGTCGCGGTCGTAGGCGATGAGGCCGGTGACGAAGAGCAGGAACACGACGGCCGCCCAGCTGCACTTCGCTCCGCCGGGGGCGGGGAACGACGAGGCGGGGAGCCGGCCCGCGTCGACCGCGCGGCGGTAGCGGATGTGGCTGACCAGGATCATCAGCCAGGTCCAGATGCCCGCCCCGGTGGCCACCGAGGTGACGTACTGGAAGGCCTTCTCGGGGACGACGTAGTTCAGGACCACGCCGATGCCCATGAAGAGGACCGAGATCGTGATGCCGAGCGCCGGGGTCTTGGTGGCGGACAGCTTGGCGAAGCCCTTGGGGGCCTCGCCGTTGTCGGCGAGGTTGCGCAGCATGCGGCCCGTGGAGTACATGCCCGAGTTGCAGGAGGACAGGGCGGCGGTGAGGACCACGAAGTTGACGATGCCGGCGCCGGCCGGGATGCCGATCACGGCGAACGCCTTCACGAAGGGGCTCACCCCCGGCATGAACTCGGTCCACTTCACGACGCAGAGGATGACCGTGAGGGCGCCGACGTAGAAGAGGGCGATGCGCCACGGGAGGGTGTTGATGGCCTTGGGGAGCGTCTTCTCGGGGTTCTCGGACTCGCCCGCCGTGACGCCGACGAGTTCGACGGCGAGGTAGGCGAACATGACGCCCTGGAGGGTCATCAGGGACGAGCCGATGCCGTTGGGGAAGAAGCCGTCGAACTGCCAGAGGTTGCTGACGGAGGCGGTGTCACCGGCGGCGCTGAAGCCGAAGGTGAGGACGCCCAGGCCGATCACGATCATGCCGATGAGGGCGGTGACCTTGACCATCGAGGCCCAGAACTCGATCTCCCCGAAGAGCTTCACCGAGATCAGGTTGGCCGTGAACAGGATGACCAGGAACACCAGCGCCGACACCCATTGGTGGATCGACGGGAACCAGTAGTGGACGTAGATCGCGGCGGCGGTGAGCTCCGCCATGCCGGTGACCACCCACATCAGCCAGTACGTCCAGGCCGTGAAGTAGCCGAAGAACGGGCCGAGGAATTCCCGGGAGTACTCCGCGAAGGAGCCCGAGACCGGGCGGTAGAGCAGGAGTTCGCCGAGGGCCCGCATGATGAAGAAGATGATGACGCCGGCGAGGGCGTACATGAGGATCAGGCTGGGGCCCGCCTTGGCGATGTTCGCGCCGGCGTTCAGGAAGAGGCCGACGCCGATGGCGCCGCCGATCGCGATCATCTGGACCTGGCGGCTGCCGAGCCCGCGCTCGTACCCCTCTTCGGGGGCGTCGCCGCTCACGGCCTCACTGCCGTCGTGACTCTTGTCGACCCGCGATGAGGTCATGTGTGGTGCGCCTTTCTCCATGACCGGTCCGAGCCGGTCCCTCGGCTTCGAATCGGCTTCCGATCCCCCCGGACAGGTGGAGCTTGTGCCTGGCCGGCGGTCCGCCGGCTCGGTGGCGCACCCGGCAGGACATGGGTGGTGTCCCGTCGGGCGGTCGTGAAGATTTATCACGGCGGCGGCGTTGATCGGCTCCGGGTCGTGTTGCGCAGACCACAGGAAGAACCGGACAAACGACGAACCGCGCCCCATAGGGCGCGGTTACGGTGACGCGATCGTTATTCGGATTTGAGCGTCCGTTGAGCGAACACTCGGGGTGCCGCTTCGAGGCGTTATGTCCTGACAGGTCAGGGCATAAGGGTTTCGACGAGGGTCTCCTGGAGGCCACCCAGCCAGAGGTACGCCATCACCATCGGCTTGCGCGGGTCCTCGTCCGGGAGGCGGTAGAGGAGGTCGGTGTCCTCCTCGTCGACGACGTCGAGCCGGGAGCCGATGGCGAGACGCAGGTCGTTCAGGGCGCGCAGCCACTGCTCGGACTGCGCGGTGGTCAGTTCGAGGACGGCTCCGCCGTCGCCGCCGGGGGTCAGGCCGTCGAGCGTGCGGACCACGGTGAGGGCGTTCTCGCGCTTGCCGGCCCGCAGGTCGTTCTCGGTGAAGCGGCGGAACTCGGCGGAGTGGGCGTGCTGCTCCTCCGCCTGTTCGGGCGAGGTGGCCTCGACGCCCGGTCCGCTGTAGGCGTCGGGGAAGAGGCGCTTGAGCACGGGGTCGCTCGGCGGCTCGCTGGGGCCCTCCGCGAAGAGTTCGGCGAGCGGGTCGGCCGAGGCGTTCTCCGCGGGGCCGGGACCGATGAGCTCCAGGAGCTGGACGGCGAGAGAACGGATGATGGAGATCTCGACCTCGTCGAGCGCGACGGCCGCGCCGCCGCCGGGGAGCGGTTCGAAGTGTCCAGGCATGGAGTGAGTTCGCTACTTCCGGTCCTGCTCGCGGGTGGGTGACAGAGGGGCCGGCTACTTCCGGTCCTGCTGAAGGGTGGCCCACAGACCGTAGCCGTGCATGGCCTGCACGTCGCGCTCCATCTCCTCGCGGGTGCCACTGGAGACGACGGCCCGGCCCTTGTGGTGGACGTCCATCATCAGCTTGGTGGCTTTGTCCTTGGAGTAGCCGAAGTACGTCTGGAAGACATACGTCACGTAGCTCATGAGGTTGACCGGGTCGTTGTGGACGAGCGTGATCCAGGGGACGTCCGGCTCGGGAACGGCGAAGGCCTCCTCCGCCGACTCGGTCTTCTCGATCTCTAGAGGTGCGGGAGCCGTCACACCGCCCATGCTGCCACCCCAGGGGGTCACCCGCACAAACGGACTCCCGAAATCGGGGCGACTCCCCCGGAAAACCCGGCGCGAACAGTATTCGTCAAAGTGACGAGATGGGGGTACGATCCCAGCCATGAACACAGCGGACCTTGGGCTGCCGGAAGAAGCAGGGCACGACGCGCTTTCCCTGGAGGGCGGTGGCGGGCGACGGGTGGGTGTGCCCTCGACGGCGCTCTTCACGGACCAGTACGAGCTGACGATGCTGCGGGCCGCGCTCGCGGCCGGGACCGCCGAGCGCCGCTCGGTCTTCGAGGTCTTCACCCGCCGCCTGCCCGAGGGGCGGCGCTACGGAGTCGTCGCGGGCACCGGACGGGTTCTCGACGCCGTCGAGAACTTCCGGTTCGACGAGGACGTCCTCGGCTTCCTGCGCGAGCGCGGGATCGTCGACGAGCCGACGCTGGAGTGGCTCGCCTCGTACCGTTTCGGCGGGGACGTCTGGGGTTATCCCGAGGGCGAGGTGTACTTCCCGGGCTCCCCCCTCCTGCGGGTGGAGGGCAGCTTCGCGGAGTGCGTGCTCCTGGAGACGGTGATCCTGTCGATCCTCAACCACGACTCCGCCATCGCGGCCGCCGCGTCCCGGATGGCCTCCGCCGCGGGCGACCGGCCGCTGATCGAGATGGGCGCCCGGCGCACCCACGAGCTGGCCGCGGTGGCCGCCTCGCGGGCCGCGTACATCGGCGGGTTCACCACCACCTCCGACCTGGCCGCCGGCTTCCGCTACGGCATCCCCACCGTGGGCACCTCCGCGCACGCCTTCACCCTGCTGCACGACGACGAGCGGGACGCCTTCCGGGCCCAGGTCGACGCGCTCGGCCCGGGCACCACGCTGCTCGTGGACACGTACGACGTCGCCGAGGCGGTCCGCACCGCCGTCGAGGTCGCCGGGACCGGGCTCGGCGCGGTCCGCATCGACTCCGGCGACCTGCTGCTCGTGGCCCACCGGGTCCGCCAGCAGCTGGACGAGCTGGGTGCGACCGGGACGAGGATCGTCGTGACCTCCGACCTCGACGAGTACGCCATCGCCTCGCTGGCGGCGGCGCCGGTGGACGCGTACGGCGTCGGCACCCAGCTGGTGACGGGATCCGGCCACCCGACCTGCTCGATGGTCTACAAGCTGGTCGCCCGCGCCGAGTCGGCCGACCCCGAGGCGCCCCTGGTGCCGGTGGCGAAGAAGTCGGTGGGCGGGAAGTCGTCCGTCGGCGGCCGCAAGTGGGCCGCGCGGCGCCTGGACGGGCAGGGGGTCGCCGAGGCCGAGGTGATCGGTGTCGGACCGGTGCCCGACGAACTGGCCGACCAGCAGCTCCTGGTCCCGCTGATCAAGGGCGGGCGGGTCCTGTCCCGGGAGCCGCTCGACGCCGTGCGCGACCGGCACACGCGGGCCCGCGCGGGGCTGCCGTTGTCGGCGGCACAGTTGTCGCGCGGCGAGCCGGTGCTTCCCACCGAGTACGTCTGAGCCGTGCGGGGCGGGCGGGGTGGGTGTGGTGTCGCGCATGAACCTCGGATGAGCGGGAATGCAACGGCAGCGTGCCCCGGCGGGCCGCCGAAGCCGAATACCCCCTCCCCTACCGCCCGCAAAGTCTCTAGGCTCGGAAGTTCAACGGCCGGGCCCGCACCCTTGTCTGCCGCACCCATAGCCGAAGGACACCGCCCATGCGCCGCGCCTTGATCGTCGTAGACGTGCAGAACGACTTCTGCGAGGGAGGCAGTCTCGCGGTGTCCGGGGGCTCCGACGTGGCCGCCGCCATCACCGAGCTGATCGGACAGGCTCCGGCCGGCTACCGGCACGTCGTCGCCACCCGTGACCTCCACATCGCCCCCGGCGGCCACTTCGCCGACAATCCCGACTACGTGCACTCCTGGCCCGCGCACTGCGTGGCCGGCACCGAGGGCGTGGGCTTCCACCCGAACTTCGCCCCGGCCGTCGCCTCCGGCGCGATCGACGCCGTCTTCGACAAGGGGGCGTACGCGGCGGCGTACAGCGGCTTCGAGGGGGCCGACGAGAACGGGGTGCCGCTGGGCGACTGGCTGCGGTCCCGCGGGATCGGCGAGGTCGACGTGGTCGGGATCGCCACCGACCACTGTGTGAAGGCGACCGCCCTGGACGCCGTGCGGCAGGGCTTTCGCACGACCGTCCTGCTCGACCTGACGGCCGGCGTGGCGGAGGAGACGACGCAACGCGCGCTGGAGGAGCTGCGCACGGCCGGGGTGGAGCTCACGGGCAAGCCGGTGGTCTAGGAACCCTTCCGGACGATCTCCGGCGAGCCGCCGGGGCCCGGTTGCCGGAGGGCCGGCCCCGCGGGCACGGTGTGCGCCCGGCCTCGCCCGAGGTCACGGCCGGTCGCGGTCCGTGTCGGTGCCGTCCGGTGGGTCACGCCTGTGGCGCCGGGCGTCTGAGCAGCGTCCGTATCGGGTGCCACAGCTCCTGGCTGACTTCGGGGACGCCGGCGTCCGGAGCCGTGCGCCATATGAGTCCGTCGGGGTGGTGCAGGACCGCGGTGATCTCGTCGGGCGTGGGCGGAGCTGCGTTGCCTCGCAGGTAGACGGCGCGCAGGCCCAGGTTCCGCAGCCGCGTCAGGGCCCGGGCACGGTTCTGGGCCACGACCAGGAAGCGCACGCAGCCGGTGCCGGAACCCGCCGGACCGGGCAGTTCCAGCGCCACCACGACGCTGCCGTTCGGCAATCGGCAGAAGCCTCCTGCGGCCATGCGGTCACACCCCCGTGCGATTCGATGTCAATAAGCCGGGCACAGGGTGCACCTAAACACGATCGGCGGCAACCCGCCAGGGGGCTGCCGCCGATACGCGCTTGACCTGCGAAAACGCTGACTACTTCACTGCGGGACCGACCTTGAGGGAGATCGTGGAGCCGTCGGAGGCCTCCTTGACGATCTCGATCTTGGTGTTGGTGTCAGTGATCTTGACACCACCGGTCGGGTTCCGGTTGTCGTAGTAGTCGCTCGTGTGGTCGTTGAAGACCGACACGCCCTTCGCCGACGGGATCTTCGTGGCGACGTCCGCGCTGTGCAGCGTGATGCCGTCCGTGCGGGACAGGCTGAACGTGGAGTCGTAGGCCTGGATGCGGTTGCGCATCAGCGTGCCGTTCTCCCACCACGTGGCCTTCGGGTGGGCGTCGACCGGAAGGGCGAGGCCGGTGCCCGGGTGCTGGCTGGTGTTGTTGTCAGCCTGCGAGGTGTCCCACTTCCAGATCAACAGGCCGTTCTGGTAGGCGTAGTGCTCCACCCAGTCCGGACGGGTCGTCGAGAAGCCGAAGTTGTACGGGCCGACCTTGAGGGTCTTGTCGTACGAGACGTACTGGCGGTTCTCCGCGAGGTAGTACTGCGCGTAGTCCTTGGTGAACGAGGCGCCGATGCGGGAGAAGCCACTGGCGGTCCAAGCGGCGTCGGCCGTCTCGGCGTTGTCCGAGAAGAGCGCGGTGCCGTCCGCGGTGACGGTGATCCCGTCGGCCGCGAAGCCCTTGAGCGCCACACCGCCGTCGCTCACGTAGCGGAAGCGGAGGTCGACCTTCTTGCCCGCGTAGGCGTCGAGCGGGAACGACAGCTTCTTGTAGGCGTCGATCGTGCCGGTGAGGGCGGGCTTGTCGCTGCCGTCACGCGGGATGGCGGCGCCGTCCACCGTGCCGTCGAGGGCGGTCCAGTTGGCGCCGCCGTCGGTCGAGACCTCGGTGTAGAGGTAGTCGTAGTTCGCCTCGATGTCGTACCAGCCGTCGAGGGTCAGCGTCGCCGACGACTTGCCCGTGAGGTCCACGGACCGGGTCAGCGTGTTCTTCAGGTTGTCACCGCTGCCGCTCCACCACTGGGTCGCGCCCTGCGCGGGGGTGACGACCGTGGTCGTGACCTCCTTCTCGGGCAGCGTGACGACGAGCGCCTGCTTGTCGAACGTGTTGTACTCCGCGACGCCCAGCTTGTGCGTGGACTGCTTGCCGGCCTTGGCGGTGTCGTAGTTCAGCCAGCCGAGCTGGAGCTTGTCCCAGGCGTTGAAGTCGCCGGGGAGGTCGCCGATGGAGTCCTTGCCCCTGCCGAGCCAGGAACCCGAGGACATCAGGGTCCAGAAGCCGGTGGAGTTGTCGCCGCCGGCGGTGTCGTAGTGGTCCGGCAGACCGAGGTCGTGGCCGTACTCGTGGGCGAAGACGCCCAGTCCACCGTTCTCCGGCTGGATGGTGTAGTCGCCGACCCAGATGCCGGTGTCACCGATCTGGGCGCCGCCGAGCTTGTTGTCGCTCGGACCCGTGGCGCCCGCGTCGGTGCCGAACGCGTACCAGCGGTGGGCCCAGATGGCGTTCTCGCCCTCGGTGCCGCCGCCCGCGGACTCGTCCTCGCCCGCGTGCACGATCTGGAAGTGGTCGATGTAGCCGTCGGGCTCGTTGAAGTTGCCGTCGCCGTCGAAGTCGTAGCGGTCCCACTGGTCGAAGCCGGCCAGGTCCGCCTTGATGGCGGCGTCGGACGCGCCGGCCGCCTTCTGCTGGGCGACCCAGGCGGTGACGCCGTCGCTGACGACGTTCCACACGCTCGGGCAGTTCGTGGAACCGCAGGCGTTGTTGCCGTAACGGGCCTCGTTGTACGGGACCTTGACCCAGTCGGCGACCTCGCCGTCCACCGAGTAGCGGCCCGAGGACTGCGCCTCGTAGAACTTCTTCATCGACTCGACGTTCTTGCCGGTGCCGAAGTAGAGGTCCTGGAAGTACTTCTGGTTGTAGTCGGCCCGCCAGGCCGTGCTGTTGTCCTTCTTGCGGTCCGGCTTGGCGATCGTGTTGTGCGCCGGGCCGGCGGTGCCGCCGAACTTCGGGTCCGTCTTGTCGCCGAACTCGACCAGGATGGTGAAGATCTTGTCGGTCTTCTCCCGTCCCAGCTCGACGTACTTGCTGTCGCCCTTCTTGCTCTTCAGCTGGACGACCTGCGAACCGTTGCGGTCCTTGACCTTGGCGTCGCCGGATATCACCTGGTTCAGCGCCTCCTGGCGCTGGGCGTCCTGCGTCTTGCTCAGCGGGCCGTCGAGGTCGTGGTCGACCTTGTTCTTGACCGGCTGCGGGTCGTGGCGGTCCACGACCGGTGAGGCGGCGGCCGAGTCGGCCTGCGCCACGGCGTACGTCGAGAACGTGGCGGTCGCCGCCGCGAGGGCTACGCCCACCGCTGCTGCTCTGAACGTCCATGGTCTGTTGGTCACTTGATGTCCTCCCCCGCGCACGTTCACGCGGAGGGGATTTCCGGGTCATGGAGGTCCGCGAGCGTCTGCGCGATTCAAGTGACGACATTTGACCGGAGTTACGAAAGAAAAAACAGATCTTGACTTGAACCTGGCAAGTGCATTATGCGGAGCCTCCGTTCGCTATCCGGACGCACCCCGAAACCCCCAACAGGCGCGCCGACAGGCATGGTTGACCGGCTCGATGACTCCGTGCGCCCCCTGTGCACCGGCACCGTGGGTAAGGTCACGCTTACCGGTCGTTCCTGTCGGGCATGCAGGCGAATAGAGTCGATTGGCGGAGCGCCGGAAGTCGGCGGAAAGCCAAGCCGACACCGTTGTCCCACCCTCGATTCCTGTCCGCCCCCTCCCCCATCGCGAGAGGCCCCGGGGGGAGAACCCCCATCCGAGGACACGATTGCCATGCCTCGTCCGACCGCCGCACAGCTCGCCTACGGTTCCTGCACCGTGATCTTCTCCACATTCGCCATGCTGCTGCTGTCACAGACGAGTTCGAGCCTGGGGATCGTGCTGATCACCCTCTCGTCGCTCGCTCTCGGACTGCTCGTCGCCATGACGGTCCCGCTGCCGAAGCCCGCGCGGTCCACCGCCGCCGCCCTCGCGCACGAGCGGATACCGGCACAGTTCGAGACCGCGTCCGTCATCGTCTCCGCCTCCGCCTCCTCGGCACCCGAGCCGGTACGCGAACCCGCGGGGCCCTGAAGCCTCGTACGCGAACCGTGGGCCCCGGTGCCTCCCTCGGACCGGCGGACTCCCCTTGCCCCGAGCACTCCTGACGCTCCGGCACGACCCGCGGTGCGTTCCGGCGTCTCACACGAACGGCGGTTCCGTGCCTCACGGACCCGCCGTTCGTGTGTGCCGTCACGGCCCGGCGCACGCCGTCGTCAGACGGTGACCACCACCGTCTTGGCCGCCTTGTCGTGCAGTCCCTGCTTGTAGGGCTTGTCGAAGAAGCTCCAGCCGCCCGCGATCGCCGTCCAGACGCAGGCGCAGCAGAACGCGAACGGGATCCACAGGACCAGGGCGCGGATCAGGGAGGTCTGCACGGAGGGCGTCGAGCCGTTGTCGAGGTCGGCGACCCGGTGGTGGAACAGCCTCTTGCCCAGCGTCTGGCCCGACTTGCTGATCATCACCGTGTCGTAGGCGACATAGAGCACCGCGGCCACCAGGGACTGCCCGAACGACTTGCTGACCTCGATCTTGTCCGAGTCCATGTCGTACTCCGTGACGCCGAACGCCCACGACAGCAGCCACACCACGACGCCGACCAGGATCATGTCCAGGATCCGCGCCAGCACCCGTTTCCCGCTGTCCGCGAGCGGCGGCATCCCGGCCAGCGGATCGCCGCCGTACGGGCCGCCACCGCCGTACGGATCACCGCCGGAGCCGTACGGGTCGCCGCCCGCGCCGTAGGGGCCGCCCGCTCCCGGTGGGGGCGGCTGGTTCCCGAACGGGGGCGGCTGACTGCCGTAGGGCGGGGTCTGGCCGCCGGGCGGGGGCGGTGGGTCGTACGGGGATCCCCCGCCCTCGCCGGGCGGGGGCTGCTTCTTGAACGGGTCGTCGTCCGGTGGCCTGCCGGGGCCCGGGGGCGGCGGTTCGCTGCTCATGGCCCGAGTCGACCGCGAACCCCCCGGCTCCGCATCCGGCGAGGGGCCGTCCGGGGGACGGGTCTACCGGGTCCTGTCGTCCCGCGCCGTGGACGCCACGAAGGTGTGGGCGGCCTTGTCGTGCCAGCACTGGCGCCAGGGCTTGTCGAACAGGCACCACAGGACGCCGACGACCCCGACGAGCAGCAGGCCCGGGACGCTGTAGACGAGCCAGCGGCCCAACGCCCGTCCGAAGGTCGGCGGTTCGTGACCCTCTATGTCGCGTACCTCGACGCCGCACAGTCGCTTGCCCAGCGTGCGGCCCCAGCGGGCGGTGGGCAGGACGTCGTAGAGGACGCCGAAGAGGAGCAGCACGGCGAGGACGACGCCGAAGCAGGTGGCGGTCGTGGCGTCGACCAGCCAGACAGTGACCTTCTCGCCCGACAGCTCGGCCGCGTCGATCTTCTCGTTGATGTGGTCGACCGCCCGGGTGCCCAGGGGGACGGCGGCCACCGCGGTGACGCCGGCCAGGACGACGGTGTCCACCAGCCGGGCGGCCAGCCGTCTGCCGAGACCGGCCGGGCGGGCCGAGGCGTGCCGCCGCGCGGCCGCCTGGAAGACGTCGTCGACCGGTGGCTTCCACGGAGCGGCCCGCTGCCCCTCCTCGGCCTGGTCACCCGCGAGCCGGTGCACCTGCTGGGCCCAGGAGGGCTGGCCGCCGCCGGCTCCGGCGGCCACGGCGGCGGAACCGCCGGGCTGTTGCGGAACGGCGGGAGCGGGGGTGGGGGCGGGAGCGGCCTGGGCGCCGGCGTTCGGCGCGGCGGCGTTCGGCGCGGCAGGGTTCTGGGCGGCGGGGTTCTGGGCGGCGGGTGCGGCCTGCGCTGGTCCGAAGGCGCCTCCGGCCGACGCGCCGGACGCGGCGGCCCCCGGGCCCGGCGTGGCCGCCGGCCCCGTACCCCCGTCGCGCGCCCCGCTCCGCTGCTCCGGCCGCGGGGAGGGCGCGCGGAGGTCCGTGTCGCCGTCGGAGGACACGGAGGCCTGGGCGCCCGGCGCCGCGGTGGAGTGCCCGGTTCCGGACTCACCGGTTCCGGGTTGCCCCGTGCCCGGGAAGGCGCCGGCCCCGCCGCCGTCCGCTCCGGCCGGACTCGCCCCGCCCGTACCGCCCGCCTCGCCCTGCGGCCCGGTGGGCGCCACCGGTCCGGTGGGGCGGCGGAAGACCACGGGGCCGCCGGGCACCGGGGACCTGGAACCGCCGGTGTCGGCGGGCGGGATCGTCGCCGTGCCGTCCGTGCGGGACGCCGTCCCGTCGGGCCCGCGCACCGGGTCGGCGGGCCGCTCCGAGCCCGCGACGCGCGGGTCGGGTGCCTGCGGCACGCCCCAGGACACCCGGCGGTCCTGGTCGCCGCCGAAGCCGGACTGCCGGGAGCGGTCGGCGCCCCACGCGGCGGCGGGCTCGGGCCGGCTGCCGTGCTGGGCCTCGGCGGGGGTGGTGCGGCGCGGCTCCGGGTCCTCGTCGAAGAAGTGCGGGCCCGTTTCCTCCGTCGTGGAGGTTGCGCCCTGTCCGGGCGCGGCCGGGAACACGGGCGACGGCGCCTGAGCGGGCACGTGCGCGGGGCGCGCGCCGGCCGGCGGGGCGAGCGCCTCGCCGCCGGACGGCGCCGGGCGGCTCGTGCCCGGCACCCAGGCGGCACCGTTCCAGTACCGGACATATCCAGGAATGGAGGGGTCCGGGTAGTACCCCTCGCGGGGCTTGTCGTCACCGGGTGCCGGGGTTGGGGCGCTCATGTCCGTCGTCCCGTATCTGCTCGGGGGTCTGATTGAGGGTCCACATCTACCAGACCGGCGCACGTGTCACGGCCGGTCCCGCCGGACCCACCCTTTCGGGCAAGGTTCCGTCCCGTCTTGCGAGCGGACGTCCGAGGCTGTGCGCGATGTGCCCGAAGAAGTGACACGGCGAGCCGGAAAAATTTCCCCGAACCCGCGTAATGGTCGCGGCGTCCGGCGCTCTCCACTCGTACGGGCCCGCCCACAGGGGCCCGCTCGGCGAACGAAGGGCATCGACATGGACACCGTGGTGGAACGTGAACTGGAGCTCAGGCTCGTCCTGTCGCCCGAGCGCAGCATCCCTGTGCCGGCGCGCCTCAGGTACCGCACCGACGACCCGTACGCGGTCCAGATCGCCTTCCACATCGGCTCGGACCAGCCGGTCCGGTGGACCTTCGCCCGTGAGCTGCTCGTCGAGGGGGTGTTCCGGCCGTGCGGCCACGGCGATGTGCGGGTGTGGCCGACGAAGGTCGGCGGCAGGGGCGTCGTCCTGATGGCGCTGAGTTCGCCGGACGGCGACGCGCTGCTCGAAGCTCCCGCCGAGCAGCTCACGGCCTGGCTGGAGCGCACGCTCAGGGCCGTCCCGCCGGGGTCCGAGGCCGGTCGGCTCGGCATCGACGCGGGCCTCGCCGAGCTGCTCGCGCCGTCCCCGAGGCTCTCTGCCTCTCTCGACCAGGGGGCGTCCCCGTCGCCCGACGACCTGTGGCTGCGCGACCCGTGGCCGTCGGACGAGTCCGCGGACGGGGAACAACCCTGAAGCGGGCGGCTCCCTGAGGTCGGCGGCCCCGGCGTCCATGGCTCCGGGACCTGCGGCCCTGACCTCCGTGCCCTGGGACCGGCGGCTCCGGAGTGTCAGAACAGCTTGCCCGGGTTCAGGATGCCGAGCGGGTCGAACGCCGTCTTGATCGCCCGCTGCATCTCCACGCCCACCGGGCCGATCTCGCGGGCCAGCCACTCCTTCTTGAGGACGCCCACCCCGTGTTCGCCGGTGATCGTGCCGCCGAGTTCCAGGCCGAGGGCCATGATCTCGTCGAAGGACTCACGGGCTCGCCGGGACTCGTCGGGGTCGGTCGCGTCGAAGCAGACGGTGGGGTGCGTGTTGCCGTCGCCCGCGTGGGCGCAGACGCCGATGGTCAGGGCGTACTTCTCGGCGACGCGCTCGATGCCGTCGAGCATGTCGCCGAGCCGGGAGCGCGGCACGCACACGTCGTCGATCATCGTGGTGCCCTTGACGGCTTCGAGCGCGGTGAGCGACAACCGCCGCGCCTGGAGCAGGAGTTCGGACTCCGCCGCGTCCTCGGCGGGAACCACCTGCGTCGCTCCGGCGGCCTCGCAGAGGGCGCCCACGAGGGCGAGGTCGGCTGCCGGGTCGTGGGTGTCGAAGGCGGCGAGCAGGAGTGCCTCGGTGGTCTCGGGGAGCCCCATGTGCGCGAGGTCGTTGACCGCCTTGACGGTCGTACGGTCCATCAGTTCGAGCAGGGACGGCACGTGGCCGCCCTCCATGATCCGGCAGACGGCGTCGCACGCGGCCCGTGCGGATCCGAACTCGGCTGCCAGGACGAGCTGTTGCGGGGGCTGCGGCCTCAGCGCCAGAGTCGCCCGTACGACGATGCCGAGCGAGCCCTCGGAGCCCACGAAGAGCCGGGTGAGGTCGTAGCCGGCCACGCCCTTGGCGGTGCGGCGCCCGGTGGACATCAGCCGCCCGTCGGCGAGGACGACGTCCAGCCCGAGGACGTACTCGGCCGTCACCCCGTACTTCACGCAGCACAGGCCGCCGGAGGCGGTGCCGATGTTGCCGCCGATCGTGCACGTCTCCCAGCTGGAGGGGTCCGGCGGGTAGTACAGGCCGTGTTCGCCCACGGCACGGGAGAGCTTGGCGTTGATGACGCCCGGTTCGACGACGGCGACGCGGTCGACCGGGTTGATCTCCAGGATGCGGTCCATCCTCACCAGGGACAGCACCACACAGCCTTCGGAGGCGTTGGCCGCTCCGGACAGGCCGGTGCGGGCGCCCTGCGGGACGACCGGGACGCGCAGTTCGGTCGCGACGCGCATGACGTGCTGGACCTGCTCGACGGTGCGCGGCAGGACGACCGCCGCGGGCGCGCCCGCCTCGCAGAAGCTCGCCATGTCGTTGGCGTACGAGGCCGTGACATCCGGGTCGGTGAGGACGGCCTCGGCGGGCAGGCCGTCGCGCAGCCGGTCGAGAAGGCTGCCGGTCGCTGCCGAGTCCTCGTCGCGCGGGGCTTCGATACGGCTCATGATCACAGGGTCGCACTCGGGGCCATCGGTGTGAACCCCATCCACGCGGGGCTTGGTCTGCCGAGGTGTGGTCTTCGTATTGACGCACAGTGAGCGGCATGGAGATCGAACAGCGACAGCCGGTGTCCGCCGGGGCCGGTGGCGCGGTGCCCGCCGGTCCGGGGCCCGCGGAACCCGTCGGCCCGCGGTGCCCGGAGCCCTCCGGTCCGCGCCGCTCCCCGTTCACCCGGCGCGCGCTGATCGCCGCGGTCGCCGGCTGTGCCGTCCTCGGCGGCGCGCTGGCGCTGTGGCCCTCGTCGGGGCAGGGCGGGGCACCCCCGCCCGCCGCGGGCCCGGTGGCGCGGGCGGTGACGGCCGTGGGGGCCGGGGTGCCCGCGGCGCTGCCCGATCTCGCAGCGCTCATCGAGGACCGCGAGGCCCGGGTACGGGCCCGTCCGCGTGACGACCGGTCGTGGGCGGTGCTCGGCGCGGCGTACACGGAGCGGGCGCGGCGGACGGCGGTGGCCGCGTACTACCCGAAGGCGGAGCGGGCGCTGCGCACCTCGCTGACCGTGCGGCCGAAGGGCAACGCGGAGGCGCTCGAGGGGCTCGCGGCGCTGGCCGTCGCGCGGGGTGACTTCCGGGCCGCGAAGCAGTGGGGCGAGGCGGCTCTGAAGCTGGCTCCGAAGCGGTGGACGACGTACTCCTCGCTCCTCGACGCGTACACCGGGCTCGGTGACCACAAGGCCACGCGCAAGGCCCTGGACAGGCTGCTGGCGCTGGGCTCCGGTTCCGGGCCGGGGGCGCGGGCCGTGACGGCGAGCGCGTACCAGGACCTCGGCCGGCGCGAGGACGCGGCGGCGGTGATCTCGGACGCGGCGGCCGGGGCGGCGACCCCGGCCGAGCGGGCGGCCTTCCTCGACCGGGCCGGTGACCTCGCGTGGGAGCGGGGCGACCTCCAGGAGTCGCTGGACCACTACCGCGCCGCGGTGAACACGGACGCCGACGAGCACGGGGCGTCGGCCGGGCAGGGGCGCGCGCTGGCGGGGCTCGGGCGGGTCCCGGAGGCGGTGGCCGCGTACCGGGCCGCGCTCGCCGCCCGGCCCACGCCGCGGCACGCGCTGGAGCTGGGCGAGCTGTACGAGAAGCTGGGGCTCGACGGGGCCGCGCGGACGCAGTACGACCAGGTGCGGGAGCTGGTGCGGCGGGACACCGGCGCGGGGATGAACGACGAGCTGGTCCTCGGGCTCCTGGAGGCGGACCACGGCGATCCGCGGGCTGCGGTGCGGGCGCTGCGCGCCGAGTGGCGGCGGCACCCGGGCATCGCGGTGGCGGACGCGCTGGGCTGGGCGCTGCACCGGGCCGGGGACGACGGGGAGGCGCTGGAGTTCGCCACGCGGACCATGGACGGGGAGCACGGCGGCGAGGTGCGCAGCGCGCTGTACGCGTACCACCGGGGGCAGATCGAGCGCGATCTGGGGCTGTCCGGTCCGGCGCGCCGGCACCTCGCCGAGGCGTTGCGGATCAATCCGTCCTTCTCGCCGCTGCTGGCGCCCGCCGCGCGGGAGGCCCTGGCGGCACTGGGCGAACCACCCCCCGGGGGCCCGCCGGAGGAGTCGGCCGGCTCCGGAGACACCGGGGACGCCGAGGCTGCCGGGGACGCCGACCGGTCCGGTCGGTCCGAAGGGTCGGTGGGGACGAGGGGCGCGGCCGGTGCTCCGCGGTCCGCCCCGACCGGCTCTCCCGGCGCGGCGGTCGCGCCGTACGCGCCGGAGCTGCTCGCGCCCTCCTTCCCGCTGCCCTCCGCCGCACGGTAGACACGGGAACGACGGCCCGGGCGGGGGTCCGGAGTACCGGGACACCCCGGACCCCCGCCCGGAACGCGCGTACCCGGTGCACGCCGTCGAAGCGTCCACCGGGTACGTGAGGACCGACCGGTCCTCAAGGGTTGCCTGCGCCGAACCCGTTCCGCGGGGTTCAGAGGTTGCCGCGCTTCTCCTGCTCGCGCTCGATCGCCTCGAAGAGGGCCTTGAAGTTGCCCTTGCCGAAGCCCATCGAGCCGTGCCGCTCGATCATCTCGAAGAAGACCGTCGGACGGTCCTGGACCGGCTTGGTGAAGATCTGCAGCAGGTAGCCGTCCTCGTCGCGGTCGACGAGGATCTTCAGCTCGCGAAGGGTCTCGACGGGGACGCGGGTGTCGCCGGCCCACTCGCCGAGGGTGTCGTAGTACGAGTCCGGGGTGTCGAGGAACTGGACGCCGGCCGCGCGCATGGTGCGTACGGTCGCGACGATGTCGTTCGTGTTCAGCGCGATGTGCTGGACGCCCGCGCCGCCGTAGAACTCCAGGTACTCGTCGATCTGGGACTTCTTCTTGGCGATGGCGGGCTCGTTGATCGGGAACTTGACCTTGAGCGTGCCGTCGGCGACGACCTTCGACATCAGCGCGCTGTACTCGGTCGCGATGTCGTCGCCCACGAACTCCTTCATGTTCGTGAAGCCCATGACCTTGTTGTAGAAGCCGACCCACTCGTTCATCCGGCCGAGCTCGACGTTGCCCACGCAGTGGTCGATGGCCTGGAAGGTGCGCTTCTCCCGGGGCTCGACGATGGGTGCCGCGGCGACGTATCCGGGCAGGTAGGGGCCCTCGTAGCCGGTCCGCTCGACGAGGGTGTGGCGGGTCTTGCCGTACGTGGCGATCGAGGCGAGGACGACCGTGCCGTTGTCGTCCTTCAGCTCGTACGGCTCGGCGACCGGGGTGGCTCCGTGCTCGACGGCGTACGCGAACGCGGCGCGCGCGTCCGGGACCTCGATCGCGAGGTCGACGACGCCGTCGCCGTGCTCCGCCACGTGCTCGGCCAGGAAGTGGCCCCAGGGGGTGGCGGGCTTGATCACGGAGGTGAGGACGAAGCGCGCCGAGCCGTTCTCGAGGACGTACGACGCCGTCTCGCGGCTGCCGTTCTCCGGTCCGGAGTAGGCGACGAGCCGCATGCCGAAGGCCGTGGAGTAGTAGTGCGCGGCCTGCTTGGCGTTGCCGACGGCGAAGACGACCGCGTCCATTCCCTTGACCGGGAAGGGGTCGGCCTGCCGGGCGGTGTCGGGGGTCTGGTGTGTGTTCGCAGAGATCGCAGCCATGGGCGCAGACTCCCCCCGTTCCGCAAGGTGCGCAATAGTTCGCCTGTCGACTGAACAATGTGTACAGCGAGAGGCGCGTAGCTGCGGGCTTTCTGTACATCATGACCATCCCGGAGGCTCCCATGGCGATCGATCATCTGGACGGGCGGCTGCTCGTGCTGCTGGCGAAGGAGCCGCGCATCGGGGTGCTGGAGATGTCGCGGCGGCTCGGGGTCGCGCGCGGGACGGTGCAGGCCCGGCTGGACCGGCTTCAGTCGAATGGAGTCATCCGGGGCTTCGGCCCCGAGGTCGACCCGTCGGCGCTCGGCTATCCGGTGACGGCGTTCGCCACGCTCCAGATCCGGCAGGGTCAAGGGGCCGACGTACGGGCCCACTTGACGACCGTGCCCGAGGTTCTGGAGCTGCACACGACCACCGGCGGCGGGGACATGCTGTGCCGTCTGGTGGCCCGCTCGAACGCCGATCTCCAGCGGGTGATCGACCGGGTTGTCGGTTTTGATGGCATCGTCCGGGCGTCCACAGCGATTGTCATGGAGAACCCGGTTCCGCTGCGGATCATCCCGCTGCTGGAACAGGCGGCGGCCGAGAACTGAGCCGATGAGCGGGTGAGGTGGCGTGAACTTCTGGGAGTACCTGAGCAGCCGCCACGAGCAACTGCTCACCGACGCCTACCAGCACGCCAGCGCCGTGTTCCAGTGCATGGTCGTGGCGACCGTCATCGGCGTCCTGATCGGCATCGTCACCTACCGGAGCGACTGGGCGGGCAACCTCGCCACCACGACGACGTCGGCCATCCTGACGATTCCCTCGCTCGCCATGATCGGCCTGCTGATCCCCATCGTGGGTCTGGGCGTTCCGCCGACGGTGATCGCCCTGACGCTGTACGGGCTGCTGCCGATCGTGCGCAACTCGATCGTGGGCCTGCGCGGGGTCGACCCCTCCCTGGTGGACGCGGCGCGAGGCATCGGCATGTCACGGATGACCCGGCTGGCACGCGTCGAACTGCCGCTGGCCTGGCCGCCGATCCTGACCGGCATCCGGATCTCCACCCAGATGCTGATGGGCATCGCGGCGATCGCGGCGTACGCCTCCGGGCCCGGTCTCGGCAACGAGATCTTCCGGGGCATCAGTTCGCTGGGCAGCAAGAACGCGCTCAACCAGGTGCTGGCGGGCACGGTCGGGATCATCATCCTCGCGCTGCTCTTCGACGCCGCGTACGTCCTGCTCGGCCGGCTGACCATCCCGAGGGGGATCCGTGTCTGAGACCACCGAGACCACCGAGCGCCCGGAGGGCGCCGCGGACCGGGGCACGTCGTCGACCACGGGCGCCACGATCGAGCTGGAGAACCTCACCAAGCGCTACCCGGGCAGCCGCGACGCCGCCGTGGACAGCGTCAACATGGAGATCAAGGCGGGCGAGCTGGTCGTCTTCGTCGGTCCGTCCGGCTGCGGCAAGTCGACCACCCTGAAGATGATCAACCGGCTGATCGAGCCGAGCGGCGGACGCATCCGGATCGGCGGAGAGGACGTCACCGACATGGACCCGGTGAAGCTGCGCCGCAAGGTCGGGTACGCGATCCAGTCGTCCGGGCTCTTCCCGCACATGACGGTCGCCCAGAACATCTCGCTCGTACCGAAGATGACCGGCTGGCCGAAGGCGCGCATCAAGGCGCGGGTCGAGGAGATGCTGGACCTGGTGGGACTCGACCCCGGTGAGTTCCAGGGCCGCTATCCGCGCCAGCTCTCCGGCGGTCAGCAGCAGCGTGTGGGCGTGGCGCGGGCGCTCGCCGCGGATCCGCCGGTGCTGCTCATGGACGAGCCGTTCGGAGCGGTGGACCCGATCACCCGCGACCACCTCCAGGACGAGCTGATCCGGCTCCAGCACGAGCTGCACAAGACGATCGTGTTCGTCACGCACGACTTCGACGAGGCCATCAAGCTGGGCGACCGGATCGCGGTGCTGCGCGAGCACTCGCACATCGCGCAGTTCGACACCCCGGAGGCGATCCTCACCAACCCGGCCGACGACTTCGTGTCCGGGTTCGTGGGGGCGGGTGCCGCGCTGAAGCGGCTCAACCTCAGCCGCGTACGGGATGTGGGGATCACCGACTATCCGACGGTCACCGTCGACGATCCGCTCCAGGAGATCTTCGGCAAGCTGCGTTCCAGCGGTACGAACGAGATCCTGCTGCTCGACAAGCGGGGCCGCCCCTACAAGTGGCTGCGGCGCGGGGACCTGATGCGGGCCAAGGGCTCGCTCGCGCGGGCCGGGACGCTGGTGCACGACACGGTGACCCGGGACGCCACCCTGCGGGACGCCCTGGAGGCGGTGCTCATCGACAACTCGGGCCGGGTCCCGGTGACGGGGCGGCGCGGCGAGTACATCGGGGTGGTCGACATGGAGACCCTGATGAACTCCGTGCAGGAACTCCTGGAGGCGGACCGGCTGGAGGCCATGGAGCACCAGCACGAACTGGAGGAGGCGCGCGCCCACCAGACCCAGTTCGAGCAGGAGGGCGTCGACGGCGGGGAGGCGAAGGCGTGAGCACGCCACCCACGGCCCGGCGCCCCGAGGGCGAGCACGAGGTGGGGGGCGTCGCCTTCCGCGACGACAGCGAGGGCGACGGAGAGCGGGAGGTCCCGCCGCCACCGCCGAC
Organism: Streptomyces sp. NPDC002580; assembly: GCF_042889485.1. Lineage (NCBI taxonomy): Bacteria > Bacillati > Actinomycetota > Actinomycetes > Kitasatosporales > Streptomycetaceae > Streptomyces > Streptomyces sp. NPDC002580. The sequence continues at coordinate 131,373 of NZ_JBIAQZ010000001.1, read as the reverse complement.
GTCCCCGCGGCGCCGGATCACCTGGCAGAAGCTGACCTTCCTGCCCGCCGTGCTGATCGCCCTGCTGCTGGCCACCTGGATCTGGTTCCAGCAGGCGGACCTCGACGCGATCTCCGAGAACGCCCTGTCGAACGGCCAGGTGTCCAAGGCCCTGTGGCAGCACATCCAGCTGACGGTGATCTCCACGTTCTTCGTGCTGATCATCGCCATCCCGCTGGGGATCCTGCTGACCCGCAAGGCGTTCCGGAAGGCGACCCCGATCGCGATGACGATCGCCAACATGGGTCAGGCCACACCGGCGATCGGTCTGCTGGCCCTGCTCGTGATCTGGCTCGGCACCGGCGAGAAGTCGGCTCTGATCGGCATCACGATCTACGCGATCCTGCCGGTGCTCTCCAACACGATCGCCGGCCTGAACGCCAACGACCCGACGCTGCTGGAGGCGGCGCGCGGCATCGGCATGTCACCGACGGGTGTGCTCGGCCGGGTCGAACTGCCGCTGGCCGTACCGCTGATCCTCGCGGGCGTGCGTACGGCGCTGGTGCTGAACGTGGGCACGGCGACCCTCGCCACCTTCGGCGGAGGCGGCGGCCTCGGTGTCCTCATCACCACGGGCATCACCACCCAGCGCATGCCGGTCCTGGTCCTCGGCGCCATTCTCACGGTGGCGCTCGCGCTCCTGGTCGACTGGCTGGCGTCGCTGGCGGAACTGCTGCTGCGGCCCCGCGGGCTGGAGGTGGAGACATGAGGAGGACCCGCGCCCACGCGGCGCCGGCCGCCCTCGCCCTCGCCCTCGTCGTCACCCTGGTGTCCTCGTGCGGGCTGACCAGCGGCTCCCCCATGACCGACGACGTCAGCCCCGGCACGATCGGGCGGGGCGAGCCGCTCAAGGGCGCCGACCTCACGGTGGCGTCGAAGGAGTTCACCGAGCAGCTGATCCTCGGCGCGATCATGGGGATCGCCTTCCAGGCGGCCGGCGCCCAGGTGCTCGACCGCACCGGCATCCAGGGGTCGATCGGCGCCCGCGAGGCGGTCAAGAACGGTGACGCGGACGCCATGTACGAGTACACGGGCACGGGGTGGATCACGTACCTCGGCAACAGCGATCCGATCCCGGACCCGCAGAAACAGTGGCAGGCGGTGCACGACGCCGACCTGAAGAACGGGGTCACCTGGCTGCCGCCGTCCGCCCTCAACAACACCTACGCGCTGGCCATGAACCAGGCCAACTTCAAGAAGTACGGCACGAGGACCATGTCCGAGGTGGCCGCGCTGTCGAAGTCGGACCCGAGCGCGGTCACCCTGTGCGTGGAGAGCGAGTTCGCCAACCGGGCCGACGGACTGCCGGGTCTGGAGAAGGCTTACGGGATGTCCATCCCCGCGAAGAACATCACGCAGATGGACACCGGGATCATCTACACCCAGGTGGCGAAGGGGAGTTGCACGTACGGCGAGGTGTTCACCACCGACGGGCGCATCAAGTCGATGAACCTGGAGGTGATGAAGGACGACAAGAAGTTCTTCCCCAACTACAACGCCGCGCCGGTGATCAACACCAAGGCCCTGAAGAAGCATCCGCAGATCGCCGAGGTCATCGAGCCGGTGACGAAGCGGCTGAACAACACGGTGGCGCAGGAACTGAACGCGAAGGTGGACGTGCAGGGCCAGGACCCGCACGAGGTGGCCCTGGACTGGATGACGGCGGAGGGCTTCGTGAAGCAGGACTGACCGGCGGACGGCACCGGCCGGAACAGGTTCCTCTAAAGCGGGCTCCCGGCAGCTCGGGGTCCTAGCAGCTCGGGACCGAGCCCTTGCCCTTCTCCAGGGACACCAGGGCGTCCACCGCGCCCTGGAGGCTGGTCACCGGGATCAGCCGGAGTCCCTCCGGCAGCTCCGCCTTCGCGTCCGAGCACTCGGCCTTCGGGACCAGGAACACCGTCGCCCCGTCGCGGCGGGCCGCCTGGGTCTTGAGGGAGACACCGCCGACCGCGCCGACCTTGCCGGCGGCGTCGATCGTCCCCGTACCCGCGATGGTGCGGCCGCCCGTGAGGTCGCCGCCGCTGCCGTCACCGTCCAGTTTGTCGACGATGCCGAGGGAGAAGAGCAGTCCGGCGCTCGGTCCGCCGACGTCGGCGAGCTTGAGCGTGACCTTGACGTCGTCCTTCTCGTGCAGGTAGCCGAGGGCCGCCTCGGTGGCGGTGTCCTGGGACTCCTTCATCTCGTTCGCGTTGTGCCGCTCGATCTCCTCGACGCTGCCGCCGCCCGGGTAGACCGAGTCACGGGGCATCACCGCCTTGTCCGTGGCGAACCAGCCCTTGAGCACGTCACCGAGGGACACGGTCGCGTCCGGGCTCGTGGCCTCGATCGTCGTCATCCGCAGCTCCCCGCTGGTGTCCCGGGTGGGCGCGCCGGTGATCGTGATCACCGGGTCGCCCTTGTTCTCGCCGAGGACGTTCGCGGTCAGGCCGGGCTGCGCCAGGGAGAACGGCAGCGGCGCGAACACCGCCGTGGCGAGCAGGGCCACGACGGGGAGGGCGCAGACGGCGACGGCCTTGGGGCGCGTGAGGCGAGAGAGCACGGGGTCAATCTAACGTCACCGCCCGCCGGGCCCTCCGTACAGGTGTCACCGGGCCACCCGCGAAACCGCCGGGTGGCCCGTGAAACCGCCGGACGGTCCGGGAAACAGCCCAGAGCGGCCCGGGAAACAGCCGAGGCGGCCGAGCGCGGCCGGACGGGCCGGCGGACCGTCACCTGCCGGTGCCGGCCGGGCCGGGGTCAGCGCAGGGCGTCCGCGACCTCTCTGGCCGCGTCGACCACGCGTGGTCCCACCCTCTCCGGCACGGCGTCCGCCAGCATGACCACTCCCACACTGCCCTCGACCCCCGTCACCCCGATCAGCGGCGCCGCGGCGCCGCTCGCGCCCGCCTCCAGTTCTCCGTGGGTGAGCGTGTACTCGTGCTCCCCCACCGGCGCCTGCCGGGCGGCGAGGATCGCGCGGCCTGCGGCGCCGCGGTCCAGGGGATGCCGGAAACCGGCGCGGTAGGCCACGTGGTAGTCCGTCCACGTCGGCTCGACGACGGCGACCGCGAGCGCCTCCGTCCCGTCGACCAGCGTCAGGTGGGCCGTCGCCCCGATGTCCTCGGCGAGCGAGCGCAGGGCCGGCAGCGCTGCCTCCCGTACGAGCGGGTGGACCTGGCGGCCCAGGCGCAGCACGCCGAGCCCGACCCTGGCGCGGCCGCCCAGGTCACGGCGTACGAGAGCGTGCTGCTCCAGGGTGGCGAGCAGCCGGTACACGACGGTCCGGTTGACGCCCAGTTTGTTCGAGAGTTCGGTGACGGTCAGCCCGTGATCCGTGTCGGCGAGCAGCTTGAGGACACGTAGTCCCCGGTCGAGCGTCTGGGAGGTCTCCGCGGTCACGACGCCCACTCCTTCGTGGTGAGGTCGACGGCCCCCTCGCGGCGGTTGCGTCACCGAGTCCCGTCGGCGACGCGCTTCAGAGGCCGCCGGTCGGCCGGCAACCCGGGCTCTTCCCGGGCGCAGTCGCTTCACGGCTGCGCTCCGCGGCGGCGCTGCCACGGGGCGTGTGCGTAGCGGGACAGTAGCGAGCCGGTCCCGCTCAGCGGAAGCCTCCGTCCAGAATCCGGGCACCGGCTGGTACGGACTGATTCCGTTTGCCCCAGAACGTGCGGCGTGCGGCGGGCGGCGCACACCAGGCGCGCACGCGGCGCACAGGCCACGACGCACGCTTCTCCGGAGGCGGCGCGCCCCCTTCCGCGGGGGTGGGCACCGCGTGCCACGGGTTCCGGATGTCACCGGCTCCCGAGGCAATCACTTCCCCATGCCGCTCCGGGCGACGGCCGGCCGCGCGGTCACCCCGTGCCCGAGGGCCGAGAGTCCGTACGTACGTCACCGCATCCGGGTGGCCCACTCCTGCACCTTGGTGATCCGCTGCCGGAGCTGTCCGGCAGTCGCCTCCGCGCTCGGCGGGCCCCCGCAGACGCGGCGCAGCTCGGTGTGGATCACCCCGTGCGGCTTGCCGCTCTGGTGGACGTACGCGCCGACCATGGTGTTGAGCTGCTTGCGCAGTTCCAGCATCTCCTTGTGGGAGACCACGGGGCGGCGTTCGGCGGGGAGCTCGAGGAGATCCGCCTGCTCGTCCGGCTTCTTGCGGCTGTGCGCGATCTGCCGGGCCTGCCGCTTCTGGAGCAGCATCTGCACCTGGTCGGGTTCGAGGAGCCCGGGGATACCGAGGTAGTCCTGCTCCTCCGCGCTCCCCGGGTGGGCCTGCATGCCGAACTCGGCACCGTCGTAGAGGACCCGGTCGAAGACGGCCTCGGACTCCAGCGCCTCGAAGGAGAACTGCTCCTGCTCGCCGGTGTCCTCGTCCTGCTCCTTGTTCGCCTCGTCCATCTCCTTCTCGGACTCGGCGTACGGATCCTCCTCGCTCTCCTTCTTGGGCTTGTCGAGGGCGTGGTCGCGCTCGACCTCCATCTCGTTGGCGAAGGTGAGGAGGTCGGGGATGGTCGGCAGGAACACGGACGCGGTCTCGCCGCGCCTGCGGGACCGTACGAAACGGCCGACGGCCTGGGCGAAGAAGAGGGGGGTCGAGATGGTGGTGGCGTACACGCCGACGGCCAGGCGCGGCACGTCGACGCCTTCGGACACCATGCGGACGGCGACCATCCACCGGCCGTCGCCGTGGCTGAACTCGTCGATGCGGTTCGAGGCGCCGGTGTCGTCGGACAGCACGACGGTGGCCTTGGTGCCGGTGATCTCGCGGATCAGTTTGGCGTAGGCACGGGCCGAGTCCTGGTCGGCGGCGATCACCAGGGCGCCCGCGTCGGGAATGCCCTTCCTGACCTCGGTGAGCCGCTGGTCGGCGGCGCGCAGCACGCTCGGCATCCACTCGCCGCGCGGGTCGAGCGCGGTGCGCCAGGCCTGGCTGACGGCGTCCTTGGTCATCGGCTCGCCGAGCCGGGCGGCGATCTCGTCGCCCGCCTTGGTGCGCCAGCGCATGTTGCCGCTGTAGGAGAGGAAGATGACCGGCCGCACGACGTGGTCGGCGAGCGCGTTCCCGTAGCCGTACGTGTAGTCGGCGGAGGAGCGCCGGATCCCGTCCCTCCCCTCCTCGTACGTGACGAAGGGGATGGGGTTGGTGTCGGACCGGAAGGGCGTACCCGTGAGCGCGAGCCGGCGGGTGGCGGGCTCGAACGCCTCCAGACAGGCCTCGCCCCAGGACTTGCTGTCACCCGCGTGATGGATCTCGTCGAGGATGACCAGCGTCTTGCGCTGCTCGACGCGGTTGCGGTGCAGCATCGGGCGCACGCCGACACCGGCGTACGTCACGGCGACGCCCTGGTACTCCCTGCTGAGCGGCCCGGCGCTGTACTCGGGATCCAGCTTGATCCCTATCCGTGCCGCCGCCTCGGCCCACTGCTTCTTCAGGTGCTCGGTCGGCGCGACGACGGTCACCTGCTGCACGACGTGGTGGTGCAGCAGCCAGGAGGCGAGCGTCAGCGCGAACGTCGTCTTGCCGGCGCCGGGGGTGGCTACGGCGAGGAAGTCGCGCGGCTGCTCCTGGAGGTACCTCTCCATCGCCCCCTGCTGCCAGGCACGCAGCTTGCTGGCGGTACCCCAGGGGGCACGGCCGGGGAAGGCGGGCGAGAGGTGATGCGGCGGCGAGGCGGCACTGGCGGCGGCGGTGGTAGTCACGGTCTCCGGTCTGGGTGTCGAGAGGGAGCGTCCGGGTCCGCGCGCGGCGCGTCAGCTGAGGCGTGACGGCAGGCGGGAGGGCGGTCGGCTACGTATGACAACCGGGCCACCCTACCGGCGTCCGGCGCGCGACGTCGGGTGGACCAGGCCGGGGCACGGGTGGATGGGACTGAGGTCACATCGCCCCGGGCCGCGCCCCGTTGGACGCGACGCGGGCGGATGCGACTCGGGTCACATCGCCTCGTGCAACGCCCTCAGCCGTACGGCGATCAGCCTGACGTCCTCCAGCTCTCCGGACGCCACCTCGATGACGAGCTTGTACGCCTCGTCCTGGTCGACGGCGAGCATCTCGGTGCCGTTGAAGTCGAGGAGGCCGACCGTGCACATCCACGCCATGCGTTTGTTGCCGTCCACCAGGGGGTGGTTGACGGCAAGCGACTGGAACAGCGCCGCGGCCTTCTCGAAGAGGTCGGTGTACGCCTCGACCCCGAACATCTGCGACCGGGGGCGGTGCACGGCCGAGCTGAGGAGACCCAGGTCGCGCACCACGACCGGTGTCCGCTCCCCGCACGCCAGCTCGGTCAGGTCCAGGACCTCCTGGACCGTGAGGTGTTTCATCTACTCCCCCAGCCTCCGCAGCAGGTCGGCGTGGCCGGCCGCGTACTTGGCCCCCAGGCGACGGACCATGGCTCCGTCCGCCTCCTGCTCCAGATACCGGTCGATCGCCTGAAGCACTACGGCGTGCATGCTGCGGCCCTCCTCCTCGGCACGCAGCTTGAGCGCCTCCTGCTGATCGTCACGCAGACGAAGGTTCATAGCCATACCACGACGGTACCGAATGTGGGGTCAAAGCAGTACCACTTTCTATCGGAGTCTCCTCGTCACCCACGCCCCCACGAGCGCCACCCCGGCCATCGGCAGGAACACCGCGGCGAAGGCGGCCGGGTGGCCGGTGTGGGCGCCGGAGGCCGCGGCGCCGGCCACGTCGGCCACCGCGCCGCCGCCCAGGGCCGCGAAGGCGGCTCCGCCCACGGCGAGCAGCAGCACGGTCGACAGGGCGTCGGAGATCTGGAGGGCGGCCGAGTTGGTACCGGCCTCCTCGGGCGCCGAGAGCTGGAGCAGCAGCACGCTGGTCGAGGCGATCACCAGGCCCATCCCGAAGCAGCCGAACATCCAGGCGAGGGCGACGGTCCACACCGGCACGGCGGGGATCAGCACGCTCGGCGCGGCGGCGACGGCCCCGGCGACCAGCACCATGCCGAGGAACATCAGGCGTTCGCGGTACGGCTCCACGCGCGGCCGGGCCTGCACCCAGGAGCCCAGCGCCCAGGTCCCGCCGCCGGCCGCGAGGGAGAGCCCGGCGAGGGTCGGTGACAGCCCGCGCTGGGTGACCAGCATCAGCGGGACGAAGGACTCGGCGGCGATGAAGGAACCGGCGGAGACCCCGCGCAGCAGCACCACGGACGGCAGCCCCCGCGCCGCGCGCCAGGTGCCGCGGGGCAGCAGGCCGCGCACGGCGGGGACGAGCAGCGCGGCGCCGGCCGCGGCGGGCACCAGGGAGAGCGGGCGCAGGTCCTGGGCGGCGTACTGGAGCAGCCCGGCGCCCAGCGCGATCCCGAGGGCCAGCCGCATGCGCCGCCGGTCCGTCGGCGGCCGGTCGCCCGTCCCCGTGGGGCCCGACGCCCGCAGCCGTATCTGGGGCAGCGAGAGGGCGAGCGGGACGCCCACCAGCGCGGGGATCCCGAGGAACACCCAGCGCCACCCGAGGTGTTCGGTGACGGCGCCCGCCGCGAGGGGGCCGACGACGGACGGCACCACCCAGGCCGCCGCGAACGCCGCCATGATCGCGGGCCGCAGCCGCTCCGGGTAGGCGCGCCCGACGACGACGTACAGCGCGACGATGACGAGCCCGCCGCCGAGCCCCTGGACGGCCCGCCCGAGGATGAACACCCACATGCCGCCGGCCGTCCCGGACAGCAGCAGCCCCGCGGCGAACGCGCCGATGCCCGAGGCCAGCGAGGCCAGCGGCCCGTCGCGGTCGGACCACTGCCCGGCGAGCACCATCCCGAACAGGCTCGTCGTGAAGTAGCCCGAGAACGCGAACGCGTACAAGGCGACCCCGTCCAGCTCCCGCGCGGCGACGGGCATCGCCGTGCCCACGGCGGTCGCCTCGAACGCGATCACCAGGACGACGGACACGATGCCGATGCTGAGCGCCCGGTAGGGCCGGCTCAGCACCCCGCCCTTCTCCTCGGACGGGACCGTCACGACCTCGCGCGCCTGTAGTGCTGTCATGGCCGCCAGCGTAAGGTGCGCAGCCCGCACTGACTCCTGTCCGAAGTCGGTGATCACTCGGTCCTTCGGTCCTACGACCACTCCCCCGACCCGGGTCCGCCCCGGTTCGTGAACGGCGTGTGGCAGTCGCGTTGCGGCGTCCCCGGAACCCTTGAGCCCGCCCTCGCACCCCGCCTACGGTCGTCACATCAGGTTCGGAACGAGTGAGCCGTGCCGCACCTGAGACTGGCCGTGTGCCCGAGTGGTTCAGGGACTCGCCTGCAAAGCGAGTTACGCGGGTTCGATTCCCGCCATGGCCTCCATGTGAGGGTCGGCCGTCCCGGTTCGGGGCGGCCGATTCCGTTGTGCCCGGTCGCCGGGCGGCCGGGGCGGCTACGCGTACAGCCTGCCGCCCGTCCGGTCCTCGAATATCTCCGGCCAGTGGCGGCGGCCGTCGTCGCCCGGGAGGGCCGGGGTGGGGTCGCAGGCCGCGGGGTCGACGGTGGCGAGGGTCTCGGTCAGGGTGGCGGCGAGCCGGCCGTAGGCGTCGCCGAGGCCGTGGGCCGCCTCGACGGTCTTCTCGCGGTGGAGGAGCCAGAGGGTGAACGCCAGCGTGGAGATGTCCGCGTTGAGCGGGCGCAGGGTGAGGTCCGGTTCGCTCCAGGCGAGGACCGCGCCCGTGGTGCCGTCCACGACCAGGCTCGTGTCCTGGAGGAGGTAGCCGAGGCGGATCAGGCGGTCGGCGGTGGCCGGGAGCAGGTCGGCGGAGAAGTCGCCGGGGCGCTCGTCCGCGTAGTACTCGGTGAGGGCCGGCAGCGGCACCTCCGTGTCCAGCTGGAAGAGGAAGCCGTCCTCGGGCAGGCCGGTCTCCCGCAGGAAGCGACGGGTCGGCTCGTGGGTCAGCGCCGGCGGGAAGTCGACGTCCTCGAAGCGCATGATCTCGCCCGCGCCGAACTCCTCGTCCAGCAGCCGCTTGGACAGGCCGAGGACGAGTCCCTCGCCGGGGCCGGCGATCCGGGCCAGCGGGCGGATCAGCGCCGCCATCCGCCAGTACGGCGGCACGCCGTCCACACCGACGGCGTCCTCGAAGACGGCGCTCAGCCGGTCCGACGTCTCCGCGACCGCCTTGGGGCCGAACGGGCCGGGCGGGCCTGACAGGCCCCGGGAGAGGGTCAGTTCCTCGGTGGCCGCCGCGAAGCGCAGCAGGGCCTCCAGGGAGGGTGCCAGGGGCGAGAGGTCCAGGGGGGCGGGGTTCCGGCGGACGGACGCCGAGGTGATCTCCCCCGTCGTCCCGTCCAGCACGATCGACTCCAGGTCCCGGTCCAGACTGCGCAGCGCCCCGATGACGAGCTGGTCGCGCAGCTCCTCGGCGAGCCTGTCCGCGTCGCCCGCCAGGTCGGCGACGGTGCGCAGGCCGTGCTCCCGCAGCGCGCCGAACCCGAGCAGGGTGCTGTCGCAGGGCAGTCCGGGGCCGGTGAGGAACTCGCGCGTGCGCGCGTGCGTGACGTACGGATCGAGCTGGTCGTCGGTCAGTGTGATCAGGCCGCCGACATCGGTGTCAGTCGTGCTCATGGCTCCCCCGTGCATGTGAACGCGTCGTGCTTCCCCCACGAGGGAACGGCCGGTCGCCCCACGGCAGTTCCCCACTGAGCCAGAACCATACGCCGCCCCACTGACAACGCCGGAAACGCGTGGAAACAGCTCCCCCAGGGGCAGGGGAAGGTGAGGAGCCGGCGGTCCGCGGGGCGCCGACAGTCGTGATCCAGACACCGGTCGGCCGTCGCCGGGGCGCCCCACGGCTGTCACCGGGACACGGCACCGGGCTGCCGGACGGGAGGGAGGCGGGCCGGGCGTGGGACGGGTGAGATCTCGGGTGCCGTCACCGCGCCGAGGTGTCCGCGCGCGGTGCGGGGCGCGTCAGGAGAGGGAGACGCCGCCCGCGACGACGACCACGGCCGCCAGCACGAACAGCAGCGCCCGGATCAGCAACTTGCCGACGGCGGGCGCGGGTTCGTGGCGCGGCCGCCCGGACTCGTCGCCGCCCGGCGGGAGTTCGCCGGGCGGGAGTGCGTCGGGCGGGAGTGCGTCGGGCGGGAGTTCGCCGGGCGGGAGTTCGCCGGGAGCCGGCTCCCGCACGCTCACTACGCCGTCACCACCGCCGCCTGCGGGCGGATCGGCAGCCGGTTGACCGGACGGCCGGTGGCCGCCCGCACGGCGGACGCGATGGCCGCGGGCGAGGTCACGACCGGTACCGCGCTGGCCGCCTTGGCCCCGAAGGGGGCGACGACGTCACGCTCCTCGACGAGTTTGACGATGTGGATGTCGGGCGCGTCCAGGGCGGTCGGCAGGGCGTAACCGGTCAGGTCGGGATGCCGGACCAGGCCGCGGGCCGTGCGGAGGTTCTCGGTCAGCGCGGCGCCGACGCCCTGCGTGACGCCCGCCTCGATGCGGGCCGTCAGCTGGGCCGGGTTGAGGATCCGGCCGACGTCCTGGGCCAGCGCCAGTTCCACGACCCGTACCGAGCCCAGTTCGATGTCGACGTCCACCACCGCGCGGATGGCGCAGAACGCGAGGCCCACGAAGGCGTCGCCCTGGCCGGTCTCGTCCAGCGGCTCGGTCGGGTGCGGGCGGCACTGTGCGGTCGCCCACAGCTCCTTGCCGTCCATCGCCTCGGTGACCGTGGTCGACAGCACACCGTCGTACGACGTGATCTTGCCGTCGGTGATCTGGAGCAGTTCGGTGGACATGCCGAACTTGTGGGCCAGCGGTTGCAGCAGCTGCGTCCGGACCATCCTGGCCGCGCGTTCGACCGCGCCGCCGGACACCCAGGTGTGTCTGCCGCGGCAGCTCGGGCCGGCCGGGGGCTGGTCGGTGTCGACCGGCGCCACGTGCACCTCGTCGATGCCGAGCGTCTCCTGGACGATCTGGCGGGCCAGCGTGGTGAAGCCCTGGCCGGTCTCCACGGCCGCGCAGAGCACCGTGGCGACGCCGTCGTGGACCTTCACGGTGGCCGTCGAGACCTCGTCGGTGCCCTCGGCGCCGAGCATGTGCACCATGCCGAGCGCGTAGCCGACACCGCGGCGTACGGCACCGGGTTCGCCCGCGCCCTCGGGGCCGCCGGGCAGCAGCCACTCGTCCTCGGGGGTGTCCTTGGGGAGGGCGGGCAGCGGATGCTCGCGGACCGCCAGGAGCAGTTCGGCGACGGGTGCCGGGCAGGTGACCGTCTGGCCGGTCGGCAGGACGTCGCCCGTGGCCATGACGTTGCGCAGGCGCAGTTCCGCGGGGTCGACGCCGAGCTTCTTGGCCAGTTTGTCCATCTGGGCCTCGTAGGCGGCGCACACCTGGAGGGCGCCCTCGCCGCGTACGTGGCCCGAGGGCGGGTTGTTGGTGCGGACCGCCCAGCCCTCGATGAAGGCGTTCGGGACGACGTAGGGGCCGCAGGCGAAGGAGACCGCGGCGGCCAGGGACTCCCCGGAGGTGTCGGCGTAGGCGCCCGCGTCGAGCAGGATCTGCGCCTCCACCTTGACCAGGTTGCCGTCGGCGTCGGCGTGGTGCCGGTAGCGCAGCAGGGTCGGGTGCCGGTGGGCGTGGCCGAGGAAGGATTCCTCGCGCGTAGCGGTGAGCTTGACCGGGCAGCCGGTCTTCAGCGCGAGCAGGCCGAGCGCGAGCTGGAAGCCCTGGTCCTCGCGGTCGGCGGTGGCGCCGGGGACGCCGGTGACGACGACCTTCACGCGCGCGGGTTCGAGGCCGTAGCAGGCGGCGGCGGTGTCGCGGTCGGCGTGCGGGTCGGTCGAGGCGATGTAGAGCTCGACGCCGCCGTCGGGGCGGGGCACGGCGAGTCCGGCCTCGGCGCCGATGGGCGCGGGGTCCTGGCGGCCGATGCGGTACAGGCCCTCGACGACGATCTCGCCGAGCGCGTCCGGGTCGCCGTGGCGCAGCGGGATGTGCCGGATCAGGTTGCCGTCGGGGTGCAGGGGTTCGGCCTCGAAGGCGTACTCCGGGTCGGTGACCGGTTCGAGCACCTCGTACTCGACGATGACGGCCGCGGCGGCCATCCTCGCGGTGTCCGGGTGGTCGGCGGCGACGGCCGCGATGGGCTCCCCGTGGTGGCGTACGACGTCGGAGGCGAACACCGGGCGGTCGGCCCTGCCGCGGCCGTGCAGCGGGGTGCCGGGCACGTCCTCGTGGGTGATGACGGCTCGTACGCCGGGCATCTCGCGCGCGTGACTGGTGTCGATGGACACGATGCGCGCGTGCGGGTGGGGCGAGCGGAGCACGGCGGCCCACAGCAGGCCCTCGGCCCACAGGTCGGCGGCGTAGGGGAAGGTGCCCTCCGTCTTGGCGCGGGCCTCGGCGGCGGGCAGCGAGACGCCGAGCCCGTGCGGCAGGGGCTCGGGGCCCGTCTCGGGCACCGCCGGCGTCGCGGTCGCGGCTTGGTTGGTCACGCCTGGCCTCCGTCCTGGCCGTACGGCTGTTCGTACTGCGCCTGGGAGCCGTACGCGGCACCGTCCTCGTACGCGGACGGGTGGACACCGCCCGCGCCGGGCCCGGCCTGGTGCGGGATGCGGGGCTCGTCCGCCTCGGGGACGGCGTCGGCCGCGGCGGCGGAGTGCGCCTCGCGTTCGGCGACGACCTCGCGCACGGCGTCCAGGACGCCGCGGTAGCCGGAGCAGCGGCACAGGTTGCCGCACAGTGCCTGGCGGGTCTCCAGCTCCGTCGGAGCGGGGTTGCCCTCCAGCAGGTCGTGCAGCGTCATGGCCATGCCCGGGACGCAGAAACCGCACTGCACGGCGCCGCACTTGGCCAGCGCGCGCTGGACGTCGGAGGGCTGTCCGTCGGCGGCCAGGCCCTCTACGGTGCGCACCTCGCTGCCGGCGGCGGTGACGCCGGGGACCAGGCAGGACGCCACGAGCCGGCCGTCCACCTGGACGTTGCAGGCGCCGCACTCGCCCTGCGAGCAGCCGTCCTTGGCGCCCGCGAGGCCGAGCCGCTCGCGCAGCACGTAGAGCAGTGATTCGCCGACCCAGGCGTCGGTGACGGGCCGGTCGGCGCCGTTGACGCGCAGGACGTACGAAGCGAGGGGGTGTTCGTCGTGCGGGGCCTGGGCCGCGTGACCCGGGTCCAGGTTCTCGTCGCCCGCGGCCGCGTACGCCGGGTCCGACTCGTGGGCCTCGGGCGTCCCGGCGGTCACCGGCTCGGGGCCGGCGGCGGGCTCAGGGGCCTCGTGGACGGGCTGTGCGGGCCGCTGGGCGGCCTGCGCGGGCGATTCGGCCTGCGGCTGCCGTACGGGCTCCGCGAGGGCCTCGGGGGCCGCTTCGCGGGCGTCGGTGGTCCAGGTCTGCCCGGACTCGCCGGCCCAGGGCGCGGAGGCGCCGCCCGGGAGCGTGGCGGGCGGCGTGCCGCCCCACTGTTCGACGAGCGCCGATGTGGTGAACTCGCCCGATTCGTCCGGAAGGTCGCCTCCGGCCACGGGGATCGACCACTGCCCGGTCACGTCGTGTCCTGCGGGGCCGGCTCCGTCACGGGCCGCGTCGTTGAAGTCCCACTGCCCGGTGGAGCCCGGCTGGTACGAGAACCGGTCGCCGGGGGCGCCCGCGCCCGGCTGCGCGGCGTTCGGATCCGGCCACGGGGCGGCACCGTCCCGGGCGGGCCACGTCCCGCCGGCGGCCGGGTCCGCCGTCTCGGCCGGGGCGGGCGTCACGGCGATCTGCGGGGGCACGTAGCCGTGCCCGGGCGCCGCGAGCGGCTCCCGGGCGGCGAGGAGCGCCTCGATGCCCCCTTCGGGGAGCTTGACGAAGGCGGTGGCGCCGTCGTCGTAGTCGCCCTGGGGCAGCGGGTCCCAGCGGCCGCCGCCGCGCGGAGCGCCTTCTTCGTGCTGGTCGTCGGTCACGAAAGTGCCCTCCCCAGTGCTCGTCGGGCCAGCGCGGCGACCGTGCGCCGCAGGTGCAGTACGGCGGGCGGAAGCGGTGTCACGGATCCGTCCTCGGCGGGAACGGGGTCGGGGATGCAGGCCGCGGCCACGTACTCGCCGAACGCGTTCAGCGCCTCCGGGACGATCGTGCGGCTGTTGTCCCAGTCGATCAGCTGGGCCACCCACGCCTCGGCGTCCAGGGGGCGCAGCGGCATCGGCGCTATGGCTCCGACGGCACACCGCACGCCGCGCCGCGCCGGGTCGAGGACGACCGCCACGGAGGCGATCGCCCGCCCGGGGCCGGTGCGCCCGGTGGCCTTCAGGAAGACCTGCGGGGCGTGCAGCAGCGGCACGCGCACGTAGCCGATGAGCTCTCCCCCACGGAGCATGTCCACACCCGCGAGCAGGTGCGAGACCGGGATCTCGCGGCGTGCGCCGCCCGGGCTCGCGATGATCAACGTGGCTTCGAGCGCGGCCAGCACGGGCAGCGCGTCCCCCGTGGGCGCGGCCGAGGCGATGTTGCCGCCGAGGGTGCCGGCGTTGCGGATCTGCGGCGGTCCGGCCGCCCGCGCGGCGGCGGCGAGCGCCGGGATGAGCGCGGCGAAGTCGGGTCGGCCCATGCGGGCGTGCGTGAGGCCGGCACCGAGCAGCGCGTGGCCGTCCTGGTACTGCCAGCCACGGATCTCGCTGATCCGGCCGAGGCCGACGAGCGCCGCCGGGCGCAGTTGCCCGGAGTTGACCGCGGCCATCAGATCGGTGCCACCCGCCACCGGAACGGCTGCGGGCATGGCGGACAGCGCCGCCACCGCCTCGTCGAGCGAGACGGGCAGCGTCACGGCCTGCGCCGTCCGCGGTGCGTGCGTGGTCAAACCGGTTGCCCCTTCCCGCTGCCCCACCTGGTCCCACCTGTGCTGCCGTACGGTACGTGCTGACAGGGCGGACGTGGCAACTCTGGCACATCTTCCCCGGACCACGACGCGGGGGTCCGCTAGGAGGCATTCACCCCCCTCACCAGGGAGATGGCCGGTTTTCGCACGGCATCGCCGGTCGGCACGAATTGTCACTCTTCGGTGACCCTTGGGGGTCTTTTTCCTTACGGGGCCAAGGTGACAGGGCCCTGGCCCCGGTGCGCGCCGGTCGTGAGCGGTCTCACACGTTCGGGGGCGCCCCCTCGATCGGGCGTCCGAGCACCCCGGGCCGCCGCTGCCACGGCCGCGGCCCCGTGGGCGGCCGGTAGGCCACTCCGAGGGCGTCGAGTCGCGCGTAGTGCGCGCCCATCCGCCGCTCGAATCCGGCGAAGTCCCGCTCCTCGGGGGCCGGCAGCCTGCTCCAGGCGACCTCGGCGAAGGCGGCGAGCCTCGGGAACGCCTGGTAGTCCACGCGGGCGGGGTCCTCCATCACCTCGGTCCACACGTTGGCCTGGGTGCCCAGCACGTGCCGCGCCTCCGCCTCGGTGAGCTGCGGCGGAACCGGCTCGAAACGGTAGACGTCCTCCAAGGTGCGCACATAGGCGATGGGCACCGGTTCGTCCTCGCCCGCGGCCTGACGGTAGTCCAAGTACACGTGCTGCTCGGGGCACATGACGACGTCGTGGCCCGCGCGCGCGGCGGTGACGCCGCCCCGGTAGCCGCGCCAGGACGACACCGCGGCGCCCGGCGCGAGTCCGCCCTGGAGGATCTCGTCCCAGCCGATCAGCCGACGCCCGCGCTCGGAGAGCCAGTTGTCGAAGTGCCGGACGAACCAGGACTGCAACGCGTCCTCGTCGGCGAGCCCGAGTTCCTCGATGCGCGCCTGGACGGTCGCGGACTCCTTCCACTGGACCTTGGCGCACTCGTCGCCGCCTATGTGGAAGAAGCGCGAGAACTCCGGGAAGCGCGCGGGGTCCGCCGGGAACAGCTCGAGGAGTTCCTCGAAGACCCCCTCGTAGAAGCGCAGGGTGTTGTCGGTGGGGGCGAGTACGTTTTCGGAGACGCCCCAGTCGTCCCAGACGGTCAGGGAGGCCGTGTCGATGACATCGGTGTTGCCCAGTTCCGGATACGCGGCGATGGCGGCCTGCGAGTGCCCGGGGATGTCGATTTCGGGGACGACGGCGATATGCCGCTCGGCCGCGTACGCGACGATCTCGCGGATGTCGTCCTGGGTGTAGAAGCCCCCGTGCGGCTTCTCCTCCCACAACGGCGAGGCCCGGTGGCCGAATTTGGTGCGCGCCCGCCAGGAACCGACCTCGGTCAGCCTCGGGTAGCGATTGATCTGAACACGCCATCCCTGGTCGTCGGTGAGATGGAAGTGGAAGACGTTGAGTTTGTGCGCGGCCAGCAGATCGAGATAGCGCAGGACGTCTTCCTTCGGCATGAAGTGCCGGGCGACGTCGAGCATCAGGCCGCGCCAGCGGAACCGGGGCGCGTCCTCGATGGCCTGGTGCCCGATTTCGTACGCCGCCCGCGGACGGATCGGAGCGCGGCGAAAGGCGTCGGGGCCGAGCAGTTGACGCAGCGTCTGGGCGCCCCAGAAGACCCCGGCCGCCTCCCCGCCGCGGATCTCGACACCGCTCCCGTCCACGACGAGCCGGTACGCCTCCGGTTCCAGGGAGTCGTCGAGGAGGAGCCGCACGGCACCCGGGGCGTCCTGCGGCCCAGGTCGCAGCGGCAGTCCGAGCGCGGCGCCGAGCGTCGCACGCAGCCAGCGTTCCGCGGAGTCCGTGCCGAGCGCGGCCCACAGGGTGGTGTTCGCGCCGAGCGCGAAGCGGCCGCGCCCGGCGCCTTCCGCACCGCCGGTGGCCTCGACGACGAGGGGCGCCGGAATCAGGTCCGTATCCGTCATGTCCATCAGTGCTTCCGTCCTTCACCGCTCCGCCGAGGCCGAGACGAGGGGTCGCTGTACGAGTTCTCAGAAGACCGGCACGGCAATGGCCGTCACCGTGGCGGCGGCATCGCACCACCCGGTACGACCCGTCCGGCTCGCGGAACGCGAGGGGAAATGGACCTGCCCGGGAATCCCGCGCGGTTCGTCCCGCCCGGCGGTGTACGCGGCCCCCCGCCGCGCGTCCGTGACGCCCCCGGCGAAAGGTCTTCGGCACCCGGATCCCCGAGGGCGGAAAGGAGGAGATGTGCCGCGGAATCGGGGAACTCCGCGCGTTCGGCCGACCGAAGTCCCCGAGTTCCGTACAGGGCGGAAGGACCGCGTCCGCGGAGCCCGGACGGGCACCGCCCGAACCCGCCGGGAAGGCGATCTGCCGGACGCTCCGGAATCGGAAGCGGAATCACGCCGACGCCGCGGCCACCGGAAACACGGTGATCACCGGAACGGCCGCCCGGGAACCCGCCACGAAGGGGACCGTCGAGGAATTGACGTCCTCCCCGGCCGAAAAGCCGGCGAATCCGAGCGGTGCGGGACCTGCGGGCAGAGAGCTTCACCGAGCGTCCTCCGGCGAGAGTTCGTTGCGGCGTGCGCAACGGCGGTTTTGCCCCGCACAACACTCCAGAGGCTAAGGAGTAGGGGAACCTGCCCACAAGAGGTCTCTACCACTCTGTGACCACAACGGGCACGCCGACCACGGGGCACTCCGGCCCCGGAACGCGCTCCGCGCGAGGCTCAGCCGTCGACGACCCCGCCGTCGGCGCCGGCGTCCCTGTCCGCTTCGCCGCCGGCCTGTCCGCCCGCTTCCCCACCTGCCGTCGCGGTGGTCCTCCAGTTGCTGTGCCCGCAGCAACAGCTCCACGCCCGCCCCTCGCGCACGAACCCGTCCGGCAACGCTCACAGCACGGCCGCGGCACCCCTCAGCAGGGGTGTCGCGGCCGTGCTCCGTTCACGGGGCGTACTGCGCGGGGGAAGGTCGCGGCGTTACTTCTTGTCGCCGCCCTTGCCCTGGTCGCCGCCACCGGCGCCCATGGACTCGAAGATCTCCTTGCACATGGGACACACGGGGTACTTCTTCGGGTCGCGGCCCGGCACCCACACCTTGCCGCACAGCGCGACGACGGGCGTGCCGTCCAGCGCGCTCGCCATGATCTTGTCCTTCTGGACGTAATGGGCGAAGCGCTCGTGGTCCCCGTCACCGTGCGACACCTGCGGCGTCGGCTCTACGAGGGTCCCCGTCCCCGTGCCTCGCTGGGGCTGGGTCTCAGGCTCAAGAGTGCTCATGGAGCCAAGGGTACTGGGGCTCGCGCCCATCGGATGAGGGAAGGGTCACGTGCCGGTGGGGCGACTCCCGGGGGCCGGTGCGCCGGTCAGTTGAGGGAGGGGTCGTCGGGGTACGTCGCCACCATCGCCAGGTCACTGCGCTGGCGGCGCAGGACCTCCCGCCACAGGCGCTCGGGCGACGGGGAGGAGACGTCTCCCGGTTCGGATTCGACGACGTACCAGGCGCCGTCGACCAGTTCGTTCTCCAGCTGTCCCGGGCCCCAGCCCGCGTACCCGGCGAAGATGCGCAGGGAGCCGAGGGCCGCGGCGAGGAGCTCGGGCGGGGCCTCCAGGTCCACCAGGCCGATCGCGCCGTGCACCCGCCGCCAGCCGAGTGGCGCGCGCTCGCCGGCCGCGCCGCCCGGGATGACCGCCACCCCCAGCGCCGAGTCCAGCGAGACCGGGCCGCCCTGGAAGACGACACCCGGCTCTCCGGCCAGACCGGCCCAGCCCTCCAGGATGTCCCTGACGTCCACCGGGGTGGGGCGATTGAGGACGACGCCGAGGGAGCCCTCCTCGTCGTGGTCGAGGAGCAGCACCACCGCGCGGTCGAAATTCGGGTCCGCCAGGGCGGGCGTGGCCACGAGCAGCCGCCCTGTGAGCGAGGACACCTCGGTCATGCCAGACATGATCCCGCACAATCCCTTCAAGTGGGGAGCCGATGCGCGTACCGGAGTGAACGCAGCTCAGGGCGCAACGGAGCGTTGCCCGCGCACACCGGGGACGGTGACCCCCTGTGCCCGATTCGGAACGGTTCGTGTTGTGTCCAATCTATGACGCAACTGAGTGCTCCCTGGGCTTACAGAGGGGGGGTGGGCGGCCATTACCCTTGCTGTTCGGCTCCCGTACGACCGGCCTGCCGACGACCCAACACCGCCCAACTCATCGGAACGCGAGATACATGACCGTCAACGGCCCTGACGATGTACTGCTTGTCCACGGCGGAACCCCGCTCGAGGGCGAGATCCGTGTCCGCGGTGCGAAGAACCTCGTACCGAAAGCCATGGTCGCCGCTCTGCTGGGCAGCGGGCCGAGCCGGCTGCGCAACGTCCCCGACATCCGCGACGTACGCGTCGTACGCGGACTGCTGCAGCTGCACGGTGTGACCGTCCGTCCGGGTGAGGAGCCGGGCGAGCTGATCCTCGATCCCTCGCACGTCGAGAGCGCGAACGTCGCCGACATCGACGCCCACGCGGGCTCGTCGCGCATCCCGATCCTGTTCTGCGGCCCGCTGCTGCACCGCCTCGGGCACGCTTTCATCCCCGGGCTCGGCGGCTGCGACATCGGCGGCCGGCCGATCGACTTCCACTTCGAGGTGCTGCGGCAGTTCGGCGCGAAGATCGAGAAGCGGGAGGACGGCCAGTACCTGGAGGCCCCGCAGCGACTGCGCGGCACCAAGATCCAGCTGCCGTACCCGTCCGTGGGCGCGACCGAGCAGGTGCTGCTGACCGCGGTGCTCGCGGAGGGTGTCACGGAGCTCTCGAACGCGGCCGTGGAGCCGGAGATCGAGGACCTGATCTGCGTCCTGCAGAAGATGGGTGCCATCATCGCGATGGACACCGACCGGACGATCCGCATCACCGGTGTGGACACGCTCGGCGGCTACACCCACGCGGCCCTCCCGGACCGCCTGGAGGCAGCCTCCTGGGCTTCCGCGGCGCTGGCCACCGAAGGCAACATCTACGTCCGCGGCGCCCAGCAGCGCTCGATGATGACGTTCCTGAACACCTACCGCAAGGTGGGCGGCGCCTTCGAGATCGACGACGAGGGCATCCGCTTCTGGCACCCCGGCGGCCAGCTCAAGTCCATCGCCCTGGAGACGGACGTCCACCCCGGCTTCCAGACGGACTGGCAGCAGCCGCTGGTCGTCGCGCTGACGCAGGCCACCGGCCTGTCGATCATCCACGAGACGGTGTACGAGTCCCGGCTCGGGTTCACCTCCGCGCTGAACCAGATGGGCGCGCACATCCAGCTCTACCGCGAGTGCCTCGGCGGCTCCAACTGCCGCTTCGGCCAGCGCAACTTCCTGCACTCCGCGGTCGTTTCGGGCCCGACGAAGCTGCAGGGCGCCGACCTGGTCATCCCCGACCTGCGCGGCGGCTTCTCGTACCTCATCGCGGCGCTGGCGGCCCAGGGCACGTCCCGCGTCCACGGCATCGAACTGATCAACCGCGGCTACGAGAACTTCATGGACAAGCTCGTGGAGCTGGGGGCGAAGGTCGAACTCCCGGGCAAGGCCCTCGGCTGACCCGACCGCACGACCCCGGCCGGGACGACACCCCCCGGCCGGGAGTCCGGGGGTCCTCCCCCGGGCGGCGCGGCGGTACGTACGTATGACGATGGGGCGGCCCCCCTGAAAGGGGCCGCCCCATCGGCGTTGCTGCGCCTCGTACGCGTCCCGTGTCCGCGGGAGCGTACCGGCAGGACCTACTTGCCCTTGGCGGCTTCCTTGAGCTTGCTGCCCGCGGAGACCTTCACGCTGTAGCCGGCCGGGATCTGGATCGGGTCGCCGGTCTGCGGGTTGCGCGCGGTGCGAGCGGCACGGTGAGTGCGCTCGAAGGTCAGGAAGCCGGGGATGGTGACCTTCTCGTCGCCCTTGGCGACGATCTCGCCGACGGTCTCGGCGAAAGCGGCCAGAACGGCGTCGGCGTCCTTGCGGGTCACCTCGGCACGGTCGGCCAGCGCGGCCACCAGCTCACTGCGGTTCATGTTGTTACTCCCGTGTTCTTCTTGCTGTTGAGGCGTGCCACGCGGCGGAGCCGCATATCGGGCACAGTGAAGCCGATGCTGCCAGGGTCCTCGATCGGCCCCCGGACCCGGGTCCCTTGGCCAGACCGTCGCGCCCGAAGACGCATCCTGCCCCCACCTGCGGCGGGAAAGCCAATCCGGCACCCTTGGGAGTCACACGAACACCCTTGGGGGTCACACGAAAAGGCCTGCGAAGGCGAGCCTGGCCGCCACCCTAGAGGCGGCAACTGGCCCCGCGTCCGCGACGCGCCGGGTTCCAGGCGGCCGTGGCGCCCGTCACAGGTGTGACGACGACCGCTTCCACGCGGTCGTACGCCCCCCGGCTCGACCCGTACCACCTCGACCCGTACCGCTTCTACATGTACTACACGGTCGCGTTGGCCGCTTCCGCCGCCCCCGCCGCCTTCGCCGCGTCGCGGACCGCTCCGGCGACCGCGCCCGCGACCTTGTCGTTGAAGACGCTGGGGATGATGTAGTTCGGGTTGAGTTCGCCCTCGGTCACCACGCTCGCGAGAGCGGCGGCGGCGGCGAGCATCATCTCCGTGTTGACGGTACGCGACTGGGCGTCGAGGAGGCCGCGGAAGACCCCCGGGAAGACCAGCACGTTGTTGATCTGGTTGGGGAAGTCGGAGCGGCCGGTGGCCACAACTGCCGCCGTCTGCCGGGCGATTGCCGGGTCGACCTCGGGGTCGGGGTTCGCGAGCGCGAACACGATGGCGTTCTCGGCCATCGCGGCCACGTCGGTCCCGTCGATCACGTTCGGGGCGGAGACACCGATGAAGACATCGGCGTCGCGCACCGCCTCCTTCAACGTGCCCGTGAGACCTTCGGGGTTGGTGTTGTCGGCGATCCAGCGCAGCGGCGAGTCCGTGGCGGCGTCGACGAGATCGGCGCGGTCCGCGTGCACGACGCCGTGGATGTCGGCGACGACGGCGTTCTTCACGCCCGCGGCGATCAGCAGTTTGAGGATGGCCGTACCGGCCGCGCCGGCGCCCGACATGACGATCCTGATGTCGCCGATCGCCTTGCCCGCCACGCGAAGCGCGTTGGTCAGGGCGGCGAGGACGACGATGGCCGTGCCGTGCTGGTCGTCGTGGAAGACGGGGATGTCGAGGGCCTCGCGCAGCCGGGCCTCGATCTCGAAGCAGCGCGGCGCGGAGATGTCCTCCAGGTTGATGCCCGCGAAGCCGGGGGCGATCGCCTTCACGATCTCGACGATCGCGTCGGTGTCCTGGGTGTCCAGGCACAGCGGCCAGGCGTCGATGCCGGCGAAGCGCTTGAAGAGGGCCGCCTTGCCCTCCATCACGGGCAGCGCGGCCATCGGGCCGATGTTGCCGAGGCCCAGCACGGCGGAGCCGTCCGTCACAACCGCAACGGAGTTGCGCTTGATGGTGAGGCGGCGGGCGTCCTCGGGGTTCTCGGCGATCGCCATGCACACCCGGGCCACACCCGGGGTGTAGATCATGGAGAGGTCGTCACGGTTGCGGATCGGGTGCTTGGACTGCATCTCGATCTTGCCGCCGAGGTGCATGAGGAACGTACGGTCGGACACCTTGCCGAGGGTCACGCCCTCGATGTGCCGCAGCTGCTCGACGATCTCGTCGGCGTGCGAGGTGGAGGTCGCCGCGATCGTGACGTCGATCCGGAGCTTCTCGTGGCCGGAGGCGGTCACGTCGAGGCCGGTCACCGAGCCTCCGTGGGACTCCACGGCCGTCGTGAGCTGGGAGACCGCGGTTCCGCTCGCGGGCACCTCCAGCCGGACCGTCATCGAGTAGGAGACGCTGGGCGCCGTTGCCATGGCCGACTTCCTCTGCTTTCACCGTGTCACTGCTTTGTGCCGTCCGATCGTCGCACCTACCCCCGAGTACGGGGTAGTCGCCCCCGATTGCGAACGTTTTGTTCATGGGGGCACACCTTTCGGAAACCGGATTCCACCGTAGGAGATGCATCCGGGCGACAGAAGAGGCCCACGTCACGGGGTGACGTGGGCCTCTTCAGGTCCTTCGGTGAAGGACGACGTTCAATGACACCGACCCGCCATGCTCGCCTCGCGGCAAGTGGTCGCTCGTAGCGACGAAGGTTGGGCCCGGGGGCTTGGATCGGGCCGGTGCCACGTCCAAGGTAACAAAGGATCCCCGTAAGGCAATTCCCGTCCCGGCAGTTCTTTCCGGCGGGACGGGTCGGCGGGCGCCCTCCCGGCGGGGGACCGGGAGGGCGGACCGGAGGGACCGGGTCAGTCCCGCAGGAGGTCGGGCACGCCGTCCGCGTCGGGGGCGTCACGGTCGCTGGAGACGACCGTCAGCTGCTGCGTGGCCCGGGTCAGGGCGACGTACAGGACCCGTAGTCCGGCGGGCGACTCGTCCGCGATCTCCGCGGGCGACACGACCACCGTGGCGTCGTACTCCAGCCCCTTGGCCTCCAGGCTCCCGAGGGCCACCACACGGTCCCCGAGCCCGGCGAGCCACCGGGCGGCCTCCTCGCGCCGGTTCATGGCCACGACGACGCCCACGGTGCCGTCGACGCGCTCCAGGAGGTGGGCGGCCTCGGCGCGCACGGTCTCCGCGAGGGAGTGCCGGACGACCGCGAACCGGGGTTCGACGCCCGTGGACCGTACGGCGGACGGCGACTGCGAACCGGGCATGGCCAGAGCGAGGACCTTGGCGGCCAGCTCGGCGATCTCGGCCGGGTTCCGGTAGTTCACGGTGAGGGTGAAGCGGCGCCGGGGCCGGGTGCCGAGCGCCTCGTCACGGGCCTCGGCCGCCTCGTCCGGGTCGGACCAGGAGGACTGGGCCGGGTCTCCCACGACCGTCCAGGTGGCGTGTCGGCCGCGCCTGCCGACCATCCGCCACTGCATGGGGGTGAGGTCCTGCGCCTCGTCGACGATGACGTGCGCGTACTCGGTCCGCTCCTGCGCCAGCCGCTCGGCGCGCTCCCACTGCGTCTCCTCGCGGGTCGGCATGAGCTCGTCGAGACCCGTGAGGTGGGCCAGCGGGTCCAGATCGCGCCGCTTCTTCGGCCGGGCGGGCGTCCCGACGATCGCCTCGAGCTCGTCGAGCATCGCCACGTCGTGCACGGAGAGCCCGTCCCGCTTGAGCGAGCGCGCCACCCGGCGGACCTCGCCGGGGTTGAGGATCCGGCGCGCCCAGCGGCCGAGCCGCCGCTCGTCGGCCATGGCGGTCAGCACCCCGCGCGGGGTCAGTTCCGGCCACCACGCCTCCATGAAGGCCAGGAAGCTGTCCTCCAGGGTGACGTCCTCGTCGAACGAAGACCGCAGCTCGGCGGCCAGCTCCGGGTCCGCGTGCCGGGTCCCGGCGCCCGACTTCGACCACAGAGCGTCGAGCAGCAGCCTGCGGGCGCGCGGGCGCAGCAGGTTGACGGGCGCGGTCCCGCTGAGGGCGTTGTTCTTGATGCGGTCCAGCTCGGCGGACTCCAGCTCCAGCCGGCGTCCGAAGGCGACGACCCGCAGCCGGGTGGGCGGGCCGGCGGGGGCCGTCTCCGGCTCGCCGAAGGCGAGCTGGCCGGAGGAGGAGCCGCCGGCGGCGCGGGCCGCGCCGGAAGGGGCCTCCAGCGCCCCGCGCGCCGCCTTCCGCAACACCTTCAGCATCCGGTACGAGCCCTTGGCGCGGGCCACCGCCGGGGAGTCGTACAGCGTGGCTCCCACGCCGTCGACGAGCGAGCCGATCGCGCGGATCGCGACCTGTCCCTCCTCGCCGAGCGAGGGCAGCACGCCCTCGGTGTAGGCGACGAGCAGCGGGGTCGGGGAGACGATGAGGATGCCGCCCGCGTACCGGCGGCGGTCCTGGTAGAGCAGGTAGGCGGCCCGGTGCAGGGCCACCGCCGTCTTGCCGGTGCCGGGGCCGCCCTCGACGTAGGTGACGGACGCGGCGGGCGCGCGGATCACCATGTCCTGCTCGGCCTGGATGGAGGCCACGATGTCGCGCATGGTGTGGCTGCGGGCCTGCCCGAGAGCGGCCATGAGCGCGCCGTCGCCGATGACGGGGAGCTCCTGGCCGTCGAGGGAGGCCTTCACCTCCGGGCGCATCAGGTCGTCCTCGACGCCGAGGACCCTGCGGCCCTTGGAGCGGATCACCCGGCGGCGTACGACCCGGCCGGGGTCGACCGGGGTGGACCGGTAGAACGGGGCCGCGGCGGGCGCCCGCCAGTCGATGACGAGCGGCGCGTAGTCGGCGTCCAGGACGCCGATGCGGCCGATGTGGAGCGTCTCGGCGATGTCGGCCGTGTTGTCCTCGCGGACGACGCCCTCGGCGGGTTCCACCGCCGTGTAGGCGCCGTCGGGACCCTTCGTGCCGTCCTTCCCGCGGAGCAGGTCGATACGGCCGAAGAGAAAGTCCTCGAACTCGTTGTTGAGTCGGTTGAGGTGGATTCCCGCACGGAACACCTGGGCGTCCCGCTCCGCGAGCGCCCCCGGTGTCCCGACGTGACCGCGCTGGGCGGCGTCGTGCATCAGGAACTCGGCCTCGTGGATCTTCTCCTCGAGGCGCCGGTAGACCCGGTCCAGATGTTCCTGTTCGACGCTGATCTCACGGTCCCGTACGGAGTCGTCCTTGACGGATTCGTCCGGTACGGAAACGTGGACCGAGCCGAGCGCAGTTTCCTGCTGAGCCTGAGCGGCCACCGGGCCCCCTTCTGACGTGCTGGGCAGCCGTCAACCGTACGCGAAGGGAGGCCCGCCGGGCTACGTGCGCGCCCGGTGTTCGCTCACGCGTCCACCTCGACCAGCCGTTTCCCGTCGAAGGTCATGACCTCGAAGTGGTCGATCTGGTTCGGGGTGAAGGCCGCGCCTCCGTGTACGTAGAGCGGCTCCTTCGCCTCTTCGGTCTTGGCGTTGGGAATGCCATAACCCCACTTCGGGACCGCCCAGGAGGTTACCGTCTCGCGGTCGCCGTTCTTGCCGACGGCGATCAGGGAGCACTTGAGCGGACCCGTCACGTTCTTGAGCTGGAGGACCGCGTGGGTGCCCCAGTCCTTCGGCTCGACGGCGACGACGGCGTTGACCTTGGTGGTCGGGTCCGTGGCCTCGGCCTTGTCGTTCATGACCTCGAAGGCGGCCTTGGCGGGACTGGTGGGGTGCGCCTGCGGGGGGTTCGCCCCGCCGTCACCGCCGCCGTTGACGGCCATGACGGTCAGCGGACCACCGATGATCAGCGCCGCTGCGGCCGCCACCAGGTACATTCCGCGCCGGCGCTTCTGGGCACGCCGTGCCGAGACCTCGTCGACCAGGCGCTCCGCGAGCCGTGGGCTCGGGCGGGCCGAGAGGGACTCCGCGATGGCCGGGCTGCCCTGCGCTGCGGGCAGGTCCGCGAGCGCGGCGAGCATCGGTTCCATGCCGGCGAGCTCGTCGAGCTGCTGGCCGCACCACTCGCAGGTGGCGAGGTGTTCCTCGAAGGCCGTCGCCTCGGCGTCGTCGAGGATGCCGAGGGCGTAGGCGCCGACGGTCTCGTGGATGTCCCCGGATCCCTGCTGTCCTCGTGGACCTTGCATGGCTCCCGGCCCACCTGTTCCGTAACCCCCGTACGTGTTCATGCCGTCACCCCCCGCTCCTCCAGCGCCAGCTTCATCGAACGCAGCGCGTAGAACACCCGTGAGCGCACAGTGCCGCTGGGAATGCCGAGCGTTTCGGCCGCCTCATTGACGGTACGCCCTTTGAAGTATGTTTCGACCAGTACTTCCCTGTGAGCAGGGGTCAGGTCGTCCAGCGCGTCCGACAGTGTCATCAGCCACAACGCCTTGTCGATCTCGTCCTCCGCGGGGATGACCTCCAGCGGCGACGGGTCGACCTCCTGCGGCCGGGCCTGCCGACTGCGGTGGCCGTCGATGACGATGCGTCGGGCGACCGTCACCAGCCAGGGGCGTACCGAACCGGTCGCTCGATTGAGCTGGCCGGCGTTCTTCCAGGCACGGATGAGTGTTTCCTGCACGACGTCCTCGGCGCGCTGCCGGTCTCCGGCGACCAGGCGCAGCACATAGGCCAGCAACGGCCCGGCATGCTCCCGGTACAACGCACGCATCAGCTCCTCGTCGGGTTCGGACGACGAGGACTGCTGAGACATGCGATGTCGGGCCCTTGGCCTGTGTTCATCAGCCACGGCTGAATCCTTGCGCACGCCTACCTCCGGTGTCCGGGGGTTCCCCCAGTCGGTCGCTCATCACCGGGTACGCATGTGGGTACGCGGGTGTTCAAAGTGTTCAGGGTTTTTTCTGTTGAAGATGTGCAGACATAGAGAAGAATGCATAACGATCACCTCGTGTCACTGGAAGATCACGCACAGGTGTGATCAGGCCTGTGCCAGAGCCGCCCGGCGCCGGTGCCGGGCCACTCTCTCCCGGTTGCCGCACACCTCGCTCGAACACCACCGCCGGCGACGGCCGCGCGAGGTGTCGAGGTAGACGATCGGGCAGTTGTCACTCTCGCACTGCCGAAGACTCGCCCTGGACGGGGGGTCGGTGAGCAGATCGAGGGCGTCCCGGGCCACCACGGAGAGCAGTTCGGCGCAGCGGGGCGGGGTGTGCAGCACGCTGTGCAGCGAACCGTCGGCGGCGCGGACGGCCCAGCGGGCGGGCGGGGCGGCGAGGGCGACGGCGTTGACGCGGGCGAGCGCGCCGTCGGCCGGTCGCGCGGCCAGCTCGCCGCGCACCAACTGGGCTATGTGTCCGCGCAGTTCCCGGAAGCCGAGCAGCCACGCCTCGTCCACGGCGGTCAGCGGCGTCGCCGCGGGGACCAGTCCCGAGGCGAGGACCCAGGAACGCAACCGGGCGGCCGAGTCGAGGCGTTCCTCGGGATGGGTGGTCGCCGTCAGGTCCAGGCAGATCCGCCCGGAGTCGAACCGCAGCTCGTACGAGGCTGTGGCCATTCCCGATGCCATGCGCCTGTCACCGCCTTGGGGTCACCCGCCGTCGTACCCCCTACAGTGCATGTCCCGGCGCCCCGCCGGAAGACTCCGTACCGCCCCGTACCCGGCGCGGAGCCCGGCCGGTCGCCCGGCGGGGGTGGACGCCCGCGTATGCGGCCGCGCGCCTCGGCCATGTCACCCGTCCCCGCACGCCGGTTGACTGGGGGACATGACGGACAACAGCACGGAGCGGCGCGACACGGCCGCGGGAGTACTGGGTGCGGCCACGGTCGCGACGGGCCTGCTCGCCGGGGTCTTCTACGCCTTCGCCTGCGCGGTGATGCCGGCGCTTGCCCGCAGCGACGACCGGGTCTTCATCGAGGTCATGGGGAACGTCAACGACGTGATCCAGAACCCGGTGTTCTTCCTGAGCTTCCTGGGAGCGCCGGCCCTGACGGCGGTCGCCGCCCGGCGGTACCGCGGCGCGCCGAACCGGTGGTGGGTGTTCGCCGCGCTCGCCGCCTGCGCGCTCGTGCTGCTGATCACCGTGGCCGTGAGCATCCCGCTCAACAACGGTCTCGCGGACGCGGGCGACCCGGCGCGGATCGCCGACCCGGCGGCCGTGCGCGACCGGTTCGAGGACACCTGGGCGGCCTGGAACGTCGTCCGCGCCCTGCTGTCGACGGTCGCGCTCGGCTGCCTCGCCCGCGCCCTGTTCCTGAGCCGGCGGCCTCAGTCGTCCGCGTACTTGGAGTCCGCGGCGGGGTCGAGCGCGAGCCGGTAGCCCCGCTTGACGACCGTCTGGATCAGCTTGGGCGCGCCGAGTGCCGTACGCAGCCGGGCCATCGCGGTCTCCACGGCGTGCTCGTCGCGGCCGGCGCCCGGCAGCGCGCGCAGCAGATCGGACCGTGCCACCACCCACCCGGGCCGCCGCGCGAGAGTCCGCAGGAGCGACATCCCGGCGGGCGGCACGGGCCGCAGCGACCCGTCCACCAGCACCGCGTGCCCGCGGATCTCCATCCGGTACCCGGCGACGGGCAACGCCCGTGCCCGGCCCGGCAGTTCCTGGCAGAGCAGCTGGACGAGGGGGCCGAGCCGGAAGCGTTCGGGCTGGACGGTGTCGATCTCGTGGGCCTGCAACGGCAGCGCGGTGACCGGGCCGACGCAGGCGGGCAGGACGTCGTGGCGCAGCGCGGCGAGGAGTTCCGGGAGCAGGCCCCGGTCCTCGGCCCGGGTCAGCAGGGAGGCGGCGGCGGGCGCGCTGGTGAACGTGATCGCGTCCACGCCGCGGGTGAGGGCGGCGTCGAGCAGCCGGTCGACCGGGCCGATGTCCTCCGGCGGCATCCACCGGTACACGGGCACGGGCACGACCTCTCCTCCGGCGGCCCGCAGCGACTCCACGAATCCGGGCAGCGGGTCACCGTGCAGCTGTACGGCGATCCGGCGGCCGTCGACGCCCTCGTCGAGCAGCCGGTCGAGCACCTCGGCCATCGACTCGGAGGACGGCGACCACTCCTCGGTGAGCCCCTGGGCCCTTATGGCGCCCTTGACCTTGGGTCCCCGGGCCAGCAGTTCGACTCCGCGCAGCCGTGCGAGCAGTTCGTCGCCGAGGCCCCAGCCGTCGGCGGCCTCGATCCAGCCGCGGAACCCGATGGCGGTGGTGGCCACCACCACGTCCGGCGCGTTGTCGACCAACTCCTTCGTGGCGGTGAGCAGTTCACCGTCGTCGGCGAGGGGCACGATCCGCAGGGCCGGCGCGTGCACGACGGTCGCCCCGCGCCGCTGGAGCAGCGCGCCCAGCTCGTCGGCCCGGCGCGCCGCGGTCACCCCGACGGTGAATCCTGCGAGTGGCCCGTGTTCCGGTCGCTTCTGTTCGTCGTACATGGCTCTCGTCTCGTGCTCGAAGAGTCGTCGTACGGGTCTGTGCTGTCGTACGTCCGCGGCCGGTCCGAGCCTGCCAACGGACCGTGACAGGCTCGGATCTAGGGGATGTCGGCCGTGTTACGTCACACCTCGGCGTAGCTGAGCTGGGGCTTCGTCTCCGTGGTGGTGGTTCGATCACCGGTGGTGGCCGGGCGGCGAAGGTATACGGCCCAGGTGACCACGAAAGCGACCGCGTAGAAGGCGAGGAAGGTGACGAAGGCGCCGGTGCCCGAGGCGGAGCTGAGGAACGACTGCCGGAAGGCGAGGTTGATGCCGACGCCGCCGAGTGCGCCCACCGCGCCGATCAGCCCCATGGAGGCCCCGGAGAGCCGGCGTCCGTACCGCGCGGCCTCCTCCCCTTCGAGCCCCTTGTCCAGGGCCTTCTTCTGGAAGATCCCGGGGATCATCTTGTACGTCGATCCGTTGCCGAGCCCGCTGAGCACGAAGAGCACCACGAAGACGCCGACGAACAGTGCCAGCGACTTCTCGCTGCTGGCGTACACGAGGATCCCGGTCGCCGCGGCCATGGCGACGAAGTTCCACAGGGTGATCCTGGCGCCGCCGTAGCGGTCGGCGAGCCAGCCGCCGACGGGCCGGATCAGCGAGCCGAGCAGCGGGCCGATGAAGGTGAGGTAGGCGGCCTGGAGCGGCGTGCGCCCGAACTCGACCTGGAGCACCTGGCCGAAGGCGAAGGCGTAGCCGATGAACGATCCGAAGGTGCCGACGTACAGGAACGCCATGATCCAGGTGTGGGCGTCCTTGGCCGCGTCGACGGCGGCGCCGGTGTCGTTCTTCACGGAGGCGATGTTGTCCATGAAGAGGGCGGCGAGGACGGCGGCCACCACGACGAGCGGGATGTAGATCCCGAGGAGCACCCGGGGTCCGCCGCTCGCCCCGATGATGGCGAGCGCCACGAGCTGGATGACCGGGACGCCGATGTTGCCGCCGCCCGCGTTGAGGCCGAGGGCCCAGCCCTTCTTCCGCAGGGGGAAGAAGGCGTTGATGTTGGTCATGCTGGAGGCGAAGTTGCCGCCGCCGATCCCGGCCAGCAGGCCCACCACGAGAAACGTCGTGAACGAGGTGCCCGGCTCCATCACCGCGAACGCGGCGACGGTCGGCACGAGCAGCAGACCCGCGGACACGATGGTCCAGTTACGGCCGCCGAACAGCGCGACCGCGAAGGTGTAGGGCACCCGCACCACGGCGCCGACCAGCGTCACCATCGAGGTGAGCAGGAACTTGTCGGCCGGGGTGAGCCCGTACTCCGGTCCCATGAACAGGACCATCACCGACCACATGGTCCAGACGGAGAACCCGATGTGCTCGGACAGCACGGAGAAGAGCAGGTTGCGCCGGGCGACCTTCTCCCCCTTCGCCGCCCAGAAGGCCTCGTCCTCGGGGTCCCACTCCTCGATCCAGCGACCGCCCCGCGCGGGGGCCGTACTCGTGGCTGGGGCAGTCATGTCGCGCCTCCATTGGTTCTCCGGGCTGCCTACTGGGCTGCTGATCCCGAAGGTAGGGAGGGCGCGTTTCCGGTCCGGTGGCTGTGAGTGACCGGAAGGGAACGTTGCTCTCACCCGCGCGGGGAGCGCGCGGTGAGGACGGCGGGGGGGGGCGGGATCGCGCCGCCCGTCACGGGAGGCACCGGGCGGGGGCGGACGACCGGCCCCGGTCCGCATCGGGTTCGGCGTAGTCCCGGGTCGTGCGGCTGCCTCAGGCCGGGGACCGCTCTCACTCCCCCGCGTCGGCCGTCGGCTCGTACCAGAGGCTTGCCATCGGAGACCGGGTGGTCCAGCCCAGCGACGCGTAGAGCGCCCGCCCCTCGGTCGTGCCGACCAGGACGCCGGTGCGGGCCCCGGCCTCGTGGGCCGCGTTCTGCAGGGTGCGCATCACCAGGCCGCCGAGTCCCCTGCGCCGGTGCTCGGGCGCGGTCTCGATCTGGTCCGCGACGGCGCTCGCCCCGCTCCGGGAGCCCCGGGCGATCTGTCCGCGGGCCGCGAAGCACCCGTCGGCGTCGCGGACCAGGACCCGGGTGACACCGCCCCGGGCCCAGGTGGTCACCGTGTATCCGGCCGGCACCGCGGGCCGTTCGGCCGCCAGCGGGCAGGTCATCAGGAAACCGGGCGGGCCGAACCGCCACCCGGGCCCGACCCACGGCCGGACCTCGTCGTCCTCGGCGAACAGCTTCAGCCAGGTCCAGGGCACGCCGGTGCCGT
Source organism: Streptomyces sp. NPDC002580 (assembly GCF_042889485.1). Classification (NCBI taxonomy): domain Bacteria; kingdom Bacillati; phylum Actinomycetota; class Actinomycetes; order Kitasatosporales; family Streptomycetaceae; genus Streptomyces; species Streptomyces sp. NPDC002580. The sequence goes on along the minus strand of NZ_JBIAQZ010000001.1, from coordinate 99,559 downwards.
CGGCGACCTTGCGCACCGCCGTCTCGGTCGGGTCCGGCAGCACGTGCCGCCGGACGTGCCGGCTCTGTCCGACGTCGATCGTCCAGCCCCAGGGCTCCCCGGTCGGGTCCGCGGCACCGCGCGAGACGACCCAGCCGTCGATCCACGCCCGCACGAACTCACCGCTCCCGGCGTCCGGCATGACCTCCACCCCCGAACCGTAATGGACCAACTGGCCAGTAGAACCTTACAACTTGGACAGGGACGCCTCGGTGGGGGCACACGATCCCCGGGTGCGGACCCTCGCGAGAACGGGCCCGGGCCGGCCCGGGCCACGGCGCTACCGCTTCTTTGCCCGACAGCGCTTCATCAGCTCGGTGATCCTCGCGGAGTCGGCTTCGCCGTTCAGCTCGGCGAGGAGGTCGTCGGGACACAGCTCATAGAGGTCGCCCCACCATCGACGCGCCTTGTTGCTCCAGATCCGGTAGCCGCCGGGCACTCCCCGGGCGACGTACCGCCTCCTGCTCACGCGTCTCCCCCGGAACGTCCACCGTTCCCGGCCGGGTGGTGCGCCAGGACGGTCGATCCGGCGTCCCGCGCCTGTTCGAGCGCGGAGCGCAGAGCGGGGTCGGCGTCGTCGTCGAGGTTCGTGCCCAGGTGGTGCAGCTGGTCACGCCGTTCGGTGTCGCCCCGCTCGGTCAGGGCGGTGGCCCACGCGGTCTTCTGTTCGTCGGCGACGCCGGCCGTCTCGTTGAACAAGGCGTACAGGGCGTACCAGCGCACCGCCTCGCTGTCGTCCTCGGCCAGCGCCAGGAGGGCCTCGACGACCCGGTCCTGGGTGCGCTCGCCGTCGGCCAGACAGGGCAGCGCGGCGGCCACCGAGAAGCGGACGGGCTGCGCCGCGTGCGCCCGGTGTCCGAGCACCAGGTCGAGGGTCTCCTCGGCGCCGTGGTGGCCGAGGGCGGAGATCATCCATCCCAGTACCCAGGGGTCCGGCTCGTCGGCCATCCCGGCCACGACGACCTCGACCGTCTCCGCGGTGAACGGCCGGCGGCCCTCGGCGTCACCGCGGCCCAGCTCGCGCAGGACCCGCGCCCCCAGTTCCCGTTCCTCCGGCTTGTCTCCGGCCAGCAGTCGGGCCGCGCGCTCGAAGACGTGCCGGGTCGGCCGGTTGTGCAGGGCCATCAGGCAGGGAAGCGGAGTGTCCTCGTCCTCGGCGCCGATCTCCCGCAAGGCCCTCGCGAACAGCTCGTCGTCCGCGACCGGGTCGAGATCGTCGGTTCCCACGGTGCTTCCCCAGAATTCCGGTTGCTCGGTGCACGGCTCGGTGCCGCACGGTCCGGGCGCGCTCGACGGCGGCTCACGGCCGACATCTGCCGCTCGCCCTCTCCGAGATCATGTCCTGAGTCACCCACACCCCGTCCGGATTTTTCTTCAGTGACGTGTCGTAGAAGACGTAGCTGTTCTTGGTGACCGGCGTCCTGTCGACCTTTCCGGTCTCGACATAGCGGTTGTACGCCTTGCCCTGGTCCTCGCAGTACGTGAGCGTGGCGGCCCCGTCGCCGCGCAGGGTCACGGACTCGTCGTAGAAGCGATAGACGCCAGTGGTACGAGCCTTGTGGTCCACGAAACGCTGCACGTACTTCCGGGTCGCGGCGGCGAGTTCCCCCACCGAATAGAAGCGGTACGCGGGATCCAGCGGATCCTGGTTGGCGATGGCCTGGTCCGTGGCCTTGATGAACAACTCGCCGTCCGCGAGGACCGCGTCCTTGTCCTTGTCGCCCGTCCTGCGCCACTCGAAGTCGTACGTGAGATCGGACGGCAGCTCGATCCTCGGCCGCTCCACGGAGGTCGACGCGCTCGCGCTCACACCGGGCGAGTCCGAGGACCGGCTCCCCGCACCGGCAGCCCGGCCGTCACCCTTCGCCTCACCGTCACCTCCACCGCACCCGGTCGACAACAGCCCGACCGCCGCTCCCACGACGGCAACGGCAAACAGACGGGGGCGGCGGTTCACGACGGACTCCTGGATTTCGCTCAGCGGTTGACGGACTGGATCTCCTGCACGACGACGTCCTGCTCGGCCCCGAAGGTGCCGTCCGGAAGGTTCTGCGCCGCGGCCACACCGGTACCCGTCCAGTGGATCTTCCAAGTGACGGTCGCCCGCAACTTGTACGAACCGTCGCCCGAGGAACGCAGATACTTCACCCCGCACGGCGGGGTCCGCCCCGCCTTGCCCTTCGCGTACGCCTCCCCGATACGGTCACCCGCCAGCTCACAAACACCCGACGCCGGATACGTCGCCGCATCACCCGTCCCCGGCTCGATCCTGAGCGAGACCGGCTCCGCCGTCGTCGTCGCGTTCACACCCAGCAACGGGACCGACGCCGTCACCGACACCGGCTTGAAATCCGCCGCGTCCAGCCACGCCCACGTCGGCAGATTCACCTTCGTCGTCCCCGCCGGAGCCAGCTCCACCCTCGTCGACGCCACCCGTATCTCCGCGTAGGCCAACTGCGCCAACATCTCCGGAGTGATCGCCTCCGGAATGTCCGCCGGCGGCGCGTCACCCGTATCCACCCAGAAGATCGGCTTGTCGCACTTCAACGCGCCGGGATCGCCCTCTCGACCCTTGGTCACGTACGAGTCCCACCAATAGCCCTCGTCGGCCTTGGCCTTGTTGAAATCCTTGTACTCGCCGTCGACGTATTTGTTCCGCTGCTCCCGGTCCCACTCGACCCCGGTCGACTCGGCATTCCAGATGGGCTCCAGGTATTTCTGCAGCTGATCCGGCGTGTATTTCGGCGCGTAATAGCATGCGGGCGGAGTCCATGAACCCGACGACGACGTCACCGGGCCCGTCGAGTCGCCCGACCCGTTCTTCGAACGATCGAAGACGACGGCACCGGCGGTCGCTGAGACGTTCTGGTCGTCCTGCCCTCCGTCCACCCGCGTCTCCGTCCCGCTCCCCTTGCCACCAGGCACCACGTCCGCCACCGCCGTAGGGCAGTTCGCGAGTGCGAGGGCACCCGCGAGCAGGGCGACCTGGATCGTTTTCCGTGCTACGGCTGACACGCAGCGGCCCCCCTGGTGGCGATGATCTGGGACGTCTGCCAGACGCCCTCGGCGTTCTTGTCCAACCGTGAGTTGTAGAACACGTAACTGTTCTTGGTGACAGGCGTCTTGTCGACCGAGTGGGTCTTCTTGTCCTTGCTGAAGCCCTTGCTCTCGTCCGCACAGAACGTGAGGAACGCCGAGGTCTTGCCCTTGAGCGTCACCTTCCGGTCGTAGTAGCGCACTTCGCCGGTGATGCTGGAATCCGCGTCCTTGAACTGCTGGACCCAAGTCAGCGCGGATTCCAGCGCCTTTCCGGTGTTGTAGTACCCGAGGGCTTCGCCCTTGGGGTCCGTCCCGGTGATCGCCGCGTCGACAGCCCGCATCCGCTCGACGTTGTCGGCGAGCACGGCGTCTTTGACGGAGTCTCCGGTCTTCGAACCTTCGAAGGCCAGTGTGAGGTCGGACGGCAGCTCGGTCTTCGGCCGCTCCGAGGACGCCGACGCGCTCGCGCTCGGCGAAGCCGACGTCTTGCTCCCCGTGTCCGCCCCGGCGATCTTGTCGTTGTCCTTCGCCTTCCCGTCACCGCCGCCGCACGCGGACAGAAGCAGCGCGGCCGTCACTCCGACGGCGGCTGTGGCAAGCAGGCGGGGACGGCGGTTCACGGCAGACTCCTGGGCGATGTGGGGTGCGGGAGGGAAGCAACACGCTAGCGGGGGCTCATGTGGCGACACCAGAGCGAATTGCGCCGCAGGGCCGGACGGGCGAGGCGCAAGCCCGCATATCCACACCAACTCCCCCTCCACGCGCTTCGATCGAGTGACGTCGCGGAGTGGGATGCGTCACCGTGTTGGCCACCGCAAAGCCCCGCGTCGACCCGGCCGAGGGCCGACCGGCGTCGTACGAGTGGACGTCCGGGAACGGAAGTACGGTTGCAGGCTCGTCCAGAGAGGGGAGCTGCGCCCCGCGAACACCCTTTTCACGGCTGGCACTTGGCGGCCCCTCGGGTGGAGGAGACCTTCACCAACTCCCAGATCCCCCGCTCGTTCTTCTCCACCTGAACTCCGTAGGCGACGTAACTGTTCTTGGTGACCTTCGTGTTCACGGTCCTGCCGGTCTTGATGACCTTGCTGAACCCCTTGCTCTCGTCCGCGCAGTAACTGATCGAAGCAGCTTCCTTGGACCTGACCTTCACGTGCCGGTCGAAATAGCGCACCGCGCCGGTGACCGTCCAGCCGGCCGACTTGAAGGACTGGACCCACTGCTGAGCCGCCACCGCGCCTTCGCCCTCGGTGTAGGACTCGAGAGCGGGCAGTCGCGGGTTCTGCGCGACGATGGCCGCGTCGAGCGCCCGAATGAACTCGGCATTGTCCTTCAGGATCGCGTCCTGGACCGCGTCACCCGACTTCTCGGGCGTGAAGGTCAGCACCAGATCGGACGGCAGCTCGACCGTCGGCCGCCCCACGGACGCCGACGCGCTCCCGCCCGTGCCCGCGCCCGGTGACGCCGACACCCGGTCCCCCGCGTCCGCCCCGGCAGCCTTGCCGTCGCCCTTCGCCTTCCCGTCACCACCGCCGCACGCGGTCAGCAGGAGCGCGGCCGCCGTTCCGAAGGCGGCTGTGGCAAGCAGACGGGGACGGCGGTTCACAGCAGACTCCAGAGCGACGCGGGTCACGGAAGGGACGTAACACGCTATCGGGGCCCACGTGACGACACCACACCGACCACACCCTGCCCGTACCGGGTGAATACCCTTGGCCCGCACCGGCGTTCACAGCGGCGACAACCTGGACCCCAGATCCAGAGGGCTGTCGAAACTCACCAGGAACGCGATCCGACGGAGGATCGCGCGGTACTGCTCACGTCGTTCGACCGCCGTCGTGCTCAGCGTGAGAACGGCCAGACGTCTGCAGTCCGGGTGGGGCACATGGGCGTGGAACTGGACCAGCGGCATCCGGGGCAGTCCGCTCCCGGCGTCGGCGACCCGCACGGTCTCGCCGAACGTGGCCGGGCCACACGGCAGTTCGACGTATTCGATGGGCGCCTGCCCGTCCAGATGGCCCACCGCACGAGCGGCCGTCACGGCGCGCGGCGACACGGCGGTCGTCCGCCAGGAGACGGTGAGGAACGACAGCAACGGCGCGCCACCGGCGCCCTCGCCCCGCTCGTCCACGTCATCACGGTGCAGACCGATCGAGCAGTGAACCGTTCCGGCCTCACGCAGGGCACCGAGCAACTGCTGCACCTGAGCACACCGCGCGACGAACTCCTGGCGAACCGTCTCGTCGGGCGCCGCCCGGAGGATCGGCTCGAAGGCGGTACGCAGAGCGTCGGCGGCCGTGGAGTCCGCCGGGGGGAGCAACGCGTCGAGGGGCACAGCGGTGAAGCCCGGCGGTTCCGCGAACCAGATCTCGGCATCGGGATCCCCGGCCGAGTCGGCGACGGCGAAGCGGGAGGCCGTAGTCATCGAATCCTGTCGGGTGCGGTCGGTACGGATGCGGTCAGGACGGATGCGGTCGGGGCGGGTGCGGTCAGGACGGGTGCGGATACTGGCGCACCCCGTCGGGAACGTGCGCTCCGGAGCGGCGGGCCCGTTCGAGAGCGGCGGGGCTCGCCCTCCAATCGGTCGGCTCGATGCCCCGGCGGCCTGTCGCCGTGCGCTGGTAGAGGAGGTGCAGCCGCCGGGGACCCTTGCCGGTGCGCCCCGTGGCCGCGATGACGGCGACGAAACGGGGGTCGCCGGCGAACCAGAGCGGCTCGATCTGCGCCTTCACCTCCGGTTTCGTTCGGGAGGTACCGAAGCGGCGCATCCACCAGAAGGTGCGCATGCTGGAGAGGAAGAGCAGGGGGATCCGCTCCTCCGGCTCCTCCGGATTGGGCAACTCCAGCCACATCTCGTTCTCTTGGACCTGAGGATGCTTGTTCCGCCCCCGAGGGACGCCGCTGAGAAGTTGCCAGGGATATTGCGTGAGGGTGCGCCGGATGTAGATGGAGGGGCGGATGTAGGCGAGTTGGAGGACGGCTCGGAAGGTCGCGTAGACAAGCAGAAGCAGAAAGAGCCAGCCGATCCACCGTGGTGTGGCCACGATGAGAAATAGGCTTCCGATCCACACCGCGACCCACCCGATGAATCGACTGACAGCCATGATCATGTGGCGAACCCATTCCTGCCTGGTCGGCGGATGGTCCCAAGCCGCTCTGTAGCTGGTCGGATTCATGAAATGAACTCTCTCTTTCCGCGCTCAGAAGACATGTCGCGCGATGTTGATGAGTCCGCCGACGTCAAGACCCAGGCGTGCCCCGTCGATACTGGCCACGGATCCATCCTTGATTCCGTCGTCGTCGGTGTCCACAGCGGTCATGACCAGGCCAAACCCTGCTGTGCCTACCCCTACAGAGCTTGAGGTGACCTCGACCGTTTTGGTGATCTGAGCCGCTCGGGCCCCCCGGATCGTGAAGCCGAGCAGTGCGTTGTCCAGATCCGCGATGGATTTCGCATGCTCCATGGTGCCGACACCAAGTCGACCCGCACGCTGAAGAGTCGTGAGTACTTCTCCAGACTCGCCAGCCGCCCTGGCCGCGACTGAGACTCCTTTGCCTACCGCACCGACACCAGGGAGCACTCCCAGCGCATCGCCGCCGACCGTGACGAAATTGCTCCAGAAATCGGTGTCGAACTCGCCCTTGGTGAATCCGTCCCACAGTGATTCGCGCAGCGTCGGGTCGTCGAAGACCCGTAGCGCCAAAGCCGTCCCGCTCAAAGCGGCGGCGGCAAGCAACAGCACCGCCGCCACCGTCCCACCCGACACAACAAACAAAGCCACCAACCCGATCACCGCCCCCACCGTGCTCAAGATGTCCGGCAGATTGTCGGCCAGCCAGTCGAGGGCCGAGTCGAAGCAGCCCGGCTCGTGCGGTGCCAGCTTTTTCGTGGCGTCGCGGATCTTGTCCGCGCGGATCCGGGCCTGGTGCTCGTGTTCCTCCGCGAGTTTCCTGGCCTTGCCTCGAATCCTCCGAAGAGCCTCCTCTGCTTCCTCCACCGCGGCCTTCGCCTTGGTCAGGGCTCCCCGCGCCTCGGCGTGGCCGGCGCTCTTCCCGTCCAGGTCGGGGCTGTCCCCCGCATGGACGGCGTGGCCCTTCGCCCGGTCCACCTCGGCCTGCGCCGCCTTCGCGTCCTCCTCCAGTCGCTTCGCCCGGCGCTGGAACTCGGCGAGTTCGCCCTCCCAGCGGTCGAGTTGGACCGCGGCTCTACGGATGGAGCGTGCGGCGTGCTTCAGGTTCAGGGGAAGCGGGCCGCCGTCCAGCTGTTCCCGGAAGGCGACGGCCGCGTCGCCCTCCCAATAGCTGCCGTCCATCAGCTTGGTGACGAGGCCATGCGTCTCTTCGAGAACCTTCGCGCACCCCGTGAGCTTCTTGCGCAGGCCGCCGACGGTCTCCGTGCTGCCCGGCACCGGGTCGAACCCGAGATGCGGGTGGCCGGGGTTGGGGAGGCGCGGGACCGACTTGAGACCCTGCGGCTTCGGCCGGTCGGCGCGGGACTGCGGATCGAGCGCCGCTCCGGTGTCCCCGAGTGGGTCCGTCACCTCGTACCGCCCCCCTTGCCGCCGCCGTTCCGGGCCTTCCTCAGTGCCTGCTCCAGGGCCCGGTCCACCTCGCGGTAGCTGTCCCTGCTCTTCGCGATAATCTTGGCCAGGTCCTCGGTCTGCTCGCCGATCTGGTCGGCGCCGTACTTCCAGCTGTCCTGGAAGTCCTCACAGGCGCGGTCGAGATCGTCCGTGCCGAGACCGGTGACCGTGGCGTCCTCCAGCGCCTTGCGCAGCCCCTTCAAGGAGTCCGTGGACGCCCCGAGCATCTTCATGAAGTGCGACAACTCGTCGCCGTCAACGGCCAACCGCTCCGCCACGCCCCTGCCTCTTCCGGATCTCGGTGGGTCCGGAGGGCCGGACTCAGCGGTTGACTGACTGGATCTCCTGCACGACGACGTCCTGCTCGGCCCCGAAGGTGCCGTCGGGAAGGTTCTGCGCCGCGGCCACACCGGTACCCGTCCAGTGGATCTTCCAAGTGACGGTCGCCCGCAACTTGTACGAACCGTCACCCGAGGAACGCAGATACTTCACCCCGCACGGCGGGGTCCGCCCCGCCTTGCCCTTCGCGTACGCCTCCCCGATACGGTCACCCGCCAGCTCACAAACACCCGACGCCGGATACGTCGCCGCATCACCCGTGCCCGGCTCGATCCTGAGCGAGACCGGCTCCGCCGTCGTCGTCGCGTTCACACCCAGCAACGGGACCGACGCCGTCACCGACACCGGCTTGAAGTCCGCCGCGTCCAGCCACGCCCACGTCGGCAGATTCACCTTCGTCGTCCCCGCCGGAGCCAGCTCCACCCTCGTCGACGGCACCCGTATCTCCGCGTAGGCCAACTGCGCCAGCACCTCCGGGGTGACCGCCTGCGGAATGTCCGCCGGCGGCGCGTCACCCGTATCCACCCAGAAGAAGTCCTCGGTGCAGTCACCGGCGGCCGGGTCTCCCTCGCGGCCCTCGGTGACGTACGCGTCCCACCAGTAGCCCTCGCCGGTCTCGGCCTCGTTGAAGTCCGTGTACGGCTTCCCGTTCACGTACTTGTCGCGCTGTTCGGCGTCCCACTGGTATCCCGTCGAGCCGGCACCCCAGACCGACTCCTTGTAGCTCCGCAGCTGGGCCGGGGTGTACCTCGGCGCGTAGTAGCAAGCGGGTGGGGTCCACGTCCCCGACACCGAGGTCAACGGGCCGCCCGATGCACCCGGTCCGCCCGATCCACCTGATCCCCGTAGTCCGCCCGGTCGGTCCGGTCCGGTCGAGCCGTTCCTCGAACGGTCGAAGGACACGGCATCGACGCCGGCCGACAACGTGCCGTCGTCCGTGGCGTTCCCCCGGGGCCTCGGCGTGGTGTTCTCGTTGCCCTCGCCCGCCGAACCACCGGCATGGGCGGCGTGCGCGCCGAGCGCCGCCAGGCACAGGAACGCTCCGAAGGCCGCCGCCGAACTCCTCAGGGCCGGCACCGGGCGGCCCCGCGCTTCGAGATGACGTTGACGGTCTGCCACACGCCGGCCGGATTCCTCGCCAGCCGGGTGTTGTAGAGCACGTAGGTGTCCGCCGAGGCCGGCGTCTTCTCGACCTTGTCCGTCTTCCGGTTCCTGAGGAAGGACCTGCTCTCGTCGGAGCAGTACACGACAACGGCACCGCCGTCGGGACGGAAGGTGACCCTGCGGTCGAAGTACCGGGTGGTGCCCGTCCACGAACGCTCGTCGTCCAGGTATCCCTTGACGACCCTCCGCGCGCTGTCCAAGGCGCCTTCCGCGCTGTAGAAGCCCAGGGCCTCGGTGTTCACGCTTCCCCGGAAGATCGCGTCGTCGATGGACTCGATGCGCCGGGCGTTGTCCGCGAGCACCGCGTCCTTCCCGACGTCGCCGGTCGTCTCGTTCTCGAACACGTTCCGCGCGTCGGAGGGAAGCGTGACCGTGGGCCGCCCTCCGGACGCCGTCCCGCTCACGCCCACGCCCGCGCCCGCGCCCGGTGAAGTCGACGGCCGGGTCCCCGTGTCCACCCCGGCGATCTTGTCGTCGCCCTCCGCCTTCCCGTCACCGCCGCCGCACGCGGTCAGCAGGAGCGCGGCCGCCGCTCCGGCGGCGGCTGTGACGACCATGCGGGAACGGCGGTTCACTGCTGGCTCCTGAACGACGTGGGGTGCGGGAGGAGGACAGCGAAACGCTAGCGGGGAGCCGCGCGGCGGCAGGGAGGCGAATGACGCCGTGCGGGGAGGTTCGACCAGGTCAGAGGGGATCACAGGGGGACCGGGCGGCAGCCGGAACCCTTCGATCGGGTGACGTCGCGGGGTCGGCGGCCTCGCCGGGTTCACCGTCGCACAGCGCGTCGCGCCAGTTCTGGGCATGACTGAGGGCGGCCACTCGGGTGGCCGCCCTCGGTCGAACCGCGTTGCTCAACCCGCGCCAGGCAGGCTCCCGTCGTCCGGTCGCACCGCCGGAAGCGCCCGGTCGTTCAGCTCCGGCCCCGACGCCCGCGCGGCGGGCGTCCGTTGGACTTGCGGCCCTTGGAGCCGTCGGGCCAGAGGCGTGGACTGCGTTTCGCCGCGAAGTCCTCGATCCAGCCGAAGGCCAGGATGGCCAGGCCTATCAACGGCCACACGAGGACGAACATCCACAGCGTGTACGTCGCGTCCAGGGCCCCCGTCGCGCGCTCGCTCTCCATGAAGGGCAGGTTGTACAGCTGGTCGAGGATCGGGACCGTGGCCATGATGAGCATGTTGTGCCACAGGTAGATCGTGACCGCGCGGTTGTTGGACAGCGTCACCAGTTTGTCCCACTTGGCGAGGCGGCCCGGCAGCTCCTGCCAGGACGGGCTGTACTGGAGCAGGATCACCACGAACCCGAAGGACCACATCGCGTCGGCCAGCGGGATGTCGTTCAAGTCCCAGCCGTCGGGGCCAAGATGGCCCGACGCCCACCACAGGCCGAAGGCCATCATCAGGGTCGAGCACGAGATCGCGACGTAGCGCGGGACCTTCGCGAGCGTCCCCTCGTGGTGGGCCATGCCGAGGACCCAGCAGCCGCCGTAGACGGCGAAGTCGGTGACGGCGTTGCCCAGTTCACCGGGGATGGTGACGATCCCGGTGCCGACCACCGCCGTCAGGGCGAGCGGAGCCAGCAGCGTCGCCCACGGCACCCGGCGGAACGCCCACAGCAGGAGCGGGGACGCGACCACGAACCACAGGTACGCGCGCAGGTACCAGAGCACGCCCGCGCTCTGGACCGCCCAGGTGTCCTCCAGCAGACCCGACTTGGAGCCGATGCTCCAGGGGAACGGCGGGGCGCCGACCGGGAGGATGTAGTTGAGCAGGTCGACCAGGCCCCATGTGCCCCCGTGGTCGGGGTCGTTCACGGGGTTCCAGCCGCCCGCGAACATCATGGCCAGCGCCACCGCGCTGAAGGCCCACAGCGGCGGCAGCAGGCGCCGTACGCGTCCCCTGATCACGCCCCAGGCCGGACGGCTCAGCGACCGCGCCATCAGGGAGCCCGCCAGCGCGAACATCACGCCCATGGAGGGGAAGACGACCGTCAGCCATCCCCAGCCCATCAGGTGGTACACGACCACGCGGACCAGGGCCAGGGAACGCAGCAGGTCCAGGTAGCGGTCGCGTCCCGGGCGGCGCGGAGCCGGCTTCGGTTCCGCGCCGGAACCCGACGCCTGTCCCGGCTCCGGCTGCTTCACCGGCTCCGGCGACGTTCCGGGCTGCGTGGGCACCCAGGGACGCGACGGGGCTTCCGGATACGGACGCGGACCCGCCGCCCTCGGGGTGCCGAGCGGCGGAGTCGCCCCCACCGGGTACTCGTGCGTGGTCATCCGACCGGCCTCCGTTCGTTCCCGCTCTCCGGCGTCCGCTGCCGCGGTACCGATCCCGGTGCCTCCACCACGCCCGTGCGGCGCAGCTTCTGCCACCGCAGCCGGCCGCCGGTGAGGGCGGTGATCCAGGACTGGAGCAGGACGACGTACATCAACTGCCGGTAGAGGATCTGCTGGAGGGGCAGGGAGATCAGGTGGGTCATGCGTTCTTTGTCCAGGCGGAAGGCGTACGCCGCGCAGACCACCTGGATGGCGAGGACGCCGAACCAGGCGATGATCGTCTTCTGTGTCGGTCCGAAGACGACGCCGTACAGGAGGAAGACGTCGATCAGGGGTGCCAGCAGCGGGGCCAGGACCATGAAGAGGGCGACCAGCGGCAGGCCGACCCGGCCGAAGCGGCCCGACGGACCCCGTTCGACCACGGACCGGCGGTGCTTCCAGATCGCCTGCATGGTGCCGTACGACCAGCGGTAGCGCTGGGACCAGAGCTGCTGGACGGACTCCGGCGCCTCCGTCCAGGCCCGGGCCTTCTCCGTGTAGACGACGCGCCAGCCGTCACGGTGGAGGGCCATCGTGATGTCGGTGTCCTCGGCGAGCGTGTCGTCGCTCATGCCGCCGACGCGCTCCAGGGCGGAGCGGCGGAAGGCTCCCACCGCGCCCGGGATCGTCGGCATGCAGCCCAGGATGTCGTACATACGACGGTCCAGGTTGAAGCCCATCACGTACTCGATGTGCTGCCAGGCGCCGATGAGGGAGTCGCGGTTGCCGACCTTGGCGTTGCCCGCGACCGCGCCGACCTTCGGGTCGGAGAAGGGCTGGACGAGTTCGCGGACGGTCTCCGGTTCGAAGACGGTGTCGCCGTCCATCATCACGATGATGTCGTGACTGGCGTTCGCCAGGCCCCTGTTGAGGGCGGCGGGCTTGCCCGCGTTGAGCTGGCGCACGACGCGCACGTTCGGCAGGAGCAGGTCCTCGACGATCCGGGCGGTGCCGTCGCTCGATCCGTCGTCGATGACGATGATCTCGATCGGGTGCTCGCTCGCCATGAGGGAGTGCACCGTGTTCTCGATGCACTTGGCCTCGTTGTACGCCGGGACCAGCACCGTGACCGGCTCGGTGATCGGCGTCGGGCCCCAGCGGAAGCCCTTGCGGCGAACGCGGCGGGCGTGCGCGGCGGAGAGCAGCAGCATCAGGCCGAAGCGGGCGAAGACCAGCACGCCGATGATCGCGATGCCGACGACCAGGACGTCGGTGACCTTCTCCGAGGCCTGGACCAGGAAGACCCAGGCCTTGCCCTTCCAGAGGTCGACGCCGGTCACCGGGGTGAGCGCGCTCTTCGCGTCGAGCGCCTCGGTGAGGTTCTCGAATTCGTAGCCCTGCTCCTGGAGTTCGGGCACGAACCGGTCGATGGCCTGCACGGTCTGGTGACGGTCGCCGCCCGAGTCGTGCATCAGGACGATGGCGCCCTTGCCGCCCTTGGGCGTGGCCCGACGGATGATCTCGTCGACGCCCGGCTTCTGCCAGTCCTCACTGTCGGTGTTGTTGACGACGGTGATGTAGCCGCGGGAGCCGATGTACTGCGTCACCGGCCAGGACTTGTCGTCCATGGCGTCGGCGAAGGAGGAGTACGGGGGGCGGAAGAGGGACGTGCGGATGCCCGCCGCGCCCTCCAGCGCCAGCTGGTTCTGCGACAGCTCCCAGTCGATGCGCTTCTTCGACTGGTACGACAGGTCGGGGTGGTTGAAGGTGTGCAGGCCGACCTCGTGGCCCTCCCGCACCATCCGCTGGACGAGTTCCGGGTAGCGCGAGGCCATGGTGCCGGTGACGAAGAAGACCGCGTGGGCGTGGTGCGCCTTGAGGACGTCCAGGACCTTGGGGGTCCAGACGGGGTCCGGGCCGTCGTCGAAGGTGAGGACGAGGCGGTGGTCCGGGACGCTCAGGCTGGAGGTGCGGCCGCTGCGGGTGTCGATGACCGGGCCGCCGTCGAGGATCTTCTCCGGCACCTTGTCGGTGGCCGCCTCGGGACGGACGCGGTGATCCGCGAGGATCTCGCTGTGTACGTAGCCGCGCAGCATCAGCATGGCCATCATCGCGACCAGGATGGTGATGGGCAGCAGCAGGCGCATGGGCAGGCGGCGGCGCCGGGCGTTGCGGTCGGGCTTCGGGGTGGCGCGGGAGCCACGGCCCGGCGCGCTGGACGCAGGACCGTGACGACTGGTGCGGGACATCAGAGAAGGTTCTCCGGGGACGGGAGCGAGAGGGAAAGGGAGGAGGCGGTGCCGCTCGACTGCGCGGATTCCCCGCGGATCAGCGCGACGGGTGCGACCGCGACGGACTGGGCGACCGCTTCGGCGCCGGCCCCCGTGGAACCGGCGGTGTCCCCGCTCTCGGTGGGATCGGGGGTGGTGCCGGGAGTGCTCGGAGGGGTGGAGTCCGGCGTGGGCGGGTTGATCACCGTTTTGGTCGAGGTGGGGTCCGGGGCCGGCTTCTTGGTGGTGACACCGGGCTTCGGCTTCGTCGTCGTCGACGTGCTGGGCTCGGGGTCGCCGGACGCGCCGGGGGATGCGGCCTCGTTCGAGGCGCCGGGCGTGGGCGTCGACCCGGGCGAGGGCGTCGTGCCGTCGGCGGCCGGCGCCACCGCGCCGGGCGCGGTGGCGTCTCCGGTGCGGGACGGGTCCATGGACTGTCCGGGCAGCGGCGAGGTGTCGACCTGTCCGGCCGGCTGGTCCTTCTCCTGGCTCAGCCCGGGGAGCCAGGGCGCGTTGGAGTTGCCCGACACGAGCGTGCCGACGATCACGACGGCGTAGACCGCGCAGGCCACGGCGACGAACATGCCGAGCCGGCGGAAGCGGCGGCTGCGGCGGCCCGACTCGTCGACGAAGACGGGGCCGTCGGAGGCCTCCTGGGTCGTCGGGGCGCCCTTGGCCTGCTGGACCAGCAGGTCGTCGAGCCGGCCGCCCGTGCCGTCGATCTGGACCGTCACCTCGTGCGGGTCATGCGTGTGCGCGGGGTCGTCGGAGTGGTCGGGGTCGTCCCAGGAAGCGCGTCCGGGACGCCCGAATTCCGGCACGGGTCCGGAGAGGAGTTCGGTCTCGGGGCCGTCGGCGAAGAACGGCCGCGTCTCGGCGGTGCGGGCGGTGAGGGACGGTCCGGCCGTGCCCTGGCGCTCGGCGGCGAACCAGGCGCCGGGCGTAGCGCCCGACGGCGAGGCGCCCTCGAACGCGCGGCCCGGGGACACCTCGGTGTCCGCCATGCGACCGGCGAGCAGTTCGGTCTCCGACTCCGGGGTGCGCTCGGGACGTCCGCCGGCTGCTCGCTCGGCGCGTTCCCCACGGTCAGGACTGATGCCAACTCCCACTTTCGGCCACGAAGGCGTTGCACCGCCGGCCTTCTGCCGGGCGGTCGGCTCCTTGGCTTGTCGCCCAGGTGACGGATCCACACGCCGCCCGTCCGGCGGATCGACTTCTCGTCGACCTGGTTGGGCGTCTTTCCGCCAGTCATCAACGCGCACGTGCTTCCCCCCACGGGACAGTTCACGGGCGCGCGACGAGTCCGGGCAAATACTCACCATGTCGCCCGGACCGAGCCCCCACCCGGCCCGTGCGCCCCCAATATCACACCGCGCCCGGACGAAGAATGTAGCGCATGTGGGGGACTCGTGTGGTTACGTCTCATGTACAGCTCAACAATTCAGTACGTCGGTGGCCGGAATCCACCCTTCCCGGGGGTCAAGGAGCCACCTTTCTTCGCTCGCGAGTTCGATAGACGCTCGAACGAGCGCATCGATTCCCCGGTGTGCAAGCCCCTTTCGCCACACCAGCGACACCGGTGACAGCGGAACGGGGTCGACGAGGGGTCTCACCACCGTTCCGGGCGTGGCCGGAAACTCCACCACCGCGAGGACCGGAATCCGCGTCTTCGCCATGATTCGCCGGAACTCCTCGATTCCGAGAGCCACCGGTGCGGGTGACGCGAGGTTGATTCCCCGTCCCTCGAAGAGGTGACGTGCCAGGTCGGTCCACTCCAGCGTGCGGGGATTCCCCGCTCCGGCGTACACCGTCTCGCCCGCGAGCGCGGCCAGCGGCACCGCGTCCAGCGCGGCGAGGTGATGGTCCTCGGGCAGGACGACGGCCATCGGCTCGTAGCGCACGATCCGTTGCTCCAGCCGGGCGCGCACGGCCGGGTCGAGTCCCGCGAACCGGCCGAACGACACGTCCAGGCGGCCGGCCAGCAGCTCCGCCGCCGCGCCGGTGAGCCCGCTCTCGTAGCGGGCCATCAGTTCACTGCCGGGCGCCAGCTGCCGGGCCCGGTCGAGGACGCGGCTGGAGACGAGGCCGGGAGTGTTGACATCCACGAGCAGCGGCCGTTCCTCGCCGCCCCGCCCCACGAAGGCCTCCAGCAGGGCGTCGTGCGCCTCCAGCACCCGGCGCGCGTACGGCAGCAGCCGCTCGGCGTCCAGCGTCGGCGTCACCTGCCGGGTCGTCCGCGCGAAGAGCTCCACCCCGAGTTCCCGCTCCAGCCGGCGGATGTCGCGGCTCAGGGACTGCTGGGCGACGTACAGCCGGGCTGCCGCGCGGGTGAAGTGCAGCTCCTCGGCCACGGCGAGGAACGCCCGCAGGAGACGCGGGTCCAGATGACCGGGGAGAGGGCGGTGGCCAGGCATCCCGCGAATCTACAACCCAGGTGTGTCAATCGCGACGGAGTAGGTGTTGGACCGCTCCCGGGGTGCCGGGCGACGGTTCACCCATGTCGCCGCTCACCCCGTACCGCCGTCTGTTCGCCCTGCCCGGCACCCGCGCCTTCACCCTCGGCAACCTCGTCGCACGGCTGCCCATGGGCATGTTCAGCGTGAGCGCGGTCATCATGATCGCGAGTTCGCGGGGCTCGTACGCGCTCGCCGGCGCCGTCACGGCGACCGGT
Organism: Streptomyces sp. NPDC002580; assembly: GCF_042889485.1. Taxonomy (NCBI): domain Bacteria; kingdom Bacillati; phylum Actinomycetota; class Actinomycetes; order Kitasatosporales; family Streptomycetaceae; genus Streptomyces; species Streptomyces sp. NPDC002580. The sequence continues at coordinate 83,206 of NZ_JBIAQZ010000001.1, read as the reverse complement.
CTCGCGGCGACGGCGGTGGTCGCCCCCTGGACCGCACGGCTCGTCGACCGGCACGGGCAGGCCCGGGTGGCCGTGCCCGCCACGGCCTTCGCGCTGCTGGGCGGGCTCGGCCTGGTGGCCTGCGTGCGGCTCGACGCACCCGACTGGTCCCTCTTCGCCGCGTACGCCGCCACCGCCACGACGCCCAACACGGGCGGGATGTCCCGCGCCCGCTGGGCCCATCTCCTCAAGGGCGACGCGGCGGCACTGCACACCGCGAACTCCTTCGAGCAGGCCGTGGACGAACTGTGCTTCATGCTGGGCCCGGTGCTCGCGGCCCTGCTGTGCGGGACGGTCTCCCCGGAGGCGGGCACCCTGGCCGGCTCCGCCCTGCTGATGACCGGCGTCCTGCTCTTCGCCGCGCAGCGCGCGACGGAGCCGCCGCCGCAGCCGCGTACGGCGTCCGCCTCCCCCGTGTCCGCTCCCGGGATGCCCCCGCTGCTCCTCTCCTTCCTCGCCACCGGCGCGGTCTTCGGCGCGATGGAGGTGGTGACCATCGCGTTCGCGGACGGCCAGGGACACCGGTCCGCGGCGGGCGCGGTCCTCGCCCTCCAGGCGGCGGGGTCCTGCGTGGCGGGCCTGCTGTACGGCGCGAGGCGACGGAGCACGCCCTCCCCCGGCGCGGCCCCGCTCGGCGGCGAGGCGCTCTCCGCGCGGCGGTACGCCCGGTGCGTCGGCGCCATGGCTCTGCTGCTGACACTGCCGCTGCTCGCCGTCCGGCTCACCGGCTCGCTCCCGGTTCTCGCCGCCGCGCTGCTCGTGGCCGGCATGGCGACCGCCCCGGCGATGGTCACCGGTATGACGCTGGTCCAGCGGCGCACGCCCGAGGGGCGGTTGAACGAGGGCATGACCCTCGCGGTGACCGGCCTGCTGGGCGGGATCGCGGGCGGCTCGGCGGCCGGCGGGTGGATCGTGGAGCACCTCTCACCGGCCGCCGGCTACACCGTGCCGGTCGCCGCGGCGACGTTCGCGTTCGCCGTCGCCGCGCTGGGCGCGCGGACGGGCGCGGTGCGCGGGGAGCGGCGCCGCGAACCCGCCGTGCTGGACGTGCCGGGCGGGCCGGACGTGCCGGACGTACGGACGAACGGAGTGAGCCGGGGCGCCGCCTGAGGACGGTCCCGGGATCCCCGGGACCGGGAGTCGGAACCGCAGGAAACGCCGGAACCTCAGGAACCGGAACGTCTTCGGCCGCGGGTCGGGCGCCCGGCCGTCCGACCCGTCGAACCACTGCCCCAATTCCGCCGCATCCCATTGACGCACCCACGGCCCCCACATACCTTCCCCCGTCGAAGCGCTTCGACGTCACGCGTCGAAACGATTCGACGAGCACTGCGTGGCGGCCCGATACCCATCCGACTTCCCCGGAGGCAATGGATGTTGACGACACGAAGGCGAGTGGCGACGACGGTGGCGGTGGCCTTGGCGGGTGCCCTGCTGGCGACCTCGTGCGGCGATTCCGACGGCGGTTCCTCGGACGGCAAGACCCTGAGGCTGTGGCACTACGAAGGGCCGGACAGCGCGATGGGCGTGGCCTGGAAGGAGGCCGTCAAGGAGTTCGAAGCGCAACACCCGGGCGTGAAGGTGAAGTTCGAGGAGAAGGGCTTCGAGCAGATCCAGAAGACGGCGCCCATGGTCCTCAACTCGGACGACGCCCCCGACCTCATGGAGTACAACAAGGGCAACGCGACCGCCGGACTCCTGTCCAAGCAGGGGCTCCTCACCGATCTCACCGCCGAGGTGACCCGGCACGGCTGGGACAAGAAGATCAGCGGCGGGGTGCGGACCATCAGCCGGTACGACACCAACGGGGTCATGGGCTCCGGCAAGTGGTACGGCGTGCCCGACTACGCCGAGTACGCGATGGTGTTCTACAACAAGGACCTCTTCAAGAAGTACGGCATCGCCCGGCCGCCCACCACGCTCGACGAACTCACCGCCGCCATGGACAAGTTCGTGGCGAAGGGCGTCACCCCGCTCGCCAACGCGGGCGCCGAGTACCCGGCCCAGCAGTACCTCTACCAGCTGGCCCTGTCCAAGGCCGACCGGTCCTGGGTCGACGCGTACGAGCTCTACAAGGGCAAGGCCGACTTCCACGACGCGGCCTGGACGTACGCCGCGACCACCTTCGCCGACTGGGTGGAGAAGGGGTACATCGGCAAGCGGTCGAGCGGGCTCAAGGCCGAGGACGCGGGCGTCTCCTTCATCCAGGGCAAGAGCCCGATCCTGTTCTCCGGCAGCTGGTGGTACGGCCGCTTCAAGACGGAGAACACGTTCGACTGGGGCACGTTCCTGTGGCCCGGGAGCGGCCTCACCCTCGGGTCCGGCGGCAACCTCTGGGTCGTTCCCAAGGGCGCGAAGAACAAGGAACTCGCCTACGACTTCATCGACATCACCCTGTCGAAGAAGATCCAGAACCTGCTCGGCGACAAGGGCGGCGTCCCGGTGGCCGCGGACCCCGCCGCCGTCACCGACCCGCGGGCCAAGTCCCTGATCGCCGACTTCAACACGCTCTCGGAGAAGGACGGTCTCGCCTTCTATCCCGACTGGCCCGTCCCCGGCTTCTACGACGTCCTCGTCTCCGAGACGCAGAAGCTCATCACCGGGAGCGAGACACCCGACGCCTACCTGTCCGCGTTGCAGAAGGCGTACGACAAGGGCGTACCGAAGACATGACGGTCACCGTCGGGCGGGGCGGCCGGGCCCTTCGCGGGTACCACCGCGAAGCGGTCCGCCCCCGCCGCCCCCACACCTCGTACGCCCTCTTCCTGCTCCCCGGGGTCATCGGCTTCCTCGTGGTCGTCGTCGCCCCCTTCCTCATGAACACCGGGGTGAGTTTCACCGACTGGCAGGGGGTCGGCACCCCGCACTGGTCGGGCCTCGCCAACTACCGCGAGCTGATGGACGATTCCGAGTTCTGGGCGTCCTTCCGGCACAGCCTGTTCATGGTCGTCGCGATGGCGCTCGTACCGACCGCGATCGGACTCGTCCTCGCCGCGGCCCTGTTCGACTTCGTCGCCAAGCACTTCGGGACGCGGACCGCGGCCGTGCTCCGCGCCTGTTTCTACCTCCCCCAGGTCCTGCCGATCGCCGTGGCCGGCATCGTGTGGAGCTGGATCCTCGCGCCCGACAACGGGTCGCTGAACGAACTGCTGGGGGCCGTCGGTCTCGGTTCCTGGCAGCAGGACTGGCTGGGCGACCCCGACCTCGCGCTCTACAGCGTCATGGGCGTGATGGTGTGGGTGCAGATCGGCTTCCCGCTCGTCGTCTTCATGGCGGGGCTGCAACGCGTGGACCCGCAGCTGTACGAGGCGGCCGAGCTGGACGGCGCGGGCTGGTGGCGGCGCTTTTGGCACATCACGCTGCCGCAGATCCGCCCGGAGATCTCGGTCGTCCTGCTGTGGTGCACGATCGCCGCGCTGAAGGTGTTCGGGGCGGTGTACGTCCTGACGAAGGGCGGCCCGGGCGGCGCCACCGACGTGCCGTCCTACTTCTCCTTCACGACCTTCTTCGAGAAGACCCAGGTCGGCTACGGCGCCGCGATCTCCACCGTCCTGACCGTGATCGTCCTGGCCCTGGCGCTGATCGGGCTGCGGTTCCAGACCCGGGCCGAGGACGCCGAGGAAGGGACGCGCGCATGACAGCACTCCGCCGCTACCCGGTACTCGTGGCCCTGGTCATCGGCGCCCTGTTCATGGTGCTGCCGTTCGTCGTCGTCGCGCTCAACGCGGTCAAGTCGCCCGCCGAGTACTCCCACAACGGGCCGCTCGGCCTCCCGCACGGCCTCTACCTCGACGGCCTCGAGGACTTCTGGGACCGCGTCGACTACGGGCGAAAGCTCCTCAACTCGGTGCTGATCTCCGGCTCGGTGGCCGTCGGGGCCGTCGTCCTGTCGGTCCTCAACGCGTACGCCATCGGCATCGGCCGGATCAGGGGCCGCACCTGGGTGCTCGCCTTCTTCGTCCTCGCGAACACGCTGCCGCAGGAGGCGCTGGTCTACCCCGTCTACTACCTCAGCAAGCAGGCCGGCCTCTACGACACCAGGATCAGCGTGATCATCGTGTTCTCGGTGATCCAGACGGCCTTCGGCACCTACCTCCTCTCCTCCGTCCTCGGGCGGTTCCCGCGCGAGATCATCGAGGCCGCGCGGATCGACGGGGCGAACCGGTGGCAGGTGCTGTGGCGGATCGTGGTCCCGGTCAGCCGCCCCACGATCGGCGTGCTGCTCGTCTTCTTCTTCATCTGGACGTGGAACGAGTTCCTGCTGCCGCTGGTCATGCTGATCTCCAACGACAACCAGACGGTTTCGGTGGCCCTCGGCGTCCTTCAGGGCCAGCAGTTGATGGACGCCACGATGACGAACGCCGCCGCCCTGCTGGGCGTCCTGCCCGCCATCGTCTTCTTCCTCGCCTTCCAGCGGACCCTCACCCGCGGCATCGCCGTCGGCGCGGTCGAGTAAGGGGTACGGCAGTGAAGTTCACGGACGGCTACTGGCTGCTGCGCGAGGGCGTCACCGCGGCCCACCCGGTCGAGGTCCTCGACGTGACCTCGGGTCCCGGCGGCCTGGAGATCGACGCGCCGACCCAGCCCATCCGGCACCGCGGCGACCTGTTGAAGGGACCGGTCGTGACGATCAGATTCCACGCGCCGATGCCCGGCGTCATCGGCGTCACGGTCACCCACTTCCAGGGCGAGGAGCCACGGGGACCCCGGTTCGAGCTGGGCGGGGGCGGGTTCACCCCGCTCGCCGAGTACGACGACGCGTACGCGACCCTCACCGCCGGGGCCCTGTCCGTCCGGGTGGCCCGCACCGCCCCGTGGCACGTCGGCTTCCTCGCCGACGGCCGCGCCCTCACCGGCAGCGGCCCCAAGGGCATGGGCATCGTGCGGGACGCGACCGGCGCGCACTACCTGTGCGAGCAGCTGGACCTCGGCGTCGGCACACAGGTCTACGGCCTCGGCGAGCGGTTCGGGCCGCTCGTCAAGAACGGCCAGGTCGTGGACATGTGGAACGCGGACGGCGGAACGGCCACCGAACAGGCCTACAAGAACGTGCCGTTCTATCTGACGGACGCGGGGTACGGCGTCTTCGTCGACCACCCGGGGCGGGTCTCCTTCGAGGTCGGCTCGGAGGCGGTGTCCCGGGTCCAGTTCAGCGCCGAGACCCAGCAGTTGACGTACTACGTCATCCACGGACCGACCCCGAAGGACATCCTGCGCCGGTACACGGCGCTCACCGGGCGCCCCGCCCTGCCGCCCGCGTGGTCCTTCGGCCTGTGGCTGTCGACCTCCTTCACCACCTCCTACGACGAGGACACCGTCACCTCCTTCATCGACGGCATGCGGGACCGCGAACTCCCGCTGTCCGTCTTCCACTTCGACTGCTTCTGGATGCGCGAGTTCAACTGGTGCGACTTCCGCTGGGATCCGCGGGTGTTCCCCGATCCGGAGGGGATGCTGACCCGGCTGAAGGACAAGGGGCTGCGGATCTGCGTGTGGATCAACCCGTACATCGCGCAGCGCTCGCCGCTGTTCGCGGAGGGGCGGGAACTCGGGCATCTGCTGAAGCGGCCCGACGGGAGCGTCTGGCAGTGGGACCTGTGGCAGCCGGGCATGGCCCTGGTCGACTTCACCCGTGCGGAGGCCCGTCAGTGGTACGCCGCGAAGCTGGAGGCCCTGCTCGCGCAGGGCGTCGACTGCTTCAAGACCGACTTCGGCGAGCGGATCCCGGTGGACGTCGCGTACGCCGACGGCGCCGACCCGGAGCGGATGCACAACTACTACACCTACCTCTACAACCAGACCGTGTTCGAGGTGCTCCGCAAGCACCGGGGAGAGGGGGAGGCCGTCGTCTTCGCCCGCTCGGCGACCACCGGGAGCCATCGGTTCCCGGTGCACTGGGGCGGCGACTGCGAGGCTACGTACGCGTCGATGGCCGAGTCGCTGCGCGGCGGGCTCAGCCTCGGCCTGTCGGGCTTCGGGTTCTGGAGCCACGACATCGGCGGCTTCGAGGGGACACCGACGCCCGCGCTGTTCAAACGGTGGATCGCCTTCGGGCTGCTGTCCTCGCACAGCCGGCTGCACGGCTCGTCCTCGTACCGCGTGCCCTGGCACTTCGACGAGGAGGCCGTGGACGTCCTGCGGCGGTTCACCCGGCTCAAGCTCGGCCTCATGCCGTACCTGTACGAGGCCGCCCGCGCCGCCCACACGGAAGGGGTCCCGATGATGCGGGCGATGGTGCTGGAGTTCCCCGACGATCCGGGGTGCGCGCACCTGGAACGGCAGTACATGCTCGGCCCGGACCTGCTGGTGGCGCCCGTCTTCAGCGACGAGGGCGACGTCTCGTACTACGTGCCCGGGGGCACCTGGACCCCCTACCTCGGGGGTCCGCCCGTGACCGGGCCGCGCTGGGTGCGCGAGCGGCACGGTTTCACCAGCGTGCCACTGCTCGTGCGGCCGGGCGCGGTGATCCCGGTGGGCGCGGTGGACGACCGTCCCGACTACGACCACGCCGACGGGGTCACCCTGCGCGCGTACGGCCTGAAGCGGGGCGCCCAGGTGACCGTGCCGGTCGGCGGAGTCACCTTCACCGTCGTGCGCGAGGGCGACACCCTGCGCGCGTCCCGTTCCGATGCCTCGGCGCCCTGGGCGCTGGCCGCGGACGGGCGCGAGGTCCGGGCCCGGGCCGGGACGGGCTTCCTCTCCCTGGAACTGGGGACCGCGTGATGGTCAAGATCACCGATGTGGCACGGCACGCCGGGGTCTCCCCCAGCACCGTCTCCTACGCCCTCAGCGGCAAGCGGCCGATCTCGGAGCCGACCAGGCGGCGCGTCGAGGAGAGCATCCGCCGGCTGGGCTACCACCCGCACGCGGGGGCCCGGGCGCTGGCCAGCAGCCGGTCGAACGTCCTCGCGCTGGTCGTCCCGTTGCGGGCGGGCATCCACGTGCCGGTCGTGATGCAGTTCGCGGTGTCGGTGGTGACGGCGGCCCGTCGGCACGACCACGACGTCCTGCTGCTCACGCAGGAGGAGGGCGCGGACGGGCTGCGCCGGGTCGCGGACACCGCGCTGGTGGACGCGCTGATCGTGATGGACGTCCAGCTCCACGATCCGCTGCTGCCGTTGCTGCGCGCGCTGGACCGGCCGTCGGTGCTCATCGGGTTCCCGGCCGCCGCCGAGGGGCTCACCTGTATCGACCTGGACTTCAGGGCCGCCGGTGAGCTGTGCGTGGAGCGGCTCGCGGGCCTCGGGCACCGGGTCGTCGCGCTGGTCGGCTCACCGCCGGAGGTGTACGTGCGGGGCACGGCGTTCGCGCAACGGGTGGTGCAGGGGTTCACGGCCGCGGCCGACCGGGGCGGTCTCGCCTCGTCCGTCCACCCCTGCGAGGCCACGCCCGCCGCCGCCCGCCGGGTCGCCGAGCGACTCCTGCGCGAGCAGCCCGCGCTGACCGGAGTCGTCGTCCACAACGAGCCCGTCCTGGAGCCGCTGATCGACGCGTTCGAGCAGCTCGGCCTGCGGGTTCCGGGCGACCTGTCCGTCACCGCGATCTGCCCGGACGAGCTGGCCGAGAGCCTGCGCGTCCCGGTCACCTCGATCGCCATCCCGTCGGCCGAAGTGGGCGCGCGGGCCGTCGAGTTGCTGATGGGCAAGCTGAGCGGCACACCCGTCGCGGAGGCCACCCTGCTCGCCCCCCGGATGACGGAGCGGTCCAGCACCGCACCTCGCGCGCCGGTCTCCTGAGCGGTCCCCGAACACGACGAAGGCCCCGCTGCCTGGGCAGCGGGGCCTTCGTGGAGCTATTCCATTGGAACGTGCTCATTCAAACATGGGATGAGTGGAGATGGCGGGAATCGAACCCGCGTCCAACGGTGCAGAATCAGGGCTTCTCCGTGCGCAGTTCGCTGCGATTTTCTCAGCCCCGGCGATCACGCGAACAAGTCGCCGACGGGCTCAGTCACTGTTTGATTTCCCATCGAACCCCGTGACCGGGCTCGATGGTTTAGTTCCCTAGATTATGCCAGGATCCGGGCCGGGAACACTCCCGGGCTGACACCCTTTAGGGTCCCTCACTCACTGCTTATTAGGCAGCGAGGGCGAAGGACTGGGAATCGCTCTTGTTAGTGGCGATTATTTTTTGCGACATATGGTTTACGAGATCATTGCCGCTTCCTCGACACGCTTCCCCTGCTTCGACAGCCGCTGTCGAAACCGATCATCCCCATGTTGATTTTTCAAAACAGCTCGGCTCCTCCGGGGAGGAACCCCACACCTGCTGTGAGGTGCGTTGCCATCGTACGTGACCGACGCACGACGGTGCCAGCCTATTAGGGCGGGCCCGCGCCGCTCACCGGTCCGGCGGCCGGTCCGGCCGGCCCGCTACTCGCCGCGCTGCTTCCGCTTGGCCGAAGCGATCGCCCGGTCCGACTCGCGCCGGTCCTGCTTCTCGCGCAGGGTCTGCCGCTTGTCGTACTCCTTCTTGCCCCGGGCGAGCGCGATCTCCGCCTTGGCCCGGCCGTCCTTGAAGTAGAGGGCGAGCGGCACGATCGTGTGACCCGTCTCCTGGGTCTTGGCCGCCAGCTTGTCGATCTCCTCGCGGTGCAGGAGCAGCTTGCGCTTGCGGCGCACGGTGTGGTTCGTCCAGGTGCCCTGGAAGTACTCCGGGATGTGGGCGTTGTGCAGCCACGCCTCGTTCCCGTCGATCTGGACGAAGCCGTCCGCGAGGGAGGCACGCCCCTGGCGCAGCGACTTGACCTCGGTGCCGGTCAGGACGATCCCGGCCTCGTAGGTGTCGATGATCGCGTAGTCGTGCCGCGCCTTCTTGTTCTGCGCGACGATCTTGCGCTTGCCGTCCTTGGCCTTGACCGCGCCCTGCCCGCCCTGCTTGGGCTGGGACTCCTTCGGTACGTACATTCCCTTGCTCATAGTGCTGGCCATTTTCGCACTACAGGGGGCCTCGGGGGAAAGTCGATTACCGCGCCCGCGCCACGGGGCTCACGAGGGGTCGCCGAGCCCGCTCAGTACGGTCTCGGCCCGCTCCAGCGAGTCCTTGTCCGCCTCCAGGTCGGGGGTGATGCCCCGGCCGTCGACGGAGTGCCCACCTGGGGTGCGGTAGTGCCCGACGGTCAGCTCGGCGACGGAGCCGTCCGGCAGCCGGCTCGGCATCTGGACCGAGCCCTTGCCGAAGGTCCTGGAGCCCACGACGACCGCGCGCCCGCGGTCCTGGAGGGCTCCGGTGAGCAGTTCGGCCGCGCTCATCGTGCCGCCGTCGACGAGCACGACCAGGGGTCTGGTGGTGTCGCCGCCGGAGTCCGCGTGCAGGGCGCGCTGCGCGCCGTTCACGTCGTACGTGGCGACGAGGCCGCCGTCGAGGAACGCGGAGGCGGCGGTGACGGCCTCGGCGACCAGGCCGCCCGAGTTGCCGCGCAGGTCGAGGACGATCCCGGCCCGGCCCGGCGCCCGCCCGACGGCGCTGCCCACGGACCCGCCGACGCCCTTGGTGAAGGCGGCGACCTTGATCAGGGTGACGTCACCGGGAAGCCCGCTGACGGCCACGGAGTCCGTGGAGAGCCGGGCGCGCCGCAGGGTCCGGCTCCACGTCCGGGTGCCGCGTTCCAGGCCGAGGGCGACCTTCGTGCCCGCGTCGGCGTCGTCCGCGTCACCGCGCAGTAAGGAGACGACCTCGGTGACCGGCCGGCCGTCGACCTTCGCGCCGTCGACGGTGCGCAGCCGGTCGCCCTCGCGGATGCCGGCCGCGGCGGCGGGCGAGCCCGCCCGGACGCGGGTGACCTCGATGCGTCCGTCGCTCTCGCGGCGGGCCCACAGGCCCACACCGGTGTACTGGCCGTCCAGGGCTTCCTGGAACTCCTCGTAGTCGCCCTGGGAGTAGACGGCGCCCCAGCGGTCGCCGCTGCGGCTGACGGCCCGCTCGGCGGCCTCCACGGGGGACTTGCCGTCGGCCATGGCCCGGGCGGCGGCCTCGGTGACGTCGTCGTGTCGGCTCTGCGCCCTCGAACGGGAGGCGTCCGCCGCGCTCTTCCGGTCGGAGTCGGAGAAGGATCCGGTGGCCGCGCCGGCCACGAGGACACTCGCGAACACCAATGTCAGGGCCGCCCCGCGGCGGATGCGGCGGGGCTCGCAGAACAGGTCACGGCCTGACATGCCGGTGAGTCTAGGACAACGCGAAGGGCCGCACCGCCGGTTGGCGATGCGGCCCTCTTGGCATGCGTCACACCTTCAGGTACTTGCGCAGCGCGAAGAACGCCGCCAGCGCGGGCATCAGCAGGCTCGTCGCGAGGATGAGCGGGAGCTTGGTCAACACGGCGTCCCAGCCGATGAAGTTGATCAGGTTCAGCTTCTTGGACAGGGTCATGCCGTGGTCGATGGTGAAGTAGCGGCCGACCACCAGGAAGAAGCAGGCCACACCTCCGCCGATCAGTCCGGCGACCGCGGCCTCGGCGATGAACGGCGCCTGGATGTAGAAGCCGGAGGCGCCGACGAGGCGCATGATCCCGGTCTCCCTCCGACGGCTGAACGCGGACACGCGCACCGTGTTGACGATCAGCAGCAGGGCGACGATCAGCATGAGCAGCATCAGGGCGAGCGCGGCCCGGTTCATCAGGTTCAGCAGCTCGAAGAGGTTGTCCAGGATGCCCTTCTGGTCCTGCACCGACTGCACGCCGGCACGGCCGTCGAAGGCGGTCGCGATGACCTGGTACTTCTCCGGGTCCACCAGCTTGATCCGGTAGGACTCCTGCATCTGGTCCGGCGTGAGGGAGCTGGCCAGCGGGGAGTCGCCGAACTGCTCCTTGTAGTGCTTGTACGCCTGGTCCGCGGACTCGTAGGAGACCTTCTCCACGACCGTGGACATCTTGTCCAGGTCGCCGAGGATCTGCTTCTTCTGGTCGCTGGTCACCGCGCCCTTGGCGCAGTTGGGGTCGGACTCGGCATCACTCTTGTTGCAGAGGAAGATCGAGACGTTGACCTTGTCGTACCAGTAGCCCTTCATGCTGTTCACCTGGTCGCTCATCAGGAGCGAGCCACCGAACAGGGCGAGCGAGAGGGCGACCGAGACGACGACCGCGAAAGTCATGGTCAGGTTGCGGCGGAGACCGACACCGATCTCCGACAGAACGAACTGCGCGCGCATGGCGTCTTCCTCAGACCTTTCCGTGGACGATGATCAGTGCTGGTAGCCGTAGACGCCGCGCGCCTGGTCACGCACGAGACGGCCCTGCTCCAGCTCGATGACGCGCTTGCGCATCTGGTCCACGATGTTCTGGTCGTGCGTCGCCATCAGGACCGTGGTGCCCGTCCGGTTGATCCGGTCGAGCAGTTTCATGATGCCCACGGAGGTCTGTGGGTCGAGGTTTCCGGTCGGCTCGTCGGCGATGAGGAGCTTGGGCCGGTTCACGAAGGCTCTCGCGATGGCCACACGCTGCTGCTCACCACCGGAGAGCTCGCCGGGCATCCGGTCCTCCTTGCCGCCCAGGCCGACGAGGTCGAGCACCTGGGGCACGGACTTGCGGATCTCACCGCGGGACTTGCCGATGACCTCCTGGGCGAAGGCCACGTTCTCGGCGACCGTCTTGTTGGGCAGGAGGCGGAAGTCCTGGAACACGGTCCCCAGCTGGCGGCGCATCTGCGGCACCTTCCAGTTGGAGAGGCGCGCGAGGTCCTTGCCCAGAACGTGCACCTGGCCGTGGCTGACCCGCTCCTCGCGGAGGATCAGCCGCATGAACGTGGACTTTCCGGAACCGGAGGAGCCCACGAGGAACACGAATTCTCCGCGCTCGATCTCCAGGGAGACATCCCTGAGAGCGGGGCGGGTCTGCTTGGGGTAGACCTTGGAGACGTTGTCGAATCGGATCACGGATGCACCACGGGTCGCCGGGGGTAGGTGTGCGTGACCATACGCGAACCGGGTGTGCGAGCGCAGTCGGCGTACGGGGTTGCGCGAGGCTTGCACGATTTGTCAGGGATCTGAGGCGCGTTTCACACCGGATCCGGGCGGCTGGCGGACCTCCGGGCGGGGCAGGATAAAGCGAGCCGCGCCTAAATCCGCGGAACCTGGCACAGTGGTAGGGGAACGGTTGCGTTCCCCGCAGCGTTAAGAGAGCGACGCGTACGCGAGAACGGTGCGTGCGTGGAGACGGCGCAAGGAGGGCCAGCGCATGACGTACGACCGATTGGTATGCGCTAACTGCGCGGCGCCAGTCAGCGAGGGCCGCTGCCGCGTCTGCCGCGCGAACCGGGAGCGACTCCAGCAGGAGAGCCCCTTCGCCGGGCTCAATCCGATGGCACTGATCGCCCTGCTCGCGATACTGATCGCGGCACTGGCTCTGGTGGCCCACCAGACGGTGTGAGCCACGCGGGCGACGCTTCGGCGTCCAGGCCCGCCCCTGACACGAGAAGGGCCCGGAGCAAGCTGCTCCGGACCCTTCGTCACGTGCTGTCGGGTCAGGCCGCGGCACCGCCGCGGCCGCCCGCGAGGCGCGGCAGCAGACGGAAGCCGACACCTCCGGCGATCATCGTGGCCGCACCGATGATCAGGAACGTGGTCTGACCCGCGCCCGTCTCGGCGAGCTCACCGTCGTCGCCGCCCTGGGCCGCGGTGTCCGAGCCCGTGTCGGTGAGGGCCGAGGAGCCCTCCTCCTGGGCGGAGGTTCCGCCGTCGGGGTCGGCGTTGTTGCCGCCGCCGCCCGCGCCGCCGGTGCCCTCGTCCGCGGGCGTCGAGGCGCCGGAGCTGGGCTCCTCCGTCGGGTCGGTCGGCTCCTCGGTGGGCTCGGTCGGCTCCTCGGTCGGCTCGGTGGGCTCCTCCGTGGGCTCGGTCGGCTCCTCGGTGGGCTCCGTGGGCTCCTCGGTGGGAATGGTCGGCTCGTCGGTGGGCTCGGTCGGGATGCCCGTGTCGGTCGGCGTCGGGGTGGGGCCGTCGGCGGCGACGCCGCCGGTGAGGTCGATCGCCGAGGCGGCACCGGCCGCGGTCAGCGAAGCACCGGCGGCGATCACCACGCCGGCTGCTATCCGCGCCACGCGGATCCGCGTCTTCTTCGTCATCTGTCTGCTACCCCCAGTAGCTGATCGTCAATGGAGCAGCGCCCGGGGCCACGGCGTCACAGGCGGCCTCGCTCGGCCTCCCGGTTCACATGCGCCCCGTACGTACGCATGCCACCCGTCACCCTTCCCAGTTTTCAAAGCATCGTCAAGGTCGTTGCGTACGCGATGTCCGGAACACCATTGTTTGCCTGCCGTGCGGACATGTGACTGTGACGTAAACCCCATGGAGCCCGTACGACAAAGGCAACTGCCGCCCGGTGGGCGGCAGTTGCCTTGTCGACAAAGAGGTTTCAGCGGAGGTGAAGCGCGCCTGTCTCCGGCGCGCTTCTCCTGCCGCTACTTCTCCTGCTGCTTGCGCCAGCGAATTCCGGCTTCCAGGAACCCGTCGATCTCGCCGCCGAACACGGCCTCGGGGTTGCCGACTTCGAACTCGGTGCGCAGGTCCTTGACCATCTGGTACGGGTGCAGGACGTACGAACGCATCTGGTTTCCCCAGGAGTTGCCGCCGTCGCCCTTCAGGGCGTCCATCGCGGCCTGCTCCTCCTGCCGGCGCCGCTCGAGGAGCTTGGCCTGCAGGACGTTCATGGCCGAGGCCTTGTTCTGGATCTGCGAGCGCTCGTTCTGGCACGAGACGACGATGCCGGTGGCGAGGTGGGTCAGACGCACCGCGGAGTCGGTGGTGTTGACGCCCTGACCGCCGGGACCGGAGGACCGGTACACGTCGATGCGGAGCTCCGACTCGTCGATCTCGATGTGGTCGGTCTGCTCGACGACGGGCAGGATCTCGACACCGGCGAAGGAGGTCTGGCGGCGCCCCTGGTTGTCGAAGGGCGAGATGCGCACGAGCCGGTGCGTGCCCTGCTCGACGGAGAGCGTCCCGTACGCGTACGGGACGTGGACGGCGAAGGTGGTGGACTTGATGCCCGCCTCCTCCGCGTACGAGGTCTCGTAGAGCTCCGTCTTGTAGCCGTGGCGCTCGGCCCAGCGCAGGTACATGCGCTGGAGCTTCTCGGCGAAGTCGGAGGCGTCGACGCCGCCGGCCTCGGCGCGGATGGTGACGACGGCCTCACGGGAGTCGTACTCGCCGGACAGGAGGGTACGGACCTCCATCTCGTCCAGCGCCTTCTTGACGGCGACGAGCTCGATGTCGGCCTCGGCACGGGTGTCGGGGTCGTCCTCCTCCTCGGCCATCTCGAAGAGCACGCTCAGATCGTCGATACGCCCGCGCAGCGCCTCGGCCTTCCTGACCTCCGCCTGGAGGTGGCTCAGCTTGCTGGTGATCTTCTGCGCCTCGTCCGGGTCGTCCCACAGGGACGGCGCGGCCGCCTGCTCCTCGAGCACGGCGACATCTGCCCTCAGCTTGTCGAGGTCCAGGACGGCCTCGATCGACTCCATGGTCGAGGAGAGGGACTTGAGCTCTTCGGAAACATCGACGACTGCCACGCCTCCAGCGTAACGGTTACGGCAACCGCGGCGGCCCTCGTCCCCCGGGGCCCGGCACCGCGGCGGGCCCCGGGCCGGTTCCCGCCCTCCCCGCCGCCGCCCGGACCGAGCCGGAGCTGCGCCCGCCCAGGGACCCCGCCCCGGCCGGAAGGGTCCCGGCCACAGCGGCCCGACGGGCTGATCCGGTCCCTCCCCCGGCGACCGGAGGAGGGGCCGGGGGGGGAATCGCGGCCCCGGGACGGAACGGGGCGGGCGGCCCGACGGGCTGGATGCGGCCCTCCGGCGACCGGCGACCGGAGGCCGGGGCCGGTGCTGTGGCCGGGAGGCCCTGCGGACCCGGGACGGGCTGGGGCCGGGCCGGGCGGGCGGGGAAGGCCGCCCGGTTCGCCGGGATGCGGTCCTGCCGGGACCCGGTCAGAGGGATGCGGTCGGCGGGACGCGGTCGGCGCGGTGCGGTCCGGGGGACGCGGGTCAGGGGGAGGCCGGGGCCGAGTTCTTCGTGTCCTGGGGGGTGCCGTCGCCGTCGTCGCCGGACGTGGCGAGCCAGGTGCCGACGCCCACCGCGGCGACCAGGGCGACCGCCGCCGCCCCCAGCGTGATCCGGCGGCGGCGGGCGGCCGCGCGGTGCCGGGCGGAGCCCGGACGGGGGGCGCCCGCCGCGCGGGGCGCCCGGGCCGTGCCGCGGGCCCCGCCGGCCAGCTCGTCGGGCGCGGGCACCCGCATCGAGGTGTGCGTGTCCCGGTTCGAGTCGGGCGCGGCCCCCGGCACCAGGGGTACGGCCCCTCGCCGCACCCGGGCCGCCGCGGGGGCGGGCGCCTGGGCCTCCTCGAACTCCTCGTCCTCGTCGTCGGCCTCCGCGTCCGGCGAGTCGACGTCCAGCGGCGGCATCCCGGCCAGCAGCGGCAGCAGCTCCCGCAGCCGTGCCCCCAGCTCGGACGCCCGCAGACGGGACGCGGGCGCCTTGGCCAGGCACTGCAGCATCAGCTGCCACAGCTCGTCCGGGATGCCGGGGAGCGGGACCACGGTCTCGGTGACATGGCGGCGCAGGACCGCGCCGGGGTGGCCGCCGCCGAAGGGCGTGAATCCGGCGAGCAGCTCGTAGAGCACGGTCGCCAGCGCGTAGATGTCGACGGCGGCGCGCGGCGGCAGGCCCTCGATGATCTCGGGAGCCAGGTAGTCCGGCGTCCCGATGATCTTCGTGGCCCGGGTCCGGCGCGGGGAGTCGATGAGCTTGGCCACACCGAAGTCGGTGAGGAGGGCGGGGTGCGAGCCGCCGGGGCCGAGCGGGCCCTGCATGTCGAGCAGGACGTTCTCGGGCTTCACGTCGCGGTGGACGACCCCGGCGGCGTGCGCGGCCGCGAGTCCGTCCGCGATGTCGGCGACGATCGCCACGGCCGACTCGGGGGAGAGCCGCCGCTCCCGGTCGAGCCGGGTGCGCAGGTCGGTGCCGCGTACGAGGTCCATGACGAGGGCGAGGTCGTTCCCGTCCACCACCATGTCGCGCACCGCCACCACGTGGGGATGGTCGAGACCGAGCAGCGCGGTGCGCTCCTGCACGAAGCGCCCCACGAGTTCCTGGTCGGACGCGAGGTCCTCGCGCAGCAGCTTGATGGCGACGGGCCCCTCGGGTCCCTCGCCCAGCCACACCGTGCCGGCGCTCCCCCGCCCCAGGATCTGGTTCGCGGTGTACCGGCTGCCGATCTTGCGTGCCAAGACTGCTCCTACAGACGCGTGTTGCCGCTTAAAGTACGCGCCCGAGGAGCCAACCTTCACCGCCGAGACCGAAATCACCCGTCAGGTGTCGACAAATCCCCAGAGTCACTTGGTCGAGGGGTCCTTGCCGCCGAGCTCCTCGATCCAGTCGCTGACCTGGTTGTACTGGAACTTGATCTCGCCCCAGAAGGACCTGGTGGTGCCGATCCAGTCCTGGAGAGGGCTGAATTCCCAGATCATCCAGCCGGCGACGACCAGGATGACGATCGTGAACAGGCACCCCTTGAGGCAGCCGAGCCCCGGGATCTTCATGGGGTTGGCGCCGCGCTGGCGGGGCTCGCGCTGCTGGCGCGGCGCGGGCTGCTGGGGCCGCTGCGGCTCGGGCGCGTACCGCTGCGGCTGGGGCTGCGGCTGGGGCGCGGGGGCGTAGCGCTGGGGGCGCTGCTGCTGCTGTTGCTGCGGCGCGTACTGCTGGCCCTGCTGCTGGCCCTGCTGCGGGTATCCGTAGCCGGGCGGCGGCTGCTGACCGCGCTGCGGGCGCTGCTGCGGCTCCTGCGGCCGGGCGACCTGCCGCTGGGGGCGGCGGCGCAGCGGGTCCTCGTTCGGGTCGAGGTACTGGACCTGCGTCTGTTCGTTGCGGTCGCGGGCCGCGCGCATCTGGTTCTGCCAGGGGTGCGGGTCCTCGCCCTGGCCGGGCTGTCCGCCCGGTCCGCCCGACTGGTGGTGCGGCACCGGCGGCAGGACGGCGGTCGGGTCGGCGGCGCCCGAGGTGTGCGGCAGCACGCTGGTCGCGCCGTACGGGTCGTAGGAACCCGCGCCCTGCGGCAGCACCTGTGTGGCGTCGGCCGCGCCCGGCAGGCCCGGGACGGGCGCCGGGGCCGGGTCGGGGGCGAGCAGGGCGCCCACGCCCTCGGCGGCGGCGATCTGCGCGGCGTTCGCGTGCACCCCGACGCCCGCGGCGACGGCGCGCAGCCCGCGGGCGAGGTTCTCGGCGCTGGGCCGGTCGTCCGGGTTCTTGCGCAGGCAGCGCTCGATCACGGTCCACAGCGGGTCCGGGACGGTCGAGGGACGGCGCGGTTCGGCGCTCAGGTGCTGGTGCAGCACCTCCAGGGCGGATCCGCCGGAGAACGGCGGGCGCCCGGTGACCAGCTCGTACAGCAGGATGCCGGCGCCGTAGATGTCGACGGCGGACGTCTGCGGGCGCCCCTCGGCGGACTCCGGCGCGACGTACGCGGGCGTGCCGACGAACTCGTGGGTGCGGGTCAGCCCCGGGGAGTCGGCCAGCCGGGCGATGCCGAAGTCGGTGAGCATCGGGTGCATCCCGCCGGCGTCCTGCTTGAGCAGCACGTTGGCGGGCTTCAGGTCGCGGTGCACGACGCCGTCGGCGTGACTGGCGGCGAGCGCGTCGGCGACCTGGGCGGTCAAAAGGGAGGCGGCGACGGGCGAGAACGGTCCGTTCTCGCGCAGATAACGGTGCAGGTCGGGACCGTCGATCAGGTCCATGACCAGCGCGAGGAGATCGCCCTCGACGACGAGGTCGCGGACGCGCACGATGTTCGGGTGGGTCAGGCGCAGCAGCACCGACCGCTCCCGGAGGAACCGCATCACGATGTCGGCGTCGCTCGCGAGCTCTTCCTTCAGGACCTTGATCGCCACGGTCTCGCCGGGCTGCCCGGCGACGGCCGCCTCGGCGCCCGCGGTCTCCCGCTGGCGGGCTCGCCAGACCGTGCCTGTGGCGCCGCGCCCCAGCGGCTCCTCAAGGAGGTACTTGCTCCCTACCGGCCGCACGTCATGCGCTCCCTGTTGCTTGCTTGCCTGGTCCGTCCACCGTGATCACCGTGGTACAGGTGTTTCCGACCCACTGTAGTGCCGCCGAACGCGGCACCGGGCTGTCGTCCTCGTGTGCTTCCCCATAGGTCCCGTGCGGGCCTGTGGTCCGCATAAGCGCTTACGTACGCGTTCCCGCCCGTGTTCGACGGAAAGGCGCTTTCCCGTGTTCGGCCAAAGACGCTCACTCCGGTCGCTTGGTTGCCCCGGGCAGGGCGTGACCGATCTCAAGCGAACACCGGGCGGGCACTGGTCAGGCACTTTTACGGGCAGAGCCGACCAATCAAGATCACTTGCGGGTGGGGGGCGGGCGTGTTGTCGGTGGCAGGTGCGAGGATGCCTCCAGTACTGGCCGACGTGCCCGTGTGCGGTGGGGGAGATCTGCGGTGGGGGACCGCGGCGCAGCCTCGTCCCCGGCTCGGACACCTGCGCGGAAGGGACCCCTGACGGCGATGCAGATCCGGCTGACCGTCGTAGACCCGCTGGGCCCGCCCTCGGAGCCGCGGGGGCGAGCCACGGCCTGCGATGTGCTGGTCACCGCGCCCGCCGGGACGGCGCTGGCCGCGGTCGCTTCGGGACTGGCCTCTGCGGTCGGGGGAAGCGGGGGTGCCTCCCAGGGCGAGCGGGGCCGTGAGCCAGGGGGCCAGATCGTGCTCTACGCCGGCGCGGAGCGGCTCGACGCCCAGCGCTGCACGCTCGGCGAGCCGCCGCTGACCGACGGAGCCGTGCTCTGCCTGGGCGCGCCCGCCGAGCCCGGTCCGGACCTGGACGACGTCTCCGCCCAGCTGCACGTGGTCGCGGGACCCGACGCCGGGGGCGTCCATCTGCTGCACGGCGGCCAGATCCGCGTCGGCCGCTCCGCGGACGCCGACGTGCCCCTGGACGACCCCGACGTGTCCCGGCTGCACTGCGCGGTCACCGTCACCTCCGAGGGCCGCGTCTCGGTCGCCGACATCGGCTCCACGAACGGCACGACGCTCGACGGTTCCCGCGTCGACGGCCGCCCGGTCCGGCTCACCGAGGGCGCGCTGCTGCGCGTCGGCGAGTCCGCGCTGCGGCTCGCGCCCCCGGGAGGCCCGGCAGCCGTCCGGACGGCTCCGGACGGCGAGGGCCATATAAGGGTGCGCGCCGGAGCGGCCGGGGACGGCTCCTTCGGGGAGGACGGGCCCGGTGACCGTACGGTCACCGGCGTCGCGGCCACGCCGGGCGCCTGCCGGACAGCCGGCGGCTCCCCTTCGCACGCGAACGCCTCGCCCGCCTCGCCGGGCGGATCCGGCGCCGACCCGGGCGGCGCGACGGCCCCCGCCGCACCGGGGACGTACCCGTCCGACGCGCCCCACCCGCGCGCGGCGGTTCCCCACGCACGCGGGGAGAGCGCCTCCCTCGCGCAGCGGGGCGCCCCGCCGCCCGTGGGCGAGACGCATCACGCGTACGGCACCGCGGAGTGGGGGGCCTCCGGTGGTGGCGTCCCCGGGGCGCTGGACCACGGACGGGCGGCGCCTTTGGCCGTGCCCGAGCAGGGCCGGGCGCCCCGGATGGAGAGCACGCCGCGCGACGCGGCGCCGGACGCCGGTTCCCTCCCCCGCGCGTCCGCACGCGGGGCCGGCCGCACGGGCGGACCCGCCGCGGCCGGTGGAGCCCCCGGCGGACCGGACCGGACGGAGGCCGCCGCGGGGACCTTCGCGGGCGGAGCGGTCGACCCGTCCGGAACTCTCGGGCCCGGTGTCCCGAGCGCCCGCAAGGGCACTCCGACGCGCGGCACGGACCTTCCGCCGGAGGTGCGCAGGCGTGGCGGTATCGGCGCGTGGGCCCGGCGGCTGACCGGTGGCCGCGGCGGACCGGCGGGAACCGCGCACGAGGCGTACGCCGACGGAGCCGTCGCGACGGCGGGGCCCCTGGCCGCCGTGCGCCGGTCGCCCGAGAGCTGGCCCGACCCGGCGACCCTGCTGCTCACCGCGCTCGGTCCGGGTCCCCGGCTGTGGGAGCGGGGCCCCGGACACCCCGAGGCGCTGACGGTGCGTCTGGGCACCGCCGACCGGGCGGCCCCCGACGGCTCGGGCCTGCTCCCCGCCGTACCGGTGACCGCCGGACTGCGGGAGGTCGGCTCGCTGGGCCTGGCCGGACCGCGGACGCGGCTGGCGGGACTGGCCCGCGCGGTCGTCGCGCAGCTCGCCGCGCTGCACTCCCCCGACACCCTGGAAATCGTCCTCATCAGCACGGACCGCACCCGCACGGTGGAGGAGCGCGGCGCCGAGTGGTCCTGGCTCGGCTGGCTTCCCCATCTGCGGCCCGCCCACGGCCAGGACTGCCGGCTCCTCCTCGCGTACGACCGCGAACAGGCCGCCGCGCGCACCGACGAACTGCTGCGCCGGCTGGAGGACCACCTGGCGGAGGCGAAGAACGCGCCGGGCCGCCGGGGACCCCTCGCCGGGGGCACCGGCACGGCGATTCCGGCCGCCCGGCCCGGGACCCACGACGACAGCGAGCGCGGTGCGGCGCGGCGGCCCTCCTGGGCCCGGCCCGAGAACGCCGAGACCACCGCCCCCGACGAGGACCAGGAGGGCTACGAGAGCACCGGGAGCTACGAGGGGCCGTACACCGTGGTCGTCGTGGACGGGGACCCCGGAGGCGCCGACGTCCGGGAGGCCGTGGTGCGTCTCGCCCACGAGGGCTCGCGGGCCGGAATCCATCTGGTGTGCCTCGCCGAGACCGCGGCGGCGTCGCCCGCGTCGCCGGTGACGGACACCTACGAGGCGGCGTGCCAGGCCTCGCCGGCGTTCCGCGCGTGCGGAGCGGTGGCGTTGCTCAGCGGTGACGTGGCCACGGCGCTGCGGTTGCTGCGGGTGGCACCGGGCGGCACCGGCGCGGACGCCCCGGGAGGCGCGTCGCGCACCGGATCCCCCGCCGACGGCACCGGCCGCGCCGGAGCGGGGGCCGGGCCCTCGTACTCCGGACCCCGGCACGACGGATCCACCCACACCGGCATTCCTCACCCCGGGCGGGAGAGGGCGGCCGGTTCCCTCTCCGGCCCGCGCGCGGGCCGCGCCGCCGACGCGCCCGGGCAGCCGCCGCGCGGACCCGTCGGACACGGCACCGTCGCCGCCGTGGACGCCGTGTCGCTCGCCTGGGCCGAGCGCTTCGCCCGGGCCCTCGCGCCGCTGCGGACGGAAGGCCCGCACGGCGACCGGCACGCGCGCGTGTCCGCGCCCCTGCCTCACATGGCGCGCCTGCTCGACGAGTTGGGTCTGGCGCGGGCCACCCCGGCCTCCCTGATGGCCCGTTGGGCGGACGCGGCGGACGACAGCGAGGCGTTCGGCGGACGGGCCCGGGCCGTCCTCGGCGCCGGCCCGCGCGGCCCGGTCTCCGTCGACCTGCCCGTCGAGGGCCCGCATCTGCTGATCGAGGGCCCGCCGGGCAGCGGCCGTACGGAACTCCTGCGTTCGGTGGCCGCGTCCCTCGCCGCCGCCGAACGGCCCGACCGGCTCGGGATAGTCCTGCTGGACGGACGCGACGGCACGGGAGCGCACGGTGCGGGGGCCGGCGGGGAAGGGCTCCAGGTCTGCACGGACCTGCCGCACGTCACCACGCACCTCACGGCCAACGACCCCGTGCGGATGCGGGAGTTCGCCCAGTCCCTGAGCGCCGAGCTGAAGCGGCGGTCCGAACTGCTGGGCCGGCTCGGCTTCGCGGAGTGGCACGCCGGGCGGACCGTGCCCGGCCGGATCGTGGCGCAGCGCTCGGCCGGACCGGCGTCGGGCGGGACCTCGTCCCCGGGCGCCTCGGACCTCGACACACCGCCCAGTTCGACGCTGCGGCTGCGGCCGGCCGCCGCGCGCCAGCGGACCGATCCGGGACCGCCGCTGGCCCGCCTGGTCGTCGTCGTCGACGACCTCGACGCCCTGGTGTCACCACCGCTCGGATCCCCCGGGCGTCCCGCGGCCGGTTCGGTCGTCCGGGCGCTGGAGGCCGTAGTCCGGGAGGGGGACCGGCTCGGAGTGCACCTCGTGGCGTCGTCCGCCGCCGACGTCCGTACGGCGGGGTCGGAACTCGCGCGTTCCGCCGCGTTGCGCGTCACCCTCGACGCGCCGTCGCCCGGACCGGAGGAACCGGCACCCGGGCGGGGCCGGCTGCTCCGCCCCGACGGCCGGGAGACGCCCTTCCAGGGCGGGCGGGTCACGGGACGCATTCCCCGTACGGCCACGCTCCGCCCCACGGTCGTCGTCCTGGAGTGGCACCGCATGGGCGACCCGCCGGCCCGCCGCCCGGTCCGCGAGCTGGGCAACGGACCGACGGACCTGGCCCTGCTCGCCAGCACCCTGGAGCGCGCCGCGCGTTCGGTCTCCGCGACCGAGGTGCCGTCGCTGCTCTGACGAGCCGGCACGTGACGCGGCGCCGCCCGCTTCCCGGCGGCGGCCTCTCCCCCGCGCACCGGAAGCCGGCCGGTGCGGGCCACCGGCCGGGGCCGAGCCGACCGTGGGGGAGCCGGGCCGGAGACGAACCGGGCCAAGGGCCGAGCCGGGCCGACGGCGAGCCCGACCGGGGCCGACCCCGCCCGGAGGCAAACCCGACTCCAGACGGGCCCGACGGAGGCACCACGGAGCGGGGACATCCCGGGCCGAAGGCGCGCCGGATCGAAGGCGGGCCGCCCCGGGGCGAGGAATCGTGGCACCGGCCGGCCGCCCCGGGAGTGGTGGCGGTTCCCGGCGCGGAGCGTGCCGCTTCCGTACAACCCTGGGCGCCTTCCGGATGTCCCACAGGTGAACCGCCACCTCGGACACCTTGGAGCCTCCGTGCGCACACGGATACGGACGTACGCCACAGCAGTCACCGTCGTCGCCGCGGCCACCGCCGGGCTGACCCTCCCGGCCTCGGCCACCGCTCCCGCACGGTCCACCAGCGACTTCAACGGCGACGGGTACGCGGACCTCGCCGTAGGGGTCCCGGACGGCACGGTCGACGGCAAGGCGAAGGCCGGTTACGTCAACGTCGTCTGGGGCGGTCCGAAGGGAATCGGCGCCCACGGCAGCATCCGTATCAGCCAGGCCACCTCCGAGGTCCCCGGCAGCCCCGAACCGGGCGACCGCTTCGGCGCCTCCGTGGCACTGGTGGACACCAGCGGCGACGGTCTCGCGGAACTCCTGGTCGGCACCCCCGGCGAGGACATCACCGGCCGCGGCGCGGACGTCGGTTCGGTCACCGCGGTGGGCGGCGGCAGCAAGGATCCGGGCTCGGGCTCCGTGGTGCTCAACGGCCCGGCGGCGGGGGCGGCGTACGGCCTGGCGGTCACCTCGGCCGACCTGACCGGCGACGGCAGCAGGGACATCGTGATCGGCGGCAGGGACAAGGTCGTCCTGCTCACCGCCGACGGCATCCTCACCACCGTCCTCGACGCCCCGATGGGCGGCCGCGCCCCCGTCCTCACCAGCGGCGACTTCACCGAGGACGGCACGGCGGACCTGGCCGTCGGGTACTGGACGAACACCCCGTTCACCCAGTCGCACGTACGCCTGTGGGCCTGGGACCGGACCGAGCGGGCCATGGTCAACACCTGGAACACGGACAACGCCGGAGTCTCCGCCCTCGCCGCGGGCGACTTCGACGGCGACGGCCACGACGACCTCGCCCTCGGCGAGTGCCGGGAGATCGCCGACGAGAACATCGACGACCCGTGCGGCCCCGAGGAGAACGCCGAGGGCGGCGGCATCCACATCCACTACGGCACCGCGGCCCCCGGCAGCTTCGGGTTCCGCAAGCAGACCCTCAACCAGGACACGGCCGGCGTGGCGGGCGTAGCGGAGACCGGCGACCGCTTCGGCGCCGTCCTCGCCGTCGCCGACGTCGACCAGGACGGCCGCGACGACCTGATCGCCGGCGCCCCCGGCGAGGCGATCGGCACGCGTTCGGGCGCGGGCGCCGCGACCCTCCTGTTCGGCGGCCCGACCGGCCTCCTCGACGCGCGGGGAGCGGGCCGCTCCGTCGGGCTCCAGCAGGACACCCCGCACGTGCCCGGCGTCGCGGAGGCCTCCGACGCCTTCGGTGCCGCCCTCGCCACCGGCGACTACGACCACGACGGCAGGGCGGACCTGGCGGTCGGCTCCCCCGGCGAGAACGCCGGCTCGGGCGGGGTGTGGCTGCTGCCCCGGGGGGCCGCCGACGGCGCTTCCGCCTTCACCCCCGCCGAGTTGCGCCTGCCCTCCCCCTCCAGCGCGCTCGCGTACGGCAGGTACCTCTCCGGCCGGTGACGCCCCACCCCCTTCCGAACCGGCCCTCGGCGGGAGTCCGGGCCCCCGCCGTAGGCTGGTCGCTCAGGTGACGGACAGGAGGCTGGGGTGACAGGGACGCCGCCGACCGGGGCGATCGCCGAGGTGATGGCCGAACTGGCCGCGCTCCAGGACCCGAAGGCACGGGAGATCAACGAGCGGCACGGCGACGATCACGGGGTGAACCTCGGCAAGCTGCGCGCCATCGCGAAACGGCTGAAGACCCAGCAGGAACTCGCCCGCGGACTCTGGGAGACGGACGACTCCGCGGCGAGACTGCTGGCGATCCTGATCTGCCGCCCGAAGGCGTTCGGGCGGGACGAGCTGGACCGCATGCTGCGTCAGGCGCGCACCCCCAAGGTGCACGACTGGCTCGTCAACTACGTGGTGAAGAAGAACCCGCACGCCGAGGAGCTGCGGACGGCCTGGTCCGCCGATCCGAATCCCGTGGTCGCCGGTGCGGGCTGGGCGCTGACCGCCGAGCGCGTCGCGAAGAAGCCCGAGGGCCTCGACCTCAGCGGGCTGCTCGACGTCATCGAGGCACGGATGAAGGCCACCCCGGACCGCCTCCAGTGGGCGATGAACAACTGCCTGGCCCAGATCGGGATCGAGCACGCCCGGTACCGCGCCCGGGCGATCGCCATCGGTGAGCGCCTGGAGGTGCTCAAGGACTACCCGACCCCGCCGGGCTGCACTTCTCCGTTCGCGCCGGTCTGGATCACCGAGATGGTGCGCCGGCAGGACGATCGGACGGTGTCGTGACCAGCGGTGACGTGACCGGTGGCGCCTCCTGGTCCCGGACGCGGGGCCTCTTGGACGCCCTTCGGAACCGGTGACCCCACGTCACGACCCGGTCACGATCGCTCACTTGACAGCACCGGTGGTCTTGCCGCCCCCGAACGAGCGGGCGTAGACCGGAGCGCGCGGGGAAGCCGCCTTGACGTTCGACGACGAACGAAGAACGGGGCATTGATGCGCAGCAGTCTTCGTACACGCAGGTCGCCCGGTCACTCCACGCACCGCTCGCGCAGAGCCGCGCGGGCCGCCGCGGCCGCCGTCGCCGCGGGCGCCCTCGCGCTCACCGCGTGCGGCGGCGGTGACAAGGAGGACAACAACGGCAGCACGGGAACGGAGAGCCGCGGCACCGGCTCCGTCACCCTTCCCAAACTCGACGGCGCCACCCTGGAAGTCGCCGCCGTGTGGACGGGCCAGGAGCAGGCCAACTTCAAGAAGGTGCTGGCCGAGTTCGAGAAGCGCACGGGCGCGAAGGTCACCTTCGTACCGGCGCAGGACCCGATCATCAACTTCCTGGGTTCGAAGATCGCGGGCGGTGCGCCGCCGGACGTCGCGATGCTCCCGCAGGTCGGCGCGATCAAGCAGGCCGTCGACAAGAAGTGGGCCACGCCCGTCGGGCCGGACGCGCAGGCGCAGTTGGCGAAGAACTACGCGCAGGGCTGGCAGGACCTCGGCAAGGTCGACGGCAAGCAGTACGGCGTGTACTACAAGGCGGCCAACAAGTCGCTGGTCTGGTACAACGACCAGGTCTTCGAGAACGCGGGGGCCAAGGAGCCCAAGACCTGGAAGGACTTCCTGGCGACCGCGCGGACCGTCTACGACTCCGGAGTCACCCCCGTCTCCGTCGGCGGCGCCGACGGCTGGACGCTCACCGACTGGTTCGAGAACGTCTACCTCTCCCAGGCCGGACCCGAGAAGTACGACCAGCTCGCGCGGCACGAGATCAAGTGGACGGATCCGTCCGTGAAGGACGCGCTGACCACGCTCGCCCAGCTGTGGGGCGACAAGAACTACCTCGCGGGCGGCCCGGACGGCGCGCTCCAGACGGAGTTCCCGGCGTCGGTGACGCAGACGTTCACCGGCGGCGACCAGCCGAAGGCGGGCATGGTCTTCGAGGGCGACTTCGTGGCCGTCAACATCGCGGAGACCAAGGCGGAGATCGGCACGGACGCGAAGGTGTTCCCGTTCCCGGCGGTCGGCGACAAGGCGCCGGTGGTCAGCGGCGGTGACGCGGCCGTGATCCTGAAGGACTCCAAGGCGGCCCAGGCGCTGGTCACGTTCCTGGCGTCGCCCGACGCGGCGACCATCCAGGCGAAGCTCGGCGGCTATCTCTCGCCCAACAAGCGCGTCGAGCCGTCCGCGTACCCCAACGCGGTGCAGCGGAAGATGGCCGAGGCCCTGATCGCGGCCGGCGACGACTTCCGCTTCGACATGTCCGACCAGGCGCCGCAGGCCTTCGGCGGGACCCCCGGCAAGGGCGAGTGGAAGGCTCTCCAGGACTTCCTGAAGAACCCGAAGGACGTGGCGGGGACGCAGGCGAAGCTCGAAGCGGACGCCGCAGCGGCCTACAAGGGCTGATCCGGCGATGAAGTCGGCGACGGCGGGAGGCACCGCACCGGTGCCTCCGCCCCGTACGCGCAAGAGCGTGACCGGCACCCGCAAGTCCGTGGCGGCGCTGTTCCTGCTGCCCGCCCTGGTGCTGCTCGGCGCGCTCGTGGTCTACCCGATCGGGTACTCGGTCGTCCGCAGCTTCTACGACCAGTCCGGCGACGGCTTCGCCGGGATCGACAACTACAAGACCCTGTTCAGCGACGACGGCATCCGTGCCGCGCTGAAGAACAACGTCATCTGGGTGGTGTTCGCCCCGACGGTCGCGACCGCGCTGGGCCTGATCTTCGCGGTGCTCACCGAACGGGTGCGCTGGGGAACGGCGTTCAAGCTGGTCGTCTTCATGCCGATGGCGATCTCGATGCTCGCGGCGGGCATCATCTTCCGGCTGGTGTACGACCAGGACCCGGACAAGGGCGTCGCGAACGCCGTCTGGGTGGGCGTGCACGACACCTTCGCCCAGGCGTCGGCGTTCCCGAAGGCCCACCCGGGCAGGCAGTCGCCCTTGAAGGCCGAGCAGGGCGGTTTCATCACCCGGGAGGCCGTGCGCGCCGGGCAGTCCGTCACCGTCCCGCTCGTCGGCGTCGCCCCGGACAAGATGCCGGACGGGGCGGGGAAGGCGGTGCGGGCCGAGCCCGAGCCCGGCAAGGTCACCGGCACGGCCTGGCAGGACTTCACCCGCGGCAGGGGTGTCGGGAGACTCGGCCAGGTGGACCCGGGTGAGCTGGGCTACTCCGGGATGCGGATCGAGGCGGTGAAGGACGGCCGGGTCGTCGACTCGACGAGCGTCGCGGCCGACGGCACGTTCACGCTGTCGGACAAGGCGGACGGGGCCCGGCTGCGGCTCCCGGCGAGCAACTTCTCGGAGCCCTACAACGGCCTCGACTGGCTCGGCCCGTCGCTGGTCACACCCGCCATCATCGGCAGTTACGTCTGGATGTGGGCGGGGTTCGCGATGGTGCTGATCGCGGCGGGGCTGGCGGGTGTGCCGCGCGAGCTCCTCGAGGCGGCCCGGGTCGACGGGGCGAACGAGTGGCAGGTGTTCCGCCGGGTCACCGTGCCGCTGCTCGCGCCGGTCCTCGCGGTGGTCGCCGTGACCCTGATGATCAACGTGCTGAAGGTCTTCGACCTGGTCTTCATCATCGCGCCGGGCTCCTCCCAGGACGACGCGAACGTGCTGGCCCTGGAGCTGTACCGCAAGGGCTTCTCGGAGGACCAGCCGGGCGTCGCGAGCGCCATCTCGGTGTTCCTGCTCCTGCTCGTGATCCCGGTGATGGCCTTCAATGTGCGCAGACTGCGGCGGGAGGTGCGGCGATGACCACGCAGGCCGAGAGCCTGACGAAGACGGCATCCGCCCCGGTGGTGAGCAGGGTGAGGCCCTCGCTGGGTTCGCGGATCGCGAGCGGGGTCGGCGGCGGTGCCGTCCGGGTGTTCCTGCTGCTCGTCGGTCTGTTCTGGCTGGTGCCGACGATCGGGCTGCTGCTGTCCTCGCTGCGCGCCCCCGAGGACATGAGCGCGAGCGGCTGGTGGAAGGTGTTCAGCGAGCCCTCGCAGCTCACGGTGGACAGCTACCAGAAGCTCCTGGAGAACGGCGACATCACCGGCTCGCTGCTCAACACGGTGCTGATCACGGTGCCGGCGACGCTGCTGGTCGTGGGTATCGGCTCGCTCGCGGGCTACGCCTTCGCCTGGATGGAGTTCCCGGGCCGGGACTGGTGGTTCCTCGCGGTGGTCGGGCTGCTGGTCGTGCCGGTGCAGGTGGCACTGATCCCGATCGCCGAACTCTTCGGAAAGATCGGCATCTTCGGGTCGATCGTCGGCGTGGTCCTCTTCCACGTCGGGTTCGGCCTGCCGTTCGCGGTGTTCCTGCTGAGGAACTTCTTCGCCGAGATCCCGCGGGAGCTCCTGGAGGCCGCCCGGCTGGACGGCGCGAGCGAACTGCGCCTGTTCGCACGGGTCGTGATGCCGCTCGGCGCTCCGGCGATCGCCTCGCTGGCCATCTTCCAGTTCCTGTGGGTGTGGAACGACATGCTGGTCGCGCTGGTCTTCTCCGACTCGGGGAGCCAGCCCATCACGGTCGCGCTCCAGACGCAGGTGCGGCAGTTCGGCAACAACATCGACGTGCTGGCGCCGGGCGCCTTCATCTCGATGGTGATCCCGCTGGCCGTGTTCTTCGCGTTCCAGCGGCAGTTCGTCTCCGGGGTGATGGCGGGCGCGGTCAAATAACCTGATTCCCCCAGCACTTGAAGGGCCGTCCGGACACCGGGCGGCCCTTCGATGTTCACCGGATGTCCCCCGTATGCCACATCTGGCGTAACCAAGTCACCCCTTCGGCCGTTCCCGGGCAGGTATGCCCGCGCCGACTCATGGATGTCCCTTGCCCAGGTTCAGTGTCATCGTCCCCGTGTACAAGGTCCAGGCGTACCTGCACGAGTGCCTCGAATCCGTGCTCGGACAGTCCTTCCCGGATCTCGAACTCATCGCGGTCGACGACTGCTCGCCCGACGGCTGCGGTTCGATCATCGAGGAGTTCGCGGCACGGGACGCCCGCGTGGTGCCCGTGCGCCTCCCGGAGAACGTGGGCCTCGGCCGCGCCCGCAACGCCGGTCTCGAACGCGCCACCGGTGACTACCTGGTCTTCCTGGACAGCGACGACACGCTCACCCCGGACGCGCTGCGCGCGATCGCCGGCCGGCTGGCGGAGACCGGCGAACCGGACGTCCTGGTCTACGACTACGCGCGCACGTTCTGGTCGGGGCGGACCGTGCGCAACAAGGTCTCGGCACAGCTGACCGAGGAGGGCCCGGCACCGTTCCGGCTCGACGAGCGGCCCGGTCTGCTGCGGCTGCTGATGGTGGTGTGGAACAAGGCGTACCGCCGGGAGTTCGTCGAGCGCGCGGGCCTCACCTTCCCGCCCGGGTACTACGAGGACACGCCCTGGACCTTTCCGGCGCTGATGTCGGCCGGGACGATCGCCACCCTCGACCGGATCTGCGTCCACTACCGCCAGCGGCGGCACGGCAGCATCCTCGGCACGAGCAGCCGGAAGCACTTCGACGTCTTCGGGCAGTACGACCGTGTCTTCGCGCATGTCGACGCGCACCCGGAACTGGACCGGTGGCGCCCGCTGCTGTTCCGGCGCATGATCGACCACTTCGCCGCGGTGTTCGTGAAACGGGGCCGGCTGCCGCGCTCGGCGCGGGCCGAGTTCCTGCGCAAGGCCCGCGCGTACCACCGCCGTTACCGCGTCCCGGGCGGTACTCCGGCCGTCCTCGGCGCGCGGCTGCGGCACGTGCTGGTCGGACTGGGCGCGCATCGCGCGTACCGTCTGCTCTCCGCGCTGTCGCGGACCCGCAGGAGAGTCCTGCGGCTGACCGCCGGGCTGCTGCGCGCGGCGCGCGGCGGCGCGCTGCGGGTCCACTACCGCGTGCAGCTCCTGCTACCGCTGCGCGCCGACCGGGCCGTCTTCTCCAGCCACCGGGGCCGGGGGCACGGCTGCAATCCGGGGGCTCTGGAGTCCGCGTTCCGCGCCTTCGCGCCGCACATCCGCACGGCCTGGATCGCGGAACCCGAGCACCACCACACCATCCCGGCCGTCACGCAGCGGCTGCGTCCCGGCACGGCCGGGTACTGGACGGCGCTCGCCCGTTCCAAGTACCTGGTGAACAACGTCGGCTTCGACCGTCGGCTGGTCAAGCGGCCCGGCCAGGTCCTGATC
This sequence comes from Streptomyces sp. NPDC002580, assembly GCF_042889485.1. Lineage (NCBI taxonomy): Bacteria > Bacillati > Actinomycetota > Actinomycetes > Kitasatosporales > Streptomycetaceae > Streptomyces > Streptomyces sp. NPDC002580. The sequence goes on along the minus strand of NZ_JBIAQZ010000001.1, from coordinate 52,754 downwards.
CAGACACAGCGCGGGACGCCGCTCAAGCACATGGGCCTCGACCTCCAGGACCGCCCGGCCGCCGCGCGGGACACCGACTTCGCCGAGCTGCTGCGGGACGCCGACACCTGGGACTACTGCCTGTCCGCCAACCGCCATTCCACACTGGTCTGGGAGCGCGTCTTCCCCTCCTCGTACACGACGCTGGAGTACGGGATGCCGCGCAACGACGTGTTCCAGGAGGCCACTTCGGCCGATGTCGCCCGGCTGCGCGAGGCACTCGGCATCCCCGCGGACGCCATCGCCGTGCTGTACGCGCCGACGTACCGGGACTACCGGCGCACCCAGCACCGGGCCCTGGACCTGGACCGCTTGGTGGACCGGCTGGGCCCGCGCTTCGTGGTGCTGGCCCGCGCCCACCACACGTACGGCGCGCCCCTCGCGGACGCGTCGAACGACCGGGTCATCGACGTCTCCGGCCATCCGAGCGTCGAGTCGCTGTGCCTCGCCTCCGACGCGCTGGTCACCGACTACTCGTCCCTGATGTTCGACTACGCGGGCCTGGACCGGCCGATCGTGATCCACATGGACGACCGGGACGCGTACGAGGCGGCCCGCGGCACCTACTTCGACCTGGGCGCCTTCCCGCCGGGCGCGGTGGCGCGCAGTGAGGACGAGCTGATCGACATCTTCGCGACCGGGCACTGGCACGGCTCGCGTTCCTCGCAGCTGCGGGCCGCGTTCCGTGAGCGGTTCTGCCCGTACGACGACGGGCACGCCGCCGAGCGGGTCGTACGGCGTGTGGTCCTCGGCGAGAACGCCGGTCTGCCGCCGTTCGTCCCGTTCGCCGAGCGTCACCCGGCCGCGTCGGCGGCGGCCCTCCTCCGCCCCCTCGGCTCCGGCCCGCCGCAGGACGCCCCGGCCGCCGTCCCGGTCCCGGGTGGTGCCGTTCCCCTGACCGAGACCCTCTGAACCGGAGCCCGTGTGCCCTCCAGCCCCTCGCGGCCCATGCCCACCCGGCCCACCACCTGGCGGCCGACCGGGCGCCCCGGGCGATGAACCCCCCGTTCGGCGCCCCTTGAGAGAAAGAGCAGAATGCCCCGCTTCAGCGTCATCGTGCCCACCTTCGGAGTCGCCGGGCACCTGGCCCGCGCGCTGGACTCGGTCCTGGCCCAGTCCTTCGGCGACTTCGAACTGATCCCGGTCTGCGACGCGCCGGACTCCCCGGCCGCGGCGGTCGCCGCCGCGTACGCCGCGCGGGACCCCCGGGTGACCCCGGTCCATTCGCCGTCCTCGGACGGGCTCGGCGGGGCGCGCAACACCGGGATCGCGGCGGCGACCGGCGCGTACCTGCTCTTCCTCGACGGCGACGACGACCTGGCGCCGGGCGCGCTGGGTGCCCTGGACGCGGGGCTGCCGGCCGACGTGGACGTCCTCTACTTCGGGCATCAGCGGATCCACTGGTGGGAGGGCGAGCCGAGCACCCCGCCGCTCGACAAGGCCCCGGAGGTGCTCGGCGCGCATGTTCCGGCCTGGAGCGCCGCGTACCGCCGCGGGTTCCTCGCCGAACACGGACTCGCCTTTCCCGAGGGGCACTTCACGGACGTGGGCTGGGGCGGCCTGGTCACGGTGGCGGCCGAGCGGTCGGCCGTGCTGCGCACGGTCTGCGTGCGCCATCACGCGCGCCGCCAGGGCAGCCGGCTCAACGCCCCGGGCGAGCACCACTTCGAGCTCCTCGACCAGGTCGAGCGGGTCCTCACCCGGGTGTCCGAGCGGACCCTGCCCGCCGCCCGTTCGAAGGCGCTGTTCGGTCAGCTCTTCTCCCAGGTGCTGAAGACGGCGGCCCACCCCACCCGGGTGCCCGCGCGTCGCCGCCGGGCCTTCTTCCGCCGGGCGGGCAAGCTCTACCGGCGTCACCGTCCGGCCGGTTTCCGGGTGCCCGGCGGCAGTCTCGGTGTGCAGCACCGGCTGCTCGCGACCGGCGCGTACAGCGCCTTCCGCGCGCTGCGCGGCGCGAACCGGGCGACCGCCGGGCTGCTCCGGCGGGTGCCGCGGCCCAGGGCGCTGCGCACCCGCGCGCGCTACGCGGCCCAGCTGCGCCGCCCCCTCGACGAGAACCTCGCGGTGTACTGCGCCTACTGGGGCCGGGGTTACGCCTGCAACCCGGCCGCGATCCACGCCAAGGCCCGTGAACTCGCCCCGCACATCCGCTCGGTGTTCCTGGTCGAACCGGACGCGGTGGACGCGCTGCCGAAGGACGTCGAGCACGCGGTGATCGGCAGCCGGCGTGCCTGGGAGGTCCTGGCCCGTGCCAAGTACCTGGTCAACAACGCCAACTTCGCGGACTCCGTGGTCAAACGGCCCGGCAGCGTGCACGTCCAGACCCAGCACGGCACGCCGCTGAAGAAGATGGGCGTCGACCAGTCGACGTATCCGGTGGTGGCCGCCGCGAGCGGCAGTTTCACCAAGCTGCTGTCCCGGGTGGACCGCTGGGACTACAACCTCTCCTCCAACCGGCACTCCACCCAGATGTGGGAGCGGGCCTTCCCCGGCGGCTACGAGGCCCTGGAGTACGGCTATCCGCGCAACGACGTCTTCTGCACGGCCGGCGAGCGTGACGTGGCGCGGGTCCGCGAGCGGCTCGGGGTTCCCGAGGGCAGGACGGCGCTGCTGTACGCGCCGACGCACCGGGACTACAGCACCGGCTTCGAGTCCCGGCTCGACCTGGAGGCCTTCTGCGAGGAGATCGGCGGGGACTTCGTCGTCCTGCTGCGCGCGCACTACTTCTACGACGAGGGCCGCGGGCGCGGCAGCGGCCGGATCATCGACGTGACCGGGCACCGGTCCTCCGAGGACGTGTGCCTGGCCGCCGACGCGCTGATCACGGACTACTCGTCGATCATGTTCGACTACGCCAACCTCGACCGTCCGATCGTCGTGTACGCGGACGACTGGGAGGTCTACCGGGAGACGCGCGGCGTCTACTTCGACCTGCCGGCGGAGCCGCCCGGCCGGGTGGCCCGCACCCCGGGCGAACTGGCCGCCCTCTTCCAGGACGGTTCGTACGCGGACCCGGCCGCGACGGCCCTGCGGGCCCGGTTCCGGGAGCGCTTCTGCCAGTTCGACGACGGGCGGGCCGCCGAGCGGGTCGTGCGCAGGGTGCTGCTGGGCGAACCGCCCGAGGCGATCCCGCCCGTCCTGCCGCTCGCCGAACGCGTCCCGGCTCCCGCCGCGTCCACCCTCGTAAGGAGCTGACGTGCCCCGCTTCAGCATCATCGTCCCCGTGTTCAAGGTCCAGGGATTCCTCCGCGAGTGTCTCGACTCGGTCCTGGAGCAGTCGTACACGGACCTCGAGGTCATCGCCGTCGACGACTGCTCCCCGGACGGCTGCGGCGCGATCCTCGACGAGTTCGCGGGCCGTGACCCGCGGGTGCGGGTGCTGCACCTGCCGGAGAACGTGGGGCTCGGGCGGGCCCGCAACGCCGGGATGCCGCTCGCCACCGGGGACTACCTGTTCTTCCTCGACAGCGACGACACCCTCACCCCGGGCGCGCTGCGCGCGGTCGCCGACCGGCTGGACGAGACCGCCGACCCGGACGTGCTGGTCTTCGACTACGCGCGCACCTACTGGTGGGGCGGCACCCGCAGGAACGTGCTCGCGCGGGTGCTCGCGGAGGCGGGTTCCGACACCTTCTCGGTGGCCGAACACCCGGAGATCCTGGACCTGTTGATGGTGGTGTGGAACAAGGTCTACCGCCGCGCGTTCGTCGAGGCGGAGGGCTTCGCCTTCCCGCCCGGGTACTACGAGGACACGCCCTGGACGTTCCCGGTGATGCTCAGCGCGGAGCGGATCGCGACGCTGGACCGGATCTGTCTGGCCTACCGCCAGCGCCGCCAGGGCAACATCCTGTCCACCACCAGCCGCAAGCACTTCGACATCCACGACCAGTACGAGCGGGTCTTCGCGTTCGTCGACTCCCGTCCGGAGCTGTCGGGCTGGCGCCCGTACCTGCATCGCAAGATGGGCGAGCACTGTCTCGACATCCTCTCCAAGCAGGACCGGCTGCCCGAGGAGGACAAGGCCGAGTTCTTCCGGCTGACGGCGGCCCTCTTCCGCAGGCACAAGAGCGGTCCCGTGCCGCCCGAACTGCGCGTCCTGGAAGGCGGTTTCACCCGCTACCGGCTGCGGCGGCAGGCGGTCCGCGCGGGCCGGGAGCTCGCCCGGCGCGGCCGGGGGACCCGCCGGGCGGCCGCCGCGCGGGTCAGGCGCGGCTGGTCGGCGGTGCACGAGAACCGTTCGCTGGAACCGAACTTGGCGGTGTACTCGGCGTTCTCGCACCGGGGGGTCCTGGGCGACCCGGCCGCGGTGTACGCGGCGGCCCGGGAACTCGCCCCGCACATCCGTGGCGTGTGGGTGGTGCGCGACGCGGAACAGGCGGCGCTGCTGCCGCCGGAGATCGAGCACGTCCTCCTCGACTCGCCGGGCTACCGGCGCCTCACCGCGCGCGCCACGTACTTCGTGAACAACGTCAACTGGCCCGGGTCCCTGGTCAAGCGGCCCGGCAGCGTCCACATCCACACCCATCAGGGCACCCCGCTGAAGTTCATGGCCGCGGACCTGCTGCACAAGCCGGGTGCCCGGCACGGCTTCGACGTGCCGGGGATGCTGCGCCGCGCGGACCGCTGGGACTACAGCCTGGTCGCCAACCGCCATTCGGAGCTGGTCTGGGACCGCGCCTACCCGTGCCACTTCACCTCGCTGCGCACCGGCAGTCCGCGCAACGACGTCCTCGTGCGGGCCAGGCCCGAGGACGGGGCGGCGGTCCGGGACCGGCTCGGCGTCCCGGCCGGGAACCGGGTGGTGCTGTACGCGCCGACGCGCCGCGACTACGTACGCGGCGGCCATCTCGACCGTCTCGACCTGGCCCGGTTCGCGGACGACCTGGGCGCGGACCACACCCTCGTCGTCCGGCTGCATCCCTCGCTCGCGGACGGTCCGGCGCGCGGGATGGGCCTGTCCGAGCTGCACCGGCGGGGTGTCGTGGTGGACGCGACCGACGAGCCGCGCGTGGAGGACGTGCTGCTCGCGTCCGACGTCCTGGTCACCGACTACTCGGCCCTGATGTTCGACTACGCCAACCTGGACCGGCCGATCGTGCTCCTCGCGGACGACTGGGGCGCGTACACGGCGAGCCGGGGTGCCTACTTCGACGTCACGGCCGACGCTCCGGGCCATGTGGCCTGCTCCCAGAGGGAGTTGACGTGGCTGTTCGCTTCGGGGGCCTGGCGGGACGGTGAGTCGGCGCGGCTGCGGGCCGGATTCCGGGCGCGGTTCTGCGAGTTCGACGACGGCCGGGCCGCCGAGCGGGTCGTGCGGACGCTGATGCTGGGCGAGCGGACCGGGCTCCCGGCCGCAGCGGCCGCCCCGGTGCCCGCGCAGGCGGGACACGACGTCCTCGCGTCGTCATGAGCGCCCCCGCGTACGCGCGTTTCCCCCGGGTTCGGGCCCCGCGCAGGCTCCGGTCGCCCCGTGCCCGGGTGATCCTGATCGCCGTCGTCTTCGCCGTCCTCCAGCTCGCCGGCATCACCGGCCGGGACACGCCCGACACCAAGAACTACCTCTCGTACGCGCTGAGTCTGCGCGGCGAGAGCAAGCACGAGGCGGCCGCGCTGACGATCGACTACGCGTGCGCGGGACGGGCGTCCATCGCGCGCCGCAACCAGGCGGTCCACGCGGTGCACTTCCACCGCGGGAGTCCGACCCGGAAGGTCATGGCGGAGTGCCGGCGCGACGAGTGGCGCGGGGTGTCCGCCCGGCTCGCGGCCGGGGAGACGGCGGGACACACCGTGCCGTTCATGCCGTCGCGGTTCATGCGGATCTTCGAGGTGCGGCCGGGCTATCCGGTGCTGCTGGTGCCGTTCATCACGGTGTTCGGGGTGACGTGGGGGCTGTGGGCGTCGAGCGTCGTGGTCGCCGCGGCGGGGGGTGTGCTCGTCTTCCTCGTCCTGCGCACCCTGCGCGCCTCCACCGGGGCGGCCCTGACCGGACAGGCGCTGTTCTACGTCCTGCCGTGCGGGACCACGGCCATGCGCCCCATGACCGAGGGGCTGCTGCTGACGCTGACGCTGGCGGCGCTGTGGGGCTGCGCCCTGGTGCTCCAGGGGCGCGCGCGGGCCGGGACCTGGCTGGTCGGCGCCGCTCTGGCGGTCCTCTTCACCGTGAAGCACGCGCAGGCGCTCTTCCTCGGGCTGACCCTGGCCGGTGCCTGCGCGGTGCTCCTGCTGCGGCGGCGCCGGTGGGACGGGCCGCTGCGCACGCTCGGGGTGGTGGCGGGCGGCGGCGCGGTCGCCACGGTGCTGCTCGCGAGGGCGCTGCGCTACCCGTCCGAGTCGGAGAGTCTCCAGGACCTGCTCACGGGGCATTTCGCGCGCCCCGACCGCGCCCGGCCGTGGTCGGAGTTCCTCCATCTGGAGACCGCCTTCTGGGTGGAGTGGCTGCGCCGCCAGTTCTGGCAGCCGCTGTTCCCGGCGGTGCTGCTGGCGGCCGGCTGGGGGGCGCTGCGCCGGCGTCCCGCCTTCGCCGGATTCCTGCTGGCGGCGGCGGGCACCGGAGTGCTCAACCAGGCCGCCCACCCCGACATCAACATCTGGGGCGACCGGTTGATCGTGCTGCTGTGGCTGTTGCCGGTGGTGGGCCTCCCGCTGCTGCTGGACGAGGTCGTCCGGCCGGGCGCGCGGGCCCTGGACGGCCTGCTCCCGGGGCCTTCGCGCAGGGACGCCGGGGTCGCCCGATGAGGTGATCCCGGCTAGGCGGCCGACCGCGCGGGGAATGAACGGCAAATGCCGCACACCGCCGATCCCGCCTCCCCGACCGCCCGATGAGCGCCGACGTCCTCGCCCGGCGGGGAGCCGTCCGGGGTTCGACCGCGCTGCGCGGCGGGGGTGCCTGGCGGCCGACGCCGTACCAGCTCCTCGGCGCCCTGTTCTGGCTGGTGGTGACGCTCGCGTACTGGCGGGTCCCGCTGTGCTGCGACGCGGGACAGCACGCGGCGGTCGTCGAACGCCTGCGGGTGGACCTGCTCCACCCGCGGCACCCGATGGCGGACCTGCCGGGCGCGGGCAGCCCGTACTACTCGCCGTACGCGGTGGCGCAGGGCGCCTTCGCCCGGCTGACCGGTCTCGGCGGCTGGGAGGTGGTGCGGCTGTCCGGGCCCGTCAACCTGCTGGTGCTGCTGACCGGCGTCGGCCGCTTCGTCCGGGCGCTGACGCCCCGCCCCTGGGCGCCGGTGCTGTGCCTCGGCGCGATGGTGCTGCTGTGGGGCACCGAGCGGGCCTGGTGGAGCGGCTACCTCGGGCTGATGTCGATGACCGGCAACCTCGGCTATCCCTCGACGTTCGCCATCGGACTGGCGTTCTGGGCCTGGGCGTTCACGGCCGCGCGGGCGGCGAACGCCGGTGGCGTCCGGTACGTGGGTCCGAGCGGCCTGGGGAGCCTGTGGGGGTACGCGGCCCTCGGCGCGCTGTACGGCCTGATCCTGCTGGTCCATCCGATCACGTCGATCGCGGCCGTGCTCGGGGCCGTGGCGCTGGTGGCGGGCGGGCAGCGCGGATGGCGGCCGGCCGTGGCGGCCCGGTGGCTGCTGGCGGGCGCGGTGGCGCTCCTCGTCGCCTCCCGCTGGCCGTACTTCGACGTCTTCGGCCTGACCGGGGACCGCAGCGTGGACGCCATGCACGAGCGGCTGTACGACGGGATGCCCGGACACTTCTGGCTGGCGCTGACCGGGGTTCCGGCGCTGTGGCTGCGGGCCCGGCGCGCCCAGCGGAGCGAGGGGCACGGGTGGCGTGATCCCCTGGTGCTGATGTTCGCTCTGGAGTGCGCGGTGGTGGCGTACGGCTGGGTGAGCGGGCACTACACGTACGGCAGGATCCTCGGGCTCACGCTGGTGCCGCTCCAGTTCGCGCTCGGGGTGGAACTGGCCGCGCCGCGGCCGTGGGGACCTCGGCGGCGGCTGCTCGGGGCGGCCGCGGCCGGCTGCGCCCTGGCCGGTTTCCTGACCGTGCAGGCCGGGGCGGTGGTGCCGCGCTCGCTCGACCCGGTCGGTTTCGACCAGCCGCCGCGCTGGCCGACGTACGCCTGGGCGGCCCGGCACATCCGGCCCGGGGAGGCGGTCGTCACGGACGGGTACTGGTCCGTCCATCTGATCGCGGGGTACGGCCCGGACCTGGCCGCGCCCGCCTGGCCCGACCCCGCCCTCGACGAGGGCGAGCGGCTGCGCCGGCTCGCGGCGGTGCGCGCCTATCTCGCCCCGTCGTCGACCCGGGCCGAACGCACCGCGGTCGCCCGCCGCTACCACGTCCGCTGGCTGCTGCTGACGCGCTGGCGGCGGGTGCCCGAGGAGGCGACGGTGGTGGCGTGGAGCCGGGAGACGGGAGAGGTGCTGGCCCGGGTCGGCACGGGGCCCGGCACCCGCACCGGTGCGCCGGCCGGTGCGAAAACCGGCGCGAAGGTCGATGCGGATGCCGGGCGAAGGCCGGTGCGGGGGTCCGTGCCGCTCGATGACGGACCGTCCGGCACCGGCCCGCTCGATGCCGTTACTCGATGACGAGCTCGACGGGGATGTTGCCGCGGGTGGCGTTGGAGTACGGGCAGACCTGGTGGGCCTGCTCGACGAGCTTGCGGCCGGTGGCCTCGTCCACGGTGTCGGGCAGCTCGACGCGGAGCGTGACCGTCAGGCCGAAGCCCTCGCCCTGCTTGAGGATGCCGACCTCGCCGGTCACGGCGGCCTGGGTGACGTCGACCTTCGCGGCGCGGCCGACGAGGCCGAGGGCGCTCGCGAAACAGGCGGCGTAGCCGGCGGCGAACAGCTGCTCGGGGTTGGTGCCCTGGCCGCTGCCGCCCATCTCCACCGGAATGCCCAGCTCGAGGTCGAGCTTGCCGTCGGAGCTGACGGCACGGCCCTCGCGGCCGTGGGTGGCGGTGGCGACAGCGGTGTAGATCGCGTCCATGGGAACCATCCCTCACATCGAATCGGAACGTCGGAGTCCTGCCGTGGGCCTCCGGTCCGGCGGCCCACGACCTGAATTAGAGCACGCAATTAAGTTGTGCACAACTCAATTGGCCGCAAGAGCTATTCTGGGAGGCATGACCGCGACACCCGCCCCGAACCCCCACGCCCCCTCGGCCGGGGACTTCCTCCGCCTCGACGAGCAGATCTGCTTCTCGCTGAACGCCGCCTCGCGCGCCTTCGGCGGCGTCTACCGGGTACTCCTCAAGGACCTCGGGCTCACCTACCCGCAGTACCTGGTGATGCTCGTGCTCTGGGAGCACGGCGAGCTGCCCGTGAAGAAGGTGGGCGAGCATCTGCGGCTGGACTCCGGGACGCTGTCGCCGCTCCTGAAGCGGCTGGAGGCGGCGGGGCTCGTCCTGCGGGAGCGCAGCGCGCGGGACGAGCGGTCCGTGCGGGTGCGGCTCACCGGGGAGGGGACCGCGCTGCGCGAGCGCGCACTGTCCGTACCGCGCCGGATCGCGGCGGCTACCGGCGCGGACCTGGAGGAGATCCGAGAGCTCCGGGCCCGGCTCGACCGGCTGACGGCCGCCCTGGACGAGGCGGCTCTGACGGAGTCACCGGGCTGTATGTGAGCCTGCGCACGTAGAGGCGCAGCGTCACCCCTCGCCGTACGACCTTCTCCCGGGGCACGAACTCCTCTTTCACCAGGGCGAGTTTGGCGCGCTCGGTCGCGTTGTCCGGCCGCCAGGCGCGGCGCGTCGCGAAGGGTTCGGCGAGCAGCCACACGTGATCGAGCCGGTCCAGCCTGCGGCGCAGTTCACCGGGTCCCGTCTCCTGGCCGTACAGCGTGCCGGAGGCGGGGGCCGGCACGCTCAGCGCGACGTCACGGATGCCGCGGAAGCCCTGGGGGTACGCCAGCGCCGATCGCCGCGCGAGCGACGGCAGGAACAACACCGGTTCACCGGGGCGCAGTTCGCGCCCGGCGAAGACGGAGACGGCGGCCAGGTCGTCGGGCCGCCGGTCGGGGCTGCGGTCCCGGCGCAGCAGCGGGAGCTGGACCGCGAGGACGAGGCTCACGGCGAGAACGCCGGTGAGGGCGGTGTGGGGCAGCAGCCTCGGCAGCCGCACCGCCAGGCGATCGGCTCCGGCGGCGGCGAGCAGCGGGGCACCGGCCAGGGCGTACAGGACGTAACGCTCGTCGTAGAGCGGCCACCAGCGCGACACCGTCAGCAGCACCACGGGCGGCACCACGGCCAGGGGCAGGGCGACGGCGGGGAGCGAGAGCGCGCCGGGCCGGGTCCGGGCCGGCCGGACCCCGGGCGGCACGAGGGCGAGGTAGGCGAGGAGGAGGTAGGGCACGACCACGATCCGCGCCGGTCCGGTGAACGACCCGAGCAGGCGCTTCAGGCTCGGCACGCCGGTCGGCGACAGCCAGGCGACCTGCGCGGACTGCGCCCGGGAGGCCAGGACGAGGGGCAGCAGCACCAGGGCGGCCACCGTCGCGGCCGCGGCCCAGGCCCGCCACACCCGCGTGGGCACCCGGGCGAGTCCCAGCGTCACGGCGTGGGCGAGGAGCAGGAGCAGGGCCATCTCGTGCAGCAGGCAGGTGACGGCGACGGTCGCTCCGTACGCGCACCAGGGTCCCGGCCGGGCGGACCCGGCGGCCCGCACCAGCAGCAGCGTCGCCCCCGCCGCCCCGGCCGCGACGAGCGCGTAGGAGCGGCCCTCCTGGGCGAAGTGCCCGGCCATGGGCGTGACGGCGTACAGCAGCCCCGCCCACAGGCCGACGCGCGGACGGCACAGGCGGACGCCGAGGGCGGCCACCAGCCCGGCGGTCGCCGCGGCGCCGCAGACGGAGGGCAGGCGAAGGGCGACCTCGCCGGGGTGCGGGGCGAGGACGGCGTGCATCAGGAGGTAGTACAGGCCGTGCACGGCGTCCACGGAGTGCAGCAGGTGCCAGATCTGGGGCACCGAGCGCCGCGCGACCTGGAAGGTCACCGCCTCGTCGCGCCACATGCCGCCGCGGTCGAGCCCCCAGAGCCCGATCACGAGCATGACGAGCATGGGCAGGAGAACGGCCACCGTCTCCGGACGCCGACCCGCCGACCACCTCATCCGCGCATACACCATGAGCCAGATTTTTTGCTATTAAACAACCTTTGATCGGTATTGACGCGTATCGACCGCTATAGCCCATCCATGCGGCTTACGATCCAGGCTTCATGAGCGTCCTCAGGAACCACCGCCCGTTTGCCCTCGCCGCCGCCTGGGCCGCCACCCGCGCGCTGATGCTGTGGCTCCTCGCCCACGACCACCTCGCCCCGCTCGGCCGGGGCGGGGTGTCGCGCGAGGTGCGCCAGCTGTACTTCCACTGGTCCGAGACCCTGGCGCGGGGCGCTTTCCCGGTGGGCGACCGGCTGTGGCAGTACCCGCCGGGCGCCGGTCCCGTGCTGCTGGCGCCCACGTTGGTGCCGTCCCTGGCGTACTTCACGGCGTTCGTGGCCTGCGCGCTCGCCGCCGACGCGGTGATCACCGTCGCCCTCACGCACGCGGGCCGCCACCCCGGCCACAGCCTGCGCGGCGCACGGCTCTGGGTGCTCGGCCTGCCGCTCCTGCTGCACATCCCGCTGGCCCGGTACGACGTGCAGGCCACCGCCTTCGCGGTCGTCTCCCTGCTGGCGCTCTCGCGCTCCCGGCGCGCGTGCGGCGCGGTCGCCGCGCTGGGGGCCCTGGTGAAGGTCTGGCCGGCGCTGGCGCTGATCGGCACGCCCCGGGGCCACACCACCCGGCAGGTGTGGGCGTCGGCGGCGGTCACCGCGGCCGCGCTGCTCGCCGTCCTGGTGGCCGTCTTCGACGGCCCGCTCGACTTCCTGCGCCAGCAGCGCGGCAGGGGCGTGCAGATCGAGTCCCTCGGCGGCACCGTCCTGGGCTTCGCGCGCCACGCCGGTTGGCGGGGGACGGTCCGCTACCGGTACGGCGCGATGGAGTTCGTCGGGCCGCACGTCGGCCTGGTCGCGGCGGGCTCGCTCGCCCTGACGGTCGCCGCGTTCGGGCTCGTCCTGCTGTGGCGGGTGCGGGCCCGGCGCTGGACCACGGCCACCCCGTACGATGCGGCGCTCACGGCCGTGCTGCTGTTCACCGTGACCAGCCGGGTGATCAGCCCCCAGTACATGGTGTGGCTGCTGGGCCTCGCCGCCGTCTGCCTGACCTCGCGGCACACGACACAACGTCCCGTCGCCGCGCTGATCGTGGCGGCGACGGCGGTCAGCACGGTCGTGTACCCGACGCTGTACGGCCAGGTGGTGCACAGCACCTGGACGGGCTGTCTGCTGATGCTGCTGCGCAACGGCCTGCTGGCGACGGCCGCGGTGGTGGCGTTCGTACGGCTGTGGCGCTCGGGCCTGCCCGCGGCCGGGAAGGACCGGCGCGAACCGGACCGCGCCGGACGGGCAGGACGTGCCGACACGCGGCCACACCGGATTCCCACCGTTCTCCGGACAGGACATTGACCGGCTCTTGACGGAGAATTACCCGCAATATCTACGATTCCGCCCTGTGGATCCCATGCCTCCCCATTCCGCGAAGGTCAGCGTCGTCGTCATCGGGTACGACGACGCCTCCCATGTGACGGACGCCGTGCGCTCGGCGCTCGCGCAGGGCACCTCGGTGCGCGAGGTGATCGCCGTCGACGACCGCTCGACGGACGGCAGTGCGGCCCTCCTCGACGCGCTCGCCGCCGGGGAGCCGCGCCTGCGGGTGATCCACCGCGCGTCCAACAGCGGCGGCTGCGGCACCCCGCGCAACGACGGCGTCGACGCGGCCACCGCCCCGTACGTGATGTTCCTCGACAGCGACGACGTCCTGCCGCCCGGCGCGGTGGACGCGCTGCTCGGCGCGGCCGAGGAACACGACGCCCAGGTAGCGGCCGGACTGTGCGTGCGCCGCGAACTGCCCTCAGGCCGCGAAGTCCCCTGGGAACGGGCCCTCTACGCGCGAGCCGCCCTGGTCCCCCGCCCCTCGCGCCGCCCGCGCCTCGCGCACGACACCCTCTGCGTCAACAAGCTGTACCGCACCGGCTTCCTGCGCGAGCACGGCATCCGCTTCCCCGAAGGCCACTACCCCTACGAAGACTTCGTGTTCACCGCGCGCGTGCTGGCCGCCGCGCCGCGCATCGCCCTGACCCCCGACAGGGTGTACGTCTGGAACGTCCGGCGCACCGCGGAGCGGCTGTCCATCTCGCTCGACCGGGCCGGCATCGACAACTGGCGGGCCCGCACCGAGGCGAACCGGGCAGCGTACGAGATCCTGCTGGGCGCCGGGCAGAAGCGGCTCGCGCGGGCCGCGCACACCAAGTTCCTCGACCACGAACTGCGGATGTACACGCGCGAGCTGGAACTGCGCACTCCCGAGTACCGGCGCGCCTGGTGGGACCTCACGCGCGCGTACCTGTCGACGTTCGACGCGAGCGACCTCACGGTCAGCCCGACCGCCCCCGGCCGCCTCGTCGCCCGCGTGATCCTCGCCTCCCCCGACCCGCGCGACCTGCCCCGCCTGCGCGAGCTCGCGGCCCGCCCCGCACGGCTGCTCCCGCCGTACCCGCGCACCTCCGACGGCACCCCCGTGTGGGCCCCCGACCTCCCCCGGGTCACCCTCGACCACCTCCTGGACCGCCCGGCCCACCTCCTGCCCCTCGCCGTCGACGCGGAACTGCGGCCCCGCGCGCGGGGCACCGTGCTGCGCCTTCGCCTGCACGAGCTGTACGGGCGGATCGCGGCGGCCGGTCCCGTCGCGGTGGACGTGGAGTTCACCCACCGGGACGACGGCCGGGTGGGCCTGCGCGGCACCGCGCCCCTGCTGGCCGACCGCTACGGCGACCTCTGGTCGGCGAGTCCACCGGTGGAGCTGCCGGCGCTGGGCGCGGGCACCTGGGACGTACGCCTGACCGTGCGCTTTCGCGACGGCACGAGCCGGAACGCGACGGCGCACGCCCTCGGCGGCCCCGGTCTGCTGCGCCGCCGCGCCGTTCCGGCCGCCCACCACGGCGTTCTCGGTCTTCCGGGCCTCCTGCTCGTCCAGCCGTACCGGACGCACGCGGGAGCGCTGGCCCTGCGCACCGCGTCCGGTTGGCGAGGAACGACCGAGGCGGTGTCCCGCAGGCTCGGCCGCCTGCTTCACTGAGAAGCGGCCGCGGAGACGCGACGCCCGGACGCCGTACGCGCGCCCGTCCCCGGCCGCACGGACCACGGACCACCACGGGTTCACTGACGAGGGGAACGGCCGCACATGACCTGGCTGATCACCGGCGGCGCCGGCTACATCGGGGCGCACGTCGTCCGCGCCCTGCGCGAGGCGGGCGAACAGGCCGTGGTGTACGACGACCTGTCCACGGGGATCGCGGAGCGGGTGCCGCCCGGGGTCCCGCTGGTGACCGGTTCGACCCTGGACGGCGACCTGCTGGCCCGGACCCTCACCGAGCACTCCGTCACCGGTGTCGTGCACCTGGCGGCGAAGAAGCAGGTCGGCGAGTCCGTGGACCTGCCCCTGCACTACTACCGGGAGAACGTCGAGGGCCTGCGCGTCCTGCTGGAAGCCGTGACCGCGTCGTCCGTGACCGCGTTCGTCTTCTCGTCCTCGGCCGCGGTGTACGGGATGCCGGACGTGGACCTGGTGACGGAGGAGACCCCCTGCGCGCCGATGAGCCCGTACGGCGAGACGAAGCTGGCGGGCGAGTGGCTGGTGCGCGCGACCGGCCGTGCCACGGGCCTGTCCACGGCCTGCCTGCGCTACTTCAACGTGGCCGGCGCGGCGAGTCCCGAACTGGCCGACGTGGGCGTCTTCAACCTCGTCCCCATGATCTTCGAGAGGCTGACGGAGAACGCTCCGCCCCGCATCTTCGGCGACGACTACCCGACCCCCGACGGCACGTGCGTGCGCGACTACATCCACGTGGTCGACCTGGCCGAGGCCCATGTGGTCACGGCCCGCGCCCTCCGGTCCTCCCCCGGCACCGGCCTGACCCTCAACATCGGCCGCGGCGAGGGGGTCTCGGTCCGCGAGATGATCGACCGGGTCAACGCCGTCACCGGCTACGACCGCCCCCCGCTCACCACCCCGCGCCGCCCCGGCGACCCGGCCCGCGTCGTCGCCTCCGCCGACCGCATCGCCACCGAGCTGGGCTGGAAGGCCCGTTACGACGTCGAGGACATGATCACCTCAGCCTGGGCGGGCTGGGTACGCCACCACCCGGGCGCGAGCCTGACCTGACAGGGTCACGGACCCGGAAGACAGCACCCAGGCCGCGGAACCCCGCGTCACAGCGCGCGCAGCGCCGCCGCCGTGGCGCGGGCCAGGCTCGCCAGATAGCCCTTCGGCACCTTGGGACCGCGGACCACCACCGCGCGCCAGTACAGCGGACCCGACATCAGGTCGAGCGCGAGTTCGAGGTCGGCCTCCTCGCGCACCTCGCCCCGGGCGACCGCCGCCGCGACAATCCCGCTCGCGACCGACTGCTGCCCCTCCCGCAGGGCCTTCTGCATCGCCTCCGCGATCTCGGGATTGCGGGCCGCCTCGGCCTGGAGGTCGGGGATGATCTGGCCGGCGACCGGGTGCCGCAGGGCCCGCGAGGTGACCTCGTACAGCAGCCGCAGATCGCCCTCCAGCGAGCCCGTGTCGGGCGCCGGCAGCCCCTGCACCGCGACCGCCGAGACCAGGTCGAGCACGAGATGCAGCTTGGAGCGCCAGCGCCGGTACACGGCGGTCTTGCCGACCCCCGCGCGGCGCGCGATGCCCTCGATGGACATCCGGGCGTAGCCGACGGACGCCAGTTCCTCGAAGACCGCGGCACGGATCGCCTCGGTCACATCCTCACGAAGGACCGCCGCACCGGCGGGAGCCCGGCGACGCGGGGCCTTCCCGGCGGCAGGCGCGGGCGTGGCGGCACTCGCGGTATCGGCGTTCGTCGTCATACACACCAGCATAGGCCGTTACGACGAAACGGTTGCGTTCCGACGTCGACAAGGCCTACTCTCGCGTTGCGACGATACGGTCCCGTCCCGACGTGAGAAAACGGCAAGAACGACGTCGGAAGAACTCGGGACGGACCGCGCGCTCCCCACCCCCCGAGCGAAAGCAACGGATGTGAGCCAGGTCCTCCACACCCCGCCCCAGCGGGCGACGCCGGTCTCCCCCGCCGACGACGCCGCGGCCCTAGCCGCCCGGTACGGCCTCACCGTCAGCGGCGCCCGCCCGAGCCTGCCCGCCTACGTCCGCCAGTTGTGGGCGCGGCGCCACTTCATCACCGCCTTCGCCACCGCCAAACTCACCTCGCAGTACAGCCAGGCCAAGCTCGGCCAGGTGTGGCAGGTGATGACCCCGCTGCTGAACGCGGCGGTCTACTACTTCATCTTCGGCATCCTGCTCGGCACCAAGCACGGGGTCCCGGACTACGTCCCGTTCCTGGTCACCGGCGTCTTCGTCTGGACCTTCACGCAGAGTTCGATCATGGCGGGCACCCGGGCGATCTCCGGCAGCCTCGGCCTGGTCCGCGCCCTGCACTTCCCCCGCGCCGCGCTCCCGGTGTCGTACGCCCTCCAGCAGCTCCAGCAACTGCTGTTCTCGATGGCCGCGCTGGCCGTCATCCTGCTGGGCTTCGGCGTCCCGCCGAGCCTCTCGTGGCTGCTCGCGGTGCCCGTGCTGGTGCTCCAGTTCACGTTCAACGCCGGTGTCGCGATGGTCATGGCGCGGATGGGCGCGAGGACACCCGACATCGCCCAGCTCATGCCCTTCCTGCTGCGCACCTGGATGTACGTGTCCGGCGTGATGTGGAGCATCGACAAGGTGCTCAGCAACAACCACCTGCCGCACTGGGCGATGGTCCTGCTGGAGTGCAACCCGGCGGCCGTATACATCGACCTGATGCGCTTCGCGCTGATCGACAGCTTCCACGCCGGCCAACTGCCGCCCCACGTCTGGGCCCTGGCGGTCGGCTGGGCACTGGTCGCCGGAGTCGGCGGCTTCATCTACTTCTGGAAGGCTGAGGAGACCTACGGCCGTGGCTGACATCATCACGCGGGACATCCGGCCGGTGAGCGGGAAGGCGGCCCCGGCCCAGGACACCGTCGCGCCCGGCGCCGAGCGCGTCCCGACCGTGGTCGCGGACCGCGTCGACATCGTCTACCGCGTCAACGGAACCGGCGCCGGCCGGGGCAGCGCCACCGCCGCCCTCAACCGCATCCTGCGCCGCGAGCGGAGCGAGAAGGCGTCGGGCGTCCGCAAGGTGCACGCCGTCAAGGGCGTGTCCTTCACCGCCTACCGGGGCGAGGCCATCGGCCTGATCGGCACCAACGGCTCCGGCAAGTCCACGCTGCTCAAGGCAGTCGCGGGCCTGCTCCCCGTGGAGAACGGCAGGATCTACACCGACGGCCAGCCCTCGCTGCTCGGCGTGAACGCGGCCCTGATGAACGACCTGACGGGCGAGCGGAACGTCTACCTCGGCGGTCTCGCCATGGGCATGTCCCGCGAGGAGGTCAGGGAGCGCTACCAGGAGATCGTCGACTTCTCCGGCATCAACGAGAAGGGCGACTTCATCACCCTTCCCATGCGGACCTACTCCTCCGGCATGGCGGCGCGGCTGCGCTTCTCCATCGCGGCGGCCAAGGACCACGACGTCCTGATGATCGACGAGGCGCTCGCGACCGGCGACCGCTCCTTCCAGAAGCGGTCCGAGGCCCGTATCCGCGAGCTGCGCAAGACCGCGGGCACGGTGTTCCTGGTCAGCCACAACAACAAGTCGATCCGCGACACCTGCGACCGCGTCCTGTGGCTGGAACGCGGCGAGCTGCGCATGGACGGCCCGACCGGTGAAGTCCTCAAGGAGTACGAGAAGTTCACGGGCAAGTAGGGGCGGGAGCGGAGCCGGGGGACGGCTCCGCCCCCGCCGTCGGTCCGCCCCTTCCCGGGCGCCCCCGAAACGGCCCTCAGCGCTCCAGGAACGCGAAGAGTTCCTCCCACCTGCGGACGATCTCGTCCGTGGTGAACCGCTGGACGTTCGCCCTCGCCGCGTCGCCCATGGCGTCCCGCAGGGCCTTGTCGGACATCAACGTGTCCAGTCGGCGGGCCAGTTCACCGGTGTTGCCGAGGGTGGCCAGCAGGCCGTCCTCGCCGTCCCGGACGATCTCGTGGACGCCGGGCGCGCAGTCGAAGGCGGCACACGGCAGGCCGGTGGCCATGGCCTCCATGAGCGCGAGCGGGAAGCCCTCGCCCCGTGAGGAGAGCACGAACACCGAGCCGCTCCGCAGAGCGCCCGGTACGTCGCCGGTGCGCCCCATCCAGTCGACCGAGCCGTCGAGCCCGAGAGCCGTGCACTGCTTCCTCAGGATCTCCTCGTCCTCGCCGGAGCCGTAGATCCGCAGACGCCAGTCGGGGTGGCGCGGCGCGGTCTCGGACCAGGCGTCGAGGAGCATGTCGATGCCCTTCTGGTCGTGCAGCCGGCCGACGCTCACCACGACGTTCCCGGTACGCGGCGAAGGCTCCTCGGGCAGGAACGGAAGGGGGTTGGGCATGAAGGACGCGTTGTTCATGCCCTGGCCGATCCACAGGTCGGCGTCCTCCCGGGTGAGCGCCAGCATCCGGTCGACGTCCCTGTAGTGCTTCAGGACGCGCCGGAAGCGCGAGGTCCTCCGGGAGTAGGCGTAGGACTCGTGACTCATCCCGATGACCGTCAGCCCGCCGGTGTCGGCGAGCTCCACCCATTCCATGGCCCAGACCTGGGTGACGATCACGACGGCGCCGGGGCGCGCCGCACGGAACAGCGCGGTCAGTCCGGCGGCCCGCTCGACCATGCCCGCCGCCCGCTGGGCGCGCAGCCTGCGCTCGGCGACGTCGAGCCGTCCCTTGAGGCCGCGCGCCGGTCGCGGGCTCGGCGGGTGGACGTCGTACAGCGTCGTGGTGGGGTACGGGACTTCGCCCAGGTCCTGGGGGACGGCGGGCTCGGTGATGCCCACGACGTGCACCCGGTGACCGCGTTCGGTGAACAGGCGGGCCATCTGGTGCGACCAGCTGGTCACCCCGCCCAGTTCGTCGACGCTGTTGGAGACGAAGAAGACGTCCCGCCGCGGAAGGTCGGTCATGCACGCCTCCAGTGGGCGAAGAACTGGCCGACGATGTCGCGGGACGCGGTCCCCTGGTCGTACTCGCCGAACTCGGCCGTGAACTGCTCCCGTTTGGGCGCGTACTTGACGGCCTGCTCCTCCAGCGACCCGAGCGCCGCGTGCAGTTCGTCCTCGGTGCGCACGACGGGACC
This sequence comes from Streptomyces sp. NPDC002580, assembly GCF_042889485.1. Classification (NCBI taxonomy): domain Bacteria; kingdom Bacillati; phylum Actinomycetota; class Actinomycetes; order Kitasatosporales; family Streptomycetaceae; genus Streptomyces; species Streptomyces sp. NPDC002580. The sequence goes on along the minus strand of NZ_JBIAQZ010000001.1, from coordinate 33,467 downwards.
GGGCGCCCGCTCCAGCAGGTCGAAGTAGGTGCCGCGCCCCTCGTGGACGTACGCGTCGTAGTCGTACACGTAGAAGAACATGGGGCGGTCCAGCAGGGCGTAGTCGAACATCACGGACGAGTAGTCGGTGATCAGCCCGTCGGCGAGGGCGAGCAGCGGGGTCATGTCGTGGTGCGCGGTGACGTCGAGGACTCGGCCTCGGACGGAGGGCGGGAGCACCACGTGGTTGAGGTAGTGGGAGCGTACGAGGAGTACGTAGCGGTCGCCGAAGGTGTCGGCGAAGCGCTCCACGTCGAAGGGCAGCTCGAACCGTCGCTGCCCGCCGCGCTGCCGGAAGGTCGGGGCGTACAGGAGGATCCGCTTGTCGTCGGGGATGCCCAACTCTGCCGCCAGGGGGCCGCGTTCGCGCAGCCCGTCGGCCTCCTCCCGCCGCCTCGCCCGCACGAGGGCGTCGTTGCGCGGGTAGCCGACCCGCAGCAGGGTCCGCTCCTGGAGCCGGAACGCCCGGGCGAGGGTCCGCACATCGTGCTCGGAGCGGATCAGGAACCGGTCGAAGCGGTCCAGGGTGCGCTGCTGTTCGGCCTGCTCCTCGCGGGACCTGAGCTTCCACTCGGACTCGTCGAACCCCATCCGCTTGAGCGCGGAGCCGTGCCAGGTCTGGAGGTACGTCGTCCGCGGCCGCTTGGTCAGCTTCAGCGGGTAGCTCTGGTTGTCGACCCAGAACTCGGCCTGCGCGAGCGCCCTGAGGTAAGGCAGCGACCAGCGGCGCACGAGGGTGGCGTCGTCCGGGAAGCCGACCGGGGTGCCGGTGTACGACCAGACCGGGTGGAAGTCGAGGCCCTGGCGGCGCATCTCCTCGTAGATCGCTCTGGGGCTGTCGCTGTACTGGCGGCCCAGGTGGCTCTCGAACACGACGAGCCCCTTCCTGACCGGCAGCCTGCTGAACACCTCGTGGTAAAGGCGGATTTTGGCCGCCCCCGACGTGAGGTCCTTGCGCAGTGAACGAGCCCTGCGATAGCCGGACTTGGCGAACGTGCCCGCCCTGCCGCGCACCCCGCGCCGCACGAGGGCGTTCACCCTCCTGTCGGGTACCAGCCGGAAGGACAGATGGCCGCGCGAGGAGACGACCGGCTCGATCCGGTCGGCGACCAGCCGGGTGAGCCGGGGCCGGACGGGCAACTGTCCGACGGCCAGGCCGGGTTCGGCGGCGGTGAGCCGGGTGGTGGTGCGCACGTCGTCGACGCCGAGGTGGAGCCGTACGTCCCACATCTCGTCCACGATGCCCAGCGGGCGCACGGCGGCGAGGTCCGCCGAGCCCTCCCATCCGACAAAATCGCCCGCGTGCCACACGTTCGCCACGGGGAACCGGAAGGTCTGGAAGCGCACCCCGCGGCGGCGGGCGTAGAACTCCAGTTGTCCGGTGAGCCGGGCGCCGGGCGGGATCACTCCGAGCGGGTTGGTGATGCGCCCGGCGAGCCGGACGGTGCCCCCGGTGCTCGCGTACGAGGTCAGCACGTTGCGCAGGAACATCCGCTCGACCGGCCTGGCGTGGTGGCCGAGGCCGGTGACGTCCAGGACGTGCCGGCCGAAGGGGTCGTCGAGATGCTCGGCGCACCAGTACACGCGGCCGTCGCGCTCGACGAGCGGCGAGGAGATCTTGTCGCGGTTGGTGAGCGTGTCCACGGCGGGGAGCAGGTTGGCCCAGTCGCCCACCTGGAGGAGGTAGGCGCAGACGGCGTGGACGGGCCCGACCTCGTCGAAGGCGGCCCGGTCGATCGACTCCAGGTACCGCCGGGCGATCGCCGCGAACTCCTCGCGGTAGGCCGCGTCCCGGAAGGGCAGTTCGCGCAGGTGCAGGACGAGGTCGTGCTTGAGGAACTTGACGTCCTTGGCGAACTTCAGGTCCAGGAGCCCCTTCTCCGCTAGGAGTTGGTCGACCCGTCGGTGGATCTCCATGCGGTGGGCGAAGTTGGCGATCTCGTCACGCCGGTTGCTGATGGACTTCGCCACCGCCTTGTCCTCGACCCTCCAGTCGTACACCCGGTTGGGGATGAGGGTGATGCGGCGGGCGCCGGCGTAGGCCTGGGCGGAGAAGAGCAGGTCCTCGTAGTGGATGCCGACCGGGAAGCGCAGGCCCGTCTCCAGCAGGAACCGCCGCCGGTAGCACTTGTTGGTCGACAGGGTGTCGAAGACCAGCAGGTCGGGCAGTTCGGAGATCGACTCCAGGGTGCGGGTGCGCTCGTACAGCCAGGGGTACCACTTGACCTCCTTGGCGGTGCGCGAGTCGACGTGCACGCGCACGCACAGGCCGGAGACGAGGTCGGCGCCGGTGGCCTCGGCGGCCTCCAGCATGTTGCGGCAGGCGTTGCGCTCCAGGACGTCGTCGCTGTCGAGGAACAGGACGTACCGGCCGCGGGCCTCGGTGATGCCGCGGTTGCGGGGGGCGCCGCAGCCGCCGCTGTTCTCGCTGAGCCGGTAGGCGCGGACGCGGTCGGGGTGCGCGGCCGCCAGACCCCGGGCCACCTCGTAGGAGCCGTCGGTGCTCCGGTCGTCGACGATGACGACCTCGACGTCGCGCAGCGTCTGTTCCAGGACGGAACGCACGGCCGTGGGCAGCCGGGCGGTGTCGTTGTAGACGATGACGACCACGGAGACGGAGGGTCGCCTCGCGTCGGACGGGTTCCCGTACGCGGCGGTCCGGGGCGCCGGCCCGGCGGACTCGGCCCCGGGCTCGGACTCGGCGAACGCGCGGTGTTGATCGACATTCATCCTATTAATCGTAGACACCACGATCCGTTTTGAGGGGCTATCGACCATTCTTCGCGTGTTGGAACACCCACGTCCGGTACGCGACGAAGCGGAACGCCGAGGCCAGCACGATCGACAGCACCTTGGCGATGTTCGACCCGAGCGAACCGCTCATCCCCAGCCCGTGGTGGCCGAGATAGAACAACGCGCTCTCCATGGCGACACCGAGCCCGCTGAACGCGAAGAAGAGGACGATCTGGCGGCGGGTGCGCGAGGCCCGGTCCCGGTAGGCGAAGAAGCGGAAGCCGAGGTAGTTCGACCCCATGGCGACACAGCTGGCGATCACCGTGGCGGCCATCGGAGCCCAGGCCAGGCCGTACATCGCCAGGTTGAAGACGAGGACGTTGACGGCGACCCCGCTGCCGCCGACGACCGAGAAGCGGGCCACCTCCATGGCGAGGCGGCGGACCCTCGGGGCCCTCGGGGCGTACCGGGGGCGGATGACGGGCAGGGCCGCCACGGGGGCCCGTCGCTCGGTGAGGTGCACTGTCACGGGTCCGGGTCCTCCACGCGTCGGTCCGTCGGTCGAGCCCACCTTAAGCTAAATGTCCTATTTACCAGGTATAGGTAAATAGCGAGCCGGGGTTTCGCCGGAGAACGACAAGAGGCCGGCAAGAAAGACGAGGTGCCCCGGACCGTGACGGTCCGGGGCACCTCGCGCGTACCGCCTAGGAATGCGTGCGCAGCAGCGTCCGCATCGTCCGCATCGCCACCGACAGGTTGGCGAGGTCGAACGAGTCCGAGCCCTGGATCTCCTCCAGGGTGGTGCGGGCCCGCCCGAGGATCGCCGCGTTCCTCTCCTGCCAGGCCTCGAAGCGCTGCTCGGGGGTGGAGGCCCCGTCGCCCACCGCGAGGACATCGGCGGTGAGCGCCGCGTGGGCCGCGTACAGGTCCTCGCGGATCGACGCGCGGGCCATGGACTGCCAGCGGTCGGCGCGCGGCAGCTCGATGATGCGGTCCATGAGCTGGGTGATGCCCAGACGGTCGGCGAGGTCGTAGTAGACCTCGGCGACGGCCATCGGGTCCCTGCCCACGCGGTCGGCCACCGAGACGATGTCCAGCGCCGGGAAGGCGGAGGAGAACCCGGCCACGCGCGTGGCGAGTTCGTCCGGCACCCCGGCGTCCGACAGCTCGTCGTAGATCTGCTGGTACCACTCCAGGTCCGCGCCGCGGACCAGCTTGGGCAGCTCCGACCACACCTGCTCGACACCCTCGACGAAGAAGGTGATCGTCTCGGCGAGCTGGAGCGGCTGCGGCCGGTTGTTGAGCAGCCAGCGCGTGCCGCGCTCGACGAGGCGGCGCGAGTGCAGCCGGATCCGGGTCTGGACGTCGGCGGCGACGACATTGTCGAGCGCCTCCACCGCGTCCCACACCGCGCTGGAATTGAAGATCGCGCGGGCCGCGGTCTGCGCCCGGACGATCTCCTCCAGCGAGGCGCCCGTCTCCTCGCGCAGACGGTGCAGGAAGCTCGTACCGCCCGTGTTGACCGTGTCGTTGACCAGGACGGTCGTCACGATCTCGCGGCTCAGCGCGTGCCCGTCGATCTGTTCGCGGAACTTGTCGCGCAGGGCCGTCGGGAAGTACGCGTGCAGGAGGTTCTGCAGGTACGGGTCGTCCGGCAGCGAGGTGGCGAGCAGGTCCACGGAGACCGTGATCTTCGTGTACGCGAGCAGGACCGCCGTCTCCGGACCGGTCAGACCCTGACCGGCGTTGAGCCGCTCCCGGATCTGCCGCTCGCTGGGCAGGAACTCCAGGGCCCGGTCGAGGTGCCCCTCGTGGACCAGGTGGCGCAGGAAGCGCTGCTGGGCGTGGAGCATGCTCGGGGACTGGGCCAGTGCGTTGGCGATCGCCGTGTTCTGCGCGTAGTTGTTGCGCAGTACCAGACCGCCGACCTCGTCGGTCATCTCGGCGAGCAGCTTGTTGCGCTGCTTGACCGTCAGATCGCCGTTGGCCACCACCGCGTTGAGCAGGATCTTGATGTTCACCTCGTGGTCGGAGGTGTCCACGCCCGCGCTGTTGTCGATGGCATCGGTGTTGATCTTGCCGCCGGCCTGCGCGAACTCGATCCGGCCGAGCTGGGTGAGACCCAGGTTGCCGCCCTCGCCGACGACCTTGGCGCGCACGTCGGCGCCGTCGACGCGGATCGCGTCGTTGGCCTTGTCGCCGACGTCCGCGTGCGACTCGACGGCCGACTTCACGTAGGTGCCGATGCCGCCGTTCCACAGCAGGTCGACGGGGGCCTGGAGGATCGCCTTCATCAGTTCGGCCGGCGTCATCTTCCCGGTGCCGGGCTCGATGCCGAGGGCCTCACGGATGTGCGCGTTGACCGGGATGGCCTTGGCCGTGCGCGGGAAGACGCCGCCGCCGGCCGAGATCAGCGTGGTGTCGTAGTCCGCCCACGAGGAACGCGGCAGCTCGAAGAGGCGGCGGCGCTCGGCGTAGGAGGTCTCCGAGTCCGGGGTCGGGTCGATGAAGATGTGCCGGTGGTCGAACGCGGCGACGAGCCGGATGTGCTCGGAGAGCAGCATGCCGTTGCCGAACACGTCGCCGGACATGTCGCCGACGCCGACCACGGTGAAGTCCTGCGTCTGGGTGTTGACGCCCAGCTCCCGGAAGTGCCGCTTCACGGACTCCCAGGCACCGCGGGCGGTGATGCCCATCTTCTTGTGGTCGTACCCGGCGGAACCGCCGGAGGCGAAGGCGTCGCCGAGCCAGAAGTCGTAGCTCTGCGCGACCTCGTTGGCGATGTCCGAGAACGTCGCCGTGCCCTTGTCGGCGGCGACCACGAGGTACGTGTCGTCCTCGTCGTGCCGGACGACGTCGGCGGGCGGGACGATCTCGCCGGCCACCATGTTGTCGGTGATGTCGAGCAGGGCGGAGATGAAGGTCCGGTAGCTGCGGATGCCCTCGGCCATCCACGCGTCGCGGTCCACCGACGGGTCGGGCAGCTGCTTGGCGACGAAGCCGCCCTTGGCGCCGACCGGCACGATGACGGTGTTCTTCACCATCTGCGCCTTGACCAGACCGAGGATCTCCGTGCGGAAGTCCTCGCGCCGGTCGGACCAGCGCAGACCACCGCGCGCGACCTTGCCGAAGCGCAGGTGCACGCCCTCGACGCGCGGCGAGTACACCCAGATCTCGTACGCCGGGCGCGGCGCCGGGAGGTCCGGGATGGCCGTCGGGTCGAACTTCATGGAGACGTACTCGTGGGGCGTGCCGGCGGCCGTCTTCTGGAAGAAGTTCGTACGCAGGGTCGCCTTGATCAGGTTGAGGAAGGACCGCAGGATCCGGTCCTCGTCGAGCGAGGCGACCTGGTCGAGCGCGGCGTCCAGCTCCTCCATCAGGGCGTCGGTCAGCTCGACACCGGCGCGCTGGCGCTCCGGCGACATCCGCGCCTCGAAGAGCGAGACGAGCAGCCGGGTGGTGTGGACGTTGTTGCGGAGGGTGTCCTCCATGTAGTCCTGGCTGAAGGTGGAACCGGCCTGACGCAGGTACTTCGCGTAGGCGCGCAGCACCATCGACTGCCGCCAGCTCAGCCCGGCGCTCAGCACGAGGGCGTTGAACCCGTCGATCTCGGCCTGTCCGGTCCAGGTGGCCGCGAAGGACTCCTGGAACCGCTCGCGGCCGTCGTCGCCGAGGTAGTCGCCGTTGCCGTTCAGGGACTTGGGCAGGCGCAGCCCGAAGTCGTAGATCCACGCGGTCGTACGGTCCGAGCAGCGCAGTTCGTACGGACGCTCGTCGGTGACCTCGACGCCCATGCGGTTCAGGGCCGGCAGGACCGCCGACAGCGAGACCTGCTCGCCGGTGCGGTAGATCTTGAAGCGGCGCTCGCCGGGTGCCGCGCCCACGGGCTCGTACAGGCTGAGCGCGAAGTCCTTGCTCGGTTCCTGGCCGAGTGCCTGGAGGTGGACCAGGTCGGCGACGGCGGAGCGCGGGGAGTGGTCGGCCTTGTAGCCCTCGGGGAAGGCGTTGCCGTACCGGCGCAGCAGTGCGGCGGCGCGCTCCTCGCCGCACTCGGCGGTCAGCGCCTCCGCGAAACCGTCGGCCCAGGAGCGGGCGGCCTCGACGAGACGGGCCTCGATGCGCTCCTTGTCGGCGTCGGAGAGCTGCGGCAGCTCGGTGCCCGGCTCGACGCGGACCACGAAGTGCAGCCGGGACAGGATCGACTCGGTGTTCCAGGCCGTGAAGTCGACGCTGGTGCCGTTGAGCTCTTCCTTGAGGATGTCGATGATCCGCAGGCGCACACCGGTGGTGTAGCGGTCGCGCGGGAGGTAGACGAGGGCGGAGTAGTAGCGGCCGTACTCGTCCTGGCGCAGGTAGAGCCGCAGCCGGCGCCGCTCCTGGAGGTACAGGACGGACGTGACGATCGCCCGGAGCTCGTCGGCGGGGGTCTGGAACAGCTCGTCGCGCGGGTAGGTCTCCAGGATCTGGAGCAGGTCGCGCCCGTCGTGGCTGTTGGGCGAGAACCCGGCGCCGCGCAGGACTTCCTCGACCTTGCGGCGCACGACGGGCACCCGGCGCACGGACTCGGTGTACGCGGCGGAGGAGAACAGGCCCAGGAAGCGGCGCTCCCCGATGACCTCGCCGTTCTCGTCGAACTTCTTGACGCCGACGTAGTCCAGGTACGACGGCCGGTGCACGGTGGACCGGCTGTTCGCCTTGGTCAGGATCAGCAGCTTGTGCTCACGGGCCTTGGCGCGGGCGTCGGCCGGCAGCCGCTCGAAGGACGGGCTGACCGGGTGGCTGTCCTCGCCGTGCTGCGGGTCGGAGCGCAGGATGCCGAGCCCGGTGCCGGGGACGGCGGCCAGCGAGTCGTCGTCGCGCAGCTGGTACTCGCGGTACCCGAGGAAGGTGAAGTGGTCCCCGGCGAGCCAGCGCAGCAGCTCACGGGCCTCCTCGACCTCCTGGTCGCGCAGATCGTCGGCGGTCGGCTCCTTGGGGAGCTCCTCCGCGATCCGCAGCGCCGCGTCGCGCATCTTCTCCCAGTCCTCGACGGCCTCACGGGCGTCGGACAGGACGCGCAGCAGGTCGGCGGTGATCTGCTTCAGGTCGGCGCGGTCGGTCTCCCGGTCGATCTCGACGTGGATCCACGACTCGACGTGCGCGTCGTGCGGCAGGTCCTCGGCGGAGGGCCGCGTGGGCAGCACCTCGATGAGCTTGCCGGTGAGGTCGCGCCGTACGACGAACTGCGGGTGGATGACGACGTGGATGCCGCGCCCCTGGCGGGACAGCTCGTTCGTCACCGAGTCCACGAGGAAGGGCATGTCGTCGGTGACCACCTCGACGACGGAGTGGCTGCAGGTCCAGCCGTTCTCCTCGACGGTGGGCGTGTGCACGCGCACGTTGGCCGTGCCCTGAGGGCGGTTCTCGGCCAGTCTGTAGTGGGAGAAGGCCGCTCCGAAGACGTCGACCGGGTCTCGGTCGGTGAGGTCCTCCGGGGCCGTGTGCAGGTAGTAGCGCTGGAGGAACGCGAGCACGGTGTCCCGGTCGGGGGTGCCCTCGCCCGTCGTCCCAGTCGGTAGGTGCCCCCCGACCGGGCTGTTCTCAGCTACCCGGGCGGCCCGTTCGAGCAGCTCGGCCTTGGCTTCGTCCAGCTTGGTCTGCATTGTCCTCTGGCTCCTGTCGCGCGCCGTTGCGTGACGTTGAAGGAAGTACGGTCTCGTCGCTTCCGACGCAACGCCTCGACGCGGGGTGTCCGGTCTGCTTCGACGCTATGCCGCAAGGTGAGATGAGCGGGGGGTTATCGGCCATTCTCGACGCCCGCGGAGACTGTGACGCCGCTCGCGGCGACGTCCGTTCCCGGGGTGCCGTCGACGTACGGGGTGTGCTGCCGTCGGCGCTCGCCGCGTTTCCGCGTCCACGCACGGCGGCCGCCGTCGTCCCGTCCCGCCCGCGAAGGTCAGCGACTGCCGCCCGGTCACGGATGTGGTCCGTGCGCTCCGGGCGCGGGGCAGGGGCGACGATGCCCCCGCGAGATATCGCGCTGATCACGCCACCAGGCTATCGCCCCCGACCCGGGCCCCGTCATGAGCCGTATGTGTACAAAACCGGGGGTGGAACTTTGACACTATGCACAGGGACGAATGGGGCGAGGACATGCAGTGCGGGCCGATCGCGGGCTACCGTCGTCCTGCGGGCGGTGTTCCGCGGCGGCCCCGGGTGCGCGGAACGGCCCCGCCGAACCGGCCACCCCACCCGCCGGGGCCCCTGCCGTGTCCCGATGAGCGCGCGGCCCCTTGGCAGGCGCCTCGCGCGGAGGCAGGTTGACCGGGACGACCAACGGAACGCGCACACGGCCGACGGGAGCGCAGCACCATGGCAGCGAAGATCCTGATAGTCACCGGCGACGCGGCGGAGTCGCTGGAGGTCCTGTACCCCTACCAGCGCCTGCGCGAGGAGGGCTACGACGTCGACATCGCCGCCCCCACCCGCAAGACGCTCCGGTTCGTCGTCCACGACTTCGAACCCGGCTTCGACACCTACACCGAGAAGCCCGGCTACACCTGGCCGGCGGACCTCGCGTTCGCGGAGGTCGACCCCGGCGCGTACGTCGCCCTCGTCATCCCCGGCGGGCGTGCCCCGGAGTACCTCCGCAACGACCCCGAGCTCCGCAAGATCCTCAAGTCGTTCTTCGACGCGGACAAGCCGGTGGCGCAGATCTGCCACGGCCCCCTGCTGACCGCCGCCGTCGACAGCCTGCGGGGCCGCCGCGTCACGGCGTACCCCGCGCTGGAACTCGACATGCAGGCGGCGGGCGCGACCTTCCAGGACGCGGAGGCGGTCGTCGACGGCACCCTGGTCTCCGCCCGCGCCTGGCCGGACCACTCCGCCTGGATGCGCGAGTTCCTCACCGTGCTGCGCGCGAAGGCCCCGGTGAGCTGACGGGACCCGGCCGCCCGGGGGAGGCGCCGAGGGGCGGACACCCGCGCTCCGGGGCTCCCCTGGCCGGTCTCAGGCCGCCAGCCGCTCGGCCTCCTCGACCGCCTCCTCCAGGCTGTCCACCACGGGCACGCCGACCCGCTCCAGGCTGGCGCGGCTGTGGGAACCCCCGGTGTAGAGGACCGCCCCGGCCCCGACGTGCCGTGCGGCGACCGCGTCGTCCGCCGCGTCGCCGATCACCACGACGCGGGAGGGCTCGACACCCGCGAGCGCTCCGAGATGCCGCACCATGTGCTCGGCCTTGCTGCCGCCGGAGGGCCCCGACCGCCCGTCGACACGGACGAAGTGGGGCTCTATGCCGAAGCCCCGCACCAGCGGGACCAGCTCCTCGTGCACGTACATGCTCAGGATGGACTGGCTGCGGCCCCCCGCCTCCCACCCGGCGAGCAGCGCGGGCACGCCCGTGGTGAGCCCGCACGCCCTGCGGTGCTCGGCGTAGTACCGGTGGAAGGTGTCGTCCATGACCCGCCACTCAGCGTCCGTGGGCAGCCGTCCCATCAGCCGCTCGTAGAACTTCGGCACGGGCACGCAGTACAGCGCCCGGTACCGCTCCAGCGTGAGCGGCTCGAGCCCCAGTTCGGCGAAGGCCGCGTTCGTCGCCCCGATGATCGCGGCATTGTCGTGGAACAGCGTGCCGTTCCAGTCCCACACGATGTGAGCGTTTCCTTGCTTCCCCATACCAAGAAAATACCCGCCACCACCGACAGCGCCTCGTCACGCCGGGGAACAGGCGGTCACTCCCCGAGCCCGACCAGGTGGGGGATCTCCTGCGTCGCGAACCACAGCAGTACGTGGTCCTCGGCCCCGTCGACGACGAACTGGGCGTCGTCGTCCCCGGCGTCGGCCGCGCCCAGCGCCGCGGCGGCGGCGGTCACGTCGGCCTCCGCGTCGTCCGCGTCGACGTGCACGGCGGCCGCCTTGGCCAGCGGCACCGCCTGGGAGACCCGCACCTCGCCGAGGGACGCGGGGTCGAGCCCGCGGTCCGGATCGGCGACCGCGGCCCGGTCCGGAACGTCCACCGCCACGACGACCCGGCGCCGTACGGCCTCCGGATCGACCGCCAGGAGCCGCAGCGAGGCCAGCGCGGCGCGGCTCAGCGCCGCGTACTCCAGCTCCTCGATGTCGTCGGAGAGGTACCACTCGCGCAGGGCGGGCGTCACCGCGTACGCGACGAACGGTCCCGCCTCCAGCTCTCCCGTCTTGTACGCCTCGGCGAGACCGGAGAGGGTCAGGGGGACGTAGACGCGCATGGCTGGCCGCTTTCGTAGTCGGGGCTCCGAGGGTTCGTGGTCCGAGCGCTCCGGGGAGGGCGGTCCCGCGCCTCCGGGGAGGGCCTTCAGGATACGTGCGGGCGTCCCCTTTCGAGTCCCCGGCCGCGCCCTCCGCGGCGTCCACCCCGGGCCCCCGATTCACCCGGTACGCCCCTTCCCCCGCAAGGGCTCCGCCCCTCCCGGCAACCCTGATAGGTGAACTCTCCGGCTCCCGCGGCGCGCTCCCGGCGTCCTTGCGGGGGCCCGCCCGCGCCTCGTACAAGATCCCCGACACGAAAGTTACCGAGCGGTATCGATCGGCCCGACGAAGACGAGTGGGGACTGCGCATGAACAAGGTGATGACCAGGACGAGGCGCCACCCCGGCACCCGTCCGCCCGGCCGCCAGGACTCCCGCCGCCCCGGTGGCACGCCACCCCGCACACCGGGCCCGGGCACCCCCGTCAGGTCCCCGGGCGGCAGTCCCCCGCGGGGCGGCACGACCGCGTCGCCGCAGGCCCCCGCACCGGGCCGCCCGGCCCCCGCACCGGCATCGGGCCGGCCCGCGTCGGGAACCGCACCCGCACCGAGCGCGGGCCGTCCGTCGACGGCGGGAAGCCCGTCGCCCGCGGCACCGGTCACCGGCGGCACGGCGCCCGCACGGACCTCCGGTCTCGGGTCCCCGGGACGCCCGTCCCGGGGACCCGAGACCGCGGCGCCGGACGCGAGCCGGCTCCGGGCCGCCGCGCGCGGCGGCTCCCTGCCCTCGGGGCGGGCCTCGGAGGCGCCTCGGAGGCCCGCTCCCCAGCCCCGGCCCACCGACGTCTTCGCCGAACGTCTGCTGGCCGTCCTGAGCGGCGCGCGTCCCGTCCACTGCATGCTGCGCCACACGGCGGGCCGCGCGTACGACGAGCTGGCCTGGCTCGCCGAACGGGGCCCCCTCCGTGCCCGCGGGACCCGTCCCGTCATCCGGGACATCGGCTACTACGTGGCCCGCCCCGGCGCCGTCGAGGCCTTCGCCCGCATCGGTGCCGGCGACCAGGTCCGCGCCATGGCCTTCCGGCTGGAGCAAGGGCCCGACCTCCGCTGGCGCTGCACCGCCGTCGAACTCGGCGGCCCCCGCATGCCCCAGGCGGTCAGCTGACCGCCGGCTGGATCCCACGCCCGTGATGCCACGCCCGTGATGCCACAGCCGTGATGCCACAGCCGTGACCGTCGCCCGTCGGCGAACGCGAAGGGGCCGGACACCACCAGGTGTCCGGCCCCTTCAGCGTGTGTCACCGGTCGCGCGCGGCGGCGGTCACCGACCGCCCGCGACCTCACGCACTACTTCTTGCGCCGACGCACGCCCTTCTGCTGCTTGCGGCGCTCCGCGCGGGTGAGGCCGTCCGCCTCGGAGCGGTAGGGCTCGTCGTCGTTGGCGAAGTCGCCCTCGACGATGCCGCCCTCACCGTCGACGGTCGGCGCGGAGAAGTGCAGCCGGTCCGGGCGCTGCGGGGCGTCGAGCCCCTTGGCACGGATCTCGGGCCGCACACCGCCCGCGGGAACGGCGTCCCGCTTGGTGAGGGACGGCGCGGAGTCCTCGACCGGGACCTCCTCGACCTGCTGCTCGACCTGGACCTCCAGGTTGAACAGGTAGCCGACGGACTCCTCCTTGATGCCGTCCATCATGGCGCTGAACATGTCGAAGCCCTCGCGCTGGTACTCCACGAGCGGGTCCTTCTGGGCCATCGCGCGCAGGCCGATGCCCTCCTGGAGGTAGTCCATCTCGTAGAGGTGCTCGCGCCACTTGCGGTCCAGGACCGACAGCACGACGCGGCGCTCCAGCTCGCGCATGATCTCGGAGCCGAGCTGCTCCTCGCGGGCCGCGTACTGGTCGTGGATGTCGTCCTTGATGGACTCGGAGATGAACTCGGCGGTCAGACCCGCACGGTCGCCGACGGCCTCCTCCATCTCGTCGACGGTGACCTTCACCGGGTAGAGCTGCTTGAACGCGCCCCACAGCCGGTCGAGGTCCCACTCCTCGGCGAAGCCCTCGGCGGTCTCGGCCGCGATGTAGGCGTCGATGGTGTCGTCCATGAAGTGCTGGATCTGCTCCTGGAGGTCCTCGCCCTCCAGGACGCGGCGGCGCTCGCCGTAGATGACCTCGCGCTGCCGGTTGAGCACCTCGTCGTACTTCAGGACGTTCTTGCGGGTCTCGAAGTTCTGCTGCTCGACCTGCGACTGGGCGGAGGCGATGGCACGCGTGACCATCTTGTTCTCGATCGGCACGTCGTCCGGCACGTTCGCCATCGACATGACGCGCTCGACCATCTGCGCCTTGAAGAGGCGCATCAGGTCGTCGCCCAGGGAGAGGTAGAAGCGGGACTCGCCCGGGTCTCCCTGACGGCCGCTGCGCCCGCGCAGCTGGTTGTCGATGCGGCGCGACTCGTGGCGCTCGGTGCCGAGGACGTAGAGCCCGCCGAGATCCTTGACCTCCTCGAACTCCGCCTTGACCGACCGCTCGGCCCTCTCGAGGGCGGCGGGCAGCGCGGCCGCCCATTCCTCGATGTGCTCCTCGGGGTCGAGGCCGCGCTGACGCAGCTCCGCCTCCGCGAGGTCGTCCGGGTTCCCGCCGAGCTTGATGTCGGTACCGCGGCCGGCCATGTTGGTGGCGACGGTGACGGCGCCCCTGCGACCGGCCTGCGCGATGATCGGCGCCTCCCGGTCGTGCTGCTTGGCGTTCAGCACCTCGTGCTGGACACCGCGCTTGGAGAGCTGCTGCGAGAGGTACTCGGACTTCTCGACCGACGTCGTACCGACGAGGATCGGCTGGCCCTTCTCGTGCTTCTCGACGATGTCGTCGACGACCGCCTCGAACTTCGCGACCTCGGTGCGGTAGATGAGGTCGGACTGGTCCTTGCGGACCATCGGCCGGTTGGTCGGGATCGGGACGACGCCGAGCTTGTAGATCTGGTGGAACTCGGCGGCCTCGGTCATCGCCGTACCGGTCATGCCGGAGAGGCCCGGCCTCTCCTTGCCCTGCTGGTCGTGACGCTTGTAGAGGCGGAAGAAGTTCTGCAGGGTGATCGTGGCGAGCGTCTGGTTCTCGTCCTTGATGTCCACCCCTTCCTTCGCCTCGATCGCCTGGTGCATGCCCTCGTTGTAGCGGCGGCCGGCGAGGATACGGCCGGTGTGCTCGTCGACGATCATGACTTCGCCGTCGATGACGACGTAGTCCTTGTCCTTCTTGAACAGTTCCTTGGCCTTGATGGCGTTGTTCAGGTAACCGACGAGCGGGGTGTTCACCGACTCGTAGAGGTTGTCGATGCCCAGCCAGTCCTCGACCTTGGCGACGCCGGGCTCGTGGATGGCGACGGTGCGCTTCTTCTCGTCGACCTCGTAGTCGCCGGTCTCCTCGATGCCCTTCAAGGGGTTGCCGGGCTCGCCCTGCTTGAGGCGGGTGACCAGCTTCGCGAAGTCGCCGTACCACTTGGTGGCCTGGTCGGCCGGACCCGAGATGATCAGCGGCGTACGGGCCTCGTCGACGAGGATGGAGTCGACCTCGTCGACGATCGCGAAGTTGTGGCCGCGCTGGACGAGCTCGTCCTGGGACCACGCCATGTTGTCGCGCAGATAGTCGAAGCCGAACTCGTTGTTCGTGCCGTAGGTGATGTCGCACGCGTACATCTCGCGGCGCTGGGCCGGAGTCATGTTCGCGAGGATGCAGCCGACCTCGAGCCCGAGGAACTTGTGGACGCGGCCCATCATTTCGGAGTCGCGCTCGGCCAGGTAGTCGTTGACCGTGATGAGGTGGACGCCGGCTCCGGAGAGGGCGTTCAGATAAGCGGGCAGGGTTCCGACGAGGGTCTTGCCCTCACCGGTCTTCATCTCCGCGACATAGCCGAGGTGCAGCGCGGCACCACCCATGATCTGCACGTCGTAGTGACGCTGGCCAAGGGCGCGCTTGGCCCCCTCGCGGACGGTGGCGAAAGCCTCGGGCAGCAGGTCGTCGAGGCTCTCGCCGTCGGCGTACCGCTGCTTGTACTCATCGGTGAGGGCCCTCAGCTCGGCGTCGGAGAGGTCGACGAAGTCCTCTTCGATGGAGTTGACCTGGTCCGCGATGCGGTGCAGTTTGCGCAGGATCTTGCCTTCGCCTGCACGCATGATCTTCGAGAGGACGGACACGGGGGTTTGTCTCCTTGCCGGTCGGGCCTGGGACGGTCGGTTTCAAATGGCAGTTTCAAATCACAGCTTGAGCAACGGCCATCGTAAGCGAGGACCACACCGCGCCGGGAGGTCTGCCCGTGACAGCCACTAGGACAACGGACCGGGGATGCCGAAGGTGCCGCGCCCGCACTGCGAAAAGTAGCGAACCCCTCACTCACGGCAAAGGAATGGCGTCCTTCCCCGTGCCCGAGCAGAATCGGCCGATGGACCCCGTCACGCTGACCACCGAACGTCTCGTCCTGCGCGTAGTGGGGGCGGACGACACCGACGCCGTCCACGAGGCCGCCCAGGACCCCGAGATCCAGCGCTGGACCACGATCCCGTCGCCCTATCTGCGGGAGCACGCCACCGGCTTCACCCACCAGATCGTGCCCGAGGGCTGGGCGGACGGTTCGGCCTTCGCCTTCGGCGTCTTCCTGCCCTCCGGGGCGCTGGTGGGCATGCTGTCGATCACCATGCGTTCCCTGGGCGTGGGCGAGGTCGGCTTCTGGGCGACGAAGGAGCACCGCGGCAACGGCTACATCGCCGAGGCCACCGTCGCGGCCTCACGCTGGGCCTTCATCGACTTGGCCGTCGACCGGGTGGAATGGCGTGCCGAAGTCGGCAACGCCGGTTCCCGCGCGGTCGCGGAACGCGCCGGCTTCACCATGGAGGGGACGCTCCGCGCCGCCATCAACAACAAGGGCGTACGCAGGGACTGCTGGGTGGGTTCGCTGCTCCCGTCGGACCTGGGCCTGCCGTCCACGGCGCCGTACCTGCCGGCCAGGTGAGGCGACGGGCACGGCCACCGGACACGGCCATCGGGCAGCGTCGAGGCGGCCGATCCCCGGACCCCGCCGCCAGGCTCGACCGTCGGACTCGTCGCCGGCCCGTCGTCGAACCCGTCGCAGGACTCGCTCACCGCGTCCGGTAGTCCCGCCCGGTCACGCGCCAGGCCGCCCCGCCCCCTCACGCACCCGGCCGGTCGGCCCGGTCGCCGGGCGGGCCCCGCTGTCAGTGGCACCGCCTAACGTGTGGGCATGACGAGTCTCCCGCGTCCCACCACCGAACTCTCCTCGGACGAAGCCCGCCGCATCGCCCTGCGGGCCCAGGGGTTCCTGGGCGCCCCGGACCGCAAGGGCGGCGTCCGCGGAGTCCTGCGACACCTCGGCGCGGTCCAGCTCGACACCATCTCCGTCCTCGCCCGGTCGCACGAACTCATTCCGTACGCCCGCCTCGGCGCCGTCGGCCGCAAGGCGGTCGAGCAGGCGTACTGGACCCCGGCACCGTCCGCCGACGCTCCTCCGGCTCCGCACGCCTTCGAGTACTGGTCCCACGCGGCCTGCATCCTGCCCGTGGAGGAGTGGCCCCACTTCGCGTTCCGCCGCCGCGCCTACCGCGCCCGGCCGCACTGGAACCACGAGCTGCCCGACGGCGCCTACGACCAGGTCGTCAAGCAGCTGCGCGCCGAAGGCCCCCTCACGGCCACGGACTTGGGCGGGGCGAAGAAGACCAGCGAGTGGTGGGACTGGTCTGGCACCAAGGTCGCCGTCGAGCGCGCGCTGATGTACGGCGAGGTGGTGTGCGTGGAACGGCGCGGCTGGAAGCGGGTCTACGACCTCGCGGAGCGCGCCGTCCCGAAGCCGTTGCTGCACGACGACCTGGACGACGCGGAGTGCCTGCGCCGTCTCGTCCGCCTCGCCGGCCGGTCCCTCGGGGTCGGCACCCGCGCGGACATCGCCGACTACCACCGCCTGAGGGGCGAGCAGGTCGACGCGGTGATCGCGGACTCGGGCCTGGTCCCGGTGACGGTGGAGGGCTGGGGCAGGCCGGCCGTCGGGAAGGGCGGGGCGCGGAGCCTCGGCGGAAGACCGGCGGGGGACGCGTGGGCCGACCCGGCGGCCCTGGAGACGGTTCCGCGCGGCCGTCACCGCACGACACTCCTGTCGCCCTTCGACTCCCTCATCTGGGAGCGGGCACGCACGGAGCGGATCTTCGGTTTCACCCACCGCCTGGAGGCGTACACACCCAAGCCGAAGCGGATCCACGGCTACTTCGCGATGCCGGTCCTCGCCGGCGGCCGGCTCGTCGGCCGGGTGGACCCGGCCCGGGAGGGCCGCACGCTGGTCGCCAAGCAGGTCACCCTGGACGGCGCGAAGGCGGTCCCGGCGGTGGCTCAGGCCCTGGCGGAGGCCGCGAGCTGGGTGGACTGCACGGAGGTGCGGGTCGAGCGGGTGGACGCCCCGGAACTGCGCGCGCCGCTCGTGGGCGAACTCCTCCGCGTCCTCGGGTGACGCCTAGCGAATCTCGAGGATCTTCTCCCGCATCGCGTACACCACGGCCTCCATCCGGGAGTGCAGCTGCAATTTCTCCAGGATGTTGCGGACGTGGTTCTTCACGGTGTTCTCGGAGATGAACAGTTCCTTGGCGATATCGCGGTTGTTCATCCCCGTGGCCACGAGTTTGAGGACCTCCAGCTCACGCTCGGTGAGCCGGGGCGCGGGTACCAGCCGACGCTCGTCCGTCCGCTGGATCATCGATTTGAACTCGGTGAGGAGTTTCGACGCCATCGAGGGGCTGATCTGGGACTGTCCGTCGGCGACCGCGCGAATGGCCGTGGCCACCTCGTCCGTGGAGATCTCCTTGAGGAGATATCCGGTCGCCCCCGCCTTGATCGCGTCGTAGAGGTCGGCCTCCTCGTCGCTGATCGTCAGCATGATGATCTTCGCGCTGGGGGCCACCTCCTTGATGGAGGTGCACGCCTCGATACCGCCGCGCTTGGGCATCCTTACGTCCATCAGCACGATGTCGGGCAGCAGGTCGGCGGCCTTGTCGACCGCCTCCGCCCCGTCCCCCGCCTCGCCGACGACCTGGATGTCCTCCTCGGCCGCGAGTACGATCTCCAGCCCCCGGCGGAAGAGCGCGTGGTCGTCCACGACCAGGACCCTGATGGGTTCCTCACGCGCAGAGTCCGCGTCCGGGCCGGTGGCGACGACGCCGTCGTCGGCGTCACCGCGACGCATCGGTCCGAAGCTGTCCGCCATCGTTCCTCCCCCTGAAGGCCGTGGCCTGTCTTTCCGTGCCATCGCCAACCCAAGTCAACGGCCCGCCGGTTGGCCGGTGCGGCCATGATTCCATGCCGGGACCGCAGCGCGCTGACATCGCGGGGCGTGAAGTGGTCGCACACCGGTGCCCCTGGGGGCGCACTCGCGCTCCAGGGGCACCGGCTCAGCTGTCACCGGGGACGGTCAACCGCCGAGCGCGCCGCCCGGCGCGTCCGCTCCGCCCTGGGTGACCATCGGGTCCGTGTTGAGGTGGATGACGCCGTAGTCGTAGGCGTGCCGCCGGTAGACGACACTGGGTTCCTTCGTCTCGGAGTCGACGAAGAGGTAGAAGTCGTGCCCGACCAGCTCCATTTCGTAGAGCGCCTGGTCGAGCGTCATCGGTGCCGCCACATGGGTCTTCTCGCGGACGACGCAGGGGCCTTCGCCCATGATCTCCAGAGAGCCGATCTTCTTGGTGGGGACGGCGTCCGGCTCTTCGTCGTGGACGACGCTGCCGTCGCCGTTCAGGGTCGCGGCACCCGGGACCCGGTCGGCGACCTCCGCCGCCGAGATCCTGCCGTTGCCACGGCGGGTGTAACGCTTGTCGTGCTGCTTGCGCAGCCGGGCCTCGAGCTTGTCGGCGGCCAGGTCGAGTGCTGCATACGCGTCGCTTGCCGCTGCCTCCGCCCGGATCACCGGTCCGCGGGAGTGGAGCGTGATCTCCACTCGGTCACTGCGGTCGGCCTGCCGGGGGTTGGGCTCCTTGGACACCTCGACGTCGAGGCTGATCACCTTGCCATCGAGCTTCTGGATCTTCTCCAGCTTCAGCTTCTCGGCCACGTGCTTGCGGAACCGCTCGGGCACCTCGGTCTTGCGGCCCTTGACGACGATGTCCACGCAGAACTCCGTTCCCGGATAGCCCCGCTCCACTGGCGGAGCATCTCCCTTTTGCACCAGGTCCCGGTGAGCACCGGAACCTCGGACTCGGTGACTTTCACCTCCTCCTGCCCCAAGGACAAGATCTCCACCCCACCGATGCGGGTGATTGCTGAAACCCGCGGACCGGCAGTCGGATGTGAGAGACACGGCCTGCGCCATTGCCTCACAACCGAACATATCTCGCCCGGACGGATGGCGTCACCCTCTACTGAGTCGTACCTCCGTTCAGGTGAATTGACCCACTCATTACCTGCAACGATGCAAGTCATCGGTCAGTTCCGGTTTATTTCGAAAGCATTCGAAGGTGCCGCGACCACGGCCGAGCAGACCGCGTCGCCGCTTGTTCCTCCGGCCTCGTCCCTACCCACGATTCGCCACTCCACCTCCTCCCGTTCCGTCCTCTCACCCGTCCACCACATCGCGGACGCGCCCGACCGGGCTGCCCGCACGGCCCGCGCCGCCTCCGTCAACGACGCACCCGTCGTCATCAGGTCGTCGACCAGCACGACCCGGCCCCCTTCGGCCAGCAGCCGCCCGCCCCCGGCGACGACCTCCAGGGCACCCGCCATGTTGTCCAGCCGCTGCCGGGAGTTCAGCCCGGACTGGTCGGCGACGGCACGCCGCTGCCGCAGGACGCCCAGCACCCGGGCCGGCGTTCCGGTGCGCCTCAGTTCGCCCGCCGCCGCGAGCGCGATCCGCCGCGCCGGATCGTGGCCGCGCGCCCTCACCGCCCACCGCGCCGACGGCACGGGGACGAGCAGCACGGGCCCGTACGGTCCGACCGGTCCCCCGACCCCGGTACCCCCGCCGTCCGACCCCCATCGGTCGCCCCGCGTTTCCCCCTTCCCGAGCCTCAGCGGCCCCCGCGAAGCCACGGGCCGCCCCGTCGGTGCGGGACGTCGCACCGGTGCCAGAGCCGCTCGTACAGCCCCCGCGAGGGCCGTTCCCAGGGGTGTCGCCAGTGCCAGCGCACCCCGTTCCTTGTGGGCGAGGAGCGCGGCCCGCACCTCGTCCGCGTAGGGAGCCGCCGCGTGCACCGCTGGCAGCCCCGTCGGCTCGGGCACCGGTCGCACGCGGCACGGAGCGGCCCCGCTCAGGGCGGCACGGCACTCCGGGCAGAGCACCGCGCGAGGCCTTCCGCAGCCTCCGCACTCGGCCGGCAGCACCAGATCCGTGAGGTCCCGCCACCACCCCCGCATGGCCACCACTGTGCCCACCCGATGGCGGCGCGGCCACCCCTGTGGAAAACCCCCTGTGGACAACTCCGGAGCGGCTGGACGCGGGCGGCGAGAAGGCCCGGCGGCAGAACCGTGGCAGCAGGGACGGGGCGGCCGGGGAGGGGCGACGCCGGCGGGTGGGCGCGCGGGCCGGCCACGGTCCTCGCCCTGGACGCGTGTCCGGCCGTGTCCGGCCCTACCGCGCGGGACCCCGGACACGTCGGCGGGCCCCTCCGGAATCCGGAGGGGCCCGCCGACGGAGGAACACGCCGCGCTAACCGGCGTAGACCGGCGCCGTCCCGTCCTGGACCACCTTCTGCCACTGCTCGCCCGCCGACAGCCGCACGATCCCGTCCGTCTCGGAGTGCGCCACCAGCGGCAGCTGCTCGTCCTCGGCCGCGGCGATCTCCTTGACGTTGGCCAGCGCGGAGGGCGAGGAGCCCAGCGGGGTGGACCCGTCGACCTGGACGTACCGCATCTGCTGCACGCCGCCCTTCTCGCTGCCGACGACCACGAGCCGGTTGTCCCCGGCCCAGGACATGGCCGTGACCTCCTCCAACTGGGGTGCCACTGATCGCGGTTCCACGATGGCCGCGCCGTACGGCTCGTCGGAGCGGGACCGCTCGATGCGCCCGATCTGCAGCGAGCTGTGGCCGTCCTTCTCGACGATCAGCGCGATCCGCACCCCGTCGGCGGCCACCCGCACCGCCTCGACCCGCCCGTCGATCTGCGGCGCCTCGACGACGACGGGCTCGCCCGCGCCCTTCCGCAGCAGAAGCAGCCGGGGCTGCTTCGGGTCGCGGTCGGCCACCCAGAGATCCCCGCGCGCGTCCCAGCTGGGCGTGGTCAGCCGGTCGTCGGCCGTCCCGCCCTCGCTCCGCACCACCGGCTCGCCCAGCGAACCGCCCGACACCAGGGACCCGACGTACAGGTTCCGGCCGTCGGCCGAGACCCCCGCCGCACTGTCCTCGTCGCGCGACACCGCGGCCGCCCGCAGTTTCTTGGCGCCCTCGCCCAGCGCGCCGGGCACCGGCTCGGGATTCTTGTCCCCGGCGCCGCCGGTCAGCCGTACGAGCCGCTGGTCATGATCGATGAAGTACTGGTTCCCCGGCGGCCGGCCCGTACCCTGCCCGGCGACGCCCTCGGCCTGGTCCTTGTCCAGGACGCACAGCTGCGAACCGTCCGACTTCTGGAGCTCCACCTCGTCGACGCCGGTCGGGGTCAGGTCCTGAAGGGTGAGCAGGAGCTGGGCCGCCATCTGCGTGCACTTGGTGTGCCCGACACGGTCGGCCTTCGCGTTCAGCGGCACCGTCACCCGGTTGCGGTCGTCCGGCGACAACGACACGTCGCTGCTCTTCAGGTCGGTGCCCGAGGGGAAGCTCGACCTGACCACCGGGCCCAGCCAGCTCGTGGGCCCCTTCAGGAGCGCGCGCACGATCTGCGTCATCGGATCCACCTGCGCGCGGACGAACACCGGGTCGGCGACGGTGCTCAGCGGGCGGCCGGTGCCGGCCTCCCCGTTCGACGCGTAGAAGTACTTGTTGACGGACACGTAGTTGCGCCGGAAGTCGGACGTGCCCATCACCACGCCCTGCGGCAGTCCGTCGATGCGCCACTGCTTGTTGCTCTTGAGCCTGGTGAGGTGCACCGACCCGCTGTACGCGCCGGAGCCCGGATCGTACGCGTGCCGGCCGTCCACCGTGGCGACCTTGCTGCCGCTCAGCCGGAACAGCACGTCCCGGCCGCCGTCCTTCTCGGAGGACATCGGGACGGAGTTCGGCGCGTCCGCGAGGACGGTCGTGGAACGGTACGGGTCCCACACCTTGCGGGCGTTGTCGGTGAGGTACTTGCCGGCCGTCTCGTACTTCGCGTCGTCACTGGTCAGGGCCTCGAGGAAGCCCTGCACGATCTCCGCCGCCGAGGCGCCTTGAGGCGGCGGCACGGCGTAGACGCGGACGTGCGAGTCCTGGCGCGGCGTGGATTCGACGCCCCGCAGATCCCCGCTGTCCGGCATCGAGGCGCACCCCGCCAGCAGCAGGACCGAGCAGCCCGCATAGGCCGTGAGGCGCACCGTGCGGCGTCCGCGGACGCCGTTCCCCCCGCGGTCAGCGCCCACGAAATGCCTCCCCATGTCCGAGCTCCTCCGGCGTGTCGCCGTCCTGCCCCCGCGCAGTCTGTTCCCGGCCGCTGCCGGATGTCTCCTCCTGGCGGCGCAACGTCCCGGCGGGCCGGGGCACCACACGCGCGCCGTTGCCCGGCAACGCCGTCGGATCGGCCGTGGGGGACGCCCCGGCCAGTCGCGGGGTCATCTGCCCGGGCGGCGGTATAGAACCCGACGCCGCCCCGGACTGCACGGGCACCGTGGCGAGCTTGGCACCGCCGGCGTGCGGCAGACCGGCGTCGTCGAGTCCGCGGTTGCGCCGGGAGTCCCTGGGTTCCAGCGGTATCGGCGATCCCCTGAGCGGCTCGTCGGCCGTCCGCGGCAGGGTCAGCCGGAACTGCGAACCGCCGCCCGGCTCGCCCCAGGCCTGGAGCCAGCCGCCGTGCAGCCGCGCGTCCTCCAGGGCGATGGACAGGCCGAGGCCCGTGCCGCCCGTGGTGCGCGCCCGCGCCGGGTCGGCCCGCCAGAAGCGGCTGAACACCCGGGTCGCCTCGCCGGGCTTGAGCCCGACGCCGTAGTCGCGGACCGCGATGGCGACGGCTCCGCCCGCCGCGGCGAGCTTGACGACGACGTCCCTGCCCTCGCCGTGCTCGACGGCGTTGACGACGAGGTTGCGCAGCACCCGTTCGACGCGCCGGCCGTCCGCCTCGGCGATCAACGGCTGCTGGTCGCCCATGACGCGTATGCGCGTGCCCTTGCGCTCGGCGAGCGGCTCGGCTCCGCCGACCACCCGTCGTACGACTTCCCTGAGGTCGATGGCGTCGGCCTCCAGCGCCGCCGCGCCCGCGTCGAACCGGCTGATCTCCAGCAGGTCGGCGAGCAGTGTCTCGAACCGGTCGAGCTGATCGGCGAGGAGTTCGGCCGACCGCGCGGTCACCGGGTCGAAGTCGACGCGCGCGTCGTGGATGACATCGGCCGCCATCCGCACGGTCGTCAACGGGGTACGCAGCTCGTGCGACACGTCCGACACGAACCGGCGCTGCATCCGCGACAGGTCCTCCAACTGCTGGATCTTCAGCTGGAGGTTCTGCGCCATCTTGTTGAAGGCCTCCCCGAGACGGGCGATGTCGTCCTCGCCGGTGACCTTCATGCGTTCCTGGAGACGCCCGGCGGAGAGCCGCTCGGCGATGCCGGCCGCCATCCGTACCGGCGTCACGACCTGGCGCACCACGAGCCAGGCGATCGCCCCGAGGAGCACCACGACGAACAGTCCGGCCGTCGCGAGCGTGCCCTTGACCAGGCTCAGCGACTTCTCCTCCTGCGTGAGCGGGAAGAGGTAGTAGAGCTGGTACGCGTCCCCGTTGGGGTCGCTGACCTGTTTGCCGATGACGAGCGCCGGCTGGGACTCCTTGCCGTCCTTGTAGACGACACGGGTGTAGCTCTGCGCCGCCGCCGTGCTCCTGTCGACGCGGGCGCGAAGGTTCTCGGGGACGCTCGCCGCCGGGTCGACCTGGTTCGACCCCCGCGGCGCGAGACCGCCGCTGCCGGCGCCCGAGGCGCTGAGCGTCGCCACGTCGAACGCGCCCTGCCCACCACTGGACAGGGACACGACGAGGTCCGTCATCCACTGGCTGACGTTCTTCGACGACCGGCTGTCGACGGCCGGACCGTTGTCGCCGTGATCCGCCGCGTACGAGTCGGCGTTCGTCTTGGCCACCCCGAAGCCTCCGGTGGCCTGGCTCTGCGAGGCCTTCACCTTGGCGTCGAGCAGACCGTTGCGCACCTGTCCGATGACGACGAAGCCGAGCAGCAGCACGACACCGAGCGACATCAGCAGGGTGGTCACGACGATCTTGAGCTGGATGTTGCGCCGCCACAGCCGCATCACCGGCAGCAGCGGACGGCGCACCCAGCGTATGAGCAGCCGGAACACCGGGCTGCCCTGGACTCCGCCCTGGAACAGCCCTCCCTCGAAGAACTGTTCCCAGCGAGAGCCCGTCATCTTCCGGCCGACAGGCCGCCCCGGACGTTCCCCCTGCTCAGCGGGCGCCGAAGCGGCACTGTCCCGTGACATGTCAGCTCGGCCCTGCCTTGTACCCGACGCCTCGGACGGTCACCACGATCTCCGGACGCTCCGGGTCCTTCTCGACCTTGGAGCGCAGCCGCTGGACGTGGACGTTGACCAGCCGCGTGTCCGCCGCGTGCCGGTAGCCCCACACCTGCTCCAGCAGGACCTCACGCGTGAACACCTGCCAGGGCTTGCGCGCGAGCGCGACCAGCAGGTCGAACTCGAGCGGCGTCAGCGCGATCGACATGCCCTCCCGTTTCACAGAGTGACCGGCGACGTCGATGACGAGGTCCCCGATCGACAGCTGTTCGGGCGCCGGCTCCTCCGAACGGCGCAGCCGCGCCCTGATCCGAGCCACCAGCTCCTTTGGCTTGAACGGCTTCACGATGTAGTCGTCGGCGCCCGACTCGAGGCCGACCACGACATCGACGGTGTCGCTCTTCGCCGTGAGCATCACGATCGGCACCCCGGACTCCGCCCTGATCAGGCGGCATACCTCGATGCCGTCCCGTCCGGGCAGCATCAGGTCCAGGAGCACCAGATCGGGCTTGGCATCGCGGAAAGCGGCCAGCGCCTTGTCGCCGTCGGCTACGAAAGACGGCTCAAAACCTTCACCACGCAGCACAATGCCGAGCATCTCGGCCAGTGCGGTGTCGTCATCGACGACAAGGACTCGTCCCTTCATAAACGACATCATCCCATTAACTAAATCGTTACCTGGCGTGACAAGTCACACAGCTCGGCGAGAGCCTCAGCCGTCACGGGCGAAACAACGCCCTCTTCGGTGACGATCGCCGTGATCAACTCCGGCGGCGTCACATCGAACGCCGGGTTGTACGCCTGGGTCCCCAGGGGTGCCACAGGTATACCGCCTCCCGCCTCGACCCCCACCACCGGCACCTGCGGTGCTGTGATCTCCGTCACTTCATGACTCGCGCGTTGCTCGACCTCGATGGATGCGGCGTCGGGCGTGTCCAGGTCGATCGTCGTCACCGGCGCCACGACGACGAACGGCACGTGGTGGTACCTGGCCAGCACCGCGAGCGGATAGCTCCCCACCTTGTTCGCCACCGAACCGTCGGCCGCGATGCGGTCGGCCCCGATCAGCACCGCGTCCACCTCGCCCGCGGCGAACAGCGAGCCCGCCGCGTTGTCGGTGAGCAGGGTGTAGGCCATCCCGTTGCGGGCCGCCTCGTACGCCGTCAGGCGGGCGCCCTGGAGCAATGGCCGCGTCTCGTCCACCCACAGCCGCCTCAGCTGCCCCGCCCGATGCGCCGCGAGCGCCACGGCGAACGCCGTGCCCTCTCCCCCGGAGACCAGCGCCCCGGTGTTGCAGTGCGTGAGCACCCGGTGTCCGCCGCCCGGCAGCAGCTCGTCGAGCAGCGCCAGCCCGTGCACGGCCATCCGCGCGCTGGCCTCGGCGTCCTCCCGGTGCAGCTCGCGTGCCGCGGCGAGCGCCGCCGCGGCGGCCGCCTCCTGATCGCCGCTCACGGAGAGCACCGCCCGGTAGGCCGCCTGAGCCCTGCGCACCCCGACCCCGAGGTTCACGGCGGTCGGCCGGGCACCGGCCAGCGCGAGGGCGGCCTCGTCCACGTCGAAGCCGCGTACGGCGGCGAGCGCGACGCCGTACGCCCCCGCGATCCCGAGCAGCGGCGCGCCTCGTACGGCGAGGGTGCGGATCGCCTCCACCAGGGCGGGCGCGTCGGTGCACACCAGCTCGACCTCCTCGGCCGGAAGCCGCGTCTGATCGAGAAGGACCAGCACGGGGCCTTCCGGAGGCTCGTGCCAGCGGATCGCGGGTATCTCCGTCGGCCCGCTGTCCTCGCGGGTTTGCGCGTAGTGATCAGCCATCCGCCCAGTCTGCCCCTTACCCGGCGGACAATTGAAGGTGTGCAGCCCATGCGGGGGCCGGGACCCCGCCGCGCACACCGTGGCACGATGGCGTCCAACCTGCCGCCGCGACCGCGGAACGGGCACCGTGAAGGAGCGACGATGAACGACACTCCGGGCTGGGCCTCGCCCGGATCCGCCCCCTCCGACGGACAGGAGCCGGGCTCCTCCGTCCCTCCGCAGCCCGCCGGCCCGGACGGATCGGACCAACCCGGACAGATCTCGAAGTGGTCCAAGGAGCAGCCTCCGCCCCGCCAGTGGTCCGCCCCGGGCACCCAGGCTCCCGACCAGGCCCCACCACCCGCGCCCCCGGCGCCGCCCGGCCCGGGCTGGGGCGGTCCACCCGGCGGCTGGGGAGGCCCCGGCTACGGCGGCCCTGGTCACGGCGGACCCGCGGGTTGGGGCGGCCACTGGGGCGGACCGCCGCCCGCGGCCAAGCCAGGCGTCATCCCGCTGCGCCCGCTCGGCGTCGGCGAGATCCTCGACGGCGCGGTCTCGACCATGCGCGTCTACTGGCGCACGGTCCTCGGCATCTCGCTGGCCGTCGCCGTCGTCACGGAGATCGCCGTCGTCCTGCTCCAGGGCTTCGTCCTGAACGACCACACCGACACCGAGGCCCTCAACGACCCGAGCGCGACCGTCGGCGAGCTGAGCCGGGCCCTCGGTGACTCGTTGCTGAGCTCCGGTGTCGTCCTGCTGATCACCCTGCTCGGCACCATCGTCGCCACGGCCCTGCTCACGTCGGTGACCAGCCGCGCGGTGCTCGGCAAGCCGGTGGCCACGCGCGAGGCATGGCGGGACGCCCGCCCCCAGCTGGCGAAGCTGTTCGGCCTGACGTTCCTGCTGCCCCTCATCGCCCTCGTGGTCATCGGCATCGGCACCCTCCCCGGTCTGCTCGTGGCGGTCTCCGGCTCGGGTGAGGCCGGTTTCGCGCTCTCCGTCCTCGGCGGACTCGTCGGCTTCGTCGCCACCGTGTGGCTGCTGGTCCGCTTCTCGCTCGCCTCCCCCGCCCTGATGCTGGAGAAGCAGAGCATCCTGAAGTCGATGAGCCGCTCCGCGAAGCTCGTGCGCGGGTCCTGGTGGCGGGTGGCCGGCATCCAGGGGCTCGCCGCGATCATCACCTACATCGTGGCCGCGATCATCGTGATCCCCTTCGCCGTCATCGCCGCGGCACTGAGCGGCGACGGCCTCACCGGCATGCTCGACGGCACCGGCGACGTCGGCTGGGCCTTCCTGATCGTCAGCGGTGTCGGCTCGGTGATCGGATCCACGATCACGTTCCCGATCACCGCGGGCGTCACCGTGCTCCTGTACATCGACCAGCGCATCCGACGCGAGGCGCTCGACCTCGACCTGGCCCGGGCCGCGGGCCTGCAGAGCCACGGCACCGGGGCCTCCGGCACCACACCGGGGAGCTGATGCGGTGAACGGGGCGGGGGGAGTCCTCACGGCGGTGCTCGCGGGACCGCACACCGGCACCACACTCGTCGCGGCGCTGTCGCGCGGCGACGGACCACCGGTGACGGTTCCGCGCGACCCCGCGCGGGAGGCGGCCAGGCGCGAGCTGGCCAGACGGATGTACCACGAGAACGATCCCAGCCCGGTCCAGCGCGCCCTGAACGCCTTCTGGGACTGGGTCGACAGGCTGTTCGGCGCCGCCTCCGCCTCGACACCCGGCGGAACGCTCGGACTCCTCGTCGTCCTCCTCTTCGTGGTGGGCGTCGTGGCCGCCCTGTGGTGGCGTCTGGGCACTCCGCACCGCGCCCCGGCCTCGTCCGCCACCCTCTTCGACGACCGTCCGAAGAGCGCGGCCGAACACCGCGCCACCGCCGAGGCCCACGCGGCCCAGGGCCATTGGAACCAGGCCGTCCAGGAGCGGATGCGCGCCATCGTCCGTTCCCTGGAGGAACGCGCGCTGCTCGATCCGCGCCCCGGCCGCACAGCCGACGAGGCCGGCGCGGAGGCCGGCCGCACCCTGCCCTCCCACGCGGACCGACTGGTCGCCGCGGCACGGGACTTCGACGACGTCACGTACGGCGGCCGGCCCGGCGACCCGCGCGCGTACCAGCGCCTCACCGACCTCGACCGGGACCTCGAGCGCACCAGGCCCGTACTCGCGGGCAGCGCCCACGGCAGCCGCCGAGGGGCCGCCTCATGACCGGGGCCACCCTCACCTCCGCCTCCACCTCGGCCTCGCCCACCGCCCGCCAGTCGTGGACCCGAGCGCGCGGCCTCGTCCTCGCGCTCGTCCTCCTCCTGGTGGCCGCCGTCGTGATGGCCGCGGTCCGCTCGGACGCCCGGCACGGCCGCCTCGACCCCCGCTCCGCCGACCCCTACGGCAGCCGGGCCGTCGCCGAACTCCTCGCCGACCAGGGGGTCTCCACGCGCGTGGTCACCACGCTCGACCAGGCCCGCGACGCGGCCGGCCCCGACACCACCGTGCTGATCGCCGTCCCCGACCTGCTGACCGGCCGTCAGCAGACGCTCCTGAGGACAGCGACGCGGACCTCCGGCGGACGTACGGTCCTGGTCTCCCCCAAGGCGCCCTCCATCGGCACTCTGGCCCCCGGAGTCACCGCCGACCCGGCGGTCAGCTTCGACTCGACGCTCTCCCCCGACTGCACCCTGCCGGCCGCCCGTCGAGCGGGCAGCGCCGACACGGGCGGCATCCGCTACACCACCACCGTCCCTGGCACCGACGCCTGCTACCCCAGCGACGACCTCCCCACACTGCTTCGCATACCGGCGCCCTCCGGAAGCGGCGACACCGTCGTCCTCGGCGCCCCCGACATCCTCTACAACGACCGTCTCGACGAGCAGGGCAACGCCTCGCTCGCCCTCCAACTCCTCGGCTCCCGCTCCCACCTGGTCTGGTACCTCCCCTCGCTCTCCGACGACTCGGCCGCCGACGAGGGCGACCAGAGCTTCCTCGACCTGCTGCCCTCGGGCTGGCTCTGGGGCACACTGCAGCTCTTCATCGCGGCACTCGTGGCCGCCCTCTGGCGCGCGCGTCGCATGGGGCCCCTCGTACCCGAGCGCCTTCCCGTCGCGATCCGCGCCTCCGAGACCGCCGAGGGCCGAGCACGCCTCTACCGCAAGGCCAACGCCCGCGACCGCGCCGCCGCGGGTCTGCGCTCCACCACCCGCACCCGCCTCGCCCCCCTCATCGGTGTGCCCCCCACTCAGGCGCACGCGCCCGAAACCCTGCTCCCCGCCCTGGCCGCCCGCCTCGACGGCGACGGCCAGGCCCTGCTCCCGCTGCTCTTCGGGCCGCCGCCCCGCGACGACGCGGCCCTCGTCTCCCTCGCCGACCAACTCGACGCCCTCGAAAGAGAGGTACGCATTTCATGATGGACCCGACCACTGACAACACCGAGTACGCCGGGTACTCCGGGGATGAAGGCACCGCCCGCTCCTCCCTGGAAGCCCTGCGCACGGAGATCGCCAAAGCCGTGGTCGGCCAGGACCCCGCCGTGACCGGACTGGTCGTCGCCCTCCTCTGCCGTGGACACGTCCTCCTCGAAGGAGTCCCCGGAGTGGCCAAGACGCTGCTCGTCCGCGCGCTCGCGTCCGCGCTGGAACTCGACACCAAGCGTGTCCAGTTCACCCCCGACCTCATGCCGAGCGACATCACCGGCTCCCTCGTCTACGACGCCCGGACCGCCGAGTTCTCGTTCCAGCCCGGCCCGGTGTTCACCAACCTGCTGCTCGCCGACGAGATCAACCGCACGCCTCCCAAGACCCAGTCGTCGCTGCTGGAGGCGATGGAGGAACGTCAGGTCACGGTCGACGGCACACCCCGGCCGCTCCCCGAACCCTTCCTGGTCGCCGCGACCCAGAACCCGGTCGAGTACGAGGGCACGTACCCCCTGCCCGAGGCCCAACTGGACCGCTTCCTGCTCAAGCTGACGATCCCTCTGCCCTCCCGCCAGGACGAGATCGACGTCCTCACCCGGCACGCCGAGGGCTTCAACCCCCGCGACCTGCGCGCCGCCGGCCTGCGCCCCGTCGCCGGCCGCGCCGACCTCGAAGCCGCCCGCGCCGCGGTCGCCAAGACGGCGGTCTCCCCCGAGATCGCCGCCTACGTCGTCGACATCTGCCGCGCCACCCGCGAGTCGCCGTCCCTCAACCTCGGCGTCTCCCCGCGCGGCGCGACCGCCCTCCTCGCCACGGCCCGCGCCTGGGCCTGGCTGACCGGCCGTGACTACGTCATCCCCGACGACGTGAAGGCGCTCGCGCTGCCGGCCCTGCGCCACCGCGTCCAACTCCGCCCCGAAGCCGAGATGGAGGGCGTCACGGCCGACTCCGTCATCACCGCGATCCTCTCCCACGTCCCCGTCCCCCGCTGATGGCCCTCACCGGACGCGCCGCCCTGCTGGCGGCCCTGGGAGCCCTTCCCGTCGGCATCTGGGGACCGAGCTGGACGGGCATCCTCGCCGTGAACGCCCCCCTGGCCCTGGCCTGCGCCTGCGACGCCGCCCTGGCGGCTCCCGTACGGCGCCTCGGCCTGACCCGGTCCGGCGACACCTCGGTACGTCTCGGCGAGTCCGCGGACGTCACCCTCACCGTCACCAATCCCTCGGGCCGTCCTCTGCGCGCGCACCTTCGCGACGCCTGGCCACCGAGCAGTTGGGAACCCGGAACCGAGGTCACCGCCTCCCGGCAGCACCTGAGGGTCCCCGCCGGCGAACGCCGCCGTCTGACGATCCGTCTGCGCCCGACCCGCCGCGGCGACCGTCGGGCCGACCGCGTCACCATCCGCTCGTACGGCCCCCTCGGCCTGTTCTCCCGTCAGGGCGGCCACAAGGTCCCCTGGACCGTGCGTGTCCTGCCCCCCTTCACCAGCCGGAAGCACCTGCCGTCCAAACTGGCCCGGCTCCGCGAACTCGACGGCCGCACCAGCGTGCTGACACGCGGTGAGGGCACGGAGTTCGACAGCCTGCGCGAGTACGTCCCCGGCGACGACACCCGGTCCATCGACTGGCGCGCCACCGCCCGCCGGACGACGGTCGCCGTACGCACCTGGCGTCCCGAGCGCGACCGGCACATCCTTCTGGTCCTCGACACCGGCCGCACCTCCGCGGGCCGCGTCGGCGACGTCCCCCGTCTCGACGCCTCCATGGACGCGGCCCTGCTGCTCGCCGCCCTGGCCTCCCGCGCCGGTGACCGCGTGGACCTCCTCGCCTACGACCGCCGGGTACGCGCCCTCGTCCAGGGCCGCTCGGCAGGCGACGTCCTGCCGTCCCTGGTCAACGCGATGGCCGGCCTGGAACCGGAGCTCGTCGAGACGGACGCCCGTGGTCTGACCGCCACGGCCCGGCGTGCGGCCCCGAGGCGCTCCTTGATCGTGCTCCTGACGAGCCTCGACGCCGCCCCCGTCGAGGAGGGTCTGCTCCCCGTACTCTCCAGCCTCACCCAGCGCCATACGGTGCTGCTGGCATCGGTGTCGGACCCGCACATCGCGCGCATGGCCGCGGCCCGTGGAGACACCGACGCGGTGTACGAGGCGGCTTCGGCCGCCCAGGCCGAGACCGAGCGTCAACGCACAGCCGGACAACTGCGACGCCACGGAGTCACGGTCGTCGACGCGACCCCGGACGACCTGGCGCCGGCTCTCGCGGACGCCTACCTGGCCCTGAAATCAGCGGGCCGCCTGTAGGACAGAAGACGGACGCGCAAACAGAAACGCCCCGCTCTCCTCCGAAGAGGGAACGGGGCGTAAAAAAAGGGACCCTGGAACGCAGAAAACCCCCGTACCGGATTCCCGGTACGGGGGTTTTCTTCAAAATTTGTTCGGCGGCGTCCTACTCTCCCACAGGGTCCCCCCTGCAGTACCATCGGCGCTGTGAGGCTTAGCTTCCGGGTTCGGAATGTAACCGGGCGTTTCCCTCACGCTATGACCACCGAAACACTATGAAACTGTCAACCGGAGCCGTGGCATGGCTACGACGGTTGTTCGTGGTTTCAGAACCAACACAGTGGACGCGAGCAACTGAGGACAAGCCCTCGGCCTATTAGTACCAGTCACCTCCACCCGTTGCCGGGCTTCCAGATCTGGCCTATCAACCCAGTCGTCTACTGGGAGCCTTAACCCCTCAAAGGGGGTGGGAATACTCATCTCGAAGCAGGCTTCCCGCTTAGATGCTTTCAGCGGTTATCCCTCCCGAACGTAGCCAACCAGCCATGCCCTTGGCAGGACAACTGGCACACCAGAGGTTCGTCCGTCCCGGTCCTCTCGTACTAGGGACAGCCCTTCTCAATATTCCTACGCGCACAGCGGATAGGGACCGAACTGTCTCACGACGTTCTAAACCCAGCTCGCGTACCGCTTTAATGGGCGAACAGCCCAACCCTTGGGACCGACTCCAGCCCCAGGATGCGACGAGCCGACATCGAGGTGCCAAACCATCCCGTCGATATGGACTCTTGGGGAAGATCAGCCTGTTATCCCCGGGGTACCTTTTATCCGTTGAGCGACGGCGCTTCCACAAGCCACCGCCGGATCACTAGTCCCGACTTTCGTCCCTGCTCGACCCGTCGGTCTCACAGTCAAGCTCCCTTGTGCACTTACACTCAACACCTGATTACCAACCAGGCTGAGGGAACCTTTGGGCGCCTCCGTTACTCTTTAGGAGGCAACCGCCCCAGTTAAACTACCCATCAGACACTGTCCCTGATCCGGATCACGGACCCAGGTTAGACATCCAGCACGACCAGAGTGGTATTTCAACGACGACTCCACAACAGCTGGCGCTGCCGCTTCAAAGTCTCCCACCTATCCTACACAAGCCGAACCGAACACCAATATCAAACTGTAGTAAAGGTCCCGGGGTCTTTCCGTCCTGCTGCGCGAAACGAGCATCTTTACTCGTAGTGCAATTTCACCGGGCCTATGGTTGAGACAGTCGAGAAGTCGTTACGCCATTCGTGCAGGTCGGAACTTACCCGACAAGGAATTTCGCTACCTTAGGATGGTTATAGTTACCACCGCCGTTTACTGGCGCTTAAGTTCTCAGCTTCGCCA